>NZ_LMLS01000001.1:0-1325000 GCF_001421995.1 Sphingomonas sp. Leaf231
CCGAGTGCATGCGGTGCCGGTTGTAATAGCCTTCGATCTATCCGAACAGCGCCTGTCGGGCTTCCGCCTGGGTCGCCCAGCGGCATTGATGGACCAGTTCAACCTTCAGGGTGTGGAAGAAACTCTCCATCGGGGCATTGTCGTAGCAATTGCCGGTGCGGCTCATCGAGGGCACGGCGCGGATCGCCGACAGGTAATCGACATAGGCACCGGYGGCACATTGCGACCCGCGATCCGAGTGGCAGATGAGGCCGGGCGCTGGACGCTGCCGCTGAGCGGCCATCATCATGGCAGCGAGTGGCAACTCGGTTCGCATATGGTCAYGCATCCCCTCCACAGCCATCCCACGATGCTGCGCATCGTCGGAACCTTGGGCTGCTCCGCCCACCCGACGATCTTGCGGGTTGCCAGGTCGAGCACGGCCGCCAGATACAGCCAGCCTTCGCCGGTCGCTATGTAGGTGATATCGGCGAGCCAGATCGTATTCGGCGCGGTCGCCACGAAGTTCTGCGCCAGCAGGTTCGGGGCAATCGGCAGATAGTGACGGCTGTCGGTCGTGCAGGGCCGGAACCGGCGCCCGGCCAGCGCACGGATGCGRTGTCGACGCATCAGGCGCTCGACGCGGCCMCGGCGGCACTGCCGGCCCTCCGCCCGCAGGGCGGCATGCATCCGGGGAGACCCGTRGCGCCCCTGATGGCGCGCCTGGAGCCGACGCACGTCGCCGAGCAACGCCAGGTTCGCCATCGTTCGCGCGCTCGGTGCCCGGCCACGCCAGTCGTAATAGCCGCTCCGCGACACGCCGAGCATGCGGCACATGACGTTCACCGACCAGGTAGACGCATGCTGCTCGATAAAGGCGAACTTCACCGCGGCATCTCCGCAAAGATGCCGACGGCGTTTTTTAATATGTCGCGCTCCATCCGCGCCCGGTCCAGCTCGCGCCGCAGCCGTGCGATCTCCGACGCCTGATCCGCTGGCGACGCCAGCGCCAATACTGGCGGCTTCGCCGCCGGGCTTGCCGGCACAGCGCTGCCATCCCCCAACTKGCGCTGCCAACGACGCAACATCGTCGGCATGATCCCCAACTCGGCGGCCACCTCGGTCTGCATCCGACCGCTCGTCTCCCACAGCGCCACCGCTTCACGCTTGAACTCGTCCGTGAACCGACGCTTCGTCGTAATCGCCATTMTACACCTCCTGGCTCCGCAGAACCTAGGTCAGGATGTCGGAGGGCTTGAGATCCTNTGATCCCCAACTCGGCGGCCACCTCGGTCTGCATCCGACCGCTCGTCTCCCACAGCGCCACCGCTTCACGCTTGAACTCGTCCGTGAACCGACGCTTCGTCGTAATCGCCATTCTACACCTCCTGGCTCCGCAGAACCTATCATCGGTGTCCGTCAAACCGAGGGAAGATCACCCGCACGTACATCGTGCGTGACGCACACAGCCGCACATGAGACCTTCACGCACATCGGCTTGCTCGCGATCTCGACGTCCTCGTGGCTCCGGTCCAACTGATATCGCGCTGCGATGAACGAACTGGGCAACGCCAAGAAGCAGGAGGTCGGACGGTGGGCGAACAACCGGGTCGAGAACAGCCACCTGCCGTTTCGACGAAGAGAACGAGCAATGCAGCGGTTCAGGCAGATGAAGACGCGGCAAAAGTTCGCCTCCGTGCACGCCAACGTCCACGATCATTTCAGCCTGGAACGCCACCTCATCGATCGACAGACGTACCGGGAAAGACGCTCCGCCGCACTGGCGGAGTGGCAGGCGCTCGTCGGCTGAGTGCAGCCGTCGAAGGTCGGCCTGCATCGTGTAGAGAGCGGTTCGCATTAGACTGACAGCACCCATGCGGGTGATAGCGCTGCCGGGCTTCGTCGGGATCGCGGGTGTGCTTATACTCGCTCGCGCCACCGTCGAAGAACGGGCGGAGTGCGACCGGGATGATGCGGCGGAAGTGGAAAATGCCGGTGTGAGGATCTTTGAACGGAGCAGCCATACGGATCACCTTGTACGCATCCTTTGTACACAAGGATGGGTGCAGCGTCCGTGAAAACCTAAGAAACCGAGCTTTTCCGCCACTTGGGCAGATGCTGGTGACCCCTACGAGAATCGAACTCGTGTTTTCGCCGTGAGAGGGCGACGTCCTAACCGCTAGACGAAGGGGCCGTGCGCGGTGTGAGGCGCGCTGTTAGGAGGCGGTGGAAGAATCGTCAAGCGACTTTATCGCGCACGCCGCGCTTTCCCGACGCGCCCCCCGGTAACGGCGGCGCGCCGGGCTGCAGTTCACGCTGCCTTGCGCCGCTCCGCCATTTCCGTGTTGAGCATTTCCGCGAGCAGGAACGCCAGCTCCAGGCTCTGCCCCGCGTTCAACCGCGGGTCGCAATGCGTGTGGTAGCGATCCGCGAGACTTTGTTCGGTGACGTCGATCGCACCACCGGTGCACTCCGTCACGTTCTGTCCGGTCATTTCGGCATGGATGCCGCCGGCGTGCGTCCCTTCGGCACGATGTACCGCGAAGAACCCGCGCACCTCTGCCAGGATGCGGTCGAACGGGCGGGTCTTGTACCCGCTCGCCGCCTTTACCGTGTTGCCGTGCATCGGATCGCAACTCCACACCACGGGATGCCCGGCTCGTGTCACCGCACGTACCAACCGCGGCAAATGTGCTTCGATCCGGTCATAGCCATAGCGGGTGATGAGCGTCATCCGCCCGGGCACCCGATCCGGGTTGAGCGTGTCGAGCATCCGCAGCAGCGCATCCGGGTCGAGTGACGGCCCGCACTTCACGCCGATCGGGTTGCCGATCCCGCGGAGGAACTCGACGTGTGAAGACCCTTCGAAGCGCGTCCTGTCACCGATCCACAGGAAATGCGCCGAGGTGTCGTACCAGTCGCCGGTCAGCGAATCCTGCCGGGTCAGCGCCTGTTCGAAGGGCAGCAGCAGCGCCTCGTGACTGGTGTAGAAGGTCGTCTGCGACAGTTGCGGAACGGTGTCCGGACTGATCCCGCACGCCTCCATGAAATCGAGCGCCTCTCCGATCCGGTCGGCGGTCTCGGCGTATTTCTTCGCCCACGGGCTGCGGCCCATGAAGTCGTGCGTCCAGCGATGCACCTGATGCAGGTTCGCGTAGCCGCCTTGCGCGAACGCGCGCAGCAGGTTCAGTGTCGCCGCGGATTGCGCATAGGACCGGATCATCCGCTCGGGATCCGGGATGCGCGATTCAGCGGTGAACGCGATGTCGTTGACGTTGTCGCCGCGATAGCTGGGAAGCTCGACGCCGTCGATCGTCTCGGTGTTGGTCGAGCGCGGCTTGGCGAATTGCCCCGCCATCCGCCCGACCTTCACCACCGGCAGCTTCGACGCGAAGGTCAGCACCACAGCCATTTGCAGGATCACGCGGAACGTGTCGCGGATCGTGTTCGCATGGAATTCGGCAAAGCTTTCCGCGCAATCGCCGCCCTGAAGCAGGAATGCCTTGCCCTCCGCTACCTTCGCGAGATCGGCGGTCAGGTTGCGCGCCTCGCCGGCGAATACCAGCGGCGGAAAGGATGACAGCCGTCGCGTCGCGTGATCCAGTGCCACGGGGTCGGGATAGACGGGGAGCTGGCGCGCCTCTGCAGTCGTCCAGCTGTCCGGGGCCCAGTTGGGCATCGCATTCATCCTTCCAAAAACAGCCGCCGCCTTGAACCAATCGTGCGCACGTCGCAATCGACTTCCTCTTTAAAGGACGCCGGGATAGGCACCGCCGTCGATCAACAGGCTTTGTCCTGTGATGAAGCCGGACGACGCCGCGCACAGGAAAGCGCACGCCTCGCCGAATTCGCGCGGCTCGCCAAAGCGCTGTGCCGGGATACGCTCGCGCGCAGCGGCCTCCGCCGCTTTGATCGACATCCCCCTCGTCTGTGCGTTATAGGCGTGGACCCCCGCCAAACGTCGCGTGGCGAACAACCCCGGCAGCAAGAAGTTGATCGTGACGTTGGCATGCGCGACCTGCCGGGCAACGCCCGCAAGGAAGCCCGTCAACCCGATGCGTGCGCCGCTCGACAGGTCGAGGCCGCCGACCGGGGCCTTGACCGAGCCGGAGGTTATGCAAACGATCCGCCCGAAACGACGCTCGATCATCCCGTCGACCACCTTCTGGATCAGCCGGATCGGCGCGACCATGTTCGCATCTATCCCTGCGTGAATTGCGGCTCCGTCGAGGGTGCGGAAGTCACGCAGGGGCGGGCCACCGTTGTTTGCGACCAGAACGTCGATCACGCCGCCGGCAGCGTCGATCAACGCCTGCTGCACCTGCTCGTCCGCGATGTCGCCAGCGACCGTCCGTACGGTCGCGCCACTTGCGCGCAGCGACGCCGCAGCCTCAGCGAGGCCCGCTTCATCGCGACCATTGAGGATGACGGTACATCCCGCCGCAGCAAGCGCCGTCGCGCACGCGCGACCAAGCCCCTGGCTGGAGGCACAGACGATGGCGGTACGCCCACCAAGGCCAAGATCCATATCGCTCAATCCCTCGCTGTCGGCAGCTTCCAGTCCCACCCGAGCGGGTCGCCGTCCATCAACTCGACTCCCGCGTGCGCAAGTTCGTCGCGAATCGCGTCGGAGCGGGGGAAGTCCCGCGCCGCCCGCGCCTCGCGGCGATCGGCCAGCCGGGCTTCTATCGCGGCCTCTTCGATCGTGGCATCGCCGGGTCGCGTCCGCAGTGCCTTGCGCGTCAGAACCCCAAGGTTCAGTCCCAGTACCGCATCGAAGGCGGCCAACGTCGCCAGCCGGTCGGCCGGCGACAGTTTCTTGTCGGCAAGCAGGCCATCCAACACAGGCAGCGCGCGCGGGGTTGCGAGGTCGTCGCTCAGCGCGGCATCAAGCTGTTCGACATACGCGCCTGCGATCGAACCGTCTCCAGATCCGTCTCGCGCCCGCAAGCCTTCGATCGCGTGCACCCAGCGTTTCAGCCGCACCTGCGCTGCGGCCAGGTTCTCCCACGAAAATTCCAGTTCGCTGCGGTAATGCGCCTGGAGGCACATCAGGCGATAGGACAGCGGGTGAAAACCGCGCTCGATCAAACGCGCCAGCGCCAGGAAGTCACCGGAGGATTTGCTCATCTTTCCCGTGCGATCGACCAGAAAGTTGTTGTGCATCCACAAGCTGGCACCGGTATCGGCGCACTCGCAATGCGCCTGGTTCTGCGCGATCTCGTTCGGGTGATGGATCTCGCGATGGTCGATCCCTCCGGTGTGGATGTCGAATGCTGGCCCGAGATATTTCGTCGCCATCACCGAGCATTCCAGGTGCCATCCCGGCGCGCCGCGCCCCCACGGCGAGTCCCATTCCATCTGGCGGGTTTCTCCCGGCGGTGTCGTTCGCCAGATCGCGAAGTCCTGCGGGTGGCGCTTGCCCGCCACCGTTTCGATCCGGCCGTGCGCGGCATCGTCGACAGCGCCGGCCAGCCGCCCGTAATCAGGCACGGTCGTCGTGTCGAAATAGAGGCCGTCGTCCAGCAGGTAGCAATGCCGCGGCGCGATCTTCTCACCCCAGGCGATCATCTCCGCGACATGATCGGTAGCCTTCGGCATGTGCGTTGGCATGCGGATGTTCAGGTCGATTAGATTTTGTTTAAATGCATCGGTATAATGCTTTGCAATTGCCCAGATGTCGCGCCCTGACCTACGTGCCGCCGCCTCCATCTTGTCATCCCCGGCATCGGCATCCGAGGTCAGGTGGCCGACGTCGGTGATGTTGATGACGTGCGTCAGCGGCCATCCTCTGGACGTGATCGTGCGGGTCAGCGTGTCTGTGAAGACATAGGCGCGCAGATTCCCGACATGGGCATAATGGTAGACGGTCGGTCCACAGGAATAGACGCGCACGTTGCCGGGATCGCGCGGCGCGAACACCTCGAACTCGCGGGTGAGGCTGTTATAGAAGGTGAGGGGCATGCCGGTCATGGCGCGTTCTTAATCGGCGAAGCGCGGGACGCCAACCGTTCGCGCGAATGTCGATGCTGCAACGGTTGCGCCACTGATGCGCTTGCTGTTCCGCTACATGTACCAAAGGAGTGATGCGTGACGAAGATTGCCGTCGTCCAGACCACGACCGGGATCGACCCGCAGGCGAATGCGACAGACCTGGTCGCCGCGATCGAGGAGGCGGGGCGGAGCGGCGCCACAATGGTGTTCACGCCTGAAATGTCCGGCCTGCTCGACCGGGATCGGGCGCGCGCCGCGGCGATCGTGGCGAAGGAGGGCGACGACGGGGTTCTGGTTGCGGTTCGAGAGGCGGCGATGCGGGTCGGTGTCTGGGTCCAGTTGGGATCGCTGGCGCTGCGCCGTCCCGACGGCCGATTGACCAACCGGAGTTTCGTAATCGACGCAGCCGGCAACATCCGCGCACGCTACGACAAGATGCATCTGTTCGACGTCGACCTGCCCAACGGCGAAAGTTGGCGCGAGTCGGCATCTTACGTGGCGGGCGAGCGACCGGTGGTGGTCGGCAGTCCGCTTGGGCCACTTGGACTGTCGATTTGTTACGACATGCGCTTTCCCGATCTCTACCGTGCGTTGACCGACGCAGGCGCGCAGGTCCTGTCGGTTCCCGCCAGCTTCACGCGCCCGACCGGCGCGGCGCACTGGCACGTGCTGCTTCGTGCCCGCGCGATCGAGGCAGGAGTACATCTGGTGGCCGCCGCACAGACCGGCATCCACGAGGACGGGCGCGCCACCTACGGGCATTCGCTGGTCGTCGATCCATGGGGAGATGTGTTGCTCGACATGGGCGACGCTTCCGGGATCGGTTATGCGGAGATCGACGATGAGCGGCGCCGCGACGTTCGCGCGCGGGTGCCCGCGCTCCAGCATCGACGGGTCGTGAGCGCGCCGATCGTCATCGCGTGAGTGCTTGCGGCACAAGGTGGTTGCTGCTAGGGCCGGTGCGTTCGGCGCGAGCCTTCGCTCGCCGCCGCATTAGCTGTTTGATCCGGAGTTGAAGGTTCCAATGCAGATCATCGTTCGCGACAACAATGTTGACCAGGCTCTCCGTGCGCTCAAGAAGAAGCTGCAGCGGGAGGGGGTGTATCGCGAGATGAAGCTGCGCCGCCACTACGAAAAGCCGTCGGAAAAGCGTGCACGTGAGCGTGCTGCTGCCGTGCGTCGCGCTCGCAAGCTGGAGCGCAAGCGCGCTGAGCGTGACGGCGCACGGTAGACGTTGTCGGATCGCGGCGCGCCTGTCGGGGCTGCCGCGATGACTCGTTACCGTAAGATGCTCTGACACGCGGCCGTTCTGTGGTTCGCGCAAGCAAGGTTGCCTCGCCCATGACGACTGTCACCGCCGTTCCGATCCCGCCCGTCAAGCGCGCCTACGTGCTGTGGCTGGTCGCCGGATTGCTGATCGCGCTGGTGGCAGGCGTGGCGCTCGCCCGGGCCGGGGACACGGGGATCATAACCACTCCCTCGGGACTCCGCTATCAGGTTCTGAAAGCGGGCGAAATCAAGGGAGCCCGTCCGACGGATGCGGACGTCACACTCGTGAATTACGAGGGACGGCTGGTCGATGGGACCGTGTTCGACAAGTCCCAGCAACCGACGCCTTTGCCCGTCGGCGGCGTCGTGCCAGGTTTCTCCGAAGGGCTGAAGCTGATGCACAAAGGTGCCAAGTATCGCTTCTGGATCAAGCCGGAGCTTGGCTATGGCGATCGTTCCACCGGGCCGATCCCGCCGAATTCCACCTTGGTGTTCGACGTCGAGTTGCAGGATTTTATTCCGGAGGCGACCCTGCGTCAGCTACAGATGCAACAAAGCATGATGGGCGGTATGCCCGGGGCTGGTGGCCCAAGCGGCATGCCGGGCGGGACGGGGATGCCTGCTGGCCCCGGTGGCCCCGGCGGCCGCTGAACACCTCACGTTCTGGTTAGAAAAGGGCGGCCTGCGGGTCGCCCTTTTTTCGTTGCGTCACGATCGGACCGCACGGATGGGATCGACTGGTCAAGGCTCGCGGTCTCGTCACTCGATGTTGAACACGAGCACCGCACGATTAGGCACTGCACGAGCCGCATGCCGTCTGGAACAGTCCGCCATGGCGCGGATCGACATCAGCCGCATCTGCCGCAGGTGCCGTCATCGCGAGCCTCGCAAGGCGATCCAGGGCGTCGCGCGGAACGATGGATCGCTTCGCTACGCTCGTGATGAGGGGTGGATGGAGCATATCCTCCCGATCATGCATGCGAGCGTGGTCCGCCCGAGCAGATGGACCATCTTCGATGGCGAGCAGCTCGACACCCGTGAAACGCTGAAGGTCGATCATACCGGACGATTGGCAATCACGCCATCAGACAGCCGGCGGTGCGCCGAGCGGCGGACGTGATGATCCTGATCCCTCACGTCGCCGTACACCGTCCAGTGCCTCCTGGCCGGTCGGGGCGGGCGATACACTCGGCGCGCTGATCGGCACGACCTGTCGTTTCATGCAAAGGCCCGGGCCGGTGTGCGGGAACTCGCGGCAATTCCACAACTCGCGCTCGAGACCCGCGTCCTTGTCACGCAGATAGCTGAACGACATGGCCGCCATCTGCTGGGGCGTCATGGCGCTGCCGGCGGGCAGCGAAGCGCGATCGGTCCAGCCGAGGAACTTGCACTTGGCCCGCGTGCCGCAGGCCGCCTTCGCGATGTCGGGATAACGTTCCGGTGCATCGCTCTTCACGATCGCCATGAAGCTGTCCGGGTCTCCCGGCACCGCTGCCGTGGTGACCGAAGCAGCGTCGAGTAGCGGAGTGGCGGCCGTGATCGCCGTCGCCGCCTCCGATAGAGCGGTTCCCAATCCGTGTGCCGTCGAAATGGTGGCCAGCCCTACGATCACCGGCTCGTCGCTCGACACCACGCGACGGAACGCGGCCGGCGTGCCCCACCATCCCGTCCAACGGAAGAACAAGTGCGTATGCACCTCCGCAAGCTTGTCGAGGCTCGCACTCCAATAGGGTACGACCCAGTCGGTATGGTAATGCGTCGCATAGCCGACCTTGCCGAACACCGCCCCGTCGAGCGCCGCCGCCGCGACCTTGCGGGCACGATCCCAGGCCGGCTCGGACGGATGGCGGCCTAACGCACCGTCACAGGTGAAGGTGAACTGGCACCCCGTGCTGCGCTCGTGACCCTGGAAGACGACGCCACAGACGGTCTTCGGAAATGCGGGATGGCGTAACCGGTTAAGCACCACCTGTACGACCCCCCGTTGTCCGACCGGATCGTCGCCTGCCTCGTACCACGCTGCGGCGGCGAGACAGTCGGTCGCGCGGGCGCGCTGCGCATCGTCGCCGACGAAGCGGAACGCCTGCGCTGCGGGACGGGGGCCGCGTACGAACGGAATGCCGGCGTTGTAGAGGCGCGCGTCCTGCGGTGTCAGCGCCTGCATCTCGACGGGATCGACCGCCGGCAATTCCGTCGCGGCCACGACCCGTTGCGGGCGCGTCACCTTGGCCGTGATCGCAAGCGGTACCGCGTGCGTGCGGCTGACCACGACCGCGGGGACGGCGATCGCCAGCGCCGCGACCCCGCCAAGGATCGCGCGCATCGTCCAGCTTGGTTCGGGCAGGTCAGCTCTCCGGCAAGAAGTCCGGTACCGACAGGTACCGTTCGCCAGTGTCGTAGTTGAAACCGAGCACGCGGACGTCATCGGGCAGGTCGGGCAACTTCTGGAGAATAGCCGCCAGGGTCGCACCCGACGAGATGCCCACGAGCAAACCCTCCTCGCTGGCGGATCGACGTGCCATGTCCTTGGCGACCGCCGCATCGACCTCGATCACGCCGTCCAGCGCGCGAGTGTGCAGATTGGCGGGGATGAAGCCTGCACCGATTCCCTGGATCGGATGAGGTCCGGCCTGCCCGCCGGAAATCACGGGCGACGCCTTGGGCTCGACCGCGAACACCTTCAGCTGCGGCCATTCCTTCTTCAACACCTCCGCCACACCGGTGATGTGTCCGCCGGTGCCGACCCCGGTGATAATCACGTCGATCGGCGAGTCGCGGAAGTCTTCGAGGATTTCGCGAGCGGTTGTCCGTACATGCACGTCGATGTTCGCAGGGTTCTCGAACTGTTGCGGCATCCATGCGCCCGGCGTCCGCTCGATCAGTTCCATCGCGCGCTCGATCGCGCCCTTCATGCCTTTCTCGCGTGGTGTCAGGTCGAACTCCGCGCCATAGGCCAGCATCAGCCGGCGGCGCTCCACGCTCATGCTTTCAGGCATGACCAGCACCAGCTTGTAACCCTTGACCGCGGCGACCATCGCCAGCCCGATCCCGGTATTGCCGCTCGTCGGCTCGACGATCGTCCCGCCGGGCTGCAAGGCGCCGGACGCTTCGGCGGCCTCGACCATCGCCAAGGCGATACGATCCTTGATCGACCCGCCCGGATTGGCGCGCTCGGACTTGATCCACACTTCGGAGCCGGGGAACAGCTTCTGCATGCGAATGTGGGGCGTGTTGCCGATCGTCTCCAGGACGCTGTGGGCCTTCATGGCTGCGCTACTCCGTGCTGTGGTGCGGTATCGATCATGTCGGGCGGATCAAAGGTTCTGGCGCGGCGGAGTTCCGGAAACAGCCGCGACCAGAGCAACGTGATCGCGATCGCGCCGGCTCCGCCGAACACGACCGCACCCACTGGCCCCAACAACCAGGCGAGCACGCCGCTTTCCGCCTCGCCGAGTTCGTTCGAGGCCGAAATGGTGAGTTGCGACACCGCGCTGACGCGCCCGCGCATCGCGTCCGGCGTATGAAGCTGGATCAGCGAGGTGCGGACGTACACCGACACCATGTCGGCACCGCCCGCCACGATCAATGCCACGAGGCTGACGACGAAATCGACCCGGATGACCCCTTCATCGGTCACGATACTGGTGATGCCGAGCAGGTCGGTCAGTTGCGTCGCGACGCCGAACGTCAAGATAGCCAGCCCGAACACGATCACGGCGGTCAGCATCTTCACGCCGACATTCGACTTCATCGGCCGAAAGGAAAACCAGATAGCGGTCGTGCCGGCGCCGATCCCCATGCCAGCCGCCAGAAAGCCCAGCCCGCTCGCACCGACGTGCAGGATATCACGAGCGAAAATCGGCAACAGCGCGGTCGCGCCCGCCAGCAACACGGCGAACAGATCAAGCGTGATCGCGGCCAGAACCAGACGATTGCGCCCGACGTAGGCGAAGCCGTCCAGAATACGGCGCAGCGGGTGGCGGTCCTTCTGGGCGGGCGGCTGCGGCACCTTGCCGATCAGGAACATCGTTCCCAGCGCGAAGGCCAGCAACGCGGACACGACGCCATATGCGACATCCGGGTGGATCGCGTACAGCAACCCGCCGACACTTGGCCCGGCGACCGTTCCGAACTGCCAGGCAATCGAGGAAATCGCGATGGCGGTCGGCAAACTTTCTCTGGGCACCAGATTGGGCGCGAGCGCCGAGTACGCCGGTCCGGAAAACGCGCGCGCGATCCCGATCAACACCGCGGCACCGAACAGGAACGGCAATGAAAGATTACCAGACCACGTCAGCCACCCCAATGTGGCGGCGTTGACGACCAGCAGAGCGGTGGTTGCGCGCACGATCCAGCGGCGATCGACGCTGTCCGCCACCAGGCCCACGATCGGCGTTAGCAGAAACAGGGGTATGAACTGCACCAGGCCGATCATGCCCAGCATGAACGCAGCCTCTTGTATGCCCATGGATTCTCTGGCGATTCCATAGACCTGCCAGCCAATGATGATCGCCTGTGCGCTGACGGCGATCGTGCCGGCAAAGCGCGACAGCCAATAGGCCCGAAAATTGGCGATCCTGAGTGGATGCAAGGGCGTTGGCTGGTCGATCGATGCGCTCATCGAGGCCGGCGTAGCCGTGGCCCCAAGGCCTTGCAAGTCGGTGGGGTTTGCAGTCTGCACCGTGCCGTGGCTATAGGCCGCAACGTCTTCCAAGAAACGAGGTAGTGTCCATCGTGGCAAAAGCCCCAGCACGCAGCGAAGCACCGGCTGCCGAACCGCAGAAATCGAATCGCGAGCGGCCCGCCGATCCGCGCCCCTATGAGGCGACGAGGGAGGAGCTGCTCAAATTCTACGAGGACATGCTGCTGATCCGCCGCTTCGAGGAGAAGGCCGGACAGCTGTACGGCCTCGGCCTGATCGGCGGCTTCTGCCATCTCTACATCGGCCAGGAAGCGGTCGCGGTCGGCCTCCAGTCGGCGCTCACCGACAAGGACTCGGTCATCACCGGTTACCGCGACCACGGCCATATGCTGTTGTGCGGGATCCCGCCCAAGGACGTCATGGCCGAGTTGACCGGGCGTCAGGCCGGCATCTCCAAGGGCAAGGGCGGCTCGATGCACATGTTCAGCGTCGAGCATAAATTCTATGGCGGCCACGGGATCGTCGGGGCGCAGGTGTCGCTCGGCGCCGGACTGGCGTTCAGCCACAAATATGCCAACGATGGTGGTGTGTGCCTCGCGTATTTCGGCGATGGCGCAGCGAACCAGGGCCAGGTGTATGAAAGCTTCAACATGGCAGAGCTATGGAAGCTTCCGATCATTTTCGTTATCGAAAACAACCAATACGCCATGGGCACCAGCGTAAACCGCGCCTCGTCCGAGGATCAGCTGTACCGCCGCGGCGAAAGCTTTCGCATCCCCGGCCTGCAGATCGACGGCATGGACGTGCTGGCGGCGCGCGGCGCTGCCGAGGAAGCGCTGGCATGGGTTCGCGCCGGCAAGGGGCCGATCATCCTTGAGATGAAGACCTATCGCTATCGCGGCCACTCGATGTCGGATCCCGCCAAATACCGGTCGCGCGACGAAGTTCAGGCGGTCCGGGACAAATCCGATCCGATCGAACACGTCAAGAAGCTGCTGACCGAGGCGCATGGCACCAAGGAAGAGGACTTCAAGGCGATCGAACAGCGTATCCGCAAGCAGGTCGCCGAGTCCGCCGATTTCGCGGAAAGCACGCCGGAGCCGGAGCCGGCCGAACTGTATACCGACGTTCTGGTGGAGAAGTACTGAGATGGCGATCGACATCAAGATGCCGGCGCTGTCGCCCACCATGGAGGAGGGTACGCTCGCCAAGTGGCTGGTCAAGGAAGGCGACACGGTGAAATCCGGCGACATCATGGCCGAGATCGAGACCGACAAGGCGACGATGGAGTTCGAGGCGGTCGACGAAGGAACCGTTGCGAAGATCCTGATCGCGGAGGGCACCGACGGCGTGAAAGTCGGCACGGTCATCATGCAATTGACCGGTGACGATGAAGCCGCTGGCGAGGATGCCGGACCGGCGACCAAGGACGATTCGGCGAAGCCTGACGCCGCGGCCGACGTCAAGAAACCCGACCAGGTCGAGGATTCTGCGCACCCGGCGCAGGAGAAGGTCGACACGGGCGCGCGTCAGTTGTTCGATGCCGCCAGCCACAAGGCCGAAGTCCGCGATCCCGCGATCCCCGCCGGCACCGAAATGGTGAAGACCACCGTCCGTGAAGCGCTTCGTGACGCCATGGCGGAAGAAATGCGCGCCGATGAGCGCGTGTTCGTGATGGGTGAGGAAGTCGCGCAATATCAGGGCGCGTACAAGGTGACGCAGGGCTTGCTCGACGAGTTCGGCGAGAAGCGCGTCATTGATACCCCGATCACGGAATATGGTTTTGCCGGCGTGGGCACGGGCGCGGCGATGGGCGGATTGAAGCCGATCGTGGAGTTCATGACCTTCAACTTCGCGATGCAGGCGATCGATCACATCATCAACTCGGCCGCGAAGACCAACTACATGTCGGGTGGCCAGATGCGCTGTCCGATCGTATTCCGCGGGCCGAACGGTGCAGCCAGTCGCGTCGGCGCGCAGCATTCGCAGAATTATGGTCCGTGGTACGCCTCGGTCCCCGGTCTGATCGTGATCGCGCCTTATGACGCGGCGGACGCCAAGGGCTTGCTGAAGGCGGCGATTCGCTCCGCCGATCCGGTAGTTTTCCTCGAAAACGAACTGCTTTACGGCCGGTCGTTCGAGGTGCCCAAGCTTGATGACTGGGTCTTGCCGATCGGCAAGGCGCGGATCATGCGTGAGGGCAGGGACGTGACGATCGTCAGTTACTCGATCGGGGTGGGGCTGGCGCTGGAGGCCGCGGAAACGCTGGCTGGTGAAGGCATCGAGGCCGAGGTCGTTGATCTGCGAACATTGCGGCCGCTCGACAAGGCGACCGTCCTCAAGTCGTTGGCCAAGACGAACCGCATGGTCGTGGTCGAGGAAGGTTGGCCGACTTGCTCGATCGCTGCGGAAATCGCTGCAATCGCGATGGAAGAGGGCTTCGACGACCTCGACGCGCCGGTGCTGCGCGTCACCAACGAGGACGTGCCGCTTCCGTATGCGGCTAACCTTGAGAAGCTCGCGCTGATCTCGACGGACAAGATCGTCGCGACGGTCAAGAAGGTCTGTTACCGCGGCTAAACCAAGCGCCCCCTGTCCGCCGAAAGACGGGCAGGGGGCCGACCGCCTGCGAAGTATCTTGTTCTATCTGGCGTCTGGCCTGCTGCCGATCCTGTGCGTCGGAGAGGGAGGCATCGCCGTTGTGTGCCTATGGCTGACCCGTTACCCTCCGACCCAGAGCGTGCATTAGCGCTGACGTACGCTCCGCCCGGCTCACGCCGCGCGTTCGCGGCCCTACTGGCGCTCGACGATCGTCTGGGGACCATTGTGCGCACGACGCGCGAGCCGTTGGTCGGCCAGATGCGATTTACCTGGTGGCACGCGGCGCTTGCCTCGCTGGAAAGCGGTCCTATCCCCGCCGAGCCGCTGCTCCAGGAACTCGCCGGCGAGGCGGTCACACATGCTCCCGGAGCGGCGCTCGCGACGATGGTCGAGGGTTGGGAGGCGTTGCTCGAACCGGATCTCGACGAAGTGAGCCTGAACGTGCATGCCGAGCGCCGCGGGGAGGGCTTGTTCGCTGCTCTTGGAGCAGTCTGCGGTGCCGCGCCGCTCGTTCCGCGCGCTGCCGGCCGGGGTTGGGCGCTTGCCGACTTGTCGCGGCACCTGCGCGATCCGCTTTTGCAGCAACGCGCCAGAGTAATGGCTTGTGACGCACTCTCCGAAACGACGGCGACGCATTGGCCTCCGGCCTTGCGCGCCGTAGGCGCGTTGACGCAGACCGCGCGTATGGACCTTGTTCCGTCGCCGCGCCCGCACGGCCATCCCGCACGTACGGCGCGACTTCTCTGGTTGCGGCTGAGCGGCCGCTGATCGTCGCCTTGCATGCCCCACATCCCGCGCTACCGTAGCGTCGTAACAGGGGGGTGTTGAAATGTGGCGGTACCTAATCGGCGGTGTGGCGGCGTTGCTGGCGGTCGCTGCGGGATGGCTGCTCGTAGGCAGCGCTGCACATACGGAGCCGGCATTGCCCGGAGCGCGCCATACCCTTGCCGAGAACCTTGCACCCGCCATCGGGTCAACTCCCGCGCTCCCGCAGGCACCAGCACGCGATCGTGAGCAGAAGCGTTTCGACCGATATGACAAGGATCGTGATGGCCGGGTGACACGGGAGGAGTATCTCGCGTCGCGGCGCAAGGCCTTCGCCAAGCTCGATACCGACGGCGACGGACGACTGGGCTTCGATGAATGGTCGATCAAGACCACGAGGCGGTTTGGCGTGGCAGATCGCGACCGCTCGAACTCCATGGATGCAAATGAATTCGCAGCCACGGCGCCGAAACGGAAGGCGCCTCGTCCTGCTTGTCGTTGTGCTGCGGCATCACCCGTTGAAGAGTGAGATCGCATGACGTGGGTCGCGTGCTGCCCGTGAGGACCTATATCTGGAAGGCTGAAGCAGCATTCCGATAAGCATCATTATGTAAACAGGCGAGCTGTAGTTTTCATTAAAGCTGGAATTCCAGTCCGTCGTATCCGGGTTTGATCCCCGCCGGCAGACTGCCGCAAAGTTCTTCATAGTCCATGGACTGGTCCATGTGGACCAGCGCCGTTCTCGCCGGCTTCAATTGCGCATGCCAACCGATCACCGTCGCGAGATCGGGATGTGTCGGATGTGGACGTCGACGCAGCGCATCGACGATCCAGACATCCAGTCCCTCGTACAGCCGGTGCATGTCGTCGGTCATTTCATGCAGGTCGGTCGCATACCCGATCGCGCGACCGTCTGCCTCGAAGCGCAGGCCCGCAGAAGTGATCCCGCCATGTGGCTGATCGACGACCTGCACTTCGATGGCTCCGATCCGCAATCTATCCGGCAGGTCGGAAAGTCGGACCGTCGGCGGATAGCCGCCATTCCCCTGAAAAACATAGTTGAATTGTTGGCGCAAGGCGGCCGCCGTCCGTGGTCGCGCGTAACCCGGTACCGGATGACCGAGCGCATGGTAGACCTGACGCAGATCATCGATTCCGAAGACATGATCGGCATGCTCGTGAGTCCACAACACCGCGTCGAACGTGCCAACCTGGGCGTCGAGCAGCTGCTGCCGCATGTCGGGGCTAGTGTCGATCAGGATGCGCGTACCCTGATGCTCTACCATGATCGACGACCGCATGCGCCGGTTTCTGGGCTCGGCAGGATCGCAATCCCCCCAGTCGTTGCCGATGCGCGGCACGCCTGATGAGGTGCCCGAACCGAGAATACGAACCTTCACGCGGCGCGTGTCTTCGCGAACAGAGTGTGGAAGTTAGTGGCTGTATACTCCTGTAAATTCAAAACATCCTCGCCGCGGAGCTTGGCAAGGAATGCAGCAGTATCGGCAACGAACGCGGGCTCGCCTTGTTTGCCGCGATGCGGAACCGGCGCAAGAAAAGGCGCGTCTGTTTCGATCAGCAATCGCTCTTTTGGCAGCCGGGATGCGGTCGCCTGAAGGTCCACGGCATTGCGGAACGTGACGATCCCGGAAATGGAGATGAACAATCCCAGTGCCAGCGCCTTGTCCGCGAAGGCATCGCTCGCGGTGAAACAGTGGATGACGCCGCTATAGGTCCCCTGCTCCATTTCCTCCCGCATGATCGCCGCGGTATCATCCTCGGCATCGCGGGTGTGGACAACGATCGGGACGCCGGCACTACGTGCCGCGGCGATATGGGCGCGAAAGCTCGCCCTTTGGCGCTCGCGATCGGAGTGATCGTAGTGATAGTCGAGTCCGCTTTCACCGATGCCCACGACGCGGGGATGACGCGCGCGCTCCACGAGTTTGGCGGTGTCCACGTGTGGATGGTCGTCCGCCTCGTGCGGGTGAATGCCGACCGTTGCCCAGACGTCGGGTTCGCGCTCGGCGGTTTCCAGCACCGCATCCCACTCACTCTCACGCGTCGCGATATTGAGCATGGCCGACACGCCGCGCGACCGTGCGCGTTCCAGCACGACCTGTTGTTGTTCGAACACCCCCTTGTAATTGAGGTGGCAATGACTGTCGGCGAGCATCAGGCGGGCTCCGCCTCGGCAGGCATTTCCAATCGCGGAAACGCCGGCGCGGGCGCAGCCAGCGTGAATCCCGCCTCGACCTGGCGCTGATACCAGCCATCGTCGTCGATCGCGGCATGGTCGCGGTCCGTAACGCCGAGCAGATCGAGCACCCTGCCCGCGCCATTGGGCACGACCGGAAGGATCGTGATCGCCAGCATCCTTATCGCCCGCACCAACGTTCCCAGCACGGCGTGCATGCGTTCGGGATCGGCCTTGCGCAGTGCCCAAGGAGCCTGAGCATCAATATATTGATTGCAGGCGAAAACCCCGCGCATCCACGCCTCGATGCCCTGGCTCAGCAGCAGGTCGCCGAAGGCCGCCTTGAAGCCGGCGCAGGCGACGATGACCTCTTCGATCAACTGCCCGTCGGACGCATCTGCGCGGCCGGTTCCGGGAAGAGCGCCGCCTAGGTTCTTGGCAATGAACGATAAGGTCCGCTGCGCCAAATTGCCGAACGAGTTTGCGAGCTCGGCGTTGACCCGGGTCACGATCGCCTCGGCTGCATAGCTGCCGTCCTGTCCGAAACTCACTTCGCGCAGCAGGAAGTAGCGCAGCCCGTCCACCCCGAAAACGCGTGCAAGATCAAGCGGATCGACGACATTTCCGACACTCTTCGACATCTTCTCCCCGCGATGGAGAAGGAAGCCGTGACCGAAAATCGTTCGGGGCAAGGCGATGCCGGCAGACATCAGGAACGCGGGCCAGTAGACTGCGTGGAAGCGAACGATATCCTTGCCGATCAGATGCAGGTCGGCTGGCCAGTGCGGCATCGCGGCATCCGGATAGCCCGCACCGGTCAGGTAGTTGGTGAGCGCATCTACCCAGACATACATGACGTGTCCCGGGCTTCCCGGCACCGCGACTCCCCAGTCGAAGCTGGTGCGCGACACGGATAAGTCAGACAAGCCCCCCTCGACGAAGCGCAGGATCTCGTTACGGCGCGTCTCGGGCCGGATGAAATCAGGGTTTGCGGCAAAGTGGGCGAGCAGCGGCTGCTGGTAACGGGATAGCCGAAAAAACCACGTTTCTTCGGCGGTCCAGGTAACGGGTGTACCCTGCGGCGACAGCTTCGCGCCGCTCTCCCCTTCGACCAGTTCCTTTTCGTCGTAGAATGCCTCGTCCCGAACGGAATACCAGCCCTCGTAACGGTCGAGGTACAAGTCGCCCGCGTCCGCCATCGCCTGCCAGATTGCCTGGCTGGCGCGGTGGTGGTCGGCATCGGTGGTGCGGATGAAACGATCATAGCTGATGTTCAGTGCGTCACACATCGCACGAAAATGGCCGGACATTTCGTCGGCGAGATCGCGCACTTCCACGCCCTTTTCGCGCGCGGTCTGCACCATCTTCAGCCCATGTTCGTCGGTGCCGGTCTGGAAACGCACGTCGCGCCCCGCCTGTCGCTGGAAGCGCGCGATCGCGTCTGCGGCGATCGCCTCATAAGCGTGCCCGATATGCGGGTGGCCGTTGGGGTAGCTGATTGCGGTGGTGATGTAGAAGGGTTCGCCCATGGCGTCCTCCTAACGTCCTCCATCCCGCGACGCCAGCCGTGCGACGATGCCGGTCAACTCGTAGACGGTGCCCTGCGCATCGAGCGAAAGGCTGCGGGCCGCGGCAGCGATGCCGCGTGCCTCGTCATAGGCGTCGAGCGCGGCGCGCAGGTCCGCGCCGAAGCGCAACGCGGTCATCCGCGCGATCACCGTCGGCACCCGGTCGAGGAACGCTTCGTAGCGTGGCTGCGCGGCCTTTGACGACAAAGCGCGCGCCAGCGCCGTGCGCCGGGTCAGCGCCGGATCGCCATCCCGACCGATCGCCTCCACCGCGCTGTCGATCGCGCCGAGATCAAGCCCGGCATAGCCGATCGCCCGCCCCGGTGCGCCCTGCCCGATCCGTACCAATCCAGCGCGCTCGTCCGCATCGGCGTCCGGCAGCGCGTTCGCCAGCACCGCCGCCATATCCGCATCGTCCAGCGGCTCGAACCGCAGCAGCCGGCAGCGCGAGCGGATCGTCGGGAGCAGGCGGCCCGGCGCATGGCTGACCAGCAGGAAGACGGTGCCTGCCGGCGGTTCCTCCAGGCTTTTGAGCAGGGCGTTCGATGCGCCGGGCCGCTCCAGATCGTCGGCGGCGTCGATCACGATGACGCGCCGCGACGACAGCGAAGGCATCGTTCCAAGGAATGGCCCGAGACTGCGGATCTGGTCGACGGTGATCGACCGCGCCAGTTCGTCTTCCTTGTCCTTCTTCGCCAATCGGCGCAGCACGCGCAGATCCGGATGCGATCCCGCTGCCGTCAATCGCGCGGCGCGATGATCGGCGGGCACGCCAAGTCCTGCGGGCAGCACGCCGGGCGTCATGGCCTCCGCCAGCAGCCGCAACGCGGCCGCGTGCGCGAAGGTCGCCTTGCCTACACCCTGCGGCCCGGCCAGCAACCAGGCATGGTGCAGCGCGCCGCCAGCACTCGCGGCAAGAAACGCATCGGTCGCCGCGCGATGGCCGCGGACGCCGGTCACGGCAGCCAGTCCGCCAGTGCATCGAGCATCGCCTGCGTCACCGCCGATGGCGTCAGCGTCGCGTCGATGCGGCGAAAGCGCTCCGGCTCCGCGGCGGCAAAGCCCGCGAACGCCTCCGTCACCGCGCCGTGGAAATCGTTCCCGCGCCGCGCGAAACGATCGGCGCTCTCACCGTCACGGCGCGTCGCCCGTGCCGCGCCGAGTTCGACCGGAAGCGCGAGCCAGAACGTCCGATCGGGCAACAAGCCGCCCGAACCGAAAGCATGAAGCGCGAGGATCGCGGCATCGTCGAGCCCGCCGGCCGCACCCTGATAGGCCCGGGTCGAATCGATGTAACGGTCGCAGATCACCCAATGCCCCGCCGCGATCGCAGGACGGATCACCTTTTCGACATGATCGGCGCGCGCCGCTGCGAACAGCAACGCCTCGCCTTGCGGGTTCCAGCGCGCCGCTTCCCCATGCATCAACAGCGCACGGATCGCCTCTGCACCCTCACTGCCGCCGGGTTCGCGCGTAATGACGGCCGCGATGCCGCGCGCGTCAAGCGCCGCCGCCAGCGCGCGCGCCTGCGTCGACTTTCCCGCGCCCTCGCCGCCTTCCAGGCTGAGGAAGCGCCCGGTGCGCACCGCCGTCGTCCCGCTCAGCCGAACAGCCCGGTCAGACCCTGCCACGCACGACCGAAGAACCCGGCCTCACCCACGTCGGCACCGGCGACCAGCGGCATACGCTGTTCCGGCAGTCCCGGCGACGACACCACCAGATCCGCGATATGCGCGCCCTGCTTGATCGGCGCCTTGATCGGGCCGTCGTAGACGATCCGCGCCGACAACGCGGGGCGGCTGCCCGAGGGGATCGTCATGGCCAGATCCTTTGGCGCGACCAGCTTCACCTCCCGGGCATTCCCCATCTGCACCGCCGCGGTGCCGACCTCACGCCCGGCCTTCACCACCGGTTTGGCCTGCCACGCGCGGAAGCCCCATTCCATGAACCGCACCGATTCGGTGGCACGCTGGTTGAAACTGGTCAGGCCGGCGAGCACCATCACCAGACGGCGTCCGTTCTGTTCGGCCGAACCGGTGAAGCCGTAGCCGGCCTCTTCGGTATGGCCGGTCTTCAACCCGTCCGCCCCCGCCACACGGCCGAGCAACGGATCGCGATTGGCCTGCGTGATCGCCTGCCCGCCGCCCATCGTCTTGCCCCAGGTGAAATCACGGCGCGAATAAAATTGCTTGTAGAGCTTGGGATGCTGCCGGATCGTCGCGGCAGCCAGCGTGGCGAGGTCGCGGGCGGTGACATAGGTGACGCCGCCGTCCGGCCAGCCGTTCGACGTGCCGAAATGGCTGTTCTTCAGACCCAGCTTGGCTGCATCCTCGTTCATCCGCTCGACGAACGCCTGCTCGGTCCCCGAAATACCCTCGGCCAGCACGATGCAGGCGTCGTTGCCCGACAGGGTCACGATGCCATACAGCAGGTTGGCGACCGACACCCGTTCGCCCGACGACAGGAACATCGTCGACCCCGCCTGCGGGCCGTGCCATTTGGCCCATGTTTCCGGCCGCACCTCGAACTCGGTATTCAGCTTCAGGTCGCCGCGCGCGATCATCTGGAACGCGGTGTAGACCGTCATCATCTTCGCCATCGAGGCCGGCGGCATCCGCCGGTCGGCGTCGCGCGCGAACAGCACCGCCCCCGTCGACACGTCCTCCATGAACGCCACCGGTGCCGGCGTGTCGAACTGCGGCGCGGCCGCGACGGCGGGCACCGCCAGCGCGACGACGGCGGCGGGAAGCGCGAGGACGGTCAGCAACTTGGTCATCAATGGTTCCGTGTCGAAGCGGGAGGGGACAATCGAGCACCTGCCATAGCGGGGCGCCGGGCGCGCGTCACCCGCCGCTATGATGCGATCGCATCGGCGAGCAGGCCCACCGACAGCGCGTAGAAATTCGAGCAATTGTAATCGAGGATAACCCGGTAGTTGCCAGTCAGCAGGTACGCGGTCGCCCCCGGTCCATCGGGTTCGATCAAGGTTGCCTGGACGTCATCGGCGAGCGCGCGGCCCTGCCCCGACCGATTCTGCGGCATCACGCCTAGCGCGCGCCATTCCGCGACCGAGCGCCAGCCGCTGTGCCGCTCGAACACGCGCGGACAGCGCGGCGAAACCAGCCGGTTGCGCATATCGGTGCGCACCATGCCGGCGGGCACGTCGACCGCCACACCCCAGGGCTGCCCCCGTCGCCAGCCGGCCTGGACGAAGTAATTTCCGATCGACGCCAGCGTATCCGCCGACGAGTTCCAGATATCGGCACGCCCGTCGCCGTCCCCGTCCCGCGCCAGCCGCAGATAGACGGACGGCAGGAACTGCGGATTGCCCATCGCCCCGGCCCAACTGCCGGTAAGTTGCGTCCGCGACACGCCGCGATCGATCATCTTGAGCGCAGCGATCAACTCGCCCTCGAACAATGGACGCCGCCGCCCTTCGTAGGCGAGGCTCGCCAGGCTGCGGACGATATCGAAATTGCCGGTGTAGGATCCGTAGTTCGTCTCATGGCCCCAGATCGCGACCATGATCTCCGCCGGCACACCGGTTTGCGCCTCGACCCGTGCCAGTCTTGCACGTTGCTCGGCATAAGTGGCGCGCCCGCGCGAGATGCGCGCGGTGTCGACATGGGTCGTACGATAGGGGGCGAAGCGGGGCACCGGCGCATTCGGGCGTGCCTCCGGCTGTTGCTGATCGAGCGCGACGACGCGCGGGTTGAACGTCAGCGGCGGCAGCACGCTGTCCAGCGTCGCCGCGCGCACGCCGGCCGACAGGGCACGGGCGCGCACCTGAGACAGATAAGATGCGAAGCCGCTGTCATCCTGCGCGTGCGCAGCGGCCGGCGCGATCGCGAGCGCCATTGCGGTCAGGCCGCGGGTGAGAAAAGCTGGCGGTGTCATGATGCCGCGTTTCTGGCACAGCAAGCGCCCTTGCGGAACCGCAAACCGCCGCCGCGCACGCACGGGCCGCCGCAGCGACGCAGGGCTTGAAACGTGGGGAGTGTTGCTGCCATAGCCCCCGCACCGCTTGATCGGGAAGAGTGTCCGAGTGGTTTAAGGAACCGGTCTTGAAAACCGGCGAGCGGGCAACCGTTCCGTGGGTTCGAATCCCACCTCTTCCGCCGACGCAGCTACTGCCCTCACCGCCCGATGCGCGCCGGCGGGCCGCTCGCCCCCGGCACCCCGGTACGTCAGTGGATCAGCCCGTGACGACTGACGAGCGCGTTGAAGGCGTCGACGGACAGCGGCGCGTGGAAGACGCAGCCGGCGACCAGATCGTCCGCCCACACCACCATCGCCGCGATCATCCCGAGCCCGGGCAGATTCAGCCATATCGGCTGGTCGCGATCAATGTTCGAAAAGGTGAGCAGCCGGCAACCATGCACGGACAGGTCGACGACCTTGCACAGCGTACGCGCCATCCCGCTTTGTTCGGCGGGGGCGTCAAGCTCCATTCGGGCGCGCTTGGTGCGGCGGAACGGGCGAGCGGCGGGGGCATATTCTGCAGCAAACATGGCGGCGACCCTACGCCGCCATGCTTAATCTAGTGTTAAGGACGCCGCCTACTTGCGCAGCGTCAGCCCACCACCAAAGCGCTTGTTGAAGCGCGCGACCTGACCACCGGCATCCAGCACCTGACCACGTCCACCGGTCCACGCCGGGTGCGCGAGAGGATCGATTTCCAGCGTCATCGTGTCGCCTTCCTTGCCCCAGGTGGAGCGGGTCTCATACACGGTGCCGTCGGTCATCTGGACCTTGATCATGTGATAGGCGGGATGCGTGTCTTTCTTCATGCTTCATGCTCCGGATACGGCTGGTTCCGACCAGCCTGAAAGGAAGGCGCGCGCCTACGCCAAACGTGCGGCCAAGTCAAAGCTTCACCGCGCGCGGCAAGCGATCACCGCGGCTTGGGCGGATCGGCGATCATCGCGGTGAAGTTCGCTTCCGCCGCGACCTGTCCGTCGATCCTCGCGACACCAGCGAACTTGCTGACCGACGATCGTTTCTGCACGAACTCGACCTCCAGCGACAGCAGCACGCCCGGCTCCACCGGCTTGCGGAACTTGGCGCCCTCGATCGCCATGAAATAGACGAGCTTGCCCGATCCGGCGAGGCCGAAGCTCTCGACCGCCAGAACGCCTGCCGCCTGCGCGAGCGCCTCGACGATTAGCACGCCGGGCATGATCGGACGACCGGGGAAATGCCCTTGGAAAAAGCCTTCGTTGATCGTCACTGCCTTGATCGCGCGGATCGATCGACCGGGTACGATATCCTCGACCCGGTCGACCAGCAGCATCGGATAACGATGCGGCAGCGCCGCCATCACCGCCGCGATGTCGAGCGGACCCGTCGATCCGCCCGTCTCGTCCGCTGCCGCGTCGCTCACCGGCCGGTGGGCGCGCGATTCGTGGCCGCGGGTGCCGCAGGTGCGGCCGCCGCTGCGGCACCGGCTTCGCCCTGCTGGCCCGGCTGCCAGTTGGCCGGCGGCGTGATGCCGACGGTCGGGACGGCACGGTCGAGTTCGGCGGTAATCGCCGAGGTGATGTCGGTGGTCGGCTGCGCGAACAGTGCGGCGTTCGGGCGCAGCAGCAGGCTGACGCTCTTGGCGCGAACCGCGGCGTTCACCGCGTCGGGCAGCTTGGCCGAGATCTGCTCCAGGGCATAGGCCTGCGCGCGGCTGGCCGGCGCGGTCAGGCGCTGCAGTTCGGCGTTGGCGGTCTGCTCGCGGGTCTGGATCGCCTGCGCCTGGGTGCGCAGCGATGCTTCGGTCGCACCGGGCGCGCCGGCGGCCTTTTGATAGGCAGCGACCAGCGGCTGCAGCTCGGTGGTGATCGCCTGGCGACGCGTGTTCGCCTGATCGATCTGCGCCTTGTACGTCGTCTGGATCTGCGTGCGTGCGGTCGCCCATGCCTTGGAATTGGCGACGGCGGCCTCCGGATCGGCGACGGCGATGCCGGCAACCTGCGCGGTCGCGGTGGCGGCGACGAACGTGCCCGGGGCGACCAGCGCCGCGGCGAGCAGGAGGTGCTTGAAGTTGGTCATCAGAACTGCGTCCCTACGTTGAAGGTGATAAGCTTGCGGTCGTCGCCCGGCTGCGACACCAATGCCTTGGCAAGATCGATGCGCAGCGGGCCGAACGGCGAATTCCAGTTGACGCCGATGCCCACCGACACGCGCGGTCGGGCCGAATTGCCGAGGAAACGCTCGTCGAACGGCTGCGACGCGATCTGCGGCGAGTTCGGCACGATGCCGTTACACCCGCCGTTGCCGTTCGGAATGCCCGCGGCGCAGGTCGTCGGCACTGCCAGGCCCACCGCGTTGACATAGGAATAGAGCGGGTTGCCGGCGGTGTCCTTCACCGGCAGCGGCAGCACGATAGTGTTGCCATTGGCATCGGTGGTGGTCGGGAAAACGGCGGTGGGTCGCGGCCGGGTGATGTTGAACAGACTGCCGAACTGCGCATAGATCGAGGGTCGCAGCCCCAGTTCACGCGCGCCCGAGCCGAGCGGCACCTCAAGCTCGAACCGGCCTAGATAATAGGCCGTGCCACCCAGGGCGTCGTCGATCAGTTGTTCGCGATCGGTGACCAGCACCTGGTTCCCCGTCGTGCCATCGGTCGTGTAATAGCGCCGCTGCACACGCGGGCCGACACCGCGAATATCGAAGCCGCGGAACTGCGGCTCACCCAGATAGAAGCGGTCGTTGATCCGGATGCGATCGACGCCCTCGCCGCGCGACTTCTCCAGCGACTTGATATAGCCGCCCTCGCCGACGAACGAGCCGATAAATCCGCTGCCGATGTTAACGAACTTCGAGAAATCCAGCTTGCTGCGAATATACTTCACGTCGCCGCCCAACCCGGCGAAATCCTGGCTGAACACGAAACGCTGCCCGGCGGTCGGGCGCAACCGGCTGTTGAGGCTGTCGAAGATCAACGAATAGCCGACCGAGGACGTGATCCGGTTGCCGATCGAGTCGCAGAGATAGCGGCCAGCCTTCAACGGATCGCACTCGTTGTTGGTGTAGAAGCTGTTCTCGTCCAGCCCCACTTCGTCATAGGAGAACTGGTAACGACCGGCCAGCTGCCAATATTCCGTCAACGGCACGCCGGTGCGAACCTGGAAGCCGGTCGACACCTGACTGTATGTGGTGTTCCGGTTGTTGCCGACGAAGTTGAACGCGTTGTAATCGCGCCGGAACACATCCACGCCCAGTGCGATGTTCTTGTCGAAGATATATGGCTCTGTGAAGCCAAGCTGGAGCGACTTGGAATAAGTAGAATAGTTCACGCCGGCACTAAGCGTCTGACCCTTGCCGCGAAAGTTATTCTGCGTGATATTGGCCTGGATAATGAAACGCTCCAGGCTGGAAAAGCCCGCCGAGAGCTGAAGCTGCCCTGTCGAGCGCTCCTCGACGTTGGCTTCGAGCAGCACGCGGTCGGGCGCAGAGCCGGGCGTCTGCTTGATCTCGAACTTGTCCTGGAAGAAGCCCAGCGAGTTGATGCGATCCTGCGAACGCTTCACCTGGAAGCTGTTGAACGCGTCCCCTTCGCCCAGCCGGATCTCGCGCCGGATCACCTTATCCTGCGTCTGCGTATTGCCGGTGATGTCGACCCGCTCGACGTAGGTGCGTTGTGCCTGACCGATGTGGAAGTTGATCGACATGGTCAGCGTCTCGCGATCGCGCTGGAACTCCGGCGCCACGTCGCTGAACGCGTAGCCGAACAGCCCCGCGGTTTCGCTGAGATTGTCGACGGTGTCCTCGACCATCTTGGCGTTGTACCAGTCGTTCTTCTTGATCGGCAGACCAGCCGCCAGCTTCTTGCCGTCGAAATCACGAATGTCGCTGTCGACGGTCACGTCCCCGAACTTGAAGCGCGGACCTTCCTCCACCACGTAGGTGATGATGAAGTCCTTGCGATCCGGGGTCAGTTCGGCGACCGCGGATGTGACGCGGAAATCGGCATAGCCTTCGGTCAGGTAAAATTGGCGCAGCTTCTGCTGGTCATAGGCAAGACGATCCTGATCGTAGGACGTCCCGGACGACAGCAAGCGGTAGAAGCGCGCTTCCTTGGTCGCCATTTGCGCGCGCAGCTTGCCATCGTCGAACACCTCGTTGCCGATGATGTTGATCTGGCGGACCTTCGACTTCGGCCCCTCGCTCACCTCGAAGATCACATCGACGCGGTTCTGGTCGAGGCTGACCATCTTTGGCTGGACGGTCGCGGCGAAGCGGCCCTGCCGGCGATACAGCTCGACGATCCGCGTCACGTCGGCGCGCACCGCGGAGCGCGTGAAGATCTGGCGCGGCTTGAGGCGAACCTCCTTGCCGATCTTGTCTTCCTTCAAGCGCTTGTTGCCCTCGAAGATAACGCGGTTGATGATCGGATTCTCACGCACCCGGATCACGATATTTCCCGTCGACGCCCCATCGATCGTCACGTCCGCGAACAGGTCGCTGGCGTACAGATCCTTGATCGCCTGATCGAGCGTCTCGTTGGTATAGGCGTCACCCTGGCGCAGCTTGGTGTAGCTGAGCGCGGTTTCCGGCTCGATCCGCTGCGTGCCGTCGACGCGCAGCGAGGCGATCGCGCGGGCCGCGGGTTGCTGGATCGCCGGCGTCGCCGTCGTCTGCTGACCCGGGGGAGTGGTCGCCTGCACCGCAGTGGCGGGTCGCGGCGCCGGCCGCGTCTGGGCGGTCGCGGCCAGCGGGACACCGGCCAGCATGGTGCAGCCCAGCAAGGTCGCCGAGGCACGCGCCCGCGAAGTCGAAGTGTTGAACACCGTCACTGCAATCCTACCCGAGAGTAAACGTCGTCCGCACGCGGCCTGTCGACGACGCCCGCGCCGCCCTGCCCTAGCTTGCTCACCCGATCAACCCGGCCAGATGACGCCACAGGCCGAAGTTGCCCAGATCGTTGAACGTCACGAGCAACATCAACGCCAGCACCGCCACCAATCCGCCGCGATAAGCCCATTCCACCGCCTCGGGCGCGACCGGACGTCGCCTGACCGCCTCGATCGCATAGAACAACAAATGTCCGCCATCCAGCATCGGCACTGGCAGCAGGTTGATGAACCCGAGATTGATCGACACCAGCGCTATCAGGAAAACGAACGCATCCGCGCCGAGCGAAATCTGCTCGCCCGACACCTTGGCGATCGACAGCGGCCCGCCAAGCTCCTTTACGGAGCGGCGCCCCGAGATGATCTGGCCGATCGTCTCGACCATCATCTCGACGATCTGCCCAGTACGGCGGACCGCCACGACAGGAGCTTCCAGCACCCCGACCGGCTCGATCACCGGAGCCGCGGGGGAGATGCCCAGCAACCCGACACGGTAGCTGTTGCCGAAGCGGTCTTCCTGCACCTGGGTGCCGATCACCGCATCGACGGCGGCCGGCGTGGAACCGCGGACGTAATCGACCCGGATGCGTTCACCCGCGCGGATCTTCACGAACCGCACCATGTCCTCGAACGTCTCGACCTCACGCCCGCCCAGCGCGGTCACCCGGTCGCCTGTGCGCAGGCCCGCCGCCGCGGCAGCGGTCCCGGGGATCGCCTGCCCCACGAGGCTCGGCGTGCGGGCGTCGCCATAAGCGACCGCGAAGCCGGCGAGAATCAGGATCGCCAGCACGAAATTCACGAACGGCCCGGCAGCGACGATGATCGCGCGCTGCCAGACTGGCTTGGCCTGAAACGTCTGCTGCCGTTCGGCGGCGGGCAGCGCCAGCCAGTCGGCCGTCGGCTGGCTCGCCGGGTTCATGTCGCCCGCGAATTTGACGTAACCACCCAGCGGCAGCACTGCGACCCGCCAGCGCGTACCGCGCCGGTCCGTCCAGCCCGCCACTTCGCGGCCGAACCCGATCGAAAACGCCTCTGCCTTAACCCCGAACCACCGCCCGGCGAGGTAATGACCCATTTCATGGATGAAGACGAGCGGACCGATCACCAGCACGAAGGCGAGGATAGTAAGCAACACTCCGGGAGTTTGGATCAAACGACGCAATCCTTCACGCGCTCACCGGCCATTCTCCGCGCCTCCGCATCGACGTGGAGCACCGCGTCGAGTGTGTCCGGCGCGGCCGGGTCATAGCGCTGCAGGGTATCGTCGACGATTGCGGCGATTTCAAGAAAGCCGATCGCACCGCGCAGGAACGCGGCCACCGCCACTTCGTTGGCGGCGTTGAGGATCGCGGGGCGTGCGCCACCGGCATCAACCGCCGATCGCGCGAGGGCAAGTGCCCGAAAACGTTCTGTATCAGGCGCTTCGAAGTCAAGTCTGCCGAGCTTTACTAGGTCGAGCGGCGCCATAGGTGTCGCCATCCGGTCCGGCCATGCCAGGCAGTGCGCGATCGGGACCCGCATATCCGATGGCCCAAGCTGCGCCAGCATCGAGCCGTCGACATAATCGACCATGCTGTGGATCACCGACTGGCGATGGATGACGATCTCGATACGGTCCGGTGCGACGGGGAACAACGCCGCCGCCTCGATCAGTTCAAGTCCCTTGTTCATCATCGTGGCGCTGTCGACCGAGATCTTGGCGCCCATCGACCAGTTCGGATGCGCCACCGCCTGCGCCGGGGTGACCGCCGCCATGTCGGCCAGCGACCAGTCGCGGAACGGCCCGCCGCTCGCGGTAAGGATGATCCGCCTGACCCGCGCGACCTGCGCCGGATCGAGGCATTGGAAGATCGCGTTGTGCTCGCTGTCCGCGGGCAACAACGTCGCGCCATGTTTGCGGGCGGCGGCCGTGATGATCGCACCGGCGGAAACCAGTGGCTCCTTGTTGGCGAGCACCACCGTGCCGCCCTGCTCGATCGCCGCAAGCGTCGGGCGAAGGCCCGCGCACCCGACGATCGCGCCCATCGTCCAATCCGCGCCGTTCGCCGCCGCCTCGCACAGCCCCTCCACGCCGCCGGCCGCGGCGATACCGGTGCCGGTCAACAAGGTGCGCAGCGAGTCGAGGCAGCCTTCATCGGCGACCACCGCCAGTTCGGCGCGGGTGCGGATTGCCGCCGCAGCCAATTTCGTGACGTCGCGGTTGGCGGTCAGCGCGCGCACGCGGAAGCTTTCCGGTGCACGCTCGACCAGATCGAGCGTCGACGTACCGACGGAGCCGGTCGCGCCGAGGATGTTGACCGTCCTCACGCGAGCACCAGCACCAGCACCGCGGCGACGGGCGCGACCGGCACCAGCCCGTCGAGCCGGTCGAGCACGCCGCCATGGCCCGGCAGGATATTGCCCGAATCCTTGACCCCCGCGCGGCGCTTCAACCAGCTTTCGTACAGATCGCCCATTTGCGACAGCACCGCCAACACCGGAGACCAGAGCGCCAACGCCAGTGGAAGTCCCGCGACGCCGTGAAGCGCCAGCCCGAGCGCTGCCGCCGCGACGGTCCCGCCGATCAGGCCCGCCCACGTTTTATTGGGCGACAGCCGCGGCGCCAGCTTCGGGCCGCCGATCGAGCGCCCCGCGAAGAACGCGCCGATATCGCACGCCCAGACCAGCGCCATCGCCCAGAAAGCGTAGAGCAGGCCGGAATCGCCGTATCGCCGCAACACCACCAGCGCCAGCACCGGCACTCCGCAATAGACCACGCCCAGCGCGAGTTGCGGCAGCTTCGTCACGATCACGACGAAGAACGCCGCGCCGCCGATCAACCCCAGCGTGAAGAAGTCGTGCGGCTCGATGATCAACCATGCCGGCGCCATCGTCGCCAGCGGGACGCTGAGCGCCATCTGTGCGAGGCGCTTGGTCTTGGGCGATACATGTTGCAGGTCGCACCATTCCGCCATCATGAACAACGCGATGACGATCGCGAGCAGCCAGAACGCGATGTCGCCCAGCACGATCGCCACGGAGGCGATCGCGATCATCCCGACGCTGGCGATCATCCGCAGCCGCAGATTCGACGGCGTGCGAAGCTTCGCATCGGGGGTCGGCGGAAGCGGTAGGTCGTCGCTCATGCGCGTGGCGTCACAGGCCGCCGTAGCGGCGCTGACGCCGCCCGAATGCATCAACCGCCTCGCTCAGATCCCCGGCTCCGAAATCCGGCCACAAGGTGTCAACGAACAGCAACTCGGCGTACGCTGCCTGCCACAGCAGGAAGTTGGACAACCGCTGCTCCCCGGACGTGCGGATCAACAGGTCGAGCGGGGGCAGGTCGCGGGTTTCGAGCTGCTTCTCGATCGCCTCGGCATCGATCGAGGCAGGATCGAGCCCGCCCGCCGCCGCCCGCGCCGCCAGCGTCCGCGCCGCCTCGACCAGTTCGGCCTGCGCGCCATAATTGAGCGCGATCGCGAGGATCGGCCCGCGATTGTCCGCCGTCCGCGCCAGCGCATCGTCGATCAACTCGACGACATCGCCGGGAAAACGCCGGTAATCGCCGAGCACGCGTAGCCGCACGTCCTCACGCACCAACTCGGCCAGATCGTTGCGGATGAACAGCTTGAGCAGCTTCATCAACCCGCTGACCTCCTCGGCCGGCCGCCGCCAGTTTTCCGAGGAGAAGGCGTAGAGCGTCAACGCCTCGATTCCCAGCGCGCGCGCGGCGCGGGTGACGTTGCGCACAGCTTCCACGCCGGCGCGGTGACCCATCGCACGCGGCAGGCGCCGTGCCGCGGCCCAGCGACCGTTGCCGTCCATGATGATCGCGACATGACGCGGCAACACTGCCGGCACTGGGTGCGGAACCGCCGCGGTCGCCATCAGATCGCCCTCCGAAGCGCGCGCCGCGTCACTTGTTGAGGATTTCCTTTTCCTTCGCCGCCGACGTCGTATCGATCTCCGTGATCGTCGCATCGGTCAGCTTCTGCACCTCGGTCTCGTGGCGCTTGCGCTCGTCTTCCGAAATAACGTTTTTCTTCTCGTCGGTCTTCAGCGCGTCCATGCCGTCGCGCCGCACGTTGCGCACCGCGATCTTGGCCTTCTCCGAATATTGGCCGGCCAGCTTCGCCAGTTCCTTGCGACGCTCCTCGGTCAGATCCGGAATCGGCAGGCGCAGCGTCTGCCCGTCGTTGATCGGGTTCAAACCCAGACCGGCGGAGCGGATCGCCTTCTCGACCGGACCGACGTTGGTCTTGTCCCATACCTGAACCGACAGCATCCGCGGCTCTGGCACCGACACCGTCGCGACCTGATTGAGCGGCATGTGCGCGCCGTAAACCTCTACCGTCACCGGATCGAGCAGCGAGGTCGAGGCGCGGCCGGTGCGCAGGCCGGAGAGATCGCCCTTCAGCGATTCCACCGCACCATGCATGCGGCGCTCCAGATCGGCCTTGTCATACGCGGGCATCGATATTCTCCATCTGCTTCTGCACGACCGTCGAAATGCCGTTCCCGCCCAGCACCGCGGCGAAATTGCCGTGCTGCCGGATGTTGAACACGACGATCGGAATGTCCGAATCACGGCACAGCGCGACCGCGCTGGCATCCATGACCTTCAGGTTCTTTGCCAGCACCATGTCGTAACTGACTGTCTCATAACGCGTCGCGCCAGCCACCTTCTTCGGATCGGCATCATAGATACCGTCGACCGACGTGCCCTTGAACAGCGCGTCGCAGTTCATTTCCGCCGCACGCAGCGCTGCGCCGCTGTCGGTGGTGAAGAACGGCGAGCCGACGCCGGCGGCGAAAATCACCACACGGCCCTTCTCCAGATGCCGCTCGGCGCGACGACGGATGAAGGGCTCGCACACCGATTGCATCGGGATCGCCGACTGTACGCGCGTATCGACGCCGATCTGCTCCAGCGCGTTCTGCACCGCCAACGCATTCATGACCGTGGCGAGCATCCCCATATAATCGGCGGTGCCGCGCTCGAAACCCTGCGCCGCCGCGGCCAGACCGCGGAAGATGTTGCCGCCGCCCACGACCACGCACAGTTCGTAGCCCTGCGCCTTCACGTCGGCGATCTCCTCGGCGACCCGCGCGGTCACCGCAGGATCGATCGCGAGGCCCCCCTCACCCATCAGGACTTCTCCCGACAGCTTGAGCAGGATGCGTTTGTAGCGAGGCTCGGTCACACGAATTCCGTTGTTTTGGGGAGGCGAAGCGGCTCGGACCCTAAGCGGCAGGTACGCGGCTGGCAATGGGTTGACACGATCGTCGTGGCGCATCCCTTGGCATCCAAACGCAGACCGCCGCCCCGGCGCAAACCGGAGCGGCGGTTCGATTGGTCGTGTAATGCCGCGGATCGCGCCCGCGGCATCACGCCGGGTCAACCCTGCGGAACGCCCGAAGCAGCCGCCACTTCGGCCGCGAAATCGGACACTTCCTTCTCGATGCCTTCGCCGAGCTGGAAGCGCACATAGTCCGTCAGCACGATCTCGGCACCGGCGTCCTTGCCGGCCTTGGCAACGACGTCGCTGATCTTGGTCTTGCCGTCCATGACGAACAGCTGGCTGACCAGCGCATGCTCCTTGCGGTACTTGGCGATCGAACCCTCGACCATCTTGGCGATGATGTCGGCCGGCTTGCCCGATTCCGCAGCCTTCTCGGTCGCAATCGCGCGCTCGCGCTCGATCTCCGCCTCGTCCAGGTCGCCTTCGTTCAGCGCCTTGGGGAATGCGGCGGCGATGTGCATCGCCAGCTGCTTGCCCAGACCCTGCAGCACGTCGTCGGCCGCGGCGCTTTCCAGCGCGACCAGCACGCCGATCTTGCCGAGTCCGGCGCTCTGCTGGTTGTGAACATAGGCGACGACCGCACCCTGCCCGACGCTCAGCTGGCGCGCACGACGGATCGACTGGTTCTCGCCGATCGTGGCGATGTTGTTGGTCAGAGCCTCTTCGACCGACGTCCCCGACGGCATCTTGGCAGCCTTGATCGCGTCGACGTCGCCACCGGTGGCGAGCGCGATCTGCGTCACTTCGCGTACGAAGTTCTGGAACTGCTCGTTCTTGGCGACGAAGTCGGTCTCGGAGTTCACCTCGACCACCGCACCCTTGGTGCCGGCGACTGCGATGCCGACCAGCCCTTCGGCGGCGGTGCGGCTCGACTTCTTCTGCGCCGCGGCCAGACCCTTGGTGCGCAGCCAGTCGAGCGCGCCGTCCATGTCGCCGGCGGTCTCGTTCAGCGCCTTCTTGCAATCCATCATGCCCGCGCCGCTCTTCTCGCGCAGGTCCTTGACCATGGCTGCCGTGATATCGGCCATTTGACTGTCCTCAGCTTGATTGCATCGACGCGCCGCGATCAGGCGATCGCCGCGCGTCGAACGGAATATAGGAAACGGAAATCATGAAGGCCCCGATTACGACGCCTCCATGACATTCGCGCGTCGCCATCAGGCGGCGGCGGGCTCACCCTCAGCGGCCGGAGTTTCTGCGGTGGCTTCCGCCGGCGCTTCGGCGTTCAGCGCCTCCTCGACCGGCGGCTCGCTCATCGCGCCCATATCGATGCCACGGTTCGACTGCTGCTGCTGGTTGCCGCGGGTCGAGGCGATCGCGATCGCCTCGCAATACAGGCGGATCGCACGAGCGGCGTCGTCATTCGCGGGCACCGGGAAGGCGATACCGTCCGGCGACACGTTCGAATCGAGGATCGCGACGACCGGGATACCCAGCGTGTTGGCTTCCTTGATCGCCAGCTCTTCCTTGTTGGCGTCGATAACGAACATCACGTCCGGAATGCCACCCATGTCGCGAATGCCGCCCAGCGACAATTCCAGCTTGTCGCGCTCGCGCGTCAGCTGCAGTACTTCCTTCTTGGTCAGGCCGGCGGTGTTGCCCGACAACTGCTCCTCAAGCGACTTCAGGCGCTTGATCGAGTTCGAGATCGTCTTCCAGTTGGTGAGCATGCCGCCCAGCCAACGGTGGTTGACGAAATGCTGGCCGGCACGGCGGGCCGCCTCGGCAACCGGCTCCTGCGCCTGGCGCTTGGTGCCGACGAACAGCACCTTGCCACCGGCAGCCACCGACTGGCTGACGAAGTCCAGCGCGCGCGCGAACAGCGGCACGGTCTGCGACAGGTCGATGATGTGGACGCCATTGCGATCGCCGAAAATGTAAGGCTTCATCTTCGGGTTCCAGCGGTGGGTCTGGTGACCGAAATGCGCGCCAGTCTCGATGAGCTGCTGCATGGAGACGACAGGAGCCGCCATGGGGTGTTTTCCTTCCGGTTAAGCCTCTGGGGAGCGAGTGACGCGACCTGCAAGGCCAGCGCACCGGTTGATGATGCTCCCCATGCGGGGTTGAGGCGCGCGCCTTAGCCGAGTGTGTGGCGCATTGCAATGTTCGGATCATGATTGACAGGCCCGAACATAGGTGGAACAAGGGTTGGGAACAGAGCAGGAACCAGGTGGTATCGTGGCCGCTCTGATATTGATTCAGGAACCATGCAGCTGTGCGGGAATTTACAGCTTCATGGTTCGCACTATGTGCGAGGAGGCATGTATGGCTACGTTGATGGCGGTAGTGGTGTTCGGCGGCGCAGCGGTGTTTGCGGTCTACGCGCTGGCGGTGACGATCCGGCCGCAGGCGGCGCGGATCGTATCGGTATTGCGCGGGGGCCGCGGCGATGCTCGTTTCGAACCATTGTCCACGCTGGTGCGCGCCGAGCGGCGGATCGCGGTCAGGCGCTGGGCGGCAGGATCGGCGTCGATGGCGTTGCGGCCGCGCGAAGCCGCTTGATCCGGGCGTAGCTCGCCACGCTGAACGGCATCGAGACGAGATAGGCGATTCCGGCCACCGCCGCGGTCTGCCACGGCGCGCTGACCGCCGCGGCGCCGACCGCCACGACGATGGCGATCGCCTCGAAGCGGATATTGGGACGCAGTTTCATCGATCCCCATGAGAATGTCGCGAGGCTCGACACCATCAGCAATGCGACCATGATCGTCCATGGCGCTATCAGATAGGGATCGCGCAGCAGCGGCTCTTCCGTGACGAACCACAGGAACAACGGCAACAAGGCCAGCGCCGCACCCGCGGGTGCGGGAACGCCGGTCAGGAAACCGGCCGATTTGTGTGGCTGGTCGTCGGCGTCGATATGGGCGTTGAAGCGCGCGAGGCGCAGCGCACAGAATACGGCGAGAACGAGGGTCGCCATCCAGCCGAAGCGTGGCAGGGTGTGCAGCGACCAGAGATACAGGATCAGCGCCGGCGACACCCCGAACGAGATTGCGTCGGATAACGAGTCGAGCTCGGCACCGAAGCGGCTTTCGCCATGCAGCATGCGCGCGACCCGCCCGTCGAGTCCGTCGAGAACCCCGGCGACCAGCACCATCACCACTGCCAGTTCCCAATGCCCGGAGATCGCGAAGCGTATCCCCGACAGCCCTGAACACAGCGCCAATGCCGTGACGGCATTGGGGGCGACGGCGCGGAGCGGCAGCCCGCCGGGCTTGCGACGGAGCGGGCGGCGGATCGGCGGCTGCATAACCGGCGCGCTTACTGCGACACGCCGGTGATACGGGCGACGCCGGAGCGGCCAAGCACCGTTTCACCCGCCACGGCACGCTGTCCCAATGCGACCTGCGGCTCGTAACCTTCGGGCAGATAGACGTCGACGCGGCTGCCGAAGCGTATCAACCCCACCCGCTGCCCCGCCGCGACGATGTCGCCGATCTTGGCGAAGCCGACGATCCGTCGCGCGACCAGCCCGGCGATCTGCGTGAAGCCGACCCGACGACCATCGAAACCCTCGACCACGAAATGCTGGCGCTCATTCTCTTCCGACGCCTTGTCGAGGTCGGCGTTCAGGAACTTGCCGGAGATATAGACCACCTGCCGGATCGTGCCCGCGATCGGCGACCGGTTGATGTGGACGTCGAATACCGACATGAACACCGACACGCGCACCATCGGCATGTCACCGAGATCGCCGACCAGCTCGCGCGGCACCGGCACCCGCTCGATCATCGTGATCAGGCCGTCGGCGGGCGAGACGATCAGGTCGTCGCCGACCGGCGTGGTGCGTACCGGATCGCGGAAGAACGCGGCGACCCACAGCGTGAGCCCCAGGAATGGCCAGAAGAACACCTTCGACACGATCGTCATCAACAGCGTGATGCCGAACGCGATTGCGGTGAATTTCTGCCCCTCGGGGTGGACGGCGGGAAAGCGCCACTTGACGGTGGTCGTGACGACCGGCGGCTTGTCGAGCGAAGTCATCGCTTCGTCCTACCGGTGCGATGCCCCGGTGACAACGCCGTTGACGGCCGCGCGGTTGATCCTCGTCCGCCTTCCCCCTATCGCCGCACCAAACACCCCACGCGAAGGAAAAGCGAGCATGGCCAAGATCAAGGTGAAGACCCCGGTCGTGGAGATCGACGGCGACGAGATGACCCGGATCATCTGGGAATGGATCCGCGAGCGCCTGATCAAGCCGTACCTGGACATCGATCTCGATTATTACGACCTGGGCGTGCAGGAGCGCGACCGCACCGACGATCAGGTCACCATCGACAGCGCGAAGGCGATCCAGAAGTACGGCGTCGGCGTGAAGTGCGCCACGATCACGCCGGACGAGGCGCGCGTGGAGGAGTTCGACCTCAAGAAGATGTGGCGTTCGCCCAACGGCACGATTCGCAACATCCTGGGCGGCGTCGTTTTCCGCGAGCCGATCGTGATGAAGAACGTTCCCCGCCTGATCCCCGGCTGGACGCACCCGATCGTCGTCGGCCGCCACGCCTTCGGCGACCAGTATAAGGCGACCGATTTCAAGGTGCCTGGCAAGGGCAAGCTGACCATGAAGTGGGAAGGCGAGAACGGCGAGACGATCGAGCACGAAGTATTCGATTTCCCCGCCGCCGGCGTCGCGATGGGCATGTACAACCTCGACGAGTCGATTCGCGATTTCGCGCGCGCTTCGCTCAACTACGGGCTGGGCCGCAACTGGCCGGTGTACCTGTCGACCAAGAACACGATTCTCAAGGCATATGACGGCCGCTTCAAGGACATTTTCGCCGAAGTGTTCGAAAGCGAGTTCGTCGACCAGTTCAAGGCCGCGGGCATCGTCTACGAACACCGCCTGATCGACGACATGGTTGCCTCCGCGTTGAAGTGGAACGGCGAGTTCGTGTGGGCGTGCAAGAACTATGACGGCGACGTGCAGTCGGATCAGGTCGCGCAGGGTTTCGGCTCGCTGGGACTGATGACCTCGGTGTTGATGACCCCCGATGGCAAGACGATCGAGGCCGAGGCCGCGCACGGCACCGTCACCCGCCACTATCGCCAGCATCAGCAGGGCAAGGCCACCTCGACCAACCCCATCGCCTCGATCTTCGCCTGGACGGGTGGCCTCAAGTATCGCGGCAAGTTCGACGGCACGCCCGACGTGACGCGCTTTGCCGAGACGCTGGAGCAGGTTTGCGTCGAAACGGTCGAGAGCGGCGACATGACCAAGGATCTCGCGATCCTGATCGGGCCGGACCAGCGCTGGATGACCACCGAGCAGTTCTTCGAGGCAGTCCGCGCCAACCTCGAGAAGAAGATGGCCAACTGGGCCTGACCCGGACGGCATGGACGGCGGGTACCCCCGCCGTCCATGCTTCTCAGGCGCCGCTGATCCCGTCGACGGCGACCCGACCGTCGCTGCACAGCATTCCGCGGATGCGCACGCGTTTCTGCACATGGTCGACGGGCACCCGCGCCAGTTCCAGCACGTAGCGGCCGCCGCGGTCCCGTTGCAGCACGAAGGCCGCTCCGTCGCGCAGCAACATCCCCGTTTCGTCGATCATCCCGTCATCGGTACCCATCGCGGTCACATGGCGATTGCGGCTTGCCCGTGCAATCGAGAGAACGGCTTGCCAGCACGCGGGAACCGGCGCTACGGAACTGCGGGGTGTGGGCCTGTAGCTCAACGGTTAGAGCTGGCCGCTCATAACGGCTAGGTTGCGGGTTCGAGTCCTGCCGGGCCCACCACCGCGGACGATCACGGCATGCCGGTTGTCGCATGCCCGGCGTGGTCGAGTGCCGCGGCGGGCAGCAGCAAGGTGAAATGTCCCGGCGCGATCACGAACCGACCGCCGAGTTCCGCCGTCAGGTTCCTGACCAGCCGCAATGCGAAGCCGACGCCCAGCAAGGGCGCACCCTCGTCGACGGTCGCATCCTCGTCGTCCAGCGCCAGCAGCGTCGCCTCGTCGCGCAACGCGAACGCCGCGGGGGGCACGACTGCCAGAGCCAGCGTGCCCACCCCCGATATCAGCGCCATGGTCAGCCGCTCCCCCGGCTGTGCCGCGGACAGCAGCGTGGCCAGCAGCCGCGATATAAGCCGCTCGGCATCATATGGATCGAGCGACCAGGCGGCCTCTTGCTGCATCGGCAGCACCAGTTCGGCCCCACGCAGTGTCGCCAGCGGTGCCAGATCGTCGCCGATCCGCTGCAACAACGCCGGCACGTACGTGACGCCGTCACGGCGATCGAGCGCGCCGCCATCGATGCGTGCGGCCAGATCCAGGTCCTCGATCGCCCCGATCAACCCTGTGACGTGACGGCGAATGTCGTCCGCACGATCCCGGTAGACCGGCGCGACCGGCCCCAGCAATTCCCGCCCGATCAGCTCGGAAAAGCCGGCGATCGCATTGGCCGGTGTGCGCAGTTCATGGACCAGCCGCCGCAACCCTTCCGAGACGGCGGCGCGCGTGCGTTCGTCGCCATGCCCCGCGCGCTCGTCGATGCGCGGTCGACGCGCTTGCCCGCGCATTCCGGTGAAAGCGCCGGTCGCATGGTCGAACATCGGCACGCCTGCGATCCGCCAGTCGCCCGCGATGGCCGACGCACCAGGCACCACCAGCCGCGCGTCGGAGAATGCCGCGCGCTTGCGAAACGCACCCGAAGCGACGCCGTCGACCGCCGCTCCGGCCCAGCCCGCGTCGCGGTGATCCAGCGTCAGCCCGATCACCGCGCCGCGCGGCGCCGCATCCAGCCAGCGAATCACCCCGGCCGCATCGGTTTCGAACTGGAAGGCGGTCAACGGCGACGGCGCATCGCCCTCCGGACCGGCCTGCGCCTGTTGATGCGCCTCGATCCGGCGGACCAGTTCGGCGACCTCGAACCGCGGGCCGGCCTGTTCGGCAATCGGATCGCAGGCGCCGCCGTTCTGCACGCCGGCCGGTGCGTAGCCGAGTACGAGATCGTGTGCGCCAAGCATGTTCAGCGCACGGACCACCGATGGTGCGAGGTCGCGTCGGCGGCGTAACACGCTACGCCCGATCGGCCCGATCCGTGGCAACAGCGCTTCCCAATCATCGCTATCGAGCCGCACCGCACGCAGCGCCGCAGCGATCACGTCGGGCGTGTCGCTGGCGAAAAAGTCGACGAGCGCCACCGGCGCCTCCATCAGTGCCAGCGACCGCGCCGCAGCCAGCCGGACCGGTTCGGGCACCCGGTCACGTAGCGCGTTCAGCCGGGCCAGCAACGGCGCATCGGCGGATGCCCGCCCGCGACCGATCAGGTCGACCAACTGCCGGAACGCCGCCTGTGCACCCAGCGCGGACGTCGACTCCGCGGCCAGCACGGTCTTCAGGCTATCGTCGAACCGCACGAAACCCAGCACTCCCCGGAACACCCGCGTCCCTCGTCGCAGCCGTTTTAGGGGCATGCCGCTGCCGGGTACATCGCCGAGTATTCGGATCTATCCCGGAATGAAGCAGCTTTGGACAATTGCGTTTCCACGCAATATTCCTATAGCGCCACTGTAGGCAGCTTTCGCGAAGATACGCGGGAGCAAGCAGAGTGAGAAGTATGACCCTCGATCGGATCGACCGTGAAATCCTGGCGCTGCTACAGGAGGATGGACGAATGACCAACGTCGATCTCGCCGAGCGGGTGGGCCTGACCGCGCCGCCGTGCCTGCGCAGGGTCCGTGCTTTGGAACAGGCCGGGGTGATCCGCGGCTATCATGCCGAATGCGACGCCACCAAGCTGGGCTTCCCGATCACCGTCTTCGCGATGGTCAGCCTGCGCAGCCAGGCCGAACAGGATCTGGCAATGTTCGAGGCGCATGTCGCCGCGATCCCGGAAGTGCGTGAATGCCATATGTTGAACGGCGAGATCGACTTCATCCTGAAGATCGTCGCCGCCGACCTGGAGAGCTTCCAGCGTATCCTGACGACGAAGCTGACCTCCGCGCCCAACGTCACCAGCGTGAAATCGTCGCTGACGATCCGCACGTCGAAGTCGCGGACCGGCGTGCCGATCGACTGAGGTTCGGGCGGTCCGGGACAGGGCCTTGACGAAAAGGGGCGGCCCGCAGGCCGCCCCTTCGCTTCGTCGGTGCGATTCGAACGATCAGGCGACCGGCGGATGATCGAGGAAGTCGATCCACCATGCCGCGATGTCGGCGCGCGGGGTACCGGTGACCGCCTGGAACGCCGTCTTCGCAGCGGCCTTGTCGCCCGAATTGGTCAGCGCGATGCCAAGCCGCGTGTTGACGGTGTTCGCATCCACCCCGCCCTTCTGCAAAGCCGCGCGATACAGCGTGATCGCCTTGGCATATTCGCCGGTGCCGAGGTATGCGTCGGCGGTGCTGGCGGCCAGCTTGCCGTCGGCCGCCTTCATCGCACGTCCCTCGACTGCGGCCATCGAGCCTTCGTTCGAGATCGACTTGTTCGCCGCCGCCAGCAGGCTGCCGGCATCCGGGCTGTTCGCCGGGATCTTGCCCGCGGCCTTGCCCTCGGTCAGCACCGCCTTCGACTCCCACGGCAGGCCCTGATCGAAGGTCCACTGCGCGTAGATCTCGTAATCATACTGATCGGCCAGCGCCTTGCCGGAACGCAGCAGGCGATACAGATCGACCTTCTGCGACTTGTCCAGCGTCGCCATCGACTGCGGCTGGATGCCCCAGAACACCAGCATGTCGCGCCAGTTCTTCGGGGTCGGATAGGCGGTCAGGTATCGGCGCATCCATGCGCGCGCTTCCGTCGGGTTCTTGGCGGTGTTGTTGCGCGCGATCGCATAGCGGAAGATGTCCTCCGACGGCTTCTGGCCAGCGGCCATCTGCTCGTCGACCATCTTGGCCAGCGCCGCCGAACCACCGGCGATATCGCCCGAGTCCATCTTCAGCTTGACCAGCTGTAGCGGCAGGTTCGGGTCGTTGTACCCCAGCTGCTGCGCCTGCTCGAAGAACCGGAGCGCGCCGGGAGCATCCTTGGCATTCGCCGCGATCACGCCGCGCTGATAGGTATATTTCGCCTTGTCGGCCTGCGCGGTGCGCGGGCTGGCGATCAGCGCGTCGAGCGGCGCGACCAGGTTCGCGTTGTTCGGGCCACCCGGCTGGATCACCTCCAGGTTCAGGCGCAATGCCGCGGCGATATACTTCTCGTCGTCGGTCTTGGCGGCGGCCTCTACGGCGGCGACCAGCGGCGCAGCGGTGGCGACGTCCTTGGCCGAAAGCGCGGTCTGCGCCTGCGCGGCGGGGCCACGCACCTCGTTGCTCAGCTTGAGCTGATCGCCCTTCTGTTCTTCCTTCTTCTGCTTCTGCGCCACGGCAGGCTGCGCGAGCGCGACTGTCGCTCCCCCGGCCAGAAGCACGGCCATCACGGCGTTCGAAAGGGTCTTCATCGACACGTCTCTCCAGATTTCGCGGGCGTAACGCTCGTCGGCCGCTCTAGTGCCGGTCGCGCGCGTGTTCAAGGAATGTACCGTAGCAATGCGTGTCCGCCGCTGAACCGCGATTGAACGCGCGCCGGACGGGGCGTACGGGGACGCGGATGATCGCCGTTCTCTCGCCGGCCAAGACGCTGGACCTCGACACTCCCGCCCCGTTCCCCGCCACCCCCGCGCGCTTCGCCGGGGAGGCTGCGACGCTGGCGAAAGCCGCCTCGCACCTGACGCAGAAGCGGCTGGCCGAGTTGATGAAGATCTCCCCCGCCCTCGCCAAGCTCAACGCCGACCGCTTTCACGACTTCCCCGATGCGCAGGAGCGCCCCGCGCTCTATACCTTCGCGGGCGACGTCTACACCGGGCTGGATGCGGCGACGCTCGACGAACCGGCGGTCCATTTCGCGCAGGATCATCTGCGGTTGCTCTCGGGCCTGTACGGCCTGCTGCGTCCGCTCGACGGGATCCGCCCTTACCGGCTGGAAATGGGCACGCGCTGGGCGCCGCGGCGGGACCGGCTGACCGACTGGTGGGGCATGCGCATCGCCGACGCACTGGCGCAGGACGTGGCGGCGGAAGGATCGGGAACGGTCCTCAACCTCGCCAGCCAGGAATATTGGGAAGCGGTGTCGGGCAAGCTGCCGGACGACGTGCGCGTGCTGGCGGTCGATTTCCGCGAGGTCGACGGGCGCTTCGTCAGCTTCCATGCCAAGAAGGCGCGCGGGATGATGGCGCGCTACCTGATCGAGCATCATGTCGCCGATCTCGACGGCATGAAGGCGTTCGACACCGCTGGCTATCGCTTCGATGCCGATGCCAGCGACGAGGCGCGCTGGTCGTTCCGGCGGGCCGCCTGATGCGCGCGGTCGTCATCGGTGCCGGCGGCGGAATCGGCGCGGCGTTGTCCTCGGCGTTGGAGGAGGAGGAGAACGACGTCGTGCGCCTGACCCGCGCCGACCTCGACCTGACCGACGAGGCGAGCATCGTGGCCGCCGCGTCGCGGGTGGCGAAGGCGGATCTGGTGGTCGTCGCCACCGGCCTGCTCCACGATGCGGACCATGGCCCCGAAAAGGCGCTGCGCGATCTCGATCCGGTCTGGCTCGCCAGGCAATATGCGATCAACGCGATCGGCCCCGCGCTGGTCGCCAAGCATTTCCTGCCGCTCCTGCCGCGCACCGGCCGCTCGGTGTTCGCCGCGCTATCCGCGCGGGTCGGCAGCATCTCCGACAATCGCCTCGGCGGATGGTACGGTTATCGCGCCAGCAAGGCCGCCCTCAATCAGCTGATCCGCACGCTGGCGGTGGAGGACAAGCGCCGCAACGATCGCGGCATCGTCGTCGCGCTGCACCCGGGAACCGTGGACACGCGACTTTCCAAACCGTTTCAGCAAGGTGGCCGCGACCTGTTCCAGCCGGATCGCGCCGCGGTGCAGTTGCTGGACGTCCTCGATGGGCTGAAACCGGTCGACAGCGGCAAGCTGTTCGCGTGGGACGGCGTCGAGATTGCGCCCTAGGCGTGACTTTGGCCCGCGTGCGTCCTAGACACATGCCTGAAACGAATCCGTAAAACAGAAAGACGTTACATTGGCCGACGACACCGTCCTCGCCGATCATTCCGCTATCGCCCCCATCTCCATCGTCGAGGAGATGAAGACCAGCTACCTCGACTATGCGATGAGCGTCATCGTCGCGCGCGCGCTGCCCGACGTGCGCGACGGGTTGAAGCCGGTGCATCGCCGCATCCTGTATTCCGCCAACGAAAGCGGGTTCCTCTACAACCGGCCGTATCGCAAGTCGGCGCGCATCGTCGGCGACGTCATCGGTAAATATCACCCGCACGGCGATACCGCGATCTATGACGCCCTGGCGCGCATGACGCAGGACTGGTCGATGCGCCTGCCGCTGATCGACGGTCAGGGCAACTTCGGTTCGATGGACCCCGATCCGCCCGCCGCGATGCGCTATACCGAGGCGCGGCTGGCGAAGTCGGCGAACTACCTGCTCGAGGATCTCGACAAGGATACGGTCGATTTCCAGCCGAACTACGACGGGTCGGAACGCGAGCCGCAGGTGCTGCCGGCGCGCTTCCCGAACCTGCTGGTCAACGGTGCCGGCGGTATCGCGGTGGGCATGGCGACCAACATCCCGCCGCACAATCTGGGCGAGGTCGTCGACGCGTGTCTGGCGTATCTGGATAACGGCGCGATCACCACCGAGGAGCTGATGGAGATCGTTCCCGGTCCCGACTTCCCGACCGGTGCGATCATCCTGGGCCGCGCCGGCGCGCGATCGGCGTACGAAACCGGGCGCGGCTCGGTGATCGTGCGCTCGCGACACAAGGTCGAGACGAGCCGTGGCGATCGCACCTCGATCGTGCTGACCGAAATTCCGTTCCAGCAGGGCAAGAACGCGCTGGTCGAAAAGATCGCGGAGGCCGCCAAGGACAAACGGATCGAGGGCGTCAGCGACATTCGCGACGAATCGAACCGCCTGGGTGTGCGGATCGTCATCGACCTGAAGCGCGATGCCACTCCCGAAGTGGTGCTGAACCAATTGTGGCGGCACACGCCGGCGCAAGGGTCGTTCCCGGCCAACATGCTGGCAATCCGCGGCGGCCGGCCCGAGTTGCTGAACCTGCGCGAGATCATCAGCGCGTTCGTGCAGTTCCGCGAACAGGTCATCACCCGCCGATCGAAGTTCGAGCTGAACAAGGCGCGCGAGCGCGCCCATATCCTGCTGGGGCTGGTGATCGCGGTCACCAATCTCGACGAAGTGGTGCGGATGATCCGCGGTTCGTCCAGCCCTGCGGAGGCACGTGCCAAGCTGATCGCGCGCGAATGGCCGATCGCGGAGATCGCACCCTATCTGCGGCTGGTCGAGGCGCTGGAAACCGACGTCGCGGGCGACAGCTACCGATTGTCGGAGGTGCAGGTTCGCGCGATCCTCGATCTGCGCCTGCATCGCCTGACCGCGTTGGGCCGCGATGAGATCGGCGACGAGCTGAAGACGCTTGCCGATTCGATCGCAGAATTGCTGGCGATCCTGTCGGACCGGGTGAAGCTCTACGCGGTGATGCGGGAGGAATTCCACGACGTCCGCGACCAGTTCGCCACGCCGCGCCGCACCGAGATCGCCGCCGCTGCGGACGGCATCGACGACGAGGATCTGATCGAGCGCGAGGACATGGTGGTGACCGTCACCATGGCCGGCTACATCAAGCGCACGCCCCTCGATGCGTTCCGCGCCCAGGCGCGCGGGGGCAAGGGCCGCGCCGGCATGACGACCAAGGACGAGGACGTCATCACCAAGCTGTTCGTCACCTCGACGCACACGCCGGTGCTGTTTTTCTCCACGCTGGGCCGCGTCTATCGCATGAAGGTGTGGCGCCTGCCGGAGGGTGGCCCTGCGACGCGCGGTCGTCCGATGATCAACCTGCTGCCGCTGGAGCAGGGCGAGACGATCTCGACCGTCCTGCCGCTGCCCGAGGACGAGGCGGAATGGGGCAAGCTGCACGTCATGTTCGCCACCGCGAAGGGATCGGTGCGCCGCAACTCGATGGACGCGTTCACCAACGTGCCGTCGAACGGCAAGATCGCGATGAAGTTCGAGGGCGATGATACCGACGACCGGCTGATCGGCGTCGCGTTGCTCGACGAGGGCGACGATGTGCTGCTCGCCACCCGGCTGGGCAAGGCGATCCGCTTCGCCGCGGACGAGGTGCGCGAGTTCCAGAGCCGCAATTCCACCGGCGTGCGCGGCATCGCGCTGAAGGGGGAGGATCAGGTGATTTCGTTGTCGGTGCTCCACCGCGTGGAAGCAGATGGCGAACTGCGCGAAACCTATCTGCGCAACGCCCCGTGGAAGGATCGCGAAGGCGAGTTGACGATGGACCAGCTCGATTTCGAGCGGTTGCGCGGTGCCGAGCAGTTCATCCTGACGGTGTGCGCCAACGGTTATGGCAAGATCAGCTCCGCCTACGAATATCGGCGTACCGGGCGTGGCGGACAGGGCATCACCAACATCGACAACATCCCGCGCAACGGCCCGGTCGTCGCCAGCTTCCCGTCGACCAAGGCCGAGCAGCTGATGCTGGTCACCGACCAGGCCAAGATGATCCGCATGCCGCTGGGCAGTCTGCGCGTCATCGGGCGCGGATCGGCCGGCGTGCGGCTGTTCAACGTGGCGAAGGACGAGCATGTCGTCTCCGCCGCGCGGATCGACGAGGAGCCGGAGCCCGAGGATGCGGCCGAGGCGCTGGTCGCCGCGGAACTGGCCGGCGACGCCGCGATCGTTCCAGACGATGGCGCGTCGATCGGCGACGATGCCGCCGCCGGCCCGGAGGATGGCGAATGAGCGACATGCCGCTCACCGCCTACAAGGTGCTGACCGCCGAACAGATGACCGCGCTGGAACGTGACGGCCACTTCGCGGGCGCACCGGTGGACATCGCCGACGGGTACATTCACCTGTCGACCGCCGCGCAGCTGACCGAAACCGTCGACAAGCACTTCGGCGGGCAAGCCGACCTCCACGTCGCGGCGATCGATCTCGCCGCGCACGGCGACAAGGTGAAGTGGGAGGCATCGCGGGGCGGACAATCGTTCCCGCACCTCTACGGCGAGGTGCTGCTGGAGACGGTAGTCGCCTACGGCCCGCTGGAGCGTGGCGACGATGGAACGGTGAAGCTGCCGATCGCCGGCTGAGCGGCACGGGCAGCGACCGACTGGAAATCGGTGCGTCCGGAACCGTCCGGCAAGCAGCCTTCCACCTTTGCAGCCTTTCGTCGGCCCCGACCTCGAACCGGGGGCCGCGCCGTCACCCGGCGAACAGATCCACCACCTCACGCCCCTCGCCCACCGCACGCAGCAACAGCGTACGGTGGCAATGGCACGGATCCCGTTCGTAGCAGACCAGCGCGCTGGGCATTTGATCCGCCAGCGCCAGCATCTGCGCCGCTTGCCCCTGCGCCTCAGGCAGTTCGAGCTGCGCGTCATACACCGCAGTCAACGTCGCCACGTCGCCCTTCTTGGCCGCATCGCGCCCGCGCTTGGGCGTGCCCAGCGCCTTCAGATGGACATAGTCGATTCCCGCCTCCATCAGCGACGCCCTCAACGGCGACTTGGAGAAACCGGGCCGCCGCGACAGCGGCAGTGCGCGGACGTCGATCACCCGCCGCACGCCGGCGTCCTGCAACGCGGCGATGAACCCGGCCATCGTCGTGCCTTCATAACCGATGGTGTAGATCGTCATCACCACGAAGTGGCCGCACGCACCTGACAAGACAAGTCGCAGCGGCTATCCGCGCATCCATGACGCATGACATTCATATCGTGGGCGGCGGGCTGGCCGGGTCGGAAGCCGCATGGCAGTTGGCGGAGGCCGGCTTCAAGGTCCGCCTTTCCGAAATGCGCGGTGCGGGGGACACGACCCCTGCGCACCACACCACCGATCTCGCCGAACTGGTCTGCTCCAACAGCTTCCGCAGCGATGATGCGGACAGCAATGCGGTCGGCCTGCTGCATCAGGAGATGCGTGCGCTGGGTTCGCTGATCCTGCGTGAGGGGGACCGGCACCGCGTACCCGCCGGTTCCGCCCTCGCCGTCGACCGTGACGGCTTCGCTGCCAGCGTCACCGCCGCGGTGGCGGCGCACGCCAACATCACCGTCGTGCGCGAGCGCGTCGACATGCTGCCCGATACGCCCGCGATCGTCGCCACCGGGCCACTTACCGCGCCGGCGCTGTCGAACAGCATCGCCGCCGAGACCGGGCGCGATTCGCTGGCGTTCTTCGACGCCATCGCCCCGATCGTGCACCGCGACTCGATCGACACCGATATCGCGTGGTTCCAGAGCCGCTGGAACAAGGGCGAAGGCAGTGATTACATCAACTGCCCGCTCGACAAGCAGCAATATCTGGCGTTCATCGAGGCGATCCTCGCCGGTGAGAAGACCGAATACCGGGAATGGGAAAACGTCCCCTATTTCGAGGGCTGCATGCCGATCGAGGTGATGGCGGAGCGCGGCATCGACACGCCGCGCTTCGGCCCGATGAAGGGCGTCGGGCTCGACGATCCGCGTACCGGGCGCTGGCCCTATGCCTGCGTCCAGCTGCGGCAGGACAATGCGTTGGGCACGTTATGGAACATCGTCGGTTTCCAGACCAAGCTGAAACATGCCGAGCAGGTGCGTCTGTTCCGCACCATCCCGGGGCTGGAGAAAGCCGAGTTCGCGCGGCTCGGCGGGCTCCACCGCAACACCTTCCTGCGCTCGCCCGAGCTGCTCGACGAAACGCTGCGGCTCCGTTCGCGCCCGAACATCCGCTTCGCCGGGCAGATCACCGGTTGCGAGGGCTATATCGAGAGCGCGGCGATCGGCCTGCTCGCCGGCCGGTTCGCCGCGGCCGAACTGCGTGGCGAAACGCTGGCGCCGCCGCCGGTCGAGACCGCCTTCGGTGCGCTGCTATCGCACATCACCGGCGGCGCGGAGGCGGATAGCTATCAGCCGATGAACGTCAATTTCGGGCTTTTCCCGCCGATCCCCGGCCGCACGAAGAAGGCGGATCGCAAGAAGATGTACACCGATCGCGCACGCACCGCGCTGGCCGGATGGATGGCCGCCTGACGGTCACACCGGAATCGCGGTGGTATATTTGGTCATCGACAACGCGAAATGGGACGATGCCCCGGCCACCGACGGGTGGCCGAGCAGCGTCTGCATCAGAAAGTGATTATAGTCGCCGACATCGGTGACCACGATCCTGAGCAGGTAATCCCACTCGCCCGACATCGAGAAGCTCTCGACGATCTCGGGCCGCCCGTCGACGAAGCGCTCGAAATCGTGCCGCGCCTCCATGGCGTGGCTGCGCATCCGCACGTTGCACAACACGTTCACCCCGCGCCCGACAGCCGCCGGATCGACCAGCCGCACCGTGCGCGTCAGCACCCCCGCCGCCTCCAGCGCCTTCACCCGGCGCCAGCACGACGCGGAGGACGCGCCCACGCTTTGCGCCAGATCGGCGTTGCTGAGCGTCCCGTCATGCTGGAGCGCCGAAACAATCCGCCGATCGATCGCATCCAGTGGAACCGCGTGTTTCATGAAACCCGCCATAGGCTGCCATCCGTTTCATCGATAGGGGTTTGCGCGGCATTTCTGATAGGCATTGATCGCCGGCATCTGACATCGTGCCATCATGGCAGATACAGCATTGATCCGGCCGGAAGAGGCCGCCGAAGACTGGACGATCCCGCAAGGGTGGAACGCCTATACCGCTGAGGAACACGCCACCTGGGACACGTTGTTCGCGCGTCAGATCGCGATGCTGCCGGGCCGTGTCACGCCGGAGTTCATGGCCGGGATTGACGTACTGCGGCTGTCCAAACCCGGCATCCCCGATTTCGAGGAACTGTCCGAACGGCTGATGAAGGCGACCGGATGGCAGGTCGTCGCCGTGCCCGGGCTCGTGCCCGACGACGTGTTCTTCGATCACCTCGCCAATCGGCGCTTCGTCTCGGGCAATTTCATCCGCCGCCCCGACCAGCTCGATTACCTGCAGGAACCCGACGTCTTCCATGACGTGTTCGGCCATGTGCCGCTGCTCGCCAATCCGGTCTTCGCCGATTACATGCAGGCCTATGGGCGCGGCGGGCAGCGCGCGGCGGCGATGGGCGCGATCCAGCGGCTGTCTCGCCTGTACTGGTACACCGTCGAATTCGGTCTGGTCCGTTCCGGCGAAGGGCTGGCGCTGTACGGTGCGGGCATCGTGTCGTCGCGCAGCGAGTCGCTCTTCGCGCTTGACGACGCGTCGCCCAATCGCATCGGCTTCGATCTGAACCGGGTGATGCGCACCCGTTATCGGATCGACGATTTCCAGCAGACCTATTTCGTCATCGACAGTTTCGAGGATCTGCTCGACCAGACTCTCAACACCGATTTCGCGCCGCTCTACGCCGCGCTCGATGGTCAACCAGATCACGATCCGGCGACGGTCCTTCCCGACGACCGTGTCTTCTCGCGCGGCACGCAGTCGCATGTAGCGGCGCGCTGATCCCTCTTCCTTCGAAAGGTTCGACATGACCGACCAGACCAATCCGCTCGGCCTCGACGGCTTCGAATTCTGCGAGTTCACATCGCCCGACGCGGATACGCTTGCCCATCAATTCGAACAGATGGGCTTCGTCGCCGCGCATCGTCATCCCACCAGGCAGGTAACGCGCTACGTGCAGGGCCGCATCAACCTGCTGCTCAACCGCGAGCCGGCCGGGCAGGCCGCCGATTTCCGCGCGCTCCACGGCCCGTCGGCAAGTGGCATGGCGTTCCGCGTCGCCGATCCTCGATCCGCGTATGAGCATGCACTGTCCGAAGGCGCGACCGCCGTGGACGCGGCGGCGGGGACGCTCGGCGAGGGCAGCTACCCGATCGAGGGCATCGGCGGCAGCTACCTCTATCTCGTCAAGGCCGGCCAGGATCTCTACGCGGATTGGGACGAAGTCCCCGGCTGGCGCGAGGCGGCGGCACAGAACAACGTCGGCCTCGATATGCTCGATCACCTCACCCACAACGTCCGCCGCGGCGAGATGCGGACATGGTCCAGCTTCTACGGGCGGCTGTTCGGGTTCGAAGAGCAGAAGTTCTTCGACATCAAGGGCAAGGCCACCGGCCTGTTCAGCCAGGCGATGATTGCCCCCGATATGGCGATCCGCATCCCGCTGAACGAGAGCAAGGACGAGACCTCGCAGATCGAGGAGTTCATCCGCGAGTATAATGGCGAGGGAATCCAGCACCTTGCGCTGACCACCGATGACATCTTCGCAACCGTCGAGAAGCTGCGCGAGCGCGGCGTGCGATTGCAGGACACGATCGAGACCTATTACGAACTCGTCGACAAGCGCGTTCCCGGCCATGGTGAGGATCTGGAGCGTCTGAAGCGCAATCGCATCCTGATCGACGGCAACGTCGGCGACGAGGGCATCCTGCTCCAGATCTTCACGGAGAACATGGTCGGTCCGATCTTCTTCGAGATCATCCAGCGCAAGGGCAATCAGGGTTTCGGCAATGGCAACTTCCAGGCCCTGTTCGAAAGCATCGAGCTGGACCAGATCCGGCGCGGCGTGGTGAAGGTGGACGCATAAGCGTCCATCAAACGCGCGCAGGCACCTGCGCGCATGCGCCTGGTCGGCACGGTAAGCCGGGCCTGCGGGCAAGGCCTTGCCGGGTCCGACGGCCCGGCGTGTTAGGACGGAGAGCGAAATGACCGAGAACCGCTACCATCCCGGGTTCGGCAACCACGTGTCGACCGAGGCGGTGCCGGGCGCGTTGCCGGTCGGGCGCAATTCGCCGCAGCATGTGCCGTTCGGCCTCTATGCCGAGCAACTCTCCGGCAGCGCCTTCACCGCGCCGCGACACGAGAACCGCCGCAGCTGGCTGTATCGTCTCCGTCCGACTGCGCAGCACCCGGCGTTCACCCGCTACGCCGGTGCCCCGCTCCTGAAATCGGCACCGTTCGACTTGCCCCCCTCCCCCAACCGGTTGCGCTGGGATCCGCTGCCGTGGCCGGACCGCGCCACCGACTGGCTCGACGGGCTCGTCACCTATGGCGGAAACGGCAGCGTCGCCGAACAATCGGGCGTCGCGATCCACCTCTTCGCTGCCACCGCCGACATGCATCGCGCCTTCTTTTCCGCCGACGGCGAGCTGCTGATCGTGCCGCAGGACGGTGCGCTGGCGATCGACACCGAACTCGGCCGGCTCGACGTCGCCCCGTTCCAGATCGCGGTGATCCCACGCGGCGTGCGGTTCCGCATCGCGCTGCCGGACGGGCGCGCGCGCGGCTACGTTTGCGAGAATCACGGTGCGCCGTTCCGTCTGCCCGATCTCGGCCCGATCGGCGCGAACGGCCTCGCCAATTCCCGCGACTTCGAGGCACCGACCGCCTGGTTCGAGGATCGCGACGATCCCTGCACCGTGATCCAGAAGTTCCAGGGCGCATTATGGCAGACCACGCTCGATCATTCACCGTTCGACGTGGTGGCATGGCATGGTAATCTTGCGCCGTATCGCTATGATCTGAACCGTTTTAATACGATCAACACCGTGTCGTTCGATCATCCTGATCCGTCGATCTTCACCGTGCTGACCGCACCGGGCGACGCCGCGGGCACCGCCAATTGCGACTTCGTGATCTTCCCGCCGCGCTGGATGGTGGCGGAGGGCACGTTCCGCCCGCCGTGGTTCCACCGCAACGTCATGAGCGAATTCATGGGGCTTATCGACGGTGCCTATGATGCCAAGGAAGGTGGCGGCTTCGTCCCCGGCGGCGCCAGCCTCCACAACCAGATGAACGGCCACGGTCCCGATCAGGCCAGTTATGAAAAGGCGATCGCCGCGGACCTGAAGCCTGTGAAGATCGACGGCACGATGGCGTTCATGTTCGAAACCTGCCACGTCGTGCGCCCCACCGAATGGGCGACGACCAGCCCAACGATGCAACTGGATTACGATGACGTCTGGCGCGGCTTCGCCAAGGCGATCCTGCCATGATCGCGCCGCCCACTGGAAATAGCCGCCCATCGTGCTAGCGTAGCGGCCATGCAGTTCCTGAAGATCCTGTTCTGGTCCCTGCTGGCGTTCGTCGCCGCGGTGTTCACCTTCGGCAACTGGACGAACGTATCGATCCAGTTGTTCGGCGGGCTGGTGGCGGAGGTAAACCTGCCGCTGCTGTTGCTCGCCACCTTCCTGCTCGGTTTCCTGCCGACGCTGGTCTACCAGCATTGGATCCGCTACCGCCTGCGCCAGCGCCTGACCGCGGCGGAGCGCGGGATGGAAAGCGCGCTCGCCGCCGCGCGCGGCCCCGATCCGGTACCTCCCCCACCCCCGCCGCCCACGGCCGCGGAAGAGCCGGTCGTTGCGATCCCTCCGACCGGAGCCATGTGATGGCCAATCGAATCTTCGTCGCGCTCGACACGCCGGATCTGGAACGCGCGCGGGCGCTGGCGCAGCGCGTCCGCCACCATGTCGGCGGTATCAAGCTCGGACTGGAATTCTTCTGCGCCCACGGCCCCGCCGGCGTTCGGACGATGGAGGAGGTCGGCTTGCCGGTCTTCCTCGATCTCAAGCTGCACGACATCCCGAACACCGTCGCCAAGGCGGTACAATCGCTAGCCGCGCTCGCTCCTGCGGTGCTGACCGTCCACGCCGCCGGCGGCCGTGCGATGCTGGAGGACGCGAAGGCCGCGGCGCATCCCACTACCAAGGTCGTTGCGGTGACGATGCTCACCAGCCTCGACGAGGGTGATCTCGCCGCCACCGGCGTCGCCGGCAGCGCGCACGACCACGTCCTGCGGCTCGCCGATCTCGCGCGTGACGCCGGGTTGGACGGCATCGTCTGCTCGGGCGCGGAGGTGAAGGCGGCGCATGCGGCATGGCCGAAGGGCTATTTCGTGGTGCCCGGGGTTCGGCCCGCCGATGGCGATGCCGGCGATCAGAAACGCGTCGTCACGCCCCGCACGGCGCTCGATCACGGGGCGTCGATGCTGGTGATCGGCCGGCCGATCACGCAGGCCGAGAATCCCGACGCCGCCGCGCGCGCGATCGCCGCGACGCTGTAATGCGTGCGGGTCGGCGGGCGGCGATGCGACGCACTTCCGCCGCGCTGGCCGCTCTGACACTGGGTTCCTCACGCTCGGCGGTCGATCCCGACCTGCCGATCGCGGCGCACCTCGACCATGACGACGGCGTCATGATGCAGGCCGGGCTGTTCGGCCGGCTGGCGATCCGCAACAATTGCCTGGTGCTCCTTTCACTCACTCCCGAGCGAGGACGGCCCGCCCTCGCCTTCACGCCGATCTGAAACGACGATGCCGAGGTCGGGCGTGACGCGCGGGGTATCTACGTGCGGGCGCGATCGAGCGGCGCGATCATCCGGCCCGGCGATCGCGTGAGCGGCGGCGGCGGGTTCATCGCCAGCGATCCGCCCCACTCGAACGAGCACAATCTGGACCCGAACCCCGAGGTTCGCGATCGCGCCTGGGTCAATCGCCGCGTCACGCCCGACCTGCCGCCCGCGTGCGGCGGCGACTACGCGACCTTCCACTCTTTCGAGACGATGGGTGCCCGCGACCCGCAGTAGAGGCTTGCCACCCGCCACGTTCGGCGCGACACACGCCGCCATGCCTGCCACTGCCAAGATCTGCGGCCTGTCCACGGCCGCGACGCTCGACGCCGCGATTGGCGGCGCGGCCAGCCACGTCGGCTTCGTTGTGTTTCCCGCCTCCCCGCGCCACGTCGCGCTCGATTTGCTCGCCGGACTGGCGGCGCGCGTCCCCGCCGACGTCGGCAAGGTCGGCGTCTTCGTCGATCCGCCCGACGACCTGCTGGCCGCCGCGATCGCCGCCGGAGCGCTGGACGCGATCCAGCTGCACAAGAGCACGCCGGCGCGCGTCGCGCACCTTCGCCGCCTGTCGGGTCGCGAGACGTGGGCGGCGATCGCGGTCAAGACTCGCGCGGACGTCGCGTCTGCCGCCGGCTATGTCGATGCCGCCGACCGCCTGCTCTACGACGCGAAGACGCCGGAGGGCTCGGCGCTTCCCGGCGGGATGGGCGTGCGTTTCGACTGGCATCTGCTTCGCGGCGTACGCCATCCACTGCCATGGGCGTTGTCGGGCGGCCTCGACTCCGCCAATGTCGGCGACGCAATCGCGACGACCGGAGCCTCGCTGGTCGACGTCTCCTCGGGCGTCGAAAGCGCGCCGGGCGTCAAGGACATGGACAAGGTCGCCGCCTTCCTGCAACGGGTTTCCGCATCATGAACGCACCCAATTCCTTCCGCGCCCAGCCTGACGAGCGTGGGCATTTCGGACCCTATGGCGGCCGCTATGTGTCCGAAACGCTGATGCCGCTGGTCCTCGATCTGGAGCGCGAATATCGCGTGGCGAAGAACGACCCGGCGTTTACGGCGCAGTTCGACGACCTGCTCGAACATTACGTCGGCCGTCCCTCGCCGCTCTATTACGCGGAGCGGCTGACCGACACGTTGCGCGACAGCGCGGCCGACGGCATGGGTGCGCAAGTGTGGTTCAAGCGCGACGAGCTGAACCACACCGGTGCGCACAAGATCAACAATTGCATCGGCCAGATCCTGCTCGCCATCCGCATGGGCAAGACGCGCATCATCGCCGAGACGGGTGCGGGGCAGCACGGCGTGGCGACCGCGACGGTCTGCGCGCGCTTCGGCTTGCCGTGCGTGATCTACATGGGCGCCAAGGACGTCGAGCGGCAGCAGCCGAACGTGTTCCGCATGAAGCTGCTCGGTGCGGAGGTCCGCGCGGTCGAAAGCGGCGCGCGCACGCTGAAGGACGCGATGAACGAGGCGCTGCGCGACTGGGTCGCCAACGTCCACGACACCTTCTACATCATCGGCACCGCCGCCGGTCCGCATCCCTATCCCGAGCTGGTGCGCGATTTCCAAAGCGTGATCGGCCGCGAGGCGCGTGCGCAACTGCTCGACCGGACCGGGCGTCTGCCGGATCTGCTGGTCGCCGCGATCGGTGGCGGGTCGAACGCGATCGGGCTGTTCCACCCGTTCCTCGACGATGCCGACGTCAAGATGCTCGGCGTCGAGGCGGCGGGCGAAGGGCTGGACGCCCGGCATGCCGCCAGTCTGGCGGGCGGCTTTCCCGGCGTGCTCCACGGCAACAAGACCTATTTGCTCCAGGACGACGACGGCCAGATCGCGGAGGCGCATTCGATCTCGGCAGGGCTCGACTATCCCGGCATCGGTCCCGAACATGCGTGGCTGAAGGATAGCGGGCGCGTCGAATATACTGCGGTCACCGATCGCGAGGCGCTCGACGCGTTCCAGCTGCTGTGCCGGACCGAGGGGATCATCCCCGCGCTCGAACCGTCGCATGCGATCGCGGCGGTCGCGCACCGCGCCAAGGACATGCCACGCGACGTGATCATCCTCGCCAATCTGTGCGGGCGCGGCGACAAGGACATCTTCACCGTCGCCGACGCACTGGGGGTGCGGATTTGACCCGCCTTGCCGACGCCTTCATCGCCGATCGTCCGGCGCTGATCTGTTTCGTGACCGCGGGCGACCCCTCGGTCGCGGCGACCCCGGGGATCCTCGACGCCCTGGTGGAGGGTGGTGCGGACGTGATCGAGCTGGGCATGCCGTTCACCGACCCGATGGCCGATGGCCCCGCGATCCAGGCCGCGAACATCCGCGCGCTCGCCGGCGGGGTCACCACCGCCGACATCCTGACGATCGCGCGTAATTTCCGCGCCCGCCACCCGCTCACCCCGCTCGTCGTGATGGGCTATGCCAATCCGATGCTGCGGCGCGGACCGGAATGGTTCGCCACCGCGCTGCATGACGCGGGGGTGGACGGCGTGATCTGCGTCGATATTCCTCCCGAGGAGGACGATGCGCTCGGCCCGGCATTGCGCGCGATGGGGATAGACCTGATCCGCCTTGCGACGCCCACCACCCGCGACGGGCGCGTGGCGGAGGTGTTGAACGGGGCCGGCGGCTTCGTCTATTACGTTTCGGTCGCCGGGATCACCGGCAAGCAACAGGCGCAGCAGGCGTCGATCGAGGATGCCGTGGGGCGGCTGAAGCGGGCCACCGACCTGCCTGTCGCGGTTGGCTTCGGCGTCCGCACCCCGGATCAGGCGCGCGCGATCGGCCGCGTCGCGGACGGCGTGGTCGTCGGCTCGGCGATCGTCGAGATCGTCGCCGAACACGGTGCCGCTGCGGCCGCGCCGGTCACTGCCTATATCAAGACGCTGGCGGCCGCCGTGGCCGACGCACGAAAGGTTCCGGCATGAGCTGGCTCAGCAACGTTCGCAACGCGCTGTCGGGGATCGTTCCCGGCGCGGCAAAGGCGCAGACCGCCGATCACCTGTGGCACAAGTGCAAGGGCTGCGGGACGATGGTGTTCACCCGCGAGTTGGAGGAGAACCTTTACGTCTGCCCGACCTGCGATCATCACGAGCGGATCGGGCCGGGCGAGCGCTTCGCGCATTTGCTCGACCCCGCCAGCGTCGACGTGCTGCCCGCGCCGCGCTCGACCGAGGATCCGCTGAAGTTCCGCGATTCGAAGCGATACGCCGATCGACTGAAGGCGGCGCGCGCCGCCACCGGCGAACAGGATGCGTTCGTCAACGCGCGCGGTACGATCGCCGGCCACCGCGTCGTCATCGGCGTGCAGGATTTCGCGTTCATGGGCGGATCGATGGGTCAGGCCGTGGGAGAGGCGTTCATCCAGGGCGTCGAGACCGCGGTGAAGGATCGTGCGCCGTTCATCGTCTTCACCGCTTCGGGTGGCGCGCGGATGCAGGAAGGCATCCTCAGCCTGATGCAGATGCCGCGCAGCACCGTCGCGATCCAGATGCTCCACGATGCCGGGCTGCCGTACATCGTGGTGCTGACCGATCCGACGTCGGGCGGGGTCATGGCCGCCTATGCGATGCTCGGCGACGTGCATATTGCCGAACCGAAGGCCACGCTGGCGTTCACCGGGAGACGCGTGATCGAAAGCACGATCCGCGAAAAGCTGCCCGATGATTTCCAGACCAGCGAATATTACCTCGAACACGGGCTGATCGACATGGTCGTCCATCGCAGCGAACTGCGCGATCGTCTGGTCACCGTGATCAGCTATCTGTGCGGCGACCGCAAGGCGGCCTGACCCCCGGATCGAGCGCGCGATGGCCGATCACGCCGTCTCCACCAACCCGCACGTTCAGGCGCAGCTCGACCGTTTATGGTCGCTGTCGCCGGGTGCGGATGTGCTCGGCCTGGAACGGATCACGCGGCTGCTGGCGCGGCTGGGCGATCCGCACCAGGCGCTGCCGCCGGTGTTTCATGTCGCGGGGACGAACGGCAAGGGCTCGACGTGCGCCTTCCTGCGCGGCGCGCTGGAGGCGGCGGGGCACCGTGTCCATGCCTATACCAGCCCGCATCTGGTGCGCTTCAACGAACGCATCCGCCTTTCCGGGCGGCTGATTGACGACGACGCGCTCGCCGCGCTGCTCGGCGAGGTGCTGGACCGCGCTGACGGGATCGGCGCCAGCTTCTTCGAGATCACGACCGCCGCCGCGTTCCTCGCCTTCGCGCGCACCCCCGCCGATGCGTGCGTGATCGAGGTCGGCCTGGGCGGGCGGCTCGACGCGACCAACGTCCTGCCCGCCCCGCTCGTCTGCGGGATCGCCGCGCTCGGCATCGATCACCAGGCGTTCCTCGGCGACACGCTTCACGGCATCGCCGCCGAAAAGGCCGGGATCGCCAAGGTCGGCGCTCCGCTGGTTACCATGCGCTACCCAGATCCGGTCGCCGCGCCGATCGCGCGCGCTGCCCGCACCGCGGGCGCGCCGCTTCTCCCGCTCGGCAGCGCGTGGAACTACGACGTCACCGATGCCGTCCGTTATCGCGATGCACAGGGGGAATTGACCCTTCCGCTCCCGACGCTGCCGGGCGCGCATCAGGCAGGTAATCTGGCGCTCGCCACCGCGATGCTCCGCCACCAGCGCGTGCTGGCCATGCCGGCCCAGGCGCTGCACCACGCCGCACGTAACGCACGCTGGCCGGCGCGGCTGCAACGCCTCTCCTGCGGCCCGCTGACTGCGCCGTTGGGCGACACGGCGGTTTGGCTAGACGGCGGGCACAATGCCTCGGCGGGCGAAGCGATCGCCGCCGCGCTCCCGAACTTGATCGGCGCGGGCCGCCGCCTCACCGTTGTGCTCGGCATGCTGTCAAACAAGGATGCCGCCGGCTTCCTCGCGCCCTTCGCCGATTCGATCGATACGCTGGTCGCGCTGCCTGTTCCCGGTCACGCGCATCATGCGCCGGAGGCGCTGCTGTCGATCGCCGCAGGTCTGGCGATACCGCACCGGCGAATCGCCGCGTCGATCGGGAACGCGGTCGGACAGGTCGCCGCCGCCGTTCCGGAGCCGGGGACGCTCCTGATCGCTGGCTCGCTGTATCTGGCCGGCGAAGTGTTGAGGGCCAACGACGAACTGCCCGATTGACCGAACGTTTGCGATTGACTTGCAATAGCGGACCGGCGACCTTGTGCGAACAAGAGGAGTCGCCTGTACATGACCCAGCCAACCGCCGCCCATCTCGCCGCCGATCTGGCCACCAACGTCCTGCCGCACGCGCTGCCCGAATGCGGCAACGCACGTGCCGTCCTGTTCGCCATGCGCCGCATGGGAGCCAACGGCCTGTCGGATGCGCGGGCCGCACACGGCTTCTTCACCGCTTTCGGTGAAGCGTTTCGCCGGCCGCTGTTGCTGATGCGCGCGTTGATGGCGGACATGGCGACCAATGCGGCGGTGCCGATCGCCATCGCGCCGTGCTGCTGCGCGCGCATGACCCCGTCCGAACATGCGCTGCTGGCGATCGTGGCGCGGGTCGAGACACGCACCGACAATGCCCGCTTGCTGTTGCAGGACCTGCTGGGGCAGCGCCATGTCGATGCCGTGCTGGCCAGCGCCGCCGCGCTGGCCGCCGCCTTCGCCGACGAGGGGCGGCCCGTCGCGATGGGGTGAGGCGTCAGGCCGACATGCCGTCGCGCGCGTCGCCCGGCCCCTCGGTCCCGGCGCTGCCCACCGATCGGTCGACCAGCCCCGACCGGCTCATCCACCAGAACAAGGCGACGCCCGGCAGCGCGAGGACGACAGTCAGCAGGTAGAAGTCGACATAGCCGATACGTTCGACCACCGCCCCCGCGCTCGCGCCCGTGATGACGCGCCCCACCACGCTCGCCGCCGCGGAAATCAACGCATATTGCGCGGCGGTAAAGCGCAGGTCGCACAGCGCGGAGAAATAGGCGACCACCGTGACCCCGCCGATGCCGGAGGCGATGTTCTCGAACGTCATCGCCGCCGCCAGCCCGGCATTGCTGTGCCCCGCCGCCGCCAGCATCGCGAAACCGGCGTTCGACACGCCCATCAGCACCAGGCTGAGCAGCACCGATCGTTTAAGCCCCAGCCGCGCATATAGCGCGCCGCCCATGAAGATGCCGATCAGATACGCCCAGAACCCGACACCGACATCGTACAACGCAATCTCGTCGTTGCTGAACCCGGTATCGTTGAGGAGCAATCGGAGAACCAGCTGCCCAAGCGTGTCGCCGATCTTGTGGATCAGGATGAACGCCAGGACGACGAAGGCACCGGGCCGCGCGAAGAACTGCACGAACGGTCGCCAGATCGCCGCCAGCGCTGCGTTGATGCCGCGCCGCGCCTCGACATCGCGGTGCCGGCGGGGCTCGCCGACGATCAGCCCGGCCAGCATCGCCGGCAACGCCAGCACGGCGGTGGAAAGATAGGCTGCGGTCCAGCCGTGTCGCGCCGCGACGAACAGCGCCAGCGACGCAGCACCCGCCGATCCGATCCGCCAGCCATATTGGCTCATCCCCGATCCGACGCCCAGCTGGCGCGGCTCCAGGATTTCGATGCGATAGGCATCGATGACCACGTCGAACGTCGATCCGGCGATGCCGACCAGTATCGCCGCCGTCACGGTCGCGCCGATGCTGGCGCGCGGATCGACGATCGCCAGATTGGCGACCGCGGCGATCACCAATATTCCGGCGACCAGGAGCCACGACACCCGCTGCCCCAATGCGCCCAGCACCGGCAAGCGGACGCCGTCGACCACCCACGCCCACAGAAACTTGATGTTGTAGACGAGGAACGCGAGGCTGAAGGCGGTAACGGTCTTCTTGTCGATCCCGCCCTGCGCCAGTCGCGTGGTCAGCGTCGCGGCGATCATCGCATAGGGAAAGCCCGACGACACGCCCAGCGCGAACGCCGCCAGCGGTCCACGCTCCAGGTAAGGCCGCACGCCGTCTACCCAGGTCCGCTTGTCCGTTCGTCCGCCCGTGCCCGCCGCCATTCGCACCCTACCTCGCTGAAGCAAGGTACCGGCTTAGCGGCAAAACGGCGTCAGGTAAGCCCGCTCGTCGTCGGCCCGCCGCCGAACAGCCGCAGCCCGCCCGGCAGCCGGGTCAGCGCCTTGCCCTCCGCCGCCATTTCGATTGCATCGATCGATCCGAGCAGATCGCGCTGCGAATAGGGTTTGGCGAGGCAACCGACCGCCACTGTCGCGGCATCGGCGGGGCACGCGCCCGTTACGAACAGCACCGGAATACCGCGCGTCGACGCCGCACGTGCGACGTCCAGCCCGCTGCCATCGGCGAGATTGACATCGACCAGCACCAGATCGATGGCAGATCCACCTTCGATCAACCGTACCGCATCGGCCACGCGGTCGACTGTGGCGACGATGGTGAAGCCCTGATCGCTCAGCATTCGCTCGGTATCGAACGCGATCAGCGGCTCGTCCTCCACCACCAGCAGCTTTTCGATCGATCGCTGTCGCCGTCCGAACAACATCGCCTGTTTCCGCCCCGTTTTCTGTTTCGCCAACCGAACGATCGGACGGTGCAATTATTTCCCGCATCTTTCGGCGCGATCGGCTAAGCGCACGCGATGGCCGACGAACGTTCGCAACACCGCATCGCCAAACTGCTCGCCCGCGCCGGTATCGCTTCCCGGCGCGAGGTCGAACGGATGATCGCCGAGGGCCGCGTCGCCAAGGACGGTGTGCCGCTCGACACCGCCGCGACGGTGCTGGCCTCGCTCGACGGCATCACCGTCGATGGCGAACCCGTCGCCCCGGCCGAGCCGACGCGGCTGTTCCTGTTCCACAAGCCGACTGGCGTGCTGACCGCGGAACGCGACTTCACCGGGCGCCCGACGATCTACGATCGCTTGCCCAAGGATTTGCCGCGGCTGGTGCCGGTCGGCCGCCTCGATCTGAATACCGAGGGGCTGCTGCTGCTCACCACCGACGGTGAGCTGAAGCGCCAGCTGGAACTGCCCGCCACCGGCGTCGAGCGCACGTATCGCGCCCGCGCATATGGTCAGGTCAGTCAGGCCCAGCTGGAGGAACTGATCCACGGCATCGAGATCGAGGGTGTCCGCTACGGCTCGATCGACGCCAATCTCGAACGCCGCACCGGTGCCAACGTCTGGGTCGAAATGACGCTGAGCGAGGGCAAGAACCGCGAGGTGCGCCGCGTGCTCGAACATCTCGGCCTGCGCGTCAGCCGATTGATCCGCACCCGCTACGGCCCGTTCGTGCTGGGCGATCTGCCGGTCGGCGACATCGGGGAGGTGCGCGTCGCCGATCTCGTCGCCTTCCGCCAGACGCTGAAGACGGCCGCGAAACTACGCCCGCCGGTGCAGGACGTCGCCGTCCCGGGCGCGCGACGCGGCGCGGGCCGCCATGCCCCCGTCGCCCGCCCGGCGATCGGCCGGGGCGCGGGCGAGCGACCGCGCGGACCGGTTCGGCCGAGCGACGCCCCGCCCCGCCGTGCCCCGAACTACGCCGGCGGCGCGTCCGCCGCGCCCCGTGCACCGGTACCCGCGGGACGCGGCCCCGCCGCCACTGCGCGCCCGGCCGCGCCCACCCGCGCACCCAAGCCCGCCGCCGCGCCGCCGGTCGCCGAGCAACCCACCGCGCCGACGCGCCCCGATCGCATCAAGCGGCAGGCCGGCTGGGCCAGGCCGAAGCCGAAGACCGGGCCGAAACCCCGCAACGGCGCGCCACGGGGGCGCAAGTGAGGATCATCGCCGGCCAGTGGCGCGGGCGTCCGCTCGCCGCGCCCAAGGGTGACGCCACCCGGCCCACCGCCGATCGCACGCGTGAGGCGTTGTTCTCGATGCTTGCCAGTCGCGTCGGCAGCTTCGAAGGGCTGGCGGTGGCGGACCTGTTTGCCGGCTCCGGCGCATTGGGTCTGGAGGCATTGTCGCGCGGTGCGGCGACGTGCCTGTTCGTCGAACAGGACAAGCCCGCGCTCGACGTGTTGCGCGCCAACATCGCCAAGCTGGCGGCAAGCGGCACCGACGTCCGTGCCGCCTCCGTGCTGGCGCTTGGCCCGGCGCGTGCGCCGCTCGACATCGTCATGATGGACCCGCCCTACGGCACCGGCGCGGGTGTCGTCGCGGCGGACAAGCTGGCGCGGCTCGGCTGGATCGGTCCCGCGACATGGGTGTCGATCGAAACCGAGCGTGGCGAGGGCGAGGTACCCGCCGGCTTCACGCTCGACGCCGACCGCACCCATTCGCGTGCGCGGCTGATGCTGCTGCGTCGCGCCTGAGTCGCTCGCCTGATCCGCGGCGTCAGCCGCGCCGCGGTCGCATCGCCAGCAACGCGGCCAGGCTGACCAGCGACATCGCCGCCAGATACACGCCGACCAGCGACAACCCGCCATGCCGCGCCAGCGTCTCGGCGGCGACCGGGGTCAACCCGCCACCGATGATCCCGGCCATGTTGAACGCCAGGCTCACCCCGGTATAGCGGACCCGCGCCGGGAACAGTCCCGGCAGCCACGCGCCCAGCGGTCCGTAGACGAAGCCCATCGCGAACAGCGCCAGCGCAAGGCTAGCGAACACCAGCACCAGCGATCCGGAGCCGAGCCCCGGCGCCAGCACGAACCCCGCTACGACCGCGCCGACGCAGCCCCAGCTCAGCACGTGGCGTGCGTCGCGCCGGTCCGCCCAGATGCCGGACAGCACGATGCCGACCGCCATGAACAGGATCGCGCCCAACTGCATCGCCAGCATCGTCGGCCGTGCGATCCCCAGCCGGGTCGTGGCATAGCCCAGCGCGAACGCGGTTGCGATGTAATAGACCGCGAAACACGCGATCGCGCCCAATGTGCCGCCCAGCGCCGCGCGCCAATGATCGCGCAGCAGCTCGCCCATCGGCACCGCCGGTGGCGGCCCCTCCTCCAGCACCTGCGCAAAGGCCGGCGTCTCGGCGATCTTCAGACGCACCCACAGCCCCAGTCCGACGAGCACGATCGACAGCACGAACGGGATGCGCCAGCCCCACGCCATGAAGTCGGCCGGCGTCATCATCAATCCCAGCAGCAGGAACAGCCCGTTGGCCGCGATGAACCCCACCGGCGCGCCCAGCTGCGGCACCATGCCATATCGGCCGCGCCATCCCGCGGGCGCGTTCTCCACCGCCAGCAACGCCGCCCCGCCCCATTCACCACCCAGCCCGAACCCCTGTCCGAACCTCAGCACGCACAACAGGATCGGCGCGAGGTAACCGACCTGCGCGTAGGTCGGCAGGAACGCGATCGCCAGCGTCGACCCGCCCATCAGCATCAGGCTGACGACCAGCGTCGACTTGCGCCCGATCCGGTCGCCATAATGGCCGAACGCCCACGCACCCACCGGCCGCGCGAAGAACGCCACCGCCAGGCTGGCATAGGCCGCCAGCAACTGGGCCGACGGATCGCCCGCCGGAAAGAACAGCGGCCCGAACACCAGCGAAGCGGCGGTCGCATAGATGTAGAAGTCGTAGAACTCGACAGACGTGCCGACCAGACTGGCGAGCAGGATTCGGCGGTGGGAGGCAGCGGCTGGCGCGATGCGCGGGGCGGAAACGGACATCCACCTCCTTTCCGCTCCACGACCGCCCGCCGTCAACGCGCAAAAAAAGCTTCGCGTGTCACGAAAACCGTCCACCAGGACACATGACAGCAATATTGCCACGTTAGATCGGGGTTGCGGCACCGCCCCCCTGGCGGGTGCCGCGATCTGCCGGGCACTCCCCCTCGCCCGGCTATTCCCTGAACTATGGGGCGGCCCGTGCGGTCGCCCCGCCTTTTCCTTGTAGCGGCGTCCGCGCATCTTCGCTTGCGGATGGCGGACGGCGGACGGCGGACGGCGTGTCAGGGGACCAGGGCTTCGCGTAACTGGGCCTTGTTCATTTTCGATCGTCCCGGGACGTTGCGCTTCCTGGCCTCGGCATACAGATCGTCGCGCGAACGATGGTCGCGCGACGCCGCGGTTTTCGCGGAGATGGCGTCCGGCTGCGCGGAGAATTGATGCCCCTTCCTGGTGTCGGCGCGCTTCTTCGCGCTGGTTCGGGCATATTCCTGCGCGGACAGCCCGTCGCGCGCGTCCTTGGGCAAGTAACGCTCGCCGCTATCCGCGCTGCGCTCGCCCGATTTCGTGCCCCATTCCTCCCGGGTCCATTGCCGAAGCGAATTGTCGTCATCCTTGGTGCCGACATACCCGCCCCCTTGCTTCTTGTATTCGGCGACCGCCAGCTGCGCCTTGCGAGCCGACCATTGCCCTTTCCGCCCACCCTTCGCGCCGGCGGTGACCTCATCCTTCACTTTTTCCCACAGCGCGGGATCCGTCTTCTCGGCTGTCTCGGACATTGGCCGACCTCCCGATTGCGCAACGTTCGATGCCCCAAAGTGTGCCGTCACCCCGCCGTGACGAAGCTGTCCATCACCCGCTTGCGCCCGGCCTGTTCGAAATCGATCTCCAGCTTGTTGCCTTCGATCTCCGCGATCGTGCCGTACCCGAACTTCTGGTGAAACACGCGCTGCCCGGTCGTCAGGTCGTCGCGCCCCTTGTTGCCGATCGACACCGCCGATGCGCGGCTTTCCACCACGCGCGCCGGCTCGCGGGAAAAGGTGCGGCTGGACCAGTCGCCGCCCGGCTTGCCCGCGTTCAGCGTCCCCGCCGCGCGCTGCCACCCCGGCCCGCGCCCGGTGCCGCGCGCGACATCCGCAAACGGATCGGCGCGTTCGGACCAGTTCGCGCGCCACAGGCTCTCGCCGCCGGCCATGCTGGTCTCGGTGTCGATATGCTGCGGCGGCAATTCGCCGACGAACCGCGACGGGATCGAGCTGTTCCATTGCCCGTAGATGCGGCGGTTGGCGGCGTGGAGGATCGTTGCCCGTCGCCGCGCGCGCGTGATCGCGACATAGGCCAGCCGCCGTTCCTCCTCCAGCGACCGCGTCCCGCCTTCGTCGATGGCACGCTGCGAGGGAAACAGGCCCTCTTCCCAGCCGACGCAGAACACCGTGTCGAACTCCAGACCCTTGGCGGCGTGGATCGTCATGATCGTCACCTTCGGATCGTCGCGCGTGGCCTCATTGTCCATGACGAGGCTGACATGTTCCAGGAACGCACCGAGGTTTTCATATTCCTCCATCGCGCGCACCAGTTCGGTCAAATTCTCCAGCCGCCCGGCAGCATCGGTCGACTTCTCGGCCTGCCACATCGCGGTATAGCCGCTTTCGTCGAGAATCTGCCGCGCCAGTTCGGGATGCGGCAGGTCGCGCGCCATGTCGCGCCACCGCGCCACGTCGCCGACGAAGCGACCCAGCGCCTTGCGCGCCTGTGGCGTCAGTTCATCGGTATCGAGGATGCGCGCCGCCGCGATCGACAACGGCAGCCCCTCGGCCCGCGCCAGCTGGTGCAGCTTGGCGATCGCCTTGTCGCCCAGTCCCCGCTTGGGGGTGTTGACGACGCGCTCGAACGCCAGATCGTCGGCGGGTTGGTTCACGATCCGCAGATAGGCCAGCGCGTCCCTGATCTCGGCCCGCTCATAGAAGCGGAAACCGCCGACGATCCGATAAGGCAGCCCGATCGAGATGAACCGGTCCTCGAACTCGCGCGTCTGGTGCTGCGCGCGCACCAGGATCGCGACATCATCCAGGCTCTTGCCCGCGCGCTGCACCGCCTCGATCTCGTCGCCGACGCGCCGCGCCTCTTCCGGACCGTCCCATACGCCGAGCACGCGCACCTTTTCGCCCGCGTCCAGCTCGGTCCACAATTCCTTGCCCAGCCGGCCGCCGTTGTTGGCGATCACCCCCGCCGCCGCGCCGAGGATGTGCGGGGTGGACCGGTAATTCTGCTCCAGCCGGATCACCGCCGCGCCAGGGAAGTCCTTCTCGAACTTCAGGATGTTCTCGACCTGCGCGCCGCGCCACGAATAGATCGACTGATCGTCGTCGCCGACGCAGCAGATGTTGCGCCGTTCCTGCGCCAGCAAGCGCAGCCACAGATACTGGACCGAGTTGGTGTCCTGATATTCGTCGACCATGATGTAGCGGAAGCGTTGCTGATAATGGTCCAGCACGCTCTGGTCGCGCTTCAGGATGGTCAACACGTGGAGCAGCAGGTCGCCGAAGTCGCAGGCGTTCACCGCCTTCAACCGCTCCTGATATTGCTGGTACAATTCGCCGCCGCGCCCGTTGCCGTACCGCTCGCTCTCGCCCGCGTCGACGTCGGCGGGCACCAGCCCCTTGTTTTTCCATTCGTCGATCAGCCCGGCCAGCGACCGCGCCGGAAAGCGCTTTTCATCGATGTCCGCCGCCAGAATCAATTGCTTGAGCAGCCGCAGCTGGTCGTCGGTGTCGAGGATCGTGAAATTGCTTTGCAGCCCCACCAGCTCGGCATGGCGGCGTAGCATCTTCGCGCCGATCGCATGGAAGGTACCCAGCCACGGCATCCCCTCCACGGCGTCGCCGACCAGCCGCCCGACACGCTCGCGCATCTCGCGCGCCGCCTTGTTGGTGAAGGTGACCGACAGGATCTCCGACGGATAGGCCTTGCGGGTGAACAGCAGGTGCGCAAGCCGCGCGGTCAGCGCGGCGGTCTTGCCCGTGCCCGCGCCCGCCAGCACCAGCACGGGCCCATCGGTGGTCAGCACCGCCTGCCGCTGCGGCGGATTGAGGCCGGAAAGATAAGGCGGTTCCTGCGCGGCGGTACGAATATCGGTCACGCCCGAACAGGTAGGGAACGCGGCGGACGGGGGCAAGCAAAACGGCAGTTCGTTACCAGATCGAAATCGTCGTGGTGCCGGCATGCGGCGGTAAGCTATCGCGGCTGGGCGCACGGCGGGGGCGGACCTGCCGCACCGGCAGGTCGTTCGCCTCGGGCGGAGACGACGCCCGGCGCAGGGGCGGACCCGCCGCAGGAGCTTCGATCATGATCCGTTTCGAGCACGGCCGCGCGCGCGGCCGTGCCGACGCCTGCCTTGCGCATCGGCCTGCATCGTGCCAGACGGAACATACCGGCAACACGATCAGGAGAGCGGGAATGTCGATCACCGGCCAATGTCATTGCGGCGCGATCCGGTACACGGCGGAAGGCGCGGACGAACATCATGCGCTATGCCATTGCGCGGATTGCCGGCGCTGGTCCGGCGCACCGATGGTCGGCTGGATCGCTTTCCGGGAGGAGCAGGTGACCATCACCGGCACGGCGACCGTCTATTCCTCCTCCGAACATGGTCGCCGCGCCTTCTGCCGGGATTGCGGCACCGGACTGTTCTATCGGAACGCCGTCGTGTTGCCCGGGATCGTCGACATTCAGTCGGGTACGCTCGACTCGCCACAGGATCGTGCGCCCGCCGCGCAGATCATGTGCCGGGAAAAGCTGCCGTGGCTCGCCGAGGTCGAGACATTGCCGGCCTTCGACACCTATCCCGGAGTCGATTGATCCATTTTAAAGCTGGCGCATGATCCATGATCGCTGCACGTCATCAAACTGTCACCGTGAAGGCCGACAGGCCGACTCATCATGGCATCCACTGTCCTCGCGACGTCGTCCTCGCCCCCTTCGGCGGCAGTGCGGTCGTTCGACGCCCCGATCCATCCGGCGGCACGCCCGGTGTTTCTGGCGATCGTCATCGTCGGCTTCGCCTATGCGGGGATCAGCGTGCTGGTCGATACGCAACAGGTCGGGGAACAACTGGCGTTCGGCGTGTTCGCGTTCCTGGGGCTGGCGTTGCTGATCGCGCTCGGGTTCGAGTTCGTGAACGGCTTCCACGATACGGCCAATGCGGTGGCGACGGTGATCTATACCAACGCCCTGCCCGCCAATGTCGCGGTGGTCTGGTCCGGGTTCTTCAACTTTCTGGGTGTGATGGCGTCGTCCGGCGCGGTCGCCTATTCGATCATCACCCTGTTGCCGGTCGACCTGATCCTGAACGTCGGGTCGGGCGCAGGTTTCGCGATGATCTTCGCGCTGCTGTTCGCGGCGGTGATCTGGAATCTCGCCACCTGGTACGTCGGCTTGCCGAACAGTTCCAGCCACACGCTGATCGGCTCGGTGCTCGGTGTCGGGCTCGCCAATCAGTTGCTGACCAGCGGTGCCGGCGGCACCTCGGGCGTTGACTGGAGCCAGGCGACGAAGGTGCTGACCGGCCTGTGGATGGCGCCGCTGATCGGGTTCGGGGCCGCGGCGCTGCTGCTCGTCGTGATTCGCCACCTCACGCGCAATCCGCAATTGATGAAGCCGCCGGAGGGCGATGCACCGCCGCCACGCGGCATCCGTGCATTGCTGATCTTCACCTGCACCGCCGTTTCGTTCAGCCATGGCTCGAACGACGGGCAGAAGGGCATGGGCCTTATCATGCTCATCCTGATCGGCTGCGCGCCCACCGCCTACGCCCTGAACCGCACGATCCCTGCCAGCGAGATGCCGGCCTTCGTGCGCAGCGCGGCGGCGGCGGATGCGGTGCTGGTCCGCCACGGCGCGACCGCGATCGATCCCGCCACCGCCCGCAACCAGCTGAAGGATGCGCTCGCCAGTCGGCGGGTGATGACCCCCGCGGTCTATGGCGCGACCGTCGCCGTCTCGCGCGATCTGGCGCAGCGCGTGTCGGGCTATGGCTCGCTGGGCAACGTCCCCGCGCAGGCAGCGCCCAACATCCGCAACGATATGTATCTGGTGATGGACGCCACGCGGATGATCGCCGCCGCCCCGTCGAACCGGATGGGCGAGGCGGAAACCACGACGCTCGCCGACTATCGCAAGCAACTGGAGAAGGGCACCCGCTTCATCCCGCTGTGGGTGAAGGTCGCGGTCGCGCTGGCGCTGGGGCTCGGCACGATGGTCGGGTGGAAGCGGATCGTTGTCACGGTCGGCGAGAAGATCGGCAAACAGCACATGACCTACGGCATGGGCGCGTCGGCGGAGCTGGTGGCGGCTGCCACGATCCTCGCCGCCGATCGCTTCGGCCTGCCGGTATCGACGACGCACATCCTGTCGTCGGGCGTCGCGGGTGCCTCGGTCGCCAGCGGTCAGGGGCTGCAACGCCGCACGTTGTTGCAGCTGGCGGCGGCCTGGCTGATGACGTTGCCGGTCGCGATGCTGCTGGCAGGCACGCTCTACTGGCTGCTGCTCACGATCGTCCGCACCGCGGGCCTCTGACGGCCACCGCCGGCGCCGTGGCGGGCGGTCGCGACATCTGCGACTCGCCCTGCCAGCCTCGCGCGGCTGGCGCACTCCGGGTCACGCCGAACAGCGTCCGCTGTCCCGACCAACGCGTATGTAACGAACCGCGTTGGTGGGCCAACGCGGCACCTGGCGATCTCATCGACGGGCGACCTCCGCCTCTTGGCGATCGCCCACCTCGTGACGCCGCTGCGGACATGATCCCGGTTACCGTGCTTGCTGCGTCCCGGGAACACGTCCTGCATGGAAGATGCTTCGCCGATGAGGAGCCCGTGGAGACCGGCAGGATAAGGTAGGCCGCGGACGAACCATCCCCCAGCAGCCGCATGCGCAGTAAAAACCCGTGCTGGATCAGACGTCGACCGCCAGCAACGTCACGCCAGCATATTTCGCATCGCCGGCCACGAACAGCTCGCTGGGGGTAAATCGCCGTGGCGTGATCCGTAAGCCGGATAGCCCCGCCAGTTTGAACGCGCCGATCTTCGCCTCCTTGGGCGGCTGGCCGTCGCGGTCCAGCGTCAGCGCATCGAGATAGATTTCGCCGTGCTTCGTATAAAGCACATGCGGGGCCAGCGTCACGCTGCCGCGATTGTACGTTGCAGCGATCGCCTGTTGCTTGACGATCGCCTCGAAGACGATGGGAACGGTGTCGGGCACGGCCGGCGCGGGCCGGCTTTCGGTTTCGGCGCTCATCCCGCGCGCCTTAGCCGAATATGCCGCACCGCAGCAAGATCGCATGGGGAAACGCAGCGTTCCCCCTTGCGACCCAACCTATCGCGCCATCAGCTTCTGCGCGAAATACGTCATCTGCAACGCCTGCAAACGTGCGCCCTGCTCGATGTCCGCATCACCCGAATGGCCGCCGGCGGTATCCTCGTAAAAAAGATACGGCAGTCCGTATTCCTTCAGCCGCGCCGCGAACTTGCGCGCATGCTGCGGGCCGACGCGGTCGTCCTTGGTGGTCGTCCAGATATACGGCTCTGGATAGGCCACCCCGCGCCGGATATTGTGATAGGGCGAGATCTTGGCCAGGAACGCGCGTTCCTCGGGCACCGTCACCGAACCATATTCGTCGACCCACGACGCGCCCGCGGCGATCCCTTCGTAACGCAGCATGTCGAGCAGCGGCACCTGGATGGTCACCGCCTTCCACAATTCGGGGTGCTGGTTGAACTGCACGCCCATCAACAACCCGCCGTTCGACCCGCCATAGATGCCGAGCTTCGCCGCGCTGGTGAAGCGCCGCGTCATCAGATCGCGCGCCACTGCGGCGAAATCGTCGTAGATCACCTGCCGCTTGGTCTTGCGGCCCGCATCGTGCCACGTCGGCCCGAATTCGCCACCGCCGCGGATATTGGCGAGCACATACGCGCCGCCGCGCTCCAGCCACAACTTGCCGGTCGATGCCGAATAACCGGGCAGCATCGGCAGCTCGAACCCGCCGTACGCGGTCATGATCGTCGGCGTCGCGCCGTCACGTGCGGCGTCGCGGCGGTGAACGATGAAGTACGGCACCTTCGTCCCGTCGCTCGACACCGCCTCGTACTGTTCGGCGACCAGTCCGGCGGCATCGAACTTCGCCGGCAGCGCCTTGACCTGCACCGGCGCCGCGCCGCTTCCGGCATCGAAGCGCGCCAGCGTCGTCGGCGTCAGGAAACCGGTGGTGACCAGGAACGCGGTATCGTTGCGCTCCGACGTGCCGGCGATCCCGAAGCTGGCATTGTCGGGCAGCGCCATCGGCCGCGCGGTCCAGCCCGCCGCACCAGGCGTGAACACGGTGATCCGCCCGCGCACGTTGTCGGTGTAATCCAGGATCAGATGGTGCCGCGTCGCCTCCACCGCCGCCACCGCCTGGCGCGGCGTCGGTGCGAAGATCAGCGTCGGCGCGATTCGTCCCGCCTGCAGGTCGGTCAGCGACACCGATGCGACCGCGCCGGTGGGGATCGCGCCCCACGGCTCGCTGGTGGTGAACACCACCCGCCCGTCGACCATCGCGGCGGGGGCGGTACGCGCCGGCAGGTCCAGCTTCGTCACGCCGGCCGGCGTCCACAACGCACGCTCGGCACCGAAGAACGTCTTCTGCCGCTCGATGAACACCGCACGATGACCCTGCCCGTCGGTCATCACGCTGGCATAGCTGCCCAGCTGGTCCTCCGGCGCGCCGCGAAACACCTCGGTCGCCGCCGACAAAGGCGCACCGCGCACCACCTTCTTCACGACAAAAGGATAGCTCGACGCGGTCATCGTTCCCGCGCCCCAGTCGCGGCTGACCAGCAACGTGTCCTTGTCGACCCACACCGCGCCCTGCTTGGAGGTCGGCAGCACGAAGCCGTTGGCGACGAACGCGCCCGCCGCCAGATCGAACTCGCGATAGGTCACCGCATCCTCACCGCCCTCGGACAAGGCGATCAGGCACAACCGCTCCTCCGGGTCGAGGCAGGTCATGCCCTTGTAGACCCACTTGCGCCCTTCGGCCTTGCTCAGCGCATCCACGTCCAGCAGAGTGCGCCACGCCGGCTGCGCGGCGGCGTAATCGTCGGTGGTCGTCCAGCGCAGCACGCCCTGCGGATGATCGGCGTCGCGCCAGAAATTGATGATGCGCCCCATCGCCTGCTGCGGCATCGGGATACGATCCTTGGCGGCGGCGATCGCCAGCGCCTCGGCATAGAAGCTCTTGTAGCGCGGATCGTTCTGCAACCGCGGCAACGTGCGTGCATTCTCCGCCGCAACCCACGCCTGCGCACGCGCGCCGTCCTTGTCCTCCAGCCAGATATAGGGGTCGCCCCCGTTCGCGCCGTTGCCGGGGCCGCGTTGCGCCAGCGCCGCATCGGCGATCGCCCCCGACGCCACCAGCGCCGCCCCCGCCAGCCACATTCCGATCCGTGCGCGCGCCATGCCAGTCCTTCCATTCGTCATGATGGTCTTTTGCGATACCAACGCGCCGGGAACAACCCCGGCGGCAGCGCGTCCACCCGCGCAGGATGAGGCCCCCATCGCCGCCCCGCCGTCGCCCGCTATGACGACCACCGCCGCACCGGACGGCTTGCCCCTGCCGCGCCGCTACGCCGCGATCGCCTCGTTGTGTTTCGGCACCGCGCTGGTCATCATCGACGGCGGCGTCGCGAACGTGGCGTTGCCGACGATCGCACGCGACCTGCACGTCGGGTCGTCGTCGGTCGTCGCGATCGTCACCGTCTATCAACTGATGCTGGTCATGCTGATGCTGCCCTTCGCCGGTCTTGGTGACCGCATCGGGCTGAAGCGCATGTACCAGCTGGGCCAGCTGATCTTCACCGTTGCGACGTTGTTGTGCTTCTTCGCGAAAAGCCTGCCGTTTCTCCTCGTGGTGCGCGCGGTGCAGGCGATCGGCGCGGCGGGTGCGCTGGCGGTCGCCTCGTCCCTGATCCGGCAGACCTATCCCGCTGCGCAGCTCGGGCGCGGGCTGGGCGTCAACTCGGTGGTGGTCGCCTCGTCCGCCGCCGCGGCGCCAACGATCGGCGGGCTGGTGCTGTCGGTCGCTCCATGGCCATGGGTCTTCGCCAGCGCGATCCCGTTTGCGGTCGCCTCGCTCGTGCTCGGTCGTGCCCTGCCCGATCCGGCGCCGAACGACCGTCCGTTCGACGTTACCGGCGCGGTGATGTGTGCGGCGATGTTCGGGCTGGTGATCGGCGGCGCGGAAAGCGCGGTGCATGGCGACAGCCCGGTCGTCTCGGTCGCCATCGTCCTGCTCGGCCTCATGATCGGGCGTATCTACGTTCGGCGCGAACGGACGAATGCGCAGCCGATCCTGCCGGTCGACCTCCTGTCGCGCCCGGTGATCGCCTTGTCTACGATCGGCGGGTTTACCGCGTTCACCGCCTCCATGACGTTGCTGCTGTCGACACCGTTCCGGCTGACGCACGAATATGGAATGACCGCCGCGGCGGTCGGCGCGGCGATCGCGCCGTGGCCGCTCACCAACATGATCGTCGCGCCGCTGATGGGCTGGCTGTCGGACCGGGTGCCGGCCGGCCTGCTCGGCGGGATCGGCATGGCGATCTCCGGCACGGCCTTGCTGCTGATCGGCTTCATGCCCCCCGATCCTTCGTGGTTCGACATCGCATGGCGCATGTCGTTGTGCGGCGCAGGGTTCGGGACGTTCCTGCCCCCGAACGCGCGGCTCATCATCGGTTCGGCCCCGCGGGAGCGCGCCGCCGCGGCCGGCGGGCTGGTCAGCACCGTGCGGTTGGTCGGTCAGACCACCGGTGCGACGCTCGTCGCTGCGTTGCTGGCGCTGAACGTGGGGGCGGGCGCGACGCCGGCGCTGGTCGCCGCCGGCCTGGCGCTGGTCGCGGGACTGTGCAGCCTGGCGCGCCTGCGCCCGTCGATCCGTGATCCGCATCGCGACGAAGCGGACGACGTACAGCCGGCCGCAGGGGTACGATGAGAACACACCGCACGCGTCGATCAGATCTATCGCGCACGAGACGATCGTTCCCGAACAACGCCGCCGCGTGTGTCACGCCATACAGGCGTCACCCGGGCGTGGACGATTCGGGGATTTCGACTGTTACCCCGACAACAATGTCCGGGTGTGGAGCCGAAACTCACGCCGCCCGGACATCGTGCCCGGCAGGGCCGTCGAACCGACAGCCCCGCCCGATCGTCAGATCTTGTCGCCGAGCGCGCCCTTGACGCTGCCCTTCACGTCCTGGCCGGTGCCCTTCAGCTGCTGGGCATCGCCCTCCGCTTCGAGCCGCTCGTTGCCGGTTGCCTTGCCGACTTCTTCCTTGATCGTGCCGACGACCTTGTTTGCCGCCGCGCTGATCTTGTCGCTGAACTCGCCCATGATGACCTCCTTTAAAAGCCTGCCGATCGTGACAGTCGTGTTATGAACCCGGCGCGGGGCGTCGTCGTTCCACGGCGCGCCCTGCCGCGGCCATTACTTCTCGTTCTGGCCAGACGCATCCGACACCACGGACCCCGCGGACTTCATGTCCTTGCCCGCACCGTTCACCGTGTTGCACGCGGTGAGCGCGATCATCGCGGTCAGGGCGATGGTCGTTCCGATCTTCCCGGTCATGGCATTCTCCTTGGTGATGAAGAGGGGGTGCGGCGGGCCGGATACGCCGGCCCGCCACCTTCGATCAGCGCAACCTGCGACGGGTCGCCGTCGTTGCGCCGAACGTTGCCGCCGCCGCACCGACCAGCAAGGCCAGCACCAGGACGGACGACGTTCCCGCCGCTGCGCCTGCGGCCTTGTCGGTCGCCGACTTGGCGGTGGCGACGGTCTGGTTCTTGGTCTGGACGAACTGCTGCTTGGCGCGCGTCACTTGCGCCTGCGCCTCGGGGCGGCTGATCCTGCGCTGCGCCGCCACGATATCGACGATGCGGCGTTCGGCCCGCTGACCATCGGTGCCGCCGCGTGCGAGCGCCGGCAACTGGCTCGCGATTTCCTTCTGCGCCTGCTCCGGCGTCATCTGCGCCGGATCGGACGGCGCGTCCGACAGGTACGCCGCCGCCTCGCTGCGAATGTCGCCTTCATCTACGCCGGCCACCGATGCCGCCGCCGGCACCGCTGCCGCAACGGTGGTGCCCGCGCCGCCCGCGACCGCGCCGACGGTGCGGAACGCCCCGCCGATGATCCCGCCGACCGCCGAGGTGAGCAGATACAGCGTCAGGATCAATGTCACGCCCCATACGACCAGCCCGTGGACCAGCGCGTCGAACCGCTCGTGCACGCCCGCCACCCGCGCCGCGGCGTAACCGCCAGCGCCCAGCGCGACGACGGTGGTGACCAGCCAGTAGATCCCGGCCCCGATCCCGAACCCGGCCGCCCCCGGCGTCGTCCCCGCGACCGGATCGACCATCGTCAGCCCGATGCCGGCGCCAAGGATGCCCAGCACCAGCTGTACCGCGACGGCGATGACCACGCCGGCGAAGATCGCGCCCCACGATACCCGGGTATGCGTATCGCGCAGACGCGCGTCGTCAACCGGCGCGAGGCCGGTGGTTGCAATGCTAACCATGTTTACTCCTGTTGAAATCGAATGATCGCCGCGGTCAGCGCCGCGATGATGGTGTTTCCTGCGCGTCGGGGGCGTCGGCATCGTCCTGCTCGCCGGCACCGGCCTGCTTCTTGGCCGTGCCCTGCGCCTGCGCCACATCGTCGCCGATCAGCTTGCCGATCGCCTCCTGTACGGAACCCTTGGCCTTCCGCGCCCCGGCTGCATCGCGATCCCGCCCGGCGGTCATGCTACCGTCTCCGGAGCCGCCCTGCTGATCGCCACGCCCTCCCCGTCGAAGCCGCGTGCCCGCGCCCAGGCGACCGCCGCGATGCGACGGTTGACGCCGATCTTGCCATAGATCCGCGCGACATGGTTGCGCACGGTGTTGCTGGCCACGTTCAGCGATCGCGCGATCGTCTTGTCGTCATACCCGCGACAGATCAGCGCCAGCACATCGCGCTCGCGCGCGGTCAGGTCGTCCAGCCCCGGCCCGTCGACCTCCACCCTGGGCGCGCGCAGCCGGGCCAGCTTGTCCATCACGGTGCGGCTGAACCAGCTGGTGTCCTTCATCACCGCCTCGATCGCCTCGACCAGCTCCATCTCGGTCGCCTTGCGCTGGGTGATATCCTGGAACGCCCACAGGACGCATGCTTCGCCGCCCAGCCGGATCGCCTCCGTCGACACGATGCAATCGATCCTCGCACCGTCCTTGGCGTGGATGCACGCGTCGTGCGCCCGCAGGTCGTGGCCACCGTCGATCGCACTTTCGATGCGCTCGCGCACCGCGCCGCTCTCCCACAACTCCACCTCGCCCAGCGGTCGGCCGATGATCTCGGTCGCGTCATAACCGGTCATCCTGGTGAAGCTGGTGTTGACCTCGCACAGCAGATGGCCGTCGCGCACGCCGATCGCCATCGGCACCGGCGCCAGCTGGAACGTGCGCGTGAAACGCTCCTCGCTCTGGCGCAATGCGCCCTCCGCCTTGCGACGCGGTTCCAGATCGGCGAAGGTGAACAGCATGCACGGCTGATCGCCCATGTCGATCGGCTGCCCTGCTACGATCACCAGCCGGGTGCCGCCGTCCGACAACTCCAGCTCCGCCTCCATCTGCGGGATGGTCCGTCCCTCGCTCAGCCGCTCCTTGGCCAGATCGCGGCGATCCGCATGCCGCAGCACGTCGATGTCGTAGACGGTGCGCGACAGCACCTGATCGCGCGACCGGCCGATCATCTCCAGAAAACCCTGGTTGACCTTCACGAACCGCAAATCCTTCAGCCGACAGATGACCGCGGGCGCGGGATTGGCATTGAACGACTGTTCGAACCGGTCTTCCGCCTCGAACTTCGCGGAAACGTCCTGGATGACCAGCACCAGACATGCCGGCTCGCCATCGTCGTCGTCGTTCAGCACCAGGCTGCGGACCTGATGCACCCAGCGCGGCTCCTCCTCGCCGGCGACGGTCACCTCGACCACCACTTCTGAAAAGGCGTCGCCCGCCACCACGCGTTCGATGGGATAATCGTCCGCAGCCAGCCGGTGGTTGTTGCGGTAACGCAGTTGGAAGCGCGCCCGATATTCGTCGACTGTTGCGCCAAGTTCGGCGATGTCCTTCACCCCATGCATCGCCAGGGCGGCATCGTTCGCCCACAACAGGCTCTGGTCGGGATCGATCAGGATCACGCCCTCGTCCAGTCCGACGATGATCTGCCGCAAATGCCGCAGGTCGGCGGTTTCACGCAGGGTCTTGAACGATGCCTCGGCCATCGGGATCAGGCGCGCCGGGCGTGAACGAACCACGCCAGCGCATAGCCGCCGATCGCGGCCGCCACGGCCCACAAGGCGGGCTGGTCCCTGGCGGTCTGCGCTGCGGCCCGGCCGCCGTGCTGCGCGCTGTCGGCAAGCCGTGCGCCCGCCACCTTCAACCGGTCACGCGCCTCTTCCGCCAGTTCGGGCGCACTGTCGATCGCGTCGGAGGCGATCGATCGCGCGCGGCCATACGTGTGCTGCGCAGCCCCTGCGACCTGATCGACCACGCCGTTGACCTTCCAGTCGCGACTGTCGATCGTGTCGCCGACGGTCTTCTCCACCTTGCCGGCGACGTAGCGGGTTCCGCCCTTGAATTCGTCGTTGTTCATAATCGTATCCTTTGAAAATCAGGTCCGTGCGCTGCACTCAGGGCAGCACGCCGCAACCCGCCGCGGCCTTGCCCACCGCCACAGCGATGGCCGGGTCCTTCAGCTCGCCGGCGACCCGCAGAAGATCGCCCACCGTCAACACACCGGGGTCCGTGTCGCCCTTGCGATACGCCGCGGCAGCCCGGCCGAGTTTCTGCAGCTGACCCAGCGACAGGTCGCGCTGCAACCGCGTGCCGACGCAATCGGCGCGCTGCTCGTCCAGGCCGTAACGCTGCAGTCCGCTGGAGACGCGCGTCGCCGGCGCGGCACAACCTGATATCGCCGTTGCCATCAGCAACGCGGCAACCATGACTTTCATCGTCCCGTATCTCCGCGACCGATGTCGCTGAGACACGACCGGTTCGGGCGCATCAACCGTCCACCATGCTTCGCGTTCCTGGTCCTGTTGCGCCATGACAGGAGCAGGAAATACCATTTGAGATCATCATCGGCCGCCGTTCGGCAGTCCCGTTGCATTAATCGAAGTCGTTGATCCGCGTTCACGCGAGACTTCGCGATGCTCCCGCGAGATTCGGGCGGGACCGCACTTTTGCCGTCCCATTCGGGTCCGTAGCGGCTCGCCATCCCGCTCGCACCAGAGCGGTCACCGGCGCGAAAGGGGAACAGCGCGACCCGCTTCGAACGAACGCCTTCGCCTCGCTCCCGGTTAACTCTCCTGCCGTCGCGTCACTCGCGCTTTGGTTCAGGTGCGCAATGCAGGCTGCTTGTCGTCACGGCGACTGCCGCGGGATTCCGGCACATCCAGCCCTTCGGGATCGGCGTCCCGGACCGGCCGCATGATCGGCTTGCCAAGCATACATCCCCGATGGCCGCGAACGGCGGGTGCGGGCCGAGACTGCGGATCGTGACGGGTCTGGAACTCGGCGTCGGGCATCACGGCCTCGAAGTCGAAACGCCTCTCCCAAATCCCGCCCCGCCAGCGACCTGCCAGAAACATCGCACGATCGCATGATCCGCCGCGCAACGGGGAGTCTCGGGTGCGCGCGCGAGCAGGCGACACCCCCGCCGCCCTCGTCGCGGCCGCGACCTTCGCTAGGTGGAGGAACCGGCGTAACGGCACGCTTGCCTGATCCCCGGAAACGCGCGCCGCTGCCGCTCGTCCCCGATGCGTCGCCAACAAGACCGCCCGACGCGGCGTTACCCGCGCATCCCGCTCCACGCCAGCCACATCCACCCCGCGATCAGCAACGTTCCGCCGATCGGCGTCACCGCGCCCAGCCAGCGCGGCAGACCCAGTGCCATCAGGTACAGCGTCCCCGCGAAGATCGCACCGCCCGCCAGAAACAGCCACGCCGGTCCCCGCATCTCCATCCGGACCGCGACCAGCGCCGCCAGCGCATGAACCAGCTGGTAATGCGCGCCGGTCTTCAGCCACTCGACCGCGGCGCCCGACGCACCGTGCGCGCCGAACGCGCCCGCCGCCACGGCCAACGCGCCCGACAGGGCCGCCAGCATCACGATCACGCTCACGGCCGTTCACCCCCGCCCCATGGATGCTGCTCGACGACCATCGCCCGCGCGGCGCGTATGTCCCCGGCCTCGACCTGGATACGCAAGCGTTCCTTGTCCCGGGCGCGGTACATCTGCTCGGCACGGTCGATCTCGGCCGGCGCGATGCCCAGCCCACCCATCGCGAGCCGCGCCATGCGCACCGCCGATTCCAGCACCTCGCGCACCACCGCACGCGCGGGTCCCGGTTTCAGCTTGACGAGGGCACGTCGGTCGAACGCCCGCACGTACAGGGCGGCATTCGGAAACGCCTCGTGCACCGCCTCCAGCTGTTCGGGCGAAAGTTGGTCTCCGTCCATGCAGAACAGGATCAACTCGGCGTCCGCAGCGCCCGCCTGCCGCAACAGATCGAGCCGGGTGCCGTCGCCGTAATAGACCTTGGACCCGAACTCTGCGGCGATGTCGATCATCTCGATATCGGTGTCGATCAGCGTGACGGGGATATCCTGCGTCATCAGCATCTGGCCGACGGTCTGCCCGAAGCGTCCGTAGCCGACGATGATCGCATTGGCCCCGTCCGCCCTCGGCCCGTCGCGACCGTCCGAAACGGCGATCGGTTCCTCGCGGAACCGCCGCGTGAACATCATCAGGAACGGCGTGGTCGCCATCGACAGCGTGATGATCGCGCCGAACAGGCTGGCGGCGTCTGGTGCGATCAGCAACGCGTTCTGCGCCTGCGCCAGCAACACGAAACCGAACTCGCCGCCCTGGCTCAGCAACAGCCCCAGCGCCAGCGCCTGCCGCCACCCCATGCGAAACACGAGTCCCAGCAAGGTGATGATCCCCGCCTTGGTCGCGATCAGCGCCGCCGCCATCGCCACCACAAACACCGGGCGCTCGGCGATCGCGCCCAGATTCAGCATCATGCCCACCGCCAGGAAGAACAGCCCGAGCAGGATTGCGCGAAACGGTTCGACATCGGCTTCCAGTTCGTGGCGATACGGGCTGTCGGCCAGCATCACGCCCGCCACGAACGCGCCCAGCGCTGTCGAAAGGCCCAGGAACTCCATCACCGCCGCCGCGGCGATCACCGTGAACAGCGCGGCGAAGACGAACATCTCCCGCTCGCCCAGATTGCCGATCAACCGGAACAGCGGGCGCAGGATGAACCGGCCTGCCGCCACCAGCCCGCCGATCGCGACGACCGTGTACAAGCCCAGCAGCCAGCCGGACGGTCCGCCGACCTCGGCGGGATTTCGGCTCATGGCGGCGATGATCGTGATCATCGGGATGATCGACAGGTCCTGGAACAGCAGGATCGAAAACGCGCGCTCACCGAACGGCGTGCGCAGCCGACCGGCGGATTGCAGCATCGGCAACACCTGCGCCGTCGACGACAGCGCCAGCGGCATCCCCACCGCCAGCGCCGCCGCCAGCGAGAAGCGGGCCGCCAGCGCCAGGATCGCGGCCAGCACGAAACCGCAGGCGACGACCTGGATCAATCCCAGTCCGAAGATATCCTCTTTCAGCCGCCACAGCCGCTGCGGGCTAAGTTCCAGCCCGACGATGAACAGCAGCAGCGTAATGCCAAGCTCGGCGAACCCCAGCTTGCTCTCGGCATCGCCGACCAGCCCCAGCAACTGCGGTCCGACGATCGCGCCCGCCACCAAAAAGCCCAATGTCGCGCCCAGGCCGAGCCGGCGGAACACCAGCACGAACACCAGCCCCGACCCAAGCAGGATCGTCCCGTCGCGGACCATCGAAACGCCGGCATGTTCCATCAATCGTGCCCAGCCGGCGCGTCACCGATGCGAATCTGCCCATTTCGGGTAACACTGTCCTGCGCCCGGCCCGCCCGCGCCTGCTCCGCGGCTTCCGCCGCCGCCTCGAACGCCAGCCGGATCGAGGCGTGTCGCGCGGTCAGTTTCAGCCCCGGGGTAAACAGCGCCATACCCGGCCAATCCGGCACGTCTCCGGTGCCAGCAAGCCACTTCGTCAGTTCATCGCGCGCGACGATAATCTCTTCTACCGAGCGGCCGACGACATGTTGCGCCATCAGCGTCGAGGATGCTTGTCCGAGTAAACACGCCCGAACCTGCGTGCCGACCGCGGCGATCCGGCCATCCTCGCCCAGGCGCACGTCCACCGTCACGCGGCTTCCACAAACCGGAGAGCGACGTTCGGTCGATCCCGTCGCATCGGCCAGTCGATCCGGGAAGGGGTTTCCGATCGCCAGAGCGCTGATTTCAGGCGTGTATAATTCAAGGCTCATGATGTTGGGTCACTCTGGCGGGGGGCGGTTCGGGGGCCGAACACCGGCTGGCCCTTGCGGCGGCGATCGACGAAGTCGGCCACCGCCCCGCTGGTTGCGGCAAGCAGCGGATAGGTTCGCGCACTCTTCAACCAGATCGGCCGTCGACTCGGTCCGCCCCCGACCAGATCGAGCGCCAACACCAGGAAGAGATAGGCAAGACTGGCCAGAATCAATCCTTTGAGCGCGCCGAAGCCGAAGCCCAGCGCGCGATCGATCGGTCCCAGCACCGATGTGCGGGTGCGCGCGGCGATCGCATTGATGACGATCCGGCTGAGCAGGTAGGTGCCGCCCGTCAGCACCACGAACGCCAGCACCGCGGCACCCGACACGCTGGCGATCGATCCGGCCAACGCCTTCGCAAGGGGCAAGTGAAAGATCTTCAACGCGAAAATCATCGCCACCCAGGCGAATAACGCCAGCACTTCACCGACGAACCCACGCCGCATGCCCCCGATCGCCGCCAGTGCGACCAGCACGAAAACGGCGATGTCGAGCGGTTGCAGGTTCATGCGCCTTCCTTATGGCCGGTTGATGCGCTCGGCTAGTGGCTCAACCGCGGCCGAGCATATGGTCGACGAACTGCCCCAAGGTACGGAAGGCCGACTGCCGCATCGCGCCCTTTTCGACCGCCGCCGGCAACAGGGCACGCTCGAATCCAAGCTTGGCGGCCTCCTTCAGCCGCAGCGGAGCATGTGCGACCGGGCGAAGTTCACCCGACAGCGCAATTTCCCCGAAGGCCACCGCGTCGACCGGCACCGGGCGCTCGCTCAGCGCCGATACCAGTGCCGCCGCCACGGCCAGATCCGCAGCAGGATCCTGAATGCGATACCCGCCGGCGACGTTCAGATAAACCTCGCACGTCGAGAAGCTGAGCCCGCATCGTGCCTCCAGCACCGCGAGGATCATCGCAAGGCGCCCCGAGTCCCACCCGACTACCGCGCGGCGCGGCGTCGCCCCGCTCGCCAATCGTACCACCAGCGCCTGGATCTCGACCAGAACGGGCCGCGTGCCCTCCAGCGCGGGAAAGACGGTCGCTCCCGTCACACCCTCCTCACGCTGGGTCAGGAACAGGGCGGAAGGGTTTGACACCTCGACCAATCCGTCGCCCGCCATCGCGAACACGCCGATCTCGTCTGTACCACCGAAGCGGTTCTTCAGGCTACGCAGGATGCGATATTGGTGGCTACGCTCACCCTCGAAGCTCAGCACCGTGTCGACCATATGTTCCAGCACGCGCGGCCCCGCGATGCTGCCGTCCTTTGTGACATGTCCGACCAGCACCACCGCCGTGCCGCGTTCCTTGGCGAAGCGGATCAGTTCCTGCGAGGACGCGCGCACCTGGCTGACCGTGCCCGGTGCCCCTTCGATGAGGTCCGAATGCATCGTCTGGATCGAGTCGATGACCAGCAAACGCGGCGGCGTTCCCTGACCCAATGTGGTCAGGATGTCGCGCGTGGACGTGGCCGCTGCCAATTGCACGGGGGCATCGCCCAGCCCGAGCCGCCTTGCCCGCAACCGCACCTGATCGGCCGCTTCTTCGCCAGAAACGTAAGCAACATCATGCCCGGCCCGGGCCAGCGCCGCCGCCGCCTGCAACAACAGCGTCGACTTGCCGATACCGGGGTCGCCGCCGATCAAGGTCGCGGATCCGGCCACCAGTCCGCCGCCCAACGCGCGGTCGAATTCGGCGATGCCGAACGGCAATCGATCCGGCAACGTCGCCTCGGCATCCAGGGCGGAAAGCACGATCGTGCGTCCGCCGCCCTGCAAATTATGCTTTGCCTGGAACGGCGTGGCAGCAACAGCCGGGGCTTCCTCCACCAGCGTGTTCCATTCGTTGCAATCCGCGCATTGACCCTGCCAGCGGTGGCTGACCGATCCGCATGACTGACATACAAATCTCTTCTGAACCTTGGCCATGCGTTCACGTAGCGCATCAGGAACGATCAGGGAACACCGCTATCATGAACAAGTCGTTCATCGCACGTGCAGGCAGCAGGGCACAGTTTCGGAACCGAGATCGCAGCCGACCGTTTCGGTGTCGATCCATCTTTTCATCAACGAGTATGGGAGTTCCTCGTGAAGAACTTTGCTATCTTCGCCCTCGCCACCACCGCTTTCGTGTCCGGCGCTGCCAGCGCGCAGGCTCCGGCGCAGGCACCCGCCACTGCCGCGGCTCCCACCGGGGCGGCTGTAACGACCGGTGCCACGGTCTATGACACGTCGGGCGGGGTGGTTGGCACCGTGGAGAGCACCGACGGCACCACAGCCATTGTCAACACCGGCACGGTCAAGGCGGGTATTCCGCTGACGTCGCTTGGGCAGGGCGCGCAGGGTCCGGTGCTGGCGATGACCAAGGCGCAGCTTGAGGCGGCAGCTGGTCAGCAGCAGGCGCAGGCGACCGCCGAGTTCAAGTCGAAGCTGGTTCCCGGTGCGACGGTGTACGGCACCGGCGGCACGCAGCTGGGCACGATCAAGTCGGTGGACGCCAGCGGCGTGACCCTCACTACGGCGGATGGTGACGCAGTGCTGCCGGTCACCGGCTTCGGTCCGGGACCGCAGGGCATCTTGCTCGGCATGACTGCCGAACAGCTTAAGGCCGCGATGAGCGCAGCCGCGCCGGCGGCGTCGGCCGGTGCCGCCACCGATGCTGCAGCCACCGATCAGGCGGCCGCAACGACCGAGGCGACCACGACGACGACAACTACCAAGTCGAAGCGCAAGCCGCGTTAATCGCATGAGCGTCGGAGTCCAACGCTCCGCTGCTCATTCGCCAGAAAGCCGCCGCCGGTACTTTCATCGTACCGGCGGCGTTTTTGCATCTACATGGCCGGCAGACAGTCGAAGGCTATCAGAGTGTTGGCGGACCTTGTTCCAGTGCGGAGCGAACCGCAGCGACCGCATCGGCGGCCTTGTCGCCACCCGGGCCCCCACCTTGCGCCATATCGGGTCGTCCACCACCGCCCTGCCCGCCAAGTACCGGCACGGCTATCCGCAGCAGGTCGACCGCGCTGATCCGGCCGAGCAGATCATCGGTGACACCGACCGCAATCGAGGCACGGCCTTCGTTGACTGCGACCAGCACCGCCACCCCGGAGCCGATCCGCGTCTTGGCCTCGTCGACCGCGCCACGCAGTCCCTTTGCTTCGAAATCGAGTAGGACCTGCCCCACAAAACCCACGCCGCCGACCATTTCCGCAGCGGCCGCATCGCGGCCGCCGCCGCCGCCAAGCGCTAGCGACTTCTTCGCATCGGCCAATTCACGCTCCAGCCGACGTCGCTCCTCGATCAACGCGGCCACCCGTGCGGGCACCTCGTCCGGGGAGGTCTTCAATGCAGTCGCGGCTTCCCGCAATTTCTCGTCGCGCGCGTTGAGCCAGCTCCGCGCCGCTTCACCGGTCAACGCCTCGACCCGCCGCACGCCCGAGGAAACCGCGCTCTCGCCGATGATTTTGAAGATACCGATGTCGCCCAGCGCCCGTACATGCGTGCCGCCGCACAACTCGATCGAATAGGTCGTGCCGTCGTCGGCATTCCCCATCGACACGACCCGCACCTCGTCGCCGTATTTCTCACCGAACAACGCCATCGCGCCCATCTCGATCGCTTCATCGGGAGTCATCAGGCGTGTCTCGACGCTGCCATTGCCGCGCACCTGCGCGTTCACCGCACGTTCCGCCTCGGCCAGTTCCTCTGCCGACATCGCACTGGAATGCGACACGTCGAAGCGCAGGCGTTCCGGAGCGACCAAAGACCCCTTCTGCGCTACATGGGTGCCCAGCTTCTGACGCAGTGCTTCATGCAACAGGTGCGTCGCGGAGTGATTGGCCCGGATCGCGGCCCGGCGTGCGACATCGATCGCGAGCCGTACGGGATCGCCGATCTTCACTTCCCCGGCAGAAATCGTCGCACGGTGGACGAACAGCTTGCCCAACTGCTTCGACGTGTCGGCAACTTCGGCCTGCAAACCACTGTCATTGGAGATCTTGCCGGCATCACCGACCTGACCACCACTCTCGCCATAGAATGGGGTCTGGTTGACGATCACGTCGACCTGCTCCCCCGCGCCCGCACGCTCGACGCGCTCGCCGTCCTTGACCAAGGCCAGCACGACGCCTTCACCGACCTCGCTGGCATAACCCGTGAATTCGGTCGGCCCGACCTCCTCGACCAGATCGAACCACAGCTCGTCGGAGGCGCGCGCACCTGACCCCTTCCATGCAGCGCGGGCGGCCCGCTTCTGCTCGGCCATCGCGGCATCGAAGCCCGCACGGTCGACCTTGAAATCCTGCGCGCGCAGCGCATCCTCGGTCAAATCATAGGGAAAACCATAGGTATCGTAGAGGCGAAACGCCGTGTCGCCGGCCAGCGTATCGCCCGCCTTCATCCCTGCGGTGGCATCGTCGAGCAGGCGCAGTCCCTTGTCGAGCGTCTGTCGGAAGCGCGTCTCCTCCTGGCGCAGCGTAGCCTCGATAAGCGGTTGGGCGCGGACGAGTTCCGGATAGGCCGCCCCCATTTCCGCCACCAGTGCGGGCACCAGCCGGTGCATCAACGGCTCCTTGGCGGCCAGCAGATGCGCGTGTCGCATCGCCCGGCGCATGATCCGGCGCAGCACATAACCGCGCCCTTCGTTGGCGGGCAGCACGCCGTCCGCCACCAGAAAGCCGGCGCAACGCAAGTGATCCGCGATGACACGGTGGCTGGCCTGGTTCTCTCCCGTGGTGGCGGTGTGCGTCATCGCGCCGGAAGCGGCGATCAGCGCCTTGAACGTGTCGGTGTCGTAATTGTCGGTCACGCCCTGCATGACGGCGGCAATCCGTTCCAGGCCCATGCCGGTGTCGATCGAGGGGCGCGGGAGATCGCCGACGATCGCATCGGCCTCCTGCACGAACTGCATGAACACGAGATTCCAGATCTCGACGAAACGATCGCCATCCTCATCGGGCGATCCGGGCGGACCACCGGCGATATGCTCGCCATGGTCGTAGAAAATTTCGGAACATGGCCCGCATGGCCCATCCGAACCCATTGCCCAGAAATTGTCCTTGGTCGGGATGCGGATGATGCGATGATCGGGCAGGCCGGCGATCTTCTTCCACAAATCGAACGCCTGATCGTCGGTGTGGAATACGGTCGCCGTCAGCTTGTCGGGCGAAAGCCCCCATTCTTTCGTCAGCAGCGTCCATGCATGGGTGATCGCCTGCTCCTTGAAATAGTCGCCGAAGCTGAAATTGCCCAGCATCTCGAAGAAGGTATGATGCCGCGCGGTGTAGCCGACATTGTCGAGATCGTTGTGCTTGCCGCCTGCCCGAACGCATTTCTGCGATGAGCTGGCGGTCGAATATGAGCGCTTTTCCAGCCCGGTAAACACGTTCTTGAACGGCACCATACCGGCATTGACGAACATCAGCGTCGGGTCGTTCTGCGGCACCAATGGCGCGGAGGGTACGATCTGGTGGCCGGCAGAGCCGAAATAGTCGAGGAACGAGCGGCGGATGTCGTTGGTAGCGGTCATACATGGTGACTTAATCCGCGAAACCCGCCGTGCCTAGTCGCCTCGACAGCGCCGCTGTTGCGCGAAAGTCACCTTCCGCCTCTTTCCGCCAAGTCGCCTTGTGACACGCACATGGGTGTGCAAGGCGGATCAAGAAGCAGGTGGGGGTTAACGACAATGAAAGGTTCATTCTGGCTCGCCGCGGCAGCGGCGGCTTGCCTGACGAACGCTGCGTGGGCTGCGACGATCATTCAGGTGGATAGTGAGCAGGGCGCCTTGCGCGGGTTCGACGGATTCGACCCCACACAAGGCACGCTCAACAAGGTCACCCTGACCGTCGACTTGACGAAGACGCGCGCATGGGTGGTGAGCGCACCATCCGGCGGCATTACCTCGGCGAGCATCGACTGGGCGATCGACGGCAAGTGGCTGTTTCGGTCCGACAATGACGCGCTCGGTCGCCCGCTCGTATCGCTGACCGGCACCGGCCGCAGCGACGTGATGCTGGATCGGGCATTCGACGATGTGTCGTTCGGATATTTCGAGGTCACCGCCACAGGAAGCGCAAGCTACGATTTCGACCCGGCGGAGTTCGTCGGCAGACGCACCACGTTCGATGGCTTCGATCTCGGTTACCTGATCGACTCGGGCGATACGCGCTTTTCGGGCGTGCCGCTTGGCGGAGAGATCAACCAGCTGTCGGAGGGTTGCGGCGTGCTGGGGGGCGAGCCGCTGCGGTTGCCGGAAAGCCTGTGCGGCGCCGCGAACTACACGTTGACGTACGACTACACGCCGGCCGTTCCCGAACCCGGGACATGGGCGATGATGCTGACCGGGTTCGTCGTGACCGGCGCGGCGCTGCGTCGGCGGCGTCGAACAGCGTCCGCATTGGGCTAGACAGGTCGATCGATCGAGGCCGGCGGGGTGCTGAACCACGCCGGTCCATCGGCGGCCATGTGGAAGCAATCCTCCAGTCGCACGCCGAACTTACCGGGCAGGTACAGCCCGGGCTCATCGGAAAAGCACATGCCCTGCGCCAGTCTGGTTTGCTCGCCGTGGACGAGGTTGACCGGCTCGTGCCCATCCATGCCGATCCCGTGACCGGTCCGATGCGAGAGGCCGGGCAAACGGTAGCCCGGTCCATAGCCCAGCCGCTCGTAGAAGGCGCGCACCGCATCATCCACAGCGCCGGCCGCCACACCGTTTCGCGCCGTGCTGAATGCCAGCGCCTGCCCGGCCCTGACCTGATCCCATACCTTGCGCTGCTCCGCGGTCGCCGTGCCGTGCACCCAGGTACGCGACACGTCGGACTGGTAGCCCAGCACGGTGCAACCGCAATCCATCAGCACCACTTGTCCGCCATCGACGCGAACGACCTCGCGGCTGCCATGCGGCAGCGCGGAGGCCGGACCGATCAACGCTAGGGCGAATTCCGGATCGCCGCCCAGCTTCCGGGTTGCGGCGTTCATCAGCGCGCCGATCTGCGCTCCCGTCATCCCCTTCTCAACCCGCGGATAGGTCCAGCGATAGGCGGCGATCGTCACGTCGGTCGCCAGTTGCATCAGCGCGATCTCGGCCGCGGTCTTCACCATGCGACAGCCGCGTACGACCGGGTTGGCGCTGACCAGTCGAGCACCGGGCAACGCGCGGGCCAGTCCGTCGAACGCAAAATAGCGGGCGCTCTCCTCGATACCCACCGATCGCCCCGCCAGCTTCCGGTCGCGCAGGAAGCCCGCGACCACTTTCAGCGGATCTTCATCCTCCTGCCAGACGCGAACCTCGGCGGGCACGGCCAACGTCTGTTGTACCGAAGGTTCCTCGAAGAAAGGCGTGACGATACACGGCTCGCCCTCCACCGGCAGGATCGCCGCGGTCAACCGCTCGCTTCGCCCCCAACGGACACCGGTGAAATAGATCAGGCTCGATCCGGGCTCGATCAGGATTGCACCGATACCGTTCGCGCGCATGAGCGTTTGCGCCCGCTCCAGCCGTGCCGCCCGCTCCGCCGCGCCGATCGGCGCCGCATTGGTGGTCAGGTCTGTAAGTGCCTCAAGGTCCGGCCCGGCGGCACGTACTGCGGACGCAGCCAGAAGCGCCACACCGCCGCCGAGCAGCGCGCGTCGGGTCGGGCGAAAGGACGGATGGGTCATGGCCGATAGCGATACGGCGCTTGACCGCGCCGCCGCAATCCCCTTCCTAGCGAGCACGTACGGGAGCATCGAATGGCCAAGCGGCTGACCTTCTACATTCTTGCCGGGCTGGTGCTCGGGCTGATCGTCGGACTTGGGCTGAACGGCTGGCTCGACGACGGAACGCCCGCGGCACAGGCGCGGACGACCGAGATCGCCGGATATTTCTCGATACTGACGACATTATTCCTGCGCCTCATCAAGATGATCATCGCTCCTCTGGTATTCGCGACACTGGTGTCGGGGATCGCGCAAATGGGCGATACCGCCGCACTCGGCCGGATAGGCGCGCGGAGCCTGGCGTGGTTCATCTCGGCAAGCCTGTTGTCGCTCAGCCTCGGGCTGGTGATGGTCAACCTGTTGCAGCCCGGCGTCGGCGTCGGCCTTGCCCTGCCGCCCGCAGGGCAGTCGAGCGGACTGGAGACCGCGGCGTTCAACCTCAAGGACTTCTTTACCCACATCGTGCCGGCATCGATGGTCGACGCGATGGCCAAGAACGAGATCCTGCAGATCGTCGTGATGTCGGTCTTCGTCGGCGTCGCGATCACCGCCGTGGGCGAGAAAGCGGCGCCGCTTGTGAAAGCGATCGATGCGCTGGTGCACGTCATGTTGCAGGTCACCGATTACGTCATGCGCGTTGCTCCGGTCGCGGTCTTCGCGGCGGTCGCGGGTACGCTGACCGAGCGCGGACCGGCGGTGATCGGCCAGCTCGCCTATTTCATGGGCAGCTTCTACCTGACCCTGCTGGCACTCTGGGCGGTGCTGCTCGGCATCGGCTTCCTCTTCATCGGCCCGCGTATCCGCGAGCTGATCCGCCATGTCCGCGAACCGTTGCTGGTGGCGTTCTCGACCGCGTCGTCGGAAGCGGCATATCCGCGTATGCTGGAGGCGCTCGACCGCTTCGGCGTGCCCCCGCGCATCGCCAGTTTCGTGCTGCCGCTCGGCTATTCGTTCAACCTCGACGGCTCGATGATCTACATGACGTTCGCGTCGATCTTCATCGCACAGGCTTATGGCATCGACATGTCGATGGGTCAGATGGTGACGATGCTGCTGGTGCTGATGGTCACCAGCAAGGGCATCGCCGGCGTGCCCCGCGCCAGCCTGGTCGTGATCGCCGCGACGTTGCCGATGTTCAACCTGCCCGAAGCGGGGCTGCTGCTGATCCTGGCGATCGATCACTTCCTCGACATGGGCCGCACCGCGACGAATGTGATCGGCAACGCGGTGGCAAGTGCGGTAATCGCCAAGTGGGAAGGCGGGCTTGACCCTCGTGAACCCATCGCTGTCGATCCGCCCGCCGCCCCCGCGGGCAATGGGCCGGCTCGCCCGGTGGAGAGCTTCCGCGACGTGTGAGCCGCTTCCGTGGGGTGACGGCGTGGCGACACCTTCGCGGAGAGAACCGGGCACGCCTGCCCTGCCCGCGCCGATTTCCGCAAAAGCTTAGTTGCGTGGCGGCTGGCGTCGATAACTCAGCGCCTCGGCGACATGGATACGGCCAATCGTTTCGACGCCGGCAAGGTCGGCGATCGTTCGCGCCACCCGAAGTATTCGTGTATAGCCCCGCGCCGACAGCTTCATCGCGACCGCAGCTTGCGCGAGCAGGGCCCGCCCCGCCTCATCCGGCGTGGCGAAGCGCTCAAGCGCCTCGCCGTCCAGTTCGGCGTTGGTGCGCAGATGCAGCTCGGCCATGCGCGAGGATTGTATCGCCCGCGCCGACGCCACCCGCGCCGCGACCTCGGCCGATCCCTCGGCAGGCGGCGGCAACGCCAGATCGACCGCACTGACGGCAGCGACCTCGACATGCAGATCGATACGGTCCAGCAGCGGTCCGGAGACCTTGGCCTGGTAATCCGCCGCGCATTTCGGCGCCCGCGCGCAAGCGAGGCTGGCATCGCCAAGATGACCGCACCGGCACGGGTTCATCGCCGCGATCAATTGCACGCGCGCCGGGTAGGTCACATGTGCATTGGCCCGCGCGACGCTCACCGTACCGCTTTCGAGCGGCTGGCGGAGCGAATCGAGCACCGCGCGCTGGAACTCGGGCAGCTCGTCGAGGAACAGCACCCCGTGATGCGCCAGACTGACTTCGCCGGGCTTCACCTTCAATCCCCCGCCCGTCAGTGCCGCCATGCTCGCGGAATGGTGTGGGCTGCGGAATGGACGATCGCGGGTCAGCGCACCGCCCGGCAGTGTACCGGCGACCGACTGGACCATCGACACTTCCAGCGCCTCCGCTGGATCGAGCGGTGGCAGGATGCCAGGTAGGCAAGCCGCCATCAACGACTTTCCGGCCCCCGGCGGACCGACGAACAGAAGATTGTGTGCGCCAGCGGCGGCAATCTCCAGCGCGCGCTTCGCAACTTCCTGACCCTTCACCTGCCGTAGATCCGGGCCGCTTCGCGCGGAGGTCACCTCGCCTGGCTGCGGCGGCGCCAGCAAGCCGTGCCCCTTCAGATGGTTGAGCAAGCCCAACAGGTCTGGCGCGGCGACCACCTCGATGCTGCCACTCCACGCCGCTTCGGAGCCCTGCGCCGCGGGGCAGATCAGTCCCCTGCCCGTCTCGGCAGCATGGAGCGCGGCCAGCAGCACCCCCGGTGACGAAGCCAGTCGGCCGTCGAGACCCAGTTCGCCGACCACCACATAATCTGCCAACGCCTCGGCGTCGACCACGCCCATCGCCGCCAGCAGCCCGAGGGCGATTGGCAAGTCGAAATGCGAGCCCTCCTTGGGCAGATCGGCGGGGGAAAGGTTCACCGCAATCCGTTTCGGCGGCAGCGACAAGCCCATCCCGGCGATCGCGCCGCGCACCCGCTCCCGGCTCTCTCCGACTGCCTTGTCCGCAAGGCCGACGACGTTGAACGCCGGCAGGCCCGGGATCAGTTGGACCTGAACCTCGACGCTGCGCGCCTCCAGCCGCAGATAGGCTACTGTCGATACGATTGCGACCATGGTTCCCCCCGATGGTGTTCATAGCGGGTTTGGGCGCCCAGGGAATGGCACGCGGTGACTCGCAACCGCAACACACCTGCGCCAGATCTTTCGATATCTACAGCGGGCACTCGGCGGCGCGCTGCTCCTGCTTGCCGCCATCATCGCGCCGCTACCCGGACCGGGAGGCGTGTTTCCGATGGCAGCTGGCCTGACTCTCATCCTCCGCAACTCGGCACGAGCGATGGGCGGGTTCGCGCGGGCAAAACGACGCTGGCCGGGGACCGGGGGCGTCGTCGATCTGGCGATGCGGCGGGGCAGCGCGCGCGCGATCGTGCCGGTGCGCGTTGACTTCGACGCAGGCCTCCCCTAACGGCGATCTTCTTTCGGGCTGTCCGCAGGGGCGGCCTCTTTTGACATTCGATTTTCGGGACATGAACGATGAAGCGGACCTTTCAGCCGAGCAATCTGGTGCGCGCCCGCCGTCACGGCTTCCGCGCGCGGATGGCCACGGTCGGCGGCCGGGCGGTGATCCGTGCGCGCCGCGCCCGTGGCCGCAAGAAGCTGTCGGCGTAATCAACACGGACGCCGACCCGGCTGCGACTCGCGTCGCGGTCGGGCGGATGACCAGTCGGCCGGATTATCTGGCCGCGAATGCCGGGCGTCGGGCTCCGATGCCCGGCTTTGTGCTTCTCGTGAATATCCGCGACGACGGCGATGACGCCATGCGTATCGGGATCACGGTCACAAAGAAGGTTGGCAACGCGGTGGTGCGTAATCGCATCAAACGCCGCTTCCGCGCACTCGCCCGTGAAATCCTGCCCGAACATGGTTGGCCGGGTGCCGATCATGTCCTGATCGGACGCGAGGCGGCCTTGACCGCGGACTGGAGCACGCTGCGCGAGCATCTTGCCAAAGCGCTGGCGAAGAGCCGGACGATAGCGCCCGGTGGTAACCGGTCCAGGCCGAAACGGTGATGGCACGATTGCTGATCCTGCTGGCACGTGGGTGGCAACTCGGTCCGTCGTTATTGCTGCCCTCGTCGTGTCGCTTTCAGCCGTCATGTTCCGCCTATGCAATCGAGGCGCTTCGCCGCTATGGCGCTGGCAAAGGTAGCTGGCTGGCGGTGCGCCGCATCGCGCGCTGTCATCCCTGGGGCGGGCACGGTCATGATCCGGTGCCATAAGGAAAGCGTGGGACGCTGGTGAAGCAAGAAAGCAAGAACTTCGTGCTGTTCGCGGTGATCGCGGCGCTGATCCTGTTTGGATGGCCGCTGATCCAGAGCCGCGTCTTCCCGGCGGCGAACCCGCCCGCGACGAAGATCGTCGATGGGAAGAGCAAGCCGGTGCCCAACCCGGCGGCGGACCCCACCGCGGACTCGTCTGCCGCATTGCGCGACCGTCGCATCGTCCTGTCGGAGACCCCGCGCGTCCGCATCGACACGCCAGCCCTGAAGGGTTCGATCAGCCTCAAGGGCGCGCGGATCGACGATCTGGTGCTGATCCGCTATAACGAGACGGTTGCGAAGAACTCGCCGCCGATCCGCCTTTTCTCGCCCGCGGGAACGCAGGACGCCTACTTCGCAGGTTTCGGCTGGCGTGACGAGGGTCTGGTGCCGCCCGGCGCCGATACGGTCTGGGCCGCTTCGGCACCGACGCTGACGCCCGGCAAGCCGGTGACGCTGACCGCCAGCAATGCCAAGGGTCAGCGGTTCGCCATCGAAATCGCCGTCGACAACGATTATCTGTTCACGATCAAGCAGACCGTCGCCAACGGTGGTGGCGGCGCAGTGCCGGTCGCTGCTTACGGCCTCGTCAACCGTGTCGGCGTGTCGAAGGATCCGGACAGCTGGACGATCCACACCGGACCGATGTCGGTCAGCAACGGCGCGGCGCATTACAATCCGAATTTCAGCGACGTGGACAAGGCACCGACCACATTCACCACGACCGGTGGATGGCTCGGCTTCACCGACAAATACTGGCTCGCCGCGTTGGTCCCCGATCAGGCGCGTGCCTTCGACGGGCAGTTCCGCGCCGGTGCGAACCAGGCCTATCAGGCCGACTTCACCACCGCGCCGCAACTGCTTTCGCCGGGTCGCCAGCTGACTCAGACGGCCAAGCTGTTCGCCGGCGCGAAGGAGGTTAAGCTGCTCGATCGCTACACCGACAGCGGGCAGGTGGTGAAGCTGGACTATGCGATCGACTGGGGCTGGTTCCGCCTGGTCGAGAAGCCGATCTTCTATTATCTCGACTGGCTGTTCCGGCTGATCGGCAACTTCGGTGTGGCGATCATCCTTTTGACGCTGACGATCCGGGCGCTGGTGTTCCCGATCGCACAGCGGCAATTTGCCAGCATGGCGGCCATGCGCGCGCTTCAGCCGAAGATGAAGGCGCTTCAGGAACGGTACAAGGACGACAAGCAGCGCCAGCAACAAGAAATCATGGCGCTGTACAAGGCGGAGAAGGTCAACCCGCTCGCCGGTTGCGTGCCGACGCTGATCCAGATTCCGATCTTCTACGCGTTGTACAAGGCGCTGATGCTGACGATCGAAATGCGTCATCAGCCTTTCGCCTTGTGGATCAAGGATCTGTCCGCACCCGATCCCGCGACGATCCTGAACCTTTTCGGCTATATCCCGATCACGCTACCGCACTTCCTCGCAATCGGCGTCGTCCCGGTGCTGCTGGGCATCTCCATGTTCTTCCAGTTCCGCCTGAACCCGACACAGATGGATCCGGCGCAGCAGCAGGTGTTCAACATCCTGCCCTGGGTGCTGATGTTCGTGATGGCCCCTTTCGCGGTGGGGCTGCAGATCTACTGGATCACCACCAACTGCATATCGATCATGCAGCAGAAATGGCTCTACAGCCGCCATCCGCAGCTGAAGAATGCGCCGGAGAAGTGAGCGACGTGCAACCGATCTTCGACGAGGATGCGATCGAGGCGGCGCGCAAGCGTTTCGCCGGCCCGGTGGAGTTCCTGAAGTCTGCCCCGGCGCTCGAGCATCTGCCCGACGCGGAGGTGCCGGAGGTGGCGTTCGCCGGACGTTCGAACGTCGGCAAGTCGTCGCTGCTCAACGCGCTTGTGGGGCGCAAGGCGTTGGCGCGGACGTCGGTCACGCCCGGACGAACACAGGAGCTCAACTTCTTCGACGTGGGCGACCCACTGCTTTTCCGCGTGGTCGATATGCCTGGATATGGCTTCGCCAAGGCACCCAAGGACATCGTCAAGAAGTGGCGATTCCTGGTCAATGACTATCTGCGCGGCCGGCAGGCGCTAAAACGCGCACTGGTGCTGATCGACAGCCGCCACGGCATCAAGGACGTCGATCGCGAAATCCTCGAAATGCTCGACCGCGCCGCCGTCAGCTACCGTTTGGTAATGACCAAAGCCGACAAGGTCAAGGCAAGCGATCTTGCGGTCACGGTCGCGGCGACCGAGACAGAGGCGCGACGCCGTCCGGCGGCGCACCCGGACATCATCGTCACCTCCAGCGAAGGTGGCATGGGCATACCGGAGCTGCGCGCCGCTGTAATCGAGGCGATCGGCTAACCGATCGTCACCGCGCGGTCCGGCTGGCTGCCGCGATCTGCTGTCGCAGTATCTCGGACCGGCTTGGCAGCGGTGCATGCTGCATGAAGACGAAAGTCGGCGCCTGCACGAACGCCGGGATGGCGGCACCCAGTGCCATGTCGTTACCGGGAAGTTGGGTCATGCCACGCGCTCCGTCGTCATGGTGATGGTAACGTTCTTCGTACCGGAGCCTGCCTGCGATCAGGTGTAGGGCTTCGGTTAACGCGCGGGTCGCGATTGTCCCGCACGCCGTTGCCCCGCGGCGCATTGCCTCGTAACCGGGGACCATGAAGCTCATCATTGGCAACAAGGCCTATTCATCCTGGTCGCTCCGCGGCTGGCTCGCCTGTCGTCAGTCGGGACTGGCGTTCGAGGAAGTCGTGGTCCCGCTCTACGATCAGGAATGGGATCGCCGCCGCGAAGGAGACGAGTTTGCGCCGTCATCGGGAAAGGTGCCGATCCTGTGGGATGGCGATGCGGTCGTCTGGGACAGCCTTGCGATCGTCGATTATCTCGCCGACAAGGTAGGACGCGATCGCTTCTGGCCTGCCGACGATGCGGCACGCGCCATGGCCCGGTCGATGGCGGCCGAGATGCACTCCAGCTTCGCCGCCCTCCGCCGCAAGCACACCATGAATATCCGGCAGATCTATGCACCGACGACGCCTGACGATGATGTGCAGGTAGAACTTGAGCGGCTGTTCGAACTTTGGGCACAGGCACGCGCACGCTTCGGCAGCGCCACTGGACCAGACGGCGGCGACTTCCTGTTCGGAGCGTTCGGCGCTGCCGACATCATGTTCGCTCCGGTCTGCACGCGCATCGCGACGTACTCGCTGCCCACGCCACGGTTTGCCGCCGCCTATGTAATGGCAGTGCTGAACCATCCATTCATGCAGGATTGGATTGCGGCGGCGCAGGAGGAGGATTGGGTGATCGCTAAGTTCGAGCAGCCGATCGTATGAAGGCGATCGCTCGCGTTGGTTCGTCAGAACGTGGCAGTGACCGTTTGCCTCTGGCGCGACGTCACGGCTCGTGACGGACGTCGTTCAGCTCGCCAGCGCGCTGATGGCCGCCGAAAGCGTCACGCCGGCGCGCGGTGCCGTGTTCGACGTGCTGGAAGATGCCCTGCTGCCGCTGGGATTTGCCGTGGAGCGCCGAATGAGCGGCCACCCGCCGGACGGCCCGGTCGAAAACCTGCTGGCGACGCGCGGCGGTTACGGCCGGCATCTCGCGTTCGCCGGACATGTCGATGTCGTTCCAGCCGGCGACGGGTGGTCCGGCGCCCCCTTCGTTCCGCAGCTTCGCGAGGGGTTGCTGGTCGGGCGTGGTGCCGTCGACATGAAGGGAGCGGTCGCGGCATTCGTCGCTGCAGCGGCACGCGTCCCGGTGGACGGCGGACGACTGAGTCTCATCATCACCGGCGACGAGGAAGGCCCTGCGACGTTCGGCACCGTTGCGCTCATCGAACGGATGCGCGAGCGGGCCTCGATCCCCGACCTGTGTCTGGTCGGCGAGCCGACCTCGGTCGCGTCGCTTGGCGACATGGTGAAGATCGGGCGACGCGGGTCGGTCAACATCTGGATCGACGTCCCCGGTCGACAGGGGCACGTCGCCTACCCACACCTCGCCGACAATCCGGTCCCCCGCCTGCTCGCGATCCTCACGGAACTGGACGCACTCGTCCTCGACCACGGAAGCGAATGGTTCCAGCCTTCCAATCTCGAGGTCACCGACATCACCGTCGGCAACCCCGCCGCCAATGTCATCCCCGCGCGAGCGACCGCGCGCATCAGTATCCGCTTCAACGATCTACACAGCGGCGTAGACCTCGCCAGCCGGGTCACAGCGATCGTTCATCGGCATGCACCCGAAGCGGTCGTCACGCCCCGGATCTCGGGCGAGGCGTTTCTGACCCCGCCGGGTGCGTTGTCGGCGATGGTGTCCGCGGCGGTGCTGGAGGTGACCGGCCGTATCCCAGAACTCTCGACCACCGGCGGCACGTCCGATGCGCGCTTCCTTCGCGCCTTGTGCCCGGTCGTGGAATTCGGTCTCCTCAATGCCACGATGCACAAGGCCGATGAAGCCGTGTCCGTGGCCGATCTGGAGCAACTCACCGAAATCTACACGCTTATCATCCAGCGCGCGTGGTCAGCGCCGACGACGTAGGACGACGTAAAGCGCCCCTGCCCCGCCATGCCGGGGATGCGCGTTACGCACCGCCGCAATCGACCCGGCATAGCCGGACAATTTCAGCCAGTCCGGGATCGACTCACGGATCACCCCGCGGGCGTGAGGCCGCTGGCTTTCCGGACGCGGCGGCTTGCCGGTGACGAGCAGGATCACCCGATCGCCGTGCATGATCGCCTGCGCCAGCCCGAGTTCGAGCGCGGCATGTGCGGAGCTGAGTGTGTGCCCGTGCAGGTCGATCGTGCGGTCCGGCGCGACGGTCCCGCTCGCGAGGCGCCGGTCCCAGCCTCCATCAAGCGTATTGCCTGGCTCGCGACGTGGCATGAGCTGGGTGAGCGGAGCCTGTACGGACGGCATGAGGTTGCCCTTGTCCTTGATAGACGGCGCGGGTGGGCGACCAGCAGGCAGAGCCACCGCCTTGCGGCCCGGCATCGCGCGAACGGTTACCCGCACGCGCGCCCACAGCGCCTCCTCGTCAGGGCCGAGGCGTCGACCCGACACTCGCCTGCCCTGCTCGCCAGCGCTCGTAGCTGCCACGCGGCAACAGGACGAACGCGGTGCCCCGCGCGCTCATGCCGCCCGCAATCGCGCGCGCCTCCTCGCCCGCGCCCCAGAACGTATCGAAGCGGTTGCTTCCCTTGATCGCGCCACCCGTATCCTGCGCGATCCAGATGCCGTTCGCATCGCCGCGGTCCATCGACAGGAAAACCGGCGCACCCAGCGGCACGAACTTCGGATCCGCCGCCAAGGTTGCGCCGCCACTTACCGGCAACCCCAGCGCCCCTTGCGGCGCCCCGCTGAGTTCGCGAAAGAAAACATAGCTTCTGTTTTCGCGCATGATCGCGCGCCCCTCTTCGGGATGCGCATGCAGCCAGGCGACAATCCCCTGCATCGTCGACTGTCCGGGACCGAGTAGCCCGCGGCTCTTCATCAGAGCCCCGATACCGGTATAATCGCGGCCATTCTGCGTATCGTAGCCGATCCGCAACACCCCGCCCTCATCAAGTCGTATGAAGCCGGAACCCTGTACCTGAAGGAAGAACAGCTCCACCGCGTCGGCGGCATAGCCCAACACGCGCGCGCGACCGTTCAAGGCACCTTCCTCGATGGCCGTGCGATCGAAATAAGGCTGCAGCGCCTGACCCTGAACGCGACCGCGAATCTTCTTTCCCGCCCATGTCGGCGAAAACGCGCCTAGATCGACTTCGATCAGGTCGGTCGGACGTCCATAGATGGGCACGTAACCCCGTCGCGGCTGCCGCGAGCCCTTGATCTCGGGAATGTAGTAACCGGTGGCAAAGGCGCGGCCATCCGCCACCTGTACGGCCTCGAACCAGCGACGGAAGAACGACACCGCATCTTGCGCGCCGCCGCGCAGTGCATCGGCACAAGCGGGCTGCCAATCGGTGGCGATCGTCAGACCCGATGTGTCGGTGCGTCGCACGAGGCTTGGACACGAAATACGAAACGCTTCCAGCGCCGAAGCAGCCTTTGCGGCGTCCACCGGAAGCGTCGAAAGATCGGCGGCACGGGTCAATCCGGCCTGAGCGGCGCTGGTAGCGCCCGGTATCGCGATCGCGGGCACGGCCGACAGTGGCGTTGACGCGACCGGCTGTCGGGCAGGCCGCGGCGGAATCGAGGTGCCAGAGGGTCGCGGTACGGCATCGATCGATCGTCCGGGGGGCGGGGGCGGGACCGACCGCCCTCCCGGCCCGACACACGCCGTCGTGATGAGAGCGCCGGCTATCGCCAGCGTCGCTTTCGTTCGCATCCCGCCCCTGCTTCTTCGGCGATCAGGCTTCGTCGGTGTCGGCAAGGATCCAGTTCGGATCGGACGCGCGTACCGTACGAACGAACGTCCATACGTCGTGCGTCTGAACCGCGTCGCTGGTCGAACCGCCGATCACGTTGCTTTCCGCGTCGCGAGTCACTGCGGCGATATCCGCGTCAAAACGGACTGCGACACGCGCCTCACCCGCCGCAACGGCTGCCGAGACGATCGTCGCCTGTTCGATCGCAATCAGGCGATTCTCCAGGATCTGCCCTTGGCTGCGTCGCGCCTCGATCGCCTCAGCGAACGCCGCATGGACATCATCGCTGACCAAGCCGCGCAACGCTTCCTCGTCGCCACGCCAGAACGCTTCGAGGATCATGCGGTAGGCCGACTTTGCGCCCTCGAGAAAACGAGTGACGTCGAACTGCGGCTCGGCTGCGACGATCGCGCGCAAGCCTGGCTCGGTCGTACTGTCGAACGGGCGAGCCGCCAATTCCCGAGCATCCGCAGCACGCTCCACCGTTCGCGGTGCGGCCACGGTGCCGACCCGCTCCTCGGCTGGTTTGGGCAACGGCTGTTCATGGCCGGAGCGTTTGCCCAGAACCGAATAGAGCCGCAGGGCAAGGAAGCCGGCGACCATGGCAAGCAGGACAACGTAGAACACGGCAACTCCAGTAGGCTGGTGTGCGTACATAGGCGTGTGGGCACCTAACATCAAATCGCCCGAGACCACCATTGTATCCCGCATTGTATCGGCGGCGGGGCGCTGCTAACCGCGCCACACTTTCGCGTGGTGCCGGACGGCGCCCGTGGCATGACACTAGGGGACCGACGATGGACGAACTGGGCAATGCCGGCGGCGAGCCGCTGGCGAACGGCGCCGACACGATGCCGGCAGCAGGGCTGATCTCGCAATATGTGAAGGATCTGTCGTTCGAGAATCCGAATGCGCCTGCGGTCTACCAGGAACCGCAGCAGCCGGAGATCAATGTGCAGTTCGACATCGGCGCCGCACAGGTCGCCGACGAAGTACACGAAGTGACCCTGAAGATCGAGGTTCGCGCCACCACCGGCGGTAAGACCGCCTTTATCGCCGAGCTTGCCTACGCCGGTCTGTTCGGCCTGCGCAACGTGCCGGCGGAACATGTTCAGCCCTTCCTGTTGGGCGAAGGCCCGCGGCTGCTGTTCCCGTTCGCACGACGGGTCGTCGCCGATGCAATCCGTGACGGCGGTTTTCCGCCGTTGCTGCTTGAGCCAATCGACTTCAACGCGCTGTTCCTCCAGCAGGCGCAGGCACAGGGCGTTCAGTTCGGCAGTGACGACCTGGGCCAGGCCTGAGTTCCGGATACGGGCGGGGATCGTCGTATGAACCTCGCCCGCGCTTTGGGCTCGGTCGGCGGGCTGACATTGGTCAGCCGCGTACTGGCACTCGTCCGCGACACGCTCCAGGCCAGCTACGTCGGGGCAAGCTTCGCGTCGGACGCTTTTTTCGTCGCATTTCGCCTGCCCAATATGTTTCGTGCGCTGTTTGCGGAAGGTGCCTTTTCGGCGGCCTTCATCCCATTGTTCAACCGCAAGGTGGCCGAGGGCGGCGGAACCGCGGCGGGCGTCGACTTCGCGGAGCGTGCACTGGCGCTGCTCTTCCCGGTGCTGCTGGTCATGACCGCGATCATGCTGGCGGCGGCATCGCCGCTGACCTGGGCATTGTCAGGCGGTTTCGGACGGCAGCATCCTACCCTGGAGCAATTTGCGTTCGCGGTCACACTGTCGCGTTTCACCATTCCCTATCTTCTGCTGATCTCGCTGGTGTCTCTGCTGGGCGGCATCCTCAACTCACTGCAGCGCTTCTGGGTCAACGCGGCCGCGCCCATCCTGCTGAATGTGGCGATGGTCGCGGCGTTGATCTTCTTCCACGGCGACGATCCCTATGAAACCGCGCGTGCTCAGGCGGTCTCGGTGACTGCTGGTGGTGCGTTGCAGCTTGCGTGGCTATGGTGGGCGTGTCGACGCGCCGGCATCAGCCTTGCCCTGCGCCGGCCCCGTATCGACGACGACGTGAAGCAGATGCTGAAGCTGATCGTTCCGGCGGCGACGGGCGCCGGCGCGGCGCAGATCAACCTTGCGATTTCGACTGCGCTGGCCGGCGGCCTGCTCTCAGCGGGGTCGATCTCCGCGATCTATTACGCGGATCGGCTCAACCAGTTGCCGCTCGGCCTGATCGGGATCGGGCTGGGCACCATCCTGCTGCCCGTCGTCTCGCGGTTGCTGTCCGAAGGGCGCGAGGACGAGGCGATGGAAACGCAGAATCGGGGATTGGAACTGGCGCTGTTTCTTACCCTGCCCGCTACAGCAGCGTTCGTCTTCGCGGCCGAGCCCATCGTGCGCGGGTTGTTCCAGCACGGTGTCTTCGGCGTCGACGATACGGCGCGCGCCGCGATGGCTCTGGCCGCATTCTCGCTCGGCCTACCCAGCTACGTGCTGGTCAAGGTGCTGACCCCCGGCTTCTATGCGCGCGCCGACACCAGAACCCCGGTACGGCTTGCGCTTTATTCGGTGGCGATCAATCTGGTCGGCAACCTCATCCTCATCCCGACACTTGCGCGCTGGAACATCGGACAGGTGGGACCGCCACTGGCAACAGCGATCGCGTCGACCGTCAACGTCGCCTCGCTGTACACCGTTCTCGCGCGACGTGGTCATTTCACGATCGACCCACAGGTCAGGCGCAAGGTGCCGCGGCTGGCGCTCGCAGCATTGTTGATGGGCGGTGCGTTGTTGCTGGTCGGCCCATTGGTCGATTCATATTTGACGGGTCCGCTGATCGCCCGCGCGCTTGCGCTGACGACGCTGGTCGGCGCGGGAGTGGCAATCTACGTCCTCGCCTGTTTCGTCACTGGCGCGTATGGCTTGTCCGACATTCGTTCCCTCCTGCGTCGAAGAGCCTCTTCCCGATGACCAGCATGCGTGTTCTCTCCGGCATCAAACCCACCGGCAACCTGCACCTCGGCAATTATCTGGGCGCGGTGAAGCAATGGGTGGCGATGCAGGACGAGATCCAGGCATCGGGTGGGGAGACGATCTACTTCATCGCCGATCTCCACGGCCTGACCGAGTTCATCGCGCCCGCCGAGATGACCGCCAACACGATCGAGATGACTGCTACGCTGATCGCATCCGGGATCGATCCGGCGCGATCGATCGTGTTCAATCAGGCCCGGGTATCAGCGCATGCCGAACTGGCCTGGTTGCTGAACAACGTTGCTCGGGTCGGTTGGCTCAACCGCATGACGCAGTTCAAGGACAAGGCAGGCAAAAATCGGGAAGGCGCCTCGGTCGGGCTCTATGACTACCCGGTGCTGATGGCTGCCGACGTCCTGCTCTACAACGCGACCCACGTGCCCGTGGGGGAGGACCAGAAGCAGCATCTGGAACTGACCCGCGACATCGCCACCAAGTTCAACACCGACTTCGGCGTGGACCTGTTCACGCTTCCGGAGCCTTTGATCAGCAAGGCCGCGCCCCGCATCATGTCGTTGCGCGATGCGAACGCGAAGATGTCGAAGTCGAATCCGTCCGAGCAATCGCTGGTGAAGCTCGTCGATAGTGACGAGGTCATCGCCGACAAGTTCCGCAAGGCCAAGACCGATCCCGACCTGCTGCCCGCGACAATGGCCGAATTGGAGAGCCGCCCCGAGGCGCGCAATCTGATCACGATCTTTGCGGCGTTGGACGATCGAACGAGTGATGCGGTGCTGGCGGATTATGCCGGAAAGGGCTTTGGCCACTTCAAGCCGGACCTGGCCGACCTGGCGGTGGCGAAACTGGGTCCGATCCGCGACGAGGTCGTGCGGTTGCTCAACGATCGTGGCGCAATCGATGCTTTGCTGCGTGACGGTGCTGAACGAGCAAGCGCAATGGCAGGATCGACGCTGCGCCGCGCCCAGGAAGCCATGGGGTTAATGATCTAGCTGGTTGGCAAACGACGCCGCGTGCCACGCCAAGAAATGGCGTATGACGCGGCGCATCTTCCCGTCGCACCGGCGCAGCGCGCGGATATGCGAGCTTTTCTGCATCTGGCATCGGTCTTGCGTTGAACTCCGTACATCAACGGAGCCAAACATGATCGATCACGCTGCCGCCCATGCCGCCGCCCGCGACAACCTGTTTGGCATTTGCGCCGCGCTCGGCGAGGATTTCGGCGTCAATCCGGTGTGGCTGCGCCTCGCCCTTGCGATCGCGCTGCTCTTCGATCTTGAAAAGGTGCTGACGACCTACGCGGCGCTGGGCGTAGTCGTGCTCGTCAGCCGCCTGATCGTTCCCAACCCCAAACCTTCGTCGATCAATGCCGCACCATCCACGTCAGCGACGGGCTCGATCGACACGGAGTTTCGGAAGGCGGCTTGAGCATCGCGCGACCGGGTCAGTTTTCGAGTTGACCCAACAGCATACGAACCGCGAGGTCGACGTCCCGATCGGTGTCACGCAGTCCTTCGATGCGGCGCACGGCGTGGATCACCGTCGAATGATCGCGCCCTCCGAACTTACGTCCGATCTCCGGAAGCGAGCGCGTGGTCAGCCGCTTGGCCAGATACATGGCGATCTGGCGCGGGCGGGCCACCGCGCGCGCGCGGCGGGCAGAGATCAGGTCGATAGGCTTGAGTTCGAAATGCTCGCACACCAGCTTCTGGATTTGATCGATGGTTACCCGGCGCTGGTGTCCACGCAGCATGTCGCCCAGCGTCTGCGTCGCGAATTCGAGGTCGATGGTCGCGCCGGTCAGCATGGCATAGGCGGTGACGCGGGTCAGCGCGCCTTCGAGCTCGCGAATGTTGCTCGTCATCCGCGTGGCGAGCAGATCCAGCACATCGTCCGGCACGCGCAGGTCGGGTGTATCGGCGACCCGGCGCGACAGCACTTCACGACGCAATTCGGGCGACGAAGGCCGGATGTCCACGACCAGCCCCGAGCCCAGCCGCCCGATGATCCTCGATTCCACGCCGTCGAGGGCCTGTGGAGCACGATCGGCTGCGATCACCAGCCGCTTGCCGGCAGTGATGATCTCGTTGATCGTATGGAAGAATTCGTCCTGCGTGACGTCCTTGCCGGCGATGAATTGCAGATCGTCGATCAGCAGCAGATCGCACCCACGCAACTTTGCCTTGAACGCGAAGGTGTCGCGCGACCGCATCGCCGCGACGAACTCGAACATGAAGCGCTCTGCGGACAGCAGCATGACCCGCGCACCGGGATGCGCCGCCAGGAAGTCGTGGGCGATGGCGTTCAACAAATGGGTCTTGCCCTGCCCCGTCCCGCCATGGAGGAACAACGGGCTGAAGCGGACCGGACCGCGTTCGGCCAGTGCGCGCGCCGCGTTCAGCGCCACCACGTTCGACGGATCGACGACGAACCGCCCGAAGTTGAGCCGCGGGTCCAGCAGCGGGCGCTCCGCACCGACCGGCGCGGCCGCGGCCACTGGGGGGGCGGACAGCGGCACAGGGGCCGCCACGACGGCGGCAGGCGCTGCCAGCACCATCGGGGCTGCGATCCGCGGGGCGGTGTCGATCGCGACGCTGCGCACACCCGGGAGAACGGCGCGAAACTCATGGACTAGTCGCTCGGCGTAGTGGCTTTTCACCCAGTTGGTCATGAAGGCGGAGGGGAGCGTCAGGCGAACGTCGGTTTGGTCGTCCCCGTCGACCAGCGTGATCGGTGCCAGCCACTGGTCGAACACGCGTGCGCCCGCGGACCGGCGCAGGTTGGCGCGGACCCGGGCCCAGGCCCGTGCCAATTCGCTCATCCCACTTCCCTGTCCATCAGATTGCGTCACGCATACGTCTCCCATCACCGCGAACACGTTCGTTCGCGGTTTCCACATCAGCAAAGTCAAACGTCCCCCTGCCCGCGCCCCCTTGCGCGTCGGCCCTTCAGACGGTGTCCTTGTTCCGCGCTGCTCGAACGGCGCCGCGGTGCGACAGGATTAGGAACAGGAAGCGGAGTCGATCAACCCCGCCGACGGGTACGATTCCGAAATAAAGCGGATTGACTCGTCACCAGCGGCACAAATGCGTCATATTTCTGATAAGCCTTTGATAGAACTGTCTTTCTTGCCAACCTCGCGGACGGGCACAATCGCGAATCGCAGGGAATCCACGGCTTTCGCGATGGCTCCTTTTTGTTCCTGAGTGGCAATGCGACACGCACAAAAACGCCCGCCGGGATGTCCCGACGGGCGTTCTGCTTACCGAACCGGCAGTGGGTCAGGCCAGCGCGGCCACGCGCTTGGTCAGTCGCGAAAACTTGCGCGAGGCAGTGTTCCGGTGAAGCACACCCTTGGCCACGCCGCGTGCCATTTCAGGCTGCGCCGCAGCGAGTGCGGTGGCCGCCGCCGTCTTGTCACCCGACGCGAGTGCCGCCTCGACCTTCTTCACGAAGGTGCGGATGCGGCCAACGCGGGCACCATTGATTTCGGCCCGGCGCTGGTTGCGACGGATGCGCTTCTTGGCTTGCGGCGTGTTCGCCATGAACGTCCTCTGAAAAGTTTACGAATCGATGGAAAAGGGAAGCCGGGAAACCCTGCACCCTCGTAAGGCGCGGCCCATACCCCGCAGGGACGACAGCGTCAACTCTGCTGGCAGCAAGGGCACCAGAAGGTCGAGCGTCCGCCCTCTACATACCGCGTGACGACCCCACCGCACGCACATGGTTCGCCCGAACGTCCATAAACAGCGAATTGCTTGGAGAAATAGCCGAGTTCGCCGTCCGGACGCGCGTAATCGCGTAAGGACGACCCGCCGGCGTCGATCGCGGCCTCCAATACGTCGCGGACGGCAGGTACGAGACGCGCAAGCGCTGCCTCGTCCAGCGCGCCCGCCGCCATCCGTGGATCGATGCGCGCGTGATGGAGAGCCTCGCACACGTAGATATTGCCGAGTCCGGCAACGATCCGCTGATCGAGAAGCGCCAGCTTGATCGACAAGCGCCGACCGGTCAGGACGGTGTGCAAGTACTCGGCGGTGAAGCCGTCGCCCAACGGTTCGGGGCCGAGCGAGCGGAACGCCGGAAATGCCGCGACATCGTCACTGCGCCACAAATCGATCGAGCCGAACCGCCGCGGATCGTTGAGGGCCAGTCGACGCCCCTCATCTGTTTCGATGATGAGGTGGTCGTGGATCATCAAGTCGCCGGGATCGACGCGCCACCGCCCTGACATGCCGAGATGGAAGATCAGCGAGTCGCCGCGGTCGGTCTCGATCAGCCCGTATTTCGCACGTCGACCCAGCGCGACCACGCGCGCACCCGTCAGTCGTTGTCGCAAGTCCACCGGGAACGGCCGGCGCAGATCGCTCCGCCGGGCATCGACCCGTCTCAGCATCTGCCCCTCCAGCACGGGGCGCAGCCCGCGCACGGTGGTTTCGACCTCTGGCAATTCCGGCATCGACGCCCCCTAGCCCCTCGGCGGCGGGGCCGCTAGAGCGACGGGCATGAACGAAACCGTATCCTTCGGCTACGAAGATGTCAGCCCGACCGAGAAGACCGCCCGCGTCCGGGGAGTTTTCTCCAACGTCGCCAGCCGCTACGACTTGATGAACGACGCCATGTCCGGGGGCATGCACCGGCTGTGGAAGGATCGGTTCGTTCGCCGCGTGAAGCCACGCGCGCACGAGCAGATCCTCGACATGGCGGGTGGCACCGGCGACATCGCGTTCCGGCTCGCCGAAAGCGGGGCGGCGATCACCGTCGCGGACATCAACCCGGAAATGCTTGAGGTCGGTATCGATCGGGCGCAGCAGCGTGGACTGGATGGCCTAGTCTGGACGGAGGCCAATGCCGAGACTTTGACGTTTCCGGACCGCTTCTTCGATGCGTACACGATCGCGTTCGGCATCCGCAACGTGACCGATATCCCTTCGGCCTTGCGGGAGGCGCATCGTGTCCTGCGCCGCGGCGGGCGCTTCTTCTGCCTGGAGTTCTCGACCAACGTCTGGCCGGGCTTCTCCGAAGCCTATGACGCATATTCGCATCATCTGGTACCGCGGCTTGGCCAGTTGCTCGCCAACGACGCGGACAGCTATCGGTACCTCGTTGAGTCGATCCGCCGGTTCCCGGACATGCCGGCGTTCGAGCGGATGATCGCGGAGGCTGGCTTCGTGCAGACCAGGGTCGAGCCGATCATGGGCGGGCTGGTCGCGATCCACAGCGGCTGGAAGATTTGACCTCCTCGCTGGTTCATGGCTGGAGGCTTCTGAAATGGGGTCGGATCCTCGCGCGCCACGGCGCGCTGCGGGGATTGGAGCGTGACCTCAACACGCCCCCGCGCTTGCGGCGATTGTTGAGGCTTGCCCGCTTCGGCGCGCGCGTTCCCGACGTACCGCGCTATGCCGATGCGTTCGAGGCGCTCGGGCCGGCCGCGATCAAATTGGGCCAGACGCTGGCGACTCGGCCCGATCTCGTTGGTGACGCGGCTGCGGCTGACCTGCTCCGACTGCAGGACGCAGTACCGCCAGTACCGTTCACCGTGATCGAACAAACGATGCGCGCCAGCTTCGGGCGTCCGCTGGACCGGCTGTTCTCTCATATTGAACCGGAACCGGTCGGCGCAGCGTCGATCGCGCAGGTTCATCGCGCCATCACGCTCGACGGGCGTCAGGTTGCGGTGAAGGTGCTGCGTCCCGGCGTCGAGGAAGATTTCGCGCGCGCGATTGCGACCTACGAATGGGCCGCCGCACAGATCGAGCCGATGGGCGGCGAAATCGCGCGACTGCAGCCACGGCTGGTGATCGAGACGTTCAAGCGCTGGACCGCGCGCGAGCTGAATTTCACGCGCGAGGCGGCTTCGGCTTCCGAGCTCGCGGAAACCATGACGTCGGAGCCGGAATTTTTTGTGCCTGCCGTCGACTGGGCGCGCACCACCGGCAAGGTGCTGACGATCGAATGGATCGACGGCATCAAATTGAGCGATCGTGCGGCGTTGCGGGCAGCAGGTTACGATCTGCCCGAACTGGCGCGCGTGCTGGTCCACGCTTTCCTGCGTCAGGCGATCGCCGACGGGTTCTTCCACGCGGACATGCATCAGGGCAATCTTTTCGCACTGCCTGGCAACCGGGTCGCGGCGATCGATTTCGGCATCATGGGACGGATCGATCGACGCGCGCGCGTCTGGCTGGCGGAGATCCTGTACGGCCTGATTACCGGCAATTACCGCCGTGTGGCCGAGATACACTTCGAGGCGCAATACGTGCCCTCGCATCACAGCGTCGAGGAGTTCGCCACCGCACTTCGCGCCGTGGGAGAGCCGATGCGGGGGTTGCCGGTCAAGGACATGTCGATCGGCATGATGCTCGACGGCCTGTTCGGCATCACCCGTGACTTCGACATGGTGACGCAACCGCACCTGCTGCTCCTGCAAAAAACAATGGTGATGGTTGAAGGGGTAGCGACCGGGCTGGACCCCGACATCAACCTGTGGGTGACCGCTGCCCCGCTGGTAGAAGACTGGATCCGCACCGAATTAGGGCCGGAGGCGGCGTTGGCGGACCGCTTGGTGGCGGACGTGCGGACGCTCGCGCGGCTACCCGATCTCGTCCGCCGGATCGAGGCGCGCTATCCTGCACCGGGTGGCGCTCCGCCGCGCCCGCCATTGCGCGAGATCGAGCGGGTACGGGTCGGTGGTGGCTGGCGCTACGCGCTGGCCGGCGCGATCGGGGTCGCCGCGGGGATCGCGGGTATGATGCTGGCGGCCGGATGGTAGGCGTTCGCCCGGCGCATGGTACGGCCGGGCGATGGCTGACGATCCCGAGCCGCGTGGCGGGGCTCGGCAGGCGCGACGCGCGCCTCGTGCTGACGGGTTGGACAGTGCTGCTGATCGTGGCTGCGATCATCGCTTCGTCTGCACCGACCATGCCCGAATTCCTCCACGATGCGATCGTGGCGGCGATCCGGCATGGCGGCGAATTCTATGAATCCACGCGCGATTTGCTGCGGACTGAGCCCGATGCATATGCCGCGATGGCGCTACCGGCGCCGCTGGCGGTGATCGAAGCCGCGCTGCCGCGCGGGGCCACAATGGGCCTGATCGCCGCGGCGTTGACGGCGTTGCTGTGGACGGGCGGGCTGCGTCTGGGGGGATTGTTCGCGCGCGCGTCGGGGGTGGTGATGGTGGTCAGCTTGCTCGCCGGCGGCATCGTTGCGACGGCCGGGCTGTGGATGACAGCGCCGCATGCGGGCGCGGCGGCGACCTTGTCGGCCATCGCGATCGTGGCGCGCCGGCACGATCGCTACGTCGCGGCGAGCGCGATCGCCTGCTCGGCCGCGCTGCTCGACCCTGCGGCCCTGGTCACGATCGTCGTGATGGGCGTGTCGGCGCTGATCGATGGATCGCGGCGGGAGGCTGGCGCCTGGCTTGGCGCGTTGACGGTCGCGTCGAGCATTTTCGTGCTGCATCTCAACGCGTTGCAAGGCGTCGTTCTATCCGACCATGCAGTTGGTGCGGAAGGGAATGCGCTTGCGCGACTTGTCGGTGCGGCTTTCCCGACGTTTGGCGCCCCGATCGCTGCGCCGTTGCTGCTGATGTCGGCGATCGGCTGGACGAGCATCGGCGACACGATCGGCGTTCGCGTGATGGCGGTGATGATCGGCGGCGTGGCGCTCGACGGGATCATGGGGCTTCGGTGCGCGACGCTGATCGCACCGCTAGCCGCGCCGGGCCTGGCGCTGGCGGCGGGAAGCATCGGCGAGTTGGCGCGCGCCGCACTCGACAGGCGGCGGATAACCGTAACAAGGGTGACGCGATGAGCCGGATCCTCCTGATCGTCGGTGGCGGCATCGCCGCTTACAAATCCTGCGAGCTTATCCGTGGCCTACGTGCTGCGGGGCATGACGTCCGTTGCGTACTGACCGACGGCGGCGCGCATTTCGTCACCGCGATGACGCTGGCCGCGCTGACCGAAAACAAGGTTCACACAACATTGTGGGACCTGAAGGACGAAGCGGAGATGGGCCATATCCGGCTCAGCCGTGAAGCCGACCTGCTCGTCGTTGCCCCCGCAACCGCTGATCTGATCGCCCGCGCGGCCAGTGGCTTGGCGAACGATCTTGCCACCACGTTGCTGCTCGCCACCGACAAGCCGGTGCTGATGGCCCCGGCGATGAACGTCCGCATGTGGCAGCATCCCGCCACGCGCCGCAACGTCGCCACGCTACGCGCGGACGGGCTTCACGTCATGGAGCCGGACGAAGGCGCGATGGCGTGCGGTGAATATGGCCCGGGACGCCTACCCGAGCCTGCCGCCATCCTTGCGCGGATCGAAGAGGCATTACGAATGCCGTCGCCTAAAGCACTGACAGGCAAGCATATTATCGTCACTGCCGGACCAACCCACGAGCCGATCGACCCCGTGCGCTACATCGCTAATCGATCGTCGGGCAAACAGGGGTTCGCCATCGCCGCCGCACTGGCCGGTCGAGGTGCGCGGGTTTCGCTGATCGCGGGACCGGTCGATTTGCCGACGCCGCGCGATGTCGACCGGTATGACGTTGAAACCGCGGATCAAATGTTCGCAGCCACGAAGGCGATGTTGCCCGCCGATGCCGCGGTGATGGTGGCGGCGGTCGCCGATTGGCGTGTTGAGGATGTCGCGGTGCAGAAGCGCAAGAAGGGTGAAGACCGGGCGCTGCCACTGAACCTCGTGCCCAATGTCGACATCCTCGCAATGGTGGCGCGCGATCCGCGACGACCCCGCTTGGTCGTTGGTTTCGCAGCCGAAACCGAGCACGTCCTGAACCACGCCATCGCCAAGCGGGAACGCAAGGGAGCGGACTGGATCGTCGCCAACGACGTGTCGGGCGACGTGATGGGAGGTGAGGCCAATAGCGTGCATCTGGTTTCGGACGCCGGTGTCGAAAGCTGGGAGCGCCTGCCAAAATCCGAAGTAGCCGAACGACTTGCCGACAGGATTTCCGATGCCTTGTGAAACGATACCGATCGCAATGCGCCGCCTGCCGCATGGCGAGGGCCTGACCCTGCCCGCCTATGCGACCGCAGGCGCGGCCGGCATGGACGTGGTCGCGGCGGAGGACGTGACGCTGGCGCCGGGGGAGCGACGCGCGGTCGCCACCGGATTTGCCATCGCGATTCCGGAAGGTTACGAGGTTCAGGTGAGACCGCGTTCCGGTCTGGCGCTGAAGCATGGCGTTACCTGCCTCAACACACCTGGCACGATCGATGAGGATTATCGCGGCGAAGTGAAGGTAATCCTTGCCAATCTTGGCCAAGCGCCATTCGAGGTGCGGCGTGGCGAGCGGATCGCCCAGCTGGTTCCCGCGCCCGTGCTGCGGGCGACATTGATCGAGGTCGACGTGCTGGATGCCACCGACCGCGGCGAAGGCGGGTTCGGATCGACCGGACGATGATGATCGCCGCGCTGCTTCTTGTCGGACAAGCACTACCGATGACACCCCCGTCGGACTGGGAGCCGTTGCCGCATCTGCGCCTCCCCCCCTCGGCGACGGTGCCGCCGCAATTTGCGGAGTTCGTCCGCAACGAGGTTCGTGAAGCGCGATGCACGCTTCCCAAGGAAAATGTCGCATTGGAACTGGCTGTGCTGGTGGGTGCGAACGGCCGCGTCCGCCGGATCGTGCCGCGCGCGATCGGCTGCCCGACAGTCGAACAATTCGCCGCCGGCATCGTGCTGCGCGCGGCGCGGGACGCGGTCCGTCCGCCGGCGGTGGACACCTGGTACCAGACGAGCGTGGCGCTGCCCCGGCCATGACGCTCGGTCCCGACGAGCTCGCACGATACGCCCGGCACATCGTGCTGCCGGAAATCGGCGGCGCGGGGCAGTTGCGGCTAGCGCGCGCGCATGTCGTCGTGATCGGTGCGGGCGGGATCGGTTCGCCGGTGATCCAGTATCTCGCCGCGGCGGGGATCGGGCGTCTGACAATCGTCGACGACGATCGCGTCGATCTTAGCAACCTGCAACGCCAGACCCTGTTCGTCACCGGTGACGTCGGTCGGTTCAAGGCCGAACTGGCGGCGGAAGCGGCCGCGCAGCTGAACCCGCATGTCGAGGTCGTCGCGCGCGTGACGCGAATCGGTGCGGATAATGTCGACGCGCTGTTCGGCGACCAGCCGACCGTGGTGGTCGACGGCTGCGACAATTTCGAGACGCGGTTGCTCGTCGCCGACGCGGCGCTGGCGCGGCGCATCCCGCTCGTGTCCGCGGCCGTCGGTCGGTTCGAGGGGCAGGTCGGCGTGTACCGCGGGTGGGAGGCCGATCGTCCCTGCTATCGCTGCTTCGTCGGCGACGCGCCAGCGCGCGATGCGCTGACCTGCGCCGAAGAAGGCGTGCTGGGCCCGGTCACCGGGATCGTCGGCAGCATCGCCGCGCTTGAGGCGATCCGTCAGATCGCGCCGTTCGGCGACGACAGCGCCGGGCGGGTCATGCTGCTCGACATGTTGTCGTTGCGTTTCCGCACGCTGGCGCTGCCGCCGGACCCCGCGTGTCGCGCATGTGGCGCGACACGCGGGTAGGAGGCGATCAGCCCAGATGGGCTTGCGCGAAGGCTCGGACCGCCGGACCGATATCGGCACGAGCCATCGCGAGCGCAAGATTGGCGGTAACGAAACCGGTCTTGTCGCCGCAATCGTAACGCTGGCCATTGAAGGTAAAGCCGTGGAACGGCTGCTTTCCGATCAGCTTGGCCATGGCATCGGTAAGCTGGATTTCGTCGCCGGCCCCCTTTTCCTTGGCATCGAGGATCTTCATGACCTCGGGCTGGAGGATGTAGCGACCCGGAATCATCAGGTTGGACGGGGCGCTGCCCTTCGCCGGCTTCTCGACCAGCGCGGTCACCTCGGTCAGTGCGCCATCGCGCGCGCCGGGTGAGATGATGCCGTATTTGTCGGTCTCCCCGGCTGCGACTTCCAGCGCACCGATGACGTTGCCGCCGACCTTGTCATAGGCTGCAACCATCTGCGCCATGAAATTGGGCGAGCCGACCATCAGTTCGTCGGGGAGCAGCACCGCGAACGGCTCGTCGCCGACGATGTCGCGCGCGCACCAGACGGCGTGGCCGAGCCCAAGCGGCTCCTGCTGGCGGACGTAGACCGGCGAACCCGGCTGCTGGCGGATGTTCTCGATAATCGACAGGCTTTTGCCGCGAGCGCGCATCGTCGCTTCGAGTTCGTAGGAGATATCGAAATGATCCTCCAGCGCACCCTTGCCGCGCCCGGTGACGAAGATGATCTGCTCGATCCCCGCCTCAAGCGCTTCCTCGACCGCATATTGGATCAGCGGCTTGTCGACGACCGTCAGCATTTCCTTCGGCATCGCCTTGGTGGCGGGCAGGAAGCGGGTTCCCAGCCCCGCCACGGGGAAAATCGCCTTGCGTACCGGCTTGATGGTCATTCGATCCTCCTGTTGGCGCGGCGGTCTGTACCGATGACTGCCAAGTATCGCAATTCGATAGCGTAATGATCGTCAGATGGCACGGCGGACGGCACCGTGCTTGCGATGGGAGCGTGACGCGCCTAAGCACCGGACCCCTCCCGACATCGCTGGTTTTCGCGTTCTCATGCTCAAGAAGCTGCTTCGTTCGTCCCGCGCCGTCGCTGCGCCGGGGCCGGCCCCCGCCCCCGGTACACGCATCTATGCCATTGGCGACATTCACGGATGCCGCGACGAACTCGATCGCTTGCTGACGATGATCGACACCGACGACGCCGCCCGCGGCGCGGCGGACACGATGCTGGTCATCCTCGGCGATCTGATCGATCGCGGCCCCGATTCGGCCGGCGTCGTCGAACGGCTGATGACGCTGGCGCAACAGCGCCCCGCCACCCGTTTCCTGAAGGGCAACCATGAGGAATTGTTCCTCCACGCGCTGGCCGGGCAGAAGGATGCGCTGCGGATGTTCTGCCGCGTGGGCGGCAAGGAAACGGTGCTGAGTTATGGCATCGACGCAGCCGAGTATGACTCACTGGATTATCCCCAGCTTGCGGAGCGCATGGCGGCGCTGGTGCCGGCGGAGCATCGCGCGTTCCTCGAAGGGTTCGAGGATATGATCGTGTCCGGCGACTATGCCTTCGTCCATGCCGGCATTCGGCCCGACCTGCCGCTGGACGACCAGCGCCCGAGCGACCTGCGGTGGATCCGCGAAAGCTTTCTGGAGCATCGCGGCGCCCACCCCAAGATGATCGTCCATGGCCACACCATCACCGCACAGGTCGATCGCCGCGCCAACCGGATCGGGGTGGATACGGGTGCCTATGCCTCCGGAAAGCTGACCGCTCTCGGGATCGAGGGGCACGAGACCTGGATCCTGAACACATGATGCACCGCGGCAGTTGACCCTTGCGTTTTCAGGATTCGCGGTTATGAGGTGGCCTGCACGCAAAGGGAGTTCATTATGCGTATTGCGAAGTACATGCTCGCAGCTGCTGTCGCCACGATGGCGGTTGCACCGGCGATGGCCGCCCCCGCCAACTCGGCAGCGAGCCTCTCGGTCGCCAAGTCGGTGCGCGCTGGCGCCCCGTCGGCGAAGAAGAACGAGCTCGCCGGTGGTGGCGTGATCGTTGCGGTTCTGGCGGCTGCTGCCGTTGTGGCCGGCATCGTCGTCGTCGCTGACGAAGACGATGATGCGGACAGCAACTAAGCTGTTACGTCTCCCCCTCGGGAGAAAGAGATAGCGGCCTTCGGGCCGCTATTTTTTTGTCTGCTCGTGGAGGCTCGTCTGGTCGCGGGAGCTTTGCGGGCGCTCGCTTGGGAGCGGGACGCGGGCCAGCGTGTCGCGGGCTGTGCCGACTGAGGGGGGGCTTTCCGTTGGTTGCGATCATGGCGACTGGCTTCGGTCAGCACGGGCCAGGCGTCAGGACGCAATGGATTGCTTCGCTGCGCTCGCAATGGCGGGGCTGCATGTCCGACCGGACGGCGGCGTGGTCGCGTGGCCGCACAGTTTCGGGGGCAGCCCGCGCGTGACGCATCCCGTCATGAACAGCACGCCGCCCGTCGTCCAGCGTGCCGAACGCCCGGTTCCGACGCCCCATCGCGGGCGAGACGGCGGCTGCGAAGAGATAGTCGCTACGCCAGGTTTCGCGCCTTAGGCTTCGTTCGTGACGGTGACATCGCCCTTCTGCCGTGCAGGCGACGCTGGCCCTTGCCGCGCGCGTGGCCAGTAGCGTCCCGATCGAGTCCGGGGTGACGGTGCGATACGGTGCGGAGACGCTGAACGTCGACCGCCCCTGGCATCGACCCCGACGACGTACATAGGAGACAACCCCGCCCGTACAGGCCGCGCGCCTCAAGATCATTCCGTCCTTGCACCGAGGGCGCACTTACTACGCGGGCGGTAGGTGGTGTGCACCCGGACCACGCTCGTGGCACCGCGGCACCCCCTTGTTCAGGCCGCGAACATCTCCGGCGGGAGTGCCATGATCGCCTCCGCGCCACTTTCGATCTGGCGGCGAAGCGAGCCGGCTTCCGGAAGCACGCGCTCGGCGAAATAGCGCGCGGTGACCAGCTTGGCGTCGAGGAAGGCGGTGTCGCCGTGCCCTTCGTCCTTCAGTCTCGCCGCGGCGGCGGCCATGCGCAGCCACATCAGCCCGACCGCGACGGTGCCGACCAGATGCATGTACGGCACTGCGCCCGCGCCGATGTTCTCGGGGTTCTTCATGCCGTTGGCGAGGAACCACATCGTCGCGGCCTGTAGCTCGCCCGCGGCCTTTTCCAGCCGCTGCGCGATATCGGCGGTGGCGGGGGTCGCCTTGCCCGCGGCGATCTCCTCCATCACCAGGCGGCCGAACGCCTGCACCGCGCGGCCGCCGTTCTGCGCCAGCTTGCGACCGACCAGATCCATCGCCTGCACGCCGTTGGTGCCTTCGTAGATCTGCGCGATCCGCGCGTCGCGGACATATTGCTCCATGCCCCATTCGCGGATGTAACCGTGGCCGCCATAGACCTGCTGCGCGTTGGTGGCGATCTGATAGCCGCGATCGGTGCCGACGCCCTTGATGACGGGGGTGAGCAGCCCGAGCAGGTCACCCGACAGCTGCCGCTCCTCGTCGGTCCCGGCGCCATGTTCCAGATCAGCCTGGAGCGCGCCCCACAGGCACAAGGCGCGCAGCCCCTCGGTCCACGCCTTGGCGTCCATCAGCATCCGGCGGACGTCGGGATGGACGAACAGCGTGTCCGCCTTCTCGCCCGGGTCGGCGGGGCCGGTCAGCGCGCGCCCCTGACGGCGATCCTTCGCGTATCGCACAGCGTTCTGGTAGGCGGTCTCGGCCACGCCCAATCCCTGCAGCCCGACGCCCAGGCGCGCGGCGTTCATCATGATGAACATCGCGGCAAGCCCCTTCATCTCGTCGCCGACCAGCCAGCCGGTCGCGCCATCATAGTTCATGACGCAGGTCGAATTGCCGTGGATGCCCATCTTGTGTTCGATCGATCCGCACGAGACCGCGTTGCGCGCGCCCAGCGAACCGTCGTCGTTCACCATCACCTTGGGCACGACGAACAGCGAGATGCCCTTCGAACTGTCCGGCGCGCCCGGCGTCTTGGCCAGCACGAGATGGATGATGTTGTCGGTCAGGTCATGTTCGCCCGCCGAAATGAAGATCTTCGTGCCGGTGATCCGGTAGCTGCCGTCGGCCTGCGGTTCGGCACGGGTGCGGATCAGGCCAAGGTCGGTGCCGCATTGCGGCTCGGTCAGGTTCATGGTGCCGCCCCATTCGCCGGCCACCATCCTGGGCAGATATTTCTGCTGCTGCTCCGGGCTGCCCTTCACCACCAAGGCGGCGATCGCGCCATGGGCGAGGCCGGGATACATGGCGAAGGCCATGTTGGCGGAGATCATATATTCCTGGAACGCGGTGGAGACGACATGGGGCAACCCCTGCCCGCCGAACGCCTCCGGTGCGCTGAGCGTGCCCCAGCCCGATTCGACGAACTTCGCATACGCCTCCTTGAAGCCGGCCGGCGTGGTCACGCTGCCGTCCTCGTGGCGGGTGCACCCCTCCAGATCGCCCGACTGGTTGAGCGGAAACAGCACCTCGGCCACGAAGCGGCCGCCTTCTTCCAGTACCGCCTCTACCGTGTCGGGCGTAGCGGCGGCAAAGCCAGGCACGTTGGCGTAGCGGTCCAGCCCTACGACATGTTCGAGCACGAAACGGGTGTCGCGGATCGGTGGCGTATACTGAGGCATCGTCTCACTCTTTCCTTGCTGCGCCCGCCTCGAGCACGCCGACGAAGGCGGACAGCTCGGTAATGGCGGCGTCGATGTCGTGCTTCTGCTGTTCCAGTGCCGCGATCCGTTCGCGGCACCGCGCTATCGCGACCAGCCGTTGCGTCGCGCGGCCATCGCCGAGATCGTAGAGGTCGATCATCTCGCGAATGTCGGCGAGGCTGAAGCCCAGCCGCTTGCCGCGCATGATCCACGCCAGCCGTGCGCGATCGCGGTGCGAATAGATCCGCGCCATGCCGCGCCGTTCCGGTGCGATCAGCCCCTCGTCCTCGTAGAACCGCAACGCACGTGGCGTCAGCCCGAACTCCGCCGACAGATCGGTGATCGTGAAAACCTCCCGATCGGGGCGCGGTGGAACGACGGCATAGGCAGCGGTGGCGTTCATGAGGTGCTGATACCCTCCCCTTACGTAAACGTCAATCAGTACAGAGCAGTGCACCGTCGGCACCGCGCAGGCGTGCGGCTTCCCCACCAGCTCCGCTGAGGCGATCCACCGTCAGCGCGTCCAGCGCGGCGCGGCCCTGACATAACGGCGCGCACTTCGCGGGGGTCTGCGCCGGAAACGACAGCCGGTCGCCGTCGTGCGACACCTTGACGCGGCACCCCGCGCCAAGATCCACGTCCAGTGTGGCGCGTCCACGCGCGGTGCCGTGCGCGATACACCGCTGACCCGCGCCGTAATCGACGCTGACACCGATGCGGTAGCGGTCGGGAGCGATGCGGGCCATGCAGACGCGATCCTCGCCAGCGGCATAGACGCCCACGGCGTCGGCCGGGTCGGCGACGATTCCGGCATCCAGCGCCGCCGCCTCCAGCGCACGCCCGGCCGCCGCATCGTCACTCGCCTCGGTTGAGCGCTCGCAGCCCGCCAGTAGGAGCGCGGCGAGCACGACACGCCTCAATCGACGCGCTCCAGCCCCGAATCGGTCAGGCGGCGATAGAAGCAACTCGGCGCGCCGGTGTGGCAGGCCGGCCCGGCGGGGTCGGCGATGATCCACAGCGCATCCTGATCGCAATCGACGCGGATTTCCGCCACGCGCAACACGTGGCCGGAGGTCTCGCCCTTTTTCCACAACCGGCCACGGCTGCGCGAGAAGAAGGTGGCGTAGCCGGTCGCGCGGGTGGCGGCGATGGCGTCGGCATTCATATGCGCCACCATCAACACCGCACCGCTCGCCCGGTCGGTGACCACCGCCGTGACCAGCCCGGCGGCATCGAACCTGGGCAGAAAATCGCTGCCGTTCTCTCGCGGATCGCTCATGATGCGGAGCGGTAGAGCAGCAGGCGGCGGGCCACAACGCGCGATATGCGCGATCGCTCCGCTGCGGTTGATGACATTTGCACGACGCTCGCTATATGCGGCTCCGCACCACGCGAGCCCCCACCGCTTATGCTGACCACCCATCCGTTCGACGACGACCATCTGCACGAGGAGTGCGGCATCTTCGGCGCCTCCGGCTCCGAAGGCGCCGCGGCGCTCGTGGCGCTGGGCCTCCACGCGCTCCAGCATCGCGGTCAGGAAGCTGCGGGCATCACCAGCTTCGACGGCCACGTCTTCCACACCCATCGCGCGATGGGCCATGTCGCGGGCAATTTCGACCGCGACGAAGTGATCCGGGCGCTGGCAGGCGACGTCGCCTGCGGCCATGTCCGCTATTCGACGACCGGCGAGACCGCGCTGCGCAACGTCCAGCCGCTGTACGCCGAGTTGCAGTCCGGCGGGTTTGCGATTGCGCATAACGGCAACATTTCCAATGCTATGCGGCTGCGACGCGAGCTGATCCGGCGCGGCTCCATCTTTCAGTCGACATCCGACACCGAGACGATCATCCATCTGGTCGCGACCAGCCAGTATCGCACGTTGCTGGACAAGTTCATCGACGCGCTGAAGCAGGTCGAGGGCGCCTATGCGCTGATCGTGATGACCCCCGACGGGATGATCGCGTGCCGCGACCCGCTGGGCATCCGTCCGCTGGTGATGGGCAAGCTGGGCGAGACCTATATCTTCGCCAGCGAAACCGTGGCGCTCGACGTGGTCGGCGCGACGTTCGAACGATCGGTCGAGCCGGGCGAGCTGGTGATCGTGCAGAATGGCGAGTTGCGCTCGATTCGCCCGTTCGAGCAGGTGCCGGCGCGGCCGTGCATCTTCGAATGGGTGTATTTCTCGCGGCCCGATTCGATCGTCGACGATCATTCGATCTATTCGGTGCGCAAGAACATCGGCGCGCAGCTGGCGATCGAATCCCCTGTCGGGGCCGATCTGGTCATCCCGGTGCCGGATTCGGGCGTGCCTGCCGCCATCGGTTACGCGCAGCAATCGGGTATCCCGTTCGAGCTGGGGATCATCCGGTCGCATTATGTCGGGCGCACGTTCATCCAGCCGGGCGACAAGGTCCGCCATCTCGGCGTCAAGCTGAAGCACAATGCCAATCGCGCACTGATCCAGGGGCGAAAGGTGGTGCTGGTCGACGATTCGATCGTGCGCGGGACGACCAGCCTGAAGATCGTGCAGATGATGCGCGAGGCGGGCGCGGCGGAAGTGCACATGCGCATCGCGTCGCCGCCGACCCGACACAGCTGCTTCTACGGCGTCGATACGCCGGAGCGCGCCAAGTTGCTGGCGGCGAAGCTGGATCTGGGCGGAATGACCGACTTCATCCATGCCGACAGCCTGGCATTCGTGTCGATCGACGGGCTGTACAAGGCACTGGGCGAGTCGCAGCGCGCCGAAGGACGGCCGCGTTATTGCGATGCGTGCTTCACCGGCGATTATCCCACGACGCTGACCGATCATGACGAATCGAGCGCGGTCGACCAGTTCGCGATGCTGGCCGAGCGGGTGAATTGATGACGGACGCATTGCCGTTGAAGGACAAGCTCGCGCTCGTCACCGGGGCGAGCCGCGGGATCGGCGCGGCGACCGCGATCGCGCTGGGCGCGAAGGGTGCGCATGTCGTGTTGACCGCGCGCACCGCCGCCGGCCTGGAAGAGGTCGAGCAGGCGATCTTCGACGCGGGCGGATCGGCGACGATCGCACCGCTGGATCTGGCGCAAAGCGATTCGATCGCGCGGCTGGCGACGGCGATCGGCGAACGCTGGCAGGCGCTGGACATGATGGTGCTGAACGCCGGCATGCTCGGCACGCTGGCGGCGGTGCCTGCGATCGACGCGAAGGAGCTGGCGCAGGTGCTGACGCTGAACGTATCGGCGCAGGTGGCGATGATCCAGTCGTTCGACGCGATGCTCCGGCGGTCGCCGGGCGCGCGGGTGATCGGCGTGACCTCCTCCGTCGGGCGAACGGCACGCGCCTATTGGGGCGCGTATGGCGCGTCGAAGGCGGCGTTCGAGACGCTGCTGGAGGCATATGGCGACGAAACCGCCGAGGTCAGCAAGGTGCGGGTCGCGGTGCTGGACCCCGGCGCGACGCGAACCAAGATGCGCGCGCGCGCCTATCCGGGCGAAGATCCGGCGTCGGTGAAGCCGCCCGAGGTGGTGGCGGAACGGATCGTGGCGTTGGCGGTCGACGGGTTTGGCGTGAACCACCGGGAGCGGGTGGGCTGAGGGTTCTTTTGCGCGTGCCGCGCCCTCGAAAGCATGAAGACTGGTTTCTGGTGGGTGCGCGACGCTCGCACTGACGGCACGGCATCGATGCCAATCCGCAACCGTTTGCCGCGCGTTGCGGGGTCGGACGGCTTCCGGTGGGAAGCTGCCCCGGGGCGGGTCAGGGTTTGACGAGCGTGACGTGCAGCACGTCGATCCCGCCCCCGCGGAAGCCGCCTTCGCAATACATCAGGTAATATCGCCACAGCCGCTGGAAGCGCGGGTCGAAGCGGTCGGGCAAGCGGCCTTCGGCGGCGGCATGATCGAAGCGGCGACGCCATTCGTGGAGCGTCGCGGCATAGTCATGGCCGAACCGCTGTTCGTCATGCCATGCCAGCCCGTGCGCGGCGGCGAGCGCGCGGAACCGGCTGGCGGAGATCAGCGATCCGCCGGGGAAGACGTAGCGCTGGATGAAGTCGGCGCTGCCGTTATAGGCGTCCCAGATATCGTCGGCGATGGTGATGAACTGGAGCGCCGCGCGGCCGCCGGGTTTGAGGACGCGGGCGACGGTGGCGAGATAGGCGGGCCAATATTCGGGGCCGACCGCCTCGACCATCTCGATGCTGGCGACCGCGTCATAGCCCTCATGTGCGTCGCGATAATCGGTGAGCGCGACGGTGACGCCGGGCAGGTCGCGGGCCAGGACGTGGTCGCGCTGTTCGGTGGACAGCGTCAGGCCGTGGACCTGCACGCCGGCGGCGGCGGCGGTGGCGGCGAACGAGCCCCAGCCGCAGCCGATCTCCAGAACGCGCTGCCCGGCGGTGGCGCGGGTGCGTCCGAGGATCGCGTCGAGCTTGCGTTGTTGCGCGCGCTCCAGCGGTTCGCCGGCCACCATGCCGAGCGCGCTGGAATATGTGAGCGTGGCGTCGAGCCATTCGCGATAGAAGTCGTTGCCGAGGTCATAATGCGCGGCGATGTTGCGGCGCGCGCCGCTGCGATGGTTGCGGCGCAGGCGGTGACCGATCCACATCGCGAGTCGCGCGACATGCTTGGCGCGCGCGACGTCGCCGAGCGCGGCGCGATTGCGGACGAACAGGTCGAAGATCGGGACGGGATCTGGGCTGGTCCAGTCGCCCGCCTGCCATGCCTCATACCAGCCGATCGAGCCGGCGGTGACCAGCCGGCGCAGCGCGCGCCAGCGGATCAGCCGGATATGCGCCACCGGGCCGGGGGCGTGGCCGCCGACCAGCCGCCGCGTACCGTCGGGCAGCTCAGCCTCGATCGCGCCGGCGCGCAGGCCGCGGTCGATCCTGTCGAGGATGCGGTGGTAGAGCGGCGCGAGCAGTTGCGCGCGACGCGACGGTGGCAGGGGGTGTGAGGTGGCCGCGTCCATGGCGGACGCCGCCCTATCGCACCTTCCGGTTCGCCGCCAGCGCGCGTTCGCGTGCCTCGCGGTGGCCGATCAGCTTGGCGGGATAAGCGTCGGGGCGCTGGCCGCTCGCATCGGGATCGTGGATAGCAGCATCGGGGAGGCCGGCGAGTTCGGGCACCCAGTGACGAATATAGTCGCCCGCGCCGAACTTCTCCGATTGCGACAAGGGCGCCATGATCCGGCCGAACATGTTGGCGTCGACCCCGGTGCCGGCGACCCATTGCCAGTTGACGGCGTTGTTGCCGTAATCGGCATCGACCAGACAATCCCAGAACCAGCGTTCGCCGGCGCGCCAGTCGATCAGCAAGTGCTTCACGAGGAACGAGGCGGTAATCATCCGCACACGATTGTGCATCCAGCCGGTGTGCCACAACTGCCGCATCCCGGCGTCGACGATCGGATAGCCGGTGCACCCGCGCTGCCATGCGCGCAGATCGGCATCGGCACCTGCTCCGGTGCGCCAGGGCAGCTTGTCATAGGCGGCACGGCCGTTGCGACCGGCGTAATCGGGTAGCGCAAGGACGACGCCGTCGGTGAAGTCGCGCCACGCCAGTTCCTTGCGGAACGTAACGTCGTGCGTATCGCTGGCGTGCCACACGGCGCGCGGCGAGACCTCGCCGAAATGGAGATGCGGCGATAGGCGCGACGTGCCCTCCTCCGCGGGCAGGTTGCGGCGATCGTCGTAACCTTCGAGGTCGAGTGCGGCGATCTTGCGCTGCGCCTCCTCCTCGCCGGGCGTCCAGTCGAACGCGCCCGACCAGTCCGGCGTGGTGGGCAACAGCTGCCAGTCGGCGAGCGTGTCGCCCGATGGCCATTCGTCCGGCGCGGGGATTTCGTCGGGAATCGACAGCGGCTTTTCCGGGGGCAGATGTTCCTGCAATCCCTTCCAGAACGCGGAATAGATGCGGAACTGGCTGCCCGATCCGGTGGTGACATGTTCGGGCGGGGCCAGATGGTTGCCGTCGTGCAGGCACAGGCGCTCGCCCAACGCAGCCTCCGCATTGCGCCACCACGGTTCGTAGTGACGGATGGCGTGAATCGCGTCGGCGCCGGTCTGCTCCATCAGCCCGGTGAGGATTGCGACGGCATCGCCGCGGCGCAGGATCAGCTGGCTGCCATGTTCCTTCAGCGCGGCGGCGAGCGCGGTCAGGCTGTGGTGCAGCCACCAACGTTGCGCGCCGCCGATCCGCCAGTCACCCGCCGCAGCGTCGTCGAGGACATACACCGGGATCACCGCGCCCTGACAGGCGGCGGCGACGAGCGCCGGTTGATCGTGAAGGCGCAGGTCCTGCCGCAGCCAGAGCAAGGTGGTCATCGATCGCGCTACGAACGATGCGCCCCACCGGTTCCGGCGAACGCCGCCGCCAGCGTCTCGATGACGCGGACGTGGCGCGCGGCGATCGCCATGACGTCGTCACCGTAACCGCCGCCGACGGTGCAGGCGAGCGGCGCGCCAGCGCCGATCGCGAGCCGCGCGACGAGGCGGTCGCGCGCGACGAGCCCGTCCCCGGTGAGCGCAAGCCGGCCGAGCCGGTCGCCCGCGAACGGATCGACCCCGCCCTGATAGAGGATCAACGTCGGTCGCCACTCCGCGATCATCGGGGCGAGCGTTTCCTCCAGCACGGCGAGATACGCGTCATCGCCCAGCGCGTCGGCAAGCGGCACGTCGAGCGTGGAGCGCGCCTTGCGGACGGGGAAGTTCTTCTCGGCATGGATCGAATAGGTGGCGATCTGCGGATGGCCGGCGGTGAGCGCGGCGGTGCCGTCCCCCTGATGGACGTCGACGTCGACGATCAGCACACGCTCGGTCGCCCCCTCCTCCACCAGCCGCAGTGCCGCGACGGCGAGGTCGTTGAACACGCAATAGCCCGCTCCCGTATCCGCCAGGGCATGGTGGCTGCCACCGGCGGTGTTGGCGGCGAAGCCGTGATCGAGCGCGAGGCGGGCAGCGAGGTACGTACCGCCGGGCACCATCTGCGCCCGGCGGGCCACGACCGGGGAGACGGGAAAGCCGATGCGGCGTTCCTTGGCCGGGGGCACCTGCGCCGACAGGACTTCCGCGACATAATCGGGATCGTGCGCGCGCTCCAGCCAGTGGCGCGGCATCGCATCGGGCACGAACCACGTCGCGCGGTCGCCCCAGGCCTGCAACAGGTCGCGGATCGCACCGTTCTTGCCCCAGCGATACGTGCTGCGCGCCGGGGCCTCGGTAACGTAGTCGGGGTGATGTACGATGGCGATCATCCGCATAAGATAGGGGCGCGCCGCCCCGCGCAGGAGTGCCCGATGACCGAGCCCACGACCGATGCCGCCCCTTTCGTCCGCGCCGACGTGCGGGCGTTCCTTGGCTATCTCAACAACCTGCCCGGTCCGCGCACCCACGAGATGACGCTGGTGGAGGCGCGGACGGCGATGCGGGCGATGTGCGACGTCGCCGATCCGCCGCGTGGCGAACTGGCGGTGATCCGCGATGTGACGATCCGCGGCGCAGGATCGGACGATATGCCGGCGCGGCTGTATGATGCGCGGGAAACGCGTGCGCCGGGGCCGGCGGTGGTGTTCTTCCATGGCGGCGGCTGGGTGATCGGCGACATCGACAGCCATGCCAGCCTTGCCGCCGAGATGGCGCGGCAGCTGGACCTGCCGGTGATCTCGGTCGGTTATCGGCTGGCCCCGGAAGCGCCCTTCCCCGCCGCGCCGGACGATGCCGAGGCGGCGGCGCGCTGGGTGGCGGAAAGCCCGGACGCGCTGGGCCGCGCCGTGACCGGGCTGGTGGTGAGCGGCGACAGCGCCGGGGGCAATCTGGCGATCGTGGTCGCCGCCGCGCTGCGCGATCGCCCCGCCGCGGTGCCGGTGATCGTACAGGCGCCGATCTATCCGGCGACCGACGCGACGCGGCATTATGCGTCGTTCGATTCATTCGCCGACGGTTACCTGCTGACCCGCGAAACGATGGCGTGGTTCGGCGGGCAATATCGGCCGGTGGCGGACGACCCGCGCTTCTCCCCGCTGGCGGGCGAACTGGCCGGGTTGCCGCCGGCGGTGATCGTGAGCGCCGGACTGGACCCGCTGCGCGATCAGGCACGCGCCTATGCCGCGGCGCTGGCGCTGGCCGGGGTGGCGGTGACGTATCAGGAGGCGGCAGGCAATATCCATGGTTTCGCCACGCTGCGCCGCGCCATCCCGTCGAGCCAAGGCGACATCGCCGCCTTTCTTGATGCGGTGAACGCGGCGGTCGCGTCCGCGCAGCGCGCGCAGGCGGCGGGTTGATGCCGCCGCGCGCGCGGCCTATCGGGCGGCGATGACAACGCCAGATACGCTGCCCTATCGCCCGTGCGCCGGAGTGATGCTCCTCAACCGCGACGGGCAAGTGTTCGTCGGCCAACGGCTCGATAACATCTTGGAAGCGTGGCAGATGCCGCAGGGCGGGATCGACCCCGGCGAGGATGCGCAGGCCGCCGCGATCCGCGAATTGTGGGAAGAGACCGGCGTGACCGCCGACAAGGTGACGTTGATCGCCGAGGCGCCGGACGAGCTGTTCTACGACCTGCCCGCCGAGATGGTCGGCAAGGTGTGGAAGGGCCGGTATCGCGGCCAGCGTCAGCGGTGGTTCCTGTTCCGCTTCGACGGCGAGGACCACGACGTCCGCATCGATACGCCGCACCCCGAATTCCGGGCGTGGCGCTGGGCTGCACCCGAAGATCTGCCGACGTTGATCGTGCCGTTCAAGGCGCAGCTGTACCGCGACGTGCTCGCCGCGTTCGCCCCGCACCTGCCGGGCGGCGGCGGCGCGGCCTGAGCACGGCACGCCCGATATGCTGACGACGGTCATCGGCACGATCTGCCTTGCCGCGCTGCCCGATCCGGTGGTGGCGCAGGCGACCCGGCGTCCGGCGCGGGCGCGGCGCGCGCGGCGGACCACGACGCTGACCCGACCGGAAGCGGAAGTCGAGCCGGTCACCATCGACGCCCCGATGCCACAGGTGCCGGCGGCGGAACTGGGCGAGTTGGGCGTGACGCTGGGCAAGATCCCCGGCCCGGAGATTCCGCCGGAAATCCGCGCGATGCTGGATGCCGCGATGCAGGCCGGCGACGAGGGCGGCGTCGACACGCTCGTCAAATACGCGCGCAACGGCGACCCCGGATCGCGCGACCTGGTGCTGCGCCGCGCGAGCGAGTGGAAGGATGCGCGCGCGCGTGCCCGCAACGAACGGGTGCGGCAGGCAAGCGCGTTTCAGTTGTGGAGCGGACGCGTGGAAGCCGGCGGGTTCATCTCGACCGGCAATTCGGATGTGACCGGCCTGACCGGCGTGGCCGACCTGACTCGCGAGGGGCTGCGCTGGCGGCACCGGGTGATGGCGCAGGCCGATTTCCAGCGCACCGGCGGCGTCACCAGCCGCGAACGCTACGTCGCGGCGTACCAGCCGAACTACAAGATCAACGACCGTGGCTATGTCTACGGCAACGGCCAGTACGAATCGGACCGGTTCCTGGGTTATTTCAGCCGTTATTCGGGGTCGGTCGGCGCGGGTTACAGCGTGATCCGGCGCAACGGGCTGACGCTCGACCTCGAACTCGGCCCGGCATTTCGCCAGACCGAGTTCACCGATCGCACGATGCAGGGCAGTCTGGCGGCGCGCGGCAGCATGGAGCTGAACTGGACGCTGCTCAGCGGGCTGGTGGTGACGCAAAGCGCGTCGGGTTACCGGGAACGATACAACAGCACGGTACGCAGCGTATCGGCGATCGAAGCGAAATTGCTGGGGCCATTGTCGGCGCGGCTTTCCTATACGCTGCAATATGAAAGCGAGCCGCCGAACGGGCGGGTGACGACGGATACCACCAGCCGCGCGGCGCTGGTCTATACCTTCTGACCGACACAGGTTAGAACCCGCCCATGGAGAAATTGACGGTCACCGAACGTGCGGCGGTCGAGCGTCTCGACGCTGGCGCGATGCTGGCGCGGGTCGAACGCTGGGCGGCGATCAACAGCGGGACACGCAACCTGCCCGGCTGCGCGGCGATGGCGACGATGCTGTCCGAGGCGTTCGGAGTGTTGCCCGGCACGGTGCGGCTGATCGATCCCGCGCCGGTGCAGGCCGTAGGCGCGGACGGCGCGGTGAGCGAGTTGTCGCACGGGCAGCATCTGCACCTGAGCGTCCGCCCCGACGCACGCCTGCGGATGTTGCTGACGGGGCATATGGACACCGTCTACCCCGCCGACCATCCGTTTCAGGCGATGACGTGGCGCGAGCCGGGGGTGCTGAACGGGCCGGGCGTCGCCGACATGAAGGGCGGACTGGCGCTGATGCTGGAGGCGTTGCTGGCGATCGAGGCGATCGCGCCGCACATCGGGTACGACGTGCTGATCAACGCCGACGAGGAGACCGGATCGCTGTCGTCCGCGGCGTTGCTGGCGGAGGTGGCGCACGGCAAGGCGGCGGCGCTGACCTACGAACCCGCGCTGCCCGACGGAACGCTAGCCGGCGCGCGTGGCGGAACCGGCAATTTCTCAATCGTCGTGCACGGACGCGCCGCACATGCCGGACGCAATCCGGAGGACGGACGCAATGCCATCGTCGCGGCCGGCGCGCTGGCGGTACGGCTGCACGGCGAACGCTCGCCGCGGCTGGCGGTGAACCCGGCGCGCGTCGATGGTGGCGGGCCGAACAACGTCGTCCCGGATCTGGCGGTGCTGCGCGTCAACTTCCGCCCTGCCGATGCAGCCGAGATCGCGCGCGCGCGTGCCGCGATCGATACGGCGGTGGCCGAGGTGGCCACGGCGCATGACGTGACGATCGCGGTGCACGGCGGCTTCAATCGCCCGCCCAAGCCGATCGACGCAGGCGCGGCGCGGCTGTTCGGGCTGGTGCAGGCCAGCGGTGCCGATCTGGGACAGGCGATCGGGTGGCGCGACACCGGTGGCGTGTGCGACGGCAACAATATCGCGGCGTGCGGCGTCCCGGTGGTCGACACCATGGGCGCGCGCGGCGGCGCAATCCATTCGATGGAGGAATTCCTGATCGTCGACAGCCTTGCCGAGCGTGCCGCCCTGTCCGCGGTCACGATGCTGCGAATCGCGGACGGGGCGCTGGCATGACCTTCGTGATCCGCGCCGCGGGTTCTGGCGATCTGGCGCATCTGTACGAGATGGCGAAGCTGACCGGGGGCGGGTTCACCAACCTGCCGCCGGATCGCGCCGCGCTGACCGCCAAGCTGGCGCGCAGCGCGCAGGCGTTCGGGCATGACGAGGCGACGCTGGCCGACGAAGCGTTCGTGCTGATGCTGGAGAATGACGCCACCGGCGAGGTGCGCGGCACCTGCCAGCTGTTCACGCATGTCGGGCAGAAGCATCCCTTCTACAGCTACCGCGTCGGCACGCTGACCCAGTATAGCCGCGAACTGACGCGGACGTTTCGGGCCGAGATGCTGTCGTTGACCACCGACCTGGAGGGCGCGAGCGAGGTCGGCGGACTGTTCCTCCATCCCGGCGAGCGCGCCGGGGGACTGGGTTTGCTGCTGGCGCGCAGCCGCTATCTGTTCATCCGCGCGCATCGCCCGCGCTTCGCCGACCGGACGCTGGCCGAGTTGCGCGGGGTGATCGACGAGGCGGGCGGCTCGCCGTTCTGGGACGGGCTGGCCGGGCGGTTCTTCGGCATGGGGTTTCAGGAAGCGGACCAGTTCAATGCGGTCAACGGGCACCAGTTCATCGCCGACCTGATGCCCAAGCACCCGATCTACACCGCGATGCTGAGCGACCACGCCCGTGCCGCGATCGGGCTGCCGCATCCATCGGGACGCGCGGCGATGCGGATGCTGGAGAACGAGGGGTTCGCATATGAAAAATACGTCGATATCTTCGATGGCGGGCCGACGATGACGGTCAGGACCGACCAGATCCGCACGATCCGCGATGCGCGGGACGCGGAGGTGGCAGCGATCGGTGACGACGGCGATACCGAGGCGCTGGTCGCGACCGGCCGGCTGGCGGACTTCCGTTGCGCCTATGCCCGGATCGCAATGGCGGACGGCGGCGTCATGCTCGATCCGCGCGGCGCGGCGGCGCTGCGCGTCGGGACCGGCGACCGGGTAAGCTGGATCGGACGGATATGATACGCGAGATCAATTTCGACGGCATTATCGGGCCGAGCCACAATTACGCCGGGCTGAGCCCCGGCAATCTGGCGGCGACCGCCAACGCCGGGGCGGTCGCGCATCCACGCGCCGCGGCGCTGCAAGGCGTGGCGAAGATGCGCGCCAATCTGGCGCTAGGGTTGGTGCAGGGCGTGCTGATCCCGCCGCCACGCCCAAACCACGAATGGCTGGCGCGGTTGGCCACCGACTACGACGCAGCCCCGCCGCATATGAAGGCGCAGGCGCTGTCCGCGTCGTCGATGTGGGCCGCCAATGCGGCGACCGTCTCGCCCGCGCCCGACACCGTGGACGGGCGCTGTCAACTGACCGTCGCCAATCTGGGGACGATGCCGCATCGCAGCCACGAATGGCCGGACACGCTGGCGCAACTGCGGGTGGCGTTCGGGGACGAACGGCATTTCGCGGTGCGCGCACCTGTGCCGGCGCCGTTCGGCGACGAGGGCGCGGCCAACCACATGCGGCTGTGCGCCGCGCATGACGCGCCGGGCGTCGAGGTGTTCGTCTACGGCGTGAGCGGGGGCCCCTTCCCTGCCCGCCAGCATGTCGAGGCGAGCCGCGCGCTCGCGCGCGCGCACGGGCTGGACCCGGCACGGACGCTGTTCGTCCAGCAATCGGTCGCAGCGATCGCGGCGGGAGCGTTCCACAACGACGTCGTCGCGGTCGCCAACGAACGCGTGCTGTTGACGCACGAACTGGCGTTCGAGGATCGCGACGGTTTCCACGCCGACCTCCGCCGCCTGTTGCCGGAGGTCGAGATCGTCGAGGTGCCCGCCGCCGAGGTGAGCCTGGCCGACGCGATTGGATCGTATCTGTTCAACGCGCAGCTGGTGACCCCGCCGGACGGGTTGCCGACGCTGATCGTTCCGGAGGAAGCGCGGGCGAACCCGCGCGTGTGGGCGTGGATCGAGGCGCATGTCGCCGGCAATGGCGCGATCCGCCGGGTCGAGGTGGTCGACGTGCGCGAGTCGATGGCAAACGGTGGCGGGCCGGCATGCCTGCGGCTGCGCGTGGCGTGCGATCCGGCGACGGTCGACCCGCGCTTTCTGGTCGACGCCCACCGGCTGGACCTGATCGCCGGAGTCATCGAGCGGCACTGGCCCGAGACGATCGGGCCGGAGGCGATCGGTGACGCCGCGCTGCTGGTGCGCATCGCGGAAGCGCGGTCGGCGCTGGTCGAGGCGCTGGGCCTGACGGAGTTGCAGGGATGACCGCCCGGCTGGTGCGATGGTGGCGCGGGTTCGCCCGGCTGTTCGTCATCAAGACCAAGTTCGAGGCGTTCATGCTGATCTACGCCATCGCGGTCGGCGCGGTGGAGCGTGGCATGACCTATCTGCACCGCTTCCCCGGCAGTCCTGGCTGGATCATGTTCACGGCATGCACGATCGTCGTCTTCATGGCGGGCGGCAAGATTCTGGACGGAGTGGCACGCGACGCGACGGACTGAGCGTCTTCGCTATTGTTATGTTGTAACATGAGGCTATTGGGCAGCGATCAACGGAGTCGTCCATGAAAGCCATCCTGTTCGCCGCGGTCGCGCTTGCGCCGCTTGCCCTGACCCTGCCCGCCGCGGCACAGACCCAAGACACGCCGGCGCGGCAGCGCGATCCGCACCGCTCCGATGAGGTGATCGTCACAGCGCCGATCCAGACCAGCGAGACCGATGTGCTGCAAGGCACGTCGGTGCTGACCGGTGCGAACCTGACCCGCGAGTTGCGCCCGACGATCGGCGAGACGCTGGCACGGTTGCCGGGCGTGTCGGCGACCTCGTTCGGTCCCAATGCCTCGCGTCCGATCCTGCGCGGTTTCCAGGGCGATCGCATCCGCGTGCTGACCGACGGGATCGGCTCGATCGACGTATCGAACACCTCGGTCGATCACGCGGTGGTCATCGATCCGCTGCTCGCCGAGCGGATCGAGGTGCTGCGCGGACCGGCGGCGTTGCTGTACGGGTCTTCGGCGGTGGGCGGCGTGGTCAACGTCGTCGATCGCCGCATCCCGCGCGCGCTGCCCCAGAACGGCTACCGCGTCGATGCGATCGGCAGCTACGGCAGCGCGGCGGACGCGCGCTCGATCGGCGGCGCGGCGGACGTCACCGCAGCCGGCCCGCTGGTCCTGCATGTCGACGGCTCGTATCTGAAGTCGGACGACCTGCGCACCGGCGGGTTCATCCTGTCACGCGCCGCACGCCGCGCCTCGCTGGCCGCCGCGGGGGTGCCGCAGGAGGGCGAGGAAGCGATCGACTTCGCGGGCAATGCGGGGCTGCGCGGCAAGCTGCCCAACAGCGCTTCGGAGACGTGGACGGCGGGCGCGGGGGCGTCGATCATCACCGACGGCGGGATGCTGGGTGCCTCCTACGCGCATTACGACAGCCTGTACGGCGTGCCGGTCCGCTACGCGACAGCGGCCGGGCAGGAGCAGGAAGCGCCGCGGTTGGACGTGGCGCAGGACCGCTACGACCTGCGCGCCGAAGTGACGCCGCACGGTGCGGTGATCGATGCGATCCGCGTTCGCGCCGCCCATGCCAACTATCGCCACTTCGAGCTGGAGGAGGACGGATCGGTCGGTACCGCCTTCTATAACAAGGGGCTGGAGGGCCGGCTGGAGGTAGTGCAGGCCAAGCGCGGCGCGTGGCAGGGTGCCAGCGGCGTGCAATATTTCAGCCGCGCGTTCGACGTGGTCGGCGAAGAGGCGTTCCTGCCGCGTAACGACACCCAGCAGACCGGCCTGTTCACGCTGCAACAATATGAGGACGGGCGCTTCAAGGCCGAGGGCGGGGTGCGTTACGAGCACACCTCGCTGACCGCAGACGCCGGGTTCCGGGAAGGGACCGAGCGCTTCACCGCGCAGCAGCGGCAATTCGACACCTGGTCCGGATCGCTGGGCGCGGCCTATACGCTGACCGACGGCGTCCGGATCGGGCTGAACGGATCGCGCACCGCGCGCGCGCCGTCGGCGGAGGAGCTGTTCGCCAACGGGCCGCACGCCGGCACGCAGGCCTATGAACTGGGCAATCCCGACTTCCGTGCGGAAACGTCATGGGGACTGGAAGCGACGCTGCACGCGCATAACGACATTTTCAGCCTGGATGCGTCGGCCTATTACAACTGGTTCGACAATTACATCTACGAAACGCAGGTCGCCGAGGTGCCGTGCGTCGCGGCGGCGGGTGACGAGATCGATCTGCCATGCTTCCGCTACGATCAGGCGAAGGCGCGTTATTACGGTTTCGAAGCCGATGCCTCGGCACGGCTGGCCACGATCGGCGCGCATATCATTACCGCCGACCTGCTGGGCGATTACGTCCACGCCGAGGTGGTCGATCGTGGGCCGGTTCCGCGCATCCCGCCCTTGCGTCTGCTTGGCGGGATCGAGGCGCGCAGCGACACCAGCGGCGGGCGCGTCGAGGTGGAACGGGTGTTCCCGCAGAGCCGCACCGCGGCGTTCGAGACGCGCACCGACAGCTACACGATGGTCAACGCATCGCTGTCGTTCCACCCATGGGGCGGCAGCGACCGGCGCAGCATCCTGCTGGCGGCGAACAACATCTTCGACGTCGAGGCGCGACGTGCGTCGAGCGTGCTGAAGGATTTCGCACCATTGACGGGTCGCGACGTCCGGGTGACGTTCCGGGTTGGCATTTAGGCCGAACCGACGTTCAGCGCCTCACGGTTGCCGGACTGTCCGGCGACGATGACTGTCCGGTCGGGCGAAGCACGCTCGCACGATCGGGCAGGTCTGCGCCTTGCGTCCGTAATGGCGAGCGCAGCGAAGCAATCCAGCGTTCCGGGCGACGCCCTGGGTTGCCTTGCTGCGCTCCCATCGACGGCGCTTTCGGGGGTCCGGCGGGATGTCAATCGGCCGCACGGCGACGCTGCCTGCGCGCACCGGCGGGACGACCGCTCTGGCGGGCGGGCCGGTCAGAGCTTCGATGGCGAACCGGCGATCGGGTTTTCGACTGCGCGTCATGTGAAGCGCTCGTCGCTTTCGGCATGATACCGGCCTGATTTTGCGGGCCAGCGCCGCCGGGGGAACGCCGGATCACGCCCGGCCGACCGACGGGTGTGTTACGTCCAGGTCGTCCCCGCGGAGGTTATCGGTGGCGTCGCGCCACAGACCGGGACGGCTATAGCGAGCGGGCGTAGATCAGGTCGTCGTGGCGGGTGGTGCCGACCAGGAAGCGGCGCGTGCCGGCGACCGAAAAACCCTGTTTCTCATAGAAACGCTGCGCGCGGCGATTGCGGCCGTAGACGCCAAGCAACATGCGGCGATGTCCCGCCGCCCGGGCGTCTACGATGGCGCGCGCCATCAATTCGGGGCCGAGACCGGTGCCGTAGGTAGGAAACAGCGCATAGATGCGCTTGAGTTCGACATCGCCCGTCTGCGGGGCGACCGGCAGGTCGGGTGCGGTGAGCAGCGTATAGCCCAGCGGCGCGCTGCCCTCCCCTGCCTCGGCCAGCGTGGCGATCGCACCCTCTGCGAGGTAGCGATCGAAGGCTGCGGGGCTATTGTTGCGGGCGACGTGCGCGACGATGTCGGCGCCGTACAGGATACCCGCGAACGCCTCCAGAAAGGTGGCGCCCGCGACCAGCGAGAGGGCGGCGGCATCCGCCGACCCCGCGCGGCGCAGGCGCCATTTCATATCAGCCGACGATCTCTTCCGGCTTGAAGAAATACGCGATCTCGATCTCTGCGTTTTCGTCGGAGTCCGAACCGTGCACGGTGTTCGCCTCGATCGACTCGGCCAGTTCCTTGCGGATCGTGCCCGGCGCGGCGTTCTCGGGGTTGGTGGCACCCATGATGTCGCGGTTGCGCTGCATGGCGTTCTCGCCTTCCAGCACCTGCACGACAACCGGGCCGGAGATCATGAAGCCGACCAGATCGTTGAAGAACGGACGCTCCTTGTGGACGGCATAAAAGCCTTCGGCCTGCTCGCGGGTCATCTGGATGCGCTTGGACGCGACGACGCGCAGGCCGGCTTCCTCCAGCATCTTCGTGACCGCACCGGTCAGGTTGCGGCGCGTGGCGTCGGGCTTGATGATCGAAAAGGTACGGTTCGCGGCCATGACGGTCACGGGCTCCTGATGAAAAATGGGAAGTGGCGACGCCCTAGGCGGGGGGCGGCGCGGATGCAAGCGAGCGCTCAGGCGGCCTGTTCCCAGCGGCCGGCATCGTTCTGCTTCCAGTAGCGACGCTCCACGCCGTCGCGGGCGGCCAATTCCTTCCACGCGGCGCGGGCGGCGCGGATGTGATCCTCGTCGAAGAAATGGAACGCGCGATCGAAGTCGAGCGCGGCGTCGCGCCATTCGCCGTCGACCAGCGCGATGTGGCGCGCGCGATTGGCGGGATCGACGTCGGGCGCAATCAGGATCGGCTGGCGATCGTCGGCGGCGCTACCGCGCTGCGCGTGCGGCAGGAAGCTGTCGGGCGCGTAATTCCACAACAGCCGGTCGAGCGCCGCGCGCCGGTCCTCATCGGCGGCGACGATCAGCAGCCGTGCGCCCGACGCCACCACCTTCGCCGCGATCTGCGGCAGCGCACGCTCCAGCGGCATCCGGCTAAGGTGGTAGAAGTCGACCTGCATCAGCCTTCGCAGACGTCCGCGACGAACCGGTCGAGGACGCGCACGCCGTAACCCGTCGCCCCCTTGCCCCAGGTTGCACCATCCTTCTCGGACCAGACCATACCGGCGATATCGAGATGCGCCCAGGCGACGCCATCGTCGACGTAGCGTTGCAGGAACTGCGCCGCGGTGATCGAGCCGGCACCGCGCGGACCGACGTTCTTCATGTCGGCGATGGGCGAGTCGATCAGCCGGTCGTAGGCGTCGGCGAGCGGGAAACGCCACAATTTGTCGCCGGTGGCGCGGCCCGCCTCAAGCAACTGGTCGGCCAGCGTATCGTCATTGGCGAACAGGCCGCCATATTCGTTGCCGAGGCTGACGATCATCGCGCCGGTCAGCGTGGCGAGATCAACGATCCGTGCCGGCTTGTGCGTGTTCTGCACCCAGGTGATGCAGTCGCAGAGCACCAGCCGGCCCTCGGCATCGGTGTTGATGACCTCGATCGTCTGGCCCGACATGCTGGTCACAACGTCACCGGGGCGTTGCGCATCGCCATCGGGCATGTTCTCGACCAGCCCCATCACGCCGATGACGTTCGCGCCAGCCTTGCGGGTGGCGAGCGACAGCATCGCGCCGGCGACCGCCGCCGCACCGCCCATGTCCCACTTCATGTCCTCCATGCCGGCGGCGGGCTTGATCGAAATACCGCCGGTGTCGAAGGTCACGCCCTTGCCGACCAGCGCGGTGAGCGGGGCATCGTCCCCCGCTCCGCTCCAGCGGAGCGCCAGCACGCGCGCCTCACGCCGCGAACCCTGCGACACGCCGAGCAGCGCGCCCATGCCGAGTTCGGCCATCTGCCCCTCGTCGAGGACTGTGACCTCCAGCCCCAGACCGTCGACTGCGGCGAGGACGCGCTCCACGAACGTTTCCGGATAGAGGATGTTCGGCGGCAGCGTCGCGAGCGTGCGCGCCAGGCCCAGCCCCCTGGTCACCGCGTCGCGGCCGGTCCATTCGGCATCGTCGCCAACGATCGTGACCTTCGCCAAGGTCGGCTTCTGCTTCTCCGGCAGCTTGGTGCGATATTCGTCGAAGCGCCAGGCGCGCTGCGCCGCGCCTGCGGCGAAACGCGCGACATACAGCGCGTCGATGCCGGACAGGTCGGCGACCGCTTCCGTCACGCCGGAGGTGAGCAGTCGTGCGGTCAATGCGCCGCCCGCACGCTCGAACGCCGCATCATCGCCCGTACCGACGCCCAGCAGCAGCACGCGCTGCGTCGTATCGCCCGATGCCACGAACAGCTCGGCGGCGGTGCCCGCCTCCCCGGTGAAGCGCTGCCCCGCGGCGGCGCCGGCCAGCAGTGCGTCCGCACCGTCCACCAGCCCGGTCAGCGCGGCGTCCTTGCGGACCGGCAGCGCAATGACGGCCGGGCTGGCGGGGCGTTGCGTGGTGAAGGCGATCTGCATTCCGTTGTCCTCTTCGATCATGTCGCTAACCTAGGGACGCCCCCATCAAATGGCAAAGCGTTGCAGGCGCGGCGCGGCGATGCGATAGGCGCGGGAACGTGCCGCCGCCATTTCCGGCCGGCGGTGCAGACGGGGCAACGACAGACAACGTGATGCGCTTGGATCTTCTCGCCAGTGGCGCGCTGTGGCTGGCGCTCGCCACCCCGGCCGCGGCGCAGTCGCTGCAGGATCGCGGCGGCGATGCTTCGGCCCCTGCCCCTGCCTCTGCCCCCGTCGCGGCGGAAAGCGCGGAACAGGTGCAGTTCAGCGCCGGTACGCTGGAATACGACTATCAGGCCGACATCGTGACCGCGACGGGTGCGGTGCGCATGTCCCGCGCCGGCGACCGGCTGCGCGCCGAAAAGGTGACGTGGAACCGCAAGACCGGGAAGGTGATGGCGACCGGCGATGTCGCGGTGACCAACCCGGAAGGCGACGTCGCCTATGGCGACTCGATCGAGCTGACCGACACGCTGAAGGACGGTGTGGTCGACAATCTGCTGGTGGTGCTGGAACAGGGCGGCCGGTTGGCGGCGGTACGCGGCGTGCGCGAGGGCGACGGAACGATGAACCTCGACCGTGCGGTCTACTCCCCTTGCGCGGTTGCCGGGTCGGACGGCTGCCCGCGCGACCCGACGTGGAAGATCACCGCGGTCAAGGTCACGTATCGCCCCGACAAGCAGCGCATCTATTACGAAGGCGCGCGATTCCACCTGTTCGGGTTGACCAGCCCGGCGCTGCCGCGGTTCAGCAACTCGATCGCGGCGAGCAACGACACCGGCATCCTGACGCCGTCGATCGGACTGACGCGGCTGAACGGCGCGGAACTGGTCGTGCCGGTCAATTTCGCCCTCGGCCCCAATCATTCGCTGGTCGTCGCGCCCCACATCTTTTCGTCGGAAGTGCCGATGCTGGAGGCGCGCTACAGCGGCCTGAACGAACTCGGCGCCTTCTCGCTGCGCGGGTTTGCGACCGGCAGTCGGCGCAGCGAGGACCTGTCGTCCGGCTTCACCTCCGAAACCGAGCGCGCGTTCCGCGGCTATGTCGACGGCGTCGGGCGTTTCCAGTTCGATCCAAACTGGAGCCTGTCGGGGTCGTTGCGGCTGGTGACCGACCGCACGTTCCTGCGCCGGTACGACATCTCGAACGAGGACCGGCTGCGCACCACGCTGGCGCTGGAGCGCGTCGACCCGAACAGCTATCTGTCGATCGCCGGCTGGGCGGTGCAAACACTGCGCGTCGGCGACCTGCAGGGCATGCAGCCGGTGGCGCTGCCCGAGATCGATTACCGACGCCGTGCGCCGGGCGCGCTGCTGGGCGGGACGCTGCAGGTTCAGCTCAACACGCTGGCGATCGGGCGCAAGGCCGGGCAGGATACGCAACGCGCGTTCGGCAGCGCGCGCTGGGACTGGCGCGGGATCACCGTGATGGGTCAGGAAGTGACGCTGACCGCGTTCGGGCGCGGCGACGCCTATGACACGCAGAACGTCGCGGCGACCTCGATCGCCAGCTACCGCGGGATCGAGGGTTTCCAGACGCGGCTGATCGGTGCGCTGGCCGCGGACGTGCGCTGGCCATTCGTCGGCGAGTTGTTCGGCGGTTTCCAGCGCTTCACGCCCCGCGTACAGGTGGTCGCGACACCCAAGACCCGCAACATCCAGATCCCGAACGAGGATGCGCGCGCGGTGGATCTGGAGGATTCCAACCTCTTCGCGCTGAACCGCTTCTCCGGCTACGATCGCTGGGAGGATTCGAGCCGCATCACTTATGGCGCGGAATGGGCGCTGGACATGGACCGTGTCGCGATCTCCGCCAACGTCGGGCAGAGTTACCGGCTGGCCGAGCGCCCGAGCATCCTGCCCGACGGGACCGGCCTGTCCGACCGCTTCTCCGACATCGTCGGGCGCACCAACGTCCGTTTCGGCGAGATGGTGACGCTGACCCACCGGTACCGGCTCGACAAGGATCATTTCGCGATCCGCCGCAACGAGCTGGATGCGACGGTAGGGTCGCGGCAGACGTATGCGACGGTCGGCTACCTGCGCCTGAACCGGGACATCGACGTGCTGGAGGACCTCCAGGATCGTGAGGAAGTGCGCGTCGGCGGACGCGTCGGCGTCACGCGGTTCTGGTCGGTGTGGGGATCGGCGATCGTCGACCTGACCAACCGTGCCGAAGATCCGCTGTCCACCTCCGACGGGTTCACGCCGCTCCGCCACCGCGTCGGCGTCGCCTATCAGGACGATTGTCTCGATCTGGGCGTGACGTGGAAGCGCGACTATCGCAACGTCGGCGACGCGCGCAGCGGCAACAGTTACCTGTTGACGCTTTCCTTCAAGAACCTCGGCCGCTAAGCCCCGGTTCAGTTGATTTTCGGCACATGCGCCTAACGTGCCCGCGGGCGCACAGCATCGGGATTTCGGGACGGACGTGATGACGAAGACGAAGGGCGCGGCGCTGACCCGCCGATTGTTGGGCACGATCGTGGCGCTGGGCGTGACGGGCGCCGCCTTGGCGCAAGGCGGGGCGCAGAGCGGCGCGCAGGGCGGCGCACGTAACGGCGGGCAGGACCCGGCGCAGGACACGCCTGCGCGCGACGCCACCGGGCTGAACCTGCCCACCGATTTCCAGATCTTCGGCAAGCTGGATCCCAACGTCCGCAAGGCGACCGCGATCGTCAACGAGGCGATCATCACCGGCACCGACGTCGACCAGCGCGTCAACTTCATCGCCGCTGCCAATGGCGCCAAGCTGAACGCCGAGGAGCGCGAGCGCCTGCAATTGCAGGTGCTGCGCCAGCTGATCGACGAGACGCTGCAGATCCAGCAGGCCAAGGTCAACGATATCACGGTGACCAAGGGCGAGATCGACCAGGCCTTCGCCGGAGTCGCCCGCAACCTGCAGAAGACGCCGGCGGTGCTGACGACATGGCTGCGCGAGGAGGGATCGTCGGATCGCTCGCTGCGACGTCAGATCGAGGGCGAACTGGCGTGGAACCGCTATCTTCGCAAGCGGGTGGAGCCTTTCGTCAACGTCGGCGACGAGGAGGTCAAGGCGATCCTCGACCGGCTGGAAGCCGCGAAGGGCACGGAGGAATATCACCTCAACGAAATCTATCTCGCCGCCACGCCGGACCGGCAGCAGCAGGTGTTCGACAGCACCAAGCAGCTGATCGCCGAAATCGGCAAGGGTCAGGCGCCGTTCGCCTATTTCGCGCGCAACTTCTCCGAAGCCTCGACGCGCGGCGTCGGCGGCGATCTGGGCTGGGTGCGCAGCGCGCAGCTGCCCGCCCCGCTGGCGGAGGCCGCGCAGACCATGCAGGTCGGGCAGGTCGCAGGACCGGTCGCGACGCCGGGCGGCTTCTCGATCCTGTACCTGGTCGACAAGCGGCAGGTGCTGATGGCCGATCCGCGCGATGCGCGCCTTAGCCTGAAGCAGCTGACGATCAAGTTCCCGGCCGGCACGACGCAGACGCAGGCGACCGCACGCACCAGCGCGTTCGCAGAGGCGATCCAGAAGCTGCAGGGTTGCGGATCGGTCGACAAGATGGCCGCGTCGCTGAATGCCGAAGTGGTCGACAACGATGCGATCCGCATCCGCGATCTGCCGCCGCCCCTGCAGGCGATCATGCTGAAGCTGCAGGTCGGGCAGGCGACGCCGCCGTTCGGATCGCCGTCCGAGGGCGTGCGCACCCTGGTGATGTGCGGTCGCGACGAGGCACCGGGCGGTCAGCTGCCCGGCGCGCAGCAGATCCAGAACCAGCTGGAGCAACAGCGCGTGAACTTGCGCGCGCAGCAGGCACTGCGCGACCTGCGGCGCGATGCGGTGATCGATTATCGCTGAGGAGTGGCGGATGACCCGGCCGATCGTGATCTCGATGGGCGATCCCGCGGGGATCGGGCCGGAGACGATCGCCAAGGCATGGGACGCGCGCGTCGCCCGCGCGTTGCCGCCGTTCGTGGCGGTGGGCGACCGTCGTGCGATCGCCCGGGTGTGGGACGGCCCGGTCGCCGCGGTTTCCGACCTGAACATGGTCGAGCAGGTATTTCCCGATGCCCTGCCGGTGCTGGCCGTCGAGGATGGCGGCGAGATCGTGCCGGGCGTACCCGATCCGGATGGCGCGCGCTGCGCGGTGCGTGCGCTGGAACTGGCGACCGGGCTGGTGCGATCGGGCGCGGGACGCGCGCTCGTGACCGGGCCGGTGGCCAAGGCGCAGCTGTACCAGATCGGCTTCACCTATCCCGGCCAGACTGAATTCGTGGCCGAGCGCTGCGGCATATCGCGCGGCAATGCGGTGATGATGCTGGCCGGACCGGGCCTGCGCGTCGTGCCGATGACCACGCACGTTCCCCTGTCGGACGTGCCCGGTCTGCTGACGATCGAGCTGATCCTGGCAAAGGCGCGGGTGACCGCGCGCGCGATGGTGCGCAATTTCGGGATCGAGCAGCCGCGCCTCGCCTTCGCCGGGCTGAACCCGCACGCCGGTGAAGGCGGCGCGCTGGGCCGCGAGGAAATCGAGGTGATGCAGCCGGCGATCGAGCAATTGCGCGACGAGGGTATCGACGTGCGCGGGCCGCTGGCCGCCGACACGATGTTCCACGAACGCGCCCGCGCCGGCTATGACGTGGCCCTCTGCCCCTATCACGATCAGGCATTGGTGCCGCTGAAGACATTGTTCTTCGACGACGGCGTCAACATCACGCTGGGGCTGCCGATCGTGCGGACCTCCCCCGATCACGGCACCGCGTTCGCGATCGCTGGCAAGGGCGTGGCGCATCCCGGCGCGACGATCGCGGCGATCCTGATGGCCGACCAGGCCGCGTCGCACCGCATTCGCGCCACGCCGGCGGCATGACCATCGCCCCCGAACTGCCGCCGCTGCGAGAGGTGATCGCGCGTCATGGCCTGTCCGCATCCAAGGCGCTGGGGCAGAATTTTCTGTTCGACGCGCAATTGCTGGGCCGGATCGCGCGGATTCCCGGCGACCTCGCGGAGGCCGAGGTGCTGGAGGTCGGCCCCGGTCCCGGCGGGTTGACCCGCGCCTTGCTGGCGCAGGGCGCGCGGGTGACAGCGATCGAGCGCGACCGGCGGTGCATCCCCGCGCTTGCCGAGCTGGAGGCGGCCTATCCGGGCAAGCTGCGCGTGATCGAGGGCGATGCGACCGAAGTCGACGCGCGCACGCTGTTCGAGGGTGCGCCGCACATCGTTTCCAACTTGCCGTATAATGTCGGCACCGCCCTGTTGATCGGGTGGCTGTCGGCGGACTGGATGCCGTGGTGGCGGTCGCTGACGCTGATGTTCCAGCGCGAGGTTGCAGAGCGGATCATCGCGCCGACCGACGGCGACGCGTACGGACGGCTCGCGGTACTGGCGCAGTGGCGCAGCAGCGCGCGGATCGCGATGCCGGTGCACCGCTCCGCCTTCACCCCGCCGCCCAAGGTGATGTCGGCGGTGGTGCATGTGACGCCAACCGCGGCGCCGGAGGGCGTCGCGCTGCCGGTGCTGGAACGCGTCACGGCGGCGGCGTTCGGGCAAAGGCGCAAGATGCTGCGTCAGTCATTGCGCGGCGTGGCAGGGGCGATGGAGGCGCTGTCGGCCGAGGGGATCGACGCGACGCGGCGGGCGGAAACGGTGAGCGTGGCGGAGTTCGTCGCGGTGGCGAAGCGGCTTGGCTAGCGCCATCCCGCGCGTCGGCCCGGGAAGCCGGGACCGCTCGCTTTCGCGATCAGCGTGACGACCTTCATCCCGCTCGTCCGAAATCTTCGCCGCGGGCGCTAGCTACCGATGCCGAAGGTAGCGCCCGATCAAGTCCGGCGCGACGCGATAACGTGGCGGCCAGATGCGAACGGGCGCGTTCGCGGGCGACGGCTCAATCCTGCGCCGACGGCTGCTTGCCGGTGGCGACGGTGGTCGTGTTGACGCCGACCTGTGCGGTCGTGACCGGCGGACCCTTGGCGATGACGGCGGCCAGCGTGGTCGCCTGCGGGCAGCCGCCCTTGCACAATGTCCGCACCTTCGCGAGGTTCTGCCGCGCGCGTTCGACCGCGCCCTTGGCGACCATCGCCTCGCCCTGCCCCGACAGCGCGGTGACGTCGTTTGGTTCGAGCAGCAACGCCTCACGATACAGGCGGATCGCCTTGCCCGGCAGCCCGCGGCCGTCCGCGACCTGCGCGAGCGCGACGAACGCCTGCCGGTTGCGCGGATCGACTGCCACCGCGCTTTCGAGCAGATCGGTGGCGACGTCGAGATTGCCCGCCGTCCGGGCAGCCTTGCCCTGTTGCAGCAACGCCATGCTGCGCGCGTCGATCTGGTCGTCAGGCCGCTGCCCGTGCAACACGGTGGAGATCGACACCAGCGCCAGCGAGGCGGCCATGGCGATGGCGGTGAAACGCATGAACGGCTCCAGCTTCGACACGATGCGGCCCGGTTAGCATGGCGCCCGCAGCCGTGCGACGAAAAAACCGTCGGTGCCGTCGTGCTTGGGGGTCAGGCGAACGCCGGCGTGATGCGGGCGACCGAACGGCAGCGCCAGCGGCTCCGCCTGCCAGCCGGGATGCGCAGCCAGGAAGGCGTCGACCTGCGCCGCGCCCTCCGCATCGAGCAGCGAGCAAACGATGTAGACGAGCGCGCCGCCCGGCTTTACCGCGCCTGCGCCGATCGACAGGACATGGGCCTGCGTCTCGATCAACCGGTCGAGCCGCGCAGGGGTCAACCGCCAGCGTGCCTCCGGATTGCGCCGCCACGTGCCGGTCCCCGAACAGGGCGCGTCGATCAGCGCCACGTCGGGCGCGACATCGGCGAGCGCCTCCGCCTCGTGACCGGGATCGAGCAACCGAGTCTCGATGATCGTCGCCTCGGCCTTCGCCGCGCGGGGGGCGAGGCGCGACAGCCGCGCGCGATCAATATCGCTGGCGACGATCCGTCCGTCGTTCGCCATCAGCGCGGCAAGCGCGAGGCTCTTGCCCCCCGCCCCCGCGCACAGATCGAGCACGGTCATGCCGGCGCGGGCATCGGCGGCAAGCGTTACCGCCTGGCTGCCGGCATCCTGCACCTCGACGCGTCCGGCCAGCGCGACGACATCGCTGCCCGCTGCCAAACGACGTGCAAGCGGCAGGCCCGCGACCGGTTCGGCACCAGGCAGCTCGATATCGGCGTGATCGGGGTGGAGGCGCACGTCGAGCGGCGCGCGATCGATCAGCGCACGTTGTTCGTCCGCATCGATGCCGGATGCGGCGAGCAGCTCCTCCAGCCAGCGGGGGTGCAGCCCCTCTGGCGCGGGCGCTTCGTCGCCGATCGGTGCAGGTCCGTGGGTCGAGCCGTCGAAGGTGGCCGTGAGAACCGGATCGGTGGCGGCGAGCGCGAGCAAGGCGGCGCGACCGTTGGCGGGACGTTCGCCAAGCCGGCGGATCGCGGCATAGACCAGTTCGCGCACCGCGCGACGATCCTTGGAGCCGGCATAGCGACGCTGTCCGAAGTAGCGCGACACGAGCGTGTCGGCGGCGGCACCGCCGTCATGCGCAGCGGTGACGATCGCGTCGAGCAGCTCGATCGCGGCCTGGGTGCGTGCGGCGGGGGTCATCGAATGTTGCGAATGTTGAGGCTCCGGGAGCGGTGGTGGGGGGCGAATGTTGCGAATGTTGAGACACTGGCGCTGCGCCGGTGTCGACGTGTGCGGCGATAGGCCTGGCCAGACGATTGGTGGGTCGGTGGTGCCGCGGGGGACGTGGCGGGGATGGCGGATGGCGCGCTGGCGGTCGGCGCGGTCATGCGATCATGCCGTTGCGGACGGCGGAGTGTCGATGCGGCGCGCTGGTGGCACCGGATCGCTTCGCCTCGCTCGTACCGACGGGAGAGGGTGCGCGCGCGACGACGCGACGGAACGGCACCCGGGCGGCTGTTCTCGCGCTGGTGGCATGCGCCATACAGCCGGCGACCGACGATGCAAGCGGTGCGCCGGCTTCGTGGGCCGGCGCGGCGGGACGGGCATCGGGGAACGTCATCACGGATCGCTTGTGCCACAGGCGCGCGGCGTAGGACAGCCGCACGCCCGCCGGGGTCAGCGGGTCGGATAATTTGGCGCTTCGCGGGTGATCGTCACGTCGTGGACATGGCTCTCCTTCAGCCCCGCGCCGGTGATCTGCACGAATTGCGCGCGCGCCTGAAGATCCGGGATCGTCGCCGAACCGGTATAGCCCATCGCCGCCTTGATGCCGCCGACCAGCTGGTGGATCACGTCGCGCGCCGGGCCCTTATAGGGCACCTGCCCTTCGATCCCCTCCGGCACCAGCTTCAATTGGTCGCGCACCTCGCCCTGGAAATAACGGTCGGCCGAGCCGCGGCCCATCGCGCCAACGCTTCCCATGCCGCGGTAGGATTTGTACGCACGCCCTTGATAAAGGAAGGTTTCGCCCGGCGCTTCCTCGGTGCCCGCCAGCAGCGAACCGACCATGCAGGTCGATGCGCCCGCCGCCAGCGCCTTGGCAAGGTCGCCCGAGGTGCGCAATCCACCGTCGGCGATCACCGGCACGCCGGCCTTCGCCCCCGCCTCCGCGCAATCCATCACCGCAGTCAGCTGCGGCACGCCGACGCCGGCGACGACGCGGGTCGTGCAGATCGAGCCGGGGCCGATGCCGACCTTGATCCCGTCCGCCCCGGCATCGATCAGCGCGCGCGTCGCCTCCGCGGTGGCGACGTTGCCCGCGATCACCTGCACCGCGTTGGAGAGCTTCTTCACACGCTCGACCGCGCGTGCGACCTCGCTGTTGTGGCCGTGCGCGGTATCGATGACGATCAGGTCGCATTCGGCATCGACCAGCGCCTCGGTGCGTCCGAAACCCTTGTCGCCAACCGTGGTGGCGGCGGCGACGCGCAGGCGACCGGCGGCGTCCTTGGTCGCGTTCGGGTACATCACCGCCTTTTCGATGTCCTTGACGGTGATGAGGCCGACGCAGCGATAGGCGTCATCGACCACCAGCAGCTTTTCGATCCGGCGCTGGTGGAGCAGGCGCCGCGCCTCCTCCTGTCCGACGCCGACCGCGACGGTGGCGAGATGATCGCGCGTCATCAGCTCCGCGACCGGCTGGTGCGGGTTCTCGGCGAAGCGGACGTCGCGGTTGGTCAGGATGCCTACCAGCTTGCCATCGGCCTCCACCACCGGGATACCGCTGATGCGGTGCGCGGCCATCAGCGCCTGCGCCTGCGCCAGCGTGGCCTGCGGTGCGATCGTGATCGGATTGACGACCATGCCGCTCTCGAAACGCTTGACCTGCCGGACCGCAGCGACCTGTTCGTCGACGGTCAGGTTGCGGTGGAGCACGCCCATCCCGCCGAGCTGCGCCATGACGATCGCCATGTCAGCCTCCGTCACCGTATCCATCGCGGAGGAGAGGACGGGAATGTTGAGCGAGATGCCGCGCGTTACCTGCGTCCGCGTGTCGGCCTCGCCGGGAAGCACGCTGGATTCCGCCGGCACGAGCAGCACGTCGTCGAAGGTGAGGCCAAGGCGGATGTTCATGGAACGCCGAATCCTGTGGGGGTGAGGAAGTGGCGCGCCATGTAACCGCAACCGGGGCGGACGGCTAGGACGTATCGACAACCGGCTCGCCCGGTGGTGGGCCACTGCGCCGCTACCCCGGGGGCAGCGCGCCGATGCCGGGCTATTCGGTGCCCTTGCGGATCTCGTCACCCCGGATCGGGTCCGGGGTGACGAGGCGGGTGTCAGACGGTCGCCTTGACGACCTTCGGCGCGGCTTCGCGAACGCCCTGATCGACGTGTTCGGCGAACTGCGCGAAATTGTCGTTGAACAGATCGACCAGCTTCGCCGCGGTCGCATCGTAGGCGGCCTTGTCCGCCCAGGTTTCGCGCGGATCGAGGATCGCGGTGTCGACGCCGGACACCGATACCGGCACCTTGAACCCGAAGTTGGGATCGGTGCGGAACTCGGCGTCGTTCAGGCTGCCGTCGAGCGCGGCGTCGAGCAGCGCGCGCGTCGCCTTGATCGGCATGCGGTGCCCGGTGCCGTATTTGCCGCCGGTCCAGCCGGTGTTGACCAGCCAGCAATCGACCCCGCCGCGCGCGATCCGCTCCTTCAGCAAATTGCCGTAGACCGACGGGTGGCGCGGCATGAACGGCGCGCCGAAGCAGGTCGAGAAGGTCGCGTCCGGCTCCGTCACGCCGATCTCGGTGCCCGCGACCCGCGCCGTATAGCCCGACAGGAAATGGTACATCGCCTGATCGGGGGTGAGTTTCGAGATCGGCGGCAGGACCCCGTAGGCGTCGGCGGTCAGCATCACGATGCTGCGCGGGGTGCCGCCCATGTTGTCGTCCGAAGCGTTCGGGATGAAGTCGATCGGATAGGCGCCACGGCTGTTTTCGGCCAGGCTGTTGTCATCGAGGTCGAGCTGGCGCGTCACCTCGTCCATCACGACGTTTTCAAGCACCGTGCCGAACCGCTTGGTGGTCGCGAAGATTTCCGGTTCGGCATCGGCCGACAGACGGATCATCTTGGCGTAGCAGCCACCCTCGAAGTTGAAGACCGCATCATCGGACCAGCCATGTTCGTCGTCACCGATCAGCGTGCGCTTCGGATCGGCGGACAAGGTGGTCTTGCCGGTGCCGGACAGGCCGAAGAACACCGCGGTGCGACCGTCATCGCCCATGTTGGCGGAACAATGCATCGGCATCACGCCCGTGGGCGGCAGCAGGTAGTTGAGGATGCCGAACACCGACTTCTTCATCTCGCCGGCATAGCGCGTGCCGCCGATCAGGATCAGCTTCTCGGTCATGTTGACCGCGATCACCGTCTCGCTGCGGCAGCCGTGGCGCGCGGGATCGGCGCGGAAGCTGGGCAGGTCGATGATCGTATAGTCGGGCGCGAACGACTTCAGCTCGCGCTCCTCGGGCCGCACCAGCATCGTGCGGATGAACAGGTTATGCCACGCCAGTTCGTTGATGACGCGCACGCCGACGCGGTGCCCCGGCTGCGATCCGCCGTACAGATCCTGCACGAACAGGTCGCTCTTGCCGTGCAGCGCGGTGAGGAAATCGGCCTTGAGGGCGGCGAAATGCGCCGGCTCCATCGCCTTGTTCGACTTGCCCCACCACACCGTCGATTCGGTTTCGGCGTCACGGACGATGAACTTGTCCTGCGCCGAGCGCCCGGTGTGCGCGCCGGTTTCGACGACCAGCGGGCCGTCGGCGGACAGCTTGCCCTCGCTGCGTGCCACGGCGGCCTCGGTCAGGCGCGCGGTGACCAGGTTCCAGTGCAGCGTGGCGCGGGTTTCGATGCCCTGCGTTTCCAGCCCGGCGTCGGGAATACGGTCGCTCAATGGTCCATCCTCTGCTCTGGCGCGTGCTCCGATCGTCGAGGCGGCGCCGTTCGATGGACGGCGAAATACGTCATGCCGCGCACGGCGTCAAACGTGTTAAACAAACGATCGCGGCGAGCCGTCCCCATTGAGCGGCGCGACGCTTTGCCCTACCCCACCCGCCGTGATGACCGGAACGCTGCCATGACCGCCACGATCGCGCTGGTCGACGACGACCGCAACATCCTGACCTCGGTCTCGATCGCGTTGCAGGCCGAGGGGTTCCTGACGCGGCTGTATTCCGACGGCGAGGCGGCGTTGAAGGCGCTGACCGACAACCCGCCCGATCTGGCGATCTTCGACATCAAGATGCCGAAAATGGACGGGCTGGAACTGTTGCGGCGGCTGCGCGAGAAAAGCCGCCTGCCGGTGATCTTCCTGACCAGCAAGGATGACGAGCTGGACGAGGCGCTGGGGCTGGCGATGGGCGCGGACGATTATATCGCCAAGCCGTTCAGCCAGCGGCTGCTGATCGCGCGGATCCGCGCGATCCTGCGCCGCACCGAACCGAGCGCGCCGGGCGCGGAGGGTGGGGCCGAGGCGCAGGGGCCGCTGGAGCGCGGGCGGCTGGTGATGGACCCGGCGCGGCATCGCGTCGCCTGGGACGGCAAGCCCGTCACGCTGACCGTCACCGAATTCCTGATCCTGGAGACGCTGGCGCAGCGGCCTGGCATCGTGAAGACGCGCAACCAGTTGATGGATGCCGCGTATCAGGACGACATCTACGTCGACGACCGCACCATCGACAGCCATATCAAGCGCCTGCGCCGCAAGTTCCGCGAAGCCGATCCCGCCTTCGATTCGATCGAGACGCTATATGGCGCCGGCTATCGCTTTTCGGAGGAGTGACGCCGCCGAGCAGGCGCGCGCGTGGTCCGGCAAGGTCTCGCTCACGCCGCGCATCCTGGCGGTCAACGTGCTGGCGCTGCTGCTGCTGGCCGGTGGCTTCTTCTATCTCGAATCGTTCCGCAGCCGCATCCTCGACCAGCGCACGACGCAGGCCGGGCGCGAGGTGCGGTTGATGGCCGAGGCGCTGGCAATCGTCGCGCCGCCGATGCGCGACGCCACGATCGCGCAACTGGCACGCCAGACCGGCACCCGGCTGCGGCTGTACGATCGCGGCGGCGTGCCGCTGGCCGACAGCCGCGCGCTGGGCATCGCCAATTTTCGGCTCGACGATCCCGACGACGACCCGCTCGCCCGCCGCAGCGCACGGTGGCTGGATGCCGGGATCGACCGCGTGGTGCGCGCGCCGCTGGCCCCGGGCTATCGCGAGCGACGCGACGGACGGCGCTGGCCCGACGTGCGCGCGGTATTCGGAGGCGCGCCGACCGCGCAGACCTTGTGGCGCGCGCCCGATCGCACGCCCGTCATCACCGCCGCCGCGCCGCTGCCGGGTGGACTCGCGCTGATGTCGACCGTCAACGCGCAGGACGTGACCGAGCGGGTGCGCGCCGAACGGTTCCGCCTGAGCGTGGTGATCCTGGTGGCGAGTGCGATCTCGATCGGGCTGTCGCTGTTCCTCGCGCGGACGATCGTGGTGCCGTTGCGCCTGTTGGCGCGCGCGGCGGTGCGGGTGCGGCTGGGGCGCGCGCGCGAGGTGATCGTGCCGCGCCTGCCAGAACGGCGGGACGAGATCGGGATGCTGGCGCGCGCGCTGTCCGACATGACGCTGGCGCTGCGTGCGCGGATCGACGCCACCGAGGCGTTCGCCGCCGACGTGACCCACGAATTGAAGAACCCCCTCGCCTCGCTGCGCTCCGCGATCGACGCGCTTGAACGGGTCGAGGACCCAGAGCTGCGCGCGCGCCTGCTGGACATCGTCAAGGACGATGTCCACCGACTGGACCGGCTGATCAGCGACATCTCGGAGGCATCGCGGCTTGATGCGCAACTGAGTCGCGCGACCTTCGATCCGGTCGACGTCGCCGCGATGCTGGCGGCGATGGTCGCCCAGTGCGAGGCGCGCGGGCTGCCCGACGACGTGCGCGTCCGTTTCGATGCGGAGGGCGGCGAATTGATCGTCTCGGCCGAAGGCGCGCGGCTGGAACGGGTGTTCGCCAATCTGATCGACAATGCGATCTCCTTCTCGCCGCCGGGCGGGCTGGTGCATATCGCGGCGCGGCGCGATCGCTCGATGCTGGAAGTGTGGGTTGAGGATGAAGGCCCGGGCGTGCCCGAGGAAGCACGCGACGCGATCTTCCGCCGCTTCCACTCGGTGCGGCCGGCGCAGGAGACGTTCGGGCAGCATTCCGGACTGGGGCTGGCGATCGCCCGGACGATCGTGGAGGGGCATCAGGGCGAGATCGGCGTCGAATCGCGCGAGGATCGGCTGAGCGGCGCGCGCTTCGTGGTGCGCCTGCCGCTGGCGACGCCCGGAGCCGGTGCGTGACCCCGCCTTCGACGCCGGTCACGATCCACGCGACGTGCGTGGCGATCGGCGCATGCGGCGTGTTGCTGACCGGGCCATCGGGCGCGGGCAAATCCGATCTGGCGATGCGACTGATCGATCGCGGAGCCGTTCTGGTATCCGATGACTATACGGTCCTCACCCGTGACGGCGGCATGTTGATCGCCGCCGCCCCTTCCACGATCGCGGGGCGCATGGAGGTGCGCGGGATCGGGATCGTCGCCCGCCCCGCGCGTGCCACGGTGCAGGTCGCGCTGGCGGTGGTGCTGTCCAGTGAGGACGAGCGCATGCCCGAGCCGCATGACGTGATGCTCCACGGCATCGCGGTGCCGCAGGTGGTGATCGACCCGCGCTGGCCCTCCGCACCGATCAAGGTCGAATGGGCGCTTGCCGAACGGTCGCGCGCCGTAGAGGCGGGGAGCCACGAGGCGGCAGGCCGGGACGCCGCGGGCGAAGACACGGGGATGCGCGAATGAACGAAGTGCTGCTGGTCACCGGGATGGCCGGCGCGGGCGTGTCCACGGTGTTGAAGACGCTGGAGGACATGGGCTGGGAGACGGTGGACAATGTGCCGCTGTCGCTGTTGTCGCGCGTCGTCGCGCCGCCGACCGATCCGGACGAGGCGCCGCGCCCGCTGGCGATCGGTTTCGGCACGCGGACGCGCAACTTCGATGCCGAAACCGCGCTGCGCCGCTTCGAGGAACTGCGGCAGCGCGGCGACAATGTCGGGCTGCTGTTCCTCGATTGCTCGGGAGAGGAACTGACCCGGCGGTTCGCCGAGACGCGACGCCGCCATCCGCTCGCCGACGACCGCCCCGCCGTCGAGGGTATACAGCGCGAGCGACGGCTGCTCGCCCCGCTGCGGGAGCGTGCCAACCGGCTGATCGACACCACGCACGAAAAGGCGAATACGCTGGCGCAGCAAGTGCGCCAGGCGTTCACGCGCGACACCGCCATCGGTACCACGCTGACGGTCGAATCGTTCGGGTTCGCGCGCGGTATTCCGGCGGGCGTCGACATGGTGTTCGACATGCGCTTCCTGCGGAATCCGCATTGGGACGCCCGGCTTCGTCCCTATACGGGACAGGACCCGGCGGTGGCGGCCTATATCGCCGGCGACCCGACATACGCGGAGGCGGTGACGCGGATCGAGGATCTGCTGCTGCTGCTGCTGCCGCGGTACCGGGCGGAGGGGAAGCCCTATGTCACGGTCGCATTCGGATGTACGGGGGGCAAGCATCGGTCGGTCCATGTCGCGGAACGGGTGGCTGAACGGTTGCGCGACGCGGGGTTTTGCCCCACCATCGTGCATCGGGACCTTGCGGCGGCCCCGCAGGATGCGCTCGAAGGACGCCCCACGGGTCAATGAACGGATTGTCGAAGCCAATGTCGGGGCCAATGTCGGGGTCGGTACCAGTGATCGGTTTGGTGCTTGTCACCCACGGACGGCTCGCGGATGAGTTCGTCGTGGCGATGGAGCATGTCGTCGGCCCGCAGCGTCAGGTGCGCACCGTGGCGATCGGCCCGGATGACGACATGGAGGCGCGCCGCGCCGACATCGCCGGCGCGATTGGTGATGTCGACGAAGGGCGCGGCGTGATCGTGCTGACCGACCTGTTCGGAGGAACGCCGTCCAATCTCGCGATTTCGTTGATGGAACGCGGACGGGTCGAGGTGATCGCCGGGATCAACCTGCCGATGTTGATCCGGCTGGAATCCGCGCGCAAGTCGATGACGGTGGTCGCCGCCGTGGCCGCTGCGCGCGAGGCAGGCCGGAAATATATCTCGGTCGCTTCCGAGGTGCTCGGGGAGGCGGCGGCATGAGCGTGTCGCGCACCGTAGAGGTCACCAATCGCCGCGGGCTGCACGCGCGCGCCAGCGCGAAGTTCGTGACGCTCGCGTCCGGCCAGCCGACCGAGGTGAAGGTGGCCAAGGGCGATTCGGAAGTGATCGGCACGTCGATCATGGGGCTGATGATGCTGGGCGCTGCGAAGGGCGACCATATCACGATTTCCGCGCAGGGCGACGCTGCCGAAGGCGTCGTCGCGACGATGTGTGCGCTGGTCGAGGGCAAGTTCGGCGAGGATTGATCCTCCGCGAACGTTCGCCATGCCCAAGGTCATCACCTCCTTTTCGAATCCGCTGGTCAAGCGCGTGCAGGCGCTTCGCGACAAGCGCCACCGCCGTGAGGAGGGATTGTTCCTCGCCGAGGGGCTGCGCATCCTGACCGAGGCGCTGGAAACCGGACGCATCCCGCGCATCCTGTTCTTCGCGGCGGCGAGCGCGGGGCACCCGCTGGTCCGTGCGCTGATCGAGGCCGTGGAGGGCGATTTCGGCGAGGCGATCGAGACGACGCCCGACATTCTTTCCAAATTGTCCGGCAAGGACAATCCGCAAGCGGTCGTCGGCGTGTTCGACACGTTCGAAACCACGCTCGACATGCTCGACCGCACCGCATCGCCGATCTGGCTGGTGGCGGAGCGGCTGCGCGATCCCGGCAATCTGGGCACGATCCTGCGCACCGGCGACGCGGTGGGTGCTGGCGCGCTGATCCTTGTCGACGAATGCGTCGATCCGTTCTCGACCGAGGCGGTGCGCGCCAGCATGGGAGCATTGTTCACGGTGCCGATCGTGCGCGTGATCTGGCCCGAGTTCCTGGCGTGGCTGCGCGAGGGGCCGGGGCAGCTCGTCGGGCTGAGCCTGCAGACCGAGCACGGCTATCGCGAGGCCGATTATGCGGCGCCGACCTTCCTGCTGACCGGCAACGAGGCGCAGGGGCTTCCCGACGAATATGAGGCCGAATGCGATCTGCTGGTCAAGATGCCGATGCTGGGCAAGGCCGATAGCCTGAATGCGGCGGTCGCGACCGCGGTGATGGCCTATGAGGTGCTGGCGCGGCATCGATAGGCGCGAACCGGAATGCAGCGCGACGGGTCATTCGGTCCGCATGGCCTGCATCGTGCCCAACGGATCGATCGTGAATTCGCGATGAAGCCGAAAATGATCTTCGTCCTCAAGCGCGACCGGACCGATCCCGGCACGCGTCACCGACAACAATCGCACGGCCGGCACCACCATGATGACCTGTGTGGTTTCCGACGCATGGATCTGGTGCGGCAACCGGGCAAAGGTGAACTGCCGACGCGGCGAGAGTGCGGATTCGGACTCGTCGAAAAGGAATCTGCACCGCGCGCGACGCCTATTCCGCCGCGTCCTCGATCGCGGCCAGCTTGGTCAGCGGGCGCGCGGCCTGTTCGCCGACGGGAAGCGCCTCGATCGATTTGTTGCCGGTGTCGATGTTGAGCGCCTCGAACCGGCGCGCGCTGGTCAGCACCTGGCTCTCCAGGCTGCCGACGAAGCTGTTGTATGCGCCCATCGCGGTATCGAGGTTCTTGCCGAGCCGGGCGACATGCCCGCCCATCACCGCCAGCCGTTGGTAGAGTTCCTTGCCGAGTGCGCCGATCTCCTGCGCCTCGCGCGCCAGTTTCTCCTGACGCCACACCGCCGACACCGTGCGCGCGATCGCGATCAGGTTCGTCGGCGTCGCCAGCAAGACCCGCCGCTCGAACGCATAATCCCATAGCGTCGCATCATGTTCGAGCGCGGCGGACAGGAAATGTTCGCCGGGCACGAACATCACGACATATTCCGGCGCATCGTCGAACTGCGTCCAATAAGCCTTGGCGCCGAGCGCGTTGACGTGCGCGCGCATCGATGCGGCGTGCGCCGCGAGGCCCAGTTGCCGCTCCGCCTCGTCGACCGCGCCGAATGCGTCCTGATAAGCGTTGAGCGACACCTTGGCATCGACGATCAGCGACTTGCCACCGGGCACGCGGACGATCGCGTCGGGACGCAGCCGTGCGCCTTCGTCCCCGGTGACGCTCACCTCCATGCGGAAATCGGTATGTTCGGCCAGACCGCATGATTCCAGCACGTTGCGCAATTGCTGCTCGCCCCAGCGCCCGCGTGCCTTCGGCGCGTTGCGCAAGGCGTTGACCAGCTTGGCCGCCTCGCCCGACACGCGCTCCTGCCCGACGCGCATGGCCTCGATCTGGCCGTGAAGCTGTCCGAAGGCGTCGCGCCGCTCCGCCTCGATCCTGGCGACGCCTTCCTCATAGCGTTGCAGGCGGTCGTTGACGGGTTGCAACAGCGCGCGCAGCCCCTGCCCCGATTGCTCCTCGGACTGGCGGAAGCGCGCCTCTGCGCGTTCGAGGAACGACTTCTGCGCCTCGCCCAGCGCGTTCTGCGCAACGTCGCGGAAGCGCAGGCTCATCTCGTCGGCAGCCGCGCGCAGATCGGTGATGCGCTGCTCGGCGGCGCGGCCCTCGGCCTCCAGCCGCGAGACCTGAAGACGCGCGGTCTCGCGTTCGTCGCGGGCCTGCGCCAATTCGGTGCGCAACCCCTCCGTCGCGCGGGCGCGTTCCTCCGCCGCGGCCAGATCGGTAATCGCGCGCTTGAACTGTTCGACCTGTTCGTCGCGTTCGCGGCGATAGCCGTCCGCCATGCGCTTGCCCGCGATCCAGCCGAGCAGCGCACCCAGAGCGACCGCGACGAACGCGACAAGAAGATATTCGACCATCACCGGAACATAGAACGAACGACGCCCCGGCGACAACCGCTAAAAGGCGGCGACCGGCGGCACCTCAGCCGGCGCGGCGCAGCTTTTCGAGCTTCTTCATGAGCATCCCGCGCTTCAGCCGCGAAATGTGGTCGATGAACAACACGCCGTTCAGGTGATCGATCTCATGCTGCATACAGGTCGACAGCAGGCCGTCGAACTCCGCCTCGTGCCGCTCGCCCGCGGTGTCCAGCCATGTCACGCGGCACCGGTCGGGGCGCGTCACCTCGGCATATTGGTCGGGGATCGACAGGCAACCTTCGTTGTAGCTGGAGACTTCCTCGCTGAGCCACGTCATCTCGGGGTTGATGAACGACCGCGGCTCGCGCGCCGCCTCGCGCGGTTCGTCCTCCGCCAGTTCGCGCTCCTGCAGGTCGATGACGACGATGCGCTGCATGATGCCGACCTGCACCGCCGCCAGCCCGATGCCATGCGCGTCGTACATCGTTTCGAACATGTCGGCGACGATGCCGCGCACGGCGTCGTTCACCTCCGCCACCGGAACGGCGGTTTCGCGCAGGCGCGCGTCGGGGACTTCTACGATCGGAAGAATGGCCATGGCGGCGGCGCTATAAGCGTGCCGTGGGCGCGTCAAGCGACCGGACGTCGCGCGCGCAATGCCTGTGCCAGCGTACCCTCGTCGAGATAGTCGAGCTCGCCGCCAACGGGCAGGCCATGGGCGAGCTGCGTCAGGCGTACCGGATGCTTCTCCAGCCGCTCCGCAAGGTAATGCGCGGTCGTCTGTCCCTCCAGGGTCGCGTTCATCGCCAGCACGACCTCGTCCACCCCGCCCGCCGCGACGCGCGCGACGAGACCGTCGATGGCGAGATCCTCCGGCCGGACGCCCTCCAGCGCCGACAGCCGCCCGCCCAGCACATGGAATCGGCCGGGGAACAGCCGGCCACGCTCCAGCGCCCACAGGTCGCTGACATCCTCCACCACGCACAGGCTACGGGCATCGCGGCGTGGATCGGCGCAGATCGCACACGGATCGGTCGTGTCAACATTGCCACAAATACCGCAGGTTGCGAGGCGTTCCTCCACCGCAATCAGAGCCGAACGCAGCGGAGCCAGCGATGATTCGCGGCGCTTCAGCAAGTGCAGCACCGCGCGTCGCGCCGAACGCGGGCCAAAGCCGGGGAGCCGCGCCAGCGCGCTTGTCAGCGCCTCGATCTCGGGGGATGCCATGCGGAACAGATAGGGGGTTGCGCGGCGCGCCGCCAGCGTGTCGAGAGGCGCGATGCGGATCATCTTCATGGGAACTCCCGGCTTCGCCGTGCCGACGCTGGAGGCGCTGGTGGCGGACGGACACGAGGTCGTGGCAGCGTATAGCCAGCCGCCGCGTCCGGGCGGACGGCGCGGGCGCGAGTTGGTACGGTCGCCGGTGCACGTCCGTGCGGAGGCACTGGGCGTGCCGGTACTGACCCCCGCGACCTTGCGTGCCCCGGAGGCGCAAGCGGTGTTCGCCGCGCACGACGCGGACGTGGCGGTGGTGGCGGCCTATGGCCTGATCCTGCCGCGCCCGATACTGGATGCGCCGCGGCTGGGGTGTCTGAACGTCCACGGATCGCTGCTGCCGCGGTGGCGCGGTGCGGCGCCGGTGCAGCGTGCGATCCTGGCCGGCGACGCGGAGACCGGCGTCGGCATCATGCAGATGGAGACCGGGCTGGATACCGGGCCGGTGCGGCTGGAGGGACGCATCTCAATCGACGGGAAGAATGCCGGGCAAGTTACGGAAGAATTAGCTGAGATGGGGGCCGCGCTGATGGTGCGCGTGCTGCGTGATGTCGCCGCGCATCCGGCGGTGGCGCAGCCGGGGGCGGGCGTCACCTATGCCGAGAAGATCCGGAAGGAGGAGGCACGGCTCGATTTCACTGCCGACGCCCAGCAGGTATTGCGGCAGGTGCTGGCGTTCGCACCGACGCCGGGGGCGTTCTTCGAACATGCTGGCGAGCGGGTGAAGATGCTCGCCGCAGAAACCGTCGACGATGCGGGCGCAGCCGGCGCGGTGATCGACGACGCGCTGACGATCGCATGCGGAGAAGGCGCGATACGCCCGGTGGTGGTGCAGCGTGCGGGGCGCGGGACGATGAGCGTGGCGGAATTGCTGCGCGGGTTCGCGATCCCGCGCGGCGCGGCGCTGTGACCCGGTTCGCGCTGACCGTCGAATATGACGGGCGGCCTTTCATGGGCTGGCAACGGCAGGCGCACGGGCCAAGCGTGCAGCAGGCGATCGAGGAAGCGGCGCATGCGGTGACCGGCGAGACGGTGGTTGTTCATGCCGCGGGACGCACCGACGCGGGGGTACATGGACTGGCGATGCGCGCGCACCTGGACGTAGCGAAACCGATCGCGGCGTTTCGGCTGGGCGAGGCGCTGAACGCGTTGCTGCGGCCCGCGCCGGTCGCGATCCGCGACTGCGTGGCGGTGGCGGACGACTGGCACGCGCGTTTCTCGTGCCTGGCGCGGGCGTATGAATACCGCATCGTCAACCGCCGCGCGCCATTGACGTACGAGAAGGGACTGGCGTGGCAGATCGCGCCGCCGCTGGACGCCGCCGCGATGCACGATGCCGCACAATCGCTGGTCGGCCTGCACGATTTCACCACCTTCCGTTCGGCGCATTGCCAATCGGCCAGCCCGATCAAATCGGTCGACTGGATCGACGTGGCGCGCGACGGGGACCGGATCACGGTGCGGGTCGAGGCGCGCTCGTTCCTTCACCATCAGGTGCGCTCGATGGTCGGGTGCCTGGCGCTGATCGGGATGGGACGGTGGTCCGCCGACGATCTGCGCGACGCATTGCGCGCCGCCGACCGCACGCGGCTGGGGCTGAATGCGCCGCCCGACGGGCTGTTCTTCGTCGCGGCGTTCTACGCAGGTGACCGGCTGAAGCGCGACGCCAGTTCGACATGCGTCGACCAGCGGAACTGACCGACCGGCTGCACCCAGTCGAGAGTGTAGCCAGCCTTCGACAATTCCTCAGCATCCCGGGCGAAGCTGTTGGGATTGCAAGAAACATACAAGATCGTCGGCACGTGCGAATTGGCCAGCTGCACGATCTGGTCGCGCGCACCGGCGCGCGGCGGATCGATGACGATCGCGTCGAAGCGGTTGAGCTCGGCGCTGGTCAACGGGCGACGGAACAGGTCGCGATGCTCGGTAAAGACCGGGCGTTGCGCGCGCCCGGCCGCAGCCTTGAGTGACAGGATCGCGTCGCGCGCGCCCTCCGCGGCATAGACGCGGCCGGGCAGCGCGAAGGCGAAGGTGCCGAGGCCCGCGAACAGGTCCGCGACGATCGGCGCACCGGCCACTCCCTCCCGCACCGCCGCGACGAGCGTCGCCTCCCCTTCGGCGGTCGCTTGCAGGAACGCGCCCGGGGGCAGCGGCACCGCGATGCCGCCGAGCGTGATCGTGACCGGCTGGGGTTCCCAGCGTGTCTCCGGCCCCAGTCCGTCGTCGAAGGCGACGCGCGCGACGCGATGCTCCTGCGCGAAGGCGGTCAGCGCGTCGTGGTGCGCGAGCCCTTCGGGTGCGACACCCTTGACCAGGATATCGACGCCCTGATCGGCGAGCGTGAGGTGTACGTCGACCCGGCGTTTGGCCCTGAACGTCGGCAGTAACCGCTTGAGCGGGCGGACCAGCGCGAACAATCGGGGCGCCATGACGTGGCATTCGTGGAGGTCGACGATCTGGTGGCTACGTTCGGCGGTGAAGCCGATCCGGCCGGAGGGCTCGACGTGCAGCGTCGCGCGGCGGCGGGTGCGCGGCGGCGAGAGCGCGGGCGGACGGATCGGTGCGGACACGCCGTGCGCGGCGAGCGCGCCGGCGATGCGATCGGTGATGAACGCCGACCAGCTGTCGTCATCAAGGTGCTGAAGCTGGCAGCCACCGCATTCGGGGAAGTGACGGCACGGCGGCACGGCGTGATGCGCGCCGGGGATGATCGCGCCATCCGCCGCGATCGTGTCGCCGGGGGCGGCGAACGCGACGTGGCGACCGTCCTCGGCAACGCCTTCGCCGCGAGCGGCGACGCGGACGATCGTGCTCATGCGCGGGCCTCCGCCAGCGCGCGGGCGAGATCGTCGGCGATAAAGGCGGGGCCGAGCCGCCGCGCCGCCTCCGCGTGGAGCCATACGCCCGCCGCGGCGGCGTCGAGCGGGGCGCGCCCGCCCGCCAGCATCGCGGCGATCGCACCGGCCAGCACGTCGCCGCTGCCGGCGGTCGACAGCCACGACGTCGCCGTATCGGACAGGATCGCACGACCGTCCGGCGCGGCGACCACCGTATCCGGCCCCTTGAAGACGATCGTCGCACCGGCGCGCGTGGCAGCGGCACGGGCGGCGGTGAGTTTGTCGGTGCCGGGCGCGCCGAACAGCGCCGCGAACTCGCCGGCATGGGGCGTGAGGACGATCGTGCCGCCGCGTTCACGAAGGCGCTCCGGGGTGATAAGGTGGAGCGCGTCGCCGTCGATCACCAGCGGGTGCGCGGTGGCCAATACGCGATCGAGCAGGGCGCGCGCCTCGTCGCCGCGGCCCAACCCCGGCCCGATCAGCAGCGCGCCGATCCGTGGATCGGCAAGCGCCTCGTCGTCGCAGCGGCGGCGGACCAGCGCATGCGGCGTGCCGGGAATCGTCGCGCCCAGCAACGCGACATAGCCCGCCCCGGCGTGCAGCGCGGCCTCGGCGGCAAGGTGCGCCGCGCCCGCCATCCGCCCGCGCACCACCGCGACCATGCCGCGCGTGAACTTGTGCGCATCCACCGACGGCGCGGCGAGGTCCGGACGCGACAGGACGCGAACGTCGCCATCGATCTCCACGCCGATCGGCACGATCCGCACCGCGCCGCACCGCGACGCCGCGGGCTGAAGCAAATGCGCGGGCTTCACCGCGCCGAGCGCGAGGGTGACGTGCACCGCGGACACATCGCCAGGCAGCGCGCCATCGTCGGCGGCGATGCCGCTGGGCACATCGACCGCGATCGACAGCGACGCGGCATCGACCAAGCAAGCGAGTGCGGCGGCGGCGGCGGCGTCGAGCGCGCGCGACAGCCCGGTGCCGAACAGCGCATCGACCACTACCGGCGCGGGGGCTGCGGTGGCGAGCGACTCGATCGGGCCGTTCCATAACGCGCGCGCGGCGATCGCGGCGGGGCTGCGTGGCGCGTCCGACGCAGCGACCCGCACCGGGCGGCCGGCGGCGTGGAGCCGCGCCGCCGCGACATAGCCGTCGCCGCCGTTGTTGCCCGGGCCACACAGCACCAGCACTTCGTTAACGCCCGCCAGCCGGCGGACGGCGTTCGCCACCCCGGCGCCGGCGCGTTGCATCAGCGTGTCGACGGACACGCCGGCGGCGATGGAAGCTTCCTCCGCCGCGCGCATCGCGGCGGCGGTGAGCACGGGGGTTCCGGCGATCGGGATCATGCCGCCGCTATGGCAAACCCATGCGGCGGCGTCACCGGTCAAATGTCGGCGTAGACGTGACGTTCGGCCCTGGCACCGGGATGCGTCACCGCGCCCTGATATGCCGGGCCGACGTTCTGTGCGTAGCGCCACAGCGCACCGGCGCCGTAATCGTTGGTCCGCGCCTGCCAGCGGGTACGCCGTTCGGCGAGCGTCGCCTCGTCCACCAGCAGGTCGATCGTCCCCTCCTCCGCATCGATGCGGATCGGATCGCCGTTTTCGACCAGCGCGATCGGGCCACCCTCGGCCGCCTCGGGGCCGACATGGCCGATGCAGAAGCCGCGCGTCGCCCCGGAAAAGCGCCCATCGGTGATCAGCGCGACCTTCTCACCCATGCCCAAGCCGTAAAGCGCGGCGGTGGTGGACAGCATCTCGCGCATCCCGGGCCCGCCCTTCGGCCCTTCGTAGCGGATGACGACCACCTCGCCCTCCACGATCGAGCGCGCCTCGACCGCGGCGAAGGCGTCTTCCTCGCAATCGAAACAGCGCGCCGGCCCCTCGAATTGCAGGCGGTGCATGCCGGCGACCTTCACGATCGCACCGTTGGGGGCCAGCGTGCCGCGCAGGCCGACGACGCCGCCAGTCGGGGTGATCGGCGTGCGCACGTCGTAGATCACCTTCTGGTCGGGGTTCCACGTCACCTGATCGATGTTCTCGCCCAGCGTCCGGCCGGTCACCGTCATGCACTCGCCATCCAGCAAGCCGCCCGCCAGCATCGTCTTCATCAGCATGTAGACGCCGCCGGCCTCGTACATGTCACGCGCGACATACTTGCCGCCCGGCTTGAGGTCAGCGATGTAAGGTGTTGATTTGAATGCCTCGGCCACATCGAACAGGTCGAAATCGATCCCCGCCTCACATGCCATGGCCGGCAGATGGAGCGCGGCGTTGGTCGAGCCGCCGGTCGCCGCCACCACGCGCGCGGCGTTGATGAAGGCGGCGCGGGTGCAGATGTCGCGGGGGCGCAGATTGCGGGCGACCAGCTCCATCACCTGCGCACCGGCGGCGACGGCGATCTGCTCACGCGTGCTGAACGGCGCGGGCACCATGTTGCTGTTGGGGAGCGACAGGCCGATCGCCTCACCGACGCAGGCCATGGTGTTGGCGGTGAACTGCCCGCCGCAGGCACCGTGGCCGGGGCATGCGACCTTTTCCAGCTCATGCACCTCGGACAGGGGGCACGCCCCAGCGGCATATTTACCGACCACCTCGAACACGTCGACGACGGTGACGTCGCGATCGTGGAAGCGGCCTGGGAGGATCGAGCCGCCGTAGACGAAGATCGACGGGATGTTGAGCCGCAGCATCGCCATCATCATGCCCGGCAACGACTTGTCGCAACCCGCGAAGCCGACCAGCGCGTCGTAGCAATGGCCGCGGACCGACAGTTCGACCGAATCGGCAATCACCTCGCGGCTGACCAGCGAGGATTTCATCCCCTGATGGCCCATCGCGATACCGTCGGTCACGGTGATGGTGTTGAAGCGGCGCGGCATGCCGCCGCCCTGCTCCACCCCGCGCCGCGCCGCGTCGGCCTGTGCATCGAGGGTGGTGTTGCACGGTGCGCTGTCGTTACCCGCGGAGGCGAGCGCAACGAACGGACGCGCGATCTCCTCCTCGGTGAGGCCCATCGCATAATAATAGCTGCGATGGGGTGCGCGTTCGGGGCCGACCGACACGTGGCGGCTCGGCAGGCGGGACTTGTCGAAGGTCTGGGTCATATCGCGCACGCCTATGTCGCCGAACGGCGTCCCGACGCAAGGATAATGCGTCAGCCGAGTTGCGCGAGCGCCTTCCCGACGCCATCGATCGTGAACGGCTTGGACAGCCGCGGCCGCTCGCGGTGATCCGCGGCGATCTCCTCACCACCGCCACCGGTCGCGAAGACGAACGGAATGTTGCGTTCGGCCAATGCGTCGGCGATCGCGAAGCTCTTCTCGCCGCCGCGCAGGTTCACGTCGAGGATCGCCGCGTCGAAGCCGCCGGCCTCGACCAGGGGCAACGCCGCCGCCACGCTGTCGGCGGTACCGGCATGCGTCTTGTCCAGTGCATCGAGAAAATCCTCGAGCATCATTGCGATCAGGGGTTCGTCTTCGACCAGCAGTACACGCATCGTCATGCGCCCTGCCATAGCGCGCCTGTTGCAGCGCGCAACCACCGCTACCCCACAGAGCGCGGGTTTCCGGCCAGTGCCATCAACCCGCGCCCTTCACCGCTTCTTCCGCCACCAGGACGTCGCGGGTCGCTTCCGCCAGCTGCTGGACCGAGAACGGCTTGGGCAGGAAGGCGACGTTGTCGAGATCGATCGAGCGGCGCAGCTGTTCCTCGGCATAGCCGGACATGAACAGGATCGGAATGTCGGGATGGATCTTGCGCAACTGCCGCGCCAGCGTCGGGCCGTCCATCAGCGGCATCATCACGTCGGAAATGACCAGCGTCGGCCGGTCGACCCCCTGGATCAGCTCCATCGCCGCCTCGCCATTTTCGGCCGCCAACACCGTATAGCCTTGTCGCGCCAGCGCACGCTCCGCCACCGCGCGAACCATGTCCTCGTCCTCGACCAGCAGGATCGTGCCGGTGCCCCACAGATCCCCCGACCGGTGGCGCGCCGCCTGCTTGGCCTGCGCGGCGACCGTGACTGCGTCGGGCACGCCGGCGGTGTGGACGGGCAGATAGATGGTGAAGGTCGCGCCCAGCCCCGGCCGCGAATCGGCGAAGATGAAGCCTCCCGATTGCTTGACGATACCGTACACCGTCGAAAGGCCGAGCCCGGTGCCCTTGCCCACCTCCTTGGTGGTGAAAAAGGGTTCGAAGATCTTGGGCAGCACGTCGACCGGGATGCCGGTGCCGGTGTCCGAAATCTCCAGCGCGGTATAATCGCCTGGCGGGACGATATCGCCGCGCCGCCGGATCTCCGCGATCGGCACCGGACGCGTCTGGATGGTAAGCTTGCCGCCGGTCCCCTTGCTGAGCATCGCATCGCGGGCGTTGACCGCCAGATTGACGACGACCTGTTCGAGCTGGCCGGGATCGGCCCGCACCGGCCCGAGGTCGCGACCGTGCTTGACCTCCATCGTCACGGTTTCACCCATCAGGCGGCGAAGCAGGTTCGACACCTCCGATACGACGTCCGGCAACTGCAACACCTGCGGGCGCAGCGTCTGTTGGCGCGAGAAGGCGAGCAGCTGACGCGTCAGGCTGGCGGCGCGGTTGGAATTGGCGCGGATCTGCTGGATGTCGTCATAGTCGCTGTCGCCGGGCGAATGACGCATCAGCATCAGATCGCAATGACCGATGATCGCGGTGAGGATATTGTTGAAATCGTGCGCGACACCCCCGGCAAGCTGGCCGACGGCCTGCATCTTGGTCGCCTGCGCCACTTCGCGCTTCAGCCGGTTCTCCTCGCCATTGTCCTTCAGGCTGAGCAGCACCGCCGCATCGCCCAGACCGCGCGCGGCGGCGATCGACAGCGCGACGGGTTCGTCGGGATGGTCCTTCAGTCGCACCGCCAGATCGGTCGAGCGCGCCGCCGAACTGGCGAAACGACGGATCGCATCGGCGACCGCGCTCTTGTCCTCGCGCACCATCAGGTCGCCGGGGTAGATCGGCGGCGCGCCGGCATCGACGTTGGCGGCGCGCGCGAAGGCGCTGTTCATCTGGAGAAAACGGCCCTCGCGATCGATCAGCGCGACGCCGAACGGCATCAGCATCAGCAAGGCCTCGATCCCGTCGCCCGATCCGCCCAGCCCGGGATCGCTGTCAATCAGCGCGACCAGGATCGGAGCCTCCGGATCGTCGGCGAGCGGGATCTGCACCAGCCGCAGCGGATTGGCGGCGGCCCCCTCCGCCACGAAGCGGACGGTGCCGCCCTGATCCTCGGCCAGGAAGCGCGCGAGATCCTCGCCGATGATCGACACCTCGCTTGACGGTGCCGCCCGCGCGCGCAGCACCGCATTGGCCGACACCACATACCCCTCGGCCGTGATAAGCGCCGCCATGACGCCCGCCGCGCCCAGTTGCGCGCCGAGCGCATCGTCAAGCGCCTCCACCAGCCGGGCGGGCAGACCGGGCGCGACCGTGCGACCAGCGAAGCGCCAGACCAGCACGTCCTGCTGCTGCCCGGCGCGGGTGATCGTCGCCTCGATCGCGCCGACCGATCCGCGCAGCGTCACCCGCGCGCGGCCGTCACGCCATGCGACCCGGCCGGCGACTTCGAGTTCACCGGCACCGTCGCCGGCCAGCGGCAGCGATGGCGGGGTCGGGAAGCCGGCGAACAGATGCTCGTATTGATCGTTGGCGCACATCAGCCGGCCGCCGCGATCGGTGATTGCGATCCCGTCCGGGCTGGCCTCCGCCATGACGCGCATCAATTCCCAGTCGTTGCCGACCGAAACCGAATCGCGTGGAGATCGATGCGCGTGCGTCAGCGCCAGCCCCGCGCCCGCCAGCACGATCGCGGCGGCGACGAAGCCGCCCGCCACCATCGGGTCGCCGATCAGCCACAGGATCAGCGCAGCGGCCACCAGCCCGGCCACCGCCGCAATGGCCAGCCCGGCGGCGCCGCCGTTCCACCACCGCCGCTTGCCCTCGATCGACGCCAGCCGCATCACCATCGCTCAGCCGATCACCAGATCCGCGCGCGCGCATCGGGCGCGAGATACAGCTTCTCGCCGGCCTGCGCCTTATAGGCCGAATACCACGGGTCCATGTTGCGGACGATGTTGCCGCGTTGTTCGGATGGCGCATGCGGATCGGTCAGCAACCGCTGCCGCAGGCTCGCCTCGCGGTAGTTACGCCGCCAGACCTGCGCCCAGCCGAGATAGAAGCGCTGATCGCCGGTGAAGCCGTCGATCACTGGCGCCGGCTTCCCGCCCAGCGTCGCGACATAGGCGTCGTGCGCGGCAGCGAGGCCGGCGAGATCCGCCGAATTCTCGCCCAGCGTCAGTTCGCCCTTCACGTGCATCCCGGGCAGCGGTTCATAGGCGTCGTATTGCTTGACCAGTCGCTCGCTCAGCGCCTTGAACTTCTGCACGTCGGCATCGGTCCACCATTGCGTCAGTCGCCCCCTGGCATCGTATTTCGCGCCCTGATCGTCGAAATGGTGGCTCATCTCATGCCCGATCACCGCGCCGATGCCGCCGTAATTGACCGCCGGATCGGCCTTGGGATCGAAGAACGGCGGTTGAAGGATCGCGGCGGGGAAGGTGATCGCGACCAGCCCGAAATTGGCCTGCGCGTTCACCAGCATCGGCGACATGCCCCATTCCCAGCGGTAGATCGGCTTGCCCAGCTTGGTCACGTTGTAATCGTGCCGCCACTGGTTGGCGCGCATCATATTGCCGAACGCATCGCCGGCCCGCACGTCGAGGTTCGAATAGTCGCGCCACCGTTCGGGATAGCCGATGCGCGAGGTGAAGGCGGCCAGCTTGGCCTGCGCCTTCACCTTCGTCTCCGGCGCCATCCAGTCGAGCGCCTCGACCCGCCGGCCCAACGCGGTGAGGACGTTTTTCACCATCGTATCCGCCGCGGCCTTCGTCTCGGGCGGGAAATAGCGCGCGACATAGATCTTGCTGACCTCGTCGTTGAGCGCGGAGGAAGTGAAGCCCACGGCGCGCTTCCACCGCTCCTGCTGCTGCGGCGTGCCGCTGAGGGCGGTGCCGTTAAAGGCGAAGCTTTCCTGATCCACCGCGCGCGGCAGCACGTCGGCGAACCCGTCGAGGCTGCGCACGAGCAACTGATCGCGCAACACGCCGATCGGAGTGGCCGCGATCAGCTTCGCAGTGCCGGCGATGGCGGTCGGCTGCGCGACGATCAGCGTCGGGGCGCTGGCACGCTCCGCCTTCAGAAAGGCGTCGAAATCGAAGCCGGGCGCGCTGGCACGCAGCTGCTCCAGCATCATCTTGTTATAGGTCTTGTCGGCGTCGCGGCTGTCGATGCGCGTCCAGTGGACACGCGCCAGCTCGGTCTCGAACGCCAGCAGCGCGGCGGCGCGCGGCGCGGCATCCCGCTCCCCCGCCAGCGTCAGCAATTTGGCGAGATGCGCCTGATAAGCGGCCCTGGTTTGCGCCAGCCGCGCATCCGTAGCGAGATAATAATCACGGTCGGGCATCCCCAACCCGCCCTGCATCAGGTTCACGGCGTAGACGTCGGGATCCTTGTCGTCCTGCCCGACGTACAGGCCGAACGGAATGTCGACGCCGTTGCGATCGGCCTCCGCCAGCAACGCCGGGTAGCCGGCCTTGTCGACGCGCCGGATCTTGGTCAGCCACGGCTGGATCGGCGCGAGGCCGGCCCGCTCGATCGCAGCGGTATCGAGGTAGGCGGCGTAGGCGCGGCCGATCTTCGACGCCGGGTCGCCCTTCGCCGCTTCGAGGATGCCGCGCGTCCGCTCACGCGACAGATCCTGCAGGACGTTGAACGCGCCGTAATTCGATTCATCGGCGGGGATGGCGGTGTTCTTCGCCCAGGTTCCGTTGGCGAAGGCGTAGAAGTCGTCGCCGGGTTTCACCGCGCGATCCATGCCGGCGGCGTCGAAGCCGAACGTGCCATAGGTAGGACCGTCGCCGGACGGCGTGGCGGAGGGAACGGCGGGCGCGGATGCCGGGGGCGCCGATTGGGCGAGGAGCGCGGCGGGCAGCAGGGCGAGAAGCGACGTCAGCGTAACAACGGTAAAGCGCATTGAGTTGGCATCCTTGTGGAAAGTGCCGGATGCGGTCGTCTTAACCAGCCTGCGCAGACCGCGCTAGTTGCCGTGGTGACGACTTCGCCACTTGCGCGCGATCCAGAGCCGCCACAGCAGCGCCGCAAGACCATAGCCGAGCAGCGCACCGGCCAGCGAGCAGACGACCATGCCGACGGCGGTGGCGGGGCCTACGTCCTGCAGGAACCAGTCCACCCAGCCCGGCGCGCCCTGCACCGCGTCGCCCAGCGGCTGACCCGGCACCGAATGGTCGAGGTGGAGCAACCAGCCGCCGACCTTGTAGTACATCACGAACAGCAACGGCGTGGTCAGCGGGTTGGTGAAGAAGGTGGTGAGCGCCGCCGCCGGGACATTGGCACGGAACGGCAGCGCCAGCACCGCCGACGCGGGTATCTGGCCCATCGGAATCAGGATGCCGGTAAACATGCCCAGCGCCACGCCGCGCGGCACCGACCGGCGGGTGAAGCGCCACAATTCAGGGGCCAGCACGCGGTGCGCGACGGGGCGCAGCACGCGGCTGTTCTGCATCGACTCGCGCGTCGGCAGGTTACGACGGCTCCACGCCGCCAGTCGTTCCCACAGGGTCACCGGCCGGGTCGCCACGCTCAGCCGTGATCGCGCATGATACGCCCGGCCTCACGCTTCCAGTCGCGTTCCTTCAGATGCTCGCGCTTGTCATGCGCCTTGCGCCCCTTGGCGAGTGCCAGTTCCACTTTCGCACGCCCCTGCCCGTTGAAATAGACGGTCAGCGGGACCAGCGTCATGCCGTCCCGCGCCACCGCGCCGTGCAGCTTGTTTATCTCGCGCACGTGAAGCAGCAGTTTACGCGGACGCTTGGGTTCGTGGTTGAAGCGGTTGCCGTGGCTGAATTCGGGGATGTTCGAATTGACCAGCCACACCTCCTCGCCCTTCACCTCGGCATAGCTTTCCGCGATCGATCCCTCGCCGAAGCGCAGCGATTTCACCTCCGTGCCGGTCAGGACGATCCCCGCCTCGTACGTGGTATCGACCGCATAATCGAAACGGGCGCGTCGGTTCTCGGCGACGATCTTCTTCTTGTCGAAGGTGGCGGGTTTGGGACGCGACATGGGGGTGATGTAGGCGCGTCGGGCGCGCGGGGCAAAGCCTCAGTCCCGCAATTTTCCGAGCGGGATCTTCAGGCGCAACATGGCGCGGTTGCTCTGCACTCCGCCGACGGTCGCGCTCTCGGCTTCTGCGGCGAGCGCGGCTCGGCCACCGAGGATGCGAGTCTCGGCTTTCGGCAACGCTGCCGGGTCGGACGTGTAACGCCCCTCCAGCGGGCGAAGCCGGAAGCTATCCTGATCAGTGCGGCGACCGCAGACCACGATATCGCTTCCACCCCCTCCCCCGCGAGTGCCACAGCGTCCGGGCGCGCGTGGTACGTCGAGCGATGGCCCGGCAACGGCGGTCTGGAGGATGAACCACAGCACCGCCACCACCGCCATGCCCTCTACAATCCGGCGCGTTCGAGGCCGGCGTCCACCGCCGCGCGGCTTGCCTCCGATGGCCAGGTCATCGGGAGGCGCAGCCCGGCGGGGAAGGCGGGACGCACCTTCGTCATCGCATATTTGACCGGCCCCGGCGACGCGTCCGTGAACAGCGAGGTGTGGAGCGCGAACAGGCGATCGTGCAGGTCGCGCGCGGCGACGTAATCGCTCCGGTCACACGCGCGCTGGAAGTCGGCGCACAGGCGCGGCGCGACGTTGGCGCTGACCGAGATGCAGCCGGTCCCGCCGGCCGCATTGTAGGAAAGCGCGAGATCGTCGTTGCCCGACAATTGGCAGAAATCCGCGCCAAGCGCGGCACGATGCTGGGTGACGCGGGTCAGCACGCCCGACGCATCCTTGACCGCGACGAAGACCTTCGGGAAGTCTGCGACGACGCGGATCAATGTTTCGGGCTGGATATCGGTGACGGTGCGCGCCGGTACGTTGTAGAGCACGACCGGCAGCGGCGCGTCGGCGGCGAGCGCGGCGAAGTGGCGGTAGATCCCCTCCTGCGACGGTCGATTGTAATAGGGCGGCACCATCAGCGCGGCGTCCGCCCCCGCCTCACGCGCGGCATGCAGGTTGGCGGCGGCCACGCGCGTGTCGTTGGACCCCGCCCCCGCGATCACCGGGACGCGGCCCGCCGCCTGATCGACGCAGATGCGGACGATCGCGAATTGCTCCTCCTTGGTCAGCGTCGCCGCCTCCCCGGTGGTGCCGCACGGAACCAGCGCCGCCGACCCTTCGGCGATCTGCCACTCGATCAGGTCGCGATAGGCGCGCTCCACGAATGCGCCGTCCGAATCGAACGGCGTGACCAGCGCCGGGATGGAACCTGAGAACATGGGAGGTATTTGCTCCTGTGGCGCGATTAGGGGACGTCGTTCAGCGCAGATACGGCTAGGGTCGCTATCCTGTCCACCACGGGCGTCGATCAGAAACAGTGAAGGCGGGTGTGTTGATCCTTTTCGTTGCAGCAGCAGGTCTGGCAGTGGTCGCCGGGCAATATGGCGCGGTGCCCGCCACCCAGGCGCCGGTTCCGGCCCCCGCCCCAGCCTCCGCGCCAGCCCCCGCAGCGCCGCTGGCCGGCATGGCGCAGCCGCTGGCGCAGTGGAAAGCGTTGCAGCAGACCGATGCGCTGCCGTTCGACAGCTATTTCTCCTTCATCGCCGCGCATCCCGGCTGGCCGGGCGAGGCCGCGATGCGGCGCACGCTGGAGCGCAAGGCATCGACCGATCCCAACACGCCGCCGGCCAGCGTCGTCGCATTCTGCCGACGGTGGAAGCCCCTGACCGCCGCCGGCTGGATCGCCTGTGCGCGGGCGTACCAGATGACGGGCGCGAGCGCCGACGCGCAGGTGGCGGCGCGTACCGGGTGGCGGATGGGGAATTTGTCAGCGCAGGACGAGACGACGGTACTGACCCAATTCGCATCGTCACTGTCGCCCGCGGATCACGACCGGCGGATGGACGCATTGCTGTGGCAGGGCGCGACCGGTGCGGCAGCGCGGATGCTACCCTATACCAGCCCCGCCGCGCGTGCGCTGTTCACCGCGCGGCTGGCGTTCCGCAGCGATGCGGAGAATGCGTCGGCGCTGGCGGCCACCTACGACGCGGCGGGCGCGCGCGACGCGGGCTACGTCGCGGACAAGGCGACGTGGCTGCGCAACGCCGGCGCCAGCCCCAGCGCGCGGACATGGCTGGCGCGCACCCGCACGGGCATGACGCTGCCGGGGAATGTCGAGCGGTTCTACGAGGCGTTGCTGGTCAATGCGCGCGGCGCGGCGGCGGACGGCCAGTGGCAGCTCGCCTATGACATCGCGCGCCAGATCGACGACGCTTATCCAGCCGGCACCGATGTTTCCACCAAGCCATATGGTGAGCGGGACGACTACACCTCGCTGGCGTGGCTGGCGGGTCAGGCGGCGCTGAAGCTGAACCGCCCCGCCGATGCACGGGCGATGTTCGAGCGGTACGGACGCGGCAGCCAGTCCCCGCAGACCCGCGCCAAGGGCTTCTATTGGGCGGCACGCGCCGCCGAGCAGGCGCGCCAGCCGGATGCCAACGCCATGTTCGAGCGGACCGCGGGTTACCGCGACCAATATTACGGGCAATTGGCGATCGAGCACCTCGGCCGGGCGCTGACCGCCCCGCCAGCGGCACCCGCGCCGACGCTCGCCCCCGCCGCCCGCAGCGCGTTTTACGCGCGCGAGACGGTGCGCGCGGCGCAGTTTCTGGGGCAGACCGGCCAGTATCAGGATCAAACCGCCTTCGTGAAGCAGATCGCGGCCGATGCGACCAGCGACACCGACCATTATCTGGCCGACGAATTGTCGCGGTCGATGCGCCGACCCGATCTGGGCGTGCTGGTCGGGCGCAGCGCGATGCAGAACGGACTGACCGAATATAGCGCCAACGGCTTTCCGACGGTGACGGTGCCGGTTGGATATGAGTCGCAATGGCCGCTGATCCATGCCGTCGCGCGGCAGGAGAGCCAGTTCGACCGCACCGCGCGCAGCCCCGTGGGCGCGAGCGGGCTGATGCAGCTGATGCCCGGCACGGCGCGCGAACAGGCAGGCAAGCTGGGGCTGCCCTATGATCCCGCGCGGCTGACCGAGGACACCAGCTACAACATCCAGCTGGGGTCGAGCTACTTCCAGCGGATATTCGGCCTGTACGGCAGCTATCCACTGGCGATCGCGGCCTATAACGCCGGGCCGGGGAACGTGAACAAATGGCTGCGCGCCAATGGCGATCCGCGCACCGGGGCGGTGGATGCGGTGGACTGGGTCGAAGCGATCCCGTTCGGGGAGACGCGCAACTACGTCCAGCGCGTGCTGGAGAATGCGGTCGTGTACGACCTGATGAACCCCGCGCGCGCCAAAAGCCGCGGGCCGAACAACCTGAGCTGGTATCTGGGGCGCGCGCGCGGCGGGTGATCGGCCGGCTCGACCGCTTGCCAGTCTATGGGTGGCACATCACGCGTACCCGCTCGCGGCGCGTCAGGTCAGGGCTGTTGCCACACTCGCCGACGACGATTGTCCATCGGTTGGGGCGAAGCGCGCTCGCACGATCGCGCCGATTTGCGCCAGCCATCCGTCGTGGCGATCCGGCTGGGTGGCGATCGGTCCTCGGGAGGGATGAAGCGGCCTCTTCAATCCGGCGCGCCATGCGCCTAATCCGGCGTGGATGATCGATCGCCTGAACCCCATCACCCCCGACGGCTTCGCCCGGTTGCGGCAGGAATATGAGACATTGTTCGCAACCGAACGGCCCGCGCTGGTCGAGACGATTTCGTGGGCGGCGGGGAACGGCGACCGGTCGGAGAACGGCGACTATATCTACGGGCGCAAGCGGCTGCGCGAGATCGACCGGCGGCTCGGCTGGCTGTCGAAACGGATGAAGGCGGCCAAGGTGGTCGATCCGGCGCAGCAGCAGGACCGGTCGCGCGTGTGGTTCGGCGCGACGGTGACGATCGCGGACGAGGACGACAACCAGCGCGTGCTGACACTGGTCGGCGACGATGAGACCGACGCCGGCGCAGGGCGTATCGGGTGGAACGCGCCGATCACGCGCGCGCTGCGCGGGGCCGCGATCGGCGACGTGCGGCGAGTGACGCTGCCGGCGGGCGAGCGGGAATATGAGATCGTCGCCATCTCCTATCCGACCGGCTGAGGAACGCGCCGGCCTAGCCAAGTGTTTGAACGCCGAAGGAGATTTCCGATGGCCGACGAACATCCCCGCGTCCAGTCCGCGCGCGATCACGACGACAAGGACATCATCGAGGGCATGATCCCCGCTGGCGGTGCGGTGCCCTCCACCGGCGGCGGCGCATTGGCGCGCGATCTTGGCTCGCAGGACGATCTGCACCAGGTCGACGATCCCGACGGCCACGAGCGAGTGACCAAGCAGGCGGCGCAGGACGCCGGCCAATCCTATCGCAGCGATCGTCCCGTACGCGATTGACCTTGCGGTGTCGGCGGCCGATGCAGCGGGCATGGCCGCCGACGACAACCCCGCCCGCAACATCGCCCTGCTGATCGACGCCGATAATGCGTCATGGCAGGCGCTTGACCCCGTGCTGACCGCCTTGGCCGAGTTCGGCCGGGTCAATGTGCGCCGCGTCTACGGCAATTGGTCGAAGGAAGGCCTGAAGGGCTGGCGCGACATGAGCGTCATGCACGGGATCGAGCCGCAGCAGCAGTTCGACCTGACCCGCGGCAAGAACGCGACCGACATGAAGATGACGATCGATGCGATGGACCTGCTTCATCGCGGACGGATCGACGCGTTCGGGATCATGTCGTCGGACAGCGACTTCATGCCGCTTGCGACGCGTATCCGACAGGACGGGCTGGACGTCTATGGTTTCGGCAACAGCAATACGCCGGCCGGCTTCCGCAACGCCTGCACGCGCTTCATCGACGTCAATGCGTTGATGGAGACGACAAAGCCCAAGCGCGCGCGCCGGGTCGACGTGCCGATCACCGAATCGGTGCCGCCGGCGATCGGGACGACGGCGGTGGCTGCGCCGGTCGCGGCCCCCGCGCCGGGCGCGACCGCGAGGATCGACGATCCGGAACTGCTGCATCTGCTGCACGATGCCTATGATTCGCTGAAGCCCGACGCCAAGGGCTTCGTCGGCCTGTCGGCACTGGGGCAGCGCGCCGCCAACCGGTCGAGCTTCGACGTGCGCAACTATGGCTACAAGCGACTGTCGGATCTGGTCGACGCGATCCCATCGATCGATGTCGACCGCCGCGACAGCCGTGTCTTCGTGCGATGGAAGGATTGACGATGCGGCTTCCCCTGATGCTGACGCTGGCCGCAACGATCGCCGGACCGGCGAGTGCCGAGGACGCGGTGCCGCAGCGGTTGTCCGACGATGTGAAGGTCCTCGCCTCGCCCGCGTTCGGCGGGCGTGCGCCGGGCACCGATGGCGAGAAGAAGACGCTCGACTGGCTGGTGGCGCGGTTCACGGCGCTGGGACTGCAACCCGGTGGCCCGAACGGGCAGTGGTTGCAGAAGGTGCCGTTGATCCACACGCGGATCGCGCCCGAAGCGCGCATGTCGATCGGCGCGACCGCGATGGCGCAGGGCAAGGAGATCGCGGTCACCACGGTCGGCGCGGCGGCACGGGTGGCGATCGCGGACTCGCCGATGGTCTTCGTCGGTTACGGCGTCGCCGCGCCCGAGGCGGGCTGGGACGATTTCAAGGGCGTGGACCTGCGCGGCAAGACCTTGGTGTTTCTGGTCAACGACCCCGATTTCGAAGCCCGGCCGGGCGACGATGCCAAGGGGCGGTTCGGTGACCGGCGCATGACCTATTACGGGCGCTGGACCTACAAGTTCGAGGAGGCGGCGCGGCGCGGCGCGGCGGCGGCGCTGATCGTCCACGACACCGCGGGCGCGGGCTATCCGTGGTCGACGGTCAACGCCTCCAATGGCGAGAATTACGACATCGTGCGCGATGCGAAGGATGCGCGGGTGCCGTTGCAGGGCTGGATCGCGCATGACGTCGCCGACCGGCTGTTCGCGGAGGCAGGGCTCGACCTCGCCAAGCTGCGGGTCGCGGCGCGATCGAAGGCGTTCCGCCCGGTGGCGATGACGCCGCGCTTCTCGGCGACTGCGGACGTCGCGGTGGAGCGGATCGAGAGCGCCAACGTGCTGGCCAGGATCCCGGGCACGACGCGGCCAGACGAGACCGTGATGTTCGCCGCGCACTGGGACGCTTACGGACAGGGACCGGCGGATGCGGCGGGCAAGACCCTGCGGCCGGGCGCGAACGACGATGCGCTGGGCACGGCGGGGGTGGTCGAATTGGCGCGGCTGTTCAAGGCGGGGCCGGCACCCGAGCGGACGCTGGTGTTCGCACTGTGGACCGGCGAGGAGCGCGGGCTGCTCGGTTCCGAACATTATGCCGCCCATCCCGTCGATCCGCTGGCGAAGACCGCCGCGAACCTGACGCTCGACATCCTGCAAACCGCCGGTCCCGCGAAGGACGTGGTGCTGGTGGGCCAGGGGCAGTCGTCGCTGGATGCGATGCTGGCCGATGCGGCCCGGGCGCAGGGCCGGACGGTCACGCCGGAGACGTTCAGCGAGCGCGGGCTGTTCTACCGCGCCGATCACTTCTCGGTAGTGCGGCGCGGGGTGCCGTCGCTGCTGCTGATGGCGCTGGGCGGCGCATCAGATCTACGCGAGGGCGGCCGCGCCGCAGGGCAGAAATGGCTCGACGATTACATGGCCTGCTACCACAAGACCTGCGATGCGTGGGACGCCGGCTGGAACCTGCGCGGCGCGGCAGCGGACGTCGACCTGTTCCATGCGATGGGGCAGCGGCTGGCGAAGACGGGCGTTTGGCCGACGTGGAGCGCGGCCAGCGAGTTCCTCAACATCCGCGACAGGAGTGCAGCGGAGCGCAAGTGACGACGCGGCGGCCGGTGAGCCAGGCGAAGCGGCACCGGCAGACCGCGGAATAACCACGCCTCATCAGCGACCGTGCGTTCGTGACCACGCTGGACGCCGGCGGGGTAGACTTTGCATAAGCCGCGTCCGGCCGCCGTCCAGCGTAACGAAACGCCCCGGGCTACGGCCCGGAACGCTCCATACCGGCTTGCAACGGCGATAGGCGAGGCAGGGCGCGCGCTTTCGGGGCGCCCTGCCCGTTCAGCGCGTCAGCTTCTTGTACGCCAGCCGGGTCGGGCGATCGGCGGCATCGCCCAGGCGGCGGCGCTTGTCTTCCTCGTAGCTTTCGTAATTGCCCTCGAACCATTCGACATGGCTGTCGCCCTCGAACGCGAGGATGTGCGTGCACAGGCGATCGAGGAAGAAGCGATCGTGGCTGATGACCACCGCGCAGCCCGCGAACGTCTCCAGCGCCTCCTCCAAAGCGCGAAGCGTCTCCACGTCGAGGTCGTTGGTCGGCTCGTCGAGCAGCAGGACGTTGCCGCCCTCTTTCAGCATCTTGGCCATGTGGACGCGGTTGCGCTCACCACCGGAAAGCTGACCGACCTTCTTCTGCTGATCCGGGCCACGGAAGTTGAACGCGCCGACATAGGCCCGCGTGCCCATTTCCTGCTTGCCGAAGCGGAAGACCTCCAGTTCGTCGGAGATTTCCTGCCAGACGTTCTTGTTGGGATCGAGATCGTCGCGGCTCTGATCGACATAGCCGAGCTTCACGGTCGAGCCGACCTCGATCGTACCCTCATCCGGGGTTTCCTGACCGGTGATGAGCTTGAACAACGTCGACTTGCCCGCGCCGTTCGGCCCGATCACGCCGACGATACCGCCCGGCGGCAGGGTGAAGTCGAGGTTGTCGAACAGCAATTTGTCGCCATAGGATTTGGTCAGCCCCTTGGCCTCGATCACCTTGCCGCCCAGTCGCGACGGCAGCTGGATCAGGATCGCGGCCTTGCCGGCGACGCGATTCTCCTGCTTCTCCATCAGCTCGTCGAACGCGCGGATGCGGGCCTTGCTCTTGGTCTGGCGTGCCTTGGGAGTCTGGCGCATCCACGCCAGTTCGTCGGCGATCGCCTTCTGCTTGCCGGCCTCCTCGCGCTCTTCCTGCTCCAGGCGCTTGGCCTTTTTCTCGAGATAGCCGGAATAGTTCGATTCGTAGGTGTAATAACGCCCGCGATCGAGCTCGAGCACCCAGTTGACGACGTTGTCGAGGAAGTAGCGATCGTGGGTGACGAGGATGACGTTGCCGGTATATTCCTTCAGGTAGTTTTCCAGCCACGACACGCTTTCGGCATCGAGGTGGTTGGTCGGCTCGTCGAGCAGCAGGATGTCGGGCTTTTCCAGCAACAGCTTGCACAACGCCACGCGGCGCTTCTCACCACCCGACAGGTTGGTGACCGCGGAATCGCCCGGCGGGCAGCGCAGCGCCTCCATCGCCTGTTCCAGCTGGCTGTCGAGCGCCCAGCCGTCGACCGCGTCGATCTTCGCCTGGAGATCGCCCATCTCCTCCATCAGCGCGTCGAAATCGGTGTCGTCCCCGGGATCGCCCATCTCGGCCGAGATCGCGTTGAAACGGTCGACGAGATCCGCAACCGGGCGCACGCCGTCCTTGACGTTGCCCATCACGTCCTTGTCAGGGTCCAGCTGCGGCTCCTGCGCCAGATAGCCGACGCGGACGCCCTCCGCAGCCCAGGCCTCTCCGACGAAATCGGGGTCCATGCCCGCCATGATCTTCATCAGCGTCGACTTGCCCGAGCCGTTCGGGCCGATGATCGCGATCTTCGCGGAAGGGATGAACTGCAGGTGGATATTGTTCAGGACGGGCTTGTTCGCGCCCGGGAAGGTCTTGGTCAGACCCTTCATGACATAGGTGTACTGAACGGCCATGTGGCGCGCGGCTCCATATAAGGGGGTGCGGCGAAAAAATCGTTGGCGCGCATGTAAGCGCAGCCCGCGCCGTTGGCAAACCACCCGGCGGCGGTTACGCCACGGTCCATGAAGCACCTGTATCCGTTGACGATCGCCCTGCTGCTCGCCGTACCCGCCTCGGCGCAGCGCACCGCCCCGCCCACCCCCGCGACGGTCGACCCGCATGTCGCCGGCCTGCGCGACGCCGCACTGAAGGACGACGTCGCCTATGACATCGTCGAGGGGCTGACCACGGAGGTCGGCGCGCGGCTGGCCGGGACCGAGGCCGAGGCGCGGGCGCGCGACTGGTCGGTGGCCAGGCTGAAGGCGCTGGGGTTCAGCAATGTGCGCAACGAACCGTACCGGATGCCGGTGTGGGTGCGCGGCGCGGAGGAAGCCGAGATCGTCGCGCCGGTGGCGCACAGGCTGGCGCTGGCCGCGCTGGGCAATTCGGGGAGCACCGGCCCGCGCGGGCTGACCGGCGAGCTGGCGGTGTTCGCGACCTATGGCGATTTCGCCAACGCCCCGGCGGCGGCGATCCGCGGCAAGATCGTCTATATCGGCAACGCGATGCAGCCGACGCAGGACGGGTCGAGCTATGGCGCGAGTGGCCCTGCCCGCTTCACCGGCCCGGCGATGGCGGCGCAGAAGGGCGCGGCGGCGATCGTGATCCGCTCGATCGGCACCGATGCCCACCGCCTGCCGCACACCGGCGTGACCGATTTTCCGGCCGGCGTGAAGCCGATCCCGGCCGCGGCGCTATCCACGCCCGACGGTGCGCTGATCGAGCGGCTGGCGAAGCGCGGCCAGCCGATCCGGCTCCGCCTTCTGCTGACCCCGCGCATGATCGGCGAACGCGAATCGGGCAACGTCATCGCGGAGGTGCCGGGCACCGACCCCGCCGCCGGCATCGTGCTGATCGGCGGGCACCTCGATAGCTGGGATCTCGGCACCGGCGCGATCGACGACGCCAGCGGCGTGGCGATCACCGCGGCCGCGGCCAAGCGGATCATGGACAGCGGACGCCGCCCGCGCCGCACGATCCGCGTCGTGTGGTTCGGCGCGGAGGAAGTCGGCGGCTTCGGCGGCAAGGAATATGCGAAGCGCCACGGGACGGAACGCCACGCCACCGCATCCGAAAGCGATTTCGGCGCCGACCGCGTCTGGCGGTTCGAGACGCAGCTTCCCGACAGCGCGAAGGCGGTGACCGCACGGCTGGCCAGCGCGTTGGCCCCATTGGGGATTGTCCCGGGATCAGGTGGTGCGGGTGATGGCACCGACATCGCGCCGACGATCGCGACCGGGGTGGCGGGGATCGACCTGAACCAGTCGGGTCTGCGCTATTTCGACACCCACCACACCCCCGACGACGTGCTGGAACGCGTCGATCCCGAACAGTTGCGCCAGAACGTCGCGGCATGGACGACGATGCTCGCGATCGTGGCCGACGCGCCGGAAGATATCGGCGCGGTGCCGCGACCGTGACGGTCGTTCGCCGCACCGCCACGTCGGGTCACCGTTCGTCGCAAGCTTACCATCCGATGAATTTTGCTTATTGACCCCCCCGATTGGTAGGGTATTGCGGAGGTTCGCGACGGCGCTGGGGTCGGGCGCGAGTGTTTTTATGAAATGCTTGGGAGCATTCCGATGAAGAAGATCCTGCTCGTTGCCGCCGCCGCCGGCCTGATGTCGGTCGCCGCCTGCTCGAAGTCGCCCGAGGCTTCGGCGGTCGAGAACAACTCCGAAATGATGGCTGACAACATGGACGCCATGGCTGCCAACGTCGCCGACATGTCGAACACCACTGCGAACCCGTTCGCAGAGGACAATGCCGAAGCGGCCGCCGAGAACATCACGACCGCCGCCGACAACGTCCGCGACGCGGGCGAGGACGCTGCGAAGAACATGTAATCGAATGGGGCCGTGCCGATGGTCATGAGGAAATATCCTTTTCTGCTCGCAATCGCGCTTAGTGGCGCATCGGCTTGCAGCGACCGTTCCGGCACGGCCTCGATCGAGAACAATACCGAGGCGATGGCCGATGCGCTCGAGCGCAAGGCCGACAACCTCGATGCGATGGCCGATGCCGCCGCCAACGACAGTGCCGCCGCGATGCTGGATGGTGCTGCCGACAATCTTGACGATCAGGTGGATAACATCCGCGAACTGGTCGACGAGCGTAACGATCCGCGCTGAGCGGACCGAAACGGGCGGAGGTATCGACGTTGCGAGGCGCCTCAGGGCGCCTCTTCTTTTTCGGGAGCATCGCCCTTGCGCGCGAACACCGCGCAGCCTAGGCAAAGCCCCACGCGTCGGGGAGTGGCGCAGTCTGGTAGCGCGCCTGCTTTGGGAGCAGGATGTCGCAGGTTCGAATCCTGTCTCCCCGACCATCTCACACTAAGTCATTGATTTCACGTCGCCAACCCGGCGATCGGGAACCGTTGTACCCACGGTTGTACCCCTCGCTGTACCCATTGGGGGCGATGACGTGGGATTGCCGAACCTGAAACTGCGCGGCGGCAGCTATCATTGGCGGCGGAAAATCATGGTGGCCGGCCAGCCGCTGCCACTCTCGATTTCGTTACGCACCGGGAATTTTTACCGTGCCCGCCTTATATCTGCCCGACTGAGCGTCGCAGTTGAGGGTTTGCGCATGGGCTATGGTCAGTTCAGCGGCATGAGCCGCGAGCAGATGAAGCAGGTGTTCAGCGATGCCCTGCGCTGGCAGTTGCAGCGGATCGAACAGGATCAGACTGGCAGCCTGGCGGACGCGGGCGATCACGCCACCGCCAACTCGCTTCATGCCGAGGCATGGGAGTTCCTCGCCCGCGGCGGTGTCGCGGCACACTGGACGCTCGACGAACATCAGCGCCTCGTTGCGAACGGCTGGAGCCCCGCGCAGGCCAAGATCGTCGCGAACATCGTCTTCGACCTTCAGAACGGCGGCACCATTTCCGGGGCGCAGGTGGCGACCTATAGCGCGGCCTTCGGCTTCCCCGTCACGGCGGACAACGTCGGGCGCGTTCAACGCCTGATCTGCAAGGCGAAGGCAGCGGCGTGCCGCGAGGCGACGGCGCGGCTTTCCTGGCCCGAGGACGAAAGCGAGGCATGGATCGACGAGGCACTCGGCGACGACACCCCCTTCGCTTTCGAACGATCCAGGCCCACCGCCGTGCCAGAGGTCATTATGCCTGTCCCGCCTGCCACGGCCGTGGATGACGAACCGACGCCCCCGCTGCCGATCCGTCCGAAGAAGGATCTGGTCGAAGCCAGCGAGGACGCGATCGCCGAGCACCAGAAGGCCGGCGACTGGGACACCGACACGGTCAAGCAGGTGCGAACCGCAATCCGTCTGTTCGATTACGCCTGCGGCACCGGCATCATGATCGAAGACCTCGAGCAATCCCACGTCCGGGCCTTCACCAAGCTGTGTGCCGCCCTGCCGAACCGCTGGGGCCGAACCCGCGAGGAGCGCGCCGGTGGCCTCGAGGCCAGCCTTGCCCGTGCCGCGACGCTGCCTGCGTCCGAAGTCGGCCTCGGCCAGGTGACGATCAACAAGCATCTGACGTGGGTGACGTCGGTCCTCGACCATGCCGCGGGCGACGATGGCGATGAAACGGGGCATCGCCCTGCGATCCCGCTTCTGTTCAAGACGGCACGGAAGGGTAAGGGCAAGGGTCCGCGCAAGGACCGCAAGCGCAAGCGTGACAAGCGTGCCAACTGGACGAAGGCCGAGGTCGCGCGTCTACTGTCCGCGCCGATCTGGGCGGGCACGAAGGGTATCGATCATCGCCTGACGCCTGGAACCGAGATCATCCATGACGCCTGGTACTGGTTGCCGCTCATGCTGCCCCTGTATGGCGGCCGCAGTTCCGAACTCGCTGGCCTGGGGCTGGCCGAGGTTCACGAGCAGGAGCCGATCCCCTATTTCGTCATCGACTATACCGAGGATCGCCCGCTCAAGAACGTCCAGTCGATCCGCAAGCTGCCGATTCATCCCGAACTGATCCGGCTCGGCTTCATCGAATATATCGGTGAATTGCGACGCGCTGGCTGCACGATGCTCTTCCCCGAAATGGTGTCGGCCGACTCGTCCAGCTTCGCGAGCACCTTTTACAAGACGATCTTCAGCAAGCTGCGGCGTTGGGCGTTTCCAGAAGGCACCGAATGGCGTCGGCGGATCGGCGGGGCGTGGAAGGACAAGGACGTCCACAGCTATCGCGGCCTCGCTACCACCGCGTTGAAGGGCCGGGTGAGCGACAGCGTACGCTGCGACATCTTCGGGCACGAGGGTGAAACCGAAACCGCCAGCACCTACGACGACGAGGCAGACCTGCAGTTGAAGTTTGATGCGCTGGCGCTGCTGACGCCCTTCACCGCGCATATTGAGCCGCATCTGCCGGTCAGGATCAGGCCGCTGGATCGTCTTCGTCACGGTGCGTCGTGGCGGCAATCTCGTCTGAAGAAGGCACGTTTTGGAAGCACGGCAGGTGTGACGGCGACAGGTAGGACGTAGATTACGCGGTCTCTCCCGGTGTTTGTCCGGTCAGCGTGAAAAAGACCCACAAGTGGACGTTCAAGCCGCCCAGCTCGCTTCCCAGCTTCGGTCGTTCATTCATGTAGACTGATCCGCTCGCCGTAAGCGACGTGTCGAGGAAGCGGAACGGCGAAGGTGGGACTTTGCTGCCGTTCGTAGGCGACACGTCGGACGGCAGCTCCTGCCGGGAACGGACATCCGGCATTTATTTGACCGGGATCGCAGAACGACGCGAGCTGTCCGATTGAAGACTGACCGCTTCCGGGAAATCGATCAAGACTAGCAGTCATTCGCTAGCGCAAAGCGCGGTGCAATCAGTGGATGCCTGATACAGATTTCGGGACATTCGTATTTTGACCTGTCAATCTATACGCCGGTAGCACTCCAGACGATCATTCGAAGCTCTCTTCGCCGCCGCGTTCGCGGTTGCGCTCGCTTTCGATCCAGCGGTCGATCTCGGGCAGCATTTCCTCGACCCAGGCGCGCACGTCCGCGTCCGCCAATTCATGCAGCGTCAGCAGTTGCCGCTTCCGCTTGTAAAGGATGTCGGCCAGCGAACCACTCCAGCTGTGGGGATGGAGGCGCATCCAGAAGTCGCCGAGGAATTCTTTCTTGCTCGGCGCATGGCTCAATACCTCAAGGAAGAGCGGCGAAAACTCGTTGTCCTCGTCGTCACGCGTGCGGTTGAACATCGGCAGCGACCGTCCGAGCAGCGGGTAGCGCCGCACCCCGTTGCGATCCGCCCATTGTCGGAGGATGGTGGGATCCATGTCCTCGATTGGGCTTCCCATCCCATATCCCATCTCGAAGACCCGCATTTTCTTTGCAGTGCCGGGGAGCAGGAACACGTCGAGCGCAACGAGAGGCTGGGTCTCGAACAACCCCTTCAGAACGTAGCTCAGATCCTGGATCGAGAGATAGACGGTCTCCATCGCGGACCGGATGTGCTCGCATACGGTACGGGCGGTGCTCCCGCCGTCCGTCCCGGCACAGCAGACTCGGATGCAGGTCCGAAGGCCAAAATCGCGGAGCATGCCCTTCTTGCTGAAATCGGCGCGAACGAGCAGATCCCTGCCAACATCGATCAACAACGGGTGGCGAACACGGCCCTCCTCGCGATCACGGTAGAAATACATGTGCAGAATATCGAGGGCGATCTCGACGCCATCGGTGAGGGCCGCGATATCGACGAGGAGCAGGCCGAGATCCTCGGGCGGAGCCTCGCCGACGACACCGCTCGCGATATGCATGAAGGACCAGGCTACGAGTTTCCCGCGACCGATGGCGCGGCGCAGCCGCGCGATGCCGTCATGATCGATCGCAACCCTTGCTTGGAGATAGGGTACGTCCTGCGCCAGATCGGGATCGTCGATCGTGCGCTCAAGCGCATCGGCGGTGAAACTGGCGTTGCGCTGGTTCGCTTCGTAAATGAAGCCGCCGAGCGTGGTCGCGTTACGCTGCTTGGGATCGATTTCGCGGAACCGGTCAGTCAGCTCCTGCCAAATCGATGACAGATCGTCCGCGCCCGCAGCAAGCCCGCGTCCGCATTCATAGGCGCGATGTGGCGACTTCTCGTTAAGCAACTCACCCAGGAACTCGGACCGAGTTTCGGCATCCTGGGCAAGTGACCGGCCGATATCCACGGCCAACTGCGCTGCCCTGGTCCAGGATTTGATGCCATCCTCGTCGTCGGTCTCGCAGTCAGCCACGTCCCATCCGCTGCTGGTGCTTGACAGCACCACCGCGCGGGCCTGGTGAAGCAGGTCGGATGGCTTGAGCCGCTGGATGATGGATTCGAGTTTGGTTTTGATGTCCGCCGGCATCTCCGGATTGCTGAAGCGGAATGCCACGCGGAACGCGATCCACCCTGCGATCCAAGGCTTCTCCTTGACGAGCGTGGTCGCGGCGCGGTCAAGCGCGTCGTGACAGGCGCCATAATGCCAGAGATCCTGAACGCTGTTGGCGAGCACCTGGCGCGCTTCATCGAGTTGCGGCGCGAGGCTTACGGCGAGCTCTATGGCCTTTTCGTACCAATCCCAGGTGTCGCGGTTGATTTTCGGTTGCCAGCCCCAGTCGCGTGACCGCGCACCGAAATCGAAGTCGCTCGTCGCATTGAACTGCCGTGCGGTCAGCAGTGAGTCGAAAGCGATCGTACCGGCACGCCGTAGCCCCTCATCCTTCGAGGTTGCCAATCGGCGGACGACGGCGCGGCGCTGCTCCGGCTCGGCTCGGGTGCCCGAGAGGTAAAGCTGAAAGAGTTCGCCGAACGGCGCACGGGCTGAGCTGTTATTGAAGTCGGCAGGCTCGGCGGCGATGAAGCGTGCCAACAGCATCGCCGACCGTTCGAACAGGGCTGGATCATAGGCCAGCGCCTTGAGGAGCCGAATCCAGGCGGGGCGATTGGTGGCCGTCGTTGCGACGATATCCAATCCGCCGTCGCCATCGAGTGTCAGCTCGAGTCTCGACAGCACCGCATCGGGAGCGACGGGCGCGAGGTTGGTGACGATCTGGATGCCGGTATCGCCCAGCGCGATGAGGTCGCCGAGCGGTCCATCGGCGCGAAGCCAGCGTGTGACGGCCGACTGCGCAGCCTTCACGTCGTGGAGATAGCCGATTCGACGCGACAACGATTTGCGCATGCGGTCCGGCAATCCAGCCGCGAAGCGATCGAAGTCTGCAGCGGGAATCCGCTCTAGGGCAAAGGTCGCGAGCGGGTTCGCAATCGCATGCGGCAAGATGGCGCGCCATCGACCGCGGGTCTGCGCGACGCCACGCCGACCTAGCTCAACCAGCGCCGCGAACAGCGTATGGGGCGCGACCTGACGGACCGATGCAACGGCGGCGAGTTCGCCACCGGCTGATGCGTCCTCGCCATCGATCGAGTAGAGAAGCGCCAGATCCTCGGCCGCGGCGAGCAGGCTCTGATCTTTCTCGTTGCGCTGATGGAAGATGCGCTCGAAGAGCTCCCGGCTCTTGAGCTTGCCAAGAGTCTCACCGCGTTCGAGCGTCTCGGCGACCGCACGGGCGACACGGAAATTGCCATCGCTGAATTCCGCAATTCGTTCGCGATCGACCTTCGAGACGTGCGGAAACAGCGCCTCCAGCCATTCCGCGACCAGCGCCGGCGCAGCGGACTGGAGTCGGAACACCTCGGTGCGCTCCGGTTCATCATCGCGAACGTCATATTCGACGGTGATCAGACTGATGGCGCTGGAGCCATCGGAGCAGATCCGAGCAAGCTCGCCGTGCGTCGTGGGATTGCAATTATCGACGATCAGGATGGCGCGCTGGCCGCGAAGGATCAGCTGGCGCGCCATGTCCCGCGCGCTGGGTTCGGTCTCGGTCGAGTAGTCCGTGTAGATAGCGAGGCCAGGGTCGAGCGGGTCGTCGCCGACCCCGTTCTCGAAGAGAGCCTGAACGAAACGGGTCTTGCCGAGGCCGGACAGACCGATCAACCTGATGCACTGTTTCGGTGTCCGGAGCGCGGCGCGAAGGCGCGCTATGCCCTCGGCAATGGTGAGCGGTTCGCGCTCGCGCGAACGCTCGTCGACGAGGCAGGCCTTGTCGTTGAGCAGATAGGGCGTCGCTTCCCCGACCTGCGTGCCGGTCCAATTGCCTACGCTTCCCCAGCCGGAAAGCCCAAGACCCACGCGTGAGCGGACCCAAGCTGCGATGCCGGGATATTCGTTTGCCCAGGTCGCCAGCCGCTCGCGATCGTAAAAATCGGTCTTGAGCTGGCTTGCGGTCGGGCAGTCGTGCAGGGCGCTCCGGATAGTGGCTTTGCGATCGGCCAGGGGCTTGTCCGCGACCGAACCCTGAGCGCTGACGATGACATAGGCGCCGGATGCATTCGCGAGATCGGTGATGACCGGCCGCAATATGTCGTCGGGCCGCATCTCATCCTTGATCGCGGCGGCGGGCATGTCCGGCTTCTTGACCTGGAAGCCGGTTTGCGCGCGCGGCACGAAATCGGAGTCTGCGAGCGGAACCGGACAGTCGACGCGAACATCGAGTCCACCATCCGCCGCATCCTGGTTTCCGCCGGCGGTGACCGCGGAGAGCGGTGCGCCCTGTTTGCGCAGTTCGGCCAATGCCAGTCGCGCGACGAGCGTCCGAAGATCGCTATCGTTGAGATTGACGATATCGGTGCCGGTGACTTCGAACATGATCTCACGCGATAAGGGAGGCCTAGAATAGCCTGATGGCCATCCCGCGACAAAGGCTTGTCGCATCAGGATAGACCAGTCTCCGGTCTCATCGACGGATCGTCACTTTTTGCGCTTCGCGTCCACGGTGGCCCCGGCGTGCGGGACGAAGATCGTGTCACGGTGATGGACGAGATGCCGTATAGCGTGCGTCATGGTCACGATCGCGCAGCTTGCTGCCATCCCCTTTCTCGACACGTCCGCGCTCGCTGGACGCTTTCTGCCGTCGCTGGCGTTTCATGATGATGGTTGGCGTCTGTGGACCGCTGCCGGCGAGCGGGGCGAGATGCTCATCGAGATAAAGGGTGTGCCGGCCGAGGCGTGCTATTTCGCACGACAGGCGGAGGCCGCTGGCGACCTGAACCTGCCATTCTTTGATTTTCTGGCGCAGCGCGCCAACTTCATGGCGTTGCAGCGCGCATTTGCCGGCATTCAGGACGACATTTTCAACCTATCGGGATCCCTCGCCAAGCTCGCCCTCGTAGAGCAATCTCGGGATCGGGTGCCGCACGGTATTTCGCGCATGGCGACCAGCGAGGTCGAGTATATCATCATGATGCTGCGGAGCCTGCTGGACCTGTTCCAGGAAGTGATGATGAAGCTCTGGGACAGCATCGAGCTGATCGACGGGGACGCCGCAAAGCGCAAGCTCAAGCCGTCCTTTGCCGATATGCTGACGTTCAAGGGCGCGCCGAGCCCAGCCGACGAGATTGCTCAGCGTTTCGGCCTGCCGATGGAAATTGCCACCTGTTATGACCGCGGCCGCGCGATCTTCAACGGTCTGAAGCGATTGCGTGATAATCTCGTCCACAAGGGCTCGCAGCTGCCGCACATCTTCGGCGGTGAAGGCCCTTTCGTGATCGCGCTTAGGGACAACCCGTTTCCGGACCTCGGCATCTGGGAAGAGACGGAGCGTCAACCAAATGACCTGTTCCCGCTGTTGCCCGTCCTTGAGATCCTGATTTTCCGGACCTTTCTGATCTGTGACGAACTGTCCGCGGGCTATCAGCGGGTGATTCAATTTCCGCCGCCAGTCGCGCCCGGCATGGCATTCTTCGCCCGCGGCTATTTTACCAGCCGGATCGCCGATGCTCTGGTATCTGGCGCACGGCGAGCGGACTTCCAACCTATGGAGCCACAGCCGAAGGCGGCCGCGGCTAGCTAATGGGGCAGCGCCAGATAGCCGCTCATAGCGGCAGCGATCGCCGCGATTACCAACCAGGCCAGCCACTTTCCAAGCTCCTCGGCGAACGCACCTGCGAAACGGACGCTCGTTTTCGGGTCGGCGGCCATCACAAACCTCGTTGGAAATAGTCTGCGAGCATCTGACGGACATCGACCACTTCCTCGGCCCAGAGGGTCGACAGGTTCGCGGCGGCCGGATCGCGTCTGCGAGAGCGGATCGCAAGGAGGGCAATCTGGATCGGTTCGGTCCCGTCATTGGGCCGCGCCATATACGTGCCCGTCAGGCACACGGCACAATGGACACGCTCGATCCGTTCGGCACAATTGAAGACGTCCCGCCAAAGTTCGCGCACTTTCAGATCGCGACCGGGCTTTGGGCCGATAATGCCCAGGCGCTCGGCCTGAACGAAGCCGGCAAGATCGAACCATTCACGCAATTCAGCGACATCGGCAGCGGCGCTTTCATCCAAATCGGAATCGGTTAGGAGGCTGGTCGCTTCAAGCATCGCGCGAAGCTGAATCTCGGTCCGGAAGGGGACCACGTCGACGGCGACGCTTCCCTTGGTCCATGCGAACATATCCATGAGGTTGGCTTCGAGCTCGTCCGGGGTAGGCCTCACGCGCTCACGCAAAAACTCATCTTCAGGCCGACGCAGCGCGACGGCAAGTTTGCGCAGCTGGGACGGATGAACGCGTAGGCCCCGCTCGACGCGGCCTATCGTAGCAAGCGAGACGCCGGCTTCACTCGCCAACGTATCCTGCTTCCAGCCGAAGATCCGGCGCTGAAGCTTGACGAAGTTGGCGATCCCGGCGGGATCGAGAAAGAATGTCTCTGGAGTGTCGATCGTGTCCATGTCCATGACTATGATGCACCGCCGCTGCAAAATTGAGGGGAATATGCACGTCAGTTCGGATCAGCGACGACCGGGGAGGCCTTCGTGCTGACGCCAAAGCGATGCGTCATCGACACCAACTGGCTGAGCAATGCGGCGCTCGAGGAGTATCTCGCAAAGTCATCCAAGAATCACGCCGTGCTCGCGGAAATGACCCTGGTCGAGGTCCATAAAAAAGCCGCAGCGGTCAACGCGCGTCGTCTCATGAAGACGCTTTGCCAATATCCTAGGCAGGTGATCGTCCTTCGGAGCACGCGAGAACTGTATCGGGATGGCGGCGCGAGCAAGGGTTTAGCCGACCGCCTAACCGAGGCGACGCAGACGGCCCAGTTCGGAGAGTATTGCCGGACCGTCATCGATGCGCCTAACGATGGTCTCGTCGACGAGCACTTCGCCCTCATGGAGGAGCAATCGAGAGGTCAGATCGACGATCTGCGCGCCAATGTCAGCAACATTCTCGTCCTGTTCGAGCGCTTTGTGACGATATTCGAAAAGGGCGAGCTCGACCGTCTCCGTAAGCACATTCCATACAATGAGCCGCTGCAGCGGAAGCTCATCCAACTGGCTATGGATATGCACAAGATGCTCCTGCGCTCACTGAGCATCGAGGCTCAACATCATCCGAAGGACATGCAGCGAGCCCTGAACACATTCGTTTTCCGCTACGCGCTTTGCGTGGTTCTCTTCCTGACAAGATGGATTCGTCAAGGAGAGAGCAAGGAGATCAAGCAGGAGCGCCTCATCAATCACGTGATGGATCTCAAGACCGCAGCTGTCGCCACATTCTTCGACGGCCTCAAGACGGAAGACGGAATGCCGCGGGACGTGCATCTCGAAGCGAAGCACGTCCTGGGTGCAATCGGAGCCTATGTGAACTGCGGAAAGGGCCTGCCTCGATAGCCAGGGCGTATCTGGCGGCTCGCCAAAGCGAGTCTGATGCGAGTGCGACCACGCCTACAATGTTCAAACGATAGCCGTAGCGGTCGCTGCTGTGGTGATGGATCGACGTAGAAGCTGACTGGCAGATTTCGGGAATGGCTCGAAGGGGCGGGTATGACCGCCTTTAGGGCGCACTGCTGCCAAACGGCTTCGTGTTGGGCCACGGCTGGTTCTGGCGGAAGCTGCCGTTCGAAGCCCGATCGCCAAACGACATATTCTGGTCGTGATCTGCTGCGGCCGAACTGCCGACGGCAGACCCAGTTGTGGAAATTCAATCGAGCATCGACGTTCATCGAAAGCGGACACTCGTTCACCCCGGCCAAACGCGACCGCTAAGCGCCCCAATCTCGGTCGTTCACGCTAGCCTTGTCGGCGACCGGAAAGCTGCCACTTGCCCAAACCTCGGAGCAATCAATCGGGGATGCACTTACGGGCCGGGGATATGTTGAAGCCTTCGGGTGTCGGTTTGTATGCGTCCGTAGCGCGCGACCAGTTCTTTTCGCGGCTCTGTTGCCGGCGTAACCGGGTCGGCTCAATCTCAACTACGACCAATTGGTCATTTTCCCCTCCGCGGACGCGGCACACGTCACGATGGAACGATTCCTTGGCCGGCCGGCGCAGCCGGCTATCGCCGTAGCGCCGGTTGTTAACCAACGCCATATAGGCATGAACATCGAGCGCAGCTGCATCGATCAACGCGGAGAAGCTTTCCAGGTCTTTGTTCCACGAGAGCGTTATCAGACAGTCAACCTGGCCTTGGAATTCCTTCCGATGCTTTATGTTCTGAAGCTCACTACACACAAGTACGCCGAAAAAAAGACCGTTGTGCTGGTACACCCGCTTTAGATCATTTTCATCGGCCCAGCTCAGCCCGTAGCTGGTATGCAGCAACTCGTCCTCTCCCGGTGCCGGCTTACACTTGCGTTGTCGAACTTGGATCGACGACGCGTAGCCTAAGCGATCGTCGGTCAGCACAAGCACAGCTGAGCTGTAGATCTGTTTTCTGTCGGGGTGACGCGTGTAATCGACCCCAGCGATCAGGCTGATTCCACTAGCACGCAATCGTCCAGCAATGGTGTTAATCCAGCGCTCGGGCACCGACAGTTCTGGGAGGAGCAGATAATCTGGTTTCGGTTTAGCGTGGATCGCATCGTTCACGATATCCGCTAGCTGCCAATATCGACGCGGCGACAAGTCGGGGTCTCCCGCCGCTCCTTCTTCCCAGCTTTTGTCTCTCACTTCGAAGCTGGTCAGCCCTAGCCTTACGGCTCGGCCCAGTCCTGAGCGCCTCACAACGATCGGCGGGGGACGATCGTTGCTGTTAGGTACAACTGCGGACGGGCGCGTCCTCTCGTCGTCATTCTTGTCTCCCACGTCAGGCGTCTCGGGTTCCAGCTCTTCCGCTAGATCGCCGCGCACCCAAATTCCACGAACCGCGCGCGTGTAATCAGCCCATGTATGGGCGGCAGCGACAGGCTCGTCGAATACGCACTCATCGGGCAAGTAGAGCGCAATCTCCTCCGGCGTGTATGGCCGTGTTGGGAATAGGAATGGCAAGATCGACCGCGGCACGAGATCGCCCGCCGCCGGGATGGCGAGCAGCGCCACACGACGCGGCGGTGGTCCGCTGGCGTTCAGCTCAGTGCGTTCCAGGAACTGGCGAAGGCAATCGACGTGCTGGTAGCGACCCGCCAACAGCGCCTCGTTAGGTTGCTCTGCCGGCTGCGCCACCGCGTCGGTGCGCAGGTGCTCGCGATAGGGTGTCCTAGCCCAGTCCGCCTCGCGCGCCTGTCGCGCCAATGTCGTCAGCTCGACCACGGTAAGTCCTAAGTCTTTGATCAGACCTGCGAATGCTCGCGCTCGTGACGGCGTGGAGGAGATTGGATACGCGCGGATCAACGCTTCCCGGAAGAAACGCCTGACCTGCTCGCGAGTGTCGTTCCAGACTTCCGGTGGGACGGAGCCGGCATGGATCCCGTTGATCTGCATCCGTGTTGTCCGAGTCGACTCCTCCAGCTTGAAGATGGCGGAAATAGTTTCCCGATACACCCGTCTTGCAGGTATCCAGTCGCCAAGCGACACCGCAAACGACAACAAGCGTGGCAAGTGGTCGATCTGTTCCAACACCTTGTCAGCGCGGATGACGTGTTCGTGGGCGAACTCGTAGAAATCGTCGCGTTGCGGTCTCCAGTCCTGCGGTCGAAGGTCTCGCGCCAGCGTGTTTACTGCGCGTAACAACACCGACCATCCGAGTCGGCGCAGCGTTAACCCGTCCGCCCGCCGCAGACTGTCGGCGTCATCAGCCGAGTCGGTTGCGGCCAGCGCCCGCGCAGCATGCGATTTCTCGATATGCTCAGGCTGCGGCATCGTCCTCCGCTCGCTCGACACCTCTCGGATTTGCGAGGCGATATGATCGAGCAAATCGGCACCCGACCGACCGCTTAGGAAGAAAGTCTTTTGTTTTGCGGCCTGTAATGTCAGCTGGGTTCTGCCGCCCCATTCCGGCAGCGTCAGGCCGACGTTTCCGGAAGAGTCGCGGCGAAACGCGGGGACCCGCTGCGTAATAAAGGTCCAGAGGTCGCTTGGCGAGTTGATGTCATCACTATCATGGAGGACTAGAAACAAGTCATCGACGTAGCGAGCATAGTAGATCGGGCTTAACTGTCGCTCTACCTGCCGATCCAAAAACGCGAGCAGCACATTCGAAATCACCCGGACGACCGACAGGCCGATAGGAATGCCGCCGTGTTGCCTGGCATCGATGGGGCATCCAAGTGCGGACAGCCTCTCGCGGCAGCGCGCCGACCATTCGCTCAGCGCCGCGCTAATGAGCTGGCTGAACGCCAATTCAAACGGGGTTAGCTCAACACCCAAATACTCTAGAAATCGCGCATCGACGAGAAAGCTGGGGTCGATGCTGTGATAAAAATTGCCGACATCGAGGGTCATCGCGATAATCGGCTGCTCCCGCTTGATAGCGTCGCGCATGGCATCGAGGCCGTCGTCGCGCCATTTGCGGTAAGGTTCGAAATAGGGCTCGAATGAACCTAAAGACTCTAGGTGATAGTCGCCGACCCACTTGCGGTCCTTGTCCGCTCGATAGCGCCGGACACGCGAAGCGAGCGCGCGAGATGACAGGCACGCGTCGAACTTATGGCCGACCAAGTTGACCCACAGCGCCGATAAAACATGGGCCTCTACGCTGAAGTCGCCGATTAGCCGGAATTCAGGGATCGGTGTTCGCTGGTCGGTAGACCGCCGAAAGGCCCGTTCCGCGTCCGAGAAAAAGGCGTGCGCCATCGACGCGTCGCCGTCTTGCTTCTCGGGCGCCTGCTGTTCGAAATTTAGCCGCTTGGGGAAGATGATTGGCTGCTTGATGCCTTCGGTCAGTATGGCGGCGGCTTCGCCTGCTTGTAGTCGCACCAGCAATGCCGCGAGCTTATCAGGCAGCGACTGTTCGTAAGCGATGAACGGCTCCGCTACTCTGATGGAGGACTCATAGAAGCAGTCGACTTTGGCCTTGCGATACGCGAAGAACAGATCGGTGAGTGACAGGTCGCTCCAATCACTAAAATCTACACCTGCCACGTCGCCTCCGCTTCCCTGACGATCACGTCAACAACGTTGATGTCATCTATTAGGCCTTACCGTATCCGAAAGCCTCGCGTTCGGACAGGCTCTGCGAGGCTCGACGTGATGTGTCCGCATTCGCCCCAGCAACGCCGAGAGCACACAGGTCGCTAACGGCCCATTAGCGGTCCTCGCGACGCCTTCACAGTGAGCGGCTGGAACTGGGCGTCGCCAGCCGCAACCGCTGCAAGAGACGCGTTTCTATCGCGGGCGAAGGGCCTTATCCTAACCCGATGATCGCCGACCATGAATTTGACGGGCTGACCGCGGCCGAGGCGCTCGACAGGGTCGGCGCGATGGTCGATCTCGCCGGCGACCGCAATGATGCCGGCCTAACAGCGCATGCCTTGGCGTTGAGCGAACGCCTCGCATCGCGGCCGGGATTGACCCCCGAAGTCCGCATTTTGCTCCACTATTTTCGCGCCAATGCCTTCGACAACGAAATGCATCACGCGAGCGACGCGCAGAGCTGGTCTTGGGAGCTGTCGCATTACGACCAAGTGCTGCTCGAATTGCGCAGTGCGGTGCGCGAAGAGGGTTTTTCGGACTTCGACCGGTTTCGGCAGTGCCAGATCCTGACGAACCTCGGCAACAAGCTAAGTGCGATTGGCCGGCCTTGTGAAGCGCTCGCGCATTGGGACCGGGCGATCGCGCTCAATGCCCGTTTCGCGATGGCGCTCGGCAATCGCGGCCACGGCCTGATCGCCTATGCTCGCTCGCTCTACGATGGCGGCCATGCCGGAGTGCTTATGGGCAGCGCGTATGCGGCGCTGACCGCCGCGAGCGACGCCGATGCGATCTTCGATTCACACGAGAGCCTGGCGCTGGCCAAACGGTTCGAAGCGATGGCCGCGCAGCTCGCCAGCACGCTGCCGCTCGACGCCATCGCGCAGGATCTGAACCGCCAATATAGTCTCGGCCGCTCGCGCGCCGAGCGAAGCTATCGCCATTGGGCGCTCGACAACCGCCTTTTCCTAAGTCCGCTCAACGACCTTGGGCCGTACAGCATCGCCGCGCACGATGTCCTGCATCTGCCGTCGATGACGCTCGAGCTCGCCGACGCCGGGCCGGGCCCGCCGGTCGCGTTCGGTTTCTACAACCAGCTCAAGCAGGAATATGTCTCGGCACGCTGGCTCTGTTACGAGGGTCTGAGCGAGCATCGGGCGCATTTCAGCGACCGCGAGACCCATCTTTTCGACACGCTCAGCATTCCCGCCTATTCGCTGGCCGTGGAAAAGACCAAGATCGCGTTCCGGCTGGGCTATTCGCTGTTCGACAAGATCGCCTTTTTCATCAATGATTATTTCCGGGTCGGCTTGCCCGAGCGCGCGGTCAGCTTTCGCGGCATCTGGTACGAGCGCAAGGGCGACCCCAAGCCGATCAGCACCGTCTTTAAGGATCGCGAGAACTGGCCGCTGCGCGGCCTCTACTGGCTGTCCAAGGACATCTATGAGCCGGCCTTTCAGCAGGTTTCCGAGCCTGATGCCGAAGGACTGGCCGACCTCAGGAATTATCTCGAACACAAATATTGCCAGATCCATGAGGACCTCGGCCTCGGCTATAGCCGGTTTGCTCCACCCAACGGCAACGATCTAGGCTTTCGCCTCGGACGCGATTTGCTCGAAGCCAAGACGCTCCACATCCTCAAGCTCGCGCGGGCCGCGCTTATTTATCTGTCCCTGGCGGTGCATCGTGAGGAAGCGATCCGCCGCGCTGCCCGTCCCGAAGGCCTCGTCGTCTCGACGCCGCTGTGGAAATGGAAAGAGCGGCGACGGCTGTGATCCAGTGCAGCGCGACGCGCGGGCTCGTTGGCGGCGAAGGAGCAACGTTATGATCGCCGATCCTGACGACGAGGTTTTCGAATGGCCCTGGCCCGAAGGGCCCGGTGCCGAGCATGTCTTCGCTAAGCAAGTCGAGCTTGCCGGTCTGCTCGCAACGCGCGTGCCGGTGTTCCTGGACACTAATTTCTGGGTCTGGGCGCGACAGGCCGCGTTCGGCGAGACCGACGAAGCGGAACTAATTTCGCTGCTTGGCGCGCTTAGGATGGCGGTTCAGTCAGGCAAAGTGTTCTTCCCAATTACCCACGATTTGATCGAGGAATTCAGCAAGCAGCCACCTGATCGTCTCGAGTGCACGATGATCCTTGTCGATTTGCTCAGCCTCGGCGTTGCGATGGTGCCGCATCACGAGCGCGTGGCGATCGAGATAGAACGGTTCACCGCGCGCGCTCATCCCGAGCATCCGCCGAAACCCCGGACGCTATGGACGAGCTACGCCTTCGCGCTGGGATATGAGGATTTGCGGCCGCCCGGCATCGCGGTCGATGATGCGTTGTTGGTGCTGATGGCTGAGACGGCATGGATGACGCCACCCTCGCGGCTGGCGCGCAATCTCGACGCGGCGATGTTCGACGCGCGTGCGCGAAGTCAGCGCCTCGCCAATTTTCTGAACGAACAGGCCGCGCTTCATGCCCATGAACTCGACGGGCGAGCGAGCGCGGTGCGCCACGAGGTCGCCGGCGCGGCGAGCATGATCGAAGGCATCGCGGCGCGCGAATATCGGCGCATGGCCGAAGCCGCGGGCCATCTGGCCGAAGCCCGGGATATCCCGAAGAGCCGGGCGGTAGGCAAGCGCATCGCGAACATGGTGGCGATTGCGCTCGAACAGGAGGTCAATCAGCGCGCGTTCGGCAGTCTCTATATCGGCGCCATGCTCCACGCCGCGATCCGCTCGGAGACCAAGCGCAAGATCAAGCCGAACGACGTGTACGATTTCCGGCACGCGGCCGCAGCGCTCCCGCATTGCCGCGCCTTCTTCACCGACGGGCCACTCGCGAAGCTGATCACCAGCGGCCATATGAAACTTGACCGGCTGTACGATTGCACCGTCGTCGCGACGCCCGCCGAAGCGATCGCGGTGCTGGGCGACCTAGTGATCGGCACCGACCGGGCCGCGCAGGTATGAGCCAAGACCCGCGGCCGGACGACACGGCGATCCTCGCTGCAGCCACGGAATTCCGCGCAGCGTTGGACGCGATCGACCGGACGCATTGGCGGCATATCCATATCTGTAACTTCCCGCGCGGCGCGTGCGGCCATTGCGCCGAGCTGCTCGCGCGCCATTTGCACAAGCGCTTCGGCATCACGCCGGACTATGTCAGCTGTAATCTTGAGGGCGAGGACGGCCGGTTCGAGTGCGGCCACACGTGGCTCGAATGGAACGGCCTGCTGATCGATATTTCGGGTGACCAGTTCGGCTGGGCGCCGGTAATCGTGACTCGCACGCCGGGACCCGATTACACTGGTAGCCGCCTCAACACGCGCCACCGCTGGGCGCTCGACCCGGATTGGTGGGGCCGGCAGTGCGGAGCTATCTGGCACGCCGCCCAAAGCTATTTGGCGGAGACGGCAGTGCGGTAGCGAGCGCGCTCATTCTTTCGCGATCGCGGCCACGAGCGCGGCGCGAAAGCGGCTCTGCCGGTTTCCTCCGATAATCGGCCTTCAGATCCTTGCTCCAGTGGATGAACGAAAGGCCGGTTACAACGATGGTCGCTTAAAAGCGGCCAGTCCGCTTCCCACCAATGAACCCACGTCCGCGTCTTGCCATATCCCAAATCAGTCCTCACTTCTAGGCTTCGGCAGCAGCGGTGGTGTGCTGTCGGCGTAGGTAAGCAAATTCTGCCAGATGACCATCGTGCGCGCTTTGGTGATTCTCGTCCGACAGCCGAGCGCCATGGCACCCCGGACCGTGCCCTGGCCCCACCATTCATAGACGGCATCGCATTCGGCGTCGCGATAGGCGATCCACGCTCGTTCGGACGCGCGCAGCTTTGCCAGCGCGGTCGTGCCTTGTTCCTTAGTGAGGCGGGTCACCGCCGCGGCGTAATATCGGTTGAGCTCGGTGTCAGCGCGGGCAAGGTCCTCAGCGAGGCATTGTTCGACCTCCGGCGTGGTCGAACCCGCACATGGGTTGCCGGCCGCCAAGAGCAGCGTCGCGATGATGATCGACATATCCATCCCTTCCTCGGTCCCGGTCCCGCCAAGCGCGTCCAACTCACAATGTTTCGATCCGGCCGGCCGCACCGGGCTCCTTCGCGATCGACCGGATCGTCACCCAGTCCACCACGACCTGCGTGCCCCAAGCAACGACAGCCAGCGCCGCCCACGGCCAGCCGCGCGTCAGCCACACATCCAGATGGAAGCCGTTGGCCGGCAGCGTCAGCCCGCAGGCGATCAATGCCAGCCACTTCAAACTGTTCATGGCGAACGACGCTCCGCTCATGATCCACAGTTTCGCGCGCGACGAGCCCGGCCGCCATGCCGCCCACAGCAGCAGCGTGGCAGGCATGCCGAGCCCGGCCCACGGCGTCCAGGCGGGACCGAGGTTCACCTTTGCGGCCATGGCGGCGACGAACGACAGCACGCACAGCAGCAGGATCATTGGCAGCGCCCGGAAGAAGCCGGTCGCGTTCAGCACGCCCACCAGCATCAGCAGCGCGACGATTGCAATGGCTCCGATCACGGCAATCATGGCCGAGCTTCCTCAGAACGCCGCACGTTCGGTCCCGGGCGCGGCGCGCTCCACGGCCGCAGCAAAAACCCGCTCGCGTTCGCGATCCTGATCGGTGCCGTCGGCCAGCCTGATCGTGTTGTCGTTGTAGATGACCGACGCCTTCAGGTTCGGCAGCGCTTCCGGCCTACGTTGGAAGGGCGTGATCGAGCCGCACACTGACTTGAGCGGCGCGCTGCACCAGTTCAGCGTCATCCCCTGATCCCGGCGGCCGTCGGGCTGGCCGTATTTCGCCGTGACCTGGCGAAGGAAGGCATCGCCCTTCATCACATCCTGCGGCATCTGCAGGTAGACACTGGTGACAGACGACCCACCGGATGGCGCAGCGGTCAGGCCGACGGTGATCGCCTCGCGATTGGGGCCGACGCCCTGCAACTGCGTCATCACCCGGTCGGCCATCGCGCGAGACGAGGCGGCGCCGGTCCGCCGCCGCGCCGCTTCTGCCCGGACACGGGCCGCGAAGCTTGGGCCGTAGCTCACGCCGTTCGTCGCGGGCATCGCATAGCCGGCCTTCACCAGCGCGGCTCTTGCCTCGCCCGCCGACATGCCCAGGCGAACCCCGGCGACATCGAGCGGAAACGCGGGTGTCGTGGCCACCGCACCACCGGCGGACTGTTGCGCCGAAGCGTCGGGCAGCGCCTGGGCTGCTGCGGCCATGGGCGCGGCGGCGATCACGATGGCCGCGGCCAGGAGCGTCTTGTTCATGTGTCCTGTTCCTTCTGATGGTTCAGCGGATGGCGATGGTGACGAAGGCGGCGGTATCGGACGCACCGGCCACGTGACCGGCGTCGAAGGCGCGAGCTATGCCCACGCGGAACAAGGAGGTGCGCGACAGGGCGGTCGACCAGCCAAGTTCCAGATCCAGCTCGCGATCGTTCGGGGCGAGATCGACGGCGACGGCGCGCGTCGAGAGCGCGCCGGTGACGAGATCGAACGACACCGGCGCGAGCAGCACCGCTCTCGCGCGCTCCACCCGCAGCGTCGACGACAGGCCGAGCGTTGCGCGGCCGCCGAACAGCTCGCGCGCGCCTTCCAGCGAGAAGGCGCTGCCGATCAGCGGGCCATCAAAGCGCAACAGGTTCGAGCCGCCGTGCGCGCGCGTCGAGGACGCGGTGGCGCGGGCGGTCAGGTCCACGCCGACCAGCGTGCGGCGGTAGGTCAGGGTGGCGAGCGTGGTTCGGCCACCGCTCAAACCCAGAGCTGCGTCACCGCGCATGCCGAGCACCTGACCGCGTTCGGCAAGGTCGGACAATTCGAGGCCGAACCCCAGCGGCGTGGCGAAGCCGATCACCTGCTGGCGCAGGCGCCCGTCCCTAGACGTGCCGCTCGACAAGGACGCCGACCAGCCCCCGGCCGACCACGCCGACATGCCGCCGACCGGCAGCGAGGCGATGCCGCGGAGCGCTGATCCCGCCAGCCCGTTCCCGCCGCCGACCGCAACGTTGGTGCCGAGCGTGACCTGCTGCCCGGCGACAGGCGAGAAGGACACGACGGCGGGAACGTCCGGACGCCGCATCGCCTGAGCGCCAACGTTCGTCGCGAACCCGAAGCGCGCGGCCTCGGCCTGCGCCGCGCGCCACGGCGCATCGGTCGGCGCTAGCATTGCCCCGGCGAGCAGGCCGGAGCTTCGGGCACGCACGCCAGTCGAGGCGGTCATGGTGAAGTCGCGGCCGTAGCGGTCGAAAACCGTCATGCCGCCGACCTGACCGCTCAGCGCCGCCGCCGCAGCCGACCCGCCAAACGGCGCCGAGGTGGTCAGCGAGGAGAAGCGGGTCAGCACGGCGTCGGCCGCCACGAAGGACGACGCGGGCGCCTGCGCCTGCATCGCCTTCTCGACGTTGAGGATGCCGGCACCATAGACCGCGTCGACGCCCGGCGCACCGGCATCGGTCGCGGTGTCGAGCAGGATGCGGCTGATCGCCTTCAGCCGCTCCCGCGACCGCCGGGGCGGCAAAGCTGTTGCCGGTGACACTGACGACATTGCCGTCCTTGTCGACGACGTGGACGTTGTTGCCGCCGGCTGCGAGCATCCGGTCGGCGAGCGGACCGGCATTGCCGTTCGCACTGCGCGGATTGCCGTTCTGGTCGACCCCGATCGCAAAGAGGAACCAGTCCTTGTTGGCGCGGTCGGTGCCGACGAAATTCTCGGCGAACTCGCCGGTGAAGCTGTCCTTGCCGGTCGCGTTGTCGATCGAATTGACCAGCAGCCGGTCGGCGAGGCGAACCTGATCCATCGCGGCGCGCTGGTCCTGCGCCAGTTGGCCGGTGCCGAAGCCGTTCAGTGACAGCACGCTGACGAACGCACCTTTCTCGACCGCGTAGCGGATCGCGGGCGCGATCAGCATCGCGTTCGCGCTGCTGCTCTCTGGGATCGGACCGGTGCTGCCAGCGGTCTGTCCCGACAGGTCGGCACCGACGATCTTGAGCGCCAGCAACGTCGCCTCTGGCGCCAGCCCCTGCGGCCCCGAACTGTTGCGGGCCGCGAGCGCGATCGAGGCGACCTCAGTGCCGTGGCCGACCCTGTCGTCGATCGGAAATGGCGCGAGCGTTTCGGCCGGACAGGTGCCGCATCTGGCGATCCGCTGCTCGAAACCAGTGCTGTCCGCCGAGATGCGCCCGGCGAACTCGGGCGTCGCGCGGTTGATGCCGGTGTCGAGCACCGCGATCGTCACGCCCTTGCCGGTGATGCCGCGGTCATAGGCATAGGCGGCCTTGGCGATGACCACGGCTCCCGATGCCTTGTATTCGGCGCTATCCGCCGACGGCGACGGTGCCGGGCTGGGCGCAGGTGTCGGTGCCGGTGTGGCGGTCGGCGGCGCGGTCGATCCGCCCGAGTTGACGCCACCGCCACCGCCACCGCCACCGCCACCGCCACCGCCGCAAGCGGCCAGCAGCAGCCCCGCCGAGATCACCGACATGTTCGCTATGCGTGCGCGGTCCCCGCGCTTCTGTCGCTCAACACCCAACGCTCGAACCCCCCGTTCGCGTCGGTGCCGATTGGCTTCTCCAGCCGGCGGCACCGCCCCTGTTCACGAGGCGGTGCCGGCCCGAAAGCCGGAAGTTGGAAACCTGCAACAAGACAGGCGCGAACGCCTTTAGGCCCGAGGGCCTTGGACATACGCGTCCGCCTCCCGGCCGAAACTGGTTCGACCGGGCATACGGCTACTTGTTGACGAGGTTTCCACGCCTCGGCCCACCTGCTGGTGAGCGGGCGCAGGTTAAGCGATCTGGACGCCTGTCGGCAACGCAAATCTTCGCGACACGAAGTCGAGCATTCTTGACATGGTAAAAAGATGTTTACTTTTTGTCGGTGAACTTAGACAGTCTGCGGAAATCGCCGAGAAGTAATAAACCGCTACGCTGGCGAGTCGGAACAGTATTGATCCAACGGCTGCCGCTGCTCATATCGACCAGTATATGATCCTTTTTGGTAGCATATGCTGGTCGCGGCACTGATCGAAGCGCGGCAGTCGATGGGCATGTCGCAAGTCGCCCTCGCGACACGGATCGGCGTGGCACCGCTGCAGATCAAGCGGCTCGAACGTGGCATCGGGTCGGTGGCCACGCTGACGGCGGTGATGGCGGCGCTCGACTTTCGGCTGACCGGCATTGCGCCGGGCAAGGATCTCGCCGCCCAACTGCGCGCCTGCCGCTTGCGGCGCGGCTTGACGCTCGTCGATGTGGCGGCGCGCGCGAGGCTGTCGCGCACCACGGTCGCCAACCTCGAGCGCGGTGGCGGAACGGTCGCGACCCTCTTGCGCTTGATGAAAGTGATCGCACCGCGAGCGCGGCGCCGGGCACAGGAACGCGTTTACTGGAGCGAGGGCGATAAAGCGGACCGCGACGTCCGCTTCACGCCGCCCGAATTCCTGGCCAGGATCGACGACGCGTTCGGCGCGATCGATCTCGACCCGTGCGGTCATATGCTGAGCCCGGTGGTCGCGAAGCGCCGCATCCTTCTGGAGGAAGGCGGCGACGGGTTCGTCGACGACTGGTCCGGCGGTCTCGCCTTCGTCAATCCACCCTTTTCTCAGACGTTGCTCTGGTTGAAGCGCGCCCACGACCAATGGTCGCGAGGGAATGTCGGCAGCATCGTCTGCCTTGTTCCTGTGCGCGTCGATTCCCGCTTTTTCCACGAGACGTTGAGCGTCGAGGCGGACATCTTCTTCCTGCTGGGCCGGCTCCGGTTCGCCGATATCCGCGGCCGGTCGCAGCACACGCCTTTTTCGCTGATGCTGGCGACGTTCGGCACCTCGGTGCAGCAGCGGGCACGCTGGGCGGAGATCGCCGAGGGGTATTGGCTGACCCGCTCACGCGGGCTCGCCTCACTGCCAGATCGGCCAGTCGTTGATGACGACGCGGCCCGCGACATCGACACCGCACTCGACCAGCCGGCGCAGGCGTGCATCGGCGCGGGCGATGCCCTGCTCGGCATCGGTGGGCTTGAAGGGCAAGTGGATGATCTCGCCCGGTGCCAGCCGGAAGCTGCCACGGACATGCGGCTGCGACAGCAACAGCGCGCGCGACCCGGTCTTCGACAGCCACAGCCGGCAGCCGGGGTGTGAGAAGCAGATCCGGTCGCGCGGCACGAAGATCGAGATGTCGGTCATCACGGTCTCGCCGGCTTGCTCCTCGAAGGTGAGGTGGACGAGGTCGGCCTGCGCATCGCAGGCCATCTCCCCCAGCCGGAGCCGCGCGAGCGGATCGAGACGGTGACCGGCGAGCAGCGCCGCAGACGGCCGCAGCGTGCGGTTGCCGAGCAACATCGTGGAGACGGCGGCGAGGTAAGCGCGGGCGGCGGAGTTGGTGGTCATCTGGTTCTTCCCGATTTCGTCCCCACCATCGGGGACACTTCATCGGACCATTCCCCTTTGGGCGGGCGCCGCGCCGCCTTGGCCGAAGGCACCCGCGATCATCATCGCGGGTGCTCGCAGGCATGCTCAGCCCGGCGCGAAGCGCGGCGCCCATTCGTCATGGAACGCCGACCATTCGGCCTCGAAGGCGACCTGTGCGTCCTTGACGACGAGATCGCGGTGTAGCTCCCCCCATCCGCTGGCACGGTGAACCCGTGCCGGCACCACGCAATGCGCGTGCGGGCGGCGCGCCGACAGCTCGTCGCCCGGCATGTGGACGACGGTGAGGCTGGTCAGCCGGCGTTCGAGCGCGAGGTGCCGTAGCGCATAGGCGCCGACCATCGACAGGATGTCGGCCGGCTGCCAGCCGTGATCGAACCGCATGGTCAGGACGACCGCGAGCAATTTCTGGTGCGGTTTGACCCTGGCGTCATAGCCAGCGAACACCGTCTCCAGCGCATCCGGCTCGATCGCGACGCCGGGCGCGGGCACGAGCCGGCTGGTCGTGCAGGTGATCGGCCACAGCCCGTCCGCTCCCCACGCCGCATCGTCCGGCTTGCTCGGCTGGAGCTTCGCGCGGGCGAGGTCGGCGGTGGTGTTGCGCTTGCCCTTCGCCTTCGGGCGCATCAGCGCGAAGCCGAACGCGGGCGACGAGCCCAGCGGGTCGTCGAACAGCATGTCGTCGGCGGCCGCCGGGCTGATCCATGGGAGCGCCGTCATCACAGGTCCCCCCAGATCTGCGCGAGGAAGGCGTCGGCGCGCTCGAACCCCGCCGCCATTTCGTGGGCGTAAAGCCTGGGCAGTTCGGAGGCGACCTGAAGGCGCTTCGAACCGAGCAGGATCGAGGTCCCGGGATCCTCGGCCCATGCGTGTTCCGCCACCAGCCAGATCTGACCGTGTTCCGTCAGCCACGGGCGCCGCTCGTGACACCACAGGTTCTGCTGGCGGCGCCAGCGGCCAACGGCGCAGTAGAGCATCGGCTTGCCGGCGGTCGACGCCTTGACGACCAGCGCGTCGCAGCGCGCCTCGCGCATGCCGCGATTGACGATGGCGAGGTCACCGCGCGACGGCTCGATCGAGGGCACCAGCAGCAACTCCGACGCGGCGACGTGGAGATAGTTGCTGAACGGCGGGCGCAGCATCAGCGGTGTCTTACGGTCGAAGTGCCAGCCGGCGCGTTCAGCGAGGGCGAGCGCGCCAGACAGTGCGCGCGCCTGGGCCAGCGCACGCTCCTTGGTAACCAGATACATGAAAGTCCTTGGGGTTTTCTGCGCGAGGGCGGCGGGCTGCACGCTGCCTCCGCGCGATCATTTCGCCTTCACGGCACAGCCGCAGGCTCCCTCCATGCTCCTCCCCGCCGGCCCCGGCGGTCCTTCCCGGATGGGTGGGCGACGCCTACCGTTCCGGCCCCTTGCCGCGCGGAATGACTGGTCCCGCGGTGTTTCCCGGCCCCTTCGGCCTTGTCACCAGGTGATCGGACACAGGCACGACGATCGCCGCCTGCGCGGACAAGCCGCCGACCGGCTTTTCCTCCGCAACAGGTGCGGTGTCATTCTGCTTCGGCGTGCTATCGACCAATGACAGGGTGCGGTCACCCTCCGGCTTGGGCAGCGCGCGTTGCACGTCCGGATGTTCCTGCCAGTGCTGCCACAAGGTTTGAAGCGCTTGTGGTCCGCCCTCGATAGTCGGGTCGAACGCTCGCTTCCTGATGGCGTCGACGAGCCGCTTGATCTCAGCCGCCTGCGATTTGGCGATGCCGGTCAGCCGCTTGTCGATGAGCACCCGAAAGGACGGGCTGGCCAACAATGCCGCATCGCTCGGCGGCAGTGCGTCGATGGTGAGTCGTCCGGCGACCCTGACAACAGGAACACGGTCCCGCGCGATGCGGAGGAACAGGGCGTCGAGTTCGTGGCGCCGTCCGAGCGTGATGCGCGCCTCTTCGTCGGCCCGAGGCGCGACCACACGCGCTGGCCGCGGCTCGTCGCGTGTAATGGCTTCGGTTATCCGATCCGGCGCCACCGCTTCGGCCGAAGCGGTGGCTTCCCCACTCGCGTGATGTCGCCCGTGGTGGACGGGTACCGCGTCTGGTTCAGCTGGCGGTGTGGTATCGACAACATGCACGCGCCGCTGGATCGGTGCGTTGTCGACGATCGCGTCGTCATTGGCCGGCACGACCGCCATCACACCCACCGACGTGAGCGACTTGGCGCCAGCCAGCGCGCCGACAGCTTGCAGTGCCTGCTGTTCGGAGATCAATCCGACGGGCGGAGCGAAATCGAGCCCAGCCACGAGCTTCAGGCGCGCCTTCCTCTCACGTGCGATTTCCGCCAAGCGGGCATCGATTGCGACATGCCGCAGGTGCAATTTGCCGATCGCTACGGCTGCCGCCTCAATATCAGCCTTACCCGCCGCGATGGCGGCCTCGACTTTGGCAAGATGCTCCTCGGCTTCCTGCTTGCGCTTTTCGACCGCTTTACGATGCGCGGCGCTACCACTCACCTGGGCAAGGGACATGACGCAATGGTCGAGCGTCGCCTGCGCACGGGACCGCGCCTGATCGCGGAAGCGATCGTTCTCCCACGCCAGATCCCGCGTCTCCTCAAGCGCGTGCAGCACCGCGCGGCGTTCCCCCATCAGAGCAACGCCCTCGGGCGACCCGACGACGCTCTTCGCGAGCGCATCATTCTGCTGCTGCCATGGCCCGAAGTAGCTTTCGGTCCTGCGCCGCTCGGCGAGCGCGGCGTATTGCCAGCTGGCACCCGCATTGTAGCGGCCGATCACGGTCGGCACGCCCGCCCGCTCCAGCGCGGCGGCCCGGGTGCCGAGGTGCAATTCGGGTGTTTTCTCGATCCCAAGCGCCTCGTGCGACCGCGCGTCGATCCGGCGCTGGATGCCCCGGAGCGCCAGCCGGTCGTTGCAGATGCCGGCGAAGCGCTCCCGCAGGTGTGGCACGAAGGCTTTGCCGGCGATCGCGCCGTTATAGTGCTCCGACCGCTTGTCTGGCGCGAGGCTGCGGCTGACCTCGACGATCTTTTCCTGCCGGTGCGGATAGCGGACGCGGGTCTCGCCCTTGCGCTTGAACTCCTCGGCAATTTCGAAATCCCACTTACCCGGGTCCGGCATCCATTTGGCGGGGCGATCATGCGCAATGACGTGGAGGTGGAAGTTGCGCCTGTCGTTGCCCGGCCCCGGCGCGTGGATCACCGCCGTATACATCATGCCCGTGGCTCGCCCCTCCGCGTCGCGGGCGAAGGAGCCGAGATGGTTGCAGAAGTCGCGAACGATCGCAGTGCGGTCGCTGGGTCCAAGTTCGTGCGGTAACTCGGCCACGTAGCGATACTGGGTCCGGCCGGCGGAACCGGGTGTGAAGAAGACCGGCGGTTCATTGTCTGGCCAGTCGGGCAACTGCCGAAGCACGCCGAGGATGGCGTCACAGGCGTCCTCCTCGGCGTGATAGCGTTTCGCCTTGAACGACGTCTTCTTCGCCCGGCTGGCTGCCCAGCGCTTCCGCTCGGCGCGGCAATGCGCGACGAATGCTGGTGGGAGGTCGGCTGCCGCCGCGTCCAACCACTCGCTGATAGCGCCGGCCTTGATGCTCAGCCCCGCATGGCCCTGGCGTTCGCACCGATCGACCGCCTCCCAATAGGTGCGGCGACGCTCGGGATCGTCCGATATGTTGCTGAAGATAAGCGCGCGATCCATGCTCTCGACCGCATCGTCGCGCTCGACATAGGCGGCGTGGCCGAGCGCCGAGCCAACCTCGACTGCTTCGACACGCTCGACATAGGCGGCATGGCTCGCTGCCAAACCGCCCGTCGCTGCGGCGACGGACGACCGGGCCACGGAACAGGAATGAAAATGGAAGCTGGTCGTGACCCCGTCCGCCGCCCGCGGGCGACCCGGACGAGGCAGCGGTGCGCTGAAGTCGGCGGCGATCATCCACGCGCTTCGGCCGCTGGTCGGTCTCTTCGCGGCCTCTTCTTTGGCCTGTTCCTTGATCTTGACCCGTCCGATCTTGAGCAACTGCTCGGCTTCCTCGCGCGCGCGCAGCAGCGCGGCGAGCTTGCCATTCGCCGCTCCGATGCTCTGGCTGATTGCCCGCTCGCCGACCACACTTCGCCTCCAGCACGCCGTGCCGACGGCGTGACGGCATCAGTGTGTAATGGATCGGCGCCGACCGATAGCCCCCCCCTCGTGACGGCAACCGTCACCTTCCGGATCACCCGCCCGCGGGTGAGGAGGACCGCGCCCGCCAGGCGCCATCCGGACCCGGCAATCGGGTCCGCGCACCAGCGTCGCTCAGGGTTCCCCAGCGACGCGGAATTGCGCCTGAAATTTCCTCCTCCCCGGCTACAGAGGCTGCTGCACTTCCCACGTTCTTTGCCTTCGTGAAGGTTCGCGCCGGACCTCTTCCATTGCCGTGCCGGCGGGATCGCTCCGACCATCAACACTGCGTACCGAACGTCAAGATCGCGCGGCAGGGATACCGGGGTCATGACCGGTGTTACCTTGTGATGTTCCGCCGCCACCTCGCCGCCATCGCCTGCCTGGCGATGCTTCCAACCACTGCCGCTGCGCAGACGATACCGCTCGGCGCCAATCTGGAGCGGTTCGACTATCCCGCGCCGGTGCGCTGGTTCGAAGCGAACTCACAGAGCCATCCCGTCCGCATGGCCTTTCTCGACTGGCCGGCGACTGCCGCCCCCAACGGCACGACGGTCGTCCTTCTGCACGGCAAGAACTTCTGCGCCGCGACCTGGGGCGACACCGCGCGGGGGCTGACCGCGGCCGGGTATCGCGTCATCGCCCCGGACCAGATCGGCTTCTGCAAGTCGTCCAAGCCGAGCGGCTATCAGTATAGCTTCCATGCCATGGCCGCGCTGACCGCGGCGCTGCTCGATCAGGCAGGCATCGGCAAGGTGGTTCTGATAGGCCATTCGACGGGCGGCATCCTCGCGGCGCGCTTCGCGTTGCTCCATCCCGCACGGGTCACGCGGCTGGTACTGGTCAATCCGCTCGGGCTGAACGACACGCTGAGCGAGGGTGTGCCTTATACCGACCTCGGCAAGCTGCGCGCCGAGGAAGCGAAGGTCGACGCCGCGTCGATCAAGGCCTATCAGCTTCGCAACTATTATCACGGTGAGTGGCGCCCAGCCTATGACCGCTGGGTCGCGATGCTGGCCGGGCAATATGCCAGCCCCGATGGCGACACGGTGCGCGACGCCCAGGCACGGCTCTCCGACATGATCCAGACCCAGCCGGTCGCTGCCGAACTGCCGCGGCTGACGGTGCCCACCACGCTCATCATCGGGCAGCGCGACCTGACCGCCTTTCGTGCGAGCAGCGCGCCGGAGGACCAGCGCGCGCGGGTTCGCACCGTGCCGCAAGCGGCCGAGGAGGCGGTGAAGCGCATCCCGGGCGCCCGCCTGATCCGCCTCGACGATCTCGGCCATTCGCCGCAGGTTGAGGCGCCCACCGTCTTTCTGCCAACCCTCCGCGCTGCGATCACGCCGTGAGGGGGATGGCCGGCGCGCTGGCGCTGCTGCTCGCCGGGGGCTGCGATGCCACCCCTGCGCCGCAGCAACCGGCAGAGTCCCGCCCGGTCGAGACGCTCGGCCTGGACGGCGCCATCCTCGCCGACACCGTCGCCCAGGCCCGGCGTCTTCCGCGAATCCGTTCGCTGCTGATCAGGCGCGATGGGCAGGTGCTGGTGGAAGAGCGCTTCAACGGCGGGCCGCCGCTCGACCGGCCGGTCAACATCAAGTCCGCGTCCAAGTCGGTGCTGTCCGCGCTGGTCGGCCTCGCGATCGCGAAGGGCGTGCTGACCGGGGTCGACCAGCGCGTCGTCTCCGTGCTCGGCAACGAGGCACCGCCCAAGGCCGATCCGCGTCTCGCCCGATTGACCGTCGAGGATCTGCTGACGATGCGCGGCGGTCTGGAGCGCACATCCGGCGAGAATTACGGGCGCTGGGTGTCCAGCCGCAACTGGGTCCGGTTCGCGCTAGCCCGCCCCTTTGTCGAGCAGCCCGGCGGCGCGATGCTGTATTCGACCGGCAACACGCATCTGCTGTCGGCGATGCTGACCCGGGCATCGGGCCGCGACACCCACGCCCTGATGCGCGACTGGCTGGCGGGGCCCCTCGGCATCACGATCCCGCCTTGGTCGCGTGACCCCCAGGGCATCTATTTCGGCGGCAACGACATGCTGATGTCGCCGCGCAGTCTGGCGCGGTTCGGCGAGCTCTATCGGCTGGGCGGGGTGATCGATGGCCGGCGGATCATTCCCGCGCGCTGGATCGAGGGGAGCTGGACCCCGCGTACCGTGTCGCCGTGGAGCGGCGGCCAATATGGCTATGGCTGGTTCGTCGGCACCAGCCGCGGTCATCCGCTGCGCTTCGCCTGGGGCTATGGCGGGCAGATGCTGTTCGTTGTGCCGGACCTCAAGCTGACGGTGGTCATGACCTCCGATCCCGGCGGCGCGCGCGACAATGGCCATATCGCTGCTCTACATGCGCTTCTTGACGACGGCATCGTTCCCGCGGCCGAGCGGGGTGGAACGATGTGACCTCAATCGCGATCCACGACCGCGCCGATCCGAACGGCAGGCAAGCCGAGCCACGCCGCCATCCGATCCAGTTCGATCCGTAGCCGGTCCAGCGTATCGGCAGGTGTCGCCGGCTCCAGCGTGATGCGGTGCGCGAGCAGCAGCCCGGCCTGCCGGTCGGCCTTCAGATCGACCCGCGCGACCAGCGCCTCGTCCATCAGGAAGGGCAGCACGTAATAGCCGTGCGTGCGACGATCCAGTGGGACATAGATCTCGATGCGATAGCGGAAACCGAACAGTCGCTCGGTGCGGGCCCGCTCCCAGATCAACGGATCGAACGGCGCGAGCAAGGCAGCGCCGCGCACCCGGCGGGGCACGCCCGCGTCGCGGTGCATCCACGCCTTCTGGCTCCAGCCCTCCACCCGCACGGGAACGAGCACGCCATCCTCCGCCAGATCGGCGATGGCGTGATCCGCTTCGGCCGGTTTAAGCCGGAAATAGTCGCGCAGGTCGCTGGCGGTCGCGACGCCCAGCGCACGGGCGCTCCGTTCGATCAGCGCGCACTGCGCTACCTCGGCGGATGGCGTGGGAAGCTCCACCACCGCAGGCGGGATGACCCGTTCGGTCAGGTCGTACACGCGCGCGAAGCCGCCCCGCCGTGTCGCGGTGGTGATCCGCCCGGACCAGAACAGCCATTCGAGCGCGTGCTTGACGTGGCTCCATTCCCACCAGCCGCTACGACTCGACCCGTTCTCGAAATGGGCTGCGGTCAGCGGGCCTTCGGCGGTGATCCGTTCGAGCACGGCGTCCGCCTCGGCACGGCGTTCCAACGCGAAGCGGCGCAGCGCCTGATAGCCGATCTCGCCACGCTCCGCCCGCGCCATCCGCCAGCGGAGCAGCGGGTGCAGGTCGAGCGGCAGCAACGATGCCTCGTGCGCCCAATATTCGAACATCAGCCGCTGCCGGGTCGCCCCCCACGCATCGCCCTCCAGCAGTGCGCGATCATAGCCGCCGAGCCGGGCGAAGGCGGGCAGATAATGCGCGCGCGTCAGCACGTTGACGCTGTCGATCTGGAAGAGGTGGAGCCGGTTGGCGGTGCTGCGCAGGTGGCGAGCGGACGGGACCGAGGGTCGAGATCGGCCGAAGCCCTGCGCTGCCAATGCGATCCGACGCGCTTCGCCGATGGAGATGCCCATGACCGGCGAAGACCACGTCGGAGCGCACGGCGTCAATATGCCCGATTCAGGCGCGGTAATCCGGGCGATGTCGAGCTGATCCATGCCGTCTTTATCGGCGGTGCAACCACGCCGGCGCGGGTGCGGGTATTCGTCGACTTTCTGGTCGAGCGGCTAGCTGGTCGCGCCGTCTAGCGGCCGGGAAAGGGCGGTTTCCAGAAAGGCATATAGCCGCTGGTCATCGCTCATCGCGACGTTGAAGCGCATATGGTCGCGCCAGCCCCCGCTGGTGCTGAACACAGGCCCCGGCGCCAGCACGATGCCCTCGGCGATCGCGCGGCGGGCGAGGTCGACGGCATCGGTGCCGTCGGGCAGTCTCGCCCACAGGAAGATGCCGGCCGCCGGCTCGATCCAAGGCTCGATGCCCACCAAGCGCAGCCGCATCGCTACTTTGGCGGTCGCGCGAGCCAGCCGCGTCCGAACGCCTTCGACGTGACGGCGATAACAGCCATCGGTCAGCACATTATGGAGCAGGCTGGCCGCGAGCGGACTGCCCGCCATCGACGTGGCGATCCGCAGGTCGGCCAGCCCCTCGATCCAGTCCGGCCGCGCCGCGATGTGACCGCAGCGCACCGCCGCGGACAGCGATTTCGAAAAGCTGCCGATGCGGATCGTCCGGTCGAGGCCGTCGAAGGCGGCAAGGCGTGGCGATGGCGTATGTTCGAAGTCGGCGAAGATGTCGTCCTCGATGATGACCATATCGTGCGCCTCGGCGATCTTGAGCAGCCGATGCGCGGTGGGCGCAGCAAGCGATGCTCCCGTCGGGTTATGGACGCCCGAGTTCGTCAGGTAGAAACGCGGTCGATGCGTCGCGGCGGCCTCGGCGAAGGCGGCGACGTCCGGCCCGGTCGGCGTCATCGGCACGCCGATCACTTTCGCCCGATGCGCCCGCAGCAGCGCGAGGAAGTTGAAGTAGCACGGATCGTCGACCAGCACGGTATCGTCGGGCTGAAGCAGGAACCGGCACACCAGATCGAGCGCATGGGTGCCGCTGTCGGTCAGCAGGATCTGGTCGGGACCGGCCTCGATCCCCTGATCCGCCATTCGCCGCGCGAGCAGCATGCGGAGCGGTCGCGAGCCGCGTGGCGAGGCATAGCCGGCCAGCGTGCCGTCACCGTCCGCGCGTGCCGCCCCGCGCATCGCCTTGCGGAGCGCGTCGCCTGCGAGCCAATCGTCGGGCAGCCAGCCGCATCCGGGCATCAACTCGTGTCGGCGCTCGCCCAGCGACTGACGCAGCATCCACAGCGGGTCGACCTCGCGTTCCTTCGCGGTGCCAAGTCGGTCTAGCGCCAGCGGTGCGAGCGGCGCGGCGACATAGAAGCCCGAGCCCGGTCGCGAACGGATAACGCCGTCGCCGGCTAGCCGCTCATAGGCCTCGACCACGGTCGAGCGCGCGACGCCGCTCGACTCCGCCATGGCCCGGATCGAGGGGAGCCGCGCGCCGGGCGTGAGTGTGCGCGCCTCGATCCGGTCGCGGATCGTGCGCGCCACCATCCCGGTACGGGTCTCGTCGGGCTTGCTTGCCACCGTGCTGCACCTTTGACCAATACAGTTCGGTCGTATCGTATTCCTCCGTCACTGTCCGCGCCAGTCTGCCAGCGGCTATGTCGAGGCATCATCAACAGGAGATCTACCCCCGTGACCCGTCCCTTCCGCCTCGTCGACGTGTTCGGCACCGACCCGCTGACCGGTAACCCGCTGGCCGTCATCGCCGATGCGGAGGGACTGACGACGCAAGAAATGCAGGCGATCGCGAGCTGGCTGAACTTTTCGGAGACGACCTTCCTGCTGCCGCCGATCGACCCGTCCGCCGACTATCGCGTGCGCATCTTCACCATGGTGCATGAACTGCCCTTCGCCGGGCACCCGACCCTTGGCAGCGCGCATGCGTGGCTGGAAGCGGGCGGTCAGCCGAAGCGGGACGGCGTGGTCGTGCAGGAATGTGGCGTCGGCCTGGTGACGATCCGCCATGACGGCGACCATCTCGCCTTCGCCGCGCCACCGCTGCTCCGCGGTGGGACGCCGACCGAGGCGGAGATCGCCCAAGTTGCAGACTTGCTGCACATCGACCGAACCGCGATCGTCGATGCGACTTGGGCGGATAACGGTCCAGGCTGGATCGCGGTCATGCTGGAATCTGCCGACGCGGTGCTGGCGATCGAGCCGGCGCGGCATCATCCCGAGCATATCGACATCGGCATCGTCGGCCCGCACGCGCCCGGCAGCGAGGTCGCGTTCGAACTCCGTGCGCTCTTTACCGACGCGCATGGCGGGCTGATCGAGGACCCCGTGACGGGCAGCCTCAACGCCTCGGTCGGCCAATGGCTGTTCGCCAGCGGCCGGGCGAACGGCAGTTACGTCGCGGCGCAAGGCACGCGGCTGGGGCGAACCGGGCGCATCCACGTCTCGCAGGACGACACCGGACAGGTCTGGGTCGCGGGCGCGACGCGGACGTTGTTCAGCGGTCGGACACACGGCTGATGCAGGTCGCGATCCTCACCTTCGATGGCTTCAACGAACTGGATTCGTTTGTCGCCGCCGCGATCCTCAATCGGCTGCGCCCGCATGGCTGGGCCGCGCACATCACCGCGCCGACCGAGACGGTGACGTCGACGAACGGCGTCGTCGTCCACCGGCAACGCCCGCTCGCGTTCGTCGAGGAAGCGGATGCGGTCCTGATCGGCAGCGGTTTCCGCACGCGCGAGATCGCCTCAGATGCGTCGATGCTGGCGCGGTTGCGGCTGGACCCCACGCGACAGCTGATCGCCGCGCAATGCTCGGGCACGCTGCTGCTGGCGAAGCTCGGCCTGATCGGCGACCTGCCGGCCTGCACCGACCTCACCACCAAGCCGTGGGTGGTGGAAGCAGGCGTAACCGTGATCGATGCTCCGTTCGCCGCATACGGCAACATCGCGACGGCTGGCGGCTGCCTCGCGGCACCCTATCTCGCCGCCTGGATGATCGCCCGCCGCGGGTCGTCCGATTTGGCACGCGAGGCGCTGCACTATGTCGCACCGGTCGGCGAGAAGGGCCGGTTCGTGGACCACGCGCTGTCCGTGATCGACGAGGTGCGTTAATCCCGAAAGCTGGCCTGGAAGCTGGTCGGCATCAGCGACACATGCGCGTCCAGCGGCGGCCGCAACTCGAACGCGCGGGGATCGCGGGCGAAGTTCCACAACCGGACAAGGCACCAGTCACGGCGGCGTTCGTCGGCCACCGCCAGCTCGTTGCGGCTGATGTGGAAGGGCGTGCGCTCCCACCCGTTGGTCGTTTTCACTTCGATGAGGCGTGGGCGACCGTCGATCTCGAAGCTGGCGATGTCGTAGCCGGCACCATCGCCATCCTGCTCCGACACCCAGCGAACGCGAGCGGCCAGATCATCGCGCCCGCCGGCCGCCAGCGACGATTGCTCGTGCCGGACGATCCGCTCTTCACCGGCGCGCCCCAGCGCACGGTTGCGGGCATCACGCTCCGCCACGTCGAAGCGCCGGGCGATATGCTGCATCTGTTCGAGTTCGTCCGGCGGCGGCGCATTGCCGAGCGTAGGCGGCGGGCCGATCCACAGGGTCGGCGTTTCCTGCACGCGCGACGACGACCCTCCGGCCAGCGACAGGCGCGTCTCGGGCGACAACCACGCCGGATGCGTCGCCAGCCAGCGCGCTACGGCATCGACCAGCGATCCTTGGAAGTTGAAGGCAGGCTTGTAGCCGGGGATCCAATCCTCGCCGAGCCCCTTCAGGACGGCGCTGATGTTCTGATGCTTGTATTCGATCGACCCGCGCGGGCGGTTGATCGCTTCCTGCAACCGGCGATTATGCTCGGCTTTGCTGTAGGGACGGCCAGCCTCATCGTCGGCCAGCATCGCGAAGTAGTCGGCGACGATCGCGTCATTTTGTTGATCGGTCCAGTCGCCGAAGGCCATCGGCCGAAGCTAGGCGATGCGGGCGAAGCTGTCACGATGGAAGGCGCGCCTGTTGCTCCTTCCTCTTCCACTCCGCGGTCCGCAGCACGACATAGTCGCGAAGGAGTTGTACCCGGCGGGGACGGAAGCTGCGTCCGCCCCGTTCCAGCGCTTCGATCCGCGGCACCTCGAACGTGCGATGCGCCTCGCGCAGCAGGCACCAGCCGACCAGCATCAGCGTCCTCGGGCTGTAGGACATGCCGAGCGGCAGAATTTCACGTTCTGTCCGCCGCCCCTTTGCATCGCGATAGGTGATGCGGACGCTGAATTCGTCCCAGCAGGCTTCGCGCAGGAGATTGAGGTCGATCGTGACGGCGGCACGCGGCTCCGGCAGACGCCACGCTCGCATCGTCGCGTGCGCCGCCTGCCGCGCTTGCCGGTCGGGCAAGGTCGCGACGATCCGCGCGAGCGCGTTGCGCCCCGCCGTCGTCAGCGTGTCGTCGCCAAGATCGCCGAGACTCGCGACCCCCAGCATCAACGCCTCGATCTCGATGCGCGAGAAGCTTTGCGGCGGGAGCGCCGGATCCTCGGTCAGCGTGTAGCCGTAACCCGCCGCCCCATCGATCAGCACCCCGCCGGCGCGCAGCGTCGCGATGTCACGATAGAGCTGTCGCGGCGAGACCTCCGTCTCCGCGGCAAGGCGGGTCGCCGTCACCGGCTTTGGTAGCCGCCGCAGCGCGTCGAGCAACCGCATCAGTCGATCCGATCGTGCCATCCCTGCTGCCCGAAATTGTCAGGAACGCTTTCGTAGGGTGACGACGTCATTCAACGCAAGGAGCAACCTGATGCGCACCCTTTACTATTCACCCAACTCCCGGTCCGATACGGTCGTCGCGCTCGCGCGGATGCTCTCGGCCAACATCGACATGCGCGAGGTGACCATCGCGCGACAGGACGGATCGGGCAGCCGCGATCCCGCGAACCCGCACCCGGAAGGCAAGGTGCCCTATCTGACCGACGGCAATGACGCCGTGCGCGAGCGGGGCGCGATCATGCTCTACCTGACCGATGCCTATCCCGATGCCGGGCTCGGGCCGCTGCCGGGCGAGGCGGGGCGCGGCGCCTATCTGTCGTGGCTGTTCTATTATCAGGGCATTATCGAGCCGCTACTGATCCTGAAATGGGCGAACGTCGACCATCCCGCGATCACCGCCGGCCTGCGCGACTTCGATACGATGATCGAGCGACTGGCCGAGCCACTCCGGCAGGGGCCGTGGCTGCTCGGCGAGCGTTTCTCCGCCGCCGACATGCTGTGCAGTTCGCCCTTCTTCTGGTTCGCCGACATGATGCCCGCCGACCCGGCGATCCGCGACTGGGTGGCGCGGTGCGCCGAACGGATGGGCGAGGGGAAGTAGGACCAGGTCGGCCCACAGTCCTGTGATGGTGCCGGGCAAGATCCACGGTCGAGCTTCGCCATCGATCGGCGGTTGAAAAATGCCGCCGATCGATCATCGGCCGCTTGCCATTTTGCGCACCTTTTTGTACCCATCGCTGTGCAACTCGCAGACAGACGAGTTGTTCGTTGACGTGGAATCAACGACTTAGCGGGTCGGGAGAAATTTGGAGGAATCCTGTCTCCCCGACCAATAAACGACCGATTTCTGCCTTTTAGCGTGAGAGCCAAGCATCTCGCCCGTGCCGCAATCCGGAACAAACCGGACACAAGCGGATGGGTATGACAGACGGCTCACGGAATAATCCCGAAACCACCTTACCATGCCTTGACGGCGGTCGAAGATCGTCGCTTGTTCCGATCGTCGCAATCAGGCGATGAGAAGCCGCTCTTGGGTATGTTTCGCCCACGCTGGCCGGGATGATCCGGTCAAGATTGGGCAGTCGCGACAGGTCCACATCCGCATGCGGGCTTTTGCCGCTGCGCATCCGGCGCAATACGTTACTCGGCACCATCCCGAATACCGTCATTGGCGAGCGCAGCTTGTCCAACGCGTTTGGTGATCAATGCCGCGGACTGCGGATCTGCTGATGCGACCGGCTGAGCCTCGACCAGGCCGATTTTCCGACCTCGTCGCGAAGAGAAGGTAGAATTTCCAGGTTGCGCGAATAGGGTTGTATTCAGACGCAAATTTACGTTAGGTCCGTATTGGACCTGTTCGCGCGGGCCGATGGAGCGCAGATGAACATCTCGATTTTTCACCCCCCGCCCGTGCCGATCAACGAAGCAAAGCGCGACGCGGCAGTGTCGGCAAGCGGTGCGCTTGAGGCCTTGGACGACCCGGTTCTTGGCCGGCTCGCAGAAGGCGTTTGCCGGAGCCTGGACGTGAGCGCGTCATTGCTGTCAATCTTACATCGCGACACGCAATATGTGATCGCCGCGCATGGGATCGCCACAGGCGCGTATCGCCGAAAGAATTCGTTCTCAGGACATGCAATTGCGTCGGGACACGACGTGTTTTTCGTTCCCGATCTGCTCGCCGACGACAGGTTTGCCGATAATCCGTGGGTCAACGGCGATATCGCGCGCTTCAGGTTCTATGTCGCCGCCATCATACGACCAGACGGCGAACACGCGATCGGAACGATCAGCGCCGTAGATCCGACCGCCCGTGCGACCCTGGCACCCCACGCTCGCAACGTAATGGTCAGCGCTTCCAGCGCCGTCACCGAACGCCTTCAACAACTGCAGCTTCGATCACCGTCCGCTGATGATTGATCAACCACGTCCCGGAAGGGCACTTATGGAAAGCGCTTGAGTCTTCGCTTTCCACTTGCACTCATGGCGCGGCTGTTTTTTCTGACAGGTAAGCGTGCTGCGCTACTTCCTTGCGTAGCTGATGAATTTGCGGTGCCTGCATGGACGGAGGCCGGCAGCACCACTGGCGCCGAGCCCGCGACAGCCCGCATGAATGTACAACAGACGCGAATTTTTAACCATCGACCGCTTATCCGCAAGTCATCGGGAGCGAAGGACCTAATCGTGCGAGTTGACGAGTTACAACCCACCCCCTCCATCGCCGAACCGCTTGAGATACCAGCGGAGCTGCTGAGCAGCGTCCACCGGCATCAAGCCCATCTGACTGCGCTGATTTCAAGCTTGCGCGCAGCCGGATTGCAAGACGAGATGATCGAGAACAGCGTGCGCGCACTGGTCGACAGTTACGCAGATGAACTAACGACGGCAATACGCGCCATGGCGAAGGAGCGGCACCATGGATGACCTGTTGTTGCACGACGACGAAGCCAGAATCCTCGCCTTGCGCCGCCTCAACGTTCTTGACAGCTCCATCGAGGAGCCATTCGAAAAGATAGTCTCGCTGGTTCGTACCGTTCTTGCGGTTCCGATGTCGACCGTGACACTCGTTGATCGCGACCGACAGTGGTTCAAAGCGCGTCGAGGCGTCGACGTCGCCGAGACGCCGCGGGCTGTTTCCTTCTGCACGCATACCATTCAACAACGCGAGCCGTTTATCGTTGAAGATGCGTGCAACGATCAGCGCTTTGCTTCCAGCCCCCTTGTGACTGGCGCACCGCACATCCGCAGCTACGCCGGCGTGCCGCTCCGCACGCCGGAAGGCTATAACGTCGGCGCTCTTTGCGCGATGGATACGCGTCCGCGCCGGTTTAGCCCTGCCGATATCGCGATCCTCAGCAACTTCGCCAACATCGTTTGCGACGAACTCGAACTTCGCGTCATCGCTCAAGTGGATCAGCTGACCGGCGCGCTAAGCAGGCGGGGGTTTATCGATCAGGCCGAGCGTGAGATTGCGCGCTCGCAGCGATACGGCCGGCCGAGCTCGCTGGTCATGCTCGACGTCGATCACTTCAAGGCGGTCAACGACACATACGGCCATGGCGTCGGCGATCAGGTCTTACAGAAGATCGCCGAACTCGCCGAGATCAAACTTCGTCCGACCGACGTATTTGGCCGTCTTGGTGGTGAGGAGTTCGGAATCCTCCTGAGCGAAACGTCCGGGGAACAGGCGGTCGTCGTGACGGAACGGCTGCGAAAGGCGATTTCCGATCAGCAGATGAACCTTCCGGACGGTCGCGCCGTGAAGGTTACCGCAAGCTTCGGCATCGCGGCGTTGACGCCGAACGTCACTGCGGCCCCTGCCTGGCTCGAAAGCGCGGATCAGATGCTTTATGCTGCGAAGGCGGGCGGCAGGAATTGCACGAACCTGGCGGGAGCAGCCTGAGCAAGCGACCACGCCGGTGCGACGGATCATGGGCGCAGTGGCGCGAGGATTGCGTCGATCCGTCGCGGCACATCCTCGATCCGTTCGAGATGCGGATAGCGCAGGCCCCTGCTTGCCTCGACATACGCGTTGTCGACATAGCTGCCGCGACGCGTGGCGAGCGCCACCCGTCCGTCGTTGCGTCCATCGCCGGCGTCGCGGACGGCCTGCCGCAATCCATCGGGCGAGAAGCTGCGCCCGTTCACGCCGGTGATCGACGTGCCGACGGTCAGCGCTGCCCGATACCCCTCCCCGTCCCACGCACATCGGTGATCTTGCCACCAGGCGTCAGGGTCAGCCCGATCGCATGCGTCAGGTCGATGGTCCCGGACACCGCTTCATAGCCCGCCTGATAGGCGCTCGGCGTGTCACGATAGACCAGACGATAGCCGCCGCGCTCCAGCCCGGCGAGCGGTGCATGGTCGTGCGTGCGCGTCAGCTGCTCCTCGAAGAACCGTTTCCACTCGTAGGCGGCAACCCCGTTCAGCGTCGCGATCACCTCTTCGAAGTCATACGTGTCCGTGGTCGGATCGGCGGCCTCGGCCCCGAAGAACGCGCGCGCGAAATCGTCCAGCGACCGCGTGTCGCCGGACAACTCGCGCAGCCGCGTGTCGACGTCCAGCCAGACCAGCGATCCTTCGGCGTAATAATCCTCGCTACGCTGCCAGCTGGGCCAAGGTAGCGGCGCACGCGCGGCGATGATCGGATCGCGCCTGGTGTCGATCGTCGGCCGCCAGCGGCTGCCAGGCCGTACGTCGTAGCGCGCCGCGGTCTGCGCCAGTGCGCCCAGCGTCTGTTCGGGCGTCCACAGCCCCGATCGCGCGCAGAGTATCTGGCTCCAATATTGGGTCTGCCCTTCGTACACCCACATCAGGCTGTTGCGGATCGGCTTTTCGAAGCAGGGCTGCCACGAATCCTTGCCGCGGCGATGCTTGCCGTTCCAGCTATGCACATATTCGTGCGGGATCGTGTCGCGGCGAACGAAGCTTCCCGCCCAGTCGGTGAAATAGCCCGGGAGGCTCACGGCCTCGAACGACCGGTGATGCTCGATCCCCTCGCTCGACAGCGTATCGCTGAGCGCCAGCAACATCTCGAACCGGTCGTAGGGGCGCGTGCCGAACAGCCGGTCCGCCTGCTCGACGACGGCACGATGCCGGTCGATGTGCTCCCGCTTGGCGGCGAGTTGATGCGGCTGGTCGGCGACGATGGTGAGGTGCACCTGATCGTCCAGCGTTTCGCGACGAACGTGACGGCCGGCGAGCACCGGCGAATCGACCAGCACGTCCAGCGTGGTCGCCTCAAACTTGACGATGCCGTCGGACGGCCCGTCGAACCGCAGCGCACAGGCCAGCTGCCACGCCGGCGGCACGATGAGGCTCGCCTCCACCGCAATCTGACGGGCGTAGTGACCGGTTGGATACAGCACGACGGTATGCCAGGGCAGACACAGCATGTCGGGCGAGCACAGCACACGCCCCTGCGATGCATCGGTCGGCGACAGGAACTGGAACTCCGCCTCGATCGCATCGACCCCGTCCGGCACTTCGATGGCGAAGGCGTTGACGGTCACCGGATGGCGCCGCCATGTGCAATCGCGATCCCCGGCGCGCACGCGCAGCCCGGCGAACAGCTCGATCGGGGCCTGCGGCGAATGGAAGCCGGGGAGCCACTTGGGATAGAGCAGCATCAATTCGCCCGCGCGCTCCACGGGGATCGTTTCATGCGCGCGAAAGATGCCGCGGCGCACGTCCGTCACGTCGACTGTCAGGCGGATGACACCGGGATAGGGGGCATCGACAGGATCGGGGATCGGCGGCAGCTCGGGCAAGGGATGGGGCGGAACATTACCGTGCAACACGCTCTCCGACAGATTTGGGTGCAGTAACCGGCAGGTGCGATCAGGCTTGCGAAGGACGAGACCCGACGCCCGAGGGCGCGGCGGGCGAAACCGGTTGCGACGGCCCCCGCCGCGCCCGGAGCGCGCCGGCCGTGGCGAGCGACAGCCCCGCCACCGCACCCGCCAGCAACAGGCTGGGCCGCATCCCGGTCCACCGCGCCGCGCGGTCAAGCGCCACCTCCGCGCCGCCCGCGGCGTTGACCAGCCGCGGCACCACCTGAGTGTCCACGAACACCTTGGGTGCGGACGGCCCGCGATCCTTCTTCAGCATGTAATCGCGGCCAACTGTCATCAAAATATCCTTCGTTGATAGATGCCTAACCGAAGTGAAAGACTGCAAAGCCGGTAGCGTTCCAACGTAAAAGGGCGGCGAATGTTGCGCTCCTGCGACACCTTGCCGCGACCGGAGGTGCCCGATGAAGCCGACGTTCAAACCGTATCGCCTTCCCTCCGGCGGCTGGGGATCGGCGCGCTCCGTCGGCAATATACTGCGCCGCGAAGGGGTCGTCGGCAGCGCCGGCATCGCCTTGTCGCGTCACAACAAGGTGGACGGTTATCAATGCAACAGCTGTGCCTGGGTGAAGCCCGCCAGCCCGCTGCCGTTCGAATTCTGCGAAAACGGCGTGAAGGCGGTGGCGTGGGAATTAATTGCGCATCGCTGCACGCCGGCTTTCTTCGCAGAGCACACCGTCTCGGAACTGCGCGAGTGGGACGACTATCACCTCGAACAACCCGGACGGCTGACCCATCCGCTACGCTACGATGCGGATACCGACCGGTACGTTCCGGTGTCGTGGGGGCATGCGATCGAAGAGATCGCGCGCGAATTGCGTGATGTGCAGGACAAGCTGCATGGCACCGTCTTCTACAGCTCGGGACGGCTGTCGAACGAGGCGAGCTACCTCTATCAGCTATTCGCGCGCCTTTATGGCAACAACAACCTGCCCGACAGTTCGAACATGTGCCATGAAACCACGTCGGTGGCGCTGCCGATCAGCATCGGCCAGGGCGTCGGCACGGTTGACCTCGGCGATTTCGCGAAGACCGAATGCATCATGTTCTTCGGGCAGAACCCCGGCAGCAACTCGCCGCGCATGCTGCACCCGTTGCAGGAGGCGAGCCAGCGCGGGGTGCCGATCATCACCTACAACCCCCTGCGCGAGCGGGGGCTGGAACGCTTTCTCAATCCGCAATCGCCGACCGAAATGCTGACCGGCAAGGAGACGCGGATCAGCTCGCAATATCATCAGGTCAAGAATGGCGGCGATCTCGCGGCACTTGCCGGCATCTGCAAGGCGGTGCTGAGCGCACACGACCAGGCGCTGGGTCGCGGCGAGGCGGGGGTGATCGATACCGCGTTCATCGCCGAACACACCCGCGGCTTCGATCATTTCGCCGACTGGCTGCGGGCGCAGGATTGGGACGAACTCGAACGCCGCTCCGGCCTGCACCGCGCCGACATGGAGGCGACCGCGCGCGTTTACGCCGCCGCCGGTCCGGCGATCGGCATATACGGGATGGGTCTCACCCAACATCGCGCGGGGGTGGAAACCGTGCAGATGCTGGTCAACCTGCTCCTGATGCGCGGCAATATCGGTCGGCCCGGCGCAGGTATCTGTCCGGTGCGCGGCCATTCGAACGTCCAGGGCCAGCGCACCATGGGCGTGACAGAAAAGCCCGAGCTGTTCCCGCTCGACCGGCTCGGCGAACAGTTCGGCTTCACCGCCCCCAAGGAACCGGGCTACAACACCGTCGAGGCGTGCGAGGCGATCCTGAAGGGCGATGTGCGCGCCTTCGTCATGCTCGGTGGAAACTTCGTCCGTGCCATCCCCGATCATGGACGGATGGAGCCCGCGTGGCGCAAGCTGCGGCTCACCGTGAACGTGCTGACGAAGCTCAACCGCAGCGCGCTGCTGCCCGGCGAGGTGAGCTACATCCTCCCGGTGATCGGCCGGCTGGAGATCGACGAAACCGCGGCGGGCCAACAGATGCTGTCGATGGAGGACACCTCGGGTTGCGTCCACGGCAATCGTGGCATGCGCACCCCCGCCTCGCCGCACCTCATTAGTGAGATCCGCCTGCTTTGCGAGCTCGCCAAGCAGGTGTTCGAACCCAATGCCAACGTGCGCTGGGACGCGTACATGACCGATTACGCCGAAATCAGGAAGGAGATCGCCGAGACGCTGCCCGAAGGCTTCCACGACTACGAACAGCGGATGTGGGAACCGGGCGGGTTTCAGCGCGACCTTCCGGCGAAACGGCGAGAGTGGCGCACCGACAGCGGTCGGGCGCAGTTCGTCACGCCCAGGGCACTCGACGAGGATCTCGACATGCCTGCGGTCGGCCATGACGTTCTGCGGCTGATGACGTTGCGCTCGAACGATCAGTTCAACACCACGGTCTACGGCTACGACGACCGCTTCCGCGGCATCAATGGCATCCGCACCGTGGTGCTGATGAACCGCTCGGAAATCGACCGGCTGGGGCTCAAGGTGGGCCAGGCCGTGACACTGCGCACCGTCGCCGATGACGGCGTCGACCGCCATCTCTCCGGCCTGATCGTCGTCGCCTATGACATACCGGTCGGGTGCATCGGCGGCTATTACCCCGAATGCAACGTGCTGATGCCGATGTGGCATTATGCGGTTGGCAGCAAGACGCCGGCGGCCAAGTCGATACCGGTGACGGTTCACAGCGACGGCGATGCGATCATCGCGCCGCAGATGGAATATGCCACCGGCTGAACCGTTGCCGATATAACGGGATGACTGCGGCGCGGCGCGAGCGGATGACATGCGACCGCTGCGGCTGCCCGCCCGATGGTTCAGGCAGCGCGGCTTCCCCCGATCCTGCCATCCTTTGGCCGTTCGAGGCTCCCGCGCTTGTCGAAGATCAAGCAATCAGTGGCTGGTATGATGGTTCGGGTTTCGGCAGGGACGACGCACGATCCTGAAAGGCTGCGTATGCTTCGTTCCCCTCTCGCTACCTTGACGGTGCTCACAGCGCTCGCCGGCTGTGGTTCATCAAAGGCGCCATCGGAGCCATCGACCACACCGGCAGCGGCCCCGATCAATTATGGCTCGACGACGCCGTCGGCAGCCAGGCCGTTCAAGATCACGCCGGTCGCGACGTTCGATAATCCATGGGCGCTCGCCTTTCTGCCCGACCGCAAGATGCTGGTCACCGAAAAGACCGGCCGCCTTTGGCTCATCAATTCCGACGGGGCCAAGGTGCGGGTCGACGGCACGCCGGACGTCCATTTCGAAGGGCAAGGTGGCTTGCTGTTCGTCGCGACTTCCCCGACGTTCCCGCAAAGCCGGCAGGTCTACCTCACCTATTCCGAACCCGGAGAAGACGGCGACGGGCTGGCCCTCGCACGTGCGACGCTGGATATCGACCACGCGAAGCCTGCGTTACGGAATGTCGAGGTGCTCTGGCGACAGTTGCCGCGCGGCAAGGGTGGACAGTTCGGCGGCTACATCGCGTTCTCACCGGATGGCCGCTATCTCTTTCTGACCTCGGGCGAGCGGCAGCGCTTTACGCCGGCGCAGGACCCGGATCAGGCGCTCGGCAAGATCCTGCGGCTCACCCTCGATGGAAAGCCCGCCCCCGGCAATCCCGGCGCCGCCAAGGTCGGCGGCACTACGATCACGGTCATCGACCCGCCGGAGAATAGCGGATCGGCGGCAAAGGCCGCAGGGCGCAAGGTAACGCTCGACCGTCCAAACCTGACTCCGGCGGAAACCTGGACGTCGGGGCATCGCAATCCTTACGGCCTGGCGTTCGACGGACAGGGACGCCTGTGGGAAACCGAAATGGGCCCGCAAGGCGGCGACGAGCTGAACCTTATAGAACCCGGGCGCAATTACGGCTGGCCGGTCGTGTCATACGGCAAGAATTACGACGACACGAAGATCGCTTCCCACAAAGGCGCGGCGAAGTTCCAGGAGCCGGCACTTTACTGGGATCCGATCGTCGCCCCGGCCGGGCTGACCTTCTACCAGGGCAACATGTTTCCGGAGTGGCGCGGTTCCGCGTTTGTCGGAGGGCTCGCTTCCACCGCGCTGATCCGCATCGCATTCGACGGGATCGTTCCCCGCGAGGCAGAACGCTGGGACATGGGAAATCGCGTACGCGCGGTCATGACGGGTCCGGATGGCGCCTTATGGCTGCTCGAAGATGGCTCGGAAGGGCGCCTGCTTCGGCTCACCTCCAGACGGGCAGGCTGAGGCGTATCATGGATCGAGGCGCGTACGCTCCGGACAAGCGGCTTCGCGCCGCGGTGCCGACGATGGCGTACGATCACCCGTGGCCTCACCACACGCATGGTGCGGCCTGACGGTCACCGCGCGCGTGCGGGATTGCCCATGACGGTCTGCCCGGCCGCGACATCGCGGGTCACCACGCTACCCGCACCGACGATCGCATCGTCGCCGACCGTGACGCCGGGCAGGATCAACGCGCCGCCGCCGATCCACACGTTCGAACCGATCCGGATCGCGCGTCCGAACTCCAGCAGGCGCGCCCGCAACGCGGCGTCACGTGGGTGGTCGGCGGTGAGGATCTGCACGCCCGGGCCGATCTGGGTTCCCGCACCGATATCGACCCGCGCCACATCCAGCACGACGCATCCGAAATTAAGGAACACGCGCTCGCCGATATGGATGTTGTAGCCATAATCGCAGTAGAACGGCGCGCGCACCGTCGTCGCGTGCCCGACCTCGCCCAGCCCTTCACGCAGAAGCCGGGTGCGATCGGCCGACGCAACTTCGGACGGGTGGTTGTAACGAGCCATCCATGCCGCGGCACGGGCCGCATCGGCGATCAGTTCGGGATCGTCGGCGGTATACGGCTCACCGGCCAGCATCTTCGCCTTCTCGCTCGTCATCGTCAGCTCAGATCGTGCAGGTCTTTGCCGAGCGGCGGCGTGATCCGCAGATCGGAGAAGCGGACACGCAACCCTTCACGCTCCGGCGTGCAGGCCATCGGACCTACCCGGTAGGAGGGCGCAACCGGAAATGGTGCCAGCCGGACCAGTGGCCACACCTTGCCGTCGGCCGACACTTGCAGGCGCAGGACGCCGCCAGCAACCGTGGCCCGCATCCAGAAGTCACGGGGATCGTGGGTGTAGGGGCTGGTTGCCCAGTCCGAGCGGCCGTCAGTCAGCACGCTGCTCAACATCGGACGACCATCGGACAGTTCGATACCAGCCTTGACCCAGCGTCGCTCGTCCAGCCGGATCATGATGCCGGCCTGGTCATAGAGCTGCTGGTAATCTCCCCTGATCCGCAGCTGGGCCGTAAAAGCCGCTGGAGTGGCGAAACCAAGGAAGTGCCCGCTGTCGCGGGTAAAGCCATAATGCGTCTCGCGCCAAAAATCGGTGGCACGATCCGTGACGAGCGTCAGGTCGCCGGCATCGTTCGCGCTCCAGCGTCCCGGCCCGTTCAGCCAGGCACCGTCCCTGCGACCCAGCACGACGTGCGCCTTCGCTTCGCCATGCACGGCCGATGGCAGCGTCAATGCGGCGACACCGCCGATGATCGTACGACGTGACATTGTTGCTTCCGGCATGACCCCCGCCTCCTTCGTGCGCTACGACATAATCATGCCAGCAGCCGACACGGCTGTATGTACAAACGTACACGCGTTTTGCAACGGAGTCGGGATGACGGACGAAACGATGAAGCGAAACGACCCCGGCCGTCGACAAAGGATCATCGACGCGACCCTCGACGTCGTGGCTGTGCATGGCGTGACCGGAACGACGCATCGGCGGATCGCGGCCGCCGCCGCCGTGCCGCTTGGATCGGTGACCTATTATTTCGCGACGCTCGACGATCTGGTCACGACGGCGTTCGTGCAACTGGCCGAGCAATCGTCGTGTACATTCGCGGACCGCCTGGCCGAAGCGACTGACCGGAACAGCGCCAAGGAGGCTGTCGTCGCCATCATCGCCGGATCGATATGGGCGACGCCGCGGACGCTGCTGCTCAGCTATGAGCTTTATGCCTTTGCCGCGCGCCATCCACCCGTTGCGGCGGTGATGCGACGGTGGATGAGCAACAGCCGCAGCGCGCTCGAACGCTTCTTCGACCCGCTGACGGCGAGAGCGCTCGATGCGCTGGTCGAAGGAATCGGCATTCACAATTCGATCGATGCCGCGCCCCTCGACCAGGAGGCGATCCGTACGATCGTGGACCGGATCGCGGAATGACGTCGTTCGAGGGTTCGATCACCCGTTATTTCTTCCCGACCGTACCGATCTGGACGATGGCCTTCGCACCACGGGCGAAGGCGGGCGCCGCAGCCGCGATGCTCCGCATGCGCGACTGACCTGTTCACGATCCCCGTACGCAGCGCTCCCCCTTGCGTCGGCGCTCCGGCGACTGCCATTCGGCGCTGCGGAGTTCGCGTATACCAAGACGTGGATTGACGAGGCTCGCCACTTGCGCTTCGTACGATGTGACGGAATTTGGCGGGAATATGATGGCTTACCAGTTCGACCGACGTTCCCTGATCGCGGGTGCCACCGCCGGTGGCATGACGCTCGCAAGCAGCAAGGCCGGGGTTGCCCGCCCGGCCGCAGCGGGAACGCCCGAGATCTTCGAGCTTCGGACGTACCAGCTGGTCAACGGTCCGATGCGGGAACGGCTGGACGCTTATTTGAAGAACGCCCTCATACCGGCCGCGCGCCGTGCAGGTTGCGGCCCGATCGGAACGTTCGCGGTCAGCATCGGTGCGGGCAGCCCCGGCATCCATGTCCTCATACCGCACCCCTCGATCGCGCACTTCGTCGCCTTGCCTGAAAGGCTCGCCGCCGATCCCAGCTATGTGAGGGCCGCCGAGCCGTTCTCCGGCGCGACGCCGGCGGGGCCCGCCTATGCAACGATGAACGTCAAGCTGATGCGGGGATTTCCGCACTTCCCGCGTGTCGAGGTTCCGGACGGGTCGGCCGGCACCTCGACACGCATCTTCGAGCTACGCACCTATTTCAGCCATAGCGAGAAGGCGGGATCGACGAAGATCGACATGTTCGACACTGGAGGCGAAATCGAGATATTCCGTCGCACGGGGTTGAAACCGGTGTTCTTCGCGCAGGATCTGACCGGCCCTCGCTTGCCCAGCCTCACTTACATGCTGACCTTTCCGGATCTCGCGACGCGGGAACGAAACTGGCGCACGTTCGGAACGGACCCGGCGTGGCGGCAGCTGATCGCCACCCCGGGCCTGACCGATCCCGACATCACCACCGGGATCGACAACCAGATCCTCAGCCCCACACCTTACTCGCAAATCTGACCGGGCGAGTTCGAGCACCAGGCCGGGCCGCGTATCCGGCTCCGTGCCCGATCCATTACGGGTCGCTCGCGGTGCCTTGTTGCCGCCCCTTCTCGCTCAGGCGATAATGACCGGGCCGCTCGCGTTCGAACCAGCCATAAACGTTGCGCAGCAGGATCTTGCCCGCATCGTCGGCCAGATGGCGCAAGTCGCGCGGCCTTGCCGTCCCCTCCCCGATGGCCTCCAGACAGGCGAGCGCACGCTGGCGGTATGCGGTCATGATCGGCTGACGGGTGGAGCCGCCGGCACTCGGATCGCCGCGGCGATGCGCATGTTCGAGCAGAAGCCGACGACGCATCGGCAGATTAGCACGCGGCCGGTAGGGCATGGGTTCGCCAAGCACCTCGACGCGGCCTGCGGCAGGATCGACGGCGAGCAGACCGACGCCCAGCAGACGGCAGAGACGCACGACGCGGGGATCGCGGTCGCGCCCCCGGCGCGAGGCGATGATCGCAAGATAGATCGTATCGGCCCCGCGCATCCGGTCGACTGCCTGCAACACCAGTTCGAGCGTGAACGAGAGCTTCAACTCGGCGATAACGAGGATCGGCGGCTCGCCGTCGCGCACCCCGACCGCATCGCAGCCGCAAATCTCGCCTTTGACGACGAAGCCCTGCGCCTCCAGAAACGTCTTCACCGGCGGGTATAAAGCGGTCTCGCGCCATCCGGTCGCCGGTAACGTAGCATCTGCGGTCGCACTCATAGCGCCGGAGCGATGGCGACGGCGAGATCATAGCGCAAGGGGTCGAGCGGGGCCGCGAGCACTCCGTTGGCACTTACACCGGCTCCCCGCGCAAGGATCGCCCCGGCCCGCGTGTCATAGGTGACGATCGTATAGCGTCCGTCCGCCAGTCCCGGCACACGCAGGACGGTGGCGTTCGCTGCTTCACGCGCAAGCAGCGTCCCGGCGTCGGACAGCGCGTCGGTCGGCACCAGCCAGACGAGCGCCTGCCGTTCGTCGCCGCAGCCGACCATCGCCACGCCGGGGTCGTCGCAGGTCAGCTCCGCCGTCAGGTTGCGGCGCCGGAACGTCGACCAATCGATCAGCGGCAGGAAGTCCGCCAGCGCGCGCTGCGCCTGGTGCATCCCCGGCGTCAGCACGTGCGGGTGCCGGTTGGGCCACCGCATGCCGCCCCCCGCCCCGCCGCTGGCGATGTGCGCCCATTGAATGTGCCGGAAATATTCGTCGTCGACCGCGCTCGGCAAGGTGCGCTTGCGGTCCTTGAAGCTGTGGATCGGCCCGTGCTCGGAATCGAAGACCGGCCGGTCGGGGCCCGCCGCGATCACCGCCTCGCGCATCAAACGCGCGGCGGCAAGCGCCGGGGCGACAGTATCGCGCGGGTCGTCGATCGTGCCGTGTTCGTAAAGGTGGGTGTTGGCAAAATCGAGCGTCGGGTGGCGAAATACCGGATCGACCAGTGCGGGATGACGGACCAGTTCGGGGCCGAAAATCGAAACCGTCTGAAGATTGGCATAGCCCCGTCGCGCCCGCTCCCGCGCCCGCAGCCACGTGGATACATCGTCGATGAACGGGGCGACGGTCGCCGGATCGTTCCCGCCATGCGCCGGGTGGATCTCGTTCCACAGATCCCAGGCGAACAGCGCCGGGCTGCCGCCCCAGCGGTCGCTGGCGAATGCCAGCCGGTTCTTGATCGCCTGCCGCATGTCCGGGCTGGTCAACCAGCCGTCGCGATTGGCAAGCCCCCCGCCGCCCGCTTGCGCATAGGGATGACTACCCCACCTGATCCACATGAAGAAGGTGTCGTATGGCGTGAGCAGGACACGCAATCCGGTTCGCTCCAGCAGGACGAACAGGTCGTCCCACAGCTGTACCATGTTGGGCACGAACCGACCCGCCGGACGCTCGAAATAGCGATGCTCGCGATGGCAATATTCCAGCATCAGCCGGATACAGGTGACGCCATGCGCCCGAAGATCCAGCAGGTGCCGTTCGACGGCCGCGGGATCTCGACGCCGGAACAGCGGCGCGAGGTGCGGCCAGGTGATCGCGTCATTGTGGCCGATCGGCGTCCAGGGGCGTGCCCCGTCCATCACGAAGTACGGAGCATTCGGCGCCAGGCGGATATGCGCCTTCATCGGAGCGAGCGAACCTGTTGGGACATGCACCGGCGCGACCTAATGAACATCCGGTGCGGTCACCATCACGAAAGCGGCAAGCCGACACGACAGTCGCGCTTTATTGATGCCGATCATGACGAAAGTTGGCCGTTCGATGGCGATCGGACACTTCTTATCTTCGGATAGCAAGTCGGGTTGTTGATCCCCGTTACGATAAACGGTGACTTGGTATCGGTGATCATAGCTTCGGACCGTCAAAACCTGCCAGCTGTTTGCAGCAGACGTCTGCTGGGAACGCCGCTTCCTTTATCTGACTACGGAACAGTGCCTTGACGGCGATCGTTACTGCCGAAAATCGGGAGAGCTCATGATGACGACGGTACGCGAGGTCAGCCCTGGGAACACGAAGCGGACGGTGGCGATCGGCGTCGGTGCCGGCGTGACCGCCGGCCTGCTCATCAATCTGTTTCGGAAAGTCGCCGTACAGGCGCCGACAGTTCTGGCGGGGCAATGGGACAAGGCGCTGGCGGCAGAGCACGCCGCAGCACTGAAGATCTTCGACCTTATCGAGGCGACCGACAAAGAAGCGACGGCAAGGCGCGGTATTCTTTTGACGCAATTGAAGCATGCGATTCAGAAGCACGCGTTCCAGGAAGAAAACGTCGTTTATACGATGATGCGGGATCATGGGCTAACCGAAGCTGCAGACCATCTCAATCATGAACATGGCTATGTGAAGCAATATTTCTTCGATCTTACCGAGATGGACAAATCCGACCCCGCCTGGCTGCCGAAGCTGAAAGAGTTCCGCCGCCTGATAGAGAGCCATATGCAGGAGGAGGAAAACGATCTCTTTCCCCGCCTGCGAACCAAGCTAACGGACGATCAGAACAAGCATGTAACCACGGCGATGAACAAGGAAGGCTTGAAGCTGGCCTGACCAGGTCGCAGGGAAATCTCGGTTCCGCTGCCGAAGGCGCGACGTCATGCGAATACACGTGACGACGCGCCTGCCGCGGACAAGGTACGCCACGCAGGTGGCACCGCGACCGCGTGGTTCTGTGCCGTTCCACGGGGTAAGCCTACAAACCCGCTTGATCGATCATCAGCGCGACCTCGTTCGGCAACGCGGTTTCGGTCGCGGGTATGAAGCGGTTCAGCAAGGTCTGCACGCGCTTGCGGGCCACCTGATAAGCCTTGTGCCGGATCACGCGTATGGCGTTGGTCCGCCATGACGGGCTTTCGCCGAGCAAAGCCTCCCACTTGGCCTCTTCCGCCTCGAGGATCGATACCGCGAGCCGCAGTCCATCCCTCCGCCCGCGTGCATATTCGTCTGATATAACCGGTTTCACCATCTTGGAGGTCAGGCTGGCCTCGCCCGCGTCCGTTGGCAAGGGAGATTCCCGTCGAACGCCCGCCTGCGCCATGCGGCGAATGTGGAGCCAATCGCATCCGCTCCGGCGGTCTCAATTCCCTTGGGCGTCGACCACGACCACCACTGGCTTGCCGCGGGACATCGGCGCCCAGCCCGCCGACAAGGCGGCGCGCACGCATCGTGAGATGGTCGCGCCATCAAGCTGCAGGCGACCGCGTGGCAGCCCCTTCAACAGCCGCTTGGGTGGCGGAAACTCCAGCCATGCTTCGCGCTGCGCATCGTGCTGCGAAAGCGAAATCGTCATTCCCTTCCAACCCTCGTCATCGGACAGATGCGGCTCGCGCTGGAGGTGCCAATCATATGTGATGCCATCGACATCGACGGTACCGGCATTGCTTCGTGACTTCGACATGCGCGCAACTCTAGCACGCCGATCCTGGCGAGGCACAGTCCCCGGCGTCGCCCCGCCCCGGCCGAAGATCGCTGTTCGCGGCGGAACGCTCCGACCGCCGAACCTCGCCACGGCACCGACGTAAAGCGGCCGCCAGAAAATACATAAATTTTAATCGTTTGCACCTAGGCGCCCGGCTCTCAAGTCAGACAGGTTCGAGGTTCCACGTGACTCCGCTATTTCTCGCCGCCGCCGCATCGTCGGTGGCCATTTCGCCTGTTGCCATCGACACGGCTATTCCGCAGAATCCATCCGGTGACACCGCGTCGTCGGATACCGTGACGACGGGCGTCGCAAAGGGGCGCGACCGGCTGGACAGCGCGACGTCGACCAGCAGCCTGAAGGAAAGCGACATCACGAAGCTGGCGCCGCGATCGATCGGCGATCTGCTGCGCGACGTTCCCGGTATCCGCTCGGAGGCGGCGACCGGCGAAGGGTTGGCGAGCGTCTCGATCCGCGGCCTGCCGCTGGCCTCTTCGGGCATCAAGTTCGTGCAGTTGCAGGAAGACGGGCTGCCCGTTCTCGAATTCGGCGATATTCAAGGGCTTGGCCCAGACAGCCTGATCCGCGCCGACCTGAACCTGTCGCAGGTCGAGGTGATCCGTGGTGGTTCCGCCTCCACGTTCGCGTCCAACTCGCCGGGCGGGCTCATCAACTTTATTTCGAAGACCGGGGAGAAGGAAGGTGGCGCGATCGCGCTGACCAGCGGGCTGGATTACGATCAGTATCGCGCCGATTTCGATGTGGGCGGCAAGCTGGGTGACACCGCGCGCTTCCATCTCGGTGGCTTTTTCCGCCAGGGCGAGGGTCCGCGGCGCACCGGTTACGACGCGCAGCGCGGCGGGCAGGTCAAGTTGAACGTCACCAAGACGTTCAGCGGCGGCTATATCCGCGTGTACGGCAAGTATCTCGACGATCGCTCACCGTTTTACGATACCGTGCCCGTGCGCGCGACGGGCACCAATTCGGCGCCGAAGGTACGCGAGGTGGCCGGTTTCGATGCCACGCGCGACATGCTGCTGTCGCGCAACATCCGCAGCAACCTGGTCCTCGACGGCAACAACAACCCTGTCGTCCACGACCTTGCCGAAGGGATTACGACCAAGGCCAAGTCGATCGGCCTTGAGAGCCAGGTCGATGTCGCCGGCTGGACCGTGACCGAGCGTTTCCGCTTTTCCGGCATCTCCGCCGCCTTCGTGACGCCGTTCACCTCCGCCTTCCTGCCCGCGTCGCAGGCGGCGGCACAGCTGGGGGGTGCCGGGGCGCGGCTTGCCTATGCCAACGGGCCGCTTGTGGGACAGGCGATCACCGATCCGGCGGCGCTGAACGGCAACGGCCTGCTCGCCGCGCTCAACATCCTCGATCTGCGTGTCAAATCGATGCGCAACGTCACCAATGACGTTCGTGCCAGCCGCGTGTGGGAAGTGGGCGAAGGTGATCTGACCACCACCGCCGGCTTCTATGCCGCACGGCAATCGATCGCCCGCGATGCCTTGTGGTCGACCATGGTGTCGGACGTCCGCGGCGACGGTCGGGCGGCGTTGATCGACGTGACGACGGCGGGTGGGCGCGCACTGACGCAAAACGGCGTCTATGCCTACAACCTCGCACTGGCCGGTGGCACGCGCCGCCGCAGCGTCGATGTGGAATATTCGGTCAACGCGCCGTTCGCCTCGGCCAATTACCACATCGGTCGCGTCGCGATCGGCGCCAGCGTGCGGTACGACTTCGGCACCGCCAGGGGGCAGGTGTTCGGATCGGACCTGGGGGGCGGGCGCGTCGGCACCGTCACACGCGACATCGACGGCGATGGCGTGATCTCCGCGCCGGAGACGCGCGTCGGGGTGACACCTCTGACCGCGCCCGCTCCGGTCGACTACAGCTATCGCTACCTTTCCTATTCGAGCGGCATCAACTTCCGTATCGCCGAGCCGCTGGCGGTCTTCGCCCGTTATAGTCGTGGCGCGCGCGCCAACGCGGACCGTATCCTGTTCAGCCCGATCGTCGACATCGCGGACGGCAGCCTCACCACCCGCAGCGCCGCCTACGATCCGGTCAAGCAGGCCGAACTCGGAATCAAATATCGTAACGCCGGTCTGACGCTGAACCTGACCGGCTTCTGGGCGAAGGCGCAGGACACCAACGTCGACGTCGTCACCAGCCAGATCATCCAGCGCGATTATCGTGCGACCGGTCTGGAGTTCGAGGGCGGCGTGCGGCGTGGCCCGTTCTCGCTGACGGCGGGGGCGACCTATACCGATGCGGAGATCACGCGCGACGCGGTCAATCCGGCGGTGGTCGGCAACACGCCGCGTCACCAGGCGAAGCTGATCTTCCAGGCGACGCCGCAGGTCACCACCGACCGCTTCAGCATGGGCGCGGTCTTCATCGGCACGACCGGCAGCTACGCGCAGGACACCAACATCCTGAAGGCGCCCGGCTTCGTCACCACCAATGCCTTCTTGCAGGTGCAGCTGGCATCGCGACTGATGCTTGGTGTCAACGCCAACAACCTGTTCGACACGCTGGCGATCACGACCTTCGACGAGGCCGCGATCCCCGCATCGACTATTCTGCGCGCGCGGCCGCTTAACGGACGTACCGTCTCCGCGATGGTTCGTCTCGACTTCTAGACCGGCCGAACGCGGACCGACGGGCCAGCCGCCTCATCACGCTTGTGGTGAGGCGGCGCCGGGCGATCCGGCAGCTCGGCGGTCCGCTACCACACTGCCGCCGGACCCGTGTTCAGATCGGCGTCATTGCGCTACGTCGGCGGGCGACAGCACGGGAAAGCAGATGAGCGTTTCGAATATATGGGACGGCGAGCTTGTCCGCCGATGGCTTGAGAGTCGGCTTCAGGCAGCACGGCTCGACCAGGCAACCGCAGACAGGCGCGGGTATGAGGCGCGCGACGACTATGACACGGCCGCTGCGGAGGAATGGGTCTGCCGTGCCTTGCTGACCGGCGCGGATGCCGCGGATCGGTCTGCATTTGCGGCTTATCTCAAGACGTTGCTCGTCAAGGATGAATATCCCACCACGGGAATTCACGACGACAGGCGGTTCGAACGGGCGGTGCGCGCCCATCTCCGCAGGATCGCGAAGATGGCCAGGACCAATGACGGGTTCGGCAACACCTTACGCTATCAGGGGTGACGCCCCCTTGCAGGGGTATCGACTTACGACACGAATCTGACGGACAGAAACATGGCGCGCAGACATTCGAGACACGATCCCGATCCGGCGGCGGATCACGACGAGAAACCAGCGGAAGTGGTGACCTGCTGGCTTTGCGGGCGACCCGTCGGCAAGACCACCGTCTGGCACCATCCCGTCCCGAAAAGCCGGGGCGGTCGTGACGTCGTTCCCATGCATCCGATCTGCCAGCAAACGCTGATGGCCAATTTCACCAACTCCGAACTGCAGCGACACGGCATGGATGTCGAAGCGCTGCTGGCTCATCCCGACGTGCGCAAGTTCGTCGACTGGGTAGCGAACAAGGATCCCGATTTCACCGCCACCACCGCGAAGAAGCGACGGTAAACGGCCCGGTGCCGTTTGCCCCCTGCGGCGTGGAGCACCTCGCTCGATGAAACCGCTCTGCCGCCGCCCCCGCGAGCCGAGGGCGATGCCTGAGCCTTTCGCTTGCGATCTCAAGCCGCTAGCTATTGCGGAGGTCATCAATCTTCAAGTTGTCAGCACCTGACATGCACAATCAGCAATCTTGCCTTCATGGCGGCGGTGAAGCCGGTGGGGTGCTTCGGGCGACCGACTGGACGCGCAACCCGCTCGGGCCGGTCGAAAGCTGGCCGCTTGCGCTGCGAACCGTCGTGCGGCTCGTCCTTGGGTCCGAATTCCCGATGATGATCCATTGGGGTCCCGCGCTCGTCACCTTCTACAACGATGCCTATGCGCCCAGCCTCGGCCACAAACATCCCGGCAATCTGGGGCGGCCGGCGCGCGAATATTGGTCCGAGATGTGGGACCAGCTTGCTCCGATCTTCGACAAGGTGCTGGCGGGCGGCTCCTATTTCGTCGAGGATGCGCGATACACGCCCGATCGCACCGGCACCCGCGAAGACGCGTATTTCACGCATTGTCACAGTCCGCTGTGGGATGACGATGGGCAGATCGCGGGGATCTTCCTCGTCGTCACCGAGACGACCCGCCGCGTCACGGCCGAGCGGATGCTGAACGAGAGCAACATGCAACTGGAGCGCGAAATCGCCGCATTCCAGAACAGCGAGGCGCGGCTCGGAGCATTGGTCGGGGCCTCGTCAGAGGTACTCTATTCGATGAGCGCGGATTGGCGTGAGATGCGCCAGCTGTCGGGCGGCTCGTTCCTTGCCGACACGCGGACCGCCAACCCGAACTGGCTGACGGAATATATCCCCGCAGACGAACGGCCGAAGGTGTCGGCAGCTATCCGCGACGCGCTGATGTCGAAATCGCTGTTCAACCTGGAACATCGCGTCAATCGCGCCGATGGCACCGTCGGCTGGACGCTTTCCCGCGCCACGCCGCTGTTCGACGACGATGGCGAGATCACCGAATGGTTCGGTGCGGCCGCCGACATGACCGAGCGGAAGCGGCTGGAAACCGAGCTTCAGACCCGCAACGAACAACTGGCGATCGACGTGACGATGCGCACGGCCGAACGCGACAGGCTTTGGGAAACGTCCCCCGATCTGCTGGTGGCGATCGGGTTCGACGGCATATTCAGGAAGGTCAATCCGGCCTGGACGACGATCCTCGGCTACGAACCCGATGATCTGATCGGGCATCACGTCAACGAATTCATCATTCCCGAGCATCATGCCAGGACGGAGGAAGCACTCCACCTGCTGGTGACGGGGGGGCAGCCGGCGATCGAGAACCGCTACAGGCACAAGGACGGCTCGCTCCGGACGATTTCGTGGGTGGCGGCACCCGCGGACGACGTGACCTACGCGACCGGACGCGACGTAACCGCCGCCAAGGAAGCGGCCGAGGCGCTTCGCCAGGCCGAAGAACAACTTCGTCAGGCGCAGAAGGTCGAGGCGGTCGGCCAGCTTACCGGCGGTGTCGCGCACGACTTCAACAATCTGCTGACGGTGATCCGCGGCTCCGTGGACTTGCTGCGTCGCCCGGGGCTGACCGAGGAGCGCCGCAGTCGCTACATCGACGCGATCGCCGCCACCTCGGAACGAGCCTCGCGGCTGACCAGTCAGCTTCTGGCGTTCGCGCGCCGCCAGACCCTGAAGCCCGTCGTGTTCGATGCGGGTAAAAGCGTCACCAATCTGGACGACATGCTGCGCACCCTTACCGGATCGCAGGTCGAGGTCCGGATCGACGCAGCAGATGAGCCCTGCCCCGTGAACGCCGATCCCAGCCAGTTCGACACCGCATTGATCAACATGGCGGTGAATGCCCGCGACGCGATGAACGGCGCGGGCGAGCTCGTCATCCGCGTTCATGCCGTCGACGGCATGCCTGCCATTCGGCGGCACGCCGCGGTCGACGGTGACTATGTCGCGATATCGATCTCGGACACCGGGACTGGCATCCGTCCCGACGATCTCGACCGCATCTTCGAGCCGTTCTTCACGACCAAGACCGTCGGTCAGGGCACCGGACTGGGCCTAAGTCAGGTGTTTGGTTTCGCCAAGCAGTCCGGCGGGGAAGTCATCGTCGAAAGCACCCCCGGCAACGGTGCGACCTTCACGCTCTTCCTTCCCAGATCATCGGCCGAAGCCGGCCTCGCGGCGATCGAAACACAGGCGGCGTCACCGATCGGCGAGGGCACCCGCGTCTTGATCGTTGAGGACAATTTCGAGGTCGGACAGTTCGCGACGGATGCTGCGGCCGCGCTTGGCTGCGATACCGTTCTCGCCGTCAATGCCCGTGATGCGCTCGACAAGCTCGGAAACGGCGCTGCACAGTTCGACATCGTTTTCTCCGACGTGGTGATGCCGGGAATGTCGGGGGTGGAATTGGGCCGGGAAGTGAACCGTCTTCATCCCGGCCTCCCGGTGATCCTGACCAGCGGATATTCCACCGCGCTGGCGCAGAACGGGACCCAGGGTTTCGAGGTACTCCAGAAACCATATTCGGTGGAGGAGCTTGCCCGCGCGCTCCGCAAGGCGAGAATGGACGCCGGCGGCGGCGGGACAGGCCCGGCATAAGCCCGAAGTGCTTGAAAAAATTCCGATGATCTCCGGCGAGGAAGCCCGGCGCGCGGGTGGTCCTTAGCCGATGTTTAACGCTCCTGGGGCATGAACGGCCATCCGAAGGAGTGGGTCGTGTCGATCAAAGAAGCTGGTTTCCAAGACGTTGCTCTTAACGATCTGGAGGCGATGAGCGTCGGGGAGCGCGACGCGATGCCGTTCGGCATTGTCGGCTTCGGTGCCGACACGATCGTGCAGACCTACAATGCCACGGAGGCCCGCATGTCGGGGCTGGACCCATCCACCGTCATCGGCGTGCCATTCTTCGATGCGGTCGCGCAATGCATGAACAACTTCATGGTCGCACAACGGTTCGAGGACGAGCCGCGGCTCGACGCCATCATACCTTATGTGCTGACGTTGCGGATGCGACCGACCAAAGTCCGCCTTCGGTTGCTGGCCGATCCCGACGCGGCCCGTCGCTACATTCTCATCGAACGATGAGACCGCGATCGTGAACGACACGTCGAGCGAGGAACAGCTCCTCGAATTCCTTTATGCATGCCCCGTCGGGCTGATCGAGTGCGACCTTGATGGCGAGATCGGGCTGATGAACCCGCATGCCATGCAGCACCTGTTGCCGCTGGCCGGCCAGCGCGATGCCGGCAATCTGTTCGCTGCGCTGGAGCAGCACGCACCTGAAATGCGAGGTTTGGTGTCGGTCTATAAGCCGGCGACCGGCAAGATCTGTGACGGCCACCGCATCTTCGTCGATCTCGGTTCCGGCCGGCGCACGCGGGCTCCGCAAGTGCTTGCCTGTACGATGGTGAAGCTGGGCCCCGATCGCCTGATGGTGACGCTGTCCGACATCAGCCAGCAGGTGGTGCAGGAGGAAAGACTGCGTCAGGCGGATACGTGGTTCGCGACCCTTCTGGATGGCGCCAGCGACTATGCGGCGCTGGCGATTACGCCGAGCGGGGAAATCGCCTCGGCGAACGCCTGCTTCACGCGACAGACGGGTCACGACTGCGCGGCGGTGATCGGCCGCAACCTGGCGGACATCCTCGATACCGACGGCGGTGGTGGCGACCTGCGACTGGAGGAGCAGGTCGAGATCGCCGGGCGGGACGGCTGGCATCTTCAGGAGGGATGGCAAAGCCGCGCAAACGGCCAGCCTTATTGGTGCCAGCGCCTCGTCGTCGCACGTCCCGACGGGGACTCGCCGTTCCCGACCGGATTCTCCGTCGTCCTGCGCGACGTGCCGCGACGTGACGCCGCGGGCGAAGACATGCGCCGCCTTCTCACGTGCGATCCCCTGACGGGCGCATCGAATCGACGGCACTTCAGCCAGATCGCGGAGCGCGAACAGGCGCACTGGCGGGACTTGCGGCAACCGCTTTCGCTGATCGTCCTGGACCTCGATCATTTCAAGGCGGTCAACGACACCTACGGCCACCCGGTGGGCGACGCCCTGCTTTGCCGGGTCGTGGACGCGTGCACCATGCTCCTTCCCGCGCGCGGCATCTTCGCGCGATTGGGCGGGGAGGAATTCGGCGCCCTGCTACCCCGACACGATCGCGAGAAAGCAGTCGGTCTTGCCGAGCACATGCGCGCGGCGATTGCCGGTGTGGAGATCGAAACCCCGAAGGGCACGTTGCGCGCCACGGCCAGCCTTGGCTGGGCCACGCTTGAGGAAGCCGATGGCTCGATAGATGCCTTGATAATGCTGGCCGACAATCGCCTCTATGCCGCCAAACGCGCCGGGCGAAACCAGGTGTATCGTCCGCAGGTTCACGCCGCATGACCCCGGTCCTGTCCCGCGCGACCGTCCAGCGGATCGCCTGCGCCGTCGTCGCGGCGGAGGTGCGCCGCGTGCGCGGCTCCGCGCTGCCGCTGCCGCACCAATGGCCCGAAACCATGGCGATCGGCGACGATGGGCTGGGACTGGACTCGCTTGAACAATTGGGTGCGCTTGGCGCGCTGGCGGAAACGTTCGGGCTGGACGACACGATGCTCGGCCGGGAACCGCCACGCACGGTGGGGGCATGGATCGACTGGATCATGGGCCGGTTCGCGCGGGGCGGCGGACACGTCACGGTCCGGACATCGGGTTCGACCGGTCGGCCCGTGCCATGCACGCACGCCCTAGCGGATCTCCTGGCAGAGACGCAGTTCCTTGCCGGGTACGTTCACGAACGGCGTCGGGTCGTGGCGCTGGTGCCGGCGCATCACCTGTACGGCATGATCTGGACCGCATTGCTGCCCGCCGTGCTCGACATCCCCGTCGTCACCCGTACGGTCGGCGCGTCGCTGGAACTTGCGCCCGGCGACCTCGTCATCGCGGTGCCGGATCAGTGGCAAGCCATCCTCAGCCTCACCCGCGGCTTCCCGACCGATCTCGTCGGGGTCAGCTCCGGAGGGCCGTTGAACGACGCACTCGCGGCGGACCTGCTCGCATCCGGGGTGGCGCGGCTGCTGGATATCTATGGCTCATCGGAAACGGGCGGGATCGCCCTGCGTGAGGTGCCCGCCCGGTCGTATCGGCTGCTGCCCCGTTGGCAGCTACTGGCGCGGGACGACGGCGACTGGGAGTTGGGCGACGATCGTGGCTGGCGCCATGATCTTCCGGACCGGATCGAACGCGTCGGCGAACGGGACATTCGTCCGACCGGGCGTCGCGACGGCGCGGTGCAGGTCGGCGGCCACAACGTCTGGCCCACGCGCGTCGCGGACATGCTGCGCACGCTGGAAGGAGTTGCCGATGCGGCGGTGCGGCTGCACGTCAGCGGGCGACTGAAGGCCTATATCGTTCCGGCCGTCGAACGCGACCGGTCGCAACTCACCACCATGATCGAACGTGCGGTGGCGGATCGGCTGTCGATGGCCGAGCGGCCCGTCACCCTGACGTTCGGCTCCACCCTGCCGCGCAACGTGATGGGTAAACTGGAAGACTGGACGTGATACACTTTACGGGACGGGCCATGGACGTCGCACGGGCGAAGCCGGTGACGATGAGCGAGGTGTGCCAGGGTTGCCGGAGCGGCGCCCCGCTGCCGATCGACATCACCATGGCGTTCCAGCCGATCGTCGACATCGGGACGGGGCGCGTGTTCGGGTACGAAGCGTTGGTGCGCGGCATCGACGGGCGCTCGGCGGGCGACGTGCTGTCCGGCGTGTCGCCCGACATGATCTACAAGTTCGACCAGACGTGCCGGGTGACCGCGATCGAGCTGGCCGGGCGGCTCTTTTCGCCCGACGACGGGGCCAGGCTGTCGATCAACTTCATGCCGAACGCCGTCTACGAACCGGACGCGTGTATCCGCGCGTCGCTGGCGGCGGCACGCCGGGTGGGCTTCGATCCGGGCCGGCTGATGTTCGAGTTCACCGAGGATGAGCGGATGCGCGACGTCGCGCATGTGCGGCGCATCGTCGACGCGTATCGCGCTCGTGGGTTCACGACCGCGATCGACGATTTCGGCGCCGGTTACGCCGGGCTGGGATTGCTTGCCGATCTACGGCCGGACATGCTGAAGCTGGATATGGCGCTGATCCGCGGGATCGACGGGTCGACTGCCCGGCAGGCGATCGTCGCGGGCGTGCTGCAGATGGCCGACGCGCTTGGCGTGCGGTGCATCGCCGAAGGCATCGAAACCGCTGCCGAGCTTCGCACGCTGCATGAACTCGGCATTTCCTTGTGTCAGGGCTATCTACTGGCCCGACCCGTCACAGAGGCGCTGCCTTCGATCACGATACCGATATAGCGGTCGCGGTCTTCCGACGCGGTTCGGGGCGCTGCCGGATCAGCCCCGCGCGGACCTGATGCTCGCGCCTTCGACGATGACCGGCGGGTCACCCGGCGACCACGGCGCCACGCGCTGCATGATCCGCTCGAACAGGTCGGAGGCGAGATGGTTGGCTAGCCACGCCTGCAGGGAAGGCAATCGTCGGGTTTCGAACCATGCACGGTCGACCGCGGCGAACTGTCGGACGAACGGCATGATCGCGAGGTCCGCCAGCCCGCGCGCCGATCCGCAGATCTGGCCCGCCACCGCGATCCGCGCATCGATATCGTGCAGGAAGCGCACGCCTTGGTCGCGATGCCCGACAGGCTCCGAACCATGACGATCCGGGTATTTGTACCGGTCGAGGTGGTGCTTGAACATGCCGTCGTTCAGGGCGATCAACGCCGGATCGTCGCGCGTCCGCCATCCCTCGGGGTCATGCTCCTCCAGCGCCCAGCGCATGATCGAGAGGCTTTCCTCGATCACCGCCCCGTCGGCGGTTCGGAGGACCGGCACCGTCCCCTTGGATGATAGTGACAACAGAGCCGCAGGCTTGCTGGCTAGCCGCACCTCGCGAAGTTCGTGGCGGGTACCGCTTACCGCCAGCGCCAGCCGCGCCCGCATCGCGAACGGGCACCGACGAAAGCTGTAGAGGATGTGGTCGGCCATCGGCCCCCTATGCGGCCCGAGACGGTCACTTGATAGTCTCGCGATCCGCCTACCCGTCACGACCCGCCGGCATCAGGCCGGCGGCAGCAATTGTTGCAGCCGCACCGGCGCGAAATCGCGCGCATCGACGCCGACGTCGAACTGCCGCGGCATCGGCTTCAACCGGCCATGGCTGTGCCCGTGAAGGTTCAGCGCCCCCTTGTGCTGGCCATTCCAGCTGCGAAAGGGATAATGGCACAGCACCAGACGTCGCCCGTCCACCTCGATCTCCGCATAATCTACCACGCTCGCCCATCCCGTGGCGGCGGCGGTCTCGTCCGGATCGTTGTTGCCGCGCAGCAGGTGCTTGATCCCGTGAAGCCGCGCGAGCAGCGCCGGGACATCGGCTGCACGGCGTGCGACGTCGCCCAGATGCCACACGACATCCTCCGGTGCGACCGTCGCATTCCAGCGCTCGATCAGCACCGTGTCCATTTCGGCTACGCTGGCGAACGGCCGCTTCTGGATATTGATCGTGCGGTGATCGCCGAAGTGCGTATCGCCGGTGAAGAAGACGGTCATGTCCAGTAGAGGATGCGCCCCATGGGCAGCACCGCCGCGATGCGCTCCTCGAAAAAGCTGCGCATCGCACGCATCGTCACGGCGTCATAGACGTGCTTCTCCGACCCGAACTTCGTGCGCTTGATGGTCCGGTTGGCCTGCCCCATCTCCAGCGACGATCCCGGGTACCAGCTCTCCAGCACCGCCTTCGATCCGGCGGTATAGCGATGGGTGATAAGCTCGATCGTCAGGTCGATCCCGGGGATTTTCGCGAGGATCGCCGCCGCGTCCACCAACAACGCGCCATAGGCGTCGCGCCAGCCCTCCGCCGCGATGATCGGGGCGATCGTCAGGCCTATCGGATAACCGGCCACCGCCATCCGTCCCAGCGCCGCCAACCGCGCGGCGACCGGGGCGGTGCCGCCCTCGAACCGCGCGAACATCGGCGGGTTGATCGACGCCCGCATCCGGGTGCGTCGTCGATGGTCGATGTCCAGCAGCGGGGCGACGTCCGCGAACTTGGTGGTGAAGCGCAGTTGCGCCGGCGCGTCCCACCGTCCGAACCACGCGATCGTCGCCGACAGCACGCCGGTGATCGGCTCGAGCGCGAGCGGATCGGTGTAGCACGACGCCTCGAACGTCGTCCCCTCGTGCGCGCGGTCGCGACTTCGCGACGTGACGCTCCCATCGCCCAGATAAGCCGGGAGCGCGTCGAGTATCTCATCGACGTTGGCGTAGACGCGCGTGATCGGCGCCCCTTTCAGGGAGCCTGCCAGATAGCAATAACTGCAATGCGCCGGGCAACCCTCGGCAAGATCGACGCGCCAGTCCGCGCTTGGTGCGATCGGCTGGAGCCGCCGCCTGGACGGCGGCGCGACCACGACGGCCAACGTCGATTTGGCGGCCGCATAGGCACGGCGCGGATCGTCCGGCATATCGAGCGCCAGCCGGTCGCCGGGCAGCAGGATGACCTCCACGCCATGTGCCGCCGCACGCTCGGCGATCGCCCGGCCATGCGCGAAACCCATCGACGATCGCGTCACCAGCAACCGGCGCGGCAGCCATTCGGCGCGCGCTCCGCTCTTATTCTGTCGTGCCACACCCATGCGTGAACAACGACTATCGCCGTTCAACGGTCCGCGACCGGTCATTCATCGCTTGCTACACACGTTCACCGGTGCATCTCCGTTCGACGGTGCCCGTGCCGACATAAGTACCGCCGTCGGCTCTCGTGCAGTCGCATGACGGCTTCCGCCATGTGGATCGCCGGGCTAGATCATCGGCCACCCGCCACATCCAACGGAAATCATGACCGCGCCAACTCCCACCCCGGACGACCTGCCGCCGGGTCTCGCCTTCCTTGCCGGGGGCGGGTCCGCGACGCAGCTCATTCTGGCCCGCGACTGGCGCGACCATCCGCTGGGGCCGCCGGAACACTGGCCCGCACCGTTCAAGGTCGCGCTCAGCCTGCTGCTCAACTCACCGGAATCGATGATCCTGTGCTGGGGGGCGGAAGATCTGTTCTTCTTCTTCAACGAGACCTATTTTCCGTTGCTTGGCCCACGACTGGACCGGGCGATGGGTGCGCCGATGCGGGAAGTGTGGGCGGATGCATGGCAGCAAGCGCAACCGATCGTTACGGACGCCTTCGCCGGGCGCAGCCAGCGCTTCGTCGATCTGCCATGGAAACTTGATACCGACCGCGGCGCGGCGGAAACGTGGTGGAGCTTCTCCTATTCGCGCGTGCTGGGCGTCGATGGCGCGATCGTCGGGCTGTTCATCTTCACCAACGAAACCACCCAGAGCGTGCTGGCGCACCGCGCGCTGATCGCCAGCCGGGCCGAACTGGAGCATCTCAACGCCGATCTGTCGCGGCAGGTGACGGCACGTACGGCGGAACGTGACCGCATGTGGGTCGCCTCGCCGGATCTGATGGCGATCGTGTCGCACGACGGATATTATTCGGCGGTCAATCCGGCGTGGACCGAGATACTGGGTTACGCGACCGACGAATTGGTCGGGCATCACGCGCTCGACCTGATCCATCCGGTCGATATGGCCTCCACGAGCGCCGCGATGGTGAACGCGCAAGCCGGTACGATGCCGACGTTCGAAAATCGCCTGCGTCACAAGGATGGCGGCTATCGGTGGCTGCAATGGGTTGCGGCGGCGGGTGCGGACGAGGTGTTCGCGGTCGGTCGCCACGTCACGGATGCAAAGGAGGCCGAAGCGCAACTGCGCACCGCGACCGAGCAGCTGCATCAGGCGCAGAAGATGGAAGCGATCGGCCAGCTGACCGGTGGGGTCGCGCACGACTTCAACAACCTGCTGACGATCATTCGGGGATCGGTGGAGCTGCTGCGCCGCCCCGGTCTGCCGGCCACCAAGCGCGACCGCTATATCGAGGCGATCGGGGACACCGCGGAGCGCGCCGCCAAGCTGACCGGTCAGTTGCTGGCCTTCGCACGCCGCCAGGCACTGACCCCGGAGTTGATCGACGTCGGCCACGCGGTCGGCGGCATCGCGGAGATGATCCAGACGCTGATCGGTGCGCGTATCACGCTGAAGCTGGATATCCCCGCGGAACGATGCCTGACCGAGATCGACCGGAGCCAGTTCGAAACCGCCATCGTCAACCTGGCAATCAATGCGCGTGACGCCATGGAGGGACATGGCACGTTGCGGATCGCGGTATCGCCGGTGCGCGCCATTCCATCGCTGCGCGGTCACCACGGCGTCGAGGGCGATTTTCTGAGCGTGTCGGTGGCCGACGACGGCACGGGGATCGCCGCCGACGCCCTGCCGCACATCTTCGAACCGTTTTTCACGACCAAGGGTGTCGGAAAGGGCACCGGGCTGGGGCTGAGCCAGGTCATCGGTTTCGCCAAGCAATCCGGCGGCGACATCAGCGTGGACAGCCCGCCGGACGGAGGTACGACGTTCACGCTGTACCTGCCGCGTGTCGCCGGCGACACGACGCATTCAGGGACGACGGAGGACGACGGCCCCGCCGACGGACACGGCGCATGCGTGCTGTTGGTCGAGGACAATGATGAGGTCGGCCGCTTCGCCACCACCGCGCTCGACGAACTCGGCTATCGCAGCATCCTGGCGACGAACGGTGCGGAGGCGCTGGCGATGCTGGACGCGGATGCCGCGCGGTTCGACGTGGTCTTTTCCGACGTGGTGATGCCGGGCATGAACGGCGTAGATCTGGCGAAGCGGCTGAACGCGGACCATCCGAAACTGCCCGTCGTGCTGACCAGCGGCTATGCGCATGTCCTGGCGGAAAACGCGCAGCACGGCTTCGAATTGCTCCACAAACCCTATTCGATCGAGCAATTGTCGCGCATCCTGCGCCGCGCGCTCGGGCGCAGCGCGCGGTGGCGCGATCGCGACCGCTGATCGCCGGAACGTACGCGCCGCCGGAACCTTGATCGGGCATGCCGCGTCTCGACGCGCATGAGGGAGCCGGCGTGAGCGAGACCAAACCGAAGGGATGGCGCGACAATATCGTGCTGTTCGGCGCGCTGGCCGCCAATCTCGGCATTGCCGTGGCAAAATTCGTCGCCGCGGGGTTCACCGGATCGTCCTCGATGCTGACCGAGGGCGTCCACTCGCTGGTCGACAGCGGCAATCAGGTCCTGCTGCTCTACGGACAGAAGCGCGCCCGTCGCCCGGCGGACCCCGCGCACCCCTTCGGCTATGGAAGGGAACTGTATTTCTGGGCGTTCGTCGTCGCGATCCTGATCTTCGCGATCGGTGCGGGCGTGTCGATCTACGAAGGTTATCTCCACGTCGTCACGCCGGAGCCGCTGGCCGACCCGCTGGTCAACTACATCGTGCTGGGGATCGCGGCCTTGATGGAGGGTGCGTCGTGGACGATCGCAATGCGCGAATTCGATGCCAGGCGCGGTGATCTCGGCTGGTGGCAGGCGATCCACGAATCGAAGGACCCGGCCGGATTCATCGTGCTGTTCGAGGACAGTGCGGCATTGATCGGCTTGGTCGTGGCGGCGATCGGTGTCTGGTGCAGTCATCATTTCGACGATGCGCGGCTGGACGGTTATGCCTCGATCGTGATCGGGGTGCTGCTCGCGGCGGTGGCGATCGTACTGGCGCGCGAGTCGAAGGGGCTGTTGATCGGCGAGCGCGCCGACCCGGCGGTGATCGCCCGCGCCCGTGCGATCATCCTCGGCCATCGCGAGGTGAGGTACGTCAACCATGTCCGCACCATCCACTCCGCCCCCGACATGGTCTTCGTCGCGATCAGCGCCGACTTCGACGATGCGCTCGACATGGGGAGCGCGGAAGCGTTGATCGAGACGATCGAGACCGAGTTGCGCGCCGCCCTGCCCCAATTGTCGTCGATCTACATCCGCCCGGAAAAGCAGGCTGCGGCGGTCACCTTCCCGCCTGTGGGCTAGAGCTTTCGCGCGCGCGCGAACAGCCGGGCGAAGTCAGTGGCGTCGATCGCGCCGAGCACCAGCAACGACCCCGCCAGATACCCCGGCGTGCCGGGCAGGCCGATGGCGCGTGCTTCGGCCGCATGACGCTGCAATCGCGCGGCGATCCGCTCACGCCCTGCGGACAGGTCCGCCAACAGGCGCAACCAGTCGCCGCCCGCCTCCGTCACCACGGCACGAAGCATTCGCTCGTCGAACGCGCCGCTGGCGGTCATCAATCCGCGATGCACCACGGGGTAGATACCCTGCGTATCGCTCGCCAGCGCCACCTGCGCCGCGCGTGCGGAGCGCGCACCGAAGATCGGCCAGTCCTTGAAAAGCAGCCGGACGTCGCCGTCCGCCGCCACCGCGGCATCCAGCGCGGGAAACGCGTGGCGACACGCGGGGCAGCGGTAATCGGTGAATACCGCCAGCCGCAGCGAGGCCGATCCCGGTCCGATCGCCGGCGCGTCCTCGTCGTCCAGGATCGCCGCGACCGCACCGGACGTACGCACGTCGCGCCCGATCGTTCGGTACCGCGACAGAACTCGCCCGCCGGCCCAGCCCAGGACGCCGGCTCCGGCCAGCGCCAACAGGGCACGCCGGTCGATCCGCGTGCGACGATGTGGCTCTGCCTCGTTCATGCCGCGCCCACATCGGGCCACGCGCACGTACCGGCAAGGGCTTGATGATCGCAGCGAGCATTGCGGGGCGGCGTGGAAGCCCCCCTCCCCGTCCGCGCTCCGCAATGCTCCGGCCGTCCCCCCGGTCGACCGCAACGCCCCTAGCCGAGCACCGTACGACCGATGTAGGTCGATGACCGACAAGGATGTTCCGCACGACGATTACGGTCACCCGGGGCGGACGGGAGAGACGAGAGGGTTGGCGATGTTTCGATTGTTGATCGTCGACGACCATCCGATCGTCCTCACCGGTCTGGCTCTGTTGCTGGATGGCGATCCGCGCTTCGCCATCGCCGGGTCCACGACGTCAACCGCCGGCGCGTTGATGCTGGCGGAACAGGTCCAGCCCGACCTCATCGTCACCGACCTGATGTTAGGTGACGGAGACGGAATCGCGCTGATCGAGGATTTGCGCACGATGCTGCCGGAGGCACGCATCATCGTCTATTCCAGCAGCGACGAACTCGTCTGGGGTCCGCGCGCAATCCGTGCCGGGGCGCACGGCTATGTCGCAAAGTCCGACCCGCTGGAAATGGTGGCGGTCGCGCTCGACCGCGTCGTGGCCGGCGCGGTGCATGTCGGCGAAGCGGTGCAGCAGGCGTTGCTCGGCGAGGTCATCCGTCAGCGCGACCGACACAGCGACATCGACGGGCTGTCCGCGCGCGAGCTGCAGGTGCTGCGTCTGATCGGCAGCGGCGCGACGCTCCAGTCGCTGGCGCAGCAATTGCAGATCAGCGTGAAGACGGTCGGCACCTATCGCGAGCGGCTGAAGATCAAGCTGGGGCTGGACAGCGCCCGGATGCTGGAACGCTATGCCGCGGATCATGCCGACGGGCGGGCCGCCCGATCGTGAGGAACCTGCTCGCACGCTGGGACGTGACCCCGGTGGAGAAGGCGGAACTGTCGTTCCCTTCGCAGGTGCTGCTGGTCAACGTCCGCCGGATCGAGCCGGCCTGCCTGCTGGGCATCTTCACCAAGAGCGCGGAAATCCTCGGCGGCTTCACATCGACGCTGCGCCTCGTGGAGATCCCGCTGGCGATCTTCTTCCTGCTGATGACGCAGGCGATACGGCGCGGCGCCTCGCGCCGACGCTCGATCGCCTTCGTTGCCGCGTTCCTGACCCTCACCTTGCTGATGACGCAGTTCAACGTCGCCGCGCTCGGCGCGCAGGGACGACTGACCAGCGCCTATCCACTGATGCTCCTGTCGCTCGCATTGCTCTTCGTGGTGCCGCCTCGGGTCATGCTGGCGGGCACGTCGATGCTGTTCGCCAGCTATTGCGCGATCGTCTGGCGGATCGAGGCGGGGGTCGCGGAAAAGTTCGTCGCGATCGAGAACACCGGGCTGACCTCGATCATCGCGGTGGTCGCGGCGACGCTGATCCATTCCAATCGGCAGCGCGATCATGAACAGCAACGGCAGATCCGTCGCCAGAACGACGCCCTGCGTGATCGCAACGCCGAACTCGATGCGTTGATGGCGATCACCGCCCACGATCTGCGCAGCCCGCTGCACGGCATCCGCAACCTGTTCGATCTGGCGATGCGTCGCGCCGGGCACGATACCGCCCTGCCGCTCCGCGTGCTCGAACAGACGATCGCCAGCGTCGACGGCATGCTCGCGCTGGTCACCCGGCTGCTCGACGCGCATGCCGCCGAGCAGCGCCCGCTCACCGCGATCGCGGAGGAGGATGTACGCGGCGTGGTGCTGGGCGCGGAAGCGCGCGTCGCGCCGCTCGCACGCTCGGCAGGGGTCGCGGTGGAGATCGACCTGCCCCCGCGCCCGCTGGTCGCGATCTGCGATGTTGCGGCGCTCGGCCAGATGCTCGACAATTTGCTTTCCAATGCGGTGCGTTACAGCCCGGCCGCCGCCGTGGTGACGATCACCGCGCGACGGGATCACGAACGTATCGTGCTGTCGGTGCGTGATCGGGGACCGGGCGTGGCGGGCAGCCAGCTCCGGCGATTGTTCATGAAGTTTCAGCGTGGGGCGGCGCCGGCCGGTGATGCGGCTCCGGGTACCGGGATGGGGCTGTTCATCGTCGCCACGCTTGCCGCGCGGATGGACGCCACCATCCGCCACGAACCGGCACCGGGCGGCGGCGCATCGTTCGTGATCTCCCTGCGCGCCGCGTAACCGCGCGGGCGTCACCTCGCCATGATGGTCAGCCGATAGGTACGAAGCGCAGTGCCGCCGAAGATCGCCGCTGCGGCACCGGGACAGTGCCGCGCCACGTAATCGGCGATCACATCGTGCACGCGGGCATAATCCGCCGCCAGCAGGCACACCGGCCAGTCCGATCCCCACATCAGCCGCTCCGGCCCGAACGACGCAAAGATATGGTCCAGATAGCGTTCCAGCTCGTCCGCGGCCCAGCGCCCGTGATCCGCCTCGGTCACCAGCCCCGATACCTTGCACGTCACATGCGGATGGGCGGCGACGGCGGCGAGTTGGTCGGCCCACGGCTGCCACCCGCCGCGCGCGATCGCCGGCTTGGCAGCATGGTCGAGGATGAAGCGTCCCTCGCCGACCCGGTCGAGGAAGGCCGGTACCGTCGACAGTTGGCGCGGGTTCACCAGCAGGTCGTAGGTCCGCTCCCGCGCCGCGATCGCGCGCACCCCTCGCACCACCGCGTCGCGCAGCAGGAAATCGTCCGGCTCGGCCTCCACGATATGGCGGTAACCGACGATCAACGGCGCGGTGTCGGCGGCCAATCGCTCGGCGATGTCCTCGGCGCGCAGGTCGATCCAGCCGACCACACCGACGATCGCCGCGCAGTGCGCCGCCGCCGCCAGCAACGCCTGCGTCTCGCCGGGCACCTGCCGCGCCTGCACTGCGATCGCGGCGTCGATGCCCCGCGTCGACAAGGCCGCATCGAGGTCGCCGACCTCGAAATCGCGTGCGAGCGGCCCTTCCGGGGCGATCCAGTCGAACGTCGCGGCATCGTAGCGCCACAGATGGTGATGCGCGTCGATCCGCGGGGTCACGGCTGCCTCGATTGGCGACATGTCAGGCCGTCCTGCGGGCACGGAGCGCATAGGCCGTCACCACCACGAAGCAGGCCGCCGGCACCAGCATCGCGGCGGCGATCCCGGCCCGGTCCGATACGAAGCCGATCACGCCGGTCAACACCGCCCCGCCGATGATCGCCATGATGATCAGCGACGAGCCGAGCCGGCGCAGCGGCCCCAGCGTCTCGACGCCCAGGGCGAAGATCGTCGGGAACTGGATCGACATGAAGAAACTGGTGGCGACCAGCGCGTAGAGTCCGATCGCGCCGCCGACCAAGGCCGCCGTCATCGCCAGCAAGGCGGAGATGCCGGCGAAGATCGTCAGCAGGCGCACGGGCGCGATCCATGTCATCAGCGTGGTGCCGACGAAGCGCCCACCGGCGAACAGCACCAGCGACACGAACAGCATGTCCGCGCCCTGCCGCTCGCTCCAGCCGAGCGCCCCTTGCGCGTAGCGGATCGTGTAGCTCCACAATCCCACTTGCGCCCCGACGTAACAGAATTGCGCGATCACCGCGCCGGTCAGCCGCGGGTGGCGCAGCAGGTCGGCGAAGCGTTCGTTGCGTGCCGCGCCCGCATCGATGCGCGGAGCAGCGGCGCGCGGAAAGGCGGTGAAGGCAGTGGCGAGCGCGAACAGCAGCACGATGACCGCGATCGCCAGATAGGGCGTGGCGACCGCCTGCACCTCGGCCCGGTAGAATGCAGCGCGCGCGGCGGCGTCCATCCCGGCCAGCGTCGCCTCGTCATGCTCGATGCCGGACAGGATGAAATTGCGGCCGATCATGATGCCGGTGATCGCGCCGAACGGATTGGCGGCCTGCGCCCAGTTCAGCCGCCGCGTCGCAGTGGCCGGGTCGCCCAGTTCAGTCATCAGCGGATTGGCCGACGTTTCCAGAAACGCCAGCCCGGCGGCGATGATGAACAACGCCAGCAGGAACAGCTGGTACGCACTGATCGCCGCAGCCGGATAGAATAGCAGCGCCCCCGCGCCGTACAGTAGCAGCCCGGTGACGATCGCTACCTTGTAGCCGAAGCGACGCAGCACGATGGAGGCGGGGATCGCAAACACGAAATAGCCGAAATAGAACACTTGCTGGACGAAGCTGGTGCCGAAGTCGGACAGCGTGAACGCCTTCCTGAACTGCGCGATCAGGATGTCGTTCAGGTTGTTGGCCATGCCCCACAGGAAGAACAGCGACGTGGTGATGATCAGCGCCGGCAGCCAGCGGCGTGACGCGCCGGGTTCCGACGCCGTCGCGCGGGGATGATCCTCCGCCGGGGGGGAGCCTTGCCACGCCATTGCCGTCATCCTCTATGCCTGGGCCGGGTCGTTTCGCCCGCGCCGCCATTACGTCACGATCGTCCCAGAGCATGGTCAGCCGCCGCGATCAACCACACCCTGACCCGCGGCGTGGCGCGCGCTCAGCCCATGCGTTCGCGCACCGCCCGTTCCAGCACCGTCAGCGGCATCGCGCCGAGCGTCAGGATGCGGTGGAACGCCTTGGCATCCCAGTTCTTGCCCGCTTTTCGCCTCGCCTCATCGCGCAGCCGGGTCCACACGGTGTGGCCGATCTTGTAGCTGCACGCCTGCCCCGGCCAGACGGTGTAGCGGTCGATCTCACCCTGGCTGCGTCCCCGCGCGATCCCGGTGGTGGCGATCAGATAGTCGGTCGCGCGTTCGCGGCTCCACCGTTTGGCGTGCATGCCCGAATCGACCACCAACCGCGTCGCGCGGAACAGCAGCGATTGCAGATAGCCGACCTGACCCAGCGGATCGCCGTCGTACATCCCCATCTCGTCGGCCAGCTGCTCGGAATACAACGCCCAGCCCTCCGAATAGCCGGAATAGAAGCCGCGTCGGCGGATCAGCGGGATATCCTGGCTTTCCAGCGCCGACATCACCTGCAGGTGATGCCCCGGCACCGCTTCGTGATAGCTGAGCGTCGCCAGCCCGAATTTCGGTCGGTCGAACGTATCGCGCAGGTTGATGAAGTAGATCGCCGGGCGCGCTCCGTCCAGCGAAGCGGACTGGTAGTAACCGCCCGGCGCGCCGGCCTGGATCGCTTCGGGCACGCGGCGCACCTCGACGCGCGCGCGCGGCAGGATCGCGAACTGCTCGGGCAGCCGCTTCGTCATCGCCGTCACCTGCGCGCGGAGTTGCTCCAGCAACGCCTCGCGCCCGGCATCGGTGTTCGGATAGAGCTGGTCCGGGCGCTTGTTGAGTGCGACCAGCCGCTCGCCGACCGTCCCATGCGTCATGCCCTGCGCGCGCAGGATGCCGTCGATCCGCGCGCCGATCTCCGCCACCTGCGCAAGGCCCAGGCGGTGGATCTCGTCGCCGGTCAACTCGGTAGTGGTCGCGGCGCTGGCCGCCGCGGCATAATAGGCCGCGCCGTCGGGCAACCGCCACACGCCCGCGTCGTGCACCGCGCGGCCACGCAGCTCGGTCACCAGCGCCCGCTGACGATCCAGCGCGGGGAAGACGCGCTCGGTCATCAACTTCGTCACCGCCGCGGCACGGTCTGCCGGCAGGTTCGCCGCCTTCAGCTTGGCGGCGAAGTCGGTCGCCGGGCCGGTCGCCTCCGCCGCGCGGTCGCGCACCGAGGCCAGTTGCTTCAGCGTGGTGTCGAGGATGTAGTCGGGCGCGAACACGCCCTTGCCCGCATCCTCGCGCTGGCGCTGCGTCTCGGCATCGATCACCCCGCCCCATGCCGCGACCCGCGCCACATAGGCATCGGCGTCCGCGGCGTTGCCGACGCGGTGCTGGTTGGCGAGGAAGTCGGGCACGTCGCGATATGCGCCGGTCAGCTGCGTCAGGACATAGGGCGCATACCGCCCCGCGCTGGCCCCGAACGTGTAGCGCTCCCCGGCGAGCAACCGGTCCAGGCTATAGGCGACCACGTCGTAATCGAGCCGCGCCGTCTCTCCCAGCGCGTCGCGCGGGATCGCCCGCAACGCCGCCTGCTCGGTCCGTGCGCGCGCGAACTCCCGCGCCTCGCCCGCACGGCTGGCATCGGACAATCGCGATTTCAGCGCCGCGCGCGGCCCGGTGTCCAGCCCCAGCGACGTCGCCTGCTCGGGGCTGTCGTCCAGCCGCGCGTAGAAGAACCGGTCGAGCAGCGCGCGCAGCTCGGCATCGCGCGGACCGGCGGCGGTTGTCGCGGCATCGGCGATGCGGGGCAATGCGGCGCAAGCGGCGGCTGCGCTGGCGGAGGCGAGAAATTGGCGGCGACGCATGATAACTCCCGGATCGGCAGACATGCATCGCAGAGTGGCGGCGGCGATCGTCTTTGTCGAGCCGACAGAGAAGCTTGAGTTGATCGGTGCATTTTTCGACCGCGACAGGGCGACAAACGCGCCCGCGCCTGCGTAAGGTCGTGCGCATGGCGATCGGATTGCACAACGAAGGCTTCTCGGACGCGCTGGTGGTGCTGGGTGCCGCCGGCCTCGTCATCCCGGCGTTCGCGCGGTTTCGCATCAGCCCGGTGATCGGGTTCATCCTGGTCGGCGCGCTGGTCGGCCCCGCCGGGCTCGGCGCGCTCGTGCCGCGGGCGCCATGGCTGTACTATTTCACGATCTCCGACCCGGAATCGATCGAGCCGTTTGCCGAATTCGGGATTGTGCTGCTGCTGTTCTCGATCGGGCTGGAATTGTCGTTCCGGCGATTATGGGCGATGCGGCGGCTGGTGTTCGGCACCGGTCCGGCGGCGCTGGTCGGGTGCGCGGTGCTGGTCGCGGTGGTGCTGCACCTGATGGGTCAGGGATGGGGCGGCGCGGCGGGACTGGGCCTCGCGCTCGCGCTCTCGTCCACCGCGCTGGTGCTGCCGTTGGTGGGCACGACCAGCCCGGTCGGGCGCGGTGCGTTTGCGATCCTGTTGTTCCAGGATCTCGCGCTCGTCCCGATCATCTTCGCGCTGGGCGCGATGGCCCCGACCGCCAGCGACGAGGGATGGGTAGGCATCGCCGGGGTCGCGTTGCGCGGCGCGCTGACGGTGGTGGCGATGTACGTCGGCGGGCGGCTGGTGCTGCCGCGGCTGTTCGCGCAGGCGGCGCGGACGAAAAGCCCCGAACTGTTCCTCGCCGCATCGTTGCTGGTGGTGATCATCGCCAGCGTGGCCACCACCGCCGCAGGACTGTCGCCGATCGTCGGCGCGTTGCTGGCCGGCCTGCTGATCGCCGAAACCGAGTATCATACCGAGGTCGAGGTGATGACCGCGCCATTCAAGGGACTGGCGCTGGGCGTGTTCCTGATCACGGTGGGCATGAGCCTGGACCTGTCGGCGATCATCGCCAATTGGGCGTCGTTGCTCGCCGCGGTGCTGGGGATCGTCGCGGTCAAGGCGGTGGTCACGTTCCTGTTGCTGCGGGTCGCCAATGCGCGGCGCGGGATCGCGGCGGAAACCGGCATGTTGATGGGCAGCCCGTCGGAGACGACGCTGATCGTGCTGGCGACCGCGGCGCAGGCGCAGTTGATCACCGCCGCCACCGCCACCTTCTGGCAGACGGTCACCGCGATCGGGCTGACGATCACCCCCTTGCTCGCGCTGCTCGGCCGCGTGATCGCGCGGCGGATCGAACGTCGTGAGACGACGCCGCCCGATGCGATCGACCATAGCGAGGGCGAACGTGCGGTGGTGTTCGGCTTCGGCCGCGTCGGGCGACTGGTCGCCGACATGCTGGCGCGCCACGACCAGCCCTATGTCGCGGTGGAGGCCGACATCGATGCCGTGACGCAGGCGCGCGCCGCCGGTTATCCGATCGTGTTCGGCGATGTCGCGCGCGGCGAACTGATCGATCGGCTCGACCTTGGCAACGCCCGTGCCCTGATCCTGACGATGGACGAGCCGGTACTGACGGTGCGGCTGACCAAGCGGCTGCGCGCCGCCTATCCCGCGCTGCCGATCATCGCGCGCGCCCGCGACACCGCGCATGCCGCCGAACTGTACAAGGCCGGGGTGACCGACGCGGTACCCGAAACGCTGGAAAGCTCGCTGCAATTGTCCGAAGCCGTGCTGGTCGATCTGGGCGTCGCGATGGGGCCGGTGATCGCGTCGATCCATGACAAGCGCGAGGAACTGCGCGAGACGATCCGCCGCACCGCAATGCTCGATCGCGAACCGCGCATCCGTCGCATCCGGCGGAGCGACGAGATACGGGCGGTGTAGATGGCGGATGCGCAAAGGTCGCGATTTTGCCGCACATCGGCGCTAGCGCGTACAGCATGAACCCCTCCGAATGGCGCGTCGCCTTCTTCAGCGGCAATTACAATTACGTCCGCGACGGCGCCAATCAGGCGCAAAACCTGCTGGTCGGGCACCTGCTGGAACGGGGCGTGCAGGTACGCGTCTATTCGCCGACCACGCCCACCCCCGCGTTCGAGGCGCGTGGCACGGTGGTCGACGTGCCCGCGATCCCGATGCCGGGTGGGCGCGGCGAATACAAGCTGGGGCGCGGCCTTCCCGCCAGGCCGCGCCGTGATCTGGAGGCGTTCGACCCGCATCTGGTGCACGTCTCCGCGCCCGAGTTCCTGGGCCATGCCGCGGTCAGCTGGGCCCGCGCGCGCGGCGTGCCGGTGGTGTCGGCGGTGCACACGCGGTTCGAGACGTATTTCCAATATTACGGGCTGTCGCTGGTCCAGCCGGTGATCCGCGCCATCCTGCGTCGCTTCTACAATCGCGCCGATCGCGTGCTGGTGCCGACCCCCTCGATGGCCGGGGTGATGCAGGAACTGGGCGTGACCACGCCAGTGTCGCTGTGGGGGCGCGGCGTGAACCATCGCCGCTTCCACCCCGACGTGCGCGACATGGCGTGGCGGCGCGCGCTGGGGATCGCCGACGACGAAGTGGCGATCGGCTTTCTCGGCCGGCTGGTGCTCGAAAAAGGGTTGGGCGTGTTCGCCGACGTGCTGGCACGGCTGGCGGCGCAGGGCGTGCAGCACCGCGTGCTGGTGGTTGGCAAGGGGCCGGCGCGCGACTGGTTCGCACAACGCGTACCGCAGGCCGCGTTCGCGGGCTTCCAGAGCGGCGACGACCTGGGCCGCGCGGTCGCGTCGATGGACGTGCTGTTCAACCCCAGCGTCACGGAGACTTGGGGGCAGGTGACCTCGGAAGCGATGGCGGCCGGCGTGCCGGTGGTCGCCGCACGCGCGACCGGGGCGATGGACCTGCTGGAGGATGGGCGCACCGGCTTTCTCGTCACGCCGCAGGATGTGGACGGCTATGCCGCGGCGATCGCGCGGTTGATCGACGAGCCGGCGTTACGCGTGGCGATGGGTCGGGCGGCGCACCACCGCGCACGCGATTTCCGCTGGGACACCGCCAACGCCGCGGTGGTGCAGGCGTATCGCGAGGTGCTGGCCGACCGGTAACGCAGCGCGGGGCTGCGCCACCGGCTGCTCGACGGGGTTGTGCTCAGGCCTGCTGCCAGTCGAACGTCAGCGGCGCTTCACGGAACGCGAAGCGATCGAGATGGCTCGCCACCACATCGCGCATCCGCGCTACGTCGCCATCATCTGCCACCGTCAACCGCACGTCCAGCGTCGCGCTGTCCGCGCGCAGGTCCAGCGTCGCTCCGTTCGGAAAGGCGATCGTTGCCTCCTGTTCCGAAAAGCTGACCTCCATCTTGTGGCTCCAATGCTTGGCGAGTTGCTGGAGATACCGGCTGGCCGAATGCGTCGGCACGCGGGCGATCGAGACGCTCACTTCAACCGCTCCACCTTCTGCGCGACCTCGTCGATCAACGCTGCGATCTCGTGCAGCAACTCGGGCGTGGCGTCGGCGCGCGTCGCGCGATCGACCACCGCATGGCGCAGGTTGTGCATCGCGCGGCGCACCGGCGCGCCCTCGCCCTCCCCGCGCGTCCGCTGCGCGCCCATCGTCTCCAGCCGGGCGACCAACGCCGCGACCGCCTCCGCATGCTCGCCGAGATGCGCCTGACCGGCATCGGTGATCGCGAAGCGCTTGCGCGAACCGGCGCTCTCCTGTGCGGAGATCAACTCCATCTCGTCGAGCAGCGTCAGCGTCGGGTAGACGATTCCGGGACTGGGTGCATAGGCACCGGCGGTCAGCGCCTCGATCGCCTTGATGAGTTCATAGCCGTGGCGCGGTTCCTGCGCGATCAGATGCAGCAGCACCAGCCGCAACTCGCCGCCGTCGAACATCCGCCGGCTGCGCCCGCCGCCACCGCCGCGACGATGTTCGCCGTCGTTCAGCCGTTCGGCCCAGTGAAGGAAGCGTTCGATACCGATACCGCCGCCGCGGCGGTGCTGGCCATGATATTGGTGATGGTGACGACCTGTGCCGCCGGGTGAAAATCGAAACATCCCATGCATTCCTGTGTGGTTCATGATCTCAAGATATATCTTGAAACCGCACGATCAAGAGCATTCAAGATATATCTTTTGACAAAGGCATGACGCTGCCCGCGGCTGCGCCTACATGACGGGCATGGCCGACCTTTTCGCCGGGTTCGATCCCGTCGCCTCCCCCGCCGCCCCCGTCACCGACGATCATGCCCCGTTGGCCGACCGGCTGCGCCCGCGCGTGCTGGCGGAGGTGATCGGGCAACGCCACCTGCTCGGCCCCGATGCGCCGTTGACGATGATGATCCGTACCCGCCGCCTGTCGTCGTTCGTGCTGTGGGGACCGCCCGGCGTGGGCAAGACGACGATCGCACGGTTGATCGCGGCGGAGGCGGGCTATGCCTTCGTCCAGTTGTCTGCGGTGTCGACCGGCATCGCCGACCTGCGCCGCACGCTGGCCGCGGCGCGTGACCTGCGCGCCACCGGGCGATCGACGGTGGCGTTCATCGACGAATTGCACCGCTTCTCGCGACCGGTGCAGGACGCGCTGCTACCCGCTGTAGAGGACGGGACGATCGTGTTGATCGGCGCGACCACCGAGAACCCCAGCTTCAGCCTGGTCGCGGCATTGCTGTCGCGCGCCAAGGTATTCACACTCGAACGGCTGAATGCCGCCGAACTCGACACCGTCGTGGCGCGGGCGGAAGCGCACATCGGGCGCACGCTGGCGCTGGAGCCCGATGCGCGCGACGCGCTGATCGCGATGGCGGACGGCGACGCGCGCTACCTGCTGGGTCTGTACGAGACGCTGTTCCTGGTCGAGCAGCCGGCGCCGATCGACGTCGCCACGCTTGCCGCGATCGTCCAGAAACGCGCACCGCTCTATGATCGTGGACAGGAGGAGCATTTCAATCTGCTCAGCTGCTTCCACAAAAGCCTGCGCGGCAGCGATGCCGATGCCGCGCTCTACTGGGCGGCGCGGATGGTGCGCGGCGGCGAGGACGCGGGCGTGATCTTTCGTCGGTTGGCGTGCGCGGCATCCGAGGATGTCGGCATGGCCGATCCGCAGGCGTTGGTGCAGGTAATGACCGCGTGGCAGGCGTTCGAGCGGGTCGGCATGCCGGAAGGCCGGTTGTTCCTGGCACAGGCGATCAACTATGTCGCCACCGCGCCGAAGTCGAACGCCTCCTATGTCGCGTTCGACCGGGCGAGTGCGCTGGCCAAGGAAACCGGGTCGTTGCCGCCGCCCAAGCACATCCTGAACGCGCCGACCAAGCTGATGAAGGAACTCGGCTATCACGCCGGCTATCGCTACGATCATGATTTCCCCGACGCCTATGCCGCGCAGGATTACTTTCCGGCGGAGGCGGGCGACGCGCATCGCTTCTACGAACCCAACGAACGCGGGTATGAGCGCGAAATCAGGAAGCGGCTCGCCTTCTGGGCGGAGGCGCGTGCGCGGCGGCAGGAGGACGAGTGAAGACACCGCGGCGATTGTCTTTGTACGGCAAAGCGATAACCGCGACGGAATGAACGTCGCAACAATCCTCCGTCGTCAGGGTCGATCCCCGCGCCCGTGCGTTCGGACGCGGTAATGCCTTCCACGCCCCACATCGCCGCGATCGGCACCGCGGTGCCCGCCCACGACATCCATGCCAGCTTCGTCGACTGGGCGTCCACCCGCTTGCCGGAGCGTGAGGCGCGTCTGTTTCAGCGGATGGCGGCACGCGGCGGGATCGCGCACCGATGGTCGGTGCTGCCGGCCGAACATGGTTCGCCGGTCGGAGCCGGGGGCTTCTATGCGGTCGAGCCGCATCCCGGCACTGCCGCACGTATGGCGCTTTATGCCCGTGCGGCCCCCGCGCTGGCGCTGGAGGCGATCGCACGATTGGCGGAGCAGGTGCGGCTGGACGGCATCACGCATCTGGTCGTCGCCAGCTGCACCGGCTTCGTCGCGCCGGGCATCGATCAGATCGTGGCGCGCGCACTGGGCCTGTCGGGCGGGGTTGAGCGCACGCTGATCGGCTTCATGGGCTGTTACGCCGCGGTCGCCGCCTTGCGCACCGCGCGGCACATCGTGCGTTCCGAACGCGCAGCGCGGGTGCTGGTCGTCACGGTCGAATTATCGACGCTGCATCTGCAAGCCGACCGCACGCTGGAACCGTTGCTGGCGATGTTGCAATTCGGCGACGGCGCGGCGGCGGCGCTGGTCACCGCGACACCTGCCGGGCTGGCGATCGGTCGTCCGTTCAGCGCCACGCTGCCCGGCTCGGCCGAGGCGATCCGATGGGACATCACCGACCGCGGCTTTGCGATGCATCTGTCGGGCGAGGTGCCGGGCCGGATCGGCGCGGCGCTGCGTGATCCCGCGCTGGTCGACGCGATCACCGGCGGGACCACGGCGGACCGCTGGGCGGTCCACGCCGGCGGACGATCGATCCTCGACGCCGTGGAAAGCGCGCTGGCGCTGCCGCCCGCGGCGCTGGCGGATTCGCGCGCGGTGCTGGCGGCGAACGGCAACATGTCGTCCGCGACGCTGATGTTCGTGCTGGCGCGCATCCTGGCGGGCGCGCCGGTTCGCCACGGTATCGCGCTCGCCTTCGGCCCCGGCCTCGCCGCCGAGGGTTTTTCCTTCGCCAGCGCCGCGTGATGCTCGATGTGCGCGCCACTGCCGAGGAGTTGATGGACGCCGACGACCTGCCGGCGGAAACATACGCCGCCGTCGTCGGCGATCTGGCGCGGGTCAACCGCGTGACGCTCGCTGCCCGCCCGACGCTGCGCTTCCTTGCGGCGGCAACGGTGCCGGGGCGTCGCTACCGCTTGCTCGACGTCGGTTTCGGTGACGGCGACATGCTGCGCAGGATCGCGCGCTGGGGCGCGAAGCGTGACGTGTCGTTCGAGCTGACCGGCATGGACCTCAACCCGCGCAGTGCGCTGGCGGCACGCGCGCATACCCCTCCCCACGTGGCGATCGACTGGCGTACCGGCGATTATCTCGCGCTGGCGGGCGGTGGCTGGGATTTCGTGATCTCCAGTCTGGTCGCGCATCATATGACCCGCGCGCAGCTGCTCGCCTTCCTGCGCTTCATGCAGGCGGAGGCGCGCGTCGGGTGGATCGTCAATGATCTGCACCGGCATGGCTTCGCCTATCTCGGCTGGCCGTTGCTGGCGCGATTGGCCGGGTGGCATCCGATCGTCCGCCACGATGGCCGCCTGTCGATCGCGCGGAGCTATCGGCCCGACGAATGGCCGCCCTTGCTCGCCGAGGCCGGCATCACCGATGCACGCGTCGTTCGCGCCTTTCCGTTCCGGCTGTGCGTCACGCGGCGTTGATCCTCGGCGGCGGGCCGGCAGGCGCGGCGGCGGCGATCACGCTGGCCCGCGCCGGTGCCCGCCCGCTGCTGATCGAACGCACCCGCGACACGGGCGACGCGCTGTGCGGAGGGTTCCTCAGCTGGCGGACGCTGACCGCGCTGGCGCGGCTTGGCGTGGATGCCGACGCGCTCAACCCGGCACGGATCACGCGCGTCCGGATTTTCGCACGCGGCCGCATGGTAGAGGCGGCGCTGCCCGCGCCCGCGATCGGCGTGTCGCGCCGTCGGCTCGACACGTTGCTGCTGCGCTACGCCGCCGCCTGCGGGGCGATGGTGGAGCGTGGCCAGGCCGCGCGCGCGGTCGCGCAGGGCGTGGTGCGCACCGGTGACGGCGCGACGTTGACGGCGGCGGCTCTGTTCCTCGCCAGCGGCAAGCACGATGTGCGCGGGCTGGCCCGCCCCGGCGACGCACGCGGCGGCGATCCGGCGCTGGGCATCCGCACCCGGCGTGGGCCGAATGCCGCGCTGACCCGCATGATCGGCGATGCGATCGAACTGCACCTGTTCGATCGCGGCTATGCCGGCGTGGTCGTGCAGGAGGACGGCAGCGCCAACATCTGCCTTGCGGTACGCCGCTCGCGGCTGGCCGAGGCGGGCGACCCCGCGCGGCTGCTGGCGGCGCTGGCGCAAGAAGCACCGGCGCTGGGCGAACGGTTGGCGGCGGGCGCGGCGGGCCCGGTGGAGGCGATCGCCAACGTCCCGTATGGCTGGCGGGCGCGCCACGGTGCGGACGGGCTATATCGGCTCGGCGATCAGGCCGCGGTGATCCCGTCGCTGGCGGGCGAAGGCATGGGCATCGCACTGGCCAGCGGCGCGTCGGCCGCGCAGGCGTGGCTGCGTGACGGTGTGGCGGGCGCGCCGGGCTGGCAGGTACGTTTCGCGGCACAAGCGGCACGCCCGCTGGCGATCGCCGGTATGGTGCGCAGCATCGCCGAGCGACCGGGTCTCTGCGCACCGTTGCTGCGGCTTGCGGCGCGATCCGGGCTGATCGACGCGGTGGCCATGGCAACGCGGATCGCGCACCCCGCCCGGTCCTCCACCCTCACTGCAGACATGGACGAATCGAGCGGCGATCGCCGCGCCGACGTCGGTCTCACCTAAACGCCGCCGCAAACGAAAGAGGGCGCGGCGGTTTCCCGCCACGCCCCCTCGCAAAGCCAGCTCGGCCTGCTGCGATTACTCGGCAGCGGCGACCGGGCGCGTGTCGCGACGCTCGGCGATACGCGCCGACTTACCGGTGCGACCACGCAGATAGTACAGCTTGGCGCGACGCACCGCACCCTTGCGCACGACCTCGATCGAATCGATGTTCGGCGAATACAGCGGGAAGACGCGCTCCACGCCCTCACCGAAGCTCATCTTGCGCACAGTGAACGACGAACCCATGCCGCGGTTGGCGCGGGCGATGCACACGCCTTCGTAATTCTGGACGCGGGTGCGCTCACCCTCGACCACCTTCACGCCGACCTTCAGCGTGTCGCCGGGGCGGAATTCGGGAATCTTCTTGTTCTCGAGGAACTTGGCGATCTGCTCGGCTTCGAGCGTCTGGATCAGGTTCATTGGTCGTCCTCAGTCCGTTGCCGCGCGCCAGAGGGCGTGCCGACCCGAGCGCCCTCGTGACGCTCCCACAGGTCTGGCCGCCGTAGCCGTGTATCGATCTCCGCCTGCCGTTGCCGCCAGGCCGCGATCTTCGCATGATCCCCCGATCGCAGCACCTGCGGGATCGTGCGCCCCTCCCATTCGACCGGTCGGGTGTAGTGCGGATATTCGAGGAGGCCGCTTTCGAAGCTTTCCTCGACTCCGCTCGAAGCCGCGCCCATTACGCCGGGCAGCAGCCGAACGCAAGCGTCGAGCAGCACCAGCGTCGCCATCTCACCGCCCGACAGGATGTAATCGCCGATCGATACCTGTTCGACGCCGCGGGCTTCCAGCAACCGCTCGTCGAACCCCTCGAACCGGCCGCACAGGACCACCGCCCCCGGCCCTGCCGCCAGTGCCCGGACCCGTTCCTGCGTCAGCGGCCGTCCTCGCGGCGTCATCGCGAGCAAAGGTCGACCGTCGGCATGCGCGTCGACCGCACGCGCGAGGATATCCGCCCGCAGCACCATTCCCGCACCGCCGCCCGCCGGCGTATCGTCGACGGTCCGGTGGCGATCGGTGGTGAAATCACGGATGTTGACGGCATCCAGCGCCCACCGCCCCTCGCCCAGCGCACGCCCCGCCAGCGAGGTGCCGAGCGGGCCGGGAAACATCTCCGGATACAGCGTCAGGATCGTCGCGTGGAAGGTCATCGCGTCCAGTTTTCGATATTCAGGCCGGGGATGTCGGCGAAGTCCTTTTCGTTGTTTGTGATCAACGTTACGTCGAGTGACCGCGCATGTGCCGCGATCAGCATGTCGAAGCTGCGCCTCCGGAAGGGCAATTGCGCGTAGATCCTCGCTGCGAGGTGGTCGAACGGCAACACTTGGAACAATCGGGGAAACTGGTCGAGGACAGCCAGCGGTGGCCGCTTTCCGTTCCAGCTTCCCAACGCCACTTCAGCAAACGCGATCGACGAGATGGAAATGTCGCCCGGCCTGCACCGCTCGACGCGTTCGCGAAGTTTTTGCGGCCCACCACCCAGAAGCGCGATGATGATATTCGCATCAAGCATGAAACTCACGAAATTGGTTCCTGCTGCCAGCCAGGCCATTCGGGATCATCCCACACGCGCGGCGACCGCTCGAACTCACGCTGATCGGACGTCAGTGGCTTTAGGTCGGGGCATGAGCCCCAGATGCCGCCGAGATCAATCCGACCGTCGCCATCAACCGCTTCGAACGAGAATTTCCCGGCTTCTTCGCGAACGCACACTTCCTGCCCTGCGGCGAAGCCGAGCGCCTTCGGCAGCCGCAAGGCAACAGAATTGCCGGATTTGAACACCTTGGCCCGATATTCGTTACCCATCGCCGACCTCCCGTATGTACGCCATGTATATACGGCTCCGAACGGTCGCAAGGCGGAGGCTTGGTACCGTGGACGATTGCATCATCATCGGCGCAGGCCCGGCCGGCTTGACCGCCGCGATCTACCTCGCCCGCTTCCACCTGGCGATCCGGCTGTTCGACAGCGGGTCGAGCCGTGCGGCGATGATCCCGTGCACGCACAACCACGCCGGCTTCCCCGACGGGATCTCCGGGCCGGCGCTGCTCGGGTTGATGCAGGCGCAGGCCGCCCGCTACGGTGCCCGGCGCGAGGAAACGAAGGTCACCGCCCTCGCCCGTAATGGCGACGGGTTCGTCGTCACCACCAACGGCGCCGTGCACCGCGCGCGCACCGTGCTGCTGGCCACCGGCGTCGTCAACCACCGCCCCGCGCACCTGTTGCCGGAGGTGCACGACCCCGCGCTGGAACGTGGGCTGCTGCGCTATTGCCCGGTGTGCGACGGATATGAGGTGACCGACCGCCGCGTCGCCGTGATCGGCACCGGCGATCACGGCACGCGCGAGGCACTGTTCCTGCGCGGCTTCACGCGTGACATCACGCTGGTGTCTCCGGAGGCGGAACATGCGCTGGACGCCCCCTGCGCACGCGCGCTGGACGAAGCCGGGATCGTCCGCGTCGACGGCCCGTGCGGCGGCTATGCGATCGAGGCGGCGGAGGCGGGCGAGCGACTGGCGTTCGACACCGCCCGCGGGCGAATGGCGTTCGACAGCGTCTATCCCGCACTGGGTTCGCGCATACGGTCGCGGCTGGCGGTGGAGGCCGGCGCGCGCGCCAGCGACGAAGGCTGCCTGGAAGTCGACGATCACCAGCGCACCAGCGTGCCCGGACTGTTCGCCGCGGGCGACGTGGTGAAGGGGTTGGACCAGATCAGCCACGCGATGGGCGAGGCCGGCGTCGCGGCGACCGCGATCCGCAACCTGCTGGCGGAACAGCGGCCGCTACGACGCTGATCCGGTGTCAGGGCTCGATGAAGTCGGCCTCGATCACCAGCCGTTCGCCACTCCATTCAGGCACCGCCGTCATCGGCACCATGAACGTTTTGCCGCCCGGACGTTCGACCTCGACCACGTCGCCGGCGCCGAAGTTCTCGACCGCCACCACGCGCCCCAGTGCCGCGCCGTCGGTCGACACCGCGGTCAGCCCCAGCAAGTCGGCGTGATAATATTCGCCTTCGCCCAACGGTGGCAGCGCGTCGCGCGGCACCGTCAACACCGTGCCGCGCAACGCCTCTGCCGCGTTGCGATCCGCGACCTCGGCGAAGCGCGCGATCGTGCCGTCCCGCAGCTTCACCAGCGTCAGCGCGCCGTCGTTGAACGAGCGATGCGCACCAAGATCGTCGGCGAACACCTTCAGCCGCACCTCGCCCGCGATGCCATGCGCACCCGCCACCGCGGCCAGCACGACAGTGCCGGGCGCGGGTGGGGATGCGGACTCAGTCCGCGGGTTCGTCGGGGGAGCCGTCTTCTCCGTCGGGGGCGTCGTCGCGCCCTTCGGCGGGGTCGACGGCCGAGACGCCTTGGTTGGTCGCGTCTTCATGGTCCTCGGGCGCGGTGCGCGGATCGGGATCGCTGGTCATCGTGCGCTCTCCTCTCTGGATGAGCGGGGGCAACGCACGACGACCGCGATCGGATGCTTATTCGGCGTCGGCGGTCGCTTCGGCCGGCTGTTCCGCCGGGGCGGCGGGGGCGGCAGCGGCCGCAGCGGCTGCCTCTTCCTGCGCCTTCAGCTTCTCGGCCCGCTCCTCGGCGCGCTCCTTGGCCTTCTCGCCCGGCTCGGCCTTCTTCGGGTTGCTGCGCACCGCGCGCTCCTTCACCCCGGCCACGTCCAGGAAGCGGGCGACGCGGTCGGTCGGCTGCGCACCCATCGCCAGCCAGTGCTTGGCGCGCTCCGCGTCGAGCACGATGCGCTTCTCGTCGTCCTTGGCGAGCAGCGGGTTGTAGTTGCCCAGCTTCTCGATGAACTTGCCATCACGCGGGCTACGCGCGTCGGCCACGACGATGCGGTAATACGGACGCTTCTTCGAGCCACCACGCGACAGGCGAATGCTGAGTGCCATTGTCTTTCCTTGCCTTCTTTGGTTCTTCACCCCTGCGGAGGCAGGGGTCTGTCTTCGCTTCAACAATCGGCGCCCCTCGACGTGGAGAGACATGGGCCCCTGCCTCCGCAGGGGCGACGATCGCTATTTCTTGAACTTGAATCCGCCCGGCATGCCGCCGCCGGGCATACCCGGCAGACCGGGAAGCCCCGGACCGCCGCCAGGGCCGCCCAGCTTGCCCATCACGTCGCCCATGTCGGCGCCGCCGATCGCATTGCCCAGCCCGCCCAGGCCGCCCTTGCCCAGCATCGCCATCATGCCCTTGATCCCGCCCATCTTCTTGATCTTCTTCATGGCGGTGGACATTTCGAGATGCATCTTCAGCAGCTTGTTGACTTCCTGCACGGTGGTGCCGGAACCCTTGGCGATACGGATCTTGCGCTTGGCGTTGATCAACTCGGGCTTCGCACGCTCCTTGATGGTCATCGAACCGATCATCGCATCCAGATGCACCAGCATCTTGTCGCTGCCCGGCGTCGCATCCATCGCGGCCTGCGCCTTCTTCATGCCCGGCAGCATCCCCGCCAGCGCACCCAGTCCGCCCATCCGCTTCATCTGCGCCAGCTGGCTGCGCAGGTCGTTCATGTCGAACTGACCCTTGGCGAGCCGGTTCGCCATCCGCTCGGCGTCTTCCTGCTGGATCGACTCCGCGGCACGCTCGACCAGCGACACGACGTCGCCCATGCCCAGGATGCGGCCGGCGACGCGGCTGGGGTGGAATGCCTCCAGCGCGTCCAGCTTCTCGCCGACGCCGGCGAACTTGATCGGCTTGCCGGTGACCGCGCGCATCGACAACGCCGCGCCGCCGCGCGCATCGCCGTCCATGCGGGTCAGCACCACGCCGGTCAGCGCCACCTGTTCGGAGAAGTTCTGCGCGACGTTGACCGCGTCCTGTCCGGTCAGCGAATCGACGACCAGCAGGATCTCCTGCGGCTTCGCCACCTCGGCGACCGCCTTCATCTCGTCCATCAACGCCTGATCGACGTGCAGTCGGCCCGCGGTGTCGAGCATCAGCACGTCGAAGCCCTGCAGCTTCGCGGCCTGCACCGCACGGCGTGCGATTTCCACCGGCTGCTGCCCGGCGACGATCGGCAGCGTCGCCACCTCCACCTGCGTGCCGAGCGTCGCCAGCTGCTCCTGCGCGGCCGGGCGATTGACGTCCAGCGACGCCATCAGCACCTTCTTGGCCGTCCGCCCGGTCATCGAACCGGTCGACAGGCGCTTGGCGATCTTGGCGGTGGTGGTCGTCTTGCCCGAACCTTGCAGGCCGACCATCATCACGATGGCGGGCGGCGCGACGTTAAGGTCGAGTTCGGCACCCTCCGGGTTCTCGCCGCCCAGCATCCGCACCAGCGCGTCGTTGACGATCTTGACGACCTGCTGCCCCGGCGTGACCGAACGCAGCACGTTCTGCCCGATCGCCTCTTCGGTAACCTCGTCGACGAACTGGCGCGCGACGGGCAATGCGACGTCCGCCTCCAGCAGCGCGACGCGCACCTCGCGCATCGCCTGACGCACGTCCGCCTCGGTCAGCGCGCCACGGCCACGCAGCCGGTCGAACACTCCACCAAGACGATCGCTGAGGCTATCGAACATCCACAATCCCTTCCACCGCGCCAAACGCAAAAGCGCCGGCGGGCGAAACCTCGCCGGCCAGCGTGCGCCGCAAGGGCGCTTGTCCTATGCGTTCACAACGGAACTGGCGCGGCGGATAGCGGAATGTGCGGGACGAGGCAAGCCGGTTCCGCCCCGGCCGGCCATCGCAGCGACACGATGCCACGGATCGGTCGCGCGGTGCCTACCACCCGCCGCCCGCCTGCAGATAGGCCCGCTCCTCCTCGGTCGTCTCACGACCCAGCGCGGCATTGCGCGACGGAAAACGGCCGAACCTTGCCAGCACCGCCGCATGGTCGCGTGCGAACGTCAGGTTTTCCTCGATGCCCAGCGCCTCGAACATCGCTACGCTACGCGCCTGCCCCTCCGCGTCTTCGGCGTGCATCAGCGGCATGTACAGGAACACCCGCTCCGCCGCCGGCAGCGAGCGGTCCCAGCCCTGCGCGATGGCGAACTCGGTCAACTCGCGCGCCAGCGGGTCGGCCGCGAACGCCGCCGCCTGCCCACGCAGCAGGTTGCGCGAGAATTGGTCGAGCAGGATCACCGCCGCCAACAGGTGCCGCGCATGCCCGCGCCACGCCGCCGCGCGCGTCGCCAGCACGCGTTCGCGCAGCCCGGCGAAGCGCGCGTCGATCTGCCGGTCCAGCGCGACGTCCTTCGCAAACTGCTGCGCAGTGGTCAGCCCGAACCAGAAGTCGAGCACGTCTCGCGCGGCGGAGTCGACTTCACCCTCGGTCATAACTAGATCGCGCCCCATGTCGTTTTCCCATCAGCCAGAGGTCGTGACGCTCGGCTGCCGCCTCAATATCGCCGAAAGCGCCGCGATCCGCCAGATGGCGGGGCGTGGGCAGGTGGTGGTGAACGGTTGCGGCGTCACCAATCAGGCGATGAAGGACACGCGGGTCGCGATCCGCCGCCTGCGCCGCGCGCGCCCGGATGCCGAACTGATCGTCACCGGCTGCGCCGCGGAGATGGACCGCGCGGGCTTCGCGGCGATGCCGGAGGTCGACCGCATCGTCGCCAACGCCGCCAAGCTGCTGCCGGCGACCTGGGGCGGCCGGCCCAATGCGCCGCGGCCGGTGCCACAGACGCGAGCCTTCGTCGGGGTGCAGAACGGCTGCGACCATCACTGCACCTTCTGCGCGATTCCGCAGGGGCGTGGCCGCAACCGCGCCGATCCGGTGGCGGAGGTGGTGCCGCGCATCGCCGCGCTGGTCGAGGGCGGACAGCGTGAAGTGGTGCTGAGCGGCGTCGATCTCGCCAGCTACGACGATCGCGGCGCGGGTCTCGCGGTGCTGGTCGAACGGTTGCTGGCGCAGGTGCCCGGGCTGGCGCGCGTGCGGCTGTCCTCGCTCGATCCCGCCGCGATCGACGACCATCTGCTCGCGCTGCTGACACAGGAGGCGCGGGTGATGCCGCATGTCCATCTGTCGGTACAGGCGGGCGACGACCTGATCCTGAAGCGGATGCGGCGTCGTCATGCGCGCGGCGACGTGCTGCGCGTGATCGAACGGCTGCGCGCGGCGCGCGACATCGCGATCGGCGCGGACCTGATCGCCGGATTCCCGACCGAGGACGAGGCGATGTTCGCCAACACGCTCGCGCTGATCGAAGAGGGCGATATCACCCACGCACACGTCTTCCCTTACTCGCCACGCGCCGGCACCCCCGCCGCGCGAATGCCGCAGGTCGCCCCTGCGGTGGCGCGCGCGCGCGCGGCGCGGCTGCGGGCCACCGCTGCGGCACGGCTCGAACGCCGTCTCACCGCGCACGTCGGCAGCGTGCAACAGGTGCTGGTCGAGCGCCCCGGCGACCGCGGCCACGCCCCCGATTTCACGGAGGTTCGCCTCGCCTCCCCCTGTCCCATCGGCAGCATCGTCGCGGTGACCGTCACCGCCGCCGCCGCCGACCATCTCACCGGAACCATCGCATGAGCACGAGCTGGCATGACAAGCTGCTGGGCGGCTTCCGCCGCACCTCCGACCGGCTGGTCGGCAACCTGGCCGGACTGGGCGGCGCACGCCTGGACGAGGCGACGCTGGACGAGGTGGAGGAGGCACTGATCGCCTCCGACCTCGGCCCCGCCACGGCCGCCAAGGTGCGCGGCCGGCTGGCGGAGGGGACGTTCGAGCGCAACATGGAGGAGCTGGGCATTCGCCTGGTCGTCGCCGAAGAGGTGGAAAACGTTCTTCGGGAGGTCGCGAAGCCGATCGCCATCGACGCCTTCCCGCGGCCGCAGGTGATCCTGGTGATCGGCGTCAACGGATCGGGCAAGACGACGACCATCGCGAAGCTGGCGCATCTGTTCCTCGAACAGGATTATGCCGTGATGCTCGCGGCGGGCGACACCTTCCGCGCCGCCGCGATCGGCCAGCTGCGGACCTGGGCGGAGCGGATCGGCGTACCGATCGTCACCGGTCCCGAGGGCGGCGATGCCGCAGGGATCGTGTGGGACGCGGTGAAGCAGGCGACGGCGATCGGCACCGACGTGCTGATCGTCGACACCGCCGGGCGGCTGCAGAACAAGCGCGAGCTGATGGACGAACTGGCCAAGATCCGCCGCGTGCTGGGCCGCCTGAACCCCGCCTCCCCGCACGACGTGCTGCTGGTGCTCGATGCCACCACCGGCCAGAACGCGCTGAGCCAGATCGAGGTGTTCAAGGAGGTCGCCGGGGTCACCGGCCTCGTCATGACCAAGCTGGACGGCACCGCGCGCGGCGGCGTGCTGGTGGCGGCGGCGGAACGGTACGGCTTGCCGATCCACGCGATCGGGGTGGGTGAACAGATGGACGATCTGCGCCCGTTCGACGCGCGCGAAGTCAGCCGGATCATCGCCGGCATCGAAGGGGGCAAGCAACGATGAACGACGACATGACGGCTGGTCCGAAGCCGGGCCACGGCGGCGTCCGCGCGCTGGTCGATTACGGCCCGCTCGCATTGTTCTTCGTCGCCAACTTCCTGATCCCGGCAGAGGTGGCGCGCGGCATCGTCGCGCAATTCACGCCGATGCTGTCGGGCATGAAGCAGGTCGAGGCGCTGCTGATGGCGCGCGTGATCCTGGCGACCACCGTGTTCGTGATCGCCAGCATCGTCGCGCTGGTCATCGCCCGGCTGAAGCTGGGGCGCGTGCCTGCGATGCTGCTGATCTCCGCCGGGCTGGTGATCGTGTTCGGCGGGTTGACGATGTACTTTCGCGACCCGCGCTTCATCCAGACCAAGCCGACGATCGTCTATGCGCTGCTCGCCGCCACGCTCGGCTTCGGGCTCGCCACCGGGCGCCCGCTGCTCCAGCAATTGATGGGCAGCAGCTATCCCGGCCTGCGCGAAAGCGGGTGGCGACGACTGACGCTGAACTGGGTATGGTTCTTCGCGATCATGGCGGTGCTGAACGAGGCGGTGTGGCGCGGCGCGGCGGTGGCGATCGGTCCGCAGCGCGGCTGGGATCTGTGGGCGATCTACAAGGTGTGGATCGTGATCCCGTTCACCATGCTGTTCGCGATCGCCAACGTGCCGATGCTGATGCGCCACGGACTGACGCTCGGCGACGAGCCGCCGCCGGTGCCGCCCGAAGGCTGATGCCCGATCGCGATCACGGCGCGGTCACCCACCCGGACGGGCGCTCCGCGCGGCGGCGACCGTCGTCGCGGTCGGGGTCACCCGCCATACCGTGTTCGACAAGTCGTCGGCGACGAACAACGCGCGGCGCGGGGCATCGTACAGCACGCCGACCGGCCGCCCGCGCGCCTTGCCGTCGGGGCCGATGAACCCGGTCACCACATCGCGCGGCTGCCCCGCCGGCCGCCCGCCCGAGAATGGCACCCACGCGACCTTGTACCCGGCGAGATCCTTGCGATTCCAGCTGCCATGCTCCCCGACGAACGCACCTTCGCCGAATGGCCCGTCCCAGCCGCCACTCGACACGAACGACAGCCCCAGCGCGGCGACATGCGAGCCGAGCGCATAATCGGGCGCGACCGCCTTCGCGACCAGATCGGGGCGCTGCGGGTGCGCGCGCGCGTCGACGTTCCGACCCCAGTAACTGTACGGCCAGCCATAGAAGGCACCGTCGCGCACCTGCGTCAGGTAATCCGGCACCAGCCGCGGCCCCAGTTCGTCACGCTCGTTGACCACGCTCCACAGCGCGTTGGTGGTCGGCTCGATCGCCAGCGCGGTCGGATTGCGGATGCCGGTCGCGATCGCGCGGTGCGCACCCGTCGCGGGGTCGATCTCCCATACCACCGCGCGGTCCTGCTCCACCTCCAGGCCGCGCTCGCCGACATTGCTGTTCGATCCGATGCCGACGTACAGCTTCGATCCATCGGCGCTCGCCACCAGCGACTTGGTCCAGTGATGGTTGATCCGCGACGGCAACCTCGTCACTTCCCACCCGGGCGTCGCGATGCTGGTCGCACCCGGCGTGTAGGTGAAGCGCTTCAGCGCGCCCTGCTCGGCCACGTACAATTCGTTGCCGATCATCGCCATGCCATAAGGCGCGTCGAGTTTGTCGATGAAGGTGGTGCGCAATTCCGGCCGTCCGTCGCCATCGGCATCGCGTAGCAGGGTGATGCGGTTGCCACCCTTCACCTTGGTGGTGCCCAGACCCTGGATATAGCCCGCGATCACATCCTTCGGGCGCATCGCCGGGGCGTCGCCGCCGCCCTTGCCCTCCGCCACCAGCAAGTCGCCATTGGGCAGCACCAGCATCTGGCGCGGCACCTTCAGGTCGGTGGCGAGCGCGACGATGCTGTAACCCGCCGGCACGGTCGGCTTCGCATCGCCCCATGCCACCGGACTGGCGATCTTCATCGACGGCACCAGCGACTGTTGCTGCGCCGGCAGCTGCGGGTCCGGTCCGGTCTGGCGCACGTCTTGCGGCTGGCTGCCGCACGCCGCCAGCAGCGCGACCGGGGCCACCGTTGCAGCCAGGCGGATCATCGCGTCACCTCCGTCACCGGTGCGGTCGTTCGCGCCCCGAACGCGAACCATCCCGCTGCCAGCACCGCGACGGCCGAGACAAGCGACAGCAGCAACCCGCCGACCTCGACCGAGGCCCAGGCGTCGCGGCTATGATGAAAGGCGTTGACCAGCCCCGCCAGCCACGCCACTCCCAACAGCACCGGGTAAGGCCATGCCGCACGCCGCCGCACCGCGTCGAGAACCGCCCATGCCAGCGCCGGCGCTCCGATCAGCAAAGCGCCGGTGATCGCCCAGGACGCCATGTTCGACCATTGCATCTCCGCGCTGCCCAGATACGTCGCATCCGCAGCCAGCGCAGTCGGGAACAGCGCGACCGGAAAGGCGAGCAGCAATCCGTGCACCGGGTGGATGCGCCGCGGCGCGACGATGGGCGTGACCATGCGAACTCCCCGGCGCCGACATGGGCCTGGGTTGACAATGATTTCACCGCCGCATGGTTGCCGCCGCGTCGCGCACCCGCATCAGAAGCGCGCGCGCACCCCGATCGTCGCGGTGCGCGGCGCGCCCGGCTGCACCCATTGCGGCGAATAGCTGTTGGCATACCAATGCGCGTCGAACAGATTGGCGACGGATGCGAACAGCGTGGTTTCCGGTGTCAGGTCCACCTCGCCGAACACGCGCGCCAACGTGTGCGCCGGCAAGGCGAAGGTGGTGCCGGTCTGACCGTTCCGCTCCCCGACATGCTGAACGCCCGCGCCGAGCAGCGCACCGCGGTCGCCGATCGTCATGTGCCGCGCCAGCTGGACGTTCACATTGTGACGCGGAATGTTGATGAGCGGATCGCCCGGCAGGATCTGGAACGAGAAGGCGGGATCGCGCACCTGCGACCGCGCCTCCGCATCGGTATAGGCATAACTCACCAGCACTTCGAAGCCGCGCGGCAATTGCCCGGTTACGTCCAGTTCCACCCCGCGGCTGCGCGCCTTGCCGATCGCCACGGAAAAGCCGGGGTTGAGCGTATCGGTCGCCAGCACGTTCGACTTCTGCAACTGGTACACCGACAGCGTGCCAGACAATCGCCCGCCCAGCGTCGACAGCTTCACGCCCGCTTCGATCGACGTGCTCGTCTCCGGCTCGAACACCGCGCCGCGCGCATCCGCGCCGATGTTGGCGCGATACCCCTGCCCATAGGCGGCATATAGCGACAGCGGATCGCTCACTTCGTAGACGATGCCGGCTTGCGGGCTGAACCGCGCGCGCTGACGTCGCCCGGCCACGCCCGTCAACCGGTCGCCCACCCGCAGCAGGAAGTCGTCGTACCGCCCGCCGATGCGGACCTGCAACCGGTCGGTCACGCTGATCTGGTCCTGCACATACGCTCCGGCGGTGCGCTGCACGTCGAGCCGATTGGTGATCGGCACCCCCGCCGGCACCGGCCAGCGACCGTAGACCGGGTTCAGGAGATCCAGCACATAGCCCTGCCGATCGGTGGTCGTCGCGTTTACGGCCGGCCCGCGAAAGCGCGTGAAGAACTGGTCGGTGTCGAAATAATCCACGTCGCCGCCGATCAGCACGCGGTGCCGCAACGCGCCCGTCGTGAACTCACCCGCCACTTCGGCGCGCAGCACGCTGTGCCCGGAGGTATAGCGCCGCGTCCGGCGCTGCCGCGACAGCGTGCGCCCGTCGATGAAGAGCTTCTGGCGCGCGGTGGCGGTTTCCGCGTCAGAGGATGCGCCGGTCAGCCGCGTGTTGCGGTGGCTCGCCCCGACCAGCAGTGTCCACCCGCTGCCCAATTCGTGCTGCAGGCGCAACTGATGGCCGAATGTGCGGGCCACCGTGTCGCCGTCCCCCGGTTCGCCCAGAAAGCGATCGCGGGGCACGGTTCGGAAGTTGCCGTTCAGCACCACGATACCGCGATCGAACGGCACCGCCACGCGCGTCCATTCCATGTCGTAGATCAAGCGCGTGCCTGCGCCAATCGCCAGTCCGACGGACGGCAGAAAGCCCCAGCGGCGTTGCGACACGGTATCGCGGAACGTGTCGCCTTTTTCGGCATAGCCGATCAGCCGCGCGGTCAGATTGCCGGTCAGCGCCACGTTCGCGTCGCCCTCAGCACGCACCGTGTCGAAGCTGCGATATTGCACGCCCGCGGTGCCGAACGTGCGCCCGAACTGCGCCTGCTTGGTTACCAGATTGATCGAACCGCCCGGTTCGCCGCGGCCCAGCACCGCCGCCGCCGGCCCCTTCAGCACCTCGACACGCTCGATTCCCGCCACGTCGCGCTGTCCGCTGAAACCGCGTCCGGCATTGAACCCGTTGACGAGGTAGCCGCTCGGCAGGTTCTCGTCGCCGACGAAGCCGCGCACCGCGAAACTGTCCCACAGCCCGCCCAGCGTGTTCTGCCGCACGACCGACGCATTCAGGTCCAGCGCATCGGTCAGCCGCAGCAGGCCGTTTTCCCGCAAGGTGCCGGCATCGATGGTGGCGATCGCCTGCGGGATTTCGCGCATCGTGAAATTGCCGCGATACGGCTGGCGCACGCCGTGGACCGTGACCTCCTCGTTTTCGACAGCGGGTGGCTCGTCGTCGGGCAACGCATGGGCCGGCGCGACGCCGAGCGCGAACGCGAGCGGAAGGCCGGCGACCAGCGCGGCGGCACGAAACGGATAACGCACGATCATATTCCCTTTTTCGCGAGCGACGGCGGTCACCGCCGTCGCTTACGCGTCAGGGCTCATGACGGTGACGTTGTATCATTGCAAATGCAATTTTCATCGTTGGCCCGGCTCCGATGGCGGACGCGAAAAGGGGAAGGTCCGGTCGCCCGAACCTTCCCCGTTTCGCATCCGCCATGCGCAGAGGCCACATCGCGGGACGTCACGCGGGCCGGCACCGCGCCGGCCCGCAGCAGGATCAGGCGGCCGCGGCCTCGTACCGGCGTCCGGCCTCGTCCCAGTTCACCACGTCCCACCACGCCTTCAGGTAGCCCGGGCGATCGTTCATGTAGGTGAGGTAATAGGCGTGTTCCCACACGTCGTTGCCCAGGATCGGCGTGCCTTTCTCCTTGGCGTCGTCCATCAGGGGATTGTCCTGGTTCGGCGTCGAGGTCACCTTCAGCACGCCCGACTGGTCGGCGATCACCCATGCCCAGCCCGAGCCGAACTGCCCCGCGCCCTTGCCGTTGAAATCCTCCTTCAGCTTGTCGAGTCCGCCGTAAGCGTCGATCGCCTCGGCCAGCTTGCCCGACGGCTGGGTCGATCCCTTCGGCCCCATGATCTTCCAGAAGAAATCGTGGTTCCAGAACCCGCCGCCATTGTTGCGGATCAGCGGTGGCAGCGACGACACGCGCGCCAGGATCTCCTCGATCGACAGCCCCTCCAGCGACGAATCGGCGGCGACGCCTTCGTTCAGCTTGTTGGTATAGGCGGCGTGGTGCTTGTCGTGGTGGAAGGTCATCGTCTCCTTGGAGATGACCGGCTCCAGCGCGTCATAGGCGTAAGGCAGCGGCGGCAGTTCGAAAGCCATAAATCCTCCTTGGGGTTCGCGTGCGCAACGCGATGGCCTCCAAATGGCTCCCGCGCGCTCGTTACGCAACCGCTCCGATTAGGTCGTGGCGGCGCAGCGCGTGGCGCAGCTGGTCGTAGCTCAGCCCCAGCGCCTCCGCCGTCGCGCGCTGGTTGAAGCGATGCTCCGCCAGCGAGCGGGTCAGCAGGTCGCGCTCGAACAGCGCCACCCGGCTCTTGAAATCGGACGGCCCGACCTCGCACGCCGCCACTTCCTCGTCGGCGCCGTCCGCCGGCACCGGCGTGGACGCGGATGTCGGGGACGCTGCCGGTGTCGCCGCCGCCTCGGGCCGCTTCCCGTTCGATCCCGCCGGGCGGTAGGGGGAGGCGAACGGATCGAACTCGATCGCGCCGATCGCGCCCGGCCGCTCCCATCGATACACCGCGCGCTCGACGACGTTGCGCAATTCGCGCACGTTGCCGGGCCAGCGATGTTCGCGCATCGCCTCCTGCATCTCGGGGGTGAAGCCCATCCATTCGTCGCGGCCCAGTTCCGCGGCCATGCGCCGGCCGAAGAAGTCGGCCAGCACCGGGATGTCGCTGCGCCGCGCCCGCAGCGGCGGCAGCGTCACGACCTCGAAGCACAAGCGGTCGAGCAGGTCGGCACGAAACGTATGCGCCTCGACCCGGTCGGGCAGATGCTCGTTGGTGGCCGCGACGATCCGCACGTCGACCCGGATCGGACGCGACGCGCCGATCCGCGTCACCTCGCCATATTCGACCGCGCGTAGCAACCGTTCCTGCGCGCCCATCGACAGCGTGCCGAGTTCGTCGAGGAACAGCGTGCCCCCGTCCGCCTCCTCGAACCGACCGACCCGCGCCTTGGTCGCGCCGGTGAACGCACCCGCTTCGTGCCCGAACAACTCCGCCTCGATCAGCGTCTCGGGCAGCGCGGCGCAGTTCATCGTCACCATCGGCTGGTCCCAGCGCGGGCTGAGGTGATGGAGTCGTTCGGCGACCAGTTCCTTGCCGGTCCCACGCTCGCCGATCACCAGCACCGGGCGATCCAGCCCGGCGGCGCGGCTCGCACGCTCCAGCGCGTCGAGAAAGACGCCCGATTGACCGATCACCTGCGTGCTGCGCTTCATGCGCCAACGATTGGCGCAAATTGCCAAGCGATGGCAACTGCCAAGTTTTCCTGTTTGCCCGCGAATGCCCGAAAACCGCGCATTTCCTCGCATTTTGCAATTGGCACGGCTCCTGCAATGCTTCGTGCAACAACGCTTTCAGGGAATATCCACCATGACCAACACCATCACCAGCAAGGTCGCCGCCCTCGCCCTCACCATCCTGGTCAGCACGACCATGGTCATGGGCGCAGTCGGTCCGGCGACCACGCTGCCCACCCCCCTCGCCTCCGTTCACGCGACTGCGTGAGCGGCGGGCGGGGCGCGGGAACAGACCCTCCCCGCACCCCGCCCAATCCGCTATGACGGCGCGAATACCCAAGGAGTTGCTATCGAATGGGCATTTTCTCCCGCACCCGCGACATCGTCGCCGCCAACATGGCCGAGTTGCTCGACCGTGCGGACGACCCGGCCAAGATGGTCCGCATGATCATCGCGGAAATGGAGGACACGCTGGTCGAGGTCCGCGCCTCCGCCGCCCGCACCATCGCCGACCAGAAAGAGATGCGTCGCCATATCGCCAAGCTCGCCGAGCTTGAGGCCAGCTGGACCGAAAAGGCCGAACTGGCGCTGTCCAAGGACCGCGAGGATCTGGCCAAGGCCGCGCTGGTCGAACGCCGCAAGGCCGCCGAAATGGCCGCGCAGCTAAGCGAGGAAGTGGGAACGCTCGACGCCGCCCTGCGCGCAGCGGAGGACGACATCGCCAAGGTCCAGAGCAAGCTGCGCGAGGCGCGTGCCAAGCAGAATGCGATCGCGACGCGGCTGGAAAGCGCCAACACCAAGGCGCGCCTGCGCGAGATGTGGAACGGTCCACGCACGCACGAGGCTTTCAGCCGCTTCGAGACGCTGGAGCGCCGCGCGGACGAGGCGGAGGGCCGGGCCGAGGCGATGGGCCTCACCGCCAAGACGCTGGAAGACGAATTCAACGAGCTGCGGTCGAACGACAAGGTCGACGCCGAGCTGGCCGCGCTGAAGAAGCGCCTGAACAAGGAGGGTTGATATGGACTTGACGGGCGTCATCGCCATTCTGGCATTCATGATCGGCTTGCCGTGGCTGATCCTCCACTATGTCACCAAGTGGAAGACCGCCCCCAAGATGACCGGCGAGGACGAGCAGTTGCTCGACGAGATGTACAATCTCGCCCGCCGGCTGGAGGATCGCGTCACCACCGTCGAGCGGATCGTCGCCGCCGACAATCCCGATTTCCGCCCGGGTGTCGCCGACTATCGCTCGACGCCCGACTATCGCCTCGACCAGCCTTCTTCGCAGCGGAGGAACTGATGTCCGACAGCCGCACCAAATTCTACCTCGATCGTCAGAACGCCAAGTGGAAGGGCGTGTGCTCGGGGATCGCCGACTACACCGGCATCGAGGTCATGTGGGTCCGCATCGCGATGATCCTGCTGACGCTGGCCGGCGGGTTCCCATGGACGCTCATCGCTTACTGGCTGATCGCCTGGATGGCCGAGCCGAAGCCGCTCAACCTGTACCAGGACCGCGCCGACCAGAAGTTCTGGCAGGGCGTGCGCGCCAACCCTACCCGCTCGACCGCCGAAGTGCGCGCCAAGTTCCGCGACCTGGACCGCCGCCTCGCCGATATCGAACTACATTACACCAGCCGCAACTCGTCGCTCGCCAACGAGATCGAGAGCCTGCGCTAGTCGCGTCGGAAAGGGAGAAGATCGATGCATGGACCGTGGTTCGCACTGGCCTTCGTGATGATCGCGATGACCGGCTGGGTGCTCAACAATCTCATCCGTGCCCGCCACGGCTATTCGATCAGCGACGACTGGGGTCGCAACATCGAACGCAGCGATCCCGATGCCGGCCGCAACCTGCGGCTGCTGACGGGCGAGAACGAGCGGTTGACCGCACAGGTCGGCCGCCTGGAGGAGCGGATCGCGGTACTGGAGCGGATCGCCACCGATCCCGCGGAGCGTACCGCCCGTGAGATCGAGGCGCTGCGCGACCGTTAATCAGGAGCCGATGTCATGACCGACAAGATGCTGTTCATCCTGTGCTTTTTCATGATCGTGGTCGGATTGCCGGTGATCCTGGGGATCACGGCCGAGATGTTCCGGCGCTGGTTGAAGCACAAGGAAGTGATGTCCGACGTCATGACCCGGGCGACCGCCGAAAAGGCCGCGCAATATGCGGCGCATACCGAACGGCTCGAAGCACGGGTGCGCGTGCTGGAACGGATCGCCACCGACAAGGGCGTGGCGCTGGCCGACCAGATCGACGCGCTGCGCGATGCGCCCGATCGGATGATCGATCGTCCGCTGAACTGAACCGAACGACGATGAAGGGGAGTGAGTAACGTGCCGTGGTCCGTAGCGATAATGGTGGTCCTGATCGTGATGATCGTCACGATCGGAAAGGTCAGCAAGGAGAAGTGGCGCGCCATGGCCGCGCAGTCGGAGGAACCGACGCTTCCCGACGCGCGCCGCCCGAACAACGACGAAATCCGCCAGCTGAAGGAACGCGTCGCCGTTCTGGAACGCGTCATCACCGACACCCATGGCCGCGCCGATCTGGAACGTCAGATCGAGCAACTGCGCGACCGCTGACCCGCCTGTCGAAGGAGAAGGCAGCCATGTCCGATCCCCAAGTCTATCTGACCATCGCCGCGGCGACGCTCGCCGGCCTGGCGATGACCATCCACGCCGCGCTCAACGGCTGGCGCGGCTGGCTCCAGCTGAAAAGCCAGGAACTGCGCCTCGCCAACGAATTGCCGCCGGTGCCCGGCGCCGGCGCGCGGATCGAGATCGCCGACCTAAAGGAACGCATCCGCAAGCTTGAGGCGATCGCCGCCGGCGTCGATCTGTGAGCGACCGCGCGGACACGCCGACGGCAACCCGCACTTCGCGGGCCGCCGGTCGCTCCCCGCCCGACGATCCGAACGACATCGTGACGGTGAGGCGTGGAAACGGTATGGCGCACCGCGCGCCGTCCCGGCCCGCTTCCGCGACGACTTTGCGTGGTTGCGGCGATGGCGCGGGAACGGTAGCTCGCGCGTCATGACCGACACCGCTGCAACGCTCGACGATGTCCGCGAGGAATATGCCTTTCTCGAAGGCGACGATCGCTACCGCCTGCTCGTCGATCTCGGCCGTGCGCTGGAACCGATGCCCGACGCGCTCAAGACCGATGCGACGCTGGTGCGCGGCTGCTCCGCCTCGGTCTGGGTCTACCCCGCGGTTCGGGACGATGGCCGGCTGCATTTCCTGGCCGATAGCAACGCCCACATCACCAAGGGGATCATCGCGCTGGTGCTGCTCACCGTCCAGGACCGCACCCCCGGCGAGATCCTCTCCACCGATATCGAGCGCGAACTCTCCGCCTTCAACCTCAAGGCGCAGCTCAGTTCCAACCGGACGCAGGGCATTCCCAACATGATCGCGCTGATCCGCGAAACCGCCGCCCGCTACGCTGCATAGTCTCGCTTGTTACGACCAGGGCCGACCGACATTCAGCCGTATCGCCCCGCAAGCGCCGTCGTTGCGCGCGCGGCCAAAGAGTCCAGCGCGTCGCGCGGAACGCTGTATTGCTTCGCGAAGCTGGAATGGGGAGCGATCCGGCACCCGTAAAAGGCTGAATGTCGATCCGGCCCGGGAAGGAAGCCGCCTCACCCCGCCATCGGCAGCCGCAGCCGCACCAGCAATCCGCCCAGATCCTCGCTTTCTTCCAGCGTGACCGTCCCGTCGTAGATTTCCGCCACGTCGCGCACGATCGCCAGCCCCAGTCCGGTGCCGGGCTTGCCGGTATCCAGCCGCACGCCGCGGTCGAAGATGCGGATGCGGTCCGCCTCCGGTATGCCCAGCCCGTCGTCCTCGACCAGTATCTCGACGAAGCCGGCCTGCGCGCCGACCGTCACGAACACGCTGCCCCCGCCGTATTTGGCGGCGTTCTCGACCAGATTGCCCATGATCTCGTCCAGATCCTGCCGCTCGATATGCGCCACCAGATCCTTCGGCCCCGACATGTCGATGCGCACATGCTGGTACAGCCGCTGCACCGCACGCTCGACCGACTCGACGCTCGGCCATACGTCGGCGCGACTGTGCGCGGAGCCGCGCCGCCCCACCGCGCGTGCGCGCGCCAGATGATGGTCGACCTGCCGCCGCATCGTCCGCGCCTCGCGGATCACCGTGTCGGCCAGATCGTCGGCGTGCGCGGTGGCGGCGTTCATGATGACGGTCAGCGGCGTCTTCAACGCGTGCGCCAGATTGCCGGCGTGCCGCCGCGCTTCCTCGGCCTGCGTCTCGTTATGCGCGACCAGTCCGTTCAGTTCCTCGACCATCGGCAGCAATTCCAGCGGCATCGCCCCGCTGATCCGGTCCGAACGCCCGGCGCGCATCTTCGCAATCTCCAGGCGCAGGCGGCGCAACGGCAGCAATCCGTAGAACGTCTGCAACGCCGCGAGGATAATCAGCCCCAGCCCCAGCAGCACGAAGCTGCGCACCAGCGTGCGGCGCAGCACCGCGATCTGCGCGTCCAGCGACTCGCGGCTGCTCGCCACCTGAAACCGCCAGCGGATCTTCGATCCCGGCAGCGTCACGTCGCGCTCGACCACGCGCAGCTTCTCGTCACGAAATTGCGTGCTGTCGTAAGTGTGCACGCCGCGATCGGTATGCGGCGCGCCATAGGCCAGCTCGCGGTCCCATAGCGAGCGCGAGGGAAACGCCTCCTGCCCTGGCGACGACACTTGCCAGTACAATCCCGAATAGGGCTCCAGAAAGCGCTGGTCGGCCGGCTCGCGGCTGAACCGCACCTCGCCCAGCGGGTCGATCTCCGCCGACACCAATAACGATTGTAGCACATATTCCAGCTGGTCGTCGGCATTGCCGGTCACCGCGCCCACCAGCACGCGATCGAGCGCGAACCCGCCGCCGACCAGCAGCGCGGAAATCCACGCGAAGGCGATCAGGATCATTCGCCGCGAGATCGACCCGCGGGCGCGTGGCTGGGCGGCGACCGTGTCGGTCACGGGTTCAGGCGTCCGGATCTTCCAGGCTGTAGCCCAGGCCACGGATCGTGGTGATGACGTCCTGGCCCAGCTTCTTGCGGATTCGCGTCACGAACACTTCGATCGTATTGGAATCGCGATCGAAATCCTGATCGTAGATATGCTCGATCAACTCGGTGCGACTGACGACCTTGCCCTTGTGGTGCAACAGGTAGCTGAGCAGCTTGTATTCCTGCGCGGTCAGCTTCACCGGCTCGCCCGCCCGCGTCACCTTGCCCGAACGGGTGTCCAGTCGCACGTCACCGGCGATCAGCTCGGAAGAGGCATTGCCAGATGCGCGGCGGATCAGCGCGCGCAGGCGGGCGATCAGCTCCTCGGTCTGGAACGGCTTGGCGACATAATCGTCCGCGCCCGCATCCAGCCCGGCGACCTTGTCGGACCAGCTGTCACGCGCGGTCAGCACCAGGACCGGAGTCACCTTGCCTTCCTTGCGCCAGCGGTCGAGCACGGTCAAACCGTCGATCTCCGGCAAGCCGAGGTCGAGCACGATCGCATCGTAATTTTCGGTGGAGCCGAGGAAATGCCCCTCCTCGCCGTCGGTGGCGAGATCAATGGCGTAACCGGCACCCTCCAGCGTGGATTTCAGCTGTTGCCCGAGATTGGGCTCATCTTCGACGATCAGCACGCGCATCGGTGGCAGGGCTCCTTGGAGAAAACGTGAACGCCGCGGCGCTAGCACGAAAGCCGGCGATTATGGAATGATGCCTGTCACCGCCCTGAACGATTCGGGACGGTAACGAGCCGGGGTCAGCGTCCGGTACGGCCCAGCACCTGCCCGGTACGCCCGTCGACGTCGACCCAGATGACCGCGCCGTCGCGCAGGAACTTCAGCGTGTAGATCCCGCTCGGCATCTCGAGGTCGAAACCGATATATTGTGCGTCGCGCATCGTCGGCACGACCCGCTTCTCGATCTCGGGCAACGGCAGCAGCCGGCCTTGCCGTCGCGCCTGCAACGCCACGGCGCCGTCGCGTACCTGCTCGGGCATCGGTTGGGCCAGCGCGGGCGCGGCCATTCCGCTCAGGAGGAGCAAGGGAACCATTCTCACCTGTGCTGGCATAGCGGGCGCGGATTGAACAGCCTGTGAATGAAGCGATATCGCAAGGCCGTTCTGGCGCAACTTGCCCGCGCCGCTCCGGTTCCCTAGGTCGCGTGCCATGGCCGCACCTGTATTGTCGTATGAAGACCTCGGACTCGTTCAAGGATCCGGGTGGCTGTTCCGCCACCTGAACCTGTATGTCGGGGAACGTGACCGGCTGGCGTTGATCGGCCGCAACGGCGCGGGCAAATCCACCTTGCTGCGGCTGATCGCGGGCGCGATCGAGGCGGACGAGGGGCGGCGCACGATCGTGCCGGGCACCCGCGTGGTGATGCTGGAACAGGATCCGGACCTCACCGGCTTCGCCACGCTGCAGGATTACGTGCTGGCCGGCGAACATGCTCCCGCCGGGTATGAGGCGGATGCGATCGCCGACCAGCTCGGCATCGACCTGTCGCGCGAATCGTCGTCGGCGTCGGGTGGGGAGCGCCGCCGCGCCGCGATCGTCCGCGCGCTGGCGATGGACCCCGACGTGCTGCTGCTCGACGAGCCGACCAACCATCTCGACATCGCCGCCATCGAGTGGCTGGAGGATTGGCTGAAGCGCTTCACCGGCGCGTTCGTGGTCATCAGCCACGATCGCACCTTCCTCACCCGCCTGACGAAGCAGACATTGTGGCTCGACCGCGGCGAATTGCGCCGTGCCGAGGTCGGCTTCGGCGGGTTCGACGCATGGACCGAACAGGTCTATGCCGAGGAGGAGCGCAATGCCGCACGCCTCGATGCCAAGCTGAAGATCGAGGAACACTGGCTGCAACGCGGCGTCACCGGCCGTCGCCGCCGCAACCAGGGGCGTCTGTCCAAGCTGAAGGAGATGCGCGCCGAACGCGCGGCGATGATGGGGCCGCAGGGTGCGGCCGCGTTGCAGGTCGCCAGCGACGACGTGAAGACGAAGGTGGTGATCGACGTCGAGCATGTGACCAAGGCGTACGGCGATCGCACGATCATCGCCGACCTGACGTTGCGCGTCGCGCGCGGTGACCGGATCGGCATCGTCGGGCGCAACGGCGCGGGCAAGACGACGCTGCTGAAGTTGCTGACCGGCGAACTGGCCCCGGACGCCGGCACGGTGAAGCGCGCGCGCACGCTGGACGGTATCGTCATCGACCAGCAGCGCAGCCTGATGGCCCCGCAGAAGACCGTGCGCGACGTGCTGGCCGATGGCGGCGAGTGGATCGACGTGCTGGGATCGCGCAAGCACATCCACGGTTACCTCAAGGAGTTCCTGTTCGATCCGTCGCTGACCGAGGCGAAGGTCGGCACGCTGTCGGGCGGTGAGCGGTCGCGGCTGCTGCTCGCGCGTGAATTCGCCCGCGAATCGAATCTGCTGATCCTCGACGAGCCGACCAACGACCTCGACCTCGAAACGCTCGACCTGTTGCAGGAGGTGATCGCCGATTACGGCGGTACCGTGCTGATCGTCAGCCACGATCGCGATTTCCTCGACCGCACCGTCACCGTCACGCTCGGGCTCGACGGCACCGGTCATGTCGACGTCGTCGCCGGCGGCTATGAGGATTGGGAGCGGCAGCGCCGCCCGCGCACGGCGTCGGCGAAGAAGGCGGCTCCGAAAGCCGCCGCGCCGCCGCCTCCCCCGCCGACCCGCGTGAAGCTGACCTACAAGGACCAGCGCGACTACGATCTGCTGCCCAGGCGCATCGAGGAGATCGATGCCGCGATCGCCGCGGACGAAGCCGCGATGGCCGATCCTGGCCTCTATGCGCGCGACCCGGCGGCCTTCGACCGGCTTGGCCGCAACGTCGCCGCACTGCGCGAGGAGAAGGACGCCGCCGAGATGCGCTGGCTGGAACTAGCTGAAATAATAGAACGATCTTCGTGATTTGGGTGATCTTACTTACGGCGTCTTAACCGCTTTCGATTACCGCTGCCCGCAAGGAGAACAAGCGGTGAGCGGATCGGGTAACATCGACTTTGAACAACGGCTGGCGGCGTTCGGCTACGACGATCGCAGCTACGCGACCTTCCCCGTGGTCAGGCGCGCGATCGAACGCCATGCTCCCACCGCGCTCGTCGCCTTGTATCGCCACATCGCCGCCACGCCGCAGATCAACGCGATGTTCCAGTCGCAGGCGCGGATGGACCATGCACGCGACAAGCAGCTGGAACATTGGCGCAAGCTGTTCTCGGGGCCGATCGACCGCAGCTACGCCACCGCCGCTTCGCACATCGGGCAGATCCACGCGCGGATCGGGCTGGCGCCCACCTGGTACATCAGCGGCTATGCCCGGATGCTGGAACATGTCCTGCCCCGGGTGGTGCTCGGCCGGCTGTCGTGGCCGTTCGGCGCGCGCCGCCGGGCGCGCGCCGCGACCGCGCTGGTCAAGGGGTCGCTGATCGACATGGATATCGCGCTGGCCGCCTATTTCGAGGCCGAGCAGGCAGGCCGCCGTGCCGTCATCGAACGATGCGGACAGGTCTTCGATCGCATGGCACAGGGCGACCTTACCGCCACGCTCGACGGGTTGCCCGGCGAATATCAGGCGCTGGCCGACAGTTTCGAGGCGATGCGTACGCAGATGGCGACCACGCTGGGCGTCGTCACCCGTTCGAGCCAGCAGATCCACAGCGGCTCGGGCAATATCCGCGAGGCATCGGACGACCTGTCGCAGCGCACCGAGCAACAGGCCGCCAGTCTTGAGGAAACCGCCGCGGCGATGGACGAGATCGTCACCACCGTCCGCCAGACCGCCGAGGGCGCATCGCAGGCCAACCGGATCGTCGGCGAGGCGCGCGGCGAGGCGGAGGAATCCGGGCAGATCGTCCGCCGCGCGGTGGAGGCGATGGGCGGCATCGAACGCGCATCGGCGGAAATCAGCGAGATCATCACCGTCATCGACGGCATCTCGTTCCAGACCAATCTGCTCGCGCTGAACGCCGGGGTCGAGGCGGCCCGCGCCGGCGAAGCGGGCCGCGGCTTCGCGGTCGTCGCGTCCGAAGTGCGCGCGCTGGCGCAGCGTTCGGCCGACGCGGCCAAGGACGTGAAGACCCGCATCATGGCCTCCTCCGATCAGGTCGGCATCGGGGTCGATCTGGTCAACGACGCGGGCAAGGCGCTGGAGCGGATCATCGTTCGCATCGGGGAGATCAGCACATTGGTCTCCAGCATCGCGGCCTCCGCCGGCCAGCAGTCGGTCGGGCTACAACAAGTCAACACCGCGGTGTCGGAGATGGACGCGGTGACGCAGCGAAACGCCGCGATGGTCGAGCAGGTCACCGCCGCCGCACGCTCGCTCGCCGCCGAAGCGGAGACGCTGGACAGCGAAGTGGCCCGCTTCCGGCTGGACGCCAGCGGCTCCAATCCGGTCCACCGCCTGCAACGCCGCCTCACCGCCGCCTGATCCGGCGCACCGGTCGTGGTCACGCGAGGGGAAGGCGTTACGCCAGCGCCTTCCCCTCGCGGCCGGCCAGTTCGACCACATATTGCCACGCCACCCGTCCCGACCGGCTGCCCCGCCGCGTCGCCCATTGCACCGCATCGCCGGCATCGAACGGCAGCGCATGGCGCTCGGCATAGCCGCGCACAATCGCCAGATAGGCATCCTGATCGACGACGTGGAAGCCAAGGCTCAGCCCGAAACGATCGGCGAGCGCCATCTGATCGTCCACAGAATCGCGTGGGTTTATCGCGCTGCCCTGCTCGGCGATGTCGCGCGTCACCAGATGGCGGCGATTGGACGTGACGATCAGCCGCGCGTTGCCGGGCCGGGCCTCCGCCCCGCCCTCCAGCAGCGATCGCAGCACCCGCGCGTCGGCCGCCGCATCGAAGCCGAGGTCGTCGAGGAAGATCGCATAGGCGCGCGGCTGCCCCGCCACCGCATCGAACAGCCGGGGCAAAGTGTCGAGCCGGTCGGCCGCCACCTCGACCAGCGCCAGCGCGCCGCCGGCCGCCTGCACTGCGCCGGTCGCCGCCTTCACCAGCGCCGACTTGCCGGTTCCGCGCGCGCCCCACAGCAACGCGTCCTGCGCAGCATGGCCCGCCGCCAGCCGGGTCAGATTGCCGAACAACGCCGCTTTCTGCGCCTCCACCCCGTGGAGCAGGTCGAGCGGCAACGGCCGGAAGTCGCGCGCGGCGACCAGCACGGCGTCGCGCCATACATACGCGGGGTGCGCCAGCGGGTCGGCGGCGACGGGCGGCGGTGGGGCCAGCCGCTCCAGCGCGGCGGCGATCCGGGTCAGGCGATCGGTCATCGCGATTCCGGCTAACCCCCCGATCTCGTTGCCGCAACGCAATAACGCCGATAAGGGAGCCTTGCGCCATTCGGAATGTTGTCGCGTAACGGGCGGTATATCGCCTTGTGGGGGAACAGGAGCGTCAATGACCGAAATCGTGCCGGTGATCCTTTCGGGCGGGTCGGGTACCCGTTTGTGGCCGATGTCGCGGCCCGAAAAGCCCAAGCAGATGCTGGCGCTGACCGCCAGCGACACGATGCTTCAGTTGACGGCGGCGCGCGCGCACGGCGACGCCTTTGCCGCACCGATCGTCGTCGCCAATGCCGCGCACGCCGATGCGGTCGAGCAGCAGCTTGGCGCGATCGGCACCGCGCCCAGCGCATTGATCCTCGAACCGGCCGGGCGCAACACCGCGCCGGCCATCGCGCTGGCGGCGCTCAGCGCCGGTGAAAGCCAGGCGATGCTGGTCATGCCCTCGGATCACGTCATCGCCGATCGCGATGCCTTCCACGCCGCGATCCACGCCGCGCTGCCGCTGGTCGAACAGGGCTGGCTCGTCACCTTCGGCATCACGCCCGACGCGCCGGAAACCGGCTATGGCTATATCAAGGTCGGTGACGAACTCGCGCCGGGTATCCACCGCGTCGCGCGCTTCGTCGAGAAACCGCCGCGCGACCTTGCCGAATCGATGATCGCGTCGGGCGATCATGCGTGGAACGGCGGCATCTTCCTGTTCCGCGCCGACGCATATCTCGCCGCGCTCGACCAGTTCGCGCCCGCGATCGCCGCTGCGGCACGTCATGCCCATGCCGGTGCCCGGCGCGAGGGCGTGCGCGTCTATCCCGATGCCGCCGCCTTCGCCGCATCGCCGTCCGATTCGATCGATTATGCGGTGATGGAGAAGGCCGATCGTGTCGCGGTGGTGCCCGTCACGATGGGGTGGAGCGACGTCGGCAGCTGGGACGCACTGCATGCGATCAGCGACCGGGATGACGGCGGCAATGTCGTCGCGGGCGACGTGGTGATGCTCGACAGCCGCAATTGCCTGGTGCGCAGCGACGGTGCGCGGATCGCCATGGTCGGCGTGGAGGATCTGATCGTCGTGTCCAGCGGCAATGACATCCTGATCCTGCCGCGCGGCCGCAGCCAGGACGTGAAGCTGCTGCTCGACGCGATGAAGAACTGATCGTCGACCGGGAGGACGCGCGTAGCGTCGCCCGGTCGAACCGCGACAGGTCATCCGATCATCAACCGCGCCCAGCACGCCGCCAGCCCTGCGCAGCCCAGCAGTAGCTGTGGGGGTCTCAGCCGGGCGAAATGCGCGGGCGCATTGCCCGCCAGCGCCGCCCGGCGGTCGAGCAACGCGGCCAGTGCGTAGCCGACCGCCAGCAACGCCAGCGCGGTCGGCGCGAACGGCACCACCAACGCCAGCCCGGCGATCGTGACATAGGCGACCGCCGCGGCGATCTCGATTGCCGTCGATGCGCGCGGCGTGGCGAAGCCGAACCCGCGCCGCACGCCGCCGATGAACGACAGGATCAACGCGCCCCAGACGATCGCCAGTCGCACCACCAGCATCCCCCACACCGCCGGCAGCGCCCAGGCACCGATGCCGGCGGCGATGAGCGGAATCATCGGCCCATAGCCGAAGATGATGCTGTCCTTCGGGATATGCGTGCGCTGGTCCATGCGGCCCGAACGCACAGGTCGCGGTTCAGTCGCGCGCGAAGATCTCGATATGCGAGATCGTCAGCTTGAACGACGGCAACGCCACGTCGTGCGGCTGCGCGAACGGATCGTCGCGCCACGACGTCGGTCCCAGCCGCTGGACGACTCTGGTCAGTTCGTTCTCCGGATCGACGAACACGATCGTGTCGACCGAAGGAAGCGCGCGATACTCATCCAGTTTGGCGCCCTCATCCACTTTCGCGGTGGCGGCGGACAAAACCTCGAAGATGACGACAGGATCGTCGAACACGCGCTGCTTCTCGCGCTCCGCCGCCGCCGGGTTGCCGCAGAAAACGGTGACGTCGGGACAGCGCATCGATTCATCCGACAGGCGAACGCCCGTGTCGGAATTATAGGCGCGGCAGCCGGAACCCCGCAGCCGTTGCCCGAGATAGATCAGGATGTTCGTCGACACCCGCGCATGCGCCGGCGTGCCGCCGCTCATCATCCGGATCATGCCGTCCACCAACTCGAACTTCCGGTCCGAACCGAAATCGATGCCGAGGAACTGCTCGACGGTGATGGGCTCATAGAGCGGATCGTCTCGCATCGCTGTGGTATGGCGCTTCGCCGGACGCAAACAAAGGGCCGGCGGCATGCGCCACCGGCCCTTTGATTCCGGGTGACCAACCACGACGAAGCCGCCGCGATCGATCTTCCCGACGCTTGGATCTGGCGGACCGGCATCACCGATCCGCCGGCCTTCCGCCTTCGTGTCGGGCGCCGCCTTGGCCGCGCCCGTCCGAAATCAGAAGTCCATGCCGCCCATGCCGCCCATGCCGCCGCCGGCGGGCATGGCCGGAGCCTTGTCCTCGGGCAGTTCGGCAACGGTCGCCTCGGTCGTGATCAGCAGACCGGCCACCGAAGCGGCGTTCTGCAGCGCGGTGCGCACGACCTTGGTCGGGTCGATCACGCCGGCCTGGACCAGGTTCTCGTACGTGTCGGTCGCGGCGTTGAAGCCCATCGCCGGATCGTTGCCGTCCAGCAGCTTGCCCGACACCACCGCACCGTCATGACCGGCATTCTGCGCGATCTGGCGGACCAGCGAGGTCAGCGACTTGCGGACGATGTCGACGCCGCGCGTCTGGTCGTCGTTCTCGCCGGTGACGCCGTCCAGCGCCTTGGACGCGTACAGCAACGCGGTGCCGCCGCCCGGGACGATGCCTTCCTCGACCGCGGCGCGGGTCGCATGCAGCGCGTCGTCGACGCGATCCTTGCGCTCCTTCACCTCGACCTCGGTCGACCCGCCGACCTTGATGACCGCGACGCCGCCAGCCAGCTTGGCCAGACGCTCCTGCAGCTTCTCACGGTCGTAGTCCGAGGTGGTCACCTCGATCTGCTGCCGGATCGCTTCGGTGCGGCCCTTGATCGCATCCGCGTCACCCGCGCCGTCGACGACGATGGTGTTGTCCTTGTCGATCGTCACGCGCTTGGCGGTGCCCAGCATGCCGAGCGTCACGGTCTCCAGCTTGATGCCGAGATCCTCGGAGATCACCTCGCCCTTGGTCAGGATCGCGATGTCTTCCAGCATCGCCTTGCGACGATCGCCGAAGCCCGGTGCCTTGACCGCTGCGACCTTCAGGCCGCCGCGCAGCTTGTTGACGACCAGCGTGGCCAGCGCCTCACCCTCGATGTCCTCGGCGATGATCAGCAGCGGACGGCCCGACTGCACCACCGCCTCGAGGATCGGCAGCATCGCCTGCAGCGACGACAGCTTCTTCTCGTGGATCAGGATGTACGGGTCGTTCAGCTCGACCTGCATCTTCTCCGGGTTGGTGATGAAGTATGGCGACAGATAGCCGCGGTCGAACTGCATGCCCTCGACGACGTCCAGCTCGAATTCGAGACCCTTGGCCTCCTCGACGGTGATGACGCCTTCCTTGCCGACCTTCTCCATCGCCTCGGCGATCTTCTCGCCGACTTCACGGTCGCCGTTGGCCGAGATGATGCCGACCTGCGCGACTTCCTGCGAACCGGAAACGGGCTTGGACTTCGCCTGGATGTCGGCGACGACCTTGATCACTGCCAGATCGATGCCGCGCTTCAGGTCCATCGGGTTCATGCCCGCTGCGACCGACTTCATGCCCTCGCGCACGATCGCCTGCGCCAGGACGGTCGCGGTGGTCGTGCCGTCGCCGGCGATGTCGTTGGTCTTCGAGGCCACTTCGCGCACCATCTGCGCGCCCATGTTCTCGAACTTGTCCTTCAGCTCGATTTCCTTGGCGACCGACACACCGTCCTTGGTGATGCGGGGCGCGCCGAAGCTCTTGTCGATCACGACGTTGCGGCCCTTCGGCCCCAGCGTGACCTTGACCGCGTCGGCCAGGATGTCGACACCGCGCAGAATGCGCTCACGCGCGTCGCGGCCGAATTTTACTTCCTTGGCTGCCATGTGGCTACCCTTTCTCTATATCCGTCGTTCCAGCGAACGCTGGACGACTTGAATTGCCGGCTGATCCCGGCACGCGCCGGGACGAGGGAACCGATCCTCAGGCGATGATGCCGAGGATGTCCGATTCCTTCATGATGAGCAGGTCTTCGCCGTTCACCTTGACCTCAGTGCCCGACCACTTGCCGAACAGGATGCGGTCTCCGGCCTTGACGTCCAGCGGCGACAGCTCGCCCTTGTCGTTCTTGGCACCGGCGCCGGCGGCGACGACCTCGCCCTCCTGCGGCTTTTCCTTGGCGGTGTCGGGGATGATGATCCCACCGGCCGTCTTCTCTTCCGCCTCGACGCGGCGGACGAGGACACGGTCGTGCAACGGACGAAAGTTCATTGCTCTGAACCCTTCTTGAGGCTTGTGACAAATTTTTGGCACTCGAACATGTCGAGTGCCAGCCACACGCATATGTGGACGTGCCCCGCGCCCGTCAACGGGTGGCGGCGCGATTTTTCGGGAACCCGTCGTCAGTCCGTGCGTGGCATCAGGTGAAGCCGGTCGCGCGCCGACCATCGCCACAGCAACAGGGCGGAGACGACGCCCAGCCCCACGGCCAGCCCCCACCAGATCCCCGCCGCGCCATAACCCATCCCGAACCCGAACAGCACGGCGGTGCCGAACCCCGCGCCCCAATATCCCGACACCTGGATCAGCATCGGCACGCGGGTGTCCTGCACGCCGCGCAGCACGCCCGCCGCCACCGCCTGCGCGCCGTCGACCAGCTGGAAGATCGCGGCGATCCCCAGCAACTGCACCGCCATCGCCGCAACCGCCGTGTCGCGCGCCGGGTCGACATAGACGCGCACCAGCCAGTGCGGCACCGCCCAGAACACGAACGCGCTCAGCACCATCACTGCGATGCCGCACAGGATCGCGACATTGCCCGCACGGCGAATCCACGCCCGGTCGCCCGCGCCATAGGCGAAGCCGACGCGGATCGTCCCGGCCTGCGCCAGCCCGAACGGGATCTGGAATGCGATCGCGGCAATGTTCAGCGCGACCGCATGCGCGTCGATCGCGGTGACCGAGATCAGCCCCATCAACAGCCCCGCACCGCCGAACAGCCCGCCCTCCGCCATCCAGCCGAGCGCGATCGGCGAGCCGAGCCGCGCGATCTCCACCATCCGCGACCATTCGGCGCGCCACCATTTGCCCAGCAGCCGGAACCGCCGCAGCTTGCGGTCGCGCAGCAGGATCACGAAGTACGCGGCGAACGTCGCCACCGACGTCACCACGCTGGCCAGCGCCGACCCCTCCAGCCCCAGCGCTGGGAAGCCGGCATTGCCGAACACCAGGCACCAATTGGCGAACGCCGCGATGCCCAGCGCCAGTCCGGTCACCACCAACGCCCAGCCCGGCCGCCCCAGCGCGGCGGCGGTCAGCCGGATCAGCGCCGCCAGCACCGCGGGCAACACCGCCAGCGACAGGATGCGGCAGAACGCACCCGCGCGCGCCGCCACCACGGCCTCCTGCCCCGCCAGCCGCAGCAACGGCGCGGCGAGATTCAGCACGATCATCACCGCCGCCGACCCCAGCACCGCCAGCCACATCGCCATCCGGAACGACCGGCGTACCTGCCGCACCGCGCCCGCGCGCCGGCCCAGCGACGCGGCGATCAACGGCTCGGCCGCGCCGACCAGCCCGATCAACCCGAACGCGAGGATGTTGAACAGGAAGACGCCCAGCGTGGCGGCGGCGAATTCGGTCGGTCCCAGCCGGGCGACGAACACCACGTCGATCGCGAACACCGCCATCTGCAACAGGTTCGCGCCGATCAACGGTGCGGCCAGCGCCGCCAGCGCGCGCAGCTCGGCGCGCCACGTCGGCGGCGGCGCTTCGGTCAGCGGCGCGATAGCGGCGGGTGCGTGCATGATCGGCCTCTAGCCGAGCCGTTTCGCGATGGCGAGCATGACGACGCGCCGACGTTTACCACCAAACCGTATTGCGGTGGTCATACACGCGGCGCTACGGTCGCCCGACGTAAGGCGAAGGTGGCATTGACGATGAAGCTGGTACGTGGCGCGTGGAAGCTGCTGGTCGGGATCAAGGACGCGCTGGTGCTCGTCGCGATGCTGCTGTTCTTCGCGGCGATCTTCGCCGCGCTTAACGCGCGTCAGCGCCCGGCGACGATCGGCGACGGTGCGCTGGTTCTCGAACTCGACGGCCCGATCGTCGAACAGCCGGAGGAAGTGCCGCTCACCGCGCTGCTCAGCGGGCAGCGGATCGGCAAGCAATACCGGCTGCGTGACGTCCTCCGCGCGATCGACACCGCGCGCGACGACGACCGTGTGAAGGCGATCGTCGTCGATCTCGACCGGTTCGGCGGCGGCTATCCGGCGGTGCTGGGCGAAGTGCAGGCCGCGTTGCTGCGTGCGCGGACCGCGGGCAAGCCGGTGCTGGTCTACGCCACCGCCTATACCGATGGCGCATACCGGATCGCCTCGGCGGGGAGCGAGATCTGGACGAACACGCTCGGCGGCACGATGTTCGCCGGCCCCGGCGGGAACCAGTTGTTCTACAAGGGGCTGATCGACAAGCTCGGCATCAACGCGCACGTCTACCGCGTCGGCAAGTTCAAGTCGGCGGTCGAACCCTATACCCGCACCGATCAAAGCCCCGCCGCCCGCGAAGCGTCGCAGGCGCTTTACGGCGCGCTGTTCGATCAATGGCGCGAGGCGGTGTCCACCGCCCGCCCCAGAGCGCAGCTCGCCTCGTGGCTGACGAACCCGGCGCAACTGATCGCGCAGGCGCGCGGCGACGTGTCGCGCGCCAATCTCGCTACCGGGCTGGTCGACAAGCTGGGCGACCGCGTCGCCTTCAATCGTCGCGTCGCGCAACTGGCGGGCGGCGACGAGAAAAAGCCCGCCGGCTGGTTCAGGACGATCGGCTACGACGCCTATGTCGCCGCCAACCCGGTGCCCGCCAAGGGCAAGATCGGCGTGCTGACCATCGCCGGTGAGATCGTCGACGGAGAGGGCGGCCCCGGCAAGGCGGCGGGCGATACCGTGTCGAAGCTGCTCTACGACGGTCTGGCCGAAAACGACCTGAAGGCGCTGGTCGTCCGGGTCGACTCGCCCGGCGGCTCGGTGATGGCGTCGGAGAAGATCCGGCTGGCGATCATGGAGGCCAAGCGGCGCGGCCTTCCGATCGTCGTTTCGATGGGCGGATTGGCGGCGTCGGGCGGTTACTGGGTGTCGACCCCGGCGGACGTGATCTTCGCCGAACCCGGCACGATCACCGGCTCGATCGGCATCTTCGGGATCATCCCGACGTTCGAGAACACGCTGGCCAAGATCGGCCTGTCCACCGACGGGGTGAAGACCACGCCACTATCCGGTCAGCCCGACGTGCTGGGCGGTACCACGCCCGCGCTGGATTCGATCGTCCAGGCCGGGATCGAGCACGGCTATCTCCAGTTCCTGACCCGCGTTTCGCAGTCGCGCAAGCTGCCGATCGCCCGCGTCGACGAAATCGGGCAGGGCCGCGTGTGGATCGGCGGGGTCGCGCACCAGCTGAAGCTGGTCGACCGCTTCGGCGGACTGGACGATGCGCTGCGCGAGGCGGCGAAGCGCGCCAAGCTCGACGATGCGCAGCCGGTATGGCTGGAAAAGAAGCCTGGCTTCACCGCGCAGATCGCGCAGCAGATCAGCAACCAGGACGACGACGATGCCGGTGCCCCTGCCGACGCGCTGTCGCGGCTGACGTGGCAGCGGCAGCAGGCGTTCGCCGCTGCGCTGGGTGATGCGAAACGCATGCTGACCGGCGCGGCGGTGCGCGTGCAATGCCTCGAATGCGTCGGGCTCGGCCCGATCGCGGCTCGGGCGGAGGATCGCAACCTGTGGCAGATGGTCGTCGCGCGGGTGGGCCTGTGATGCCGCAGGGACCGATCACGATCCGCGGCGCCGCCGCCGCCGATGCCGCGGCCATCGCCGCCATCTATGCGCCGTTCGTGCTGTCGGGCACCGTGTCGTTCGAAAACGAAGCCCCGGACGCGGCGGCGATGCGCGACCGGATCGCCGCGTCGGACGGCTTTTACCCGTGGCTGGTCGCGACGTCCGGCGACGACGGGGATGGCGCAGGCGTGCTCGCCTATGCCTATGCCACCCGCTTCCGCGATCGCCCCGCCTATCGCTACGTCGTCGAAACCTCGATCTACGTCGCGGGCGCGACGCATGGTCAGGGCGTGGGTCGGCTGCTGTACGAGGCGCTGGTCGACACGCTGCGCGCGCAGGGCTTTACGCAGGCGATCGGCGTCATCGCATTGCCCAATGACGGATCGATCACCCTGCACGAAGCAGTCGGCTTCCGCCGCGCGGGCGTTTACCGGGAAGTCGGCTACAAACAGGGCCGCTGGATCGACGTCGGCTTCTGGCAGTGCGAACTGAACCCGTCAGCGATCCCGCCGCTCGAACCGAAGCCGTTCAGCCTGATCGGTGTGCGCCGGGACTAGGGGTGCATCGACGAACGGTGCCTCACGGGTGCCGGATTGTTCGCCGCTAACGCCTAAGGCGCAGGCCGCTCGGGCTGCGCCTCCGCCAGGATCACCGCGAACCGTCCTTCGGCATCGGTCCACTCGCGCACCGGCGTCCATCCGCCCGCCCGCAACAGGATGCGTGCGTCGCGTTCGCCATATTTGTGGCTGTTCTCGGTATGGATCGACTCGCCTGCCGCGATCTCGAACGATCGTCCCTCCACGGTGAAGGCGACGTCGCGCGTCGCGACCAGATGCATCTCGATCCGTGCGCGGTCGTCGTTCCACCGCGCCTCGTGCGTGAACGCCTCGACCGGGATCGTCGCGTCCAGTTCGCGGTTGATCCGCTCCAGCAGGTTGCGGTTGAACGCTGCGGTCACGCCGGCTGCATCGTCATAGGCCGGCACCAGCACCGCCGGGTCCTTGATCCGGTCCATCCCGATCAACAGCATCGCTCCCTCCGCCAGCGACACGCGCATCGCCCGCAACAGGTCGACCGCCGCCAGCGGCGTCAAATTGCCGATCGTCGAGCCCGGGAAGAAGCCAAGCTTGGGCGCACCGGCGATCGCGTGCGGCAGGGTCAACGGACGGGTGAAGTCCGCCTCGAACGGCAACACCAGCAAATCGGGGAACGCGTCCGACAGGTCGCGCGCGGACTGGCGCAGGAACTCACCCGAAATGTCGATGGGCACATAGGACGACGGCTTCACGCCGCGCAGCAGCAGGGGAGTCTTGGTCGACGATCCCGATCCGAACTCCACCACCGCGCGGCCGGCGCCGGTCATCTCCTGCAGATCGGGGCACAACGTGGCCAGCAACGCGGTTTCGGTGCGCGTCGGATAATATTCGGGCAGGTCGGTGATCTGCTCGAACAATTGCGACCCGCGATGGTCGTAGAACCACCGCGCCGGGATGGCGCGCGGGCGGCGTTCCAGCCCGGCCAGCACGTCGGCACGGAACTGCGGATCGGCCAGCGTCGCCTGGCCGTCCTCGGCTTCGGGTTTCAGCATTACAGGTCCTTTGCCAGCCGCACGCCGGTGAATTGCCAGCGCTGGTGAGGGTAGAAGAAATTGCGGTAACTGGCGCGCGCATGGCCGCGCGGCGTCGCGCAGCTGCCACCGCGCAGCACGAACTGCCCGTTCATGAACTTGCCGTTATACTCGCCCACCGCTCCCTCGACCGCGCGGAAGCCGGGGTACGGACGGTATGCCGATCCGGTCCATTCCCACACGTCACCGAAGAATGCCGGGCCGCCGGTCGCCGGTCGCGGCTCCACCGCGCCGCCAGCGTCCAGCTGGTTGCCGCCCGCAGCATCATGCGCGGCGGCGGCGGCTTCCCACTCGAACTCGGTGGGCAGACGCACCCCTGCCCAGCTGGCATAGGCATCCGCCTCGTAGAAGCTGACATGCGTCACGGGCGCGGCGGGATCGACGGCGCGTCGCCCGTCCAGTCCGAAACGGGTCCACATGCCGTCCCGCTCCTCCCAGTAAAGCGGCGCAGCGACCGCCTCGCGCTGCACCCATGCCCAGCCGTCGGCCAGCCACAGCCGCGCGTCGCGATAGCCGCCATCGGCGATGAACCCCGCCCACTCGCCGTTGGTCACCGTACGGTCGGCGATCGCATGGGCAGGTAGCAACGCACGGTGACGCGGACCTTCGCAGTCGAACGCGAACCCGTCGCCGTCATGCCCCGTCTCGACCACGCGCTCCACGCTGTCGATCCACCCGATCGGGCCAGGCATCGCCACGGGCACCTTGCGCGCCGCCGGCCAGATCGCCGGCTCCAGCGGGTTTTCCGAAAACAGGTGCAGCACGTCGGTGACCAGCAATTCCTGATGCTGCTCCTCGTGATGGCAACCCAGCGCGACCAGTTCCCGCGCGGCCCCCGGCAATGTATCCAGCGCCGCCAGCACCGCGGCATCCACCGCCCGTCGATAGTCGAGCACTTCGTCCAGCGTCGGGCGGGTCACCATGCCGCGGCGTCCACGCGCATGCCGCCGCCCTTCCGCCTCGTAATAGCTGTTGAACAGGAACGGGAAGCGTTCGTCGTGCAGCCGGTACGACGCAACGTGATCGCGCAGCACGAACGTTTCGAAGAACCACGTCGTATGCGCCAGATGCCATTTCGCCGGGGAGGCATCCTCCATCGACTGCACCGTCGCATCGGCGTCGGACAGCGGGGCGACCAGCGCCTCGCTCAACCCCCGGACCTGCATGTAGCGCGCGGCCAGCGGTGTGTGCCCGGCGTCGGGCCGGGGGCGGGGTTCCATGGTCATACTCCTGCAGCCACCCGGGAGATCGGGCGTGCACGGGACCGACTATGTTACCGGTTTGCCCCTGCGACCCACAGAACGTCTCCACCTGCGTTAAGGTTCACGGCCCGGCAGGCGACGAACAGAAAATCGGACAGCCTGTTCAGATACATCGACGCCTGCGGATTGGCATGCGGGGCCAGCGCCACCGCCGATCGCTCCGCCCGGCGCACGATCGCGCGCGCCAGATGCAGCGACGCCGCCGCGCCCCCGGGCAATACGAAGCTGGTCAGCGGCGGCACGTGCGCGTTCAGCGCGTCGATCTCCGCCTCGATCCGCGCCACCTGCGCGGGCACGATGCGCAGCGTCATCTCGCCGGGCGCATAATCGTCGCCCGGGGTGGCGAGGTCGGCGCCCAGATCGAACAGGTCGTTCTGCACCCGCGTCAGCTGCGCCACGAGCGCCGGGTCGTCCAGCGTGGCGATCGCCACCCCGATCGCGCTGTTCGCCTCGTCGACGTCGCCGATCGCCTGCACCCGCGCGTCGGTCTTCGCGATGCGGCTGCCGTCGCTCAGCCCGGTCGTCCCGGCGTCGCCGGTTCGCGTGTAGATGCGGTTCAGCTTGACCATCAGGTCCGCCCGGCGGCGAACAGGATCACGACGACGATCAACACCGCCAGCGCCTGATAGAAGATGCGCATCTGCATCATCCGGTTGGATTTCAGCTGCGCCGCGCTCGGCCCCTCGCTCTCGCCGCGCACGTCCGCCGAGGCGGATTGGAGGAAGGCGATGATACCGCGCACCAGCGCGACGACCGTGGCGATCATCGCCGCGACCAGCAGAATGACGAGGAAGGTGTTCATCAAGCGAAGCTAGGGCGCGCACCCGCAAACGGCAATGGCCGTCGTCACCAGGCGTCGCGCCTTTGACGCCGGCACGCGCGCCGTCATGCCGGCACCTCTGGCACGCGCCCGGCGCGCGTCTCTGGCACGCGCCCCGCGCGCACCTCTGGCACGCGCCCCGCGCGCAACGCCGCCGCCACCGCCGCCCCGTCCACCCCGGCCGCGCGCATCGCCGCCAGCGTCGGCGCGCCGTGCCGCTTGGCCAGCCGCTGCCCGTCGGCCCCGGTCAGCAGGTCGTGGTGCCACCATTGCGGTACGGGCAGGTTCAGCAGCGCCTGCAACACCCGATGCACGTGCGTCGCCTCGAACAGGTCGACGCCGCGCACCACGTCGGTCACGCCCTGCGCCGCATCGTCGACCGTCACCGCCAGATGGTAGCTTGCCGGCGCATCCTTGCGCGCCAGCACTACATCGCCCTGCGCGAGCGCCGCATTGGCGACGCGCCCCCCGTGATCGGTCCACGACAGGTCGTCCCCCGTCGCGGTCGCCCGTGCCACCGCCGCCGCCATGTCGAGCCGCCAGCAATGCGGCGCGTCCCGCGCGGCTGCCCCCCGGCACGTGCCCGGATAGGCCGCGACCGCACCATGCGGTGCGCTCAGCGCGTCGGCGATCTCAGCGCGCGTGCAATAACAACGGTATAGCAGCCCCATCGACCGCAACCGCGCTAGCGCCGCGCCATAAAGGTCGAGCCGAGCCGACTGGAACGCCACCTCGTCGTCCCACGTCAGTCCCAGCCATATCAGATCGTCGATGATCGTCGCGACATGCCCGGCGCGGCTGCGTGTGCCGTCGATATCCTCGATCCGCACCAGAAAGCGCCCGCCGGCCGCCCGCGCGAGATCGTGCGCGCGGATCGCCGAAAAGGCATGGCCCATGTGCAGCCGCCCGGTCGGCGACGGCGCGAAACGCGTGACGACGCTCATCCCGCTCTTGTGCGCCGCCGCCGCCGCGCCGACAAGAGGGTGACGGATGGCGATCCCGCGCGTTAGGAGGGGCGCATGACCGATATGAAGCCGCCCGTCGCCGCCACCCGCCCGCATTCCTTCACGATGCACGGCATCACCATCGACGATCCATGGGCGTGGCTGAAGGACCCCGAATATCCCGACGTCACCGATAAGGACGTGCTGGCCTATCTCGCGGAGGAAAACGCCTATTTCGAAGCGCAGATGGCGCCGCACCAGCCGCTGGTCGACCGCCTCTACGAAGAGATGAAGTCCCGCATCAAGGAGGATGAGAGCAGCGTCCCGCAGAAGGATGGCGACCATCTGTACTGGACCGCGTTCGAGACGGGTGGGCAATATCGCAAATGGTGGCGCAGGCCGGTTGCCGGCGGACCCGACGAACTGCTGCTCGACGAACCCGCGCTGGCGGAGGGCAAGGAATATTTCCGCCTCGGCGCGTTCGCGGTATCCAACGATTCGCGATTGCTCGCTTATGCCATCGACGACAACGGGTCCGAACGCTTCACCATCCACGTCAAGGACCTGACCACCGGGGCGCTGCTGCCCGATACGATTCCGGGCATGCTGTCCGACATCGTCTGGGCCGGGGACGACAGCGGGTTCCTCTACGGCCTCGCCAACAAGGAATGGCGCACCGACAATGCGCGTTTCCACCGGCTCGGCACCGATCCCGCCGACGACGTCGAACTCTTTCACGAGGATGACGAGGGCTACCGCGTGGCGGTCGGCGAAACCAGCGATCGCCGCTGGATCGTCATCGGCACCGGCGATCACGTCACCAGCGAGATCCGCCTGCTCCCCGCCGCCGATCCCTTCGCCGAGCCGATCCTGATCGCTCCGCGACAGGCCGGCCGCGAATATGACGTCGACATCCACGGCGACACCCTGTTCATCCACACCAACGACACCGATCCGATGTGGCGGCTGGTCACCGCGCCGATCACCGCGCCGGGCGAATGGACCGAGCGGATCGCCCCCTCGCCGCATTTCTACATGACCGGCGTCGAGTGCTTCCGCGACTTCTTCATCGTCGAGGGGCGGGAGGATGGGCTCGATCAGGTCGAGCTCCATGCCTACGACGGCACGTCACCGCCCCGCCGCATCACCTTCCCGGAAGCGAGCTATACCGCAGGTATTGGGGATAATCCCGAATATGATCAAACGGTTCTGCGTCTCGGCTACGAGTCGATGGTAACGCCTGGCACCGTCTACGACTATGACACCGCCACCGGCGAACTCACGACGCTGAAGGTTCAGGAGATCCCCTGCGGCTATGACGCGGCACGTTACGCGACCGAGCGGCTGAAGATCACGGCGCGGGACGGCACGCAGGTGCCGGTGTCGATCGTCTACCCGCACGATTTCCCGCGTGACGGCTCACGCCCGTTGTTCCTCTACGCGTACGGTGCCTACGGCCACGCGATCCCGCCGGGGTTCTCGACCGGTCGGCTCAGCCTGCTCGATCGCGGCTTCGCCTATGCTATCGCGCATATCCGCGGCGGCGACGATCTGGGCCAGCAATGGTATCACGACGGCAAACTCGCAAAGCGCACGAATACTTTCAATGACTTCGTGGATGTTGCGAAGGAATTGGTCGAACAGGGCTGGACCAGCGCGGGGCGTATTGCGATCGCGGGGCGCTCGGCGGGCGGCGAATTGATGGGTGCGGTCGTCAACTCCGATCCGGGCCTGTGGGGCGCGGTGATCGCCGACGTGCCGTTCGTGGACGTCCTCAACACCATGCTGGACGATACGCTGCCGCTCACCCCTGGCGAGTGGCCGGAATGGGGCAACCCGATCGAGGATCGCGCCGCCTTCGAGCTGATTCATGGGTATTCGCCATACGACAATGTAAAGGCTCAGGAATATCCGCCGCTTTTCATCTCGGGCGGGCTGAACGATCCCCGGGTGACCTATTGGGAGCCGGCGAAATGGGCGGCAAAGCTGCGCGCGACCAAGACGGACGCCAACATCCTGTTGCTGAAGACCAACATGGGTGCCGGGCATGGCGGAAAGTCGGGTCGGTTCGAAAGCTTGCGGGAGGGGGCGGAAGAACACGCCTTCGTGCTGTGGCAACTCGGTGTGGAGGGATGACCGGCGTCGGCGAGCCGGCGGGATCTGCCATCCGGTACGCCGCAACGGTCACACATCGACGCTCCGCCGGCACGTCGCCACCACTGTCGGCGCACGTCCCGGCATGACCCCGGCCGCGCATCCTTCGGCGTTCGGGACGGTGCGCGGTTTCGTCACCGCAACCGGTCGCGCATGACGATCGAGGCGATCGTCGCGCGCTACGGCCTCGCCGCGGTGTTCGCGGGGGCCGCGCTGGAGGGCGAGGCGGCGGTCATCGCCGCCGGCATCCTCGCGCATCGCGATCTCCTGTCGCTGCCGCTGGCGATGGTCGCCGCCGCGCTCGGATCGTTCGCCGCCGATCAGGCGTGGTTCCATGCCGGTCGCCGTTTCCGAAACCACCGCCGTGTCGCGGCGTTTCGCGCCAAACCCGCATTCGCCCGCGCGGTGGCCGCCTTCGAACGCCATCCGATCGGCTTCATCTTCGCCTTTCGCTTCCTTTACGGGCTGCGCACGATCAGCCCGATCGCGATCGGCTCGACCCAGGTGTCGCCGCGCCTCTACGCGATCGTCAACATCGCCTCCGCCGCATGTTGGGCGACGTTGTTCACAACGATCGGCTATGTCTTCGGGGAGGGGTTCGAGTCGCTGCTCGGGCGCTTGCGCAGCAACCATCACCTTTGGTGGCTGGTCGGCGGGTTGCTCGTCGCCGGTCTCGCCTTCGCGGGCTGGCGCTGGTACAGGAACACCCGCGCATGACGTTCACCCACGCCTTCACCGCCCTGCCCGCGGACATCGACGAACTGGGCCACGTCAACAATGCGGTATGGGTGCGCTGGATACAGGATCTGTCGGTGGCGCACTGGACGGCGATCGCTCCCGCCGACCATCAGGCCGCCTATGTCTGGGTCGTGACCCGCCACATCATCGACTATCGCGGCAACGTCGTCGAAGGGGAGACCGTCACCGGTGAGACCTGGGTGCCCGATGCCCCGCGCGGCGCACGGTTCGATCGCCATTTCCGCTTCGTCGGCACCGATGGCCGCGCCCGTGTCGAGGGTGTCACCACCTGGGCGCTGCTCGACCGCGCCACCGGCCGCCTGCTCCGCATCACCCCCGCCATCGCCGCCCCGTTCCTCGCCTGACGCCACGACCTCGCCCGCGTCGATAATCGTCCAGGCTCGATCGACGTTCAGCGTTGTACGGGTGCCCGATCGCCCGTCGTTGCAGATCGTTCATCTGTTCGGCCTGACCGCGCGCTCACGATAGGTCAAACCCGCTCCATCCACCCGTCCTCGCGAGCGTAGCGAAGCAACGACGGCGCTTCAGGGGATGGCTGCATGGCGCTTTGCCCGGGGGGGAGCGAAGCCTTGGAGGCTCCTCACGCACGCGCGGTGTCCTCGACAGCATCATCAGATATGCGCCCAACCTACTGATCGATAGTCGTTTCTGCCATGGCATTCGCTCACACAGCGCGGCTGCGCCCGAGCCTCACCGGCCGCAGACACGAAAAGGGGCGGACGCCGTCCCCGGCTCCGCCCCTTCCGCCACTTCGCGTCAGGCGTTACGCGTTCGCCGGCTGCCGCTCCGAAATTACTTTCAGAAGGTCGTCGAACGATTTGGAAAAGCTGGCTACGCCCTCATCGACCAGCGTCTTCGTCACCCCGTCCAGGTCGAGCCCGAGCCGACCCTGCGCCTCGATCACGCGCCGCGCCTCCTCGACGTCACGGGTCAGCGTCTGCGCCACCGTGCCGCGTTCACGAAACGCGTCCATCGTCTTGGGCGGCATCGTGTTGACCGTCTCCGGCCCGATCAGCTCGTCGACATACAGCGTGTCGCGATAATCGGGGTTCTTGGTGCCCGTCGATGCCCACAATAGCCGCTGCGGCTGCGCGCCCTTCGCCGCCAGCTTCTGCCAGCGATCCGATGCGATGAACTCCTGATACCAGGCATAGGCCAGCTTGGCGTTGGCGATCGCCACCTTGCCCTTCAGCGCCTTGGCCTCCTCGCCGCCGGTCCCGGCATCGATGGCGTCGTCGATCTTGGCATCGATGCGGCTGATGAAGAAGCTCGCCACGCTGGCGATCCGCGCGATCGGCATATCCTTCGACACCCGCTCCTCCAGCCCCTCGACATAGGCGAGCGCGACCTGCTTGTACGCATCGACCCCGAACAGCAGCGTCACGTTGACGTTGATGCCCTTGGCGATCGTGTCACGAATCGCGCGCACGCCGTCGTCGGTGCCGGGGATCTTGATCATCAGGTTCGGCCGGTCGACCGCATCCCACAGCCGCGCCGCTTCCTCGGCGGTCTCGGGACCCTTCAGCGCGAGGTACGGCGACACTTCCAGGCTGACATAGCCGTCCCTGGCGTCCAGCCGGTCGTACACCGGGCGCAGCGTGTCGCAGGCCGCCTGGATGTCCTTCACCGCCTGCGCCTCGTACCGCGCCATCGGCTCGGCACCCGGCGTCGCCTCGTCGAACGCCGCGAAGCCCGCGTCATAGGCGTCGCCCGCGCCCATCGCCTTTTCGAAGATCGTCGGGTTGGAGGTAACGCCGGTCAGGCCGTCCTCGTCGACCAGCTTCTGCAAACCGCCCTGTTCCAGGAACTTGCGGTCGACGAAGTCCAGCCATACCGCGGTGCCGGCCTTGCTGAGTTCCTGTAGCTTGCTCATCCCGATCTCCAAACCCGTCTTCCCCGCATCAGCAGGGGTTCATGTCTCTCGCCCTCATGCGGCGTCGCCGACCGATATAGGGATCGGCCGACGACATCGCGACCGTCAGCCGATCGTTTCGCGCGCCACCTTCACGACATTCTCGACCGTGAAGCCGAACTTGTCCTGCAATTTGGCCAGCGGGGCCGATGCGCCGAACGTCGACATCGTGATCTGCCGTCCCTCGAAACCGACGTAGCGGTCCCAGCCGAGCGAGCCGGCCATCTCGATGGCGACGCGCGCCTTCACCGCGGCGGGCAGCACGCTTTCCTTGTACGCCGCGTCCTGCAATTCGTAACGGTACCAGCTCGGCATCGACACGACCCGCGCCTTCACGCCGCTCGCCACCAGCTGCTCGTACGCCTCAACCGCCAGCGACACTTCGGAACCGGTCGCGATCAGGATCACGTCCGGCGTCTCCTCACCGCCCGCCAGCACGTAGCCGCCCTTCTCGACGCCGTCCGCGCTCGCATATTTCGTCCGATCCAGCGTCGGCAGTGCCTGCCGCGACAACACCAGCGCCGCCGGCGTGCTCGCATCCTTCATCACCGCACGCCACGCCGCGGCGACCTCGTTCGCGTCGCCCGGCCGGAACATGTCCAGCCCAGGGATCGCGCGCAGCGTCGCCAGATGCTCGATCGGCTGGTGGGTCGGCCCGTCTTCGCCGACGCCGATCGAATCGTGCGTGAACACCCACACCGCGCCGATCTCCATGATCGCCGAGAGCCGCACCGGCGCGCGCATATAATCGAGGAATACCAGGAAGGTGGAGCCATACGCACGGACATGCGACAGCGCCATGCCGTTCACCACCGCGCCCATGCCGTGTTCGCGCACGCCGAAGTGGAAGTTCGTGCCGCCGTAGTTCGACGCCTCGAACGACGGCGCACCCTTGATGTCGGTCTTCGTCGACGGCGCGAGGTCCGCCGATCCGCCGAGCAGCCACGGCACCTTCTTGACGATCGCGTTCAACACCTTGCCGCCCGCGTCGCGGCTGGCGACACCCTTGGCGTCGGCCTCGAACGTCGGGATCTCGCTATCCCAGCCCTCGGGCAGCTGGTCCTTGAGCAACAGATCCAGTTCGCCGGCCAGATCAGGGTGTTCGCCGCGATACTTCTCGAACGTCGCCACCCATTCGTCGCGCAGCTTGCCGCCGCGCTCCTTCACCGACTTGCCGAACGCGTCCTTCACGCCCTCGGGCACGAAGAAATCCTCGTTCGGCCAGCCATAGGCTTCCTTGGTCTTCGCGATGTTCTCCGCGCCCAGCGGTTCGCCATGCGCCTTCTCGCTGCCGGCGCGCGGGCTGCCCCAGCCGATCACCGAGCGGACGACGATGAACGTCGGGCGCTCCTGCTCTTCACGGAACGCCTGCAATGCGGCCTTCAACGCACCGACATCGTTGGCATCGTCCACGTGGATCACGTTCCAGCCATACGCCTCGAAGCGCTTGCCGACGTCCTCGTCGAACGCCAGATCCGTGCCGCCCTCGATCGAGATGTGATTGCTGTCGTAGATCCAGCACAGGTTGCTGAGCTTCAGATGCCCGGCCAGCGACGCCGCCTCGGCGGAGACGCCCTCCATCATGTCGCCGTCACCGCACAAAGTGTAGACGTCGTGATCGAACAGCGCGAAGCCCGGCCGGTTGTAGCGTGCCGCCAGCCAGCGCTCGGCGATCGCCATGCCGACCGAATTGCCGCAACCCGCGCCCAGCGGCCCGGTCGTCGTCTCGACGCCGGTGGTGTGGCGATATTCGGGGTGGCCCGGCGTCTTCGATGACAGCTGCCGGAACTGCTTGATATCGTCCAGCGACATCGCGGGCTTGCCGCTTTTCTCGCCATCGGCGCCGATCTCCTCGACCCCGGCGAGATACAGCAGCGAGTATAGCAGCATCGAGGCGTGGCCGACCGACAGCACGAAGCGGTCGCGGTTCGGCCAGTCGGCATGCGCGGGGTCGTAGCGCAGGAATTGCGTCCAGATCGTCCAGCCGACCGGGGCCAGCGCCATCGGCGTGCCGGGGTGGCCCGAATTGGCCTTCTGTACCGCGTCCATGGACAGGGTGCGGATCGTGTCGATTTGCAGCCGCTCCGGGCTGCCGTCCTCATGGATGCCGGTGGGCGACGTGGCGATATCGGTCATGCAGGCCTCGTGTCGGGGGTCAGCGGTCGAACGCACCGGCGCGGTGCCGGTTGCCGAGTCCCGTCTCCTTAACCGCTCGCCTCCCCGCGTTCCAGCCGCGTAACGATTCCATCCGCTGCGATATAAGCCGCATTGACTTCGCTGAGGAACAGCCCGTGTCCCAGCACGCCCGGCGTCGCATCCAGCGTCGCCGCCAGCGTGCCGGGGGCGGGAAAGTCCGCGAACCCGGCATCGAGCACCGAATTGCCATTGTCCGTCACGCCGTCGCGCGCCGCCACCGCCGCGCCCAGCGCCTCCAGCCGCGCCGCGACGAACGCCCGCGCGAACGGCAGCACCTCGACCGGCAGCTTGGCCGCGCCGATCGCCGCGACATGCTTTGACGCATCGGCGATCACCACCATCCGTGTGGAGGCCGCGGCGACGATCTTCTCGCGCAGCATCGCGCCGCCCGCGCCCTTGATCGCCCACAGCCGCGCGTCGATCTCGTCCGCGCCGTCGATCGTCAGGTCGACCTGCGCCACCCCGGCGAAATCGCGCACCGCGATGCCCAGCGCCGCGGCACGGGTCGCGCTGTCGACGCTGGTCGCCACCGCCACGATACGCAGGCCGTCCGCCACCCGCCTGCCCAGTGCCTCGATCGCGAAGCGCACCGTCGATCCGGTGCCCAGCCCGACCAGCATCCCGTCCCGCACCTCGGCAACCGCCGCCTCGGCCGCCAGCCGTTTGTCATCGTCCTGCATGATCGTTCAGCGCTCGAAACGCCGGGATGTTGCGCCCGGCGAGCGTCGACGCGTTTCCGCCAGCGTCATCTGCAAACGGTGACGCCGCCTGTTCGCATGGCGGTTTCTCGCCCGACGCTCCGGCGCGAATGCACCAATGCTCAAGCGGGCGAGAAATCGGCAGGATCGAAGGGGAGTTCCCGACCGGTTCGCCATGCAGTCATGTTTCGGGAAGGCAGCATCGCAGGGGGTGAAAGAGAAGTGCCGGGCCGGGCGGTCCGCGGCTCTCGCGAGGTCCGCACACGCACCCGCAGGACACTTCCGCGATGAAGCAAGCGGCCGCGTCGCCCCACCCGGACGCCGACCCGCTTTCCCGCCGCACCGCCTGCACCGGGGGCCGATCGACATCCAGCCGGACGTTCCGGAAGGACGTGGATGGAGCAACTCCGGCCGATCGAGCGTACCCGGTTCGCCCGAACGGATGAACAATCTACATTGGCGAGCAGTCCGGCGCCCTCGAACTGCCGGATGTCGATCCGGTCCGGGAAGGATAGTTCAGCGCACCGCCGCGCCGATACTCCTGCGCCCGCCGACAGCAACTCCACCGCTGCCAGGGCGCATTCGACAAAGCCTGTCCGACAGGCAGCCACAGGAAAGCCTACCCGCGCTCCTGCGGGGCCGCCTTATCGACCGGTGCTGCCGCAACATCGTCGTCCCGCCGGAACGGATGCAGCAATTCGTCCGACACGCCGCCACGCACCGGCTTGTCGATGCCATAGACCGGCGGCCAGGCGTCGCGCGGCAGATGCAGCGTGCCGAACAGTCGATCGACCCACGGGAACATCGCGGCGTAATTGCGGTCGCGGCCTTCCGCGCCGTTGGTATGGTGCCAGTGATGGAACGCGGGCGTCGCCGCGACCTGCTCCAGCCAGCCGAACCGCCACCGCACATTGGCGTGGACCAGGAACGACCACACCGTTCCCAGCAACGTGACGTAGACCGGGATCATCGTGTCCGCCGCGCTCGCCCCCGCCGCGCCCGGCGTGCTCGCCAGCCCCAGCATATAGACCGGCGTCAGCCCGCACAGCCGCACGAACACGATGTCCAGCGGGTGGGCGCGCGTGTTGGCCAGCCAGTCCAGATGCTCGACGGAATGGTGGATCGCGTGAAACCGCCACAGGAACGGCACCTCGTGGCACCAGCGATGCCCCCAATAGGCGCCGATCTCGCTCACCAGCAACCCGGCGATCAGTTTCGCCACGAAGGGCCAGCTCGCCACCCAGTCGCTGTAGAAGGCCGGCGTCGCCTTCTGCGCCAGCACCGCGATCGTCGCCAGCAACGGTGCCAGCAGCACGCCCGGCAACAACCCGTTGAGGAAGTAATAACCGAGATCGGCCCAGCGCGCCTTCCCCCGGCGCTCGTGCAGCGAGAACAGCCATTCGACCGGCACGAACAGCATCGCCAGCAACACCAGCCAGATGCTCAGTCGCGCCACTTCCATCGTCAGGCTGCCCAGATCCATCCCCGCATCCACATTCGTCGCCCGGCTCGCTTTCGGGCAATTCCTTCAAGAAACGGTGAAGCGGCGGCGGGCACTACGCCCGCCGCCGCCATCATTTCATCACGACCGGTCGGGATCAGACCAGCTGCGGGGTCCGTGCCTTGCGGCGGCGCATCGCGGCGCCGACGACGCCGAAGCCCAGCATCATGGTCATCCAGGTGCCCGGCTCGGGCACGGCGGCCGTCAGCGAGACGTTGTCGAGCAGCAGCGACGGCGGCAGGCCGTTCGGGGTGCCCTGCGCCAGGAACGACAGCTTCTGGCTGGTACCGCCGGCAACGAAGTCGAACGATGCCTTCTTCCAGCCGGAGAAGCCCTTCGCCGGGGTGACCAGCTTCTCGGTCTGCTTGACGATGTTGCCCAGCGACACGTCGAACTGCTGCGTGGTCTGGCCAGGCGTGGTGTACCAGCTCGCGCCGGCCCAGTCGAAGTTCACCGTATAGGTCTTGCCGGCAACCAGTCCGTTGATGGTCTGGCTGATCGCGCCGTGAAAGCCCGTGTCGCCGTCGGCCAGGATGAAGTTGCCGCCGGAGGGGCTGGTGCCCGTGAAGCCGTTGTCGGAATAGTTGCTGGTCAGCTGTCCGCCCTGCGGATTGCGCACCCGGTTGGCGCTGCTGCCGGCCGGGCCGTAGATGTAGTCATGATTGCCGGCGCGCGAATAGAAGCCCGTCGAGTCGGCGGTGTTCGGGCGGATCAGGAAATTGTAGCCGTACTTCGTCCACGACGACGTGCCGGCGTTCGACCAGTCGCTCACTTCGGTCACGAACTGCCGCGACTGGTCGAGGGTCGTGATCTCGAAACCACCGTTCTTGACAAGGTTCTGCGCCGAGGCCGTGCTCGCAACCATCATCGCGGCAACCGCACCGATCAGGTACTTCTTCATGTTGTGTTCCCCCCAAAACATGCCGGCAGAGTGCCGCGTTTGTGTGAGGATCGAATATGCCGGGCGGTGTCAGCGTACAACAATCGTGACAAAACGTTAACCAATACCCAAAGCGCTGGGAATACGCCGCTTTCTTCGGAACTGTTCTATAATGAGACAGATGCCATCCGATGTCCGATCGATCCGGCTGATGAACATCGGATGAAGATACTGCGCGAACCTCCCACATCTCTTGGCCCGTAAAGCGCTAAAGAACATGCATTAGTTTTAAATACATTCAATAACTTGCTCGCGGACATGCGCGAGGCTCAGGGGCGACGCACGAACATCCTGCCGATCAGCGCCTCCGCGGCGCGGGCAAGGGCTTCGCCCGCCTCGGACGCGACGGCCGCGCCGGGCTGCGGCCGGACGGTTTCGCCGGCGCGACTCGTCCCCGCCGCCGTCGCCGCCTCGCGCGTCCCCGCCGCGTTCGCCGCCTCGCGCGTCCCCGCCGCGTTCGCCGCCTCGCGCGTCCCCGCCGCGTTCGCCGCCTCGCGCGTCCCGGCCGCCTTCGCCGACTCGCGCGTCAGCGCCGCCGTCGCCACCGCGCCGACCACCGCGGTCACCGCACCCGCGATCGCCTGCCGGCCCGCCGGCCCCTGCGCTTGTTCGATCAGCCGCTCGCCCGCCTTGCGCCATTCCTTGGGCACCTTCACGCCCAGCACTTCCTTGGGCAGCCTGCCCGCCTTCGTCTTGTTCTTCTTCGCCATCATCGCCTCCAGCTGTTGCATCGATATAAGACACCGACGCGGACCTGCAACCGTCGGCGCGGGCGATGCGTATTGCCGCGGTGGCGCGCCCGCCCCACATCGCGCGACGAAAAGCCGGCTGGACGCAGCCGAACAGATATGGAACAAACTCCCACATGGCATTGACGACGATCTCGGTCCGCGGCGCGCGCGAGCACAATCTCAAGGACGTGAGCGTCGACATCCCGCGTGATACGCTGACGGTCATCACCGGGCTTTCCGGTTCGGGCAAGTCGTCGCTCGCCTTCGACACCATCTATGCCGAGGGGCAGCGCCGCTACGTCGAGTCGCTGTCGGCCTATGCGCGCCAGTTCCTGGAGCTGATGCAGAAGCCCGACGTCGACCATATCGAGGGCCTCTCGCCCGCGATCTCGATCGAGCAGAAGACGACCAGCCGCAACCCGCGCTCGACCGTCGCGACCGTTACCGAGATCTACGATTACATGCGCCTGCTGTGGGCGCGCGTCGGCGTGCCCTATTCGCCGGCCACCGGCCTGCCGATCGCGGCGCAGACCGTCAGCCAGATGGTCGACCGCGTCATGACCCTGCCGGAGGGGACGCGGCTGTTCCTGCTCGCCCCGGTCGTGCGCGGCCGCAAGGGCGAGTATCGCAAGGAACTGGCCGAATGGCAAAAGGCCGGCTTCACCCGCGTGCGCATCGACGGGACGATCCATGAGATCGACGAGGCGCCGGCGCTCGACAAGAAGTACAAGCACGATATCGAGGTGGTGGTCGACCGGCTGGTCGTGCGCGAGGATGTGGCCACGCGTCTTGCCGAGAGTTTCGAGACCGCGCTGAAACTCGCCGACGGCCTCGCTTATATCGACCCCGCCGATCCGGTCGAGCCGCGCACCCCCGAGAGCGTCGTGCTGGGCGACAACGCGCCGCCGGGCCGCATCGTCTTCTCCGAGAAGTTCGCCTGCCCGGTCAGCGGTTTCACCATCGCCGAGATCGAGCCGCGACTGTTCAGCTTCAACGCGCCACAGGGCGCCTGCCCGGCTTGTGACGGTCTGGGGGAAAAGTTGATCTTCGACGAGGATCTGGTCGTCCCCAACCACGAACTGTCGATCAAGAAGGGCGCGGTCGTTCCCTGGGCGAAGAGCAACCCGCCCTCGCCTTACTATATGCAGGTGATGGCCAGCCTCGCGCGCGAATTCGGCTTCTCGCTCGATACGCCCTGGGGCGAACTCCACCCGGAGGTGGCCGACAGGATCCTGTTCGGCACCGAGGGCAAGCCGGTCACGCTGACCTTCATCGACGGCAAGAAGAGCTACGACGTCAAGAAGCCGTTCGAGGGTGTCATCGGCAACCTCAACCGCCGCCTGCTCCAGACCGACAGCGCGTGGATGAAAGAGGAGCTGTCCAAATACCAGTCCTCGCAACCGTGCGAGGTCTGCCACGGCGCGCGCCTGAAGCCGGAGGCGCTGGCGGTGAAGGTCGCGGGCGAGAACATCAGCCACGCCACGCATCTGTCGGTGGTCGACGCGCTCGCCTTCTTCACCGATCTGCCCAACCATCTCGGCGATCAGCAGCGCGCCATCGCGGAGCGTATCCTCAAGGAGATCGTCGAGCGGCTCGGCTTCCTCAACAACGTCGGCCTCGATTACCTCAACCTCGATCGCACGTCGGGCACGCTGTCGGGCGGCGAAAGCCAGCGCATCCGCCTCGCCTCGCAGATCGGCAGCGGGCTGTCCGGCGTCCTCTACGTGCTGGACGAACCGTCGATCGGGCTGCACCAGCGCGACAACGACATGCTGCTCGCCACGCTGCGCCGGCTGCGCGACCTCGGCAATACCGTCATCGTCGTCGAGCATGACGAGGATGCGATCCGCATGGCCGATTACGTGATCGACATGGGGCCGGGCGCGGGCGTCCACGGCGGACAGGTCGTAGCGCAGGGCACCGTCAAGCAATTGCTCAGGAGCAAGACGTCGGTCACCGCCGATTATCTCAACGGCACGCGCCAGGTCCCGCTGCCGACCAAGCGCCGCAAGGGCACCGGCAAGAAGCTGACCGTCCACAACGCCACCGCCAACAACCTCACCGGCGTCACCGCGTCGATCCCGCTCGGCACCTTCACCTGCATCACCGGCGTGTCCGGTTCGGGCAAGTCCAGCTTCACGATCGACACGCTCTATGCCGCGGCCGCGCGCACGCTGAACGGCGCGCGCATCCTGGCGGGCAAGCACGACAAGATCAGCGGACTGCAGCATCTCGACAAGGTCATCGACATCGACCAGTCGCCGATCGGCCGCACCCCGCGGTCCAACCCCGCCACCTATACCGGCGCGTTCACGCAGATCCGCGACTGGTTCGCCGGCCTGCCCGAAAGCCAGGCGCGCGGCTACAAGCCCGGGCGGTTCAGCTTCAACGTCAAGGGCGGGCGGTGTGAGGCGTGCCAGGGCGACGGCGTGCTGAAGATCGAGATGCATTTCCTGCCGGACGTCTACGTCACCTGCGACGTCTGCCACGGCGCGCGCTACAATCGCGAGACGCTGGAGGTGAAGCACAAGGGGCACAGCATCGCCGAGGTGCTGGACATGACCGTCGAGGATGCGGCCAGCTTCTTCGCCGCCGTCCCGCCGATCCGCGACAAGATGGCGATGCTGGTCGAGGTCGGCCTCGGCTACGTCAAGGTCGGGCAGCAGGCGACGACGCTGTCGGGGGGCGAGGCGCAGCGCGTGAAGCTCGCCAAGGAACTCAGCCGCCGCGCCACCGGCAACACACTGTACATCCTCGACGAACCCACCACCGGCCTCCATTTCGAGGATGTCCGCAAATTGCTGGAAGTGCTTCACGCGCTGGTCGAACAGGGCAACACCGTGGTGGTGATCGAGCACAACCTCGACGTCATCAAGACCGCCGACTGGATCGTCGACCTCGGCCCCGAAGGCGGCGTGAAGGGCGGCGAGATCGTCGCGGTCGGCACGCCGGAGCAGGTCGTGAAGGAACCGCGGAGCTTCACGGGCAAGTATCTGGCGCCGTTGCTGGGGAAAGACGTGGCGCAGGCGGCGGAGTGAACCCGCATCGCCCCGAACTGTTGCGCGCGCTGGCGTTGCTCGCGCAGCTGAACGAGGCGATGCACGCACGCGGCCTCCCACGCCCGATCCTCGTCGGCGGGGCGGCGGTCGAATATTTCTCCGGCAGCGCGGTCATGACCGGCGACATCGACCTCACCTCCCCCGTACAGGAAGAACTTGAGCGCGAGCTGGTCGCGCTTGGCTTCGTCAAACCCGCGGGGGTCGGCCATACACTCGGCTGGCTGCACCCGGAACTGCGGCTCGGCTTCGAGGTGGTCGGCACCACGCCACTGGACGGCAGCGTCGATCGCCGCCGCCTGTTGCTGGTCAGCGGCCTCGCACCCGGCTCCGCCTTCGCCGTCATCCCGATCGAGGATCTGATCGCAGACCGAATGGGTCAATACGCCTCTGGCACCGCACCGGAGATGCTGCGACAGGCGCGCACGCTGTTCAGGCTTCATACCGACCTTGATCTGGCGTATCTTGAAGAACGCATCCGCCACGAAACGGGAAACGATCATGGCATCGCCGATCTCGAAGACTGAAAGCTCCGACGATTGGCAAGGCCGAACGTTATCGCATGATGACTTCGCGTCCAGCCTCGCAGAGCGGCGGAAGACGGTTGCCGAGCCGGACATGCCCCGCAATTCGGGCAATCGACGTACCGCGAGCAAGCGCGCCTTGCTAAGCGCGCTGGAGCGGCTCGGCGCCTCGTGGTGATGCAAGTATAAGTTTCTACTGCGCGACCAGCACAAAGACAGTCGATCACATGGAAAATCAGAACCGCGCCATTATCCGTATTCCCGCCGTAGTTTATCCCAGCGATCAAGAGCCGCTACGTACAGGGATCTGAACTCCTCTTCCTCGTTACCTCGCAAGGGATAGCGATCAACAGAGTAGGTTGCCCCGCGGATGACATCGAGAATACGGATTTCTTCGGGTGGCAAACCCGGCAATGAAGATGTTAGCAGCCATAGCCCCAGCCTGGCAGCGCTCTCCGTCAAGACCGGCTCAGGTGAGAAGTACGGATAAACGTAATGCTCAATGCCGTTTCCGTCTCTTAGCGAGAGCACACCCTCAACTTTCACGATTGCGTCGTTCACGCCCGGAAACAGAAAGCGCGCTTTCTGAGTGCTTCCGGGATGAAATGGCGCATTCGTAAAGCGCCTGCCCTCATTCCACCACAAAAGAAATCCGTCTCTAAGTCGTGGATATAAGCCTTCCCTCCCGGCGTTTGCAGCAATTCGCTCTTCGATACTGCGATGCAGATCCGAAACTCCTATGGCATGCGCCTTGGCATCGGACCAGAAGGAAGCATAGAAGTCACCTCCACCACTGCTGCCTTCAGCCTCACGAGCTATTTCATCGCGAATGTCGCTGCGAAGCGCTGCGGTCTGCTTATTCTCTGGAGAGAATAGTATCTTGAGAAGCTTCCTGAGATGAATTGATCTAAGCGACATCATAACTCTCCAGTCGCTATTATTCTAGATCAAGGAAAAACATAAGCAATAGTAATTACGTACAAAGCTATCGCTTGACGGCGAAACCACTTCGCCAGTCGCATCACCGCCACCCCCGCCGCTGGTCTTCGCGCCGATCGCGTCGTTACTGCCTCAGCACGGCCCTCTGTCCTACATCCTCCAACAAACCGCACCCTCGCCGATCAACCGCGAGGCCGCTCCGTATGTCCGACACCGACACCGACATCGCCCCCAACACGATCTCCCGCCGCGCCGACGGCTGGTCCGCCGCCAACCAGCGCGCCTTTCTCGAAGCGATCGCCGAGGGTCATGGCGCGGATGCCGCCGCGGCGCGGGTCGGCTTGTCCGCCACCTCCGCCTACGCGTTCCGCCGCACCACCAAGGGCACCACCTTCGCGCTCGGCTGGCGCGCGGCCACGCTGGTCGCGCGCGAGGTCGTCGCCGAGACGCTGATGGTCCGCGCGCTCCACGGCCAGGCCGACACCTATACCCGCGCCGATGGCAGCATCGTCACCCGCCACCGCCACGACAACCGCCTCGCCGCCAGCCTGCTCGCGCGGCTGGACCGGCAGGTGGAGGGCGCCGCCGATGCCGACCTCCACGCCGCGCGGCTGGTCGCGCAGGATTTCGACTCCTATCTCGATCTCGTCGGGCGCGACGACGGCGCGGCGCGCGCCGGCTTGCTGCTCGCGCGCCACAGCACGCGCATCGCCGCCGCGCTGGCCCGTGCGGCCGTCGACGATGTGGCCGCCCACGATCTCGCACCGCTCTACGCGCTGGCCGCCGCCGATCTGTTCGCACGCACCGGCGTCACCACCACCGCCGACCTCTCCATCGCCGATCTCGATCCCGCCCGGCGCGCGGAATGGAGCGCCGGGCAATGGACCCGTGCGGAGGCGGCGGGGATGGTGACGTTCGCCGCCCCCTCGTTTGCCGCCCCCTCGTTTGCCGCGCCGTCCGCCGATGACGATCGGACGGAGCTTGACGACGATGACGACGGCGCGGACGACGCGCCACCGTCTCAACATTCGCAACATTCGCCCGGCGAGGAGGCGGTGTGGTGGGACGACGATGTCGAGGAGTGGCGGACTCACTTCCCGCCCGCCGACGATTTCGACGGTGAGGAACATGGCGATCCCGGCACCCCCGATTACGAACGCACGCTCAGCACGCGTGAGGAAGCGGCGATGGGCACCCCGCCCGGCCATTGCTCGCCCGCGGAGGTCGCCGCGCTGGCGCAGGCACGCGACCTCTTCTTCGCGCCGCACGGCGAACCACGGCCCCCTGTCGCGGACGCGCCTGAACCTTCGCCGCTGCGCGACGTTGGCGTGTCACCCATCTATGACACAGGAATATCGTGATATGAGCATCTTCGGCGCGATCAAGAAGGCGATCTTCGGCGATCACGGCCCGCTCGGCGGCCAGTTCTCGGGCAAGAAGGATGCGCCCGCCGCGCAGCCCGCTCCCCACGCCGCTCCCGCCGCCACCCCGACGCCCACCGCCGCCCCGGCACAGGCCCCCGCCCCGGCGACCGCCGCGCCCGTCGATGTCGAGGCGGTGCTGACCGGCATCGCTACGTCGAAGGGCAATCCGGATCTCAACTGGCGCTCGTCGATCGTCGATCTGATGAAGCTGCTGGATCTCGATTCCAGCCTCGCCAACCGCAAGGAACTGGCGACCGAACTCGGTTATATCGGCGCGAAGGACGGGTCCGCGGAAATGAACATCTGGCTGCACAAGGCGGTGATGCGCGAACTGGAGAAGAACGGTGGCACGGTGCCGGCCGGCATGAAGGACTGAACGTCGCTCGGGCCGGGCGGCGTTCAGTCGCCGTCCAGCTCGGGATAATGGCGGAAGATGCCATCGGTGTTGAACGCCACCCTGCGGTCGCTTTCCAGATAGGCGGCGATCGCGGGCAATGCCGCCACCGCATCGCGCAGCCGATCCAGCCGCGGATGACGCCCCTGCAACGCGCGCATCCGGCGCGGGAACATGTAGCGAAGCCCTTCGATCACCTGGAACAACGCCATGTCGACCCCGCTCCATCGCTCGCCCGCGACCCACTCGCCATCGCGCGCGCCGGCCGCGCGTTCGAAATGGTCGAGGAACTTGGCGATGCGCTGGTCGCGGAACACCGCCGCCGCCCGCGCCGCCTCGGGACGTTGCTCGTCATACCACGCCATCGCGTCGACGGGGTGGTGGACGGCATGAACCTCCGCGACCAGATCGGCGACGGTCAGTTGCAGCTGGTGCAGCCACACCCGCGATGTCGCGTCCGCAGGACCGATGTCGTGGCGGTCCTGCACGAACTGCACAATCGCCGCGACCTGCCCCACCGCCATCTCGTCTGTCACCAGATATGGCGGCGCGAGTGGCCCGTCCGGCGCACGCGCGGCCATGTCGGCCAGCATCGCCTCGGCCCCGTCCTCGCGCGCGCGGTCGCGATACGCGATCCCGCCCGCCTCCAGCACCAGCCGCACGAACTCGCCGCGCCCCTGCAGGGTCGGCCAATACCACAGGTCGTACGTCATTCGCCCGGTGCCCGCGCGGCGATCGCCAGCGCATGGATGCGCCCGGCCAGCAGATCGGCCAGCGCATGGTTCACCAACCGCTGCCGTGCGACCCGCGACAGGCCGGCAAAGGCGGCGCTTTCGATCGTGACGCGGAAATGGCTTTCGCCGCTGCCGTCGTCGCCCAGGTGCCCGCTATGCTGGGCGCTCTCATTGAGCACCTCCAGGCTGGTGGGGGATAGCGCGGCGGTCAGGCGCGCGGCGATCTCGGCGGCGACGGCGCCGGTGGCAGCTTCACTCATGCCGCCCCATATAGCATCCCTTGTACGTCAAGCGACGAGTTGAGTGCGTGAAGGCCCAGAAAGATCGACCGAATGCGCGTTTCCATGGCCGGGTGGAGGGGGCCGACCGCCCCTGCGACCATCCCGGCTGCCCCGAACCGGGCGAGTTTCGTGCGCCGCCACCCGAAGGCACGGGGCCGCACGACGGCCCGCCCCGCTTCCGCTGGTTCTGCCTGGATCACGTCCGGGCATTCAATGCCGGGTACAATTTCTTCGACGGCATGACCGCCGACGAGATCCACGACGCCCAGCGTCCGCTCGCCGGATGGGAGCGGGAGACGCGCGCCTTTTCGCGGGCGCGAAGCGGGGATCAGGGGCCGCGCTGGTCCGATTTCACCGACCCGCTCGACGCCATCGCCGCCCGCTATGCCCGCACCGCGCCCCGGGCCGACGGCCGCGCCCTGTCGCCTGAGGATCGCCGGCATCTCGACACATTGGGCCTGTCCTACGACGCGGATCGGGGCGCATTGCGCAAACGCTATTCCGAACTGGTCCGACGCTATCACCCCGACCGCAACGGCGGCGACCGCACCCACGAAGCGGCGCTGGGCAAGGTTATCGTCGCCTATCAGCAACTTCGCCGGGCGCGGGCGTTCGCCTGAGCGGGTCCACCTCGATCGACCCGGCACACGGCCGATATCGAAGTCTAGATGATGTCGAGGACCAGGCCCAGGTCGCGTGCCTCGGTCGCCTCGATATACCAATTGTTCGGCGCCCGCTCCCGCAGGTCGTCCAGCGTCACGCTGCTGCCACGCACCAGATCGGCGAAGCCTTCTTCCTGGATGCGGATCGAATCCTCGATCTCGTTCAGTTTGGCCTTCAGAACCGGGGCCAGCGTGTTGAGTGGACCCGACAATTGGATCGTCGAGTTCATGATCCGTTCGTGTATCATGATCCGCGAATTGCGCGTCAGGAACCGCTTGTCGACGGGGAAAGCGGACATGAACGTCGCCCCCGCCGAATAGACTGCGACCTTGCCGAGGAACAACGCCTCGCGCCCGGTATATTCGCGCAGCAACCGGATGGAATCACCCATCGCCCGCGCCATTTCCGGATCGCCGCCCAGCGTGGTGATCGACACCACGATGGGGCCGTCACCCGGCACGGCGGCCAGCTGGTCCTTGAAAATGGCGTACATCATCTCGTTCACGGGGCCGTGAAGCTGGATGTGCGGCGCTGCGAGCAGCGGATAGGCGGCGGATCGATGGTCGGTCATGCCGCGCACAAAGCCGCGACCGACCGCGAGGTTCCGCCGCCCCCTGCAGGAAGCGGCGGAAAGTCGTCAGTACACGCGCTTCTTCGGCTTGATATAGTCGATGTCGTCGGTCAGCGTGTAGTCGTGGACCGGGCGATAATCGATCGCGGTCGCGCCGCCCTTTCCGCCCCAGCCATCGAACGTGGTGATGGTGTGCTTCATCCAGTTCGCATCGTCGCGCTCGGCAAAGTCCTCGTGCATGTGTGCACCGCGGCTCTCCTTGCGGTTCTCGGCGCTCTTCATCGTCACCACCGCCTGGCCGATCAGGTTGTCGAGCTCCATCGTCTCGACCAGATCGGTGTTCCAGATCAGCGAGCGATCGGCGACGCTGACGTCTTCCATCCCCTTGTAGATCGCGTCGATCTTGGTCACGCCCTCGCTCAGCAGCGCGCTGTCGCGGAACACCGCGCAATGCCGCTGCATCGTCCGCTGCATCTCCGCACGCAACTTCGCGGTCGCCGTGCCGCCCTTGGCGTGACGGAAGTGGTCGAGCCGGCCGAGCGCCATCTCTTCCGAACCCTTGGGCAGCGGGTTGTGCGCGGTGTTCGGCTTCAGCGTGTCCTTCAGGCGCAGCCCGGTTGCGCGCCCGAACACCACCAGATCGATCAGCGAATTGGAGCCGAGCCGGTTGGCGCCGTGCACCGAGACGCACGCCGCCTCGCCCACCGCGAACAGGCCGGGCACGACCGAATCCGGGTTGCTGTCCTTCAGCCGCACGACTTCGCCGTGATAGTTACAGGGGATGCCGCCCATGTTGTAGTGGACGGTCGGCGTCACCGGCAGCGGCTGGCGCGTCAGGTCGACCCCCGCGAAGATCTTGCCCGTCTCGGTAATCCCCGGCAGCCGCTCGTGCAGGACCGCAGGATCGATATGGTCGAGGTGGAGGAAGATGTGATCCTTGTCCTTGCCGACGCCACGTCCCTCGCGCATCTCCATCGCCATCGACCGGGCCACGACGTCGCGGCTCGCCAGATCCTTGGCTGACGGGGCGTACCGCTCCATGAAACGCTCGCCCTCGGAATTGGTCAGGTAACCGCCCTCACCACGCGCGCCTTCTGTGATCAACACGCCGGCACCGTAGATGCCGGTCGGGTGGAACTGCACGAACTCCATGTCCTGCAACGCCAGACCTGCGCGCAGGGCCATGCCGTTGCCGTCGCCGGTGCAGGTGTGTGCCGATGTCGCCGACTGGTACACACGCCCGCCGCCGCCCGTGGCCAGCACGACCGCGTGGCTGCGGAAGCGGTGGATCGAGCCGTCTTCCATGCACAGCGCGATCACGCCGCGGCACGCGCCATTTTCCATGATGAGGTCGAGGGCGAAATATTCGACGTAGAAGTCGGCGTCATACTTCAGCGATTGCTGGTACAGCGCGTGGAGCATCGCATGGCCGGTACGGTCGGCCGCCGCGCAGGTGCGCTGCACCGGCGGGCCTTCGCCCATGTTCTGCATGTGGCCGCCGAACGGCCGCTGGTAGATCGTGCCGTTGTCGTTGCGACTGAACGGCACACCGGCGTGCTCCAGCTCGTACACCGCCGCCGGTGCCTCGCGCACCATATATTCGATCGCGTCCTGGTCGCCCAGCCAGTCCGAACCCTTCACGGTGTCGAACATGTGCCACGACCAGTGATCGGGCGAGTTGTTGCCCAGCGATGCCGCGATCCCGCCCTGCGCGGCGACGGTGTGGCTGCGGGTCGGGAACACCTTGGTGATGCACGCCGTCTTCAGGCCGCTTTCCGCGATCCCCATCGTCGCGCGCAGGCCGGAGCCACCCGCGCCGACCACGACGGCGTCATAGGTGTGATCGATGATCTTATATGCGTCGGCGGACATCAGGCTTGGCTTCCGAAAGCGACCTTGAGGATCGAGAAGATGGCGGTACCCGCGGTCGCGACGGTGAACACCGTCAAAAGCACCGTCAGTACGAAGCGGCTTTCCTTATGGGCGTAATCTTCGATCACGATCTGCAGTCCCAGGCGGAAGTGGTAGAAGACCGAGGCGATGAACAACGCCATCGGCACCGCTGCCCATGCCGACGACAGCCACAGCCGCACCGTGCCATGATCGTACGACGGCAGCGTCGCGATCGACGTCATCAGCCAAACGAGCAGCAGGAAGTTGGTGCCAGCGGTCAGCTTGTGGTGCCACCAGTGCTGCGCACCGTGCCCGGCGCTGCCCAGCCCGCGAACGCGACCGATTTCGGTGCTCATCACTTCATCCCCAGGATAAGCCAGAAGCCGATCGTCAGCAGCGTCGATGCGACGAAGGTCAACACGGCCAGACGACGATTGAGCTTCAATTCGAACCCGGCGCCGGTGTCCATCACCAGATGGCGGATGCCGCTCATCATATGCTGGAACATCGCCCAGGTCAGCAGCACGCCCACCACCCAGCCAACTACGTTCAACGCGCCCGACGACGTCGTGAACACATCGAGGAACACGCCATAGGCCGCGGGACCGGCCGCGATCGCCGCCAGCCACCAGACGAGCAGCAGCGTGCCGACGGTGGCCATGCCGGTGCCCGTCGCGCGATGCACGATCGACACGGTCATTGCCGGGCTCCAGCGGTAGTGGATCTGGAGCGGTCCGCTGAACAGATGCGGGCTGCGCGGGCGGGCAGGTTTCGAAGCCAAGCGCGGTATTCCTCGAATGGGGCCGTGGCGATACGGGTTTGCGGCGGTCTATGCGTCCACGGCGCGCGCGATGCAAGCGCAGCAAGCGTTCACCATGCCGCATCGCGCCTTCCTCCCCTAACTCGCTGTTAACCGATGTTCGCTAGGCCGGTCGTCGACAATCCTGTGAACGGAGCAGATTCTTGCCCAACGATTTGCCACCGATCGGATCGGTCGCCGCCGCCGTCGATCTGAATGCGCGCTTCGACGTGTTCGATCTCGACGGCGAACTCGCGCATGCCGCCCGCGACCTCTGGGCGTCGTTGCGCCCGCGCGTGCGCTCCATCGCGGCCGAATATTGGGTGCATTGGAAACGCTGCTTCGGCGCGGCGGTCAGCTATGCACAGCACGAAAACGAGCAGATGATCGACCTTGGGGTCACGTTCCTGGAGAACCGCTTCCTGCACACGCGGGAGCGTACCTGGATCGAGGCGATCGAACGGTCGGTGGCGGCTGCCTACGCCGCCGGCGTGTCGCCGATGGCATTGCTGGCGATGATCAGTGCCAGCGACCGTGCTGCGCTGGACGTGTTGATGACCGAGATCGCCCGCGACGATCCGCGACTGCCGCAGCTGATCGATACGTTGATGCGCCTGTCCGCGCTGGAGGGTGAGATCACCGTCGCCATCTACTCGGTTTACAGCGCGCACAGCGCACAGGGCGCGCGCGACCGGCTGGCCGCCGAGTTTCGTGACGAGATCGCGGCCACGGTGGAGGCGACCACGCACGAGGGGCACGATCTGCGCGCGCAGGCATCCGGCGCCTCGTCGTCGGCGCGCGGCATGCTGGGCAAGACCAGCGAAGTCGCTGCCGCGGCCGAACAATCGGCGGTCGCCATGCGCGACGCCGCGTCGACCGCCGCCGGGCTGATCCGCGCGATCGAGGACGCCCGGGCCGAGGTGGAGGTCGCCGCCGACATCGCTACCCGCGCCGCCTCGCAGGCCGGCGATGCTGTCGTGGTCTCCGGTGCGCTCAGCGACCACGCCAAGTCGATCGAGTCGATCCTCGGGCTGATCCGCGACATCGCCGGCCAGACCAACCTGCTGGCACTCAACGCCACGATCGAAGCAGCGCGTGCGGGCGATGCCGGCCGCGGCTTCGCGGTGGTCGCGCAGGAGGTGAAGAGCCTCGCCAACCAGACCGCACGCGCCACCGACGACATCGCCGCGAAGATCGCCGCGATCCAGGCCGCCACCCGCGTCACCGTCGACACGTCCGCCTCGATCCGCAACACCGTCGCCGAAGTGCAGGATTCCGCGACGCGCATCCGCCACGCCATGGAATCGCAGGCGCAGACCGTCACCGCGATCACCGCGGCGGTCGATGAAACCGCGCTCGCCGCCGATTCGATGTCGCACACCATCGCCACGATCCGCGTCGATACCGAAGCGGTCGCCAGCGAGATCGACCGGCTGGGATCGGGCTTCGAGTCGCTGGCGGGTCGCCTCGGCGACCTTGACACCCGCGCCGGCAATTTCGCCAGTCGCGTCGCCGCCTGACGAACCGCTCGCACAAGCGACGAGAGCGGCCGTTCCGAAGGATCGCGCGAAAGGGATGGTGTCGCCGGCGTAGCCTGATCGCCCCCGCGCCGCTACATGCCGGGGTCATGACCAACATCCTCATTACCGGGGCGAGCCGCGGGATCGGCGCGGCGATCGCCGAAGCCCTCGCCACCGTTCCCGACGTGGTGGTCGCCGGACAAGGCACCACCAGCGGCATCGCCGCCGATTTCGCCGATCCCGGTGCCCCCGATGCGCTATGGGCCGAGGCGTTGGAACGGCTCGACGGGCGTATCGACGTGCTCGTCAACAATGCCGGCGTGTTCGAGGCCAATCCCCTCGACGCCGACGATGCCGACTGGCTGGCGTCGTGGGAACGGACGCAGCGCATCAACCTGACTGCCGCAGCACAATTGTCGCGCCATGCAGTGCGGCAATGGCAGGGGATTGGCGGCGGCCGGCTCATCAACGTCGCCAGCCGCGCCGCCTATCGCGGCGATTCACCTGCCCATTGGCATTACGCCGCCGCCAAGGCCGGGATGGTCGCGATGACCAAGACGATCGCGCGCGGATATGCGGCGCAGAACATCCTTGCCTTCGCGATCTGCCCCGGCTTCACCATGACTGGCATGGCCGACGATTATCTCGCCAGCCGCGGCGGCGACAAATTGCTCGCCGACATACCGCTCGGCCGCGTCGCGCAGCCCGAGGAGGTCGCCGCACTCGTCCGCTTCTGCGCACTGGAGGCGCCCGCGTCGATGACCGGCGCGGTCCTCGACATCAACGGAGCCAGCTATGTCCGCTGACATCGACAGCTGGCGCGTGACCCTGCCATGCACCCGCGCCGAGGCCGAGGCGATCGATGCCGCGGACGATCTCGCGATCGATGCCGTGCTGATGACCACCGAGGAGGTCGAGGACGACCGCGAGCGCTGGCGGCTCGACGCCTATTGCGAGCATGAGCCGGACGCCGCGATGCTGGCCGCGCTCGTCGCACTGGTGCCGAGCGCGTCTGGAACCCCGCCAGCGGTCGTGCCGCTCACCTCGCAGGATTGGGTGACGATGAGCCAGGCGGGGCTGGAGCCGATCCGCGAGGGTCGCTTCGTCGTCCATACCAGCGCGCACCCCGTCGAAACGCCGCCGGGCGGGCGCGCCTTCCTGATCGACGCCGGGCAGGCGTTCGGCACGGGTCATCATGCCACCACTTCCGGTTGCCTTGCGATGCTCGACGGGCTTGCCGCGCGCCCGATCGTCAACGCCATCGATCTGGGCACCGGCACCGGGCTGCTCGCCTTCGCCGCCGCACATCTATGGCCCGCCGCCGCCGTCACCGCGACCGACATCGATCCGGCCGCGATCGAGGTCACGCGCGAGAATATGGCGCTGAACCAGGTCGACGGCATCACGCTGGTTGTCGCGGACGGGGCGCTGTCCGACGCGATCGGCGCGAACGCCCCTTATGATCTGGTGATCGCCAACATCCTGGCGGGGCCGCTGATCTCGATGGCGCCCGAGGTGGCGGCGATCGCCGCACCGGGCGCGGCGATCGTGCTGGCGGGCCTGCTGGAGACGCAACGTCAGCAGGTCGAACGCGCTTTCACCGACTGCGGCTGCACCGTCGTTGCGGTCGATCGGCGTGGCGACTGGTCGATCCTGCGCCTTACCGCCGGCCGCGAACGCCACATTCCCTCGCGGCCGATCGATCCCAAGGGCCGGGACGGATGGGCGCTGGACCTGTAACCCGCACCTCCACGACGCACCCGGTTGGCGCGATCGTCCGCGCCGCCGGGCGTGTTGCGGCGGCGATGCTCGCGCTGGGCGGTGCATATGTGCTCGCCGCGCTGCTGCTGTCGGCCATCCCGCGTAACGCCGGCTGGGTCGCCCCTGCCGCCGGGGTCATGATCTGGGTCGAGGACAATGGTGTCCACACCGGGATCGTCATGCCAAAGCGCGCCGCCGGTGTCGACTGGACCGGCGACTTCCCCGCCCGCGACCTGCCCGACCCGCGCTACGCCGCGCACGATCATGTCGCGGTCGGCTGGGGCGAACGCCATTTCTATCTCGGTACGCCGACCTGGTCGGACGTCCGCCTCGCCACGGTCCTGCGCGCGGCGCTCGGCAGCCCGGACACGCTGCTGCACGTCGAACATGTCCCGCGCCCTACGACGGGGGAGCATGTCCGCGCCGTCACCCTGCAACCGCAGGAGTATCACCGTCTTGTCGCGACCATTCGCGCCAGCCGTGGCATGGGCGCGGCGATACCGGGCTATGCGCGCTACGACGCCTTCTACCCCGGCACCGGACGGTACGACGCGCTGCATACCTGCAACGCCTGGACCGGCGATACGCTGGCCGACAGCGGCGTCCGTATCGGCTGGTGGACGCCCTTCTCCGGCAGCGTCATGCGCTGGCTTCCGCGCGGTTGAGCGTCAGCCGTTACCGACACCCGTCTGGTTCGCCATCTCGCCGCGCGTAGCGGACAACGACGGGCCAGGTCCGGTCGCCGGACGCAAGCCGTCGCGCTCGGACGCGGGCACGGCGGCGGTCGGATCGGGGCGGAATGCGTCCGGGGCACGTGTGGTGCCGGGCGTCGGGGCGTCGGCGGCCAGATCGGGCACCTCGTGCTCGGCATTGCGCGCCGGCAGGAAGCGATCGAACCATCCCATACCGGCCGCCGCGCCAACGGCTGCGACGATCGCCCCGAATGCGCTTGCCGCGACGATCGCGGTCGTCCGCCGGGAGTCATGCGCTGCCACGGCGCGCGATTTCTGCTGCTTCTTTTTGGTCATGTTGCCCTCAACGGTTCCGCTCGCACCCACGTTCCACGTCGTCGCTCAGGCAGCTGCCGGCTCACGCAACGGCCATAGCTTGCCCGTCTGGCGATCCAGCCCGCGCGCGGTCACGACGTCCAGCACCGTCGTACCGATCACGAACGCGATCGCGCCCCAGATCGCGCGATTGGTGGGCGAACGCCGCGCCGCCAGCCCCAGCGTACCCAGGTCGATCGCATCCCCGGCAACCCGGTTCCATACGGTCGCCGACGCCGCCGGACTGGCGAGGATGCCAAGCCCCGCCACCACCTCACGCGCGCCGAAGCCGCGCACGACGCCGGCATGGTCCTCCGCATCAAGTCGCCGCGCGATCCGCTTGGGTGCGAACAGTTCCGCAGCGCCCAGCGCCAGCGAGAACAACCCCAATCCCAAGCTCAACCCTTTGTAATTCATGTCATAATCCCGATCTGGCATTGATGCGCCTTCAACGGCATCACGTGCGGGCAGGTTCCGTCTCCCGCGGATCGCTGCTAGGGCGGCGGCATTGCTGACGGAGTGCACTGAATGTCGACCCGCGATGACCTGGTTCTTCAGACGCTGGAACCCGCCACGCACGATCTTGGCGGCTTCAAGGTTTACCGCACCCTGCCGCATCGCGACCGGACGATGGTCGGCCCGTTCCTCTTCTTCGATCAGATGGGGCCGGCGCACCTGCCGCCCGGCAACGGCGTGGATGTGCGGCCACATCCGCATATCGGCCTGTCCACCGTCACCTACCTGTTCGAGGGGGCGTTCCAGCATCGCGATTCGCTGGGCAGCGACGTCCGCATCGCGCCGGGCGCGGTGAACCTGATGACGGCCGGTGCGGGCATCGTCCATTCGGAACGCTCTCCGGACGACGTCCGCGTCGACGGCCCTCGCCTCGACGGTATCCAGACGTGGCTGGCGCTGCCCGACGGTCAGGAGGATCGCGCACCCGCCTTCGAGCATGTTCCGGCCGATGCGCTGCCGATCATCACCGCCGGCGGCGCGACGGCGCGCGTCGTGATGGGTTCGCTGTGGGGCGCCACCGCACCGGTCACCGCCTATGCCGAGACGATCTACGCCGACATCGTGCTGGAGCCGGGCTCATCGGTGCCGATCGACGACAGCACCGACGAGCGTGCGATCTACCTCGCCAGTGGCACCGCGACGCTCGACGGCCTTACGCTGGAGCCGCAACGGCTGTACGTGCTGCGCCCCGGCATCACCGCGACGCTGTCGTCGCCGACCGGCGGTCGCGCGATGCTGGCCGGCGGGGCGGCGTTCCCGAGCCCGCGGCACGTGTGGTGGAACTTCGTCCATTCCTCCCGCGACGCGATCCGCGAGGCGAAGCGCGCGTGGAAAGCCGGCGAGTTCGCCAGCGTCCCGAACGACAGCGAATGGATCCCGCTACCGGAGGTGCCGAAAACCGTCAGCTATCCGTAAGCTTCGCGCCATCGAGCGCCGTGTCGCGCCGCGTCCGTTCCTGCGCCTCCGCTGCCTTTTCGGCCTTGGTCCGCCCGAACGCGACACGATTGGCGCTCGCCTGCGCTTCTTTAGTGACGCGGGCCTTCGCCTTGCGCGCACCCTTCAGCGACACGACGTCGCCCATGGCTATTCGCGAACCTGTTTGCCGATCGCGTCGAGCAACCCGTTGACGAACCCGGCCTCGCGCTTCTGATAGAAAGCGTGCGCGACATCGACGTACGAACTGATCGCCGCCCCGACCGGCACATCGGCACGCGCCAGCAATTCGTAGGTGCCGGCACGCAGGATCGCCTTCATCGGCTTGTCCAGCCGCTCCAGCGACCAGCCGGTGGTCAGCCGCTCCTCGATCAGCAGGTCGATCTCGCCCTGACGCGCCGCCACGCCGGTCACCACGTCGTCGAAGAACGCGACGTCGGCGTCGGCATATTCGACGTCGTCGATCGTCGCGCCCAACCGATGCTGGTGAAATTCGTGGAGCAGCACCGGCATCGCGGTGCCCTCCATCTCAAGCTGGTAGAGCGCCTGGACGGCGGCGAGGCGCGCGGCGGCGCGGGCCTTGGTTCTGGCGGCGGTGCGGGACATAGGCCGCGCGCTGTAGTCGCTGCGCACGCGTTCGTCACCCCCTGGTGATGATTGACATGCATCAGGCGATTTCCTCGCAACGGACGGCGACCCGTCTCGTTCGATGCCGCGTACCCCAAAACCGAGGAGAACGATCATGGGCCTTTTCACCAAGGACATCGAGACGCTCGACGACCTGTTCCTGCATCAGCTGCAGGACATCTATTATGCCGAGAACCAGATCACCAAGGCGCTGCCGAAGATGATCGACAAGGCCACCGCCCCGGAGCTGAAGAAGAGTTTCGAGACCCACCTGCGTGAAACCGAGGGACAAATCGCGCGTCTGGAGCAGGCGTTCGAGGCGCTGGACCAGAAGCCCAAGGCGGTCACTTGCCCGGCGATCGACGGCATCATCAAGGAAGCCAACGAAGTCGCGGGCGAGGTCGCCGACAAGGCGGTGCTCGATGCCGCGCTGATCGCCTCGGCGCAGGCGGTCGAGCATTACGAGATCACGCGCTACGGCACGCTGATCGCCTGGGCGCAGCAGCTCGGCCATACACAGGTCGTGCCGTTGTTGCAGGCGACCCTCGACGAGGAAAAGGCCACCGACGACAAGCTGACCACGCTGGCCGAGAGCAAGGCGAACCGCAAGGCGGAGCTCGCCGGCGGCTGACCTGATGCGGCGGGGGCGGCAGATCCGCCCCCGCCGTCCCTCCCGACGCCAGGAACGTTCGCCTAGCGGTTCGTCCGGATGCGCAGCGCCACCGATTGCGCGTGCGCCGGCAGCCCCTCTGCACGCGCCAGCGCGATCGTCGCCGGCCCCAGCTCGTTCAATGCGCTCTCGTCGAGCTGCAGGAAGCTGGTCCGCTTCATGAAATCGGTGACGCCCAGCCCGCTGGCGAAACGTGCCCGTCGCCCGGTCGGCAACACGTGGTTCGGCCCCGCGACATAGTCGCCGATCGCCTCCGGCGTGTGTCGCCCCAGAAACGCCGACCCTGCATGACGCAGCAGATCGAACAGCGATCGCGGATCGTCGCACGCGAACTCGACATGCTCCGGCGCCAGTCGATCGACCAGCGGGATCGCCTCGGCCAGGCCCGGCACGATCACCACCGCGCCATTGTCCTCCCACGCCACCCGCGCGACGCCCTGCGTCGGCAACGCCTGCAACTGCCGCTCCACCGCCGCCACGACGCGCTCTGCGAACCCGGCATCGTCGGTGAACAGGATGGATTGCGTCGTCGTGTCATGCTCGGCCTGGCTCAGCAGGTCGGCGGCGATCCATTCCGGATCATTCGCGCCATCCGCGACGACCACGATCTCGCTGGGCCCCGCTACCATGTCGATCCCGACCACCCCGTACACCTGCCGCTTGGCCTCCGCGACCCAGGCGTTGCCCGGACCGGTCACCACGTCGACCCGCGCGATCCGTTCGGTGCCATAGGCGAGCGCCGCGATCGCCTGCGCACCGCCGATGCGCCACACCTCGTCCGCGCCTGCCAGATGCGCGGCGGCCAGCACCAGCGGGTTGACCTCGCCGTCGGGCGTCGGCGTCACCACCACCAGCCGCTCGACCCCCGCGACCCGCGCCGGCATCGCGTTCATCAACAGCGTCGAAGGATAGGCAGCGCGCCCGCCCGGCACGTAGACGCCCGCCGCGTCGACCGCGCGCCACCGCGCGCCCAGCCGGACGCCCGCCGCATCGGTGAAGCTCGTATCCTCGGGGCGCTGCTTCTCGTGATAGGTGCGGATCCGCGCCGCCGCGAGTTCCAGCGCGGCGCGCAACTCCGGCTCCAGCCCCTCGAACGCCGCCGCGCATGCCGCCGCATCGACCCGCCAGCCGGTTTCGTTCAGATCGTGCCTGTCGAGCTTCTGCGTGAACGCGTGCAGCGCCGCATCGCCGTCGTCGCGCACCGCGCGCACGATCGTGGCGACGTCGCGCACCACGTCCACCGATGCCTCGCGCCGCGCATCGACCAGTGTATCGAAACGCGCCGCGAAGTCGCCGTCTCGCGTATCCAGCCGGATCATGCCGCCTGCTCCGCCACCGCGTTGCGGAACGCCTCGACTAACGGAAAGACATGCGCGCGCGTCTTCATCGCCGCCCGGTTGACGATCAGCCGCGCCGACACGTCCATGATCCGTTCCACCTCGACCAGCCCGTTTTCCTTCAGGGTCCGCCCGGACGACACCAGATCGACGATCCGCGTCGCCAGCCCCAGCGTCGGCGCCAGCTCCATCGCCCCGTTCAGCTTGATACACTCCGCCTGCACGCCGCGCGCGGCGAAATGGCGGGCGGTGACGTGCGGGTATTTGGTCGCGACACGCACGTGGCTCCACCCGCGCGGATCATCGCCCGCCGCCACGGCCGCCGGCTCGGCGATCGACAGGCGGCAATGGCCGATGTTCAGGTCGACCGGCGCGTACAGTTCGGCGTAGTCGAATTCCGCCAGCACGTCCGAACCGACGATCCCCAGCTGCGCCGCCCCATGCGCGACGAAGGTCGCGACATCGAACGCGCGAACGCGGATCAGCTCGACGCCGTCGCGGTCGGTACGGAACCGCAGCGCACGGCTGCGCTCGTCGCCGAACGCCGGCTCGGGCACGATCCCGGCGCGCGCAAGCAACGGCAGCGCTTCTTCGAGGATGCGCCCCTTGGGAACGGCGATGACGATTGGATCTGACATGCGCGCGGCTTTACGTGGGCACCTTCGGCGGCGCAATGAGGCGTGGATGGCAGACGAACCCACCAACCGCGCCGCATTCGAGGTGCAGGCACGATATTGCGATGCGATGGCTGCCCCGCGTACCGCAGGATTGTGCCGCGCGCTCGCCCGCGTGCTGACGCGCGACACCCGCACCGGTGACCGTGTACTCGGATGGCCGGGCGAGCCGGTCGCCGACGCCACGGTACTGCGGCTGGTCGGCGGCCTGCACGCTTTGTCCAGGCGCGGCATCGCGGACCCGTTCGCCGACGACGACGCCGCGCTGGCGAAGATCATCACCACTCATGACGACACGCTGCTGCCGTGGCTCGACGGACCGCCGCAAACCAACGAGGCGCAGCGGTCGGCGGGGCTGATGACCGGGCTGCTCCATGTCGCCGCCGCCTTCGGTCCGCGGATCGAGGTGCTGGAGATCGGCTCCAGCGCGGGGCTGAACCTGCTGATCGGCCGCATGCGCTTCGATCTCGGCGGGGTCGATGCCGGTCCAGCCGACTCGCCGCTGACGATCGTCCCCGAATGGCGCGGCCCGCCCCCGCCCGCCGCACCGATCGTCATCGAGCGCGCGCGCGGCGTCGACATCGCCCCGGTCGACGTCCGCGACCCGGCGCAGGCCGAACGCCTCGCCGGCTACGTCTGGGTCGACAATCCCGAGCGGTTGGCACGGCTGTCGTCCGCAATCGACATGGTCCACGAACGCGCGGTCGACCTGACCGCCGGCGACGCGCCCGACTGGGTAGAGGCGCAACTCGCCGCCCCGCAGGACATCGGCACCACGCGCGTCCTGATGCATTCGGTGGTGTGGCAGTATCTTCCGCCCCGGTCGCGCGATCGCATCCGTGCCGCGATGGCGGCGGCAGGTACGCGCGCCACCCGCGATCGCCCGCTCGCCTGGGTCATGATGGAGCCGAACCGCGATCTGCACCGCCACGAGGTGCGTGTGCGATGCTGGCCATCGGACGCGCCGATGCAACTGGTCGCGCTCACCCACGCGCATGGTGCCTGGGTGGAGGGGCTGAGCGCTCCCTACGAAACGCGTGACTATGTGATGCGGCGCGGGGCCTATGAATAGGCCGGTCGTCCCGTCACCCGCCGCTCCCGTGTCGTCGATGCGCGCCGCTCGATGAACGAGGCCGCCTTCCTCGCCCGGCTTCGCGCGATGCCGCTCCATTCCGGCGCGCATGGCCTGACCGACGACACCGCCACGATCGTCGGCCTGACCGTCACCACCGATACCCTGGTGGAGGGCGTGCATTTCCTCGCGTCTGACCCGCCACAGGATGTCGCGTGGAAAGTCGTCGCGACCAATCTGTCCGATCTCGCCGCCAAGGGCGCGCACGTGGAGGGTATCCTCCTCAACTACCCCTTGCGCGACGCCGCGTGGGACGCCGCCTTCCTCGACGGTCTCGCGAACGTGCTGGCGGCACTCGCCTGCCCGTTGATCGGCGGGGACACCGTCACCCTGCCCGCGGGCGCACCGCGCGTCCTCACCGTCACCGCGTTCGGTCGCGATGCCGCTGCCGCGCCCCGCTCGGGCGCGCGGGCCGGGGATGGCCTGTGGGTCACCGGCACGATCGGCGATGCCGGGGCGGGGCTGGCGATCGCGCGGGCCGGCACCGGTGACGCGCTCCTCCTCGCCCGTTATCGCCGCCCTGCCCCGCGCCTTGCGGAAGGACGCGCGCTCGCCCCGCTGGTCCATGCGATGATGGACGTGTCCGACGGCCTGCTGATCGACGCGGAGCGCATGGCCGCTGTCAGCGGTCTGGCGGTGACGATCGACCTCGGCGCGGTTCCGCTCGCCCGCGGCGTCACCGACGCGCTCTTCGCGGCGACGGCGGGCGACGATTACGAATTGCTGTTCGCGGCGTCGCCGGATTTCGCTCCGCCGGTCGCCGCAACGCGCGTCGGCACGTTCGCAGCGGGTGCGGGGCTGACCTTGACGCAGGATAACCGGTTGATCGAGCTGCCCGAACGGCTGGGATACCAGCACGGCTTGCGCTGACGCGGTCGCGTGTTAGCCTCCTCTCCCGCGCGACGTTCCCGGCGACAGACCGGACGCGCCACAAGGAGGGATGAAGGGCATGACGATCGTCTATCTTGCCATCGTCTGCGGCCTGATCGCCGTACTCTATGGCTTCGTAACCAGCCGACAGGTGTTGTCCGCTTCGCCCGGTAACGAGCGGATGCAGGATATTGCCGCCGCCATCCAGGAGGGCGCACGCGCCTATCTCGGGCGGCAATACACCACCATCGCCGTCGTCGGCGTTGTCGTCGCGATCGTACTGGCGATCACGCTCGGCACGCTGTCGACGATCGGCTTCGTCATCGGTGCGTTGCTGTCGGGTGCGGCGGGGTTCGTCGGCATGACGATTTCGGTGCGCGCCAACGTCCGCACGGCGGAGGCGGCGCGCGGCTCGCTGCAGGGCGGCCTGACCATGGCGTTCCGCTCCGGCGCGGTGACGGGCATGCTGGTCGCCGGCCTGGGCCTGCTCTCGATCGCCCTGTTCTTCTGGTATCTGACCGGCCCGTCCGGCTTGCTGCCCAATGATCGCCGGATCGTCGAGGCGCTGACCGCACTGGCATTCGGCGCGTCGCTGATCTCGATCTTCGCGCGGCTGGGCGGCGGCATCTTCACCAAGGCGGCGGACGTCGGCGCGGATCTGGTCGGCAAGGTCGAGGCCGGCATTCCGGAGGACGATCCCCGCAACCCCGCCGTGATCGCGGACAACGTCGGCGACAATGTCGGCGATTGCGCGGGCATGGCCGCCGATCTGTTCGAAACCTATGTCGTGACGCTGGGCGTGACGATGGTGTCGATCGCGCTGCTGATCCAGGCAAGCCCTGCGGAGCTGATGCGATTGATGAGCCTGCCGCTGGCGATCGGCGGGGTATGCATCATCACCTCGATCATCGGCACCTATATGGTGCGGCTGGGCAGGAACGGCTCGATCATGGGGGCGCTGTACAAGGGGTTCTGGACTTCCGCGCTGCTGTCGGTCCCCGCACTTTGGCTGGTCACCAGATGGGTGCTTGGTGATATGAACGCGGTGATCGGCGGCGCAGGCTTCCTCGACGCCGATCGCGATGCGGCGTTCGATGCGATCACCACCGGCATCACCGACAGCGCCGTCGCGGGCGTACCCGCCGCCGCGGCCTTCACCGGCACCGACCTGTTCTGGTGCATGATGATCGGCCTGGCGGTCACCGGCCTGATCGTGTGGATCACCGAATATTACACCGGCACCAATTATCGTCCGGTCAAATCGATCGCGAAGGCCAGCGAAACCGGCCACGGCACCAACGTGATCCAGGGTCTGGCGATCAGTCTGGAATCGACCGCCCTGCCGACGCTGGTCATCGTCGTCGCGGTGATCGCCGCCTACAAGTTCGCCGGGATCATCGGCATCGCGTTCAGTGCCACCGCGATGCTGGCGCTCGCCGGGATGGTCGTCGCGCTCGACGCTTACGGGCCGGTCACCGACAATGCCGGCGGGATCGCCGAGATGGCCGGGCTGGAGGACGAAGTGCGCGCGCGCACCGATGCGCTCGACGCGGTCGGCAACACGACGAAGGCGGTGACGAAGGGCTATGCCATCGCCTCGGCGGGGCTGGCGGCGCTGGTGCTGTTCGGGGCCTATACCACCGATCTGGCGATCTTCTTCCCCGACCTCACCGTCGATTTCTCGCTCAGCAACCCGTACGTCATCGTCGGCCTGCTGCTCGGCGCGCTGCTGCCCTATCTGTTCGGCGCGTTCGGCATGACCGCGGTCGGTCGCGCGGCGGGCGCGGTGGTCGAGGAGGTCCGCGCGCAGTTCCGCGACAACCCCGGCATCATGGCGGGCACCAGTCGCCCGAACTATGGCCGCACGGTCGATCTCGTCACCCGCGCCGCGATCCGCGAGATGATCGTGCCTTCGCTGCTCCCGGTGCTGTCGCCGATCGCGCTGTACTTCATCGTCCGCGCCGTCGACGGGCAGGCCAGCGGCTTCGCGGCGCTCGGCGCGATGCTGCTTGGCGTGATCGTCTCCGGCCTGTTCGTCGCGCTGTCGATGACCAGCGGCGGCGGCGCATGGGACAATGCCAAGAAGTATATCGAGGACGGCAATCACGGCGGCAAGGGATCGGAGGCGCACAAGGCCGCGATCACCGGCGACACGGTCGGCGATCCGTACAAGGACACCGCCGGCCCGGCGGTGAACCCGATGATCAAGATCACCAATATCGTCGCACTGCTGCTGCTCGCCGCGCTGGCCGCGCACGGCGGATAAGCCTCCCGTCACTGCGGGCGGAGCGCGGCGACCCGCCGTCCGCTCCGCCCGCAGTGACGTCCTTTGTCCAGTCGGGATCGATCCGAAACCGCGCAAGTCGCGCGCGCGGCGGCGCAAACCGCACCGCCCCGGATGCACGTTCGCGCGACACCGACGACGCCAGCCGCTTCACTCGCCTGCATGTCCAGTGCCAATCGCCCCGCCAACCACCTCTATTACGGGGACAACCTCGACGTTCTGCGCCGTGACATCCCGCCGGGCAGCGTCGACCTGATCTACCTCGATCCGCCGTTCAATTCGAACGCGACGTACAACATCCTTTTCCGCTCGCCCGCCGGCACCGGCGCCGACGCCCAGATCGAGGCGTTCGCCGACACATGGCACTGGAACGACCGCGCCGAGGATGCTTTCGATCAGGTCGCGCGCAGCGGCCATACCAAGGCGTTCGACCTGCTCAACGCCATGCGCGGTTTCCTCGGCGACAACGACATGATGGCCTATCTGGCGATGATGGCGGTGCGCGTGGTCGAGTTGCACCGCGTTCTCAAGCCGACCGGCAGCCTGTATCTTCACTGCGATTCGACCGCGAGCCACTATCTCAAGCTGCTGCTCGACGGGATTTTCGGGGCGGAGCACTATCGCAACGAGGTCATCTGGAAGCGTACCACCGCACATGCCGATGGCGGGCGTTGGGGGCGCAACCTCGATACGCTGCTCTTCTACACCCGCGGCGCACAACATGTGTGGCACGCGCCGTACACGGCCTATGACGCCGATTACGAGGCGCGGTTTCGCCAAAGCGACGCCGACGGTCGCCAGTGGATGGACGACAACCTGACGGCCAAGGGGCTGTCGGGCGGCGGCTACACCTATGCGTACAAGGGCATCACCTCGCTGTGGCGGATGCCGGAGGAGACGATGCGCCGGCTCGATGCCGAGGGTCGCCTGCATTTCACCCGCGCCGGCGGCATCCGCCTCAAACGCTATCTGGACGAGGCCAAGGGGATGCCGGTTCAGGCGCTATGGGCGGACATTCCGGCGTTGAACTCGCAGGCGCAGGAGCGGCTCGGCTATCCCACGCAGAAACCGCTCGCGCTGCTGGAACGGATTATCGCCGCCTCCTCGAACGAGGGCGATGTGGTGCTCGACCCGTTCTGCGGCTGCGGCACCGCCGTCCATGCCGCGCAGAAGCTCGGCCGCCAGTGGATCGGCATAGACGTGACGCACCTCGCCATTTCGTTGATCGAAAAGCGGATGCAGGCCGCCTTCCCCGGCGTGGCCTTCACCGTGGAGGGCACGCCACGCGATCTCGCCTCCGCCGAGGATCTTGCGCGCCGGGACAAATACCAGTTCCAGTGGTGGGCGGTGTCGATGGTGGACGCGATGCCGTTCGGCGGGCGTCGCAAGGGTGCCGATGGCGGGATCGACGGCATCATCTACTTCAAGCCCGACGGGCGGCGGATGGAAAAGGCGCTGGTGTCGGTCAAGGGCGGCGACCATGTCGGCGTGCAGATGATCCGGGACCTGCATTCGACGATGGAGCGCGAAAAGGCTCCGGCCGGCGTGTTCCTGACCAAGGCGATGCCGACCAAGGCGATGGAGAAGGAGGCCGCGTCGGTCGGCCGCTTTCGCGCCGAAGCGACGGGGAAGACCTACTCCCGCCTTCAGATCATCACGCTGGCCGAGCTGTTCGCGGGCAAGCGCCCCGACCTCCCTTATGTCGACGCCAATGCCGCCTTTCGTCGCGCCGCGCGCGAGGCGACCGATCGACAGGGCGCGCTGCTGTAGAGCCCGGACGAGCCCCCGCCCGCCGCCGATACGGCCCCCCTCGCGGTCCATCACCGCTCCGGGGTGACACCGCCGGTTGGGGAAGCGGCACGATCCGGGTCGGGCACGGCACGGTAGATCGCCGCCCCCCGGCCAGCCGCACCACGCCCGCCGCACTGCATCATTTCGCGTCAGTCGCGCCGTCGATCGCCGATCCCGCCTTGTCGGCGGTACTTTCCACGCTTTTCGCCGCGGAGGTAATGGCGTTGTTCTTCGCGACTTCGCTGTCGTTGCGCACCAGCAGGAAATACGCTGCCACCACGACGGCGATCAGCACCGCCAGTCCGATCAACACGCCACCGCCGCCGCCACGGCGCTCGATGATCGTGGTGTGCGGCGTCTCGGTCACACGGTCGTCACTCATGGCTGGCTCCTGTCCTCGGGAAGCCATGAATGCGACACATGCGCTATTGTTCCGCTACCGCAAGGATCGTCGCGGGGTGGCGATCAGAACGGCAGCTTGAAGCCCGGGGGAAGCGGCAAACCACTGGTCATCTTCGACATTTCGGTCGAAGATACCGCGTCGGCCTTGGTCCGCGCATCGTTGATCGCGGCGGCGATCAGGTCCTCCAGCATCTGCTTCTCGGACGGCACGATCAGCGAATCGTCCAGCGCGACGCCGATGATCCGTCCCTTGGCGGAAGCCTTGATCTTGACCAGTCCGCCGCCGGCGACACCTTCGACCTCGATCGTGTCGAGGCTGTCCTGCGCCTTTTGCAATTCGTTCTGGACGTTCTGGGCCATTGCCAGGATGTCGTTGAGATCTTTCACGTAACACTCCGTTGTGCGGGTTTGGGATCGACCAGTTCGGCCGTGGGGAACGCATCGAAGGCGGCTGCGACGATCGGGTGCGCGCGCGCGGCGTCGTGGCGCGCCTGCACCAGATCCTGCTCGGCCTCCACCATCGTCGGCGCACCGGGCAGGTCGGCCATCGCGATCTTCCACGCCATGCCGGTCGCCTCGCGCAGCACCGCGCCCAGTTCGGTCAGCGTATCCGCCGACAGGGGCCGCGTGCCGCTGAACACCATCTCGGGCGGGGCATAGCGCACCAGGCTGGCGTTACGCCGCAGCCGCGCCAGCAATTCCAGCTTGTGCGATGCGTCCAGCAAAGCCAGCACGCCCGTGAAATCGGCCGGCACGCGGCTTTCTGGTTCCGGCGGCGCGGCGGGGGTCGCGACGATGCCCGCCGGCACCTCGCCACCCGCGATCCGCCGCGCCAGCTCACCCGGATCGGGCAAGGTCGAGGCATGAATAGCGCGCAGGATCGCCATTTCGGCGGTTTCGATCGGCAATGCCGCGCGCCCGACCTCCTCATGCCCCTTCAGGAACAATTGCCACAGCCGGTGCAGCGCCGGGAACGACAATCGGCCCGCCCACTCGCGATAGGCTGCGCGTTCCTCGGCGGGCTGCGCCATGTCGTCGGCCGCGCCCACCTTCACCTGCGTAACGCCGTGCACCGCCTCCAGCAGCGCGCGCAGCACGCCCAGCGGGTCGACGCCCAGATCATATTGACGGCGCAGCGCGGCCAGTGCGCCCGGCGCATCCGCGGCGAGCACCAGCGCCAGCAGGTCGCGCACCGCGTTGCGATCCGACAGGCCCAGCATCTCACGCACCGCCTCGGCCCGCACGCCGCCGCCTTCCAGATCGGCATGCGCGATCGCCTGGTCCAGGATCGACAGCCCGTCGCGGGCGGATCCTTCCGCCGCACGTGCGATCAACGCCAGCGCCTCGGGGTCCGCCTCCGCGCCCTCCGCCGCGACGACGCGCCCGAAATGCTCGGCAAGCAATGTCGCGGGAATACGACGCAAGTCGAACCGCTGGCACCGCGACAACACCGTTACCGGCACCTTGTTCACCTCGGTCGTGGCGAACAGGAATTTCACATGCGCCGGCGGTTCCTCCAGCGTCTTCAGCAGCCCGTTGAACGCCGCCTTCGACAGCATGTGAACTTCGTCGATGATGTAGATCTTGTAGCGTGCCGACACCGCCGAATAACGCGATGCCTCGATGATCTCGCGCACGTCGTCGATGCCGGTGTGGCTGGCGGCATCCATCTCGACCACGTCGATGTGCCGGCCCTCGGCGATCGCACGGCATGGCTCGCACACCCCGCACGGATCGATCGTCGGGCCACCGCTGCCATCGGGGCCGATGCAGTTCAGCGCCTTGGCGATCAGCCGCGCGGTGGAGGTCTTGCCCACACCGCGCACGCCGGTCAGCAGGAAAGCGTGGGCGATCCGGTCGCGCTTGATCGCATTGCCCAGCGTCTGGACCATCGCGTCCTGCCCGATCAGCGCGTCGAACGTCTGCGGCCGGTATTTGCGCGCCAGCACACGATAAGGCTGCGCATGTGCGACGGGCTGTGGCGGCGCGCCGAGGTCGAGGGAGTCGGACATCGCCGCCGATATAGGCATGGCCGGCGCGCTTGTCGAAACATCCCGCATGGCAGACCGTCCTTTAACCCGGCCGGCGTCGGGCCGGTCCCCCACCACAGCCGGCCACCATGTCCGGCATCGCACCGATCATCGCGCAACGCGTCAGGATGGCGGAGGAGGAAGCGCGCCGGCAGGGCCAGCAGATCGGGCCACCGTCTCTGTAGAAGACCGGATCGCGATCGTGCGTGCGCAACGATCGATGACGGTTGGCCGTTGCCATGATCCTACGCCAGCCGCGTAGATCGCGTCGGAAAACAGGAATGCCACGCGTCGGCCCGGGGGTCGTCGCCCCGCCATTCCGTGCCGGCGGCGCTTGCCACCGTCGCGCGGTGGCCGGTTTCGCACTGGCTGCGCGGTGGGAGCCGGGACGACCCGCGGCGAAATCGTTGTGGCTGCTTCCGTCAGGACCTGACCAAGTTGGCGACGACCACGTCCGCCCGACTCCCGCGCGCCGTATGGAGGAGCCGGGCGGCGCAATCAAGTCGTTAGCGACGCACGTTGAAGCAGCGACGCACCGGGCCGTAATAACCGTCCACCCAGCGACACACCGTCCTCACCCGCGGGCCGTTGCTCCAGTTACGCGCATAGCGACGCCGATCGTCATGCCAGCCGCGCCGGTCGTCCCGACCGCGATCGCCGCGCCAGCCACGCCGGTCGTTCCACCCGCGCCGATCGTCCCAGCCACGCCGGTCGTCCCAACCGCGGCGATCGTCCCATCCACGCCGGTCATGGCCGGGCTGGGCCGACGCGGCCATCGGCGTCATCGTCGCCACCGTCATCATCGCGGCGAAGCCCAAGGTCATCAGTTTCATACGCTACACTCCCGAAATCCCCTGCCCTGTCCGCAAGATGCTCGGGTAGCGCTGCACGTTGGCTGAACTCTATGGTAAGGTAACGGACAGCTTGTCTAGCGCGGGCGTCAGGACGATCTGGCACGCCAGCCGGCTGGTCCGCCGTGCATCGCCGACCAAGTCGAGCATGTCCTCTTCCTCCTCGCGGGCGGGCGGCAGTCGTTCGAACCACTCAGCCGCGATAACGACATGGCAGGTCGCGCACGCCAGATCGCCGTTGCACGTGCCCTCCAGCGCCAGCCCGTTGCGCCGCGCGACATCCAGCAACCGCTCACCCGTCGTTGCCGGCCATTCCCGGCCGTCGACCATCACCTTCATGCCGTCACCCGTTGCGCATCCGCCGCCGCCGCCAGTCGGTCGAGCGCCGTCGCCAGTTCCGCCTCGCTCGTATAGCGGCCGAAACCGATCCGGATCGTGGTGCGCGCTTCGGCGTCCGACAGCCCGATCGCGCGCAGCACATGACTGGTCCGCCCCGATCCGCTCGCGCACGCCGATCCCGCCGAGAACGCCACATCGCGCACGTCGCTCATCAGCCGCGCGACATCCAGCCCATCGCGGCGCACGCTGACATTGCCCGGCCAGCGCCCGTCGACCGCTCCGTTCATCGTCCACCCCGCCAACCGCTCGCGCACCACCGCGAACAACCGCGCGACATGCGCCGCATTCGCCGCAAGCCCCGCCTTCGCCAGCACCGCCGCCGCACCGAAGCCCGCGCACAATGCCGGGCTCAGCGTGCCCGATCGACCGCCTTCCTGATCGCCGCCGTGCAGCAGTGGCGCGATCGTCACGCCATCGCGCAGCCACAGCGCGCCGATGCCCTTCGGCCCGTGGATCTTGTGCGCGGACACCGCCACCATGTCGCACGCCTCGGGGATCGCCACCCGCCCGAAGCCCTGCACCGCATCGCACAGCAACAGCGCACCCGTCGGGCGCACCGCCGCCGCGATCTCTTCGACCGGCTGGATCGTCCCGATCTCGTTGTTGACCAGCATCACCGCCACCAGCCGCGCGTCGGTGTCACGTACCGCCTGCGCCACCGCCGCCGGATCGACCCGGCCCGCGCGATCGACCGGCAGCACCACGCGCTTCCGCCCGCTTGCCGCGACCGTGTCCAGCACAGCGGCATGTTCGGTCGCCTGCGTGACGATCGCGCGGTCGCTGCCCTTGATCGCCCAGTTCAGCGCCTCGGTCGCGCCGCTGGTGAACACCACCCGTCCGCCCGACGGCATCAACGCGGCGACATGCGCGCGCGCTACCTCCACCGCCGCTTTCGCCATCCGTCCCGGGCGGTGCGGCGAATGCGGATTTGCGTGGCCGTCGCGCAACCACGGCATCATCGCGTCAAGCGCCTCGGGGGCGAGCGGCGTCGTCGCCTGGTAATCGAGGTACGTCACGCCACGAACCGCGCCGTCGCGCGCGCGACCGCCCGCCACGCCGCGACGAACTGCGCCACATCCTCATCGATGGTCGTCCGCCCGAAGCTGACCCGCACCACCTCGCGCGACGCCTCTTCGGTCCAGCCCATCGCGCGCAGCACGTGGCTGGGCTTCAGGCTGCCGCTCGCGCACGCGCTGCCCGCCGACACCGCCACGCCCTCCATATCGAACCGGATCAGCTGCGCCGCCGATCCTACGCCCGGCATCCGGTACGCCCCGATCGCAGGGTGCCGTTCCGCCTCCCCGGCGACCACCTCGCCCCCGGACCGCCGGATCGCATCGTCCAGTTGCGCGCGGCGTTCGTGATGGTCCGGCTCCGGCTCCGCAAGCGCGGCGGCATGGCCCAGCACGCCGGGTAGATTCTCGGTGCCCGGCCGATAGCCGCGCTCCTGCCCGCCGCTGGGATGCAACAGCGCCACGTCGCGGACCAGCAGCGCCCCGGTGCCCGGCGGTCCGCCACGCTTGTGCGCGGACAGCGCGACGAAATCCGCCACCTCGGCCAGTTCGTCGCCCGCGGGCATCTGCGCGGCGTCGACCAGCAACCATCCGCCCGCGTCGTGCACCGCTGCGGCGATGGCGGCGATCGGCTGCTTCACCCCCGTCTCGCTGTTACACCATTGCACCGCCACCAACGTGTCGCGCACGTCGCACAGCGTGCCCGGATCGATCCGCCCGGACGCATCCACCGCCAGCACCCGCGCCTGCCCCGCGGCGCGCAGCACCGCATCATGCTCGACGGCCGATATCGCGCGCTTCGTCGCGGTGCACCGCCCCAGCGCGATCGCCAGCGACTCGCTCGCCCCGCCGGTCAGCAGCACCTCGTGCTTCCAGCCATAGGCCGTCGCGATCCACTCCCGTGCCGCTTCCAGTGCGGCGCGCGCGCGGCGTCCTGCGGCATGCGGCGAAGAAGGATTGGCCCACATCGCCATGCCTTCGGCCACCGCGGCGATCGCGGCGGAGGTCATCGGGGTCGTGGCGGCGTGGTCGAGATACAGCGGCTCGGTCAAGACACATTCCATTTTCGGCGGTCTGGCTTATATAGCGCGCTTCCCGCCGGCCCCAAACGCCCGCCGCCCCATTACTAAGGTTGCCATGCCCGAAGTCATCTTTCCCGGACCCGAAGGCCGTATTGAGGGGCGCTTCGCTCCCGGGCCGCGTCCGCGCGCGCCCGTCGCGATGATCCTCCACCCGCATCCCAATGCGGGCGGCACGATGAACAACAAGATCGTGCAGGAACTCTACAAGACGTTCCAGCGCCGTGGTTTCGCCACGTTGCGCTTCAATTTTCGCGGCGTGGGCAAAAGCCAGGGCGTGTTCGACAATGGCGTCGGCGAATTGTCGGACGCCGCCTCCGCGCTCGACTGGGTGCAAAGCTTCCATCCCGAAGCGCAGACGACGTGGATCGCCGGCTTCTCGTTCGGCGCGTGGATCGGCATGCAGTTGCTGATGCGCCGCCCGGAAATCCGCGGCTTCATCTCGATTGCCCCGCCGGCCAACCTCTACGACTTCTCGTTCCTGGCCCCATGCCCCTCTTCGGGCATCATCATCCAGGGCGCGGAGGACGAGGTGGCCACTCCGCTCGCCTCGCAGAAGCTGGTCGACAAGCTGCGCACGCAAAAGCACATCACGATCCACCACGACGTGATCCCGCGCGCCAACCACTTCTTCGAACACGAGATGCCGGACCTGATGCGCTCGGTCGACAATTACCTCGACATGCGGCTGGACCCCAACTCGCCGATCAAGTGAAGCCGATGGGCGCGGGTCGGCCACGCCGATCCGCGCCTCGGGTCGGTCGGGCCAGCGATGTCGCGCGCCAACCAACACGGCTGGCTTTGCCCGCGGCGAACTCTCACGTCCGGAGCGACGTGCACCGGCTCGTCGCTCCCGACATGATCCTGTCTCCGCCGTCCCGTGGCGACGTCGCATATCGCGGCGCTCTGCCAGCACGGCGCGCGGCGCGACCGCCCGAAAGCCGCCGTTCGCGCACGCCCTCCCGCAACCGCCCCCCCCCCCGGCTGTCCTACAAGCCAGCGCCTCGCGTACTAACGACGACGATGCTTCGCCCTCGCTCTCGCCGCGCCGCGCACCGCCTGCTTACGTCACCATCGCCTCAACATTCGCAACATTCGCGTCAGCACGACGGTGGCCGGCACCTCGACATGCGCCACTTTCACGCCGGCGCGATACCCGCCACTGTGTCAACATTCGCAACATTCGCGCCGCGCTCACATCGTCCAGATCAGCACGTTGCCGACCAGCACCGCGGCCATTACCAGCATCAACACGCCCTTCCGCGGGTCGCGCCCCTTCACGATCAACCAGCCGCCGCCGATCGCGCAGGCGAACGCCGCCAGCATCGCCACCACCGGCGCGACCCCGGCGATCCCGTCCAGCGCGCCGTTCATGCCGCCTCTCCCGCCAGGACGCGGGCATATGCGGCCATGTCGACGTTACCGCCCGACAGCACCACCAGCATCCCCGGCTCGACCGGCACCCTGCCCGTCAGTACGGCAGCCAGCGCCACCGCGCCGCCCGGCTCCACCACCAGCCGCAGGTGCGCCGCGGCCCAGCGTTGCGCCTCGCGCACGTCCGGTTCGCTCACCGCCACCCCGGTCGCATCGCGGCGCGACAGCACGTCGAACGTCAACGGCGACACAAGCGTCGTCTGCAAGGCATCGCACGCGGTCCGCGGCGGGTTGGCAACGACCGGCTCGATCCAGCTCGCCTCCAGGCTGCGGCGCATGTCGTCCCAGCCCTCCGGTTCGACCACCGTCATCCGCGCATCGGGCAGCGCCAGCGCCATGCCCGCCGCCAGCCCACCGCCTCCGCACGGCACCACCACATGGCGCGGCGCGCCCAGTCCGGCGGCGGTCATCTGCGCCGCCGCCTCGATACCGGCGCTGCCCTGCCCTTCGATCACCCATGGATCGTCGAAGCTGGGCACCAGCGTCGCGCCGCGCGCCTCCGCCAGCCGCGCCGCGATCGCCTCGCGCGATTCGGTGGCGCGATCGTACGTCACCACCTCCGCACCCAGCGCCAGCGTCGCCTCCCGCTTCGCGGCCGGTGCGTCGCCGGGCATTACCACCGTCGCCGCCATCCCCAGCCGCCGCGCCGCCCACGCGATCCCCTGCGCATGATTCCCGGACGAGAATGCCACCACCCCACGGCGTCGCGCATCCTCGCTCAGGGCCGTCAGCCGGTGCCATGCGCCGCGCACCTTGAACGCGCCGACCGGCTGCAGACATTCCGCCTTAAATGCGACATGTATGCCGTTGATTTCAGCGTAGAAGATCGGCGTCGCGGCAAGGATCGCCGCTACCTTGGCCGCCGCGTCGCGGACCCCGGCTCGTGTTGGCTGTCGCATTATCGTCACAAATGAACCTTTCGTCGCAAAGGCCACTTTACAATGCGCCCCGGCGATCATATTTCGCGCCTCCGCTGCCCCATGGGACTTCCAACCGCAAGGCAGCTTTTTGTCACCGTATGCCGAAAGGCAATTGGAGGTCCCTTGAGTTGCACCAGCATCATCGCGCGCTGGGGTTAGCACCCCTTTCGACCGTCTCCGCCGATCACGTCGCCGGGGCCATCGACATCGCTAATCGGCGACCGGTCCAGCCGGTCACGATCGTTCGTCCGCACGCCGCGGCACGGGCCGCCCGCTTCTTTACGGAGAAGTTTCCGGGCCGTACCATGTATGCGGTCAAGGCGAACCCAAGTCCGGAGCTGCTACGCACGCTCTATGACAACGGCGTGACGTCCTACGACGTCGCCTCGATCGCCGAGGTGCGACTGGTCGCCCGCACGTTGCCGGGCGCGACCCTGTGCTTCATGCACCCGGTCAAGGCTGAGGAAGCGATCGCCGAGGCGTATTTTACGCACGGCGTCCGCACCTTCTCGCTCGACAGCATGGAAGAGCTGGCGAAAATCGTCCGTGCCACGCGCGGCGCGGCGGACCTCACGCTGTGCGTCCGGCTGCGCGTGTCGTCGGAGCATTCGAAGCTCAGCTTGGGCGCGAAGTTCGGCGTCGCGCCGGACGAGGCCAAGGAACTGCTGCTCGCCACGCGCCAGGTCGCCGACGCGCTCGGCATCTGCTTCCACGTCGGCTCGCAGGCGATGACCCCGGATGCCTATGGCAATGCGATGGAGCGTGTTCGCCAGGCGATCGTGTCCGCGGCGGTGACGGTCGACGTCATCGACGTCGGCGGTGGTTTCCCCTCGGTCTATCCGGGAATGAACCCGCCGCCGCTGGAGCGGTATTTCGAAACCATCCACCGTGCGTTCGAAAGCCTGCCGATCAGCTATTCTGCGGAATTGTGGGCGGAACCGGGCCGTGCGCTCAGTGCTGAGTACAGTTCGGTCGTGGTGCGCGTCGAGCGTCGCCGGGGCGAGGAACTGTACATCAACGATGGTGCATATGGCGCGTTGTTCGATGCCGCTCATATCGGCTGGCGCTATCCGGTGGCGCTGTTGCGCGAACCCGAGTCGATGGTTCGCGATCATGCGTTCAGCTTCTGGGGTCCGACCTGCGACGACCTCGATCACATGCCGGGGCCGTTCCCGCTGCCCGCGGACGTGAACACCGGGGATTATATCGAAGTCGGGATGCTCGGCGCATATGGCGCGGCGATGCGCACCGCCTTCAACGGCTTTACATCGGACGAGACGGTGATCGCCACCGACGAACCGATGGAGTCGCTCTACATCGCGTTGCCGCAACAGGTTACCGGCAACGTCGTGAAGCTGTAACGCAACGGCTTCAGTGATCCGGTGGCGGCGTGCGGATGTCCCGCGCGCCGCCGTCGTGCGGGTCTTCGCGTCCCCTTTGAACGACGTGTATTTCCCTATGGGAGCACCCATGACCGACACCAAGATCAACGATCATCGCAAGGCCGAGCTGCTGTCCAAGCAGGTCAAGCACATCGATATCAAAAGCTTCGACGCGCGCCCGATCGTCGATGCGATGAGCGACATGAGCTTCACCAGCCGCGACCTCGGCCGCGCGACGAAGATCTACAATCAGATGCTGGGCGACAAGGACTGCACCGTGGTGCTGGTCATCGCCGGGTCCACCTCGGCCGGCGGCTGCATGGATCTCTATGCCGAACTCGTCCGCAACAACATGGTCGACGTGATCGTCGCCACGGGCGCGACGATCGTCGACATGGATTTCTTCGAAGGGCTCGGCCACAAGCATTATCAGGCGCTGGAGGTGCCGGACGACGACACGCTGCGCTCGCTGTACATCGACCGTATCTACGACACGTACATCGACGAGGAGCAGCTTCAGGACTGCGACCACACGATCTACGAGATCTGCAACCGGATCGAGCCGAAAGCCTATTCGTCGCGCGCGTTCATCCGCGAGATGGGCAAGTACCTGGTCGAGAACGGCAAGAAGGAGAACAGCCTCGTCAAGCTCGCCTATGAGCATGACGTGCCGATCTTCTGCCCGGCCTTCGTGGACAGCTCGGCAGGCTTCGGCCTCGTCAAGCATCAGGTCGACAATGCCAAGGCCGGCAAGCCGTACCTGATGATCGACGCGGTCGCCGACTTCCGCGAACTCACCGACATCAAGATCAAGGCCGGCACCACCGGTCTGCTGATGATCGGCGGCGGTGTGCCGAAGAACTTCATCCAGGATACGGTCGTCTGCGCCGAAATCCTCGGTCATGAGGATGTCGAGGTGCACAAATACGCGGTGCAGATCACCGTCGCCGACGTTCGCGACGGCGCCTGCTCGTCCTCGACGCTTCAGGAAGCGGCCAGCTGGGGCAAGGTGAACACCGGCATCGAACAGATGGTGTTCGCGGAAGCCGGCTCGGTCATGCCGCTGCTCGCATCCGACGCCTACCACCGCGGCCTGTGGAAGGACCGCCCGGTCCGCAAGTGGGCGTCGATCTTCGACAAGTGATGTTGCGCCCGCGGGCGGATTGAGACAGCCTCCCCCGGCGACGCTCCGGGGGAGGCTTTTTCTTGCACAGCGACATCCTGCGCCCGATGGTGGTGCTGATCGGCTGGACGCTGGTGATGCTCGCGTGGATGATCGCCACCCGCATGCCGGCGATGAAGGCCGCCGGGATCGATCTGCGCACGCTGATCGGCAGCAAGGGCACCGATGCCGATCGCGCACTGCCCGCACATGCGCAGTGGAAGGCCCACAATTACAACCACCTGATGGAACAGCCCACGCTGTTCTACGCCGTGTGCACCGTCATCGCGCTCGGCGGAACCGGCAACGGCGTCAATGCATGGCTTGCCTGGGGCTATGTGATCGTGCGGGTGGTGCACAGCGCGCTGCAGGCGACCGTCAACCGCGTCGCGCCGCGGTTCGCCTTGTTCCTGCTCTCCAGTCTGCTCCTGGCTGCGCTGACCCTACACGCCGTCATGGCCGTCTTCTGAGCGACCGGATCTATCGTCGCCGCAACGATGCGCCGAACCGCAGTTGCGATACTCCACCGTTGCACCCACGGGCGACCATGCCATAACCCGCACCGACAAAACGACGAAGGGACAAGAGGATGCGCATCGATCGACGGGCGATGATCGGCGGAGCCGCCGGTCTCGTGACCCTTGCCGCCGCCTCCGATGCGCTGGCGCAGGGCACCACCGACACGGCATGGCCGCCGCGCGAGCATTTCCGCCTCTGGCCGAAGCAACCGCCCAACAGCCCGCGCCGCCTCCCGACGCCCAATAACGAGATGAGCGGCCAGCCACCGCGTCGCGAACTCCACCTGCGCGGAGTCGCGGATCCCGTCGTCGCCATCTACCGCCCCGCGAAGCCCGACGGCCGCGCACTGCTCGCGATCCCCGGCGGCGGCTACCGCTTCCTCTCGGTCGAGAACGAAGGCATCAACGTCGCGAAGACCTTCAACCCGCTCGGCGTCACCGTGTTCGTCCTTGCCTATCGTCTACCCGGCGAGGGCTGGCTGGAGCCGCAGGACGTGCCGCTACAGGATGCGCAGCGCGCGATGCGGCTGATCCGCGCCCGCGCCGCTGATTTCGCGATCGATCCCGCCGGGCTCGGCGTCGTGGGTTTTTCGGCTGGCGGGCTGCTCGCCGCCAGCATCGCCACCGCCTTCATCGATCCGGTGTATGATCGCATCGACGCCGCCGACGAGATCCTCGCACGCCCGGCTTATGCCGGGCTGGTCTATCCGGTGATCTCGGGTGACATGATGCGCGTCGGCACGCTCGGCGCGGCGCGCTTCGACACCGATCGCCGTGTGAACCGCGGCACCCCGCCGATCTTCATCGTCCATGCACTGGACGATCCGGTCGTCCCCGCGGCACAGCCGATGGCGATGATGGCCGCCTGCCAGCGCGCGCAAGTGCCGGTCGAGGCGCATTTCCTCCAGCAGGGCGGCCATGGCTTCGGCCCCGCCTACCTGCCGCCCGAACTGCCCGGATCGCATTGGCCGCAATTGTTCGACCTGTGGATCAAGCGCACGCTGGCTACCCGAACAACCGGCTGAGGCTCCGCTCGAGCACCAGCAGCCGCCACAGCAGCATTTGATGGTCGGCTTGCCCGGCGCGATGCTCGGCGACTAGCCGTGCGATCCGGTCGAGGTCGAACCACCCTAGTTCGACCAGCAACCGAGATCGCGCTATCGCCTCGCCTGCCGGCCCGCGCAGCCATGCCCCGATCGGCGATGCCGGCGCGCCGACCGGCATCGGCGGCAAATGCCGCGCCAGCGCGACCGAAAGCGGTGACACCTTCGCACACCGTATCGCCCGTGGCAGGTGCTGTATGAACGTCACCAGCCGATGGTCGGCAAACGGGGCCCGCCATTCCACACCCGCCGCCATCCCGGCGCGATCGGCGATCGTCAGGGCTTCGGCGGGCAAGCGGATCGCCAGATCGGCCCGCATTGCCGCATCAAGCGGATCGCCCTTCGTCAACCACGCTGCAAACCTCGCTTCAGGGCGATGATCCGCCAGCATGCGCCGGCCCTCGACACTCCACACGTCGTTCCGCACGCCGCGCGGCGGCATTCCGGACGCAGTGCCATGATCCCCCTCGGCCGTGCCCAGCAACGTCGCGCCCCAGCGCGGCAGCCATCCCGCACGCCGCACGCGCTCCCGCTGTGCGAAGCCGCGCCACCGCGATCCCCCCATCACCAGCGCCGCACCCGTCCCCGCCATCGCGACCGCACCGTCGCACCGCGCGCCACGCGCCGCCGGCAGCGCGACGATCGCCTCGGCCGCGGCGACCGGCTCATCGAACGCCGCCACCAACGCCGACAGCGACGCTGCCATGTCACCCACCGCCACGATGCGGTGTGCGGTCGCGAACCGCGCCGCCACGCCCGCCGCGGCCTCGTCGACCGCCACGGTGCGCACCGCCTTCGCGCTCGCCTCGGCCAGCAGCGCCACGACCGCCGCATCCGCCGCATCCCCGAGCAGCAACGCACCCGGGATCGCACCGGCCGTAGTACGCGCCACGGCAGCGCGGATTTCGGGAAGCAGCGCGTCTGACGCGCTCGGCGCACCATCGCGCATGTGCCACCACCGCCGCGGTGCCCGCCAGCCGCGCCCACGTTCCACCAGCAGGAAGTGCGCTGCCGGCAGCTTCTGCACGCCGGCAATCACGCAGGCGTCGTCGGGCACATGCCCCAGCGCCAGATAATCGTCGATCGCCGCCGCATCGGGCGCCCGTCGCAACAACGGATGCGCCAGCAAACCCTTCAGCTCGGACGCGAAAGCCAGCGCGCCGTCCGGCAGCACCGCATAATGCAGCGGCTTCGCGCCCAATCGGTCCCGCGCCAGGAACAGCGTCTGCGTCGCCGCATCGTGGACGACGATCGCAAAGGCACCTTCCAGCCGGTCGAGCAGCGCCGGCCCCCATGCCGCGAAACCGTGCAGCACGACTTCCGCATCTCCCCCGCCAGCGATTGCCTGCCCCGACGCCAGCAGTTCCTCGCGCAGCGCGTCGTGGTTCAGGATCGTCCCGTCCAGCATCGCGGCATAGCGCAGGTCGGGTGTCGCGACCGGCTGGCGCGCCCCCGCTCCGCCTACCGTCGCCAGCCGGCGATGCGCGAAGCCGACACCCGGCGCGGTCCACTCGCCCGCCCCGTCCGGCCCGCGGTGCGCCATCGTCATCACCATCGCGCGCAGCCGCGCCGGATCTACCGGCTTGGGCGTGGCCGGATGGAACAGCCCGGCAATCGCTCCCATGTCAGCGCCGCCCCGCCGTCATGCCACCATGCCGCTTGCTCACCGAAGACCCATTCCCACGCCTGCCCATGCGGCGGCGGCTATCACGCGCGGCGGCGTTCAGCGACCCCGTACCGACGGGCGTCGTCGTGGTGCCGCGTCCGACCGCCGCCGCACCAGCGTATAATCCAGCGTGACATGCCTTGCCTCGCTGCGCCCCGCCTCGCGCCGGTCGAACAGCATCGTCGCGAGCAATTGCACGGCCGCGCGACTCATATCGGCGATCGGCTGGCGGATCGTGGTCAGTTCGGGCCAGATCGTCGTCGCCAGCGCGCTGTCGTCGAACCCGCACACCGTCAGATCGCCCGGTACGTCCAGCCCGCGGCGATGCGCCACCGCCACCGCGGCGGCGGCCATATCGTCGTTGCTCGCGAAGATCGCTGACGGCGGATCGCCCAGGTCGAGCAGTTCCTCGGTCGCCTCCAGCCCGGATCGGTAACTGAACAGCCCGCGCACCACCAGCGCATCGTCCAGCGGCTTGCCATGTCCGGTCAGCGCATCGCGATACCCCGCCAGCCGCTCGCCACTGGCATGAATATTGTCGTTGCCGCGGATGAAGCCGATGCGTTCGTGGCCCAGCGCCAGCAGATGCGTGGTCATCTCCCGCGCCGCGGCGCGATCGTCGATCGCGACCGCGCCGACCTGCGGCGGCGGCGCGCCGGTCGCCACCACCACGGTGGGGATGCCCGCCGCCAACAGCACGTCCAGCACGATCGGCGAATCGCACAACGGCGGTGGCAGGATGACGCCGTCGATCCCACCCCGGATCAGCTGTTCGGCCACTTCGCCCTCATGATCGCCCAGGTCGCATTTCTGCACGACCAACTGGATGTCGGATCGGCCGGCCTGATCCAGGCTGCCGAGCAGGAATGCGCTGAGATATGCCTCGCTGGGGTTACTGAACAACAATCCCATGCGCACCTGCGCCGCGCCGGCCAGTCGCCGTGCGGCGGGATTGGGCGCATAGTCCAGCTGGCGGATCGCCGCGTTCACCACTTCGCGGGTCGCGGCACGCACGTTGTTCTCGGAATTGATGACCCGCGACACCGTCATCGGCGACACGCCGGCCAGCCGCGCCACATCGGCGATCGTCGGCACCCCTGCGTGCCGCTTGCGTGTCCCCTCGCTCATCGGCCCCGCTTAGCAGGCTGGCGAACATAGGTAAGCCACTCTCGCCAATTTTGTCGATAGCGTTACCACCCCGCCGCATCTAAGCCACGGAAACGACAAGGCAGAGGGACGATTGTGGATAAGCCAAGCGACGCATTGACCCGCCGCACTATCCTTGGCGGGCTGGCCGCGGCACCGCTGGCATCCGTTCCGCTGACGTCAAACGCCGAGCCGTCCGACGGGAGCACGATCGCGCTATGGCCCGGCACCCCGCCAGGGGCACCGGCGACGCTGCCGGTTCGCAAGGTCGAGCAACGCTCCACAACACCCGGTTTCGACGATCGCTGGCTGACCGGCATCGCGATGCCGACGCTGTCCGTCCGCCGCCCCGCGAAGCCCAACGGCGCGGCGGTGATGCTGGTGCCCGGTGGCGGCTACGGCTTCCTCGCCTGGGACAATGAAGGTGAGGAACAGGCGCGCTGGCTGACCGCGCGCGGCGTCACCTGCTTCATCCTCTCCTATCGCCTGCCCGGAGAGGGCTGGCGCGATCGCGCGTCGGTCCCGCTGCAGGACGCGCAGCGCGGGCTGCGGCTGATCCGCGCCACCGCCGCCGATCACGGGGTCGATCCTGCGCGCGTCGCCGTGCTGGGCTTCTCCGCGGGCGGACATCTCGCCGGCAGCCTGGCGACCCGCCATGCCGAGCGCACCTATACGCCGGTCGACGCCGCCGACCGTCTCTCCGCACGGCCCGATCTCGCCGGGCTTGTCTACCCCGTGGTGTCGCTGGTCGAGCCGTTCACCCACGCTGGCTCGCGCGACAACCTGCTTGGCGCGGGGCCGGGCGATGCCGCACGTCGCAGCGCCTCGGTCGAGCGCCGCGTCGATGCGCAGACCCCGCCGATCTTCCTGGCGCACGCCAGCGACGACGGCCTCGTACCGATCGCCAACAGCATCGCGCTCTACCAGTCGCTGCTCGCCGCGCAGCGTCCGGCGGAATTGCACGCCTTCGATCAGGGTGGGCATGGCTTTGGCGTCCGCCTGCCCGCGACCACGCCCGCGGCCGCATGGCCACGGCTGTTCGCCGCTTACGCAGCGCGCCTCGGCATCTTTCCAGCGGTGGCGGCATCTTGATCCGCGCTACGCACCTCTCGGGCACGCTGCTGCTCGCCGTCCTCGTCGCGCCGCCCGTCGCCGCGCAGCAGGGGGAAGAGGTCGTGGTGCGGGGCCGTGGCCTGGTGCCACGACCGGGTGACAAGGCCGCATCGATCGTCTCCATCGACGCCCGACGCATCGCCGAGAACGCCAGCAACCGGCTCGAAAGCGTCCTGGCCGACGTCGCCGGATTGCAGCAGTTCCGCCGCGCCGACTCGCGCTCCGCCAACCCGACCAGCCAGGGCATCTCGCTGCGCGGCATCGGCGGCAACGCCTCCAGCCGTGCGCTCCTGATCCTGGACGGCGTGCCACAGGCCGATCCGTTCGGCGGGTGGGTGCCCTTCCCCGCTTATGCCACCGACCGCATCGGCGCGATCCGCGTCACGCGCGGCGGCGGCAGCGGTTACTTCGGCCCGGGAGCACTCGCCGGCACGGTCGAGATCGAGAGCGCCGGCCCCGCAGACCAGCCCGCACTCGCCGCCGACCTGGCCTATGGCAGCCGCAACTCGCTCGACGGGAGCGCGTCCGCGTTGCTGGAACGCGGTGCCGGCTTCGCCACGCTGTCGGCGGCCTATGCACGCGGGGATGGTTTCATCCCCACCGTCGCGGGGCAGCGCGGCCCCGCCGACCGTCCCGCCGCCTACGAGCAATTCTCCGCCGCCGCGCGCACCGTCGTCACGATCGCACCCGCCACCGAATTGCAGGCCAACGTCTCCGGCTTCACCGACACGCGCGAGCGTGGCACCGCCTTTACCCGCAACCGCAGCGAGGGGGCGGACGCCAGCGTCCGGCTGGTCGGGCGCGGAGCGCTCGGCTGGTCGGCGCTCGCCTATCTCCAGACCCGCACCTTCGCGTCGCAATTCGCCAGCGTCGATGTCGCACGCCGCACGGCGACGCAAACGCTGGACCAGTACAACACACCCGCGACCGGGGTCGGCGGCCGTCTGGAGATCGCCCCGCGTCTTGCCACCGGACGAGATCTGCGTTTTGGCGCGGACGTGCGGCGCGTCGATGGGCGGACGCAGGAAAACTACACCTATGTCGCGGGCCTGCCCACCCGCCGCCGCGTCGCCGGCGGTGCGGCGCTGACCTATGGCATGTTCGGCGACGCCAGCCTGACGGAGGGCGCGCTGACCCTTACGCTCGGCGGGCGCGTCGATCGTTGGCGATTGACCGACGGCCGCCTGCGCGAGAACACACTTGCGACCGGCGCGGTACTCACGACCAGCGACTTCGCCGACCGCAGCGGCACCGAATGGACCGGGCGCGCCGGTGCCGCCTGGACGCTCGCCGCCCCGCTCACCCTGCGCGCCTCGGCCTACCGTGGCTGGCGGTTGCCGACCCTCAACGAATTGTACCGCCCGTTCCGCGTCGGCCCCGATGCGGTCGCCGCCAACGGCGCGCTCGCGCCCGAGCGACTGACCGGGATCGACGGCGGCGTCACCCTGGCCCCGGCGGGGGGCGTGACGGTCACCGGCACGCTGTTCTGGAATCGCCTCGACAATGCGATCGCCAATGTCACCGCCGGCAGCGGCCCCGGCACCTTCCCCGGCGTCGGCTTCGTCGCCGCAGGGGGCACGTACCGCGTTCGCCAGAACCTCGCCGCGATCCGGTCGACCGGATTCGAACTCGACGCACGCTGGGATCGCGGCCCGTGGTTCGCACAGGCATCGTGGAGCCACGTCGACCCACACGTGCGCGCCACCGGCCCCGCCGCCGCGCTGGACGACCTGCGCCCGGCGCAGACCCCGCGCGACCTGGTATCGACCGCGCTCGGATGGCGACGGGATTCCGCGGCGCTTTCGGCCACGCTCCGCCACGGCGCTGCGCAGTTCGAGGACGATCAGAACACCCGCCGCCTCGCACCCGCCACCACCCTCGACGGCTATGCCGCGCTTCCGCTCACCCGCCGCCTCGCGATTGAGGCCCGGGCCGAGAATGTCTTCGACGCACGCGTGGAGGCCGGGATCAGCGGTGCCGGCATCGTCGAACGTGCGACCCCGCGTACCCTGTGGCTCGGCCTGCGCCTGCGTTCCTGATGACAGGTCGCCCCGCCGGCGCGTAGAGCGCCGCTGCATGAGCGAACATCTCGATGTGCTGATCGTCGGCGCGGGCCTGTCGGGGATCGACGCGGCCTGTCGGATCGGTATGGACGCGCCCGCGCGCCGCTGGGCGATCTTCGAGGCGCGCGACGCGATCGGCGGGACATGGGACCTGTTCCGCTATCCCGGCATCCGCTCCGATTCGGACATGGCGACGCTCGGCTTCCCCTTCCACCCTTGGAAAGGCGAGAAGGCGATCGCCGACGGCGCGGACATCCGCGACTATATCCGCGATACCGCGCAGGCGTTCGGGATCGATCACCACATCCGCCTGCGTCACCGCGTCGTCGCCGCGGACTGGTCCTCGGTCGACGCCAGATGGACCGTCACCTACGAAAGCGACGGCCAACGCGCAGACCTCACCTGCGCCTTTCTCTATCTCTGCTCCGGCTATTACGATTACGATCGCGGCCACGCCCCCGAATGGCCGGGCATGGCCGACTTTGCCGGCGGTATCGTTCACCCGCAGTCATGGCCCGCGGACACTTCGGTGGCGGGCAAGCGGGTGGTGGTGATCGGATCCGGGGCTACCGCGGTCACGCTGCTTCCCGCGCTTGCCGCACAGGGCGCGGCGCACGTCACCATGCTCCAGCGTTCGCCGACCTATATCGTGGCGATGCCCTCCCGCGACACGCTAGCCACCGTGCTGCGCCGTTACCTACCCGAGGCGCTTGCCGAACGCGCGCTGCGCTGGAAGAACATCGCTTACGGCATCGCCACCTACACGCTGGCGCAGCGTCGCCCGGCGCTGGTCAAACGACAGATCGCGCAGCGGCAACGCGCCGCACTCGGTGACGCCGTCGACATCGCCACCCACCTCACCCCGCGCTACGATCCATGGGACCAGCGGCTGTGCCTCGTTCCCGACGGCGATCTGTTCACGGTGCTGCGCGACGGCCGGGCGACGATCGTCACCGATCGCATCGACCGCTTTGTGCACGACGGCATCGCGCTGCGCTCCGGGGAAAGCCTTCCCGCCGATCTGATCGTCACCGCGACCGGCTTGAACTTGCAGATGCTGGGTGGGGCAACGCTGGCGGTTGACGGCGAGGTCGTCGATCCCGGACGCCTGCTGCTCTACAAGGGCGCGATGCTCGCCGGCGTACCGAACATGGCGTTCGCGATGGGCTATACCAACGCATCGTGGACGCTGAAATGCGACCTCACCGCACGCTTCGTCCGCCGCCTGCTGGATTACATGACGGCGCACGGGCACGACAGCGTCGTGGCGGTCGGTCGCCCCGAAGACGTTGACCACGCACCGACGCTCGATCTCAAATCCGGCTACATCATCCGCAGCCTGTCGCTCCTCCCCCGTCAGGGCAAGCGCGCGCCATGGCGCACTCACCAAAACTACGCCCGTGACGTCCTGACGATGCGCACCCGCCTCGACGACGGCATCTTGCGGTTCGGACGGCGATGAGCAGCCACGGCGGCCTAGGGCGGATCGATAGCCAGCAGTGTTTCCTGAACGTGCCGTCATCGCGAGCATAGCGAAGCGATCAAGGGCGTCGCGCGGAACGCCGGATTGCTCCGCCACGCTCGCAAAGACGGATGAATGGAGCATATCTCGCCGCGCACGCGAGCGTCGTTCGCCCCGAGCAGATGGATCATCTTGACCGGCAAGCAGTCCACCCGTGAAACGCTGAATGTCGATCCTGTCTAAAGCGAAAGGGGATCGACCGGCCGCGCGACGGTGGCGAAGGGCGAGTTACCGTCGCGGTGCCGTCTCGCCGACTAGACGGGTAGCACGGGACCGGCGGCGCTCACCGACGACGGCAAGCTGACCCAAAGCGGCGCGAGGCAAGGCAACCCATGGCGAGTCGCCCCGGATCACTCCACCGTTACGCTCTTGGCCAGATTGCGCGGCTGGTCCACGTCCGTGCCCTTTGCGACGGCGACGTGATACGCCAGCAACTGCACCGGCACCGCATAAACGATCGGCGCGATCAGCGGATGCACCTTGGGCATCGTGATCGTCGCGACGCAGCCCTCGCCCGCCGCCTGCACGCCGTCGTAATCGCTAATCAGCAACACCTTGCCGCCGCGTGCCTGCACTTCCTGCATGTTGCTGACGGTCTTGTCGAACAACGGCCCGGATGGCGCGATCACCACCACCGGAACGTTTTCGTCGATCAGCGCGATCGGCCCGTGCTTCATCTCGCCCGCCGCATAACCTTCGGCGTGGATGTAACTGATCTCCTTCAGCTTCAACGCACCTTCCAGCGCCAGCGGATAATCGGTGCCACGTCCCAGGTACAATACGTCGCGGGCCACGGCGATGAACCCGGCGATCGCCTCGATCGATTCGTCATACGCCAGCGCGCCGTTGATCGCGGCGGGTGCCTCGGCCAGCTGGCGGACGATGTTGCGCTCCTCGCTCTCGCTCAGCCGCCCCTTCGCCTTGGCGAGGTTGGCGGCCAGCGCCGCCAGCACCGCCAGCTGGCAACTGAACGCCTTGGTCGATGCGACGCCGATCTCCGGCCCGGCGTGGGTGGGCAGCAACAAGTCGGCCTCGCGCGCCATCGTGCTGGTCGGCACGTTGACGACCACCGCGATCGTCTGCCCCTCGGCGCGCGCATGGCGCAGCGCGGCCAGCGTGTCGGCGGTCTCGCCCGACTGGCTGATGAACAGCGCCAGCCCGCCATCCTCCATTACCGGTGCGCGGTAACGAAACTCGCTGGCGACATCCAAATCGACCGGCACGCGCGCGAACTGCTCGAACCAGTATTTTGCGACCATTCCGGCGTAGAAACTGGTTCCGCACGCCACGATCGTGACCCGGCGGATGCCCGACAGGTCGAAATCGGGGATCGGCAGCACGATCTTCCCCTCGAATCGTTGAAGGTAGCTGCGCAGCGTCTGCGCGACCACGATCGGCTGTTCGTAGATTTCCTTTTGCATGAAGTGGCGGTGGTTGCCCTTGTCGATCAGCGCGCCGGTCACGCCGGAGATCGTCACCGGGCGCTCGACGGCCACATTGTCGCGATCGAACACCTGCGTGCCGTCGCGCGCGCAGACGACCCAGTCGCCCTCTTCCAGATAGGCGATGCGCTGCGTCAGCGGCGCCAGCGCCAGCGCGTCCGACCCAAGATACGTCTCGTCCTCGCCATAGCCGACCACCAGCGGGGATCCGAGCCGCGCACCGATCAGCAGGTCGGGGTGGCTGCGGAACAGGATCGCCAGCGCGAACGCGCCATGCAGCCGGGGCAGCACGTCGCGCACCGCTTCCTGCGGCGACTTGCCCGCTTCCACCTGCTCGCTGATCAGATGCGCCACCACCTCGGTGTCGGTCTCGCTGGTGAACACACGGCCCCGCCGCTGCAATTCCTCGCGCAGCGGCTTGAAGTTCTCGATGATGCCGTTGTGGACGACCGCCACTTCGTCGGTCGCATGCGGGTGGGCATTGTTGGTGGTCGGCCCGCCATGCGTCGCCCAGCGCGTGTGCGCGATCCCCGTCGTCCCCGGCAACGGATGCGCCGCCAGTTCCTTGCCCAGATTGACCAGCTTGCCCGACGCGCGACGTCGCGCGATCGCGCCATCGACGATCGTCGCGATCCCCGCGGAGTCATAGCCACGATATTCGAGCCGCTTCAGCCCGTCGAGCAGGCGATCGGCCACATCGTCATGGCCGAGAATACCGACGATACCGCACATCTTACTTGCCCTTTTTCCTGGCGATCATCGCGTCGCGAAAACGCTTCGCCCACCCGCCGCGCTCTTCCTGCCGCCCGCGCGCCAACGCAAGTGAATCCGCCGCGACGTCGCGCGTCACCACCGAACCCGCTGCGACGATCGCCCCCGCCCCGATCGCGACCGGCGCGACCAGCGCGCTGTTCGATCCGATGAACGCACCCGCGCCGATCACCGTGCGGTACTTGAAATATCCGTCGTAATTGCAGGTGATCGTGCCCGCGCCGACGTTGGCGCCGGCCCCGACCTCCGCATCGCCGATATAGGTCAGGTGATTGACCTTCGCACCGACGCCGATCGTGGCTTTCTTGATCTCGACGAAATTGCCGACCCTGGCATTCTCTGACAGATCCGCCCCCGGACGCAGCCGTGCATATGGCCCGACCGTCGCGCCACTGCCGACCGTGGCGCCCTCCAGATGGCTGAATGCATGGATCGTCGCGCCGTCCGCGACGGTGACGCCGGGGCCGAACACCACGTTCGGCTCGATCGTCACGTCGCGTCCGATCGTGGTATCGTGCGCGAACCACACGGTTTCCGGCGCGATCAGCGTCGCACCATCGGCCATCGCCCGCGCCCGTCTCACCTGTTGCCACGCCTGTTCGACAGCGGCCAGTTCGCCGCGGCTGTTCACCCCTGCCACTTCGCCGGCATCCGCCTCGATCACCGCTGCGGCGCCGGACAGTTCGACCACGTCGGTCAGGTAATATTCCCCCGACGCATTGTCGTTGCCCAGCCGCGCGAGCAGATCGAACAACGACTCGCCACGGGCCGCCATCAACCCCGAATTGCACAGCGTCACCGCGCGCTCCCGCGCATCGGCATCCTTGAACTCGACGATCTTCTCCAGCCGGTCGCTGCCGTCCGCGACGATCAGCCGCCCATAGGCTCCGGCCTCGGCGGGCCTGAACCCCAGCACCACCACCGCAGGAGCATCGGCGGCGTTCAGCCGTGCGATCATCGCGCGCATCGTCTCCGCGCGCACCAGCGGCACGTCGCCGTAGAGGATCAGCACGTCGCCCTCGAACCCGGACAGCGCCTCGCGCGCCTGCATCACCGCGTGACCGGTGCCCAGCTGCTCCGCCTGCACCGCGATCCTCGCGCCCCGCGGCGCGACCGCCGCCTCCACCTGCGCGCGCCCCGCGCCCGTCACCACCACCGTCCGCTCCGGCGACAGCGTGTCGGCGGCGGCCAGCAGGTGCAGCAGCATCGGCCGCCCCGCGATCGGGTGCAGCACCTTATGCAGGTCGGATTTCATGCGGGTGCCCTTGCCCGCGGCGAGGACGACGACGGCGATGTTGCGGCTCGACATGGCGCCGCCCTGCCACCCTTTGCTTGCCAATTCCAGTATCGCACGGCAACGCGCCGAACCGATGACCGACTTCCCCTTCGCCATCGTCGGGTTCGACCTCGACGGCACGCTGCTCGACACGTCGGGCGATCTCGCCGCGGCGCTCAACCACGCGCTGGCCAGCGCCGGCCGGCCCACGCTGCCGGTGGAGCGGGTCAAGCCGATGATCGGCGGCGGCGCGCGGCACATGCTGGCGCAGGGCATGGCGGCGACCGGCGGTTGCACCGATGCCGAGCTGGACGTGCTGCAACGTCGCCTGCTCGATCATTATGCGGCGAATATCGCCGTTCTCACCCGCCCCTTCGCACACGCGATCGACGCGCTGGACCGGCTGGCGGCGATGGGCGTGACGCTGGCGATCGTCACCAACAAGCTGGAGGCGCTCGCCCGGCAGATCCTTGACGAGCTGGCCCTGACCCATCGGTTCGCCACCATCATCGGCGGCGACACGATGGGGCCGGGGAATGCGAAGCCGTCACGGCTGCCGATCGACGCTATGGTGGCCCGTTGCGGCGGCGGGCGTGCCGCGTTCGTCGGCGATTCGATCTACGACATCCGGGCCGCGCACGCCGCGGGGCTGCCGGCGATCGCCTGTTCCTTCGGCTTCCTGATGCAACCGGTCGAGGAGCTTGGTGCCGAACTGGTCATCGAGGGATTCGACCAACTGATCCCCGCGCTGGAGCGGCTGGCATGACGCAGGTGCGTGCGCTCTGGTTCTTCGCGCTGATCGCCGCGACGGTGTTCGCGGTCGGCATGGCGTTGATGCCGCACCCCGTTCCCGTCGTCGAGATCGGCGACAAGTGGCAGCACATGGCCGCGTTCGGCACGCTCACCCTGCTGTCCGTCCTCGCCTTCCCGCATGGATCGTTGCTGCGCATCGGGGAGCGGCTTTCGTTTCTGGGCGCGATGATCGAGGTGCTGCAATCGATCCCTGCGCTGCACCGCGACTGCGACGTCATGGACTGGGTGGCGGACACCGCGATCATCGTCGGCGTGCTGGTGGTGGTACGGGTGGCGCGCGGCACTGGGCGGCGGCGCTGAGCATCCGCTTGGCCGTCCCCCCTGCCCTTGCACGCGTCGCTCCGCTATCGACACGAACGTGATCGACGAAATCTCCTTGCGCACCTGGCTGGCGGTCGCGATCGCGGTGGCAACCGCGCTGGTGGTGCTGGCGCTGTCGCACGACGGACAGGCGACGCTTGCCGCGCTGGCGGGCGGTACGGCGCTCGTCGTCATCATCGCCACCATCCCTGAGGAAGAGGGCGAGCGCGCGCAGGATGAACCCGCCACGCCCGCATCCGACCTGTCGGCTACCGCAATGGTGGAGGCGATCGCCGAGCCGGCGCTGGTCCTGCGTGGCGGGCGGGTGGCGCTGGCCAACGCCGCCGCGCGCAAGCTGCTGGGCGAACATATCATCGGCGAGGATGCGCGCGTCGCGATCCGCCACCCCGGCGCGGCGCAGCATCTGTCCGAAGGCTCGGTACACCCCGTCGACCTGGTCGGCATCGGCACGCTCGACCAGCATTGGCAGATGCGCACCGCGCCGGTCGGCGACGAGGCGCGGCTGGTGCAGCTGGTCGATCGCACCGGCCAATATGCGACGGAGCGGATGCGCGTCGATTTCGTCGCAAACGCCAGCCACGAATTGCGCACGCCGCTCGCCTCGATCCTTGGCTATGTCGAGACGCTGGCGGACGAGGCGGGCGACGAACCCGTCTTGCGCAAGCGATTTCTGGGCATCGTCTTCGACGAGGCGCGCCGCATGGAGCGGCTGGTCGAGGATCTCATGAGCCTGTCGCGGATCGAGGCGGAGAAGTTCCGCGAATTGCGCGACGCGGTCGATCTGCGTGCGGTCGCGACGGAGGCCCGTGACGCACTGGCCACCAGCCATGGCCACCGCGGGTCCGATATCCGGCTGAAGATGGACGACGCGCTGCCCCCCGTACTCGGCGACCATGCGCAACTGTCGCAACTGGCGCACAATCTGATCGGGAATGCGATGAAGTACGGCCGCGCCGGTACGCCGGTCGAGGTGTCGTTGTGGCCGGAGGCGCAGAACGTCTGCCTGTGCGTGACCGATCACGGTGACGGCATCCCGCCCGAACACCTGCCGCGCCTGACCGAGCGCTTCTACCGCGTCGATCCCGGTCGCAGCCGCTCGATCGGCGGCACCGGACTGGGTCTGGCGATCGTCAAGCACATCGTGGAACGCCACCGCGGGCGGCTCGACATCGCCAGCACCGTTGGGGTCGGCACCCGGGTTACGATCACGCTCCCGGCCGCAGTGCCGGCCTCGTCCCGGGTTCCGGTGTCATGAAGGCGTAACCTCTATGTCACACGGCGCGGTGGATGAGGGCCGCCGTGTCGGTGATCGCCCGTCCGGGGAAACCATGTCGCGTTACGTTCAGGCGCTTGCGGCCGTGCTGTCGCTCGCTGGTGCGGGCGGACTGGCGGCGTGCGTCGATCAGGCGGCGGGCGGCGGCGCGGGTGCCCGCGATCAGATTACGGCGGTCGGCTCGTCCACCGTCTACCCCTTCACCACGATCGTTGCCGAGCGATACCTGGCCGACGCGCCGCGTGCACGGCCGCCGGTGATCGAGTCGACCGGCACGGGCGCGGGGATCAAATTGTTCTGCGCCGGTTTGGGTGCCGCGCACCCCGACATCGTCGATGCGTCGCGCCGGCTGCGCCGTCACGAATATGCCGAATGCGCACGCCACGGCGTCGATGCCATATTGGAGGTGCAGATCGGCATCGACGGCATCGCCTTTGCCGAGGCGCTGGACGGGCCGCGCATGGCGCTGACACCGGCCGACATCTACCGCGCGCTCGCGCTCGCTCCCGGTGGCCGGCCCAACCGGGCGCGATTGTGGCGCGACGTCAATCCGTCGCTGCCCGCGATACCGATCCAGGTCTACGGTCCGCCGGCGACCAGCGGCACGCGCGACGCGCTGGCCGAGCTGGTCATGGCCCGCGGCTGTGAGGTGGTCGAACCCGACACCGTCGGGCTGCAGGAGCGCGATCCCAACGCCTTCGCCACCCGCTGCCAGCGGATCCGCGAGGATGGCGCCTATGTCGACGCGGGCGAGAACGACAATCTGATCGTGCAGAAGCTGCGCGCGAACCCCGACGCGCTCGGCATCTTCGGCTACGGCTACCTCGAACAGAATGGCGACGTGGTGCGCGGCGTGGCGCTGAACGGCGTGCGGCCCGGCTATGCCACGATCGCTTCCGGCCGCTATCCCGGTGCGCGCGCGCTGTACGTCTACGTCAAGAAGGCACATCTGCGCGCCATCCCCGGCTTGCGTGCGTTCCTGCGCCGCTACGCCGCGCTGTGGGGGACCGACGGCCCGCTCGTGAAGCGCGGGCTGATCGCCTCGCCGCCGAACGTCCAGCGTCGCGCCGCCACGATCATCGCGGGCGAGATCGCGCTCGACCCGCGCGAATTGCGTTGATGTCGGCGCTGACGCTCCTCTTCCTGATCGCGGCGCTGGGGCTGATCGGCTGGGTCACCGCGCGCGCGCGCGCCGGCCGCTTCCGCAGCACCGCCGCGCGACGTTTCAGTTCCCTGCCGCAGCATCACGGCTGGTTCGTCGCGATGTGGACGCTGCTGCCGGCGTTCGTGTTCCTTGCTGTCTGGCATTTCGTGTCCCCCGCGCTCGTCACCGATGCGGTGCTGGCCACTCCGGACGCCGCGGCATTGCCGCCGCCGGGGCTGGATCGCGCCGCGATCCTGTCGGAGGCGCGCAACCTGGCCGGCGGGGACCCGTGGGGGGCGTTCCACCCGCTCGCCGAGCGGCTCGCTCCCGCTTATGCGCGCGCGCAATCGCGACATGACGTGATCGCGACCGCCATCGCGCTGCTGCTCGCCTTCGGCGGCGGCGCGCTCGCCTTCCTGCGCGTCCGCCCCGGCTTTTCGGCACGCACGCAGGTCGAACGCGTGGTGATGGCGCTGCTGCTGGTCGCCTCGTTGATCGCGATCCTCACCACGATCGGCATCGTCGCCTCGCTGCTGGTCGAAAGCGCGCGCTTCTTTCGCATTGTGCCGATCACCGAGTTTCTGTTCGGCACCCACTGGAGCCCGCAGGTCATCGACGCGCGCGATCCCGGCGCGACGCTGGGGGCGGTGCCGCTGTTCTGGGGCACGTTCTTCATCGGTGCCGTGATCGCGATGGCGGTCGCCGTGCCGCTCGGTTTGATGAGCGCGATCTACCTTACCCAATATGCCCGTCAGAGCACGCGCCGCTGGATGAAGCCGATGCTGGAGGTGCTCGCCGGCGTCCCCACCGTCGTCTACGGCTATTTCGCCGCACTGACCGTCGCGCCGGCGGTGCGCGACCTGGGCGTCGCGCTCGGCGTTCGCTGGGCCTCGTCGGAAAGCGCGCTGGCCGCGGGCGTCGTGATGGGGGTCATGATCATCCCGTTCGTCTCGTCGATGGCCGACGACTCGCTTTCGGCGGTTCCCGCCTCGATGCGCGACGGCAGCCTGGCGATGGGTGCGACCAGTTCGGAAACGATCCGCAAGGTTCTCGTTCCCGCCGCGCTGCCCGGCGTCGTCGGCGGCGTGCTGCTGGCGGTCAGCCGCGCGATCGGGGAGACGATGATCGTCGTCATGGCCGCCTCGGGCATCGCCACGCTGACGCTCAACCCCTTCGCCAGCACCACCACCGTCACCAAGCAGATCGTCGACCTGCTGACCGGCGAGGCGGCGTTCGACTCGGCCAAGACGCTCGCCGCCTTCGCGCTCGGCCTGACGTTGTTCGTCATCACCTTGCTCCTCAACGTCGTCGCGCTGATCGTCGTGCGCCGCTACCGCGAAGCTTATGAATAACCCCGGCACCCCCACCCCGGCGCCGGCTGGACGCCGTCCGACCGACTGGCAGACGCCGGCGATGCAGCGCCGCGTGCGTCGCCGCTATGCCGCCGAACGCCGCTTTCGTCTGCTCGGGCTGGCGGCGGTCTTCACCTCGGCGGCGTTCCTCGTCTACCTGCTCGCCACGATGGTCGCGCAGGGAGCGAGCGGGTTTACCGAGACCCGCCTCGCGTTGCCGATCGACCTGCGTCGCCATGTCGCGATCACCCCCGCGCAACTGGACGGCAGCGGCGCGGACCTTGCGCTCGCCGCTGCCGGTCTTGAGCGCGCCGTTGAGGCCGCGGCCGACACCGCTTACACGACGCAGGGCGGCGCGACCTTGCTCTCCGACGGCGCATGGCTGCGCGTGCGCGACGCGATCAAGCGCGACCCGGCATTGCTGCGCACGCGCGCCACCATCGACGTACCGGTCGCGACGGAGATCGACATCGCGCGCAAGGGCGACGGCGCGCGTGAAAGCGAGGCGGCGGTCGCCGCGCTCGGCCCGCACCTGTCGCGCGGGTTGAACACCAGCTTCTTCACCGGGGCCGATGCCACCGATCCTACCCGCGCAGGCATCTGGGGCGCGCTCAAGGGATCGTTGCTGACGATGATCGTCACACTCGGCCTCGCCTTTCCGATTGGCGTGCTGTCGGCGCTCTATCTGGAGGAATATGCCCCCCGCAATCGCTGGACCGACCTGATCGAGGTGTCGATCAACAATCTTGCCGCCGTTCCCTCGATCATCTTCGGGTTGCTCGGGCTGGCGGTGTTCCTCGGCACCTTCCACATGCCGCGTTCCGGGGCGATCGTCGGCGGGCTGACGCTGGCGCTGATGACCATGCCCGTTATCGTCATCGCCGCGCGCAACGCGATCACCGCCGTCCCGCCCTCGATCCGCGACGCCGCCCGCGCGCTCGGTGCCTCGCCGATCCAGGTCGTCTTCCATCACGTCCTCCCGCTCGCGTTGCCCGGCATCCTGACCGGCACGATCATCGGCATGGCGCGCGCGCTGGGTGAGACCGCCCCGCTGCTGATGATCGGAATGCGCGCCTTCATCGCCGCGCCGCCGGGCAAGCTCACCGATCCCGCCACCGTCCTGCCGGTGCAGATCTTCCTGTGGTCCGACGACGTGCAACAGGGGTTCGTGGAGAAGACCTCGGCCGCGATCATCGTCCTGCTGGTCGTGCTGCTCGCGATGAACGGCGTCGCGATCTACCTTCGCAACCGATTCGAGACCCGCTGGTGATGACCGACCTGCCGCCCAAGATGACCGCCTCCGGGGTCAACGTCTTCTATGGTCGCAAACAGGCGATCCGCGACGTGTCGATCGATGTGCGGCGGGAGGATGTCACCGCCTTCATCGGCCCGTCCGGCTGCGGCAAGTCCACCTTCCTGCGCACGCTCAACCGCATGAACGACACCATTCCCGGCGCGACGGTCGAAGGCGACATCCGTCTCGATGGCGAGGATATCTACGCCCGCGCGATGGACGTGGTGCAGCTGCGCGCGCGCGTCGGCATGGTGTTCCAGAAACCCAATCCCTTCCCCAAGTCGATCTTCGAGAACGTCGCCTATGGCCCACGCATCCACGGCCTCGCGCGGTCCAGGGCGGATCTGGCGCATATCGTCGAACGCTCGCTGACCCGCGCCGGCCTGTGGAACGAGGTGAAGGATCGTCTGGCCGACAGCGGCACCGCCTTGTCGGGCGGCCAGCAGCAGCGGCTGTGCATCGCGCGCGCGATCGCCGTGGACCCCGAAGTGATCCTGATGGACGAGCCGTGCTCGGCGCTCGATCCGATCGCCACTGCCCGGATCGAGGAGCTGATCCACGAACTGCGCGGGCGCTATGCGATCGTGATCGTGACCCACAACATGCAGCAGGCCGCGCGCGTCAGTCAGCGGACCGCCTTCTTCCACCTCGGCCATCTGGTCGAATATGGCGACACCTCGGACATCTTCACGAACCCGCGGCAGGATCGCACCAAGGATTACATCACGGGCCGCTACGGCTGAGGATCGGGACGATGGGGATCACACAGGAACATACGGTCAAGGCGTTCGACCAGGACATCGGCCAGCTGCGCGGTCTGATCTCGCAGATGGGCGGACTGGCCGAAAGCGCGGTGGCCGACGCGATGGTCGCGCTGCAACGCGGCGACGCCACGCTCGCCGCGCGCATCGCCGCCGACGACAAGCGGATCGACGCGATGGAGGCCGAGGTGGAGCGGACGGCGGTGCGCATCATCGCGCTGCGTGCTCCGATGGCCGACGACCTGCGCGAGGTGGTGGCAGCGCTCAAGATCGCCAGCGTCATCGAGCGCATCGGTGATTACGCCAAGAACATCGCCCGCCGCGTGCCGCAGATCGAAAGCGAGCATCGTATTGAACCGCTGTCGATCCTGCCGGCGATGGGGCGGATGGCAGCGGCCATGGTCCACGACGTGCTCAACGCCTTTGCCGCGCGCGATCCGGAAGCGGCGCTGGCGGTGTGCGAAAGCGACAATGCGCTGGACGATTTCTACGACAGCATCTTCCGCACATTGGTGACCTACATGGTCGAGAATCCCAAGACGATCAGCGAATGCGCGCAATTGCTGTTCGTCGCCAAGAACCTCGAGCGGATCGGCGACCACGCCACCAACGTCGCCGAGATGGTATATTTCGCCGCCACGGGCGTGCGGTTGGTGGAACGCGAAAAGGGAGTCGATTGATGGCCAAGGCGCGCATGTTGCTGGTGGAGGATGACGCCAGCCTCGCCGAACTGCTGGTATGGCATTTCACCCGCGAGCATTTCGATGTGCAGCACACCATCGATGGTGAGGAGGCGCTGCTGCTCGCACGCGAAACCCCGCCGGACATCGTGCTGCTCGACTGGATGGTGGAGGGCATTTCCGGCATCGAGGTCTGTCGCCGCCTTCGTCGCGCGCCCGAGACGCAGAACGTGCCGATCATCATGCTCACCGCGCGCGGCGAGGAGGAGGATCGTGTGCGCGGGCTGGAAACGGGCGCGGACGATTACGTCACCAAGCCGTTCTCGCCGCGCGAACTGGTCGCCCGCGTCGGCGCGGTGCTGCGTCGCGTGCGGCCGGCCCTGGCCGGCGAGCAACTGACCTATGCCGATCTCGAGATGGACACGGTCGGCCACAAGGTGCGCCGTGGCGGGGACGTGGTGGCGCTCGGCCCAACGGAATTCCGTCTTCTCAAGCACTTCCTCGAACATCCCGGACATGTTTTCTCGCGTGAGCGGCTGCTAGACAGTGTCTGGGGACATGACAGCGACATCGAAAGCCGTACCGTCGACGTTCATATTCGTCGGCTGCGTAAGGCAATCAACGAAGGTGGCCGTCCGGACATCATCCGCACCGTCCGCTCGGCCGGCTATGCCTTGGATACCGGTCACTGATCTTGTCGGCCATCGATGCGGCCCCGCAACGATGGACCTTTTTTCTGTCGTGATGCGTTGCCCGGACCGCGTGAAAAGAACGTGTTTCTGACCGAGCGCACACGGCAGGAGAAAGAAAAGATGAAGACCATCCTTCTCGCAGCAGCGGCCGTCATCGCCTTCCCGACGATGGCCATTGCCCAGGAAACGCCGCAGACGACCACCACTGCTCCCGACACCGGCACGACGGCCGCGCCGGACGCAGGCGCGGCTACTACCGCCGATCCGGCGGCCGCCGCACCGATGGCGGACACTGCGACGGCACCGATGACGCAGGCCGATCCGGCTGCGACCACCTCGCCGCCGGCCGAGGCCACCGCGCCGGAGGCAGCCGCTCCGGCCGCGCCGATGGCCCCCGCCGCCGGCGATGCCGCCGGTGCGGCCAGCGCAGGTGGCTACCAGCCGTCGCAGCCCGCCGTGTCGGGCACGCCGCAGCCGGGGGCGACCGTACGCTTCCAGCCGGCCGCCTCGCCTTCGCAGGCATTCCCGCCGCCGGCCGCCAAGGAAAGCTACCCGATCTGCAAGAAGGGTCAGTATGACGGCTGCATGCAGGCCAGCGACCGCAAGTCGGCGCGTCGCCGCCGCTAGGACGTTCCGCCTGTGACGGGCATTGCGCCCGTTCGAAGGTGCAGTATGGAAGGCGCTTCATCCATTGCGGAGGGAGCGCCTTTTCCATGTCGATCCGTTTCGACGATCGCGTCGCCATCGTCACCGGAGCCGGCGGCGGGCTGGGCCGGCACTATGCGCTGGAACTGGCCCGGCGCGGCGCACGCGTGATGGTCAATGACCTCGGCGGTGATCGCGACGGTGCGGGCGCGTCCGACGCCGCGCTGACGGTCGTCGACGAAATCCGCGCCGCCGGTGGCGTGGCGATGGCGGACGGCGGCAACGTCGCCGATTACGGGCAGATGGCCGAGATGGTCGCCCGCGCACGGGCGGCGTGGGGTGGCGTCCATATCCTCATCAACAATGCCGGCGTACTCCGCGACAAGAGCTTCGCGAAGATGTCGCCGGAAGACTTCGCTTTCGTCGTGCAGGTCCACCTGCTCGGCAGCGCCTATGCCACCAAGGCATGCTGGGAGCTGTTCCGCGAGCAGAATTACGGCCGGGTGCTGATGACCTCATCGTCATCGGGGTTGTTCGGCAATTTCGGTCAAGCGAACTACGCCGCCGCCAAGCTCGGCATCGCCGGGCTCGCGCGCACGCTCCACCTGGAAGGCGCGAAGCACGACATTCGCGTCAATACGATCGCGCCCACCGCCGGCACGCGCATGACCGAAGGGCTGCTGCCAGACGCGGCATTCACGACGTTCGCCCCCGAAAAGGTCGCCCCCGCCGCACTGTTTCTCGTCTCCGACGATGCACCTTCGGGCCAGATCATCGGCGCGGGCGCGGGCGTGGTGCAGGCCAGCTACATCACCCTTACGCCCGGCGTCGCGCTGCACGGCGACGATCTCTCACCGGAAGGCGTCGCGCGCCACTGGGCCGCGATCATCGACCGCTCGAACGAGATCGTGCCCGGCTCTGGCGCGGAACAGGCGATGCTGATCGGCCGGGTGCTCGGGGCTTACGACTGAACGCCCCCGCCCTCTTGAGCCACATCGCCCCACGCGCCCGTCATCGCGAGCGCACGAAGCAATCCAGAGCGTCCGGGTGCGGCGCTAGGCCGGCGTGCTCGCGGCTGCAACAACGGTCGACGACCCGATCAGTCGACCAGCTTCATCAACCGCCGCTCGACAGGCGCCAGCACCGGCCCCAGTTCATGTCCGCGCCGGATCACTTGGCCTGCTTCACCGACCAATGCCCAAATTCCCTGGCGGTTGCGTAACGCGGGGCGTTTCTCGATGCGAAATTCCGGCCGCTCGGTGGCGCGACGGAACATCGAGAAGATCGCCGCATCGCGTCCCATGTCGATCGCATAGTCGCGCCAATGGCCGGCGGTGACCATCCTGCCATACAGGTCGAGGATACGCATCAATTCGGCGCGGTCGAACCCTACTTGTCCGGTCCCGCGCGCATCTGCGGGGAAGGGTGTCACGATCCCCATCAGGCGCGGTCACGCTCCCGCTCGTCGCCGGGCGACTGTTCGGCGATCAGCGCGTCGAGCCGCTTCTTCATCGCCTCCAGTTCGCAGCGCAGCGCCTCCACCTTCTGCGTGGCCGGATCGAACATCTCGCGGCAGGGCGTTCCATACGGCACGAAGCGCGGCTCGGGCGCGGCGCCGCCTTCCACCACCGTCGGCCGTGCCGGAATGCCGACCATCACCGCCCCGGCGGGCACGTCGCGCGTCACGACGGCGTTCGCCCCCACCCGCGCCCGTGGACCGACCGTGATCGGCCCCAGCACCTGCGCACCCGATCCGATGATCGCGCCGTCGGCGATCGTCGGATGGCGCTTGCCCGCGACGCCGTTGTCCGGGCTGGTCCCGCCCAGCGTGACGCATTGGTAGATGGTAACGTCGTCGCCGATGTGCGCCGTCTCGCCGATCACCACGAAACCGTGGTCGATGAAGAAGTTGCGGCCGATCGTGGCGCCCGGATGGATATCGATCGCCGTCGTCATCCGCGACAGATGGTTCACGATGCGCGCCGGCAGGTACAGTTTCGCGCGGTACAGCCGGTGCGCGACGCGGTGCCACGCCAGCGCCCATACGCCCGGGTAGGTCAGCACTTCCCAGCGCGAATGCGGCGCGGGGTCACGCGCGCGGATCGAATCGAGGTAATCGGTCAGTCGCGCCATTCGCGTTCCCTTGGTCTCTGTCCCCAAGATAGCCCGTCCACCCGCCGGTTTCCATAAGCAGCGCTATCGGACGGCAAACCGGATTTTCCTATCGCCGTTATGGGATATGATCGATGACGGAGTGACGCGGGTGATCCGGCCCGCGCAAGGAGACCAGATGCAGGCGCTGACGCAACTCGATCTATCCGCCTTGTGGCCGTTCATCGCCGTCGGGTTCGGGGCGCAGCTGGTCGACGGGGCGATGGGCATGGCGTTCGGCGTGATCTGCAACACGTTGCTGGTCGCGGTCATGGGGCTACCGCCGGCACGCGCCTCCGCCAACGTCCATATCGTCGAGACCTTCACCACCGCGATTTCGGGGATCAGCCACGCGATCACCGGCAATATCGACAAGTCGCTGTTCCTGCGTCTGCTGGTGCCCGGCGTGGTCGGCGGCGTGGCCGGCGCCTATCTGCTCACCAACATCGACGGCGCGACGATCAAGCCGTTCGTCCTCGCCTATCTGATCGGCATCGGCATCTACCTGCTGGTACGCGGGATCATGTTTCCGCCGCGGATCAGCAAGGCGAAGGTGGTCGAGCCGCTGGGGCTGTTCGGCGGCTTCATGGATGCGGCGGGCGGCGGCGGCTGGGGGCCGATCGTCACTTCTAACCTGCTGGTGCAGGGGGTGGAGCCGCGTAAGGTGGTCGGAACGGTCAGCGCGGTCGAGTTCTTCCTGACGCTCACCGTTTCCGCGACATTCCTGTACCACCTCGGCCTGCGCGATTTCGCCACCGCCACCGTCGGACTGCTGATCGGTGGCGTCATGGCGGCGCCGTTCGGTGCCTATTTCGCGAAACGCATCCCGATGAAGGTGATGCTGGTGCTGGTCGGGACCGTGCTGACCATCACCAGCACCTATGGCTTCATCAGCGCGGTGCTGATGTAGCGTGCCGCATCGCGGTGAGCTTACGCGCTTACCGCATGGACGGTGGCCACTGCCTTCATCACCGATGCGATCCGCGCCGCGGTCTGGATCACCTCGGCGGTCGTGCCGGCCTTCTTCAACACCTGCTCGTGGCTGTCGATACACATGCCGCAGCCGTTCATCGCGCTGACCGCAAGGCTGAACAGTTCGAAATCGACCTTGTCGATCCCCGGCGCAGCGATCACGTTCATGCGCAGCTTGGCCGGCATGCGCGCATATTCCTCGTTGCTGGCCAGGTGCGTGAAGCGATAATAGACGTTGTTCATCGCCATCACCGCCGCGGCGGCGCGCGCTGCATTCGCCGCTTCCGGCGACAGCTTGCCCTCGACCTCGGCCTCGGTTGCCTCGACCAGCGGCTTGTAGCCCGACCCGTGCGCACAGGCCAGCAGCGTGCCGTACTTGCGCTGGTCGTTCAGGACCGTCTCGTTCAGCAACGAGCCGACGTTCAGCCGGATGTCCTTGGCGAAATCGGGCAGCTTGCCCGCGAAATCCTTGAGTGACATTCGTCTTCTCCGAAGATTGGGTCCGAAACGCCCGCCTTGCGCGCACGGCGAAGCGGTCCAGCGCGTAACGCACTGGACTCCCGCTTGTCCGGCCATGCTCGCCATGACGGCCGGTCGCTCCGGCGTCATTGGATGTAAAGCGCGGGCGGGACGCGAACGCCCCGCCCGCGTCTGGATCAGGCCGCGACCTGCAGGACGTCGTCGCCCTTGTTCCAGTTGCACGGACACAGCTCGTCGGTCTGCAGCGCGTCGAGGACACGCAGCGTCTCGGCCGGGTTACGCCCGACGTTCAGCCCGTTGACCTGCACCGCCTGGATGACGTTGTCGGGATCGACGATGAACGTGGCGCGAAATGCGACATGCTCGTTCTTGTCGACGATGCCCAGCGCGTCGGCCAGCTTGCGCCCGTTGTCCGCCAGCCACGGGAAGTCCGCAGCCGCCAGGTCCGGGTCCGACTTGCGCCACGCCAGATGGACGTGCGCGGTGTCGGTCGACGCGCCGATCAGCACGGCGTCGCGGTCTTCGAAATCGCCCTTGATCTGGCTATAGCCGACGATCTCGGTCGGACACACGAAGGTGAAATCCTTCGGCCAGTAGAACAGCACCTTCCACTTGCCGGGATAGGCGGTGGTCAGGTCCAGCGTCTCGCCATTGGGCAGCGCGCCGGTGCCCTGCTGCACGGGAACGGTCAGGACGGGGAAGGTATCGCCGATGGTCAGCATAATCTGGCTCCTGTCAAAATGGGAGTTCCAGCCATCCTCTCTGCCGGGGCCGCGTCTCGCACAGCCTCTCGTTGCATGACGGATATAGGGGCTTCGCGTGATCGAGCCAATCATCTATTCTTACATCCGTGATCGCCGGAGACGATGAATGGCCGCCACCTATCTGCCGACGTTGAAACAGCTGCAATATCTCGTCGCGCTCAAGGAACATGGCCATTTCGGCCGCGCGGCGGAGGCGTGTTTCGTCACCCAGTCGACGCTGTCGGCGGGGCTGCGGGAGCTTGAGACGCTGATCGGCGTGATCCTGGTCGAACGGACGCGACGCGTCGTGCGCTTCACGCCGCTGGGCGAACAGATCGCGGCCAAGGCGCGGATCGTGCTGCGCGAGGCGGAGGAGCTGGGCGACCTCGCCCGCGCCGCCGGCCGGCCGCTGTCGGGTGAGATGCGGATGAGCGTCATTCCCACGATTGCGCCGTTCCTGTTGCCGCGCATCCTGCCCCGGCTACGGCGCGACTATCCCGATCTGAAGCTGTTCCTGCGCGAGGAACCCAGTGGTCCCGCGTGCGAGGCGCTGCACAACGGCCGGACCGATTGCGTGCTGCTGGCGCTCCCCTATGCCTGCGGCGAGGTGACGGTGCTCAAGCTGTTTGACGACCGTCTCTTCCTCGCTTTTCCCGAGGGGGAGATGCCCGGCGGCACCGCCGCGATCCAGCCCGCCGACATCGACGAGACGCGGCTGCTGCTGCTCGAGGACGGGCATTGCCTGAAGGAACATGCGCTGGCCGCCTGCAACCGCGCCGAATTGCGGGCGGAGGCGACGATGCTCGGCACGTCGCTGCATACGATGGTGCAGATGGTCGACAACGGTCTGGGCGTCACGATGCTGCCCAAGATCGCCCTTGATGCCGGCATCCTCGACCATACCAACGTCATCGCACGGCCCCTCGACGCCGCTTCTCCCGTGCGCACGCTGGCGCTGGTCTGGCGTCGCGCGTCGCCACGCGAACGCGACTTCCAGTTGCTCGGTGAGGTGCTGACGGCCGCCGCCTGATCGCGATTGACGCGGGATCGTTACGGGCGCAGCTTCTTTACCCGGAGCTCGCCATCGGCTCGCATCGTGCCCGCCACGGCGCCTCCGGTCGGGAGGTGCGTCTCATGACTTATGCGGCTCATACGGACAATTCACGGCGTCTCGGCACGATCGCCGGCGTCGCCGCGATCCACGGCCTGCTCGGCTACGTCTTCATCAGCGGCATGGCGGCCAGCTTCATGGAGAAGGTCACCGATCCGTTCACCGTCAGGAACATCCCGATCGAGACGCCGCCGCCCCTGTCCGTTCCCAAGCCACCGACCCTCGACAAGGTGCTGCCGCAACAGCCCACGGTTGCGCCGCCGACTCCCATCGTCATGCCGACCATGCCGACCGATGTCGGTAGTCCCGTCGTCGTCGTGCCACTGCCGCCGCTGACCGGCACGTTCGGCCCCGGCACGGTCACCGTCGATCCGCCCGTCTTGCCCAGGGCTGCCAGCCAGGCGGCCGGCGTCGCCGCACGTGGCAATCGCAACGACTGGATCAGCACCGACGATTATCCACCCTCCGCCCTCCGCGCCGGGGAACAGGGCGTCGTCGGCATCGCGCTGCGCATCGCGGCCGATGGCCGGATCGATTCGTGCACGGTTACCGAATCCAGCGGCCATGCCACGCTCGATCAGGCAACCTGCCGCCTCTATCAGCGCCGCGCGCGTTTCACCCCGGCGCGCGACGACGGCGGCACGCCGATCATCGGCACGTTCAACGACCGCGTCCGCTGGCAATTGCCGATGTAGGCCGGACGGGGCGGTACGGAACCGCCCCACCGCCCCCCCCTCAACTCCAGCGCGCCGCCGCATCGTCGTCGGCGGCGCGCGCCTCCACCCACCGGGTCTCGCCATCGATCGTCTCGCGTTTCCAGAACGGCGCATCGGTCTTCAACCGGTCGATCAGGAACGCGCACGCCGTCAGCGCGGCGGTGCGGTGCGCGGAACAGGTACCGACGAATACGATTCGTTCGCCCGGCACCATCGGCCCGATGCGGTGGACGATCGTCGCCGCCGTCAGCGACCAGCGCGCCGAGGCCTCCTCCGCCAGCCGCATCAGCGCTGCTTCGGTCGCGCCGGGATAATGCTCTAGTTCCAGCGTCGCGACCCCGTCGTCGGCGCGCACCAGGCCGGTGAACGTCGCCACCGCGCCGCCCTGCTCCAGCGTTATCAGCTCGGCCGGGACATCGATCGGTGCCCGCGAGACGTGGACGCGGATCATCCGCCCGTCACCGGCGGGAAGATCGCGACCTCACGCGCGCCCGCGATCGGCGCATCCATCGCCACGAACGCCTGATCGACCGCGGCGCGCAACCGTGCCGGATCGGCGAAGGCAGCGGCATGTCCGTCGCTGCGCCCCGTCAACCACGCGACCAGATCCGCGATCGTGACGATCCCGACCGGCGGCGTCACGTCCTCCTCGCCCACGCCGATCCGCTCGCGCACCCACGCGAAATACACCAGCTTCATCCGCATCCTCCGATGGCGACGGCGTCGCTCAATCCATGTGCCGCAAGCCGACGCGCAGGTAATCCCATCCCGTCACGATCGTCAGCGCCGCCGCGCCCCACAGGCTCGCCAGCCCGGCCACCTTGATCCACGCCTCGCCCGGCAACGCGCCGGACAGGATCAGCGCACCCAGCGACACCAGTTGCAACGTCGTCTTCCACTTCGCCAGTCGCGACACCGGCAACGAGACCTGCAACCCGGCCAGGAATTCGCGCAGCCCGCTGACCGCGATCTCGCGCAGCAGGATGACCAGCGCGGCGATGATATGCACTCCGGTGATCGCCGCGACGTCGTCGTGGCGGGTGCCGACCAGCATCAGGATCACCGCCGCCACCATGATCTTGTCGGCGATCGGGTCCAGAAAAACGCCCAGCTTCGATACGGTGCCCTGCGCGCGCGCCAGGTAACCGTCGAAATAATCGGTGATCCCCATCAGGCAGTACAGCGCGAAGGCGATGCCGAAGCCGAACCGCCAGCTTGGCCACCACAGGAAACCGACCAGCAGCGGCAGCGCGACGATCCGCGACAGCGTCAGGATGTTGGGCAATGACATCATGATCCGCGAAGTGGACCCGCCCGCGTGGCGACGCAAGCGCCGGACGCGCTAAAAACGTCGTTGGAACGCGGGCGGGCAGCCGCTATGCCCCCGCGAAGTACCAACTATCCGGGGGCGTGGTCCCGCGTCATGATAAATGCCCTCGGGCTTCTCAAACGACGGCACTTCATGCCGCTGTTCACCACGCAATTCCTTGGCGCTTTCAACGACAATCTTTTCAAGACCTCGATGGTGCTGTTCGCCACCTACGAGATCTTCGCCGACGAAACGCAGGAAAGCTTCTTCAACGCGCTCAGTGCCGCGCTCTTCATCCTGCCGTTCTTCATCCTGTCAGCCCTGTCGGGGCAGCTGGCCGATTCGTCGGACAAGGCGCGGATCATCCGCATCGTGAAGACGGTGGAGATCGCGATCATGGCGGTCGGCGGTGCCGGGCTGATGCTGGCGCGCACCGGCGCGGTCACGCTGCCACTGGTGCTGATGCTCGCCGCGGTGACCGGGCTTGGTGTCCACTCGACGTTCTTCGGTCCGATCAAATATGCGATCCTGCCGCAGCATCTCGACGAGGAAGACGTGCTGGGCGGCACCGGGCTGGTGGAGGCGGGCACGTATCTCGCCATCCTGCTCGGCACGATCGTCGCGGGCTTCGTCTATCGCTCGCCGCTTCTGGTCGTGCTGCTGACGTTCGGCGCGGCGTTGCTCGGCTTGCTCACCGCCCGCGCGGTGCCGCCTGCGCCACGGCTCGGGCCGAAGCTGACGCTCGATTACAACCCGGTACGCGCGTCGTGGCGGCTGATCGCGGGCACCATGCACATCCCGCGGCTTTTCCTGGCAATCTGCGCGATCAGCTTCTTCTGGACGATCGGCTCGGTGCTGATCATCGCCTTCCCGCCGCTGGTGAAGAACGTGCTGACCGCCGATGCCAGCGTCGCCAGTCTGGTGCTGGCGGTCTTCTCGATCGGCGTCGCGATCGGCTCGGTGGTCATCAACCTGATGCTGCGCGGGCAGATTTCGGCGCGCTTCTCGCCTGCCTCGGTGATCGCGATGGGGGTGGCGGTGCTCGCCTTCTGGTGGGTGGTCGGGCTATGGATTCCCGCGCCGCCGGGCCATCTGTTCGACATGCTCGAATTCATGCGCCAGCCGCATGCCGTGCCGGTGCTGCTCGCGCTGCTCGGGGTCGCGATCTTCGGCGGCATGTTCGTGGTACCGCTCTACGCGTTCCTGACCACCACGGTCACCAAGGACCACACCGCCCGTACCGTGGCGGCCAACAATGTCGTCAACGCCGGCGCGATGACCTTCGGTTCGATCGCGGTGGCCGGGATCACGGCGCTCGGCGTCACGCCGTCACAGTTGTTGCTGGTGGTCGTGGGGATGTGCGGCATATCCGCGCTGCTCGCACAGCGCCTTCACCACGCCTGCGACTGATCGTCAGAAGATCATCGTCGAAAAGCTGACGAAAAACGCCGCGAAGCTCAGCAGGAACAAGCGCACGTCGTTATCGCCACTCCGCGCACCGTCGTCGATGACCGGCGACGGCGGCGGCGGCAGCGTACGGCGGAAAGGGTGCCCGGCACCCTCGTTCGTCAGGACCAATCGTCGTTGCATCATTGCTACTTAACGTATCGTTTACGATTTCGGCCACTTGCGTCGGTCCGCGCCCATGTATCATGACGGGACATCAGGAGACCGCGATGCCGCTCTACGCCTTCAAGGGGCAGCGCCCCACCCGTCATCCCACCGCATGGGTCGCGCCCAGCGCCGACGTGATCGGCGACGTGGTGCTCGAAGAGGGCGTGGGCGTGTGGTTCGGTGCGGTGATCCGCGGCGACAACACCACGATCCCGATCGGCGCGCGCAGCAACATACAGGAAGGCGCGATGCTTCATTCCGATCCCGGCGCACCGTTGTCGGTGGGTCGGGATTGCACGATCGGCCACCATGCGGTGCTGCACGGCTGCACGATCGGGAACCGCGTACTCATCGGCATGGGGGCAATCATCCTCAACCGCGCGGTGATCGCCGATGACTGCATCGTCGGCGCGGGTGCGTTGGTGACGGAGGGCAAGACCTTTCCGCCGCGCTCGCTGATCGTCGGCAGCCCGGCGCGCGTCGTCCGCGAGCTGGACGATGCGGCGATCGCCGCGCTGAAGTTGTCGGCGGCGCACTACGTGGAAAACGCCCGCGCCGCTGCGCAGGGTCTCGAACGGGTCGAGTAACCGCTCCCTCGACCCGCGCACCTCGGAAAAACGACGGAACGATGCCCGGGGTGACGTGGCGTCAACCTTGCAACGCCTTCCGGGAACGACCTAACCTGCGATCATGTCGATCCCCCCGCTCCTGTCGCGTCTGCGGCTGCCCGTCATCGGTTCGCCGCTGTTCATCATCTCCAACCCGGATCTGGTGATCGCGCAGTGCAAGGCGGGCATCGTCGGCGCGTTCCCGGCGCTCAACGCGCGGCCTGCGGCGCTGCTCGACGAATGGCTGCACCGCATCACCGAAGAGCTGGCCGCGCACGATCGCGCCCACCCCGACGCACCCGCCGCGCCTTATGCGGTCAACCAGATTGTCCACAAATCGAACGACCGGCTGGAGGCCGATCTCGCCACCTGCGCCAGATGGAAGGTGCCGATCACCATCACCTCGCTCGGCGCGCGCGAGGAATTGAACCAGGCCGTCCATGGCTGGGGCGGCATCACCCTCCACGACGTGATCGACGATCGATTCGCACGCAAGGCGATCGACAAGGGGGCGGACGGGCTGATCGCGGTGGCGGCCGGGGCGGGCGGCCACGCCGGGCGGCTGTCGCCGTTCGCGCTGGTACAGGAAATCCGCCAGTGGTTCGACGGCCCGCTCGCCCTGTCCGGCGCGATCGCCAGCGGCGGGGCGGTGCTGGCCGCGCAGGCGATGGGCGCCGACTTCGCCTATGTCGGCTCGGCGTTCATCGCCACCGAGGAGGCTCATGCTGACGCCGGCTACAAGCAGGCGATCGTCGACGGCCGCGCCGCGGATATCGTCTATTCGGACCTGTTCACCGGGGTCCACGGCAATTACCTGCGTGCCTCGATCGTCGCGGCGGGGCTCGACCCCGACAATCTGCCGCAGGGCGATCTCAAGACGATGAGCTTCGCATCGGGCGGCGCGGCCAAGGCGTGGCGGGATATCTGGGGCTCCGGCCAGGGCATCGGCGCGATCGACAAGGTTCTTGCCACGGCCGCGCTGGTCGAGCGGATGGCGGAGGAATATCGCACCGCGCGCGCGCGCCTGATCGGCTGATCCGCGTATCACTCCGTTCGACGAAGGCGCGGGACGGTATGACCGTGGCGAAGGCGGACTGGTAGCGCTTGGCACCGTCCGAACTTGGGGCCGGTCGATATTCCGCCGGCTCTCCTCCCACGGGCGTCATTGCTTCGCCACGCCCGCCATGAGCTGTATAAAACGAATCTGCGGGAGCGCGGCTTGCCCGAACAGTTGCCGCGCAGTCGGCATCCGTGAAGCGTTGAACGTCGATCCGCCGCTAGAACGCCATCGACAGCCGGTCGAGCATCGATCGGGCCGGGCTCGCCACCGGCCGCTCGCCGGCATGCGCCGCGTCCAGCAACGCGACACGCCGGTGCAGGTCGATGCTGCTCGCGATGACGCCGCGCGCCTGCAACGGGAATCGCTCCAGTACATGATCCTCGGTCGCCGGTGCCGCGCCAAGCCGCCGCGCCGGGTCCAGTGCACGCGACGACGGCAGTTCGCCCGCCGCGACGGCACGCTGCGTCAGCAGCCACGCGATCACGTGCATCAGCCGCGTCGTCACCTTCAGCGATTCACAGCTGAACGCGACCCGCTCCATCGGGGCCAGCGCCTCGCGCTCCGCACGCCCGCCCTCGTCGAAATAATGACGCGCTTCGTCCGCCAGCACCATCGCTTCCGTATAAAAGGAATCGATGAGCCGTCGTTGCAATCGCGGGTCATGGACGTGGTCGGCCATGGGGTCCGTTTGCCACGGTGTGCAGCCGCGCCCAAGCGCGTTCATCACGTTTATGGCCGCTATGGTCGCTGAACTGTCCCGTTATGCGCCGCCTGCGGCAAATCAGGCGATGATATCCGGAATCATGTCGTCTTCGAGCGCCGCGATCTCGTCGCGCAGCCGCAGCTTGCGCTTCTTCAGTCGCATCAGCTGCAACTGGTCCGATCCCCCGCCGTCCGCCAGCGCCGCGATCGCCGCGTCCAGGTCGCGATGTTCGATGCGCAGCACGCCCAGCCGCGCCGTCGCTTCCGCATCATCGCCAACGTCGTTCATCGCGTACGCCCCAAGTCCCGAGTCGCGCCTGCATAGCGCAGCATGCCGCGCCGCGCTGGCCCTTTTCGCGGTCCATCGCAGCACAGCGGCGCATGGACGATACCGGGCAAAAGTCGCGGGACATATCGAGCGTTTCGTGGTTTTCTACCTACCCCTCTCAACCAAGAAGGAGACTGCCCATGCAGACCGCGCACATCTCGGCCCTTGAGGCCAAGCATGCGACGCTCGACCAGCGGATCGCCGCCGAGGCGCAACGTCCCGTGCCCGATACGATCGTGATCGCGGAGCTGAAGAAGCAGAAACTGCGCTTGAAGGAGGAAATTTCCTCCTCGCATTGAGTGGAGCAGGCCGGCGCCCGGCGGACCCGCTTCCGCCGGGCGCCTCTTCAGCCCGCGCAACCGACCAGCCCGGCCAGCGGCACCACCACCGTATCACGCCCCTCGCGGTCCAGCCGCAGCGTGGCGCTCGGCACCGCCGCACCGGCGGTCAGATTCTGCCGCATCTCGATCGTCATCTGCACCGTCGCGACCATGTCGCCCGTGCGATAGACGGTTTCGGCGTTCAGCCCCAGCATCGCGCTGCCCGTCGCGCCGGTGCGCGGCAGGTCGATCGGCCGTCCCTCGATCGTCAGCCGCAACGTCGCCGGATCGGCGGTCGCCATTGCCGCCAAAGTCCGCGTCGCTCCCGTCGAGAACAGATACGCCGCGCACCCCCGCGCCGGCAGCGCTTGCTGCGGCAACGCGCCGATCGGCAGGCCGTCGATCGTGGCGGCGGCGGAAGCAGCGGCCTGCGCCAGCGCGAGCAGATACGCGAACATCATGCCGCCGCCGTTATCATGAGCAGCCACGCCGGGTAAGCCGCGATCGCCAGCAACGTGCCCAGCGGCAGCGCATCGTCGGCAGCCAGCCCGCGCCCGCGCAGCCGCTCGAACGCCACCCATCCCAGCCCGATCAGCCCGGCGACCAGCAGCACCGCCGGCAACATTCGCCACCCCAGCGCCAGCCCGATCGCACCAAACAGCTTGGGGTCTCCCCCGCCCAGTCCCTCGCGCCCGCGCCACCGCCGGTATCCCGCAGCCACCAGCCACAGCAATACGAACCCGCCCGCCGCACCGATCAGGCGCTCGATCGGATCGGGCGGCGCCACCCATGCCCCGGCCAGCGCCACCAGCGCCAACGCGGCGACCAACGGGTCGGGCAACCAGAAATCGCGCGCATCCATCACCGCCAGCAACAGCAACAGCCATCCGAAGGCGGCCCCGGCCAGCGCCGCCGGCCCCGGCGCGACGATCGCCGCGGCGATGCCCACGCCCGCGCATCCCGCCTCGATCATCGGGTGCAGCCTGTCGATCCGCGCGCCGCACGCGGTGCACCGCCCGCGCGCCGCGATCCAGCTGACCAACGGCACCAGTTCATGTGCGCGCAGCCCCCGCCCGCATCCGTCGCAGGCCGATCGCCCGCGCAGCACCGATCGTCCCTGCGGCCAGCGTACCGCGATCGTCGCCAGGAAGCTGCCGATGATGGCGCCCATGATCGCTAACGCCGCCACCCACATCGATCGTTCTCAGTCGCGTTTCCGAATCAGATAGCGATACACGCCGAAGCCGTTGATGCCGAGCAAGACGCCGTTCTGCACGCCCAGCGGCTCGTCGCCGGTCAGCCACGCGCCGGTGATCCACGCGATAGAGGATGTGACGAAAATCGCCATGCCCCACCCGGTCACCCGGCGGCCATTGTCCAGCGACACCATGAACGCAGCGGCGATCCCGCTGATCGCGGCATACCATTTCAGTGCTTCGTCAATGCTTTGCATAAAGCCGCGCGTAGCGGTTTGCGCATGGGGGGACGAGTGCCTAGATGGCGATCAAGATCAAGAGAGGAACCGCGGAACCATGGCCACCGATCCCATCGTCATCCTGTCCTACGCACGCACCCCGATGGGGTCGATGCAGGGCAGTCTCGCCGCGCTGTCGGCCGCCGAACTGGGCGCGGTCGCGGTAAAGGGCGCGGTGGAGCGTGCGGGCGTCGACGCCGCCGCGATCGAGCGAATCTATATGGGCAACGTCCTGTCGGCTGGCGTCGGTCAGGCACCGGCGCGCCAGGCGGCGATCCGCGCCGGGCTTGGCGAACACGTCGAGGCGACGACCCTCAACAAGGTCTGCGGTTCGGGGATGCAGGCGGCGATCCTCGGGGCCGAGGCGCTGGGCGCCGGCTCGATCGACCTGCTGGTCGCAGGCGGCATGGAGAGCATGACGAACGCGCCGTATCTGTCCAAGGCGCATCGCGGCGGCGCGCGCTTCGGCCATGATCGCCTGTTCGATCACATGGCGCTCGACGGTCTGGAGGACGCCTATACGCCGGGCACCGCGATGGGCGTCTACGCCGACGAAACGGCGCAGGAATATCAATTCACCCGCGAGGCGCAGGACAGGTTCGCCATTGCCTCGCTCACCCGCGCACAGGCCGCGCAGAAATCGGGCGCGTTCGACCGCGAGATCGTCAGTGTCGAGGTGACCGGACGCAAGGGCACCACCACCGTCTCCACCGACGAGCAGCCGGGCAAGAGCGATCCGGCCAAGATCCCGACGTTGCGCCCCGCCTTCACCAAGGACGGCACGGTCACCGCCGCCAACGCCTCGTCGATCTCGGACGGTGCCGCCGCGCTGGTGCTCACCCGCCTGTCGGTCGCCGAGCGGCTGGGCCTCACCCCCGTCGCGCGGATCGTCAGCCACGCCGCGCACGCCCATGCCCCGGCGCGCTTCACGACCGCGCCGGTCCCGGCGATGCGCAAGGCGCTCGAAAAGGCCGGCTGGTCGATTGGCGACGTCGATCTGTGGGAAGTGAACGAGGCGTTCGCCTGCGTCGCGATGGTCGCCATGCAGGAACTGGCGCTCGATCATGAGAAGCTGAACATCAACGGCGGTGCCTGCGCGCTCGGCCACCCGATCGGCGCATCGGGCGCACGCATCCTCGCCACCCTGCTCGGCGGCCTGCAGACCACCGGCCAGAAGCGCGGCATGGCCTCGCTGTGCATCGGCGGCGGCGAAGGGGTCGCCATGGCCGTCGAACTGATGGACTGACTTGCCGGCGACCCGCTCCTTACCGGATGCGGGTCGCCGCTTTCCCGTCATTGCGAGCGTAGCGCAGCAATCCGGGGCATCCTGATCCGGCTCTGGATCGCGTCGCCAGGCTCGCGATGACGGACGGTTTGGGAGGCTGAGCGTTCTGGGACGGGACGCTCGTGACGCGCTGAACACCGCGCCAGCGATGCGCTCCCGGCCGCTACCCGCCGCCCTCGACCCGCATCACCCGCGTCGCCGACATATATCGTCGGCAGCGGTTGCGCCGTCCGCCACTTCCGGCAATCCCCTCATCCATTCCGTCACGAAGGAGGTGAAGCGCGTTGGAAGTGGTATCGATCGTCCTGCTGTTGTTGTTCGCGGTGGTCGTCAGCGGCGCGATCGCGCGCATCCTGCCCGTCAATGTCCCTGCCCCGCTGGTCCAGATCGCGTTCGGCGCGGTGATCGGCATGGTGGCCGACCTGCGCGTCACGCTCGTGCCCGAACTTTTCCTGCTCGTCTTCCTGCCGCCGCTGCTGTTCATCGACGGCTGGCGCATCCCGAAAGATGAGTTGCTCAAGGACGTGCCGGTCGTCGTCGAACTGGCACTCGGCCTCGTCCTGACCACCGTCGTCGGTATCGGCTTCTTCATCGACTGGCTGATCCCGGCCATGCCGCTGGCGGTATCGTTCGCGCTGGCCGCCGTCGTTTCGCCGACCGATCCGATCGCCGTGTCCGCCATCGCGGCGCGCGTCCCGATCCCGCGACGCATGATGCACATCCTGGAGGGGGAGGCGCTGCTCAACGATGCATCCGGTCTGGTGTGCCTGCGTTTCGCGATCGCCGCGGCGTTGACCGGAACCTTTTCGCTGGCGCAGGCGGCGGGCAACTTCGTGTGGCTGGCGGCGGCCGGCATCGCGATCGGCGTCGCGACGACGCTGGCGATCACCCGCGCCAAGGCGTGGGTATCGCGCCGTTTCGGTGAGGACATCGGCTCGCAGGTACTGGTCAGCCTGCTGATCCCGTTCATCGCGTATATCGGTGCCGAACATGTCCACGCCTCCGGCATCCTCGCGGTCGTCGCGGCGGGGGTGACGATGACCTTTGCGGAAATGTCGCGACAGGCGCTGCCCGCCACACGAATGCGGCGCAATTCGGTGTGGGACACGATCCAGTTTGCGCTGAACGGCATCATCTTCGTGCTGCTTGGCGAACAGCTTCCGGTGATCCTCTCCGGTGCACGCGAAACGGTGAAGCTGACCAGCCACGAAAACCCGTGGTGGCTGGCGCTGTATGTGCTGGCGATCGTCGCGGTGCTGGCGGGGCTGCGCTTCATCTGGGTGTGGCTGTCGTTCCGCCTGTCGGTGATGCGGCGTGGCACGGCGCCGGGGCCGTACAGCCCCGATTGGCGCGTGTTCGCCGCCATGTCGCTGGCGGGCGTGCGCGGGGTTATCACGCTGGCCGGCGTCCTGACGCTGCCGCTCGCCATGGCCGACGGCTCGCCATTTCCCGCACGCGATCTGGCGATCGCGCTAGCGGCCGGCGTCATCATCGTCTCGCTGGTCGCCGCCAGCATCGGGCTGCCGCTACTGCTGCGCGGCCTTGCCATGCCCGCCGAACCCTCCCGTCAGGAGGAGGAGAACCGCGCGCGCGTCGCCGCGGCGGAGGCGGCGCTCCGCGCGATCGACAAGGTCCAGCGCGAGCTGACCGAAAACGAGCGCGACGGCGACATCCACGCCGAGGCGGCGGAGCGGATCGCCGACCTTTATCGGGAGCGTATCCGCGTGCGTGTCGACGGCGGCTCCTCGCTCCGCGCCGTTCGGCAGGGCGAGCGTATCGATCGTGCTCTACGGCTGGCCGGGATCCGCGCCGAACGCGAAGCGGTGTTCCGCCTGCTCCGCGCGCGCCAGATCGGCAGCGAGACCGGACGCAAGCTGACGCGCGAACTCGACATGCTGGAGGGCCGGCTGCGCACATGACGCCGGGCTGACGTCGCGGGAAGGCCAGCCGGGGTCGCCGTCGCGGGTGCGAAGCCGCCGGTCAGCCTCTCGGCTCACACCGGACGCTATCGGGATCGGCTCCGACGGCGGGCGGCAAACAGGAGCCGATATCTGAACGACGCGCACTGACGCCCTTCACGTCACCCCGGACTTGATCCGGGGTGACGCTGCCGAGGCGGGCGGCAAACGAGAGAACCGCGGATCAAGCCGAACCCGCCAACTGCCAGAACCGTCCATCGTCCGCCCCACCCGTGGATCGTCATCGCGAACGCCACGCGACGCGCGCGATGACGAACGCCGCTACGGCTGCTCGTCCAGCGAGAAGAGCCGCGCCGCTTCGGTCCACTTCGCGCCCGGCGTCGCCCAGGGCAGCGGCCGCTGCACCGCGTCCATCTGCGTCTCCCACGCCTGCACTGCCGGATCGGCGGTGTCGGCCGCCGCCTTCGCCGCGGCATCGAACGACGCATCGGTGTCCATCACCATCACCAGCCGGCCGCCGCTGCGGTAGATGTCCATCGCGGTGATCCCCGCCGCGCGGATGCTGGCGACGATCTCCGCCGGCACCGCACCTGCGGCATGCCACGCTTCATACGCCGCGATCGCCGCCGGCTCGTCGGCGATGTCGATCAGCAGGACGTGGCGGTTCGCCCCACTCCGCGTCATCCCTCGTATGCTACGACGCTCTGCCGCTGCCGGCCCAGCCCTTCGATGCCCAGTTCCATCATGTCGCCGGCCTTCAGGAACACCGGCGGCTTCTGCCCCATGCCGACGCCGGGCGGCGTGCCGGTCGAGATGACGTCACCGGGTTGCAGCGACATGAACTGGCTGACGTAGCTGACCAGAAACGCCGGCTTGTAGACCATCGTCGCGGTCGATCCGTCCTGATAGCGGTGGCCGTTGACCTCCAGCCACATGTTCAGCGCGGTCGGATCGGCAATCTCGTCACGGGTGACCAGCCAGGGTCCGGTCGGGCCGAACGTGTCGCACCCCTTGCCCTTGTCCCACGTCCCCTGTCGTTCGAGCTGGAAAGCGCGTTCCGACACGTCGTTGATGACGCAATAGCCCGCGATATGCTTCAGCGCGTCGGCCTCATCGACGTAACGGGCGGCGGTGCCGATCACGATCCCCAGCTCGACTTCCCAATCGGTCTTCGTCGATCCGCGAGGGATTTCAACGTTGTCGTTCGGCCCGACGATTGCGCTGGTCGCCTTGGTGAAGATCACCGGCTCGGTCGGCACCGTCGCGCCGGTCTCGGCGGCATGGTCGGAGTAATTCAACCCGATGCACAGGAACTTGCCGATCGCGCCGACGCACGGTCCGAACCGTTCGCCCTCGACCAGCGGCAGCGTCGTCGGATCGATCGCGGCCAGCTTCGCCAGCTCCGCATCGCCCAGCACCGCGCCCGCGATGTCGGCGACATGCGCCGACAGGTCGCGCACCTTGCCGTCGGCGTCGATCATCCCGGGCTTCTCGGCGCCCGATGCTCCGTAACGTACCAGTTTCATGTGGATTTCCTCAGTTTACCCAGCCGCCGTCGATGACGTGCACCGCGCCGGTCGTGAACGCCGCTTCTTCGCTGGCCAGATAGGTCGCCAACGCAGCGACCTCCTCGGCCCGTCCCAGCCGCCCCATCGGCTGCCGCGCCACGAACGCGGCCTGCGCCGCTTCGTAATCGCCGGTGTCGCGCAGTCGCTGCTGCAACGACGGCGTATCGACCGTGCCGGGGCAGATCGCGTTGCAGCGGATGCCTTGTCCGACAAAATCCGCCGCCACCGACTTGGTGATCCCGATTACCCCCGCCTTGGTCGCGGTATAGGCGAACCGATTGGGGATGCCCTTCACCGAACTGGCGATCGACGACATGTTGACGATCGCGCCGCCGCCCGCCGCCAGCATTCCCGGCAGCACCGCACGGATCGTGCGCGTCATCCCGGTCATGTTGATTGCGATCGCCTGCGCCCATTCCTCGTCGGTGCAATCGAGGATCGTGCCTGCATGGACGACGCCCGCAATGTTCGCCAGCACGTCGATGCGTCCGACTTCGCTAACAAGATCAGCGACTTGCGTGGCATTCGTAACATCCAGCACGCGATGTTCGCATCCGGCAAGGCCGACAAGCGCGCCCGCGTCGATGTCCGTCGCGATCACCCGCGCGCCTTCGGCGGCATAGCGTTCGGCCGCCGCCCGCCCGATCCCGCGCGCCGCCGCAGTGACCAGCGCCACCTTGCCCTTCAACCTGCCGTCCATCAATTGCTCCGTGCTGCGACCGGAAGGCAGGCCGGCCCGACCGGGTCGAACGCCTTGTAGGTCAGGATGAATTCGCGATGTCCCAGCTCCTCGGACACGCTGCGCGCGCCGCTTGCGACCGCCAGCACCGCGTCGACGATCTCTTCGCCGACCTCGTCCAGCGTCGCCGCGCCCTCAAGGATGCGGCCCGCGTTGATGTCCATGTCCGCCGCCAGCCGTCGCGCGGTTTCCGGGTTCGCGCAGATCTTGATGACCGGCGCGATCGCCGAGCCGACGACCGAGCCGCGGCCGGTGGTGAACAACGTCAGGTGACAGCCGCATGCGATCATCTCGACGATTTCGGCATTGTCGGAAATGTTGGGGAAGCCGAACCGCGGCTCGCCGTCGGGCACCACGTCCAGCAGGTACAGCCCGCCCGCCGGCGGAACGTCGCCGGGCTTGATGATCCCGCTGATCGGCGACGATCCTGACTTGGAATATGCCCCCATCGATTTCTCTTCCTGCGTCGTCAGCCCGCCCTCGGCATTGCCGGGCGCGAAGCTGCCGAAGCCCATCACCGTGTAATATTCCTCGGCCTTGCGGACGCAGGCGACGATCTCGTCCCCCAATTCGGGGGTCAGCGCACGATCGGCCATGATCCCTTCGCAGCCGACCAGTTCGCCGGTCTCCTCGAAAATGCACGTCGCGCCCTCGGCCACCAGCCGGTCGAATGCGCGCCCGACGGCGGGGTTTGCGGTGATGCCGCTGGTCCCGTCCGACCCGCCGCAGATCGTACCGACGATCAGTTCGTCGACCCGCATGTCGACCCGCTCGACATCGGCGATCCGCGCCTGCACGCGCGCCACCGCCGCCAGCCCGGCATCGATCGTCGCCTTAGTGCCGCCCGCCTGCTGGATCACCAGCAATTCGACCGCACGACCGCTGGCGGCGATGACTGCCTGCAATCGCTCGCGATCGAAACTTTCGCAGCCCAGCGACACGATCACCACGCCACCGACATTGGGGTGAGTCGTCACCGCCTCCATCACCTTGGCGGCATAGGCGTTGGGGTAACATCCGGGAAAGCCGATCAGGTGCACGTCCGGGTCGTCCGTCTTGTCGACGATCCGCCGCGCGACGTGATGCGCGCATTCGACGAGGTATGCGACCGCCACCGTGTTGCGGATGCCCTTGCGTCCGTCGGCGCGCTGGTACGCCCGGATCATGCGCGCTGCTCCGTCACCGTGCTGCGGGTGTGGCTGGCGATATAGTCGCTCTTCATGTTGTGCATATGAACCCATTGCCCGGCGCCGGCAGCATCGGTCATCGAACCGATCGGCGCGCCGTATTTGATGACCTTGTCCCCCGCCCGCAGGGGCGTGCGCGCGATCTTGTGCCCCACCGTCACTCCCTCCCGTGCGGGGATCGTCCCGCCGGACACCGGCAACAGGTCGCCCGCCGCGATCGGCGCGACGCAGATCATGACGTTGTCGTCGGGGTGCAGCAGGATCAGCTGCTGTTGCGCTCGGCCACGCAGAGCGGGCCACAAGGCGTCGGGCACCGGCGTTTCGATCCGCTCGCGCAGGTCCGCCACCTCGCTCGCATCGCCCAGCCCGGCCAGCACGCACGCCACCGCCGGATGCCGCAACGGGAACTGGATCGCGGCGGCGGGCAGCGACACGCCGTGCGTCGCGCAGGTCGCCGCCAGCGTCCGTGTCCGCGCCACCAGCTCGTCGGAAGGTGCGGCATAATCGTAACGCGCCGTCGCCGGGTCGGCGTCCGCCGGGTCGCGCGCCAGGATGCCGCTATTATACGCTCCACCAATGATGACGCGCACGCCCTGCGCATGGCAACGATCGAGCAGCGCCGCCGCGCTCCGGTCCAGCAACGTATAGCGTCCGGCGAGCAGGATCACGTCGAGCGGCACACGGTCAAGCAACTCGTCGCAGATCGCGACCTCGTTCACCCCGATGCCGATCGCGCCGACAACACCGGCCTCGCGCAGCGCCACCATCGCTGCATAGCCACCGTCCAGAAAGTCGCGCAGTTGCCGCGCGTGGTCGTCGCCATGCGTCACCGCACCGAGGTCGTGCGCCAGCAATACGTCGACCCGCTCGCGACGCAGCCGTGCCAGGCTGGCGTCGAACGAACGCCGCACGCCGTCCGCGCCATAATCGAACGTCGGCTCGAACGGGTCGGCATCGACGAAGCCGTGGCGCGTGCCGCGCGCCGCGGTTGGCGTCAGCAGCCGTCCGACCTTGGTCGACACCACGCACGACCCCGCAGGATCGTGCCGCGCCAGTGCCGCGCCCAGCCGCCGCTCCGCCAGCCCGAAGCCATAATGCGGCGCGGTGTCGAAATACCGCAGGCCGGCCGCGATCGCCGCCGCCACCGTCTCTTCGGCAGTGGTATCGCGGATCGCGCGGTAAAGATTGCCGATTGCCGCCGTGCCCATGCCGAACCGGGGCAGTTCCCCGCTGGCGAAGCCGGCGGTCGTCGATGCGTCGGAACGCGACGGCTCGATCATGTACGCTTCATCCTCAACCGACACGCTGCCTCATCCCTGTTCAGGCGGACAACGTAGCCCGGCAGAGGCTCGATTAAAATGTGAAATTGCATTTCACCTGCGCGAAAATGGTCTTGCTGGCGTCCGATGGTGCGTGCGGCTAAAGGCTCCAACGATCATGAACAGCACGTCCCGCTACCAGGCGCCTGCCCTCAAGAAGGGTTTGGAAATCCTCGAATTGCTCGCCGGGTCCGAACGGGCGTTGTCGATGTCCGACATATCGGGGGCGCTCGGTCGATCGGTCGGTGAGATCTTCCGGATGCTGCAGGTGCTGGAGGAGAACCGCTACATCGCGCGCGACGAAGAAGGCTATCGGTTGACCAATCGCCTGTTCGCGCTGGGCATGGGCCGTCCGCCGATCCGCGACCTGACCGTCACTTCCTTGCCGATCATGCAGGATCTGGCCCGCGCCACCGGGCAAAGCTGTCACCTGGCCGTTCCATCAGGCGCGGAAATGGTCGTGATCGCCGGGGTGGAGGCGCCCGGCCTGTCGGGCTTCGCGGTGCGCGTCGGCTACCGCCGTCCGCTGCATCGTTCGGCATCGGGGCGGGTGTTGCTCGCTTTCCAGCCCCCGGCGGTGCGCGCGGCGATGCTGGCCGAGATCAGCGCGGCCGGCGACGATCCGGAGATCGAGGCGCTGTCGCCGCGGCTGGACGCGCTGCTGGCGGACGGCGACAGCATCACGCCCAGCCCGGTGCTGGACGGCATCACCGATCTCTCCGCGCCGATCCTGGAACACGACGCCGCCCGCGCTGCCCTGACCGTGCCGTTCGTCGCCGGACGCGCGGCCCGCGCGACGCTGGACGACAGCCGCGCGCTGCTGCGCGGCGCGGTGCGCGCGATCGGCGAACAGCTGCAACCCACGCTCGACTGACCCGCCGGGCGCGGGCCGCCTGAACGTGGGATCAGGTGCCGGCGCCGATCGCCTCCAGCGACCGCCGCTTGGTTTCGGGAAAGAACAACAGCACCACGACGAACTGCACCGCCATCATGATCGCGAACACCACGAACGGCAGCCCGCGGGTGTGCGCCGCGACGATCGGGAACGCCATCGCGATCACCGCATCCATCGCCCAGTGCGTCGACGATCCCAGCGCCTGGCCGCGCGATCGCACATCGGTCGGGAATATCTCGCTGATATAGACCCAGATCACCGCGCCCTGGCTGAACGCGAAGAAGGCGATGAACGCGATCAGCAACGCCAGCAGATATTGCTGCCCCTGCCCGCTCAGGAACACCGCGGCGGTGCCGCCCAGCGCCAGCGTCAGCCCGACCGACCCGATCAGCAGCAGCGTTCGTCGCCCCAGCCGGTCGATGACCGCCAATGCCAGCGCGGTGAAGACGAAATTGCACAATCCGATCGTCACCGCCTGTCGGTCGGCGGACACCGCATCATACCCGGCTGCCGCGAAGATATCGTTCAGATAGTAAAGGATTGCGTTGATCCCGGAGAGCTGGTTGAACGCCGCGATCCCGAAGGCGAGCAGGATCGGCTTGCGATGCCGCGTCCACGACAGCCGCGGCGCGCTGCCCACCGCGACGGCGGCCGACGCGCGCGCATAACTGTCCAGTTCGTCACGCGGATCGGCGACACCCAGCCGCATCAACACCGCTTCCGCCTCCGCCTCGCGCCCCTTGGTCGCCAGCCAGCGCGGGCTGTCGGGGATCGCGAACATCAGCGCCAGCAGCACCAGGGCCGGCAGCGCGCTCACCCCAAGCTTGACCTGCCAGTCGCCGGCCCCGAGCGCGAAGCCGCCGACGATCGCGTTGCTGAGATAGGCGACCAGGATGCCGAGCACGATGTTCAGCTGAAAGGTGCCGACCATCAGCCCGCGTCGCTCGGCCGGTGCGATCTCGGCCAGGTACACCGGGGCCAACACCGACGATGCGCCCACCGCCAGCCCGGCCATGACCCGAAACGCGATCAGCGCGGGCCAATCCCACGCGATCAGGCACCCCAGCCCCGACACGCAATAGAGCAGCGCGATACCCTTCAGCGCGTTGCGCGCGCCGTATCGGTCTCCCGGAAATCCGGCGAGCAACGCGCCGGCCAACGTACCCCACAAAGCCGCCGACACGGTGATCCCGACGCCCCCGGCGTCCAGTCCGAAAGCGGCACGTATCCCCTCGGTCGTGCCCGCGATCACCGCGGTATCGAACCCGAACAGCAGGCCGGCAAGCCCGCCGACCAGCACGCCGCGCAGCAAGGTGGTATTCAAGGGCTCGATGCTCCGTCCGCTGGCCCGCACCCTGCGCAGACCTGATCGCGCGAACGGACCGGAAAGCGGCCCGCGCGTCAAGCCGCAGCGGCGCTTGGCAAAGCATCTCGGCGAAGTTAGTTGTCTTACAAAATAACATCGGGGAGGAATATCGTGCATCACGTCGGTCACCGCCGGACTGCCGCTGCCGCGGCGGCACTGCTCGCCAGCGTATCGTCGCATGCCGTCGCGCAGGAACAACGTCCTGGCCCGCCGGCCCCGCTACAGCCGCAGGTCGACGCCTCCCGCCCCGACTGGGAGAATCCCTCGGTCAACGACATTGGCCGGATGCCCGCGCACGCCACCGGCTTCCCGTTCGAGACGCGCGACAAGGCGCTGGCAGGACATCGTACGCAATCCGCGCGCTTCCTGTCGCTGAACGGGCAATGGCAGTTCAGCTTCTCGCCCGATGCCGACAAACTGCCCACCGGGTTCGAGCGTCCCGATTTCGACGCATCGCAGTGGAAGACGATCAAGGTTCCCGCCGACTGGCAGGCCGAGGGTTATGACCAGCCGCGCTACAACAACATCGCCTATCCGTTCCCCGCGAACCGCCCGCTGATCCCGCACGCGACCAACCCGGTCGGCTCGTACCGCCGCACGATCGATCTGCCCGCGGGGTGGCGCGGTCAGGATGTGGTGCTGCACATCGGCGCGGCCGGATCGGCCTATAAGGTGTGGGTCAACGGGCAGCAGGTCGGCTATGCCGAGGACAGCAAGCTGCCGTCCGAGTTCGACGTCACACGCTTCGTCAAACCGGGGGCCAATACCGTCGCGATCCAGGTGTTCCGCTGGTCGGACGGCAGCTATCTGGAGGATCAGGATTTCTGGCGCGTCTCGGGGATCGAGCGCGAGGTCTACCTAATGGCCGCGCCGGCCACGCGCCTTCGCGATTTCTTCGTCCACGCCGCGCTGGACGATACATATCGTGACGGCAAGCTGTCGATCGACATGAAGGTTGCCCCCGGCGCGGCGGTTTCTGCGCGCTACGTCCTGATGGACGGGAACCGGATCGTCACGCAGGGCCGCTCCGCGCTTGCCGCCTCGCAGGCCGAACGCACCGCGCAGCTCGCCGCTACCGTCGCAGGGGTCAAGCCGTGGAGCGCGGAAACTCCCAACCTCTACATGCTGCTGGTCGAACTCTACGACACGCGCGGCGCGATCATCCAGTCGACTTACCAGCGGATCGGCTTCCGCACCGTCGAAGTGAAGAACGGCCTGGTCAGCGTCAACGGCAAGCCGATCACGATCCGCGGCGTCAATCGCCACGAACACGATCCCGAAACCTTCCACGTCGTCAGCCGGGAGTCGATGGAACGCGACATCGTCCTGATGAAGCGCAACAACATCAACGCGCTGCGCACCTCGCATTACCCCAACGATCCATATCTCTACGAACTCGCCGATCGTTACGGCCTGTATGTGATGGACGAGGCGAATATCGAGAGCCACGCCTATATGGAGTTAGGGAACAACTTCCCCGAACAGCGCAGCGCGTATCAGCTCGGCTTCGATCCGGCGTGGAAGGCGGCGCATGTCGACCGCGTGCTCAACATGGTCGAACGGGACAAGAACCATCCGTCGGTGATCTTCTGGTCGCTCGGCAACGAGGCTGGCATCGGCGCGAACTTCGCCGCCGCGGGCACCGCCGCCAAGGCGCGCGATCCCGGCCGCCTCATCAGCTATCTCGGCTGGGGCACCTTCGAAGGCGTGCAACAGCATCGCCCCAACTGGTTCGCCGACATCTATGCACCGATGTACGATCCGGTCGCCAAGATGAAGGATTACGCGACCAACTGGAACTACAAGCAGCCGATGATCCAGTGCGAATATGCGCACATGATGGGCAATTCTGGCGGCAATCTCAAGGAATATTGGGACACGATCTATGCGCACCCTGACAAGCTGCAGGGTGGCTTCGCATGGGACTGGGTCGATCAGGCGATGTACCGCACCACCGCCGACGGTCGCCGCTATTGGGGCGACGGCGGCGAATACGGGCCGAACTCGGGCGGTGACATCGAGTTCGGCGATGGAATGCTCCAGGCCGATCGCACGCCCAATCCGCAACTGTATGAGGTACGCAAGGTTTATGCACCGGTCCAGTTCACCGGTTACGATGTGTCCACCGGACAGCTGACCGTTGCCAACCATCACGATTTTCTCGGTGCCGATGCCTATGATTATAGCTGGGAATTGCTGGAGAACGGCGCGCCGGTCGCGCGCGGTGCGCTCACCGCGCCAGCCGTCGCCGCGCATGGCACCGCGCGCGTCGTCCTGTCGCCGGACGGGTACACCCGCCGCCCCGACGCTGAATACTTCCTGACGGTCAGCTACCGCGCGAAGGCAAACGTCACTCCCGGCGTCGCAGCCGGCACGCTGGTCGGTTGGGAGCAGTTCGCGCTGAACGCCGCATCGCCACCCGCAACACCGGGCGCTGACGGTGCGGTCACCCTCAGCAGTCGCGGCGGCACCGTCCGCCTGACGGCGCACGAGGCCGAACTGGTGATCGATCGGAAAACCGGCCTGATCGAACGCTATGCCCAGGGTGGACGCCTGTTGCTGTCGGGCGGCGCGCCCAATTTCACCCGTGCGCTGACCGACAACGATCTCGGCGTCGGCAGCGAAAGGCGCAACGTGCCTTGGCAGCGTGCCAGCACCGAACGTGTCCTCGAAGGTGTCGACACACAGAAGCTGCCGGGTGGCGGCGCAGCGGTGACGGTGCGCTGGCGGACCGGCGGCAACGTCGCCCGCTTCTCCGCGCGCTACCAGATGGCGGCCGACGGCAGCGTCGCCGTTACCGCCGACTTCCAGCCGCTCGACACCACGCTTGGCGATCCGCTGCGCGTCGGCCTGTCCTACGTCACGCCGCGCGATTTCGGCACCGTTCAATGGTATGGCCGCGGTCCGCACGAAAGCTACAGCGATCGCAAGACCTCTGCGCCGATCGGCCTGTGGCGCGGAGAGATCGCCGGCCAGAACCACGATTACATGCGCCCGCAGGAAACCGGCAACAAGGTCGACGTGCGCTGGATGGAACTCGTCCGGGGCGCGGGCGGCGGACTACGCGTTGCGGGCGACCAGCCGTTGTCGATGAACGCGCTCGCCTTCCCCTATGCCGAACTGGACCGTCGCGCGCCGGGTACGCGCAAAAGCAGCGACATCGTCCCCGGCGCGAATGGCAGCCTGCTGGTCGATGCGGTGCAGTCCGGTGTCGGCGGCGATACGCAGTGGAGCGATTGGGGTCGCCCGCTGGAACAATATCGTATCAAGGTCGCACCGCTGCGCTACGCCTTCACGCTGTCGCCGGTGGCGAACGACGCTCACGGTGCCCGCGCCCGCCCGGCCAGCGCCACGGGGGAGAGTGACGGGGGATAACAGGCCGGCATGGCGGGGCACCATCCCGGCCACGCCACCGCGCCGCTAGAACGGCAAACGTGTTTGTTCTTGCACGGCACCCTGGCTTGATCAGAAGCGTTGTGAATGGCCAGCGGATGAAAGGACGGCGAACGATGCATCGGGCCGACCCATCAAGGCCGAACCGTCTGCGCGCCGCGTTGCGGTTCGGTTGGCTCGCGCTGGGTTTCCTGTGCGTGGCGCTCGGGATCATCGGGGCGCTGCTGCCGCTGATGCCGACCACCATCTTCCTGATCCTCGCCGCCGGCTGCTTCGCCCGCTCCTCGCCCCGGCTGGAGGGATGGCTGCTTGATCATCCCCGCTTCGGCCCCGGCCTGCGGGCGTGGCGGCGCGATCGAGCCATCTCGCGTCGCGCAAAGGGAATGGCATGCACGGGCATGGCGGTGGGGTATGCGATCTTCCTCATCACCGCCGCGCCGCATCTGCCTCTGGCGCTGATGGTGGCAGTGGCAATGGCCGCCTGCGCGCTGTTCGTCGTCACGCGGCCCACCGCTGGCGCATGGTCGGACGCGTAAGGCGCAAGGCGGGGCTGGCGCAGGCCGCCGCGCTCGCCGGGCACCGCGAAGCCGCTGCCGACGTTTGCGCGCTTTGCGGGCGTCCGCTCGGCGCCCGGACCGAATGGCATCACGTCGTGCCGCGTAGCGAAGGCGGGACGGAAACGGTGCCGCTGCACCCGATCTGCCACCGCGCGATCCATGCCGCCGCCGACAACGCGGCCCTCGCGCGTGCCGGAACGCTCGACGCGATCCGCGAAGATCCGGCGGTGGCGCGATTTCTGCGCTGGATCGCCGACAAGCCGGTCGACTTCCACGCGCCGACCCGCCGCACCCGCGGTCACTCGTAATAAGGCGGGATTGCGGCGCTTTCGCCGGAGTGTGGCGGCCATGCGGCGGCATATTCATAAAGGTGACAGGAAGCGTGGTTTTCGGGCAACAGTAAATTTGCTCCGTGCCGTTTCGATCGTTTTTCGGGCAACCAAGCACGCAAGGGGTGGTTAGAGCAGTCCCCGGCCCGGTCGCACCCATCGTGTTGCGATAAACCGGGCAACGAAACTGTACTTGAGGTTCTATATGCGTAAGCTCGTTCTTGCGGCCGTTGCCGCGTCCGCCGCGTTCGTCGCCACCCCGTCGCTGGCGCAGGATGCCATGACGACCGATTCCACGACCGCCACGGCGCCTGACGGCACCCGCGCGTTCGGTATCGAGCCGTATGTCGCGATCCGCGGCGGCTGGGAAGAGTTCCAGAGCGACAGCGTTCCGGGCGCGCCGCGTTCGAACAAGCTTAACGGTTCGCTGGTCGAGGGTCTGGCCGGCGTCAACCTGCCGCTGGGTCCGGTGTTCGTCGGTGCCGAGGGCAACGTCGCCAAGGGCGTGTCGGGCGACATCGACTGGCAGTACGGCGCCGCCGGCCGCTTCGGCTTCCGCGCCGGCGACAGCGGCCTGATCTACGGCAAGGTTGGCTATCAGTGGGTCAACTTCGACAAGCGCGTGAACACGGACCGCGACTTCCACGACATGACCTACGGCATCGGCTTTGAAGTCGGCCCGAAGGACATCGGTCTGGGCGGCATCACCAGCAACTCGGGCATCCGTCTGCGCGGCGAAGTGTCGTCGTTCGGCTGGACCAACAGCTTCCGTCCGACGCTGGGCATCGTCGCGCACTTCTGATGCGCTGACGAACAAAGATTCCGGTCGCCAAGGGAGCACCAGGCGACCGGCCGCACCAGTAGCGTTTCGTGCGGGTAGCAAAGGGCGTGGCCACAAGGCCGCGTCCTTTTCTTTTGCCGATCGGTGCAAGAAGCGCCTTCTGACCCGTCCCGCGGGATTGCGGAGGTACAGGCAGCCGCGTTGCGAACGACCTTCGCGTTGGTAGCCCCGATTACCAATCAAACGGACCGCCTCGCACGGCCGGCGCCGCGCGAGTTTCCAGACCTTGGCCCATGGCGATCCACCTCGCCACCGTGTCCTTCATGCAGACGCCGGTCTCCCGACGCTCGCCTGGGCAGCATCGTCGGCGCTACCCTCGCCCATGCCGCTCAGCGGCGGCGCACCCGACGCTTCGGGGTCTGTGCGCTCAGCAGCGCCAGCAGCGCACGTGCCGCGGCGGTTTCCGCTTCCTGCTTGCTGGTGCCCTCCGCCGTCACTTCATCGCTGCCCACCGCTGCACGGATCGTGAAGCGTGGCGCGTGGCCCGGACCGGACCGGTCGACGATGCTATACGCCGGCACCCCGCGCCGGTTCGCCGCCGCCCATTCCTGCAACGCCGATTTGGGATGCTGCGGCACGCTGTCGTCGGCGTGGATGCGATTGGCCCACAATCGCCGCACCGCGCCGCGCGCCGCCTCCAACCCGGCGGTCCGGTACAGCGCGCCCAGCAACGCTTCCATCACATCGCCAAGCAGATTGTCGCCATGCTGCGCACCGTCGTCGCGCGCCTGCTTGCCCAAGCGGACATGCGCCACCGCGCCGATCTCACGCGCGACCTCCGCACATACTGCACCGGTAACCAAAGCATTGAAACGCCGGGACAATTGCCCCTCTGGCTCGTCGGGGAACAATTCCCACAGCCATTCGGCCATCACCAGCCCGAGCACCCGGTCGCCCAGGAACTCCAGCCGCTCGTAACTGGAACCCGCCTGCCCCGCGGCGTGGCTGGAATGGGTGAGCGCGCGCACGAACGGCGCGACGTCGTCGGGCCAGACGCCCAACGTCGCCTCGATCCACGCCGCCACCCCGTCGCTCACGTTCAGAAGCCGTGTCCGATCCGGCTGAACCGCGCCGCCGATGGCCAGGTCCACGGCTTCAGCCACTCGGCCGATCCATCGGTGGACCAGAACGTCACCAGCGCCTTGCCCTCGATCCGCTCCATCGGGATGTAGCCCATGCCCTCTGGCGGGGCAAAGCGGCTGTCGGCGCTGTCGTCGCGATTGTCGCCCATCAGGAACACGTCACCAGCGGGCACGCGGTACACGTCGGTGTCGTCGGCGATCGGCAGATTGCCCTGATCGAGCACCTCGTAGCTGCGACCGCCCGGCAACGTCTCGCGGAACCGTGGGTAACGGCAGATCGGCTGCGCGGTCGCATCCACGTCCTGGAACTGCGGCTCACATTTCTCGGCCGGAAAGTTCGCGGTCAGCGGTACGATGAAGTCGGCGATCCGCTGCTTCGGGATCGCCTTGCCGTTCAGGAACAGCTGACCGGCGCGCATCTGGATCGTGTCGCCCGGCAACCCGATCACCCGCTTGATGACGTCATGATCGTCCGGCCCCAGTGAGCGGAACACCACCGTGTCGCCGCGGACGGGATCGCTGGCGAAGATGCGTCCCGGAATCAACGGCACGCCCCACGGCAGCGACCAGCGCGAATAGCCGTAGTTCCATTTCGACACGAACAGGTAATCGCCGATCAGCAGCCGGGGCAGCATCGATTCCGACGGGATCGAAAAGGGCGAGAAGATAAAGCTGCGCAGGACGAAGACGAACAGCGCCAGCTTCAGCAGGAAGCGGATCGTCTCGCTGGTTTCCGAACGCGCGGGCTTGCCGGGGGCTGTTGGGGTGGCCATGAAGCACCGCGTCGCGCAATGCCCACGCTTCGTCAAGCGGAGCGTTGCGCGTTGCAGACGGTTGTGACCCGCAAATGGTCGGAAGGAACGTACACATGGCGGATTGGTCCAGGATCGAAGCGCTTCCGCAGGAACGGCTGGAGGCGTTGTTCGCGAACGACCCCGACCGGTTGGCGCGGCTCTCGCTCGACGTCGCCGGCATTCACTTCGACTGGTCGAAAACGCATCTGACGCCTGACGCCGTCGCCGCGTTCGAGGCGCTGGCCAAGGATGTCGATCTCGCCGGCAGGCGGGAGGCGATGTTCGCCGGCGAACACGTCAACGTCACCGAGGATCGCCCGGTCGAGCACACCGCCGAGCGCGGTGAAGGCAAGCCGGAAAGCGTGTCGCGGGCCGCTGCCTATCACGCCCGGATGCGCGCGGTGATCGACGCGATCGAGGCGGATGCGTTCGGCCCGGTTCGCCAGATCCTGCATGTCGGCATCGGCGGCTCGGCGCTGGGACCGAATCTGTTGGTCGATGCGCTCGGCCGCGACAGCGACCGTTACGAGGTGGCGATCGTCTCGAATATCGACGGCATGGCGCTGGACGATGTGTTCGAGCGCTTCGATGCCGCCACCACGCTGCTGGTTATCGCCTCTAAGACCTTCACCACCACCGAGACGATGATGAACGCCGAGAGCGTCATCGAATGGATGACCGGTGCCGGGGTCGAAGACCCCTATGGGCGCGTAATCGCGGTCACCGCCTCGCCCGACAAGGCGATCGAATGGGGCGTCGACGAAACCCGCATCCTGCCGTTTTCCGAGGGGGTGGGCGGGCGTTATTCGCTGTGGTCGTCGATCGGCTTCCCCGCCGCGATCGCGCTGGGTTGGGAGCAGTTCCAGGAATTGCTCGATGGCGCTGCCGAGATGGACCGACACTTCCGCCTTGCCGCGCTCCACGAAAACGCCCCCGCGCTCGCGGCGTTTGCGGACCTTTATTATACGCAGGTGCGCCATGCCGAAACGCGCGCGCCTTTCGCCTACGACGAGCGACTGCGCTTGCTGCCGAGCTACCTCCAGCAGCTGGAGATGGAGTCGAACGGCAAGGGGGTCACCGTCGACGGACAGCCAGTCGGGCGTCCGACCGCGCCGATCACCTGGGGTGGCGTCGGCACCGACGCACAGCATGCGGTGTTCCAGCTGCTCCACCAGGGCACGCACCTGATCCCGGTCGAATTCCTCGCCGTGGTCGAGGCGGGCGACACCCTGCCCGCCGAACACCACCGCCAGTTGCTGCTCAATGCCTTCGCGCAGGGCGCGGCGTTGATGAAGGGCAAGCAGGTGGACGATCCCGCGCGCAGCTACCCCGGCGATCGCCCGTCGTCGACGCTGCTCCTGGATCAGCTCGACGCCCGCACGCTGGGGGCGCTGATTGCCTTCTACGAACACCGTGTGTTCGTGAACGGGGTGCTGCTCGGCATCAACTCCTTCGACCAGTTCGGCGTCGAACTGGGCAAGGAAATGGCGAAGGCCGCCGCGCAGGGTGGCGGAGAGTTCGACCCCTCCACCGCCGATCTGATCGCCCGCGCCGGGCTGGCCTGAAGCAACCTTCTCCGTTACGTGTATGGCTCGACGGAGCCATACACATGCGGACCGACATCGATATCGATGACGCGTTGATGGCGGAGGCCATGGAGGCGTTGGGGGTGACGACCAAGCGCAAGGCGGTGACCAGGGCGTTGCAGGATGTCGTGCGCGTGAAGCGTCGGTTGCAGGCTTGGGATGGTCTGCGCTGGCTCGGCTGGCATGGCGACCTCGACGAGATGCGGACCAGCAAGTACGTGACGGCTGAATGAGCTTCCTTATCGATACCAGTGTCTGGATCGACTTGCTTGCCGCCCGTGAAACGCCACAGACGCCACGCCGGCGCGCGCTGATCGCGGCTCATCACGAACTCCTGATCGGCAATCTCGTGCTCACCGAAATATTGCAGGGAACGCGAAGATATCGCGATCACGACCGCAAACTGACATTGCTGGATAGCTTTTCCTACCTGACGATCGTGGACCGTCGCGTCGGGATCAAGGCGGCACGCAACTATCGTGCGCTGCACCAGCTGGGCGTGACGATCCGCAAGACCGTCGACATGTTGATCGCCGTCCGCCCCATCCTCGATGGTATCGCGCTGCTGTGCAGCGATCGCGACTTCGATCCGTTCGTCCGGCACCTCGGGCTGCGCTCCGCAATGCACTGACCCCGCTGTCCTGCGTCGGGGCGCGCTGCTAGTGCCGCGGGTTGTAACCCGGGGTCCCCGTCTCAACATTCACGTCTCAACATTCACGTTCCAATATCCTGCGTCTCAACGTTCGACGCGCCACCGTCTCAACATTCGCAACATTCGCGCCTTCCGGAGCCCAAGCATGTCCGACCACGACTACGACCTTTTCGTCATTGGCGCCGGTTCCGGCGGCACCCGCGCGGCGCGCGTGTCCGCGGCGCATGGCGCGAAGGTGGCGGTGGCGGAGGAATATCGCGTCGGCGGCACCTGCGTCATCCGCGGCTGCGTGCCCAAGAAGCTGCTCGTCTACGGCGCCCATTTCGCGGAGGATCTCCGCGATGCCCGGCACTTCGGCTGGGATGTGCCGGATGATTGCGCCTTCAGCTGGCCGCGCTTGCGCGACAACGTCATGAAAGAGGTGGACCGGATCAATCAGGCCTACACCACCACGCTCGAAAGTTCGGGCGCGGAGATCATTCATCAGCGCGCCACTGTCACCGGTCCGAACGAGGTGACGCTCGCCGATGGCACGAAGAAGACGGCGAAGACGATCCTGATCGCGGTCGGCGCGCACCCGGCGGTGCCGGAATGTCCGGGCCACGAACACGGCATCACCTCAAACGAGGCATTCCATCTCGACGCCGTACCCAGGCGCATCCTGATCGCGGGCGCCGGCTACATCGCCAATGAATTCGCCGGCATCTTCCACCAGCTCGGCAGCCACGTCATCCTGCTCAACCGCACCAAGGAGATCCTGCGCGGCTACGACCTGCAGATCCGCGATCGGCTGCTGCAGATCAGCTTGATGAAGGGGCTGGAGTTCCGCTTCGACGCCGCCTTCCAGGGCATCGACAAGGGCGCGGACGGCTGCCTGACCGTCCATATGTCGCATCACGATCCCGTCACGGTGGATGCGGTCATGTTCGCCACCGGGCGCAAGCCGAACACCTACCGGCTGGGGCTGGAGAATGCCGGGGTTGAGCTGGACGAACATGGGGCGATCAAGGTCGATGGCGACAATCGCTCCACCTGCGCGTCGATCTATGCGGTGGGCGACGTCACCAACCGCATCCAGTTGACGCCGATCGCGATCCGCGAGGGTCAGGCGTTCGCCGACAACATGTTCGGGGGCAAGAACACGAAGCTGGATTACGACTGCGTGCCTTCCGCGGTGTTCAGCCACCCACCGATCGCCGGGGTCGGGCTGACCGAGGCGCAGGCGCGTGCGACGCTCGGATCGGTGAAGGTCTATTCGTCGGATTTCCGGCCGATGAAGAACGTGCTGGCGGGTCGCGACGAACGCGCGCTCTACAAGATGGTGTGCGATGGTGAGACCGACCGCGTGGTCGGCATCCACATGATCGGCCCCGACGTGCCGGAGATCATCCAGGCCGCGGCGGTGGCGGTCAAGGCCGGGCTGACGAAGGCGCAGTTCGATGCCACGGTCGCATTGCACCCGACCATGGCGGAGGAACTGGTGCTACTGAAGTAAGCGTCAGCCGAGGGCGCCGCGATCGACCGCGATCACCGCCGCGGTCATCCGCGCGATGCAGACCAGTCGATCGGCATCGTCGGTGATGCGGATCGTCCAAACCTGCGATGTACGCCCCCGCGCTTCGCTGATGGCGGTCGCATGGACGAAACCGTCGCCGACCGGTCGCAGGTGGTTGGCGTTGATTTCCATGCCCACCGCGGCGAAGCGCGCCGGGTCGACGGTCGCCATCGCCGCGACCGAGGCGACCGTCTCGGCAAGCGCCACCGACGCGCCGCCGTGCAACCGCCCATATGGCTGGCGCGTGCGCTGGTCGACCGGCATTCGCGCCCGCAACCAGTCATCCCCCGCGTCGACGAATTCGATTCCAAGGAAGCCGGGCATCGATCCGGCGCACGCCGCGGTAAGGGCAGGCAGGTCGAGCGGAGTGTGCCAGATACTCATGTCGTCTCTCCGAACGGCAGGATCGATTCATACTGGCCACGCGGCGGCGCGCCGGGCACGATCGCCCCGTGCCGCAGCAGAAAGGCGTGCCGGACGATTTCGGCCTGTTGCTCGATACCGTAGCGTTCCAGCCGCCATCCAGGCCGGATGGCATAATGGTAACGGCAGAACGGATGCCGCTTCAGCGGCAGGAACACGCCCCGCTGATGCTGCCAGACATGGCACATCTCGTGGATGAACAAACCCTGCCGGTCAAGCGACGCGTTCGCGAAGTCCTCGCACCACAGATCGCCGCGCGGATGGAAGTGGATGCATCCGCGCGGCGCCATCACCGTGTCGCGCGGCTGGAAGAACGCCCATTTCGTGCGCGCCAGCGCCACCGGCGCGTAATCGATCGCATCGCCATACACCGACCGCGCCAGGGCCATCTCGCCCCCGGTAAGCCCACGCCGGATCATGCCGCGTCGGCCTGGGTGTCGGGATCAGTCCGGTGCCGCATCGCCGGCCGCGATCACCTTGGCCAACACGTGCACCGCCTCTCCGTCGGCGAAGCGCAGCGTCAACGGCAAGGCCGTTCCCGTTGCCACCGTCGCGGGCACGTCGAACAGCATGACGTGCCGCCCGCCGGGTGCGAAAGCGACATCCGCGCCCGCGGGAACCGGCACGTTGGGCAACGAATCCATCGTCGCCATGCCGTTTCCGGTCATGCGGCTGCCGTGCAGTTCGGCGCGCGGCACGCCGCGCGCCTCGACCCGCACCAGCGTCGCGTCTTCCACGCCGCCCTTCAGCATGAAATATGCCGCCGCCGGTCGCCCAGGCACCGCGGCCAACCGCACATAGGCATCGCCAGCGACCGGTGTCTTCGGCTGCGCGGAACAGGCCGCGATCAGCAGCAGCGGCGGCATCGTCCAGCGGCGGTTCATCACATCTCCTCGGTTGCGCGATATGGTGTAGGTGGGCCACGCCATTGCGGCAAGCTAGAGCGGTTTCCAATCATGTTGCGGCATCGCCCCGCCGCGTAGCGGGCGCCCAAAGGGCGATGACGGTGGAGCAACGTGGTCGGAAACCGCTCTAGCGGCGCGCGTCCGCATTCTTCGTGCGCAGCGTCGGTGTTGCCGCGGCCGGGTCTTCGGGCCAGGGGTGACGTGGATAGCGACCGCGCATCTCGCGCGCGACATCCCGCCAGCTACCCTGCCAGAACCCGGGCAGGTCACGGGTGGTCTGGATCGGTCGACCGGCCGGGGAGGTCAGCGAAAGGACCAGCGGCACGCGCCGGTCGCCGACCACCGGGTGGTCCGCCAAACCGAACAGCGCCTGCACCCGCAACTCGACGGTCGGCCCCGCTTCCGCACCATAATCGATCGCATGGGTCGATCCGGCCGGGCTGGTGAAGTCGGCCGGCGCGAGCCGATCGATCTGTCGCATCGCGTCCCATCCGATCAACTGGCGCAGCGCGTCGGTCAACGCACCCGGCGCGATCGCATCGAGCCGCCGACGCCCCGCCACCAGCGGTGGCAGCCACTCGTCGATCCGCTCCAGCAGATCGGCGTCGCTCAACGACACGCCGGCGAACGCGGCCCGGGTCCGCAGCGCCAGCGCCCCGTCGGACCACGGCAGCATCGCGATGCCAAGCGTTCGCACGCCATCCACCAACGCGGCTGCCAGCACCGCCGCATCGGCCTGCGGGTCGGGTCCGCTCGACAGGCGGATCGCGCCGATACGCCGTTCGCGAAGCGGCTGGACGGCTCCGGTCGCGGCATCGAAGCTGGCGGTACGATGCGTTACGATCCGTTCGGCGAACAAGGTTTCGATTTCACCGGCTTCGATGGCCGCCGCGGACAGGATGCGCGCGCCCGCCGCCATTCCCTGTGTCTCGGCCACGGCAAGCCACTCGACCCGTGCCAACGGCGACGTCGCATCAAGCCGAAAGCCCCGCCCGCCCGAAGACACCCAGCGTTCGCCACTCGCATCCCGCCGCCGTGCGAGACGGTCCGGAAACGCCAGCGCGACGCACGCGGCGATCGATTCCGCCGCACCGCCACGTCCGGCCATCCCCGCCCACCGTCTGGCGAGGGCACGCGCACTCTCCGCCTTCGCAGAGCGATCGCCTCGCCACCGTCGCAGGCGCACCTCGAGGTCGGCGTCCGGCCCACCCAGGCCACGTTCCTGCAACAACACCGCGATCTCCGCGGCAAGCCGCTTGTCGCCCGCCTCAAGCAGCATGTGCGCCAGCCGCGGCGTCATGGGCAGCGTGGCGATACGCCGGCCGTGCGCCGTCGGCCGTCCGGCGTCGTCGATCGCTCCCAGCGTCGACAAGCGCGCCCGCGCCTCGGCCACCGCGACCTCCGGCGGCGGATCGAGCCAGCGCAAGGCCCGCGGATCGGCCACGCCCCACATCGCACACGCCAATACCAGCGCGGACAGGTCCGCCTCCAGGATTTCCGGCGGGTCGAAGCGCGGCGTGCCGGCGGTCGCCGCCGCCTCCCACAAGCGATAGGCGACGCCCGGCTGCTGTCGCGCCGCGCGTCCGGCGCGTTGCGTCGCCGAAGCCTGGCTCGCGCGCTCGGTCACGAGCCGCGTCATGCCTGCCGCCCTGTCGTAGCGTGGTCGGCGGGCCAGCCCGCTGTCGATCACGACGCGGATACCATTAAGCGTCAGGCTGGTTTCCGCGATCGACGTCGCCAGCACCAGCTTGCGCAGCCCGTCCGGCTCGCCGTGGATCGCCGCCCGCTGGGCAGCTGGATCGAGGCTGCCGTGCAGCCGGTGCAGGCGCACGCCCGGCACGTCGCCTATCCGCTCAGCGGTTCGTTCGATTTCCGCGACGCCGGGAAGGAACGCCAGCACGCCGCCATGTTCTTCGGACAGTGCACGGCGGACCGCCGCCGCCACCGCATCCTCGATCCGCCCATCGGCCGAACGACCGATGTGACGTAGCTCAAGAGGATGGCTTCGCCCCGCGCTTTCGATGACCGGCGCGCCGTCCATAAGGCTCGCGAACCGCGCGCCGTCTAGGGTCGCGGACATCGCGACGATCCGCAGGTCGGGGCGCAACCCGCCTTGCGCATCGAGCGCCAGCGCCAGCCCGAAATCACCGTCGAGACTGCGTTCATGCACCTCGTCGAACAGAATGGCGGATACGCCGGCCAGCTCGGGATCGTCCTGCAACCGCGCGGTCAGAATACCCTCGGTCAACACCGTGACGCGCGTCGCAGCGGAACGTTTGGTGTCGAGGCGGGTCGCATAACCGAACGTCCGCCCGACCGGTTCGCCCGCCTGCGCCGCCATCCGTTCCGCCGCAGCGCGCGCGGCGAGCCGGCGGGGACTGGTGACCAGGATCTCGCCATCGCACCACCGTGCGCCGATCAACGCAGGGGCAACCGCCGTGGTCTTGCCTGCGCCCGGCGGTGCAACAAGCACCGCTGTCGGACCGGCTGCCAGCGCGGCGAGCAGATCGGGCAGGACGGCATGGATCGGCAGCGTGCTCACGCTTGGCCCTTGTCAGATCGGTGGCGGAGTGAACAGCGCCGCCGCTTCCGGATCACGTCGAAGCGGGCGGCGACGAACGCCTCAGATCGCCGCGGCGATCGCCTTCAGGTCGACGATCGGGCGCGCACCGAAATGCTGGATCACTTCGGCGGCGCAGATCGCGCCCAGCGTCAACGATGCCTCCAGCGACTTGCCGCGTGACTGACCGTGCAGGAACCCCGCAGCGAACAGATCGCCCGCGCCGGTCGTGTCGACCACCTTCTCGATCGGCTGCGCGGGCACGGTGACGCGCTGACCGTCCGCCACCGCCATCGCACCGCGCTCGCTCAACGTCACCACTACCAGCGGCACCTTGCCGGCTACGGCGGCAACCGCCGCATCGACGTCGGCCGCCCCGGTGAGCGATACGATCTCCGCCTCGTTGGCGAACAGCACGTCGATCAACCCGTGTTCGATCAGTTCGTGGAAAGCGTCACGGTGACGGTCGATCACGAATTCGGCGGAAAGCGTGAAGGCGATCTTCCGCCCCGCCCCCCGCGCGATGTCGATCGCGGCGCGCATCGCAGCGCGCGGCTCCTCCGGATCCCAGAGGTAACCCTCGAGATACAGATAGCGCGCATCCGCGATCAGCGCCGCGTCCAATGCATCGGCCGGCAGATAATGCGAGGCGCCGAGGAAAGTGTTCATCGTGCGCTGTCCGTCCGGTGTCACGAAGATCAGGCAACGGCCGGTCGTCGGCGCACCGGGACGCGCCGAGGTATCGAAGCGAATGCCGGCAGCTCGAATGTCATGCGCGAACACCTCGCCAAGCTGGTCGTCCGCGACCTGGCCGATGAAGGCGCAGGCGCTGCCCAGTGCCGCCATGCCGGCGATCGTGTTGGCAGCCGATCCGCCCGACACCTCCTGCCCCGGCCCCATTTTCGCGTATAGCGCGTCGGCTTCCTCCGGCGAAAAGACCAGCGCCATCGCACCCTTGGTCATGCCGTTTTCGGCGATGAAGGCATCGGCTGCGGGCGAGAGGATGTCGACGATGGCATTGCCGATCGCGACCACGTCGTAGCGGGGTTCGGTCAAGGTGATGTTTCCTGGAAGCGCGGGAAAGCGCCGGCCTAGAACGCCACCGCGGCTTGCGCAACGTCCAAGCGGGGCGCATCGCAGCCCGATGTTCCGCGCGTTCCTGCTTTCGATGCGACAACTTGGCGATCCGCCGATCCTGCGGGTGCTGGCGCTGTCGCTGGCGATCACCTTCGCCATCTTCGCCGTTCTGGGCGGTTTCTTATGGTGGTCGATCGATGCAGCGCTGGCGAACTGGCGCTGGCATGGTGCGCTGGCCGGGATCGCCGCCACCCTGACCATCGTGCTGGGAACGTGGCTGCTGTTCCGGGCGGTGGCGATGCTGGTGGTGGGATTGTTCGCCGACACGATCGTGGCCGCGGTCGAGCGGCGTCACTATCCGGATGCGCTGGCCAGTGCCCACCCGGTTTCGTTCGCACGAGGGATGCGGATGGGCCTTGCGTCGGGCGCGCGCTTCATCGCCATCAACCTGCTGTGCGCGCCGGTATATCTGGTGCTGCTGGTCACCGGCGTCGGGACGGCCGCGGCGTTCTTCGTCGTCAACGGCTGGCTTCTCGGTCGCGACCTCGGCGAGATGGTCGCCGCACGGCACCTGCCCGCTGCGGCGATGCGAGACTGGCGTGCGGCCACTTCGGGAAGGCGCTTCGTGCTGGGGCTTGCCGCCACCGGGCTGTTCGTGGTTCCGCTGCTCAACATCCTCGCGCCGGTACTCGGCGCGGCGATGGCAACGCATGTTTTTCACAGGACCCGCCGATGAAGCCTTTCGCCCCGGCCGCCCTCCTCCTGCTCACGCTGGGCGGTTGCGCCACAACCTCCGTGCCACGCCCGACCGTGTCGCGCGCCATCCCGGTCGCGCTGCCGACGCTCGGACTGGAGGCGGTGATGGGGCAGAATGCCGCGCATCTGACGCAAACCTTTGGGCAACCCGATGCCGACGTGCGCGAAGGAACAGCACGGAAGCTGCAATTTTCCAGCGCGATCTGTATCCTCGACGCGTATCTCTATCCCTCGAACGGGCATGCGGAACCTCGCGTGACCTGGGTAGACGCGCGCCAGCGTGATGGCAGTAGTATCGACCGGGCCAGCTGCGTCGCCGCGCTTAATCGGCGCACCGGCGGCAAGTAATGCGACCACAAGATCGTTGAGCAGGTGAGCCGGTCAAGCTAACCGCGACAAAACGGAGGGGAATTTCGTATGGCACCCGCGCAGCTCAGCGTCATCTTCTTCATGCAGCTATTTGCCATCGTCGCGGTGTCGCGGGTGGTCGGTTGGCTGGCGAAACGCTATTTCGGCCAGCCGCAGGTCGTTGGCGAGATGATCGCAGGTGTGCTGCTGGGACCGTCATTGCTCGGCTTGCTGGCACCAGAGTGGCAGGCGATGCTGTTCCCCAAAGAGACGCGCGGGCTTCTCTACGCCGTCGCTCAATTGGGCGTTGGGCTGTACATGTTCATCGTCGGGCTGGGTTTCCGCGCCGATCACTTTCGCAGCAATGCGCGAAGCGCCACGGCGGTATCCCTGTCGGGCATGATCGCACCGTTCGTGCTCGCGATCGCGATCGCACCGTGGCTGCAATCCATTCCCGGATTGTTCGGACCGGATGTGACCCCGATGCAGGCGGTGCTGTTCACCGGTGCGTGCATCGCGATTACTGCCTTCCCGATGCTGGCGCGGATCATTCACGAACGCGGCCTGTCCGATACGCCGCTCGGAACGCTGTCGCTGTCGTCCGGCGCGATCGACGATGCCGGGGCGTGGACGGTACTGGCGGTGGTGTTGGCGACGTTCGGGGATGGTCCTGCCGTCGCGGTAAAGGCGATCGGCGGCGCGGCCCTGTTCGCCGTGCTGGTGCTGGGGGTCGGCCCGCGGCTGCTGCGTCCATTGGGCGAACGTGCGGAACGCACGGGCCGGATCGGGCAGAGCGACACCGGCATTGCCCTGTTGCTGTTCCTGCTCGCCGCCTTCGCGATGGATGCGGTCGGCATGCATGCGGTGTTCGGAGGCTTTCTGCTGGGCGTGGCGATGCCGCGCGGGGTATTTGCCGACGGATTGAAGCGTCAGTTGGAGCCATTGACGGTACTGCTGCTCCTGCCGTGCTTCTTCACCTTCTCGGGTCTGAATACGCAGCTCGGGCTGGTGGCGGACCCGGCGCTGATCGGCGTAACGCTGGTGGTGCTGGTGGCGTCGGTGCTGGCGAAGGGCGGCGCGTGCTGGGCGGCGGCTAGGCTGACCGGACAGGACAATGCGACCGCGATGGGTGTCGGCGCGCTGATGAACGCGCGCGGGCTGATGGAACTCATCATCATCAACATCGGCCTTGCCCGCGGCATCATCGGCCCGGCGCTGTTTTCGATGCTGGTTCTTATGGCGATCGCGACCACGCTGATGGCCTCGCCGCTGTTCGAAGCGGTCTACGGACGGAAGGCGCGCGCGCGCGGTGAGTTGGGGACGCTGGATGACGCGGAGGAAGGGGACGTACACGAACGCGTCCGTTCCTGACCTTGGCTTAGCGGCGAAGAAGCGCCCGACGTACGGGATAGAGGATCGCACCCGGCGCAACCGACAATGCCAGCACCACCACCACCGCCGCGATCGAAGCGCAGGTCAGCAACCGGACCCAGCGCTCGCCATCCATTGGCGTGCCTGCTCGGATCAACGCGAGTCCAATCAATACTGCGGCCCCGCTGCGCAGCGTACGAACCATGCGTTCGCCGGACACGCCGGCATCTCGCCGGAACTTGTATGACGCCGCCGCCAGCAGCACGAAGGCCAGCGCACACAAGAACACGCCCTCACACATGCACCATCTCCCTTGTGTGCCTGGACGCGCGAGCCACGCGTGGCGGACGACTGGCGCGCCACGCCGCCGCGCCGAGCAGCGCTGCGGTGACCAGCATCGCCAGATCGAAGCCGACGAATAGCCAGTCGCCGGCCTGCCACGACGGGATCAACCCGCGCGTCGTGGTCACCGCATTCGCGACGGGGATCGCAACAAAGATCGCCGCCCCGGTGGCGAAGAGCAACGGCCACGCCTGCCGCGCGGGCCGAAGCAATTGCAGCAACGCCGCCGCGCCCCAGGCGTAGAACATTGCTGACACTTCGGCGTCGGCGCGCCCGATCGCCTCTGCCGGAATCAGGCGATTGGCGAGCAGATAGGCGCCCATGCCGATCGGCAACCCGGCAATCGCCGCGATGTTCAGCCGTTCGACCAACCGTAGCCCGAAGAACGGTGGTGCGCCCGGGCGTCGTCGCGCCGCCGTCCACAGCAGCAATCCCGTTCCCACCATCGCTGCGCCCGTCAGGCCAAGGAGGAACAGCACCCACCGCAACCCCGGAGCAGCAAAGTGGGCGACGTGCAGCCCCAACATCACGCCCACCGTGGACACAGCCGCACCACTGCGGCTGGGCGTGTGCAGCAATGCGCCGGTCGCGCCGGAATACACGACAGTACCGGTGCGTGCGTTCAGGGCACTGACGGCCGCTGGCGTAATCGCCACGGTTGCGGCGGTATCACCTGGGTTGCGCACCACGACGCGGGCCACCGGCGCACCGAGCCGGGCGGCCGCGTCACGAACGAGCGGGGCGATCCGCACCAGCGGCGCGGCGCGGCCGCTCGCCTCGGCATCGACCGGCAACCCGTAGGCCTCGCGGCCGAAATCCAGCGGTTGCTTGTAGTTGATCGCGATCGGATACGGCAGGTACATCAAGACCAGCGTCATCAATCCGGTGTAGGTGATGACCGCGTGGTAGGGCAGAGCCAGCACCGCCGAAACATTATGCGCGTCCAGCCAGCTACGCTGCCCCTTGTTCCAGCGCAGCGTAAAGAAATCGACGAATATCCGCTTGTGCGTCACGACGCCCGATACGATCGCAGCCAGCATGAACATTCCACATATCCCCGCCAGCCACCTTCCCCACGGGTGTGGCAGCTGCAACTGGAAGTGGAAGCGGTAGAAGTGCTCACCCCCGCGGGTCTCGCGCGCGTGGATCGGAGCACCTGTCGCGGGATCGAGTTCCAGTTCGCCGCCCCGCTTGCGGCGCTTGCCGGGCGTGGCATCCTTCACCGTGGCATCTGGCTGCGGGATCGTGAAGACGCGCGTGGTCGCGGTCCGATCGTCGGGGAGCATGATGAACCATTGCTGGTCGCCGCCGTTGGTCCGCGACAATCCGGCAACTGCCGCCTGCGCGGCGTCGGCAGCCGACGCGCTGTTCATGGGCAGTTCGGGCTGCATCCATCGCGTGATCTCTGGCCGGAAATAGCTGGCGGTGCCGGTAAGGAACATCGCGAACAATATCCAGCCAGCCAGCATCCCCAGCCAGCCGTGAATCCACGCCATCGACTGTCGCATCGAACGGGTCACGTCCGCACACCCAGCAACCATAGCGTAAGCCCGACGACTAGCGCGCTGCCCCAGACCCATGTCGCCGCACGAAGGGCGCGTGGTTCATGGAAGCACCACAGCGCGACCACCGCATAGAGAAGGAACGAGGGTACCATCGCCCACACGGTCGCCTCGACACGCTCGATCGGCAGCAATCGTGCCACAAGGGTCGCAACGGCCGCCGTTAAAGCATAGCCGCCAAGTAAAGCCGTAAAACACCGCAGCAGCATCGCCACTGCACCGCGACGAATACGGCGGGCAGGACGCGTCGGCTCCCGCGCAGGCTCGATCCGCTGCATCAGCATTCGACGCTTTCTCCTATGCGGCGCGATCAGGGCTATAGCGGCGATTGCGACTGACTAGCAATAGTGATTGGCGGTAACTTAGGTTGCGAGCGACAGCCCTGAAGATGATCGTGGTGACTCTCCGCGCAGCGTCGCTCCCGCTCGCAGTAGCAACCGACGATAGCGCGTAGTAGCGGGCCGGCGTTCGTCTAAATTCCATGAGCCGGGTAGCGCCGGTGAGATCGCATGACGCCTCAACCTGATCGTGGCGGCAGCCATACCGACCGGCGCACATAAACGGCAATCCCGCGAGCCGCGACGGCGGCAACGAATCGGGCGGCAGGACTGATGAAGCCCGGGTGCAGGGCTTATCCGGACATGATTCGGCCGACCCGACATGTCTCGACATACGCGCAAAACGGCCCAGAGATCTGCGCGCGTGATGCAAGCCACTCCGGTCGGTCACACGGAACCGATGCCGCAGATCCGTTCGATGCAAGCCACGTCAGTAAGCGTTTCTTTAACGATAGCTGCTACTTCGACGTACCGCTGACGGTCGATGCGACCGCCCACATAATCCGGTGACGCGATTTATCCTCAGCTAGGGGAAATCGTCGCCAGCACGTGACAGTGATGCTAGGTCATGGTTCCATGAGGCACCCCACGAATCCCGTTTCCGAAAGCCCGATGCGCGCGGCACTGGCGCTGTGTCGTCGCCATGTTCTGGCGGCATTCGGGTTCAGCGCGCTCGTCAACTTGCTGTATATCGCTCCGACCCTGTACATGCTGCAGGTCTACGATCGTGTTGTGCCGACGCAGGGGCGGCTGACGTTGGTTTTCCTGACGGTGGTCCTGCTGTTCGCCCTCGTCACGCTGTCGCTACTCGACCGGGTGCGCACGCGCCTACTGGTGCGGGCGGGCGTGGGGCTTGATGCGGCGCTATCCCCGGTCTTGCTCAACGCGACGATCGGACGCCCGGACCAGCCGGTCGCACGCCAGGCGCTGCGCGAATTCGATACGATGCGTCAGACGCTGAGCGGCCCTGGCGTGCTGGCGCTGTTCGACGCGCCATGGACGCCGATCTACGTCGCGGTGTGTTTTCTTGTCCATCCGGTGCTCGGGGTCGTTGCGCTGGTGGGCGGCGCGATCCTGCCGATCCTGGCTTGGCGTAACGAGAAGGCGACGCGCGGGGCGATGGAACGAGCGCAAGTCGCTGCGGCGACAAGCTATGCCAGCCAGGAAGCGATGCTGGGTGGGGCAGAGGCGGTTCGTGCGCTGGGAATGCGCCGCGCCATGGTGACGCGACAGTTACGGTACCGTGAAACGATGCTGGCGTTGCAGACGCGGGCGGGCTTCACTGGTGGCAATTACATGACCGCGACGAAGTTCGTGCGTCTGGCGCTGCAGAGCCTCGCGCTGGGACTTGGCGCGCTGCTGGCGATCGACAATCAGATTTCGGGCGGGGCGATCTTCGCCGCGTCGTTCCTGATCGCCCGGGCTCTGGCCCCGATCGAGATGCTGATCGGCAGCTGGAAGGGAATTGCGCAGGCGCATGGCAGCTACTTGCGGCTCGACAAGCTGTTGAGCGAGGCGCAGGCCAGTGGCCCGGTAACGCAGCTTCCCGCACCGAAGGGTGCGCTGGGGCTGGAGCACGTCACGATCCTCAACGACACGCGTGACGGCGCGATCGTCAACGACGTGACGCTGACGATCGCCGCAGGCGAGGTGATCGCGATCGTCGGGCCAAGCGGCGCAGGCAAGTCGACGCTGGCGCGCGCGATCGCGGGAGCGATCCCACCCGATCGCGGCCGCGTGCGCATCGACGGTGCCGATGCAGCGGACTGGGATCCCGAACAGCTGGCCCGGCATATCGGATACCTTCCCCAGGACCCGTCCTTGTTCGCAGGCACCGTAAAGGAGAATATTGCGCGTTTCTCGACCGAGATCGACGATGACGACGTCGCCATCGATTCGGCTGCCATCACCGCCGCCGAACGCGCACGTGCACGCGAATTGATCCAGCGCCTGAGCAACGGCTTCGACCACGAGCTGAAAGCCGGCGGGCGCGGGCTGTCGGCCGGACAATCCCAGCGGGTGGCACTCGCACGTGCGATGTTCGGCGACCCCGCGGTGCTGATCCTCGATGAACCGAACGCGCATCTCGATGCCGAGGGCGACGGTGCGCTCCTCGCCGCGATCGATCATTACAAGAAGGCCGGGCACACCATCCTGGTAGTCAGCCACAAACTCGGCATTCTGCCCGTGGTCGACAAATTGCTGGTGATGCGTGCCGGCAGGGTAGAAATGTTCGGGCCCCGCGACGAAATCCTTCCGAAGATCGCGCCGCAGCGGCCGCGTGCGGTGCCCGCACCTGGCGCCGCAGGTCCCGCCACCTCCATCAACGCACCCACCGCGAGCGCCTGAACCATGGCCACCCTGCCCCTTCCATCGATCGCCGATGACAAGGTCCACTTGCCCGCCGACCCAAAGGGCGACATTCGCAACGGCCTGATCGTCGCGGCGGTCTTCTTTCTGGGCTTTCTTGGCTGGGCCGGCTTCGCGCGGCTGGACGCGGCGTCCTATGCCGAAGGCGTGCTGGCGGTGTCGGGGCAGCGCCAGTCGGTGCAGCATCGTGACGGCGGCGTGGTCGAAAAAATCTTCGTGCGCGACGGTCAGCGGGTTCGACAGGGGCAGTTGCTGATCCGGCTTGGTTCCCCGGAAGTCTACGCCAGCGAACGTGCGCTTGCCTCGCAGGCGATCCGCCTGCTGGCGCAGCGCGCGCGCCTGGAGGCGGAGCAGCTTGGCCAGACCCGCGTGCCCGAGCCGCGCGAATTTGCGACCCTGAAAGACGAGGATCGTGCGGAGGCGCGACTGGCGATGCGGCTTCAGCAAACCGAGCTGAGTGCGCGCAATGCAACACTTTCTGCCCAACGCGACGCGCTTGGGCAACGCGGGGCGCAGTCGACGGAACAAGGACGCGGTTACGGCGAGCAGGTAGCGTCCGCGCAAGAGCAGCTAAAGTTGCTGGAAGCGCAGCTCGACGCGCTGCGTCCGGTCGCTGCCAAGGGCTTCGTGTCGCAAACCCGGCTGCGCGAGCTTGAGCGGATGCGCGCCGAATTGCAGGGCCAGCGTGGGCAATATGCCGCCAGCGTGGCGCAGACGCGCGAAGCGGAGCGCGAAAGCCAGATCCAGCGCCTGGAAGCCCAGCGGACCTTTTCCGAGCGCACCGCGGCTGACCTTCGCGACGTTGAAGTTCGCCTTGGCGAGTTGCTGCCCAAGCTGGGCGCTGCGCGCGAGCAGCTGGCCCGTACCGAGATCCGGTCGCCGTCCACCGGTGCCGTGGTCGGGTTGACGGTGTTCACACCCGGCGGCGTGATCCAGGCCGGACAGAAGTTGATGGACATCGTACCCGAACAGGCGCCGCTACGCATTCAGGCACGCATCTCCCCCGACGATGCTGACGACCTTAGGGTTGGCCAGATGACGCAAGTGAAGTTCCCGAGCCTGCACGAACGCGACATCCCGCCACTCAATGGTGCGCTGACCCGCCTCTCGGCGGACAGCTTCACCGACGAAAAGAGTGGAGCCAGCTATTTCACGGGCGAGGTGACCGTGGCGCCGGAAGAACTCCACGTCCTCGCACGGTTCCGGGGCGAGCAGTTCAAGCTTCGCCCGGGCATGCCGGCGCAGGTGTTGATCCCGCTGCGCAAGCGCACGGCACTCGACTATGCACTGGAACCGCTGGTCGGCAGCTTCTGGTCTTCGTTCCGCGAACACTGATGCCCTCGCGCCGTCTGACAATCAAACAAACGTGTGGGCTGCACGAGCTGCCTTGATGATGCTTCATGCATGGCATCGGAGCCCGGCGAGACTTGTTCGCGCCGATCGAACATAGCTGCTCAAATCGTTATTTTCGCCGGAAGGTAGGCAACGGAGCGCGATGCCTCTGCGCTGATCAACGGCGCGCGCAGCTGAAATGCCGATCTTGGCGGAGAGATCGCATGCAGATGGACCGCGGACGTTGTCCTGCGAACGCGGTCGGTCAGCGAGTTGACCGTGGCGACCGACTGGAACGACGAACGCCTTCGTGACGCCGGGTTCGTGTGTCGGTCACCCCTCGCTGGACAATAGCTTCCGTATCTCGGTCAACGGCAGCGGTTAGATCGATGGCCATACCGCACGGGCGCAGAACGTCGCCGAAGTTGGCGCCGCCGGTTCCGACGCTCCGACGTCATTTTCTGCGCGGGTTTGAAAGTGCGGTTCGGACGATAGCGATTGGCGCACGGCACGCGCACCGCTAAGCTGATGGATGAACGGGGACAAATGCGTGGCATCCAGTGAATTCGCCGTCGTCGCCGAAGGCCTGATGAAGCGATATGGCGAGCGATGGGTCGTGGACGGGGTCGACCTGACCGTGCCCGGCGGCGCGATTTACGGCGTGCTGGGGCCGAACGGCGCGGGCAAGACGACGACCCTGCGCATGATGCTGGGGATCATCGAGCCGGATGCGGGAACGCGCAGGCTTCTGGGGGCCGACCACCCGCGCGATGTCGGCGACCGCGTCGGCTATCTTCCTGAAGAACGCGGGCTTTACCCATCGATGACTGCGCGCGACGCGGTGGCCTTCATGGGGGCGCTGCGCGGGCTCGACTGGCAGACCGGACGGACACGCGCCGCCGAGATGATGGAAGCGGCCGGGCTGGCCCACGCGGTGAGCGAGAAAATACGCAAGCTGTCGAAGGGCATGGCGCAACTGGTGCAACTGCTTGGCGCGGTGGTGCACCGGCCGGACCTGCTGGTGCTCGACGAGCCGTTTTCCGGCCTCGATCCGGTCAACCAGGAACGGCTGGAGGCGCTGATCCTCGCCGAGCGCGACCGGGGTGCGACGGTGCTGTTCTCCACCCACGTCATGCAGCATGCGCAGCGGCTGTGCGACCGGCTGGCGATCATCGCCGGTGGCAAGCGGCGCTTCGAGGGAACGGTCGAGGAAGCACGCGGGCTGTTGCCGCAACAGGTCCATTACGTGCCGAATAACTCAGACATGCACCTTGCGCAGATGTTGCCCCCGCAAGCTTTGCCACAGGCGGAAGGATGGCGTTTCGAGTTGCCGAAAGAGGGCATCGAGACGCTTTTGACGCGGCTCATCGCGGCGGGATACGGCATAAAGGGCCTTTCTATCGAGCGACCCGGATTGCACGACGCGTTCGTGCGGATCGTCGGCCAGAGCGCCGGCCCGGCTTCCGTCCCAGAGACGGCGACCAGCGCGTGACGCCGCTCCGTCGCCAGTTGCGGCAGACGCTGACGATCGCGCGCCGCGATTTCACCGCCACCGTCTTCACCCCGATCTTCCTGCTGTTCCTGTTCGCGCCGGTCATCATGGCGTCGTTCGGCGCGATCGGCGGACTGGGGGCGGCATCGGCGACGCAAGGGTCGGTAGACAAGGCGCGGCTGGTGGTGATGCTGCCCCCGGACGCCGGCGAGGCGGTGCGCGACGCCGATGCGCGGTTGCGCCCGCTGTTCCCGGGCGAAGCCCGCCCGCCGGCGCTGGACCATCGCGCCCCCGGCCCCACACCCCGCGCCGCGCTGCACGACCGGAACGTGGACGTGGCGGCGGTGCTGCACGGATCCCTGTCGACGCCGGCGATCGTCTATGCCGCGGGGCACCGGCGCGAGGCGCGCTATCTGGCGGCAGTCGCCCGCGCCGCTGCGCTGGGTGCGCAGGCGCACGCCGTGCCGCCCGAGGCTGTCCTGGAACGGGTGGACGACGCCGCGCCATCGTTGGGCGGCCGGAGCACCGCGTCGTTCTTCGCGGTGTTCGGCATCTTCTTCCTGACGCTGTTCCTGTCGGGGCAGGTCGTCGGGACGATGGCGGAGGAGCGCAACAACAAGGTCATCGAGATCCTGGCGGCAGCGGTGCCGCTGGAAAGCGTGTTCCTGGGCAAGCTGCTGGGCATGTACGGAGTGGCGGTGCTGTTCGTCGCGTTCTGGGGGACGGTGCTGAGCCAGATCGGCATGTTGCTGCCCGGCGACATGGCGGGGGCGTTGCAGGACCTGCGCCCGGCGATCGGCATCGTGCCGTTCGCGATCCTGTTCGCCGCATATTTCACCACCGCCTATCTGCTGCTGGGATCGGTGTTTCTGGGCGTGGGCGCACAGGCATCGACGATGCGCGAGGTACAGATGCTGTCGCTGCCGATCACGATCCTGCAGGTGGGGATGTTCGGGCTGGCATCGTCGGCCGTGTCGCACCCCGGCAGCTGGCTGGCGACCGCCGCCGAGCTGTTCCCGCTGTCCTCCCCGTTCGCGATGGCCGGACAGGCCGCCGGATCGCCGCGATGGTGGCCGCATGTCGCGGCATTGGCGTGGCAGCTCTTGTGGGTGGCGATCTTCATCACGATCGGCGCGCGACTGTTCCGGCGCGGGGTGCTGCAATCGGGCAGCGCGATGCCGGCGTGGCGGCGGATGTTCACACGCCGCCGCTCATGAAACGGGCCATCGCCGCTGTCGCTTTTTTGCAACGCCGAACCAAAGTGTTGCAGCGCACCCTGTCGCGACTCGCAAGTGTCACGCAACCGACATATTGAACCGTCATCGCCGCCCCGACGACGAAGCCGTCGCGGATAGCGCAGCGGCTTGAAGGGGACAATTTTCGATGCGAAACAACCTGTTCGTGGGTGTGGCTGCGGTCGCGCTGGTCATCCCGGCTGCCGCCATGGCGCAGGAAACCACGTCCGCGATCCGCGGCACGGTAACCGGCAACGGCGCACCTGTCGCGGGGGCGACGGTGACGATCGTGAACGTGCCGACCGGCGGCACCTCCACGGTGACGACCGATGCCAGCGGCAGCTTCAACGCCACCGGCTTGCGCGTCGGCGGCCCCTATACGGTGAGCGTCGCGGCCCCGGGTTTCGCGAACACGCAGGTCACCGAAATCCAGACCGTCGTCGCGCAAAGCTTCGAGTTGCCGATCGAACTGACCGCCGAGACGGCCGGTGGCGCTGACATCGTCGTCACCGCATCGCGCCTGCCCAACGCCCGGAACCTGAGCCAGGGCCCGGCCACGGTGCTGTCGGCGGCGCAGATCGCCAGCGTCGCCTCCGTCAACCGCGACGTCCGCGACCTGATGCGCCGCGACCCGTTCGCGCGCCTCGACTATTCCGAAGGCAGCGGCCGCGCCGTCAGCTTCGCCGGCCAGAACGCGCGCTTCAACCGCTTCTCGGTCGACGGCGTGCCGGTGACCGACAATTTCGGTCTGAACCCCGACGGGCTGCCGACCCGCCGCTCGCCCGTCCCGTTCGATGCGATCGGCCAGTTCCAGACCAAGGTCGCGCCGTACGACGTGCGCGAGGGCAACTTCCAGGGCGGCGCGATCAACGCCATCCTGAAGTCGGGCACCAACGAATTCCACGGCACCGGTTTCTACGCCTATTCGGCGGATGAACTGACCGGCAAGCGCACCAAGGCGGGTCCGGGCGTGCCGACCGGCCGAGTGACCATCCCGAACTTCAAGTATGAGAATTACGGTGCCGAAATTTCAGGCCCGATCATCAAGGACAAGCTGTTCTTCATGGTGGCGGGCGAGCGCATCCGCGCCGGCACGCCGATCACGGAAGGTACACCGGGCAATAATGCCGGCACGATCATCCCGAACATCACCGACGAAGCGGTGTCGCAGATCCAGCAGATCGCGCAGAGCCGCTACGGCTATGACACCGGCAGCGTCCTGAACAATTCGGACGATCAGGACGACCGCCTGGTCGCCAAGCTGGACGCGAACCTGTCCGACACGCAGCGCGCGTCGGTGACGTACATGTACACCAAGGATTCGATCCGCTTCAACCAGAACACCCAGGTAGGCCCGGCAAGCGGCACCGCCAACGCACCGGGTCTGGGGCTGGAATCGAACGGCTATATCGGGTCGAACCGGCTGCACGCCGGTGTCGTTCAGCTGAACTCCGACTGGTCCGACGACTTCTCGACCGAGGTCCGCGGCTTCTACAAGGATTACAAGCGCGGTCAGGACCCGATCATGGGGCGTGGATTCGCCCAGATGCAGGTCTGCACCGCCGCGCAGTCCGATCGCGGCGGGTTCGCCGGGGTCGGCAGCACCGCGACCGGCATCGACCTGTCGACCAATTGCGCCAACGGATCGGGGACCGTGTCGTTCGGGCCGGATATCTCTCGTCAGTCCAACGAACTGACCAGCAGCACCTGGGGCGGCACGGTGCAGGCGCGCCTGACGCGTGACGACCACGACCTGCGCATCTTCGGCGAAATGTCGGATACCAAGATCGTCAACCTGTTCGTGCAGCGCACCGCCGGCGATTACTACTTCGACTCGATCGCAGACTTCGCGGCGGGCAACGCGCAGCGTCTGCGGTACCAGAATGCGGTGCCGAGCCTCGACCCGATCAACGGCGCGGCCCGTTTCCAGTACCAGTCTTATGCCTTCGGCATTCAGGACAACTGGCGGATCAGCGACACGTTGTCGCTGTCCTATGGCGCTCGTTACGACATGTACGGCGGCAAGAGCCGTCCAGAGCTGAACCCGAACTTCGTCAACCGGTACGGCTTCACCAACACGACCTACATCTCGGGCCGGGGGGTGTTCCAGCCGCGGATCGGTTTCGACTTCAAGCCGACGACACAGCTTACCTTCCGCGGCGGCATCGGCATCTTCTCGGGCGGATCACCGGACGTCTATGTCTCGAACAGCTTCTCGAACACCGGCTTCCTGACGAACAGCATCGACGTGACGCAGGCGAACAACGGCAGCTATTCCGTTCCCACCGGCGCGCAGATCCTGACCGGTGTCAACGGGGCCACGATCCCGGCGGCAGCGAACACGGAACTGAACAACGCAGCGTCGGCGGCGAACTCCCCGACCAACGCGCTGGATCGCAACTTCCGCCTTCCCTCGCAGTGGCGCGGCACGCTGTCGGCGGATTACGATAGCGACTTCGGCGGCTTCCTGGGCGGCGGCTGGCACTTCGGTGCCGACTTCCTGTGGTCGGGCGTACGCGATCAGGTGTATTTCACCGACATCCGCGCGGTGCCGGGCACGTCGACGACGCCGGATGGCCGCACGCGTTACCAGTCGGTGACGACGTTCGCCGACCGGTTCCAGGATATCTTGCTGACCAACACCGGGCGCGGCCGCTCCTATGTCGGCGTAGCGCGGTTCGACAAGTCGTTCGACGCGGGGCTGAGCCTTTCGGCAAGCTACACCTATCAGGACGTCAAGGATAAAACCCCGGCGACGTCCTCCACCGCAGGGTCGAACTACGCCAACGGCGCGTTCTTCGATGGTGGCGGCGCGGCGTATGGCGTGTCGAACGATCAGGTCCGTCACCTGATCAAATATGGCGTGACGTTCGACCGGGCGTTCTTCGGCGACTACAAGACGAACATCGCCGTGTTCGGCGAGACCCGCATCGGCAAGCCCTACAGCTACACGATGCAGGATACGTCATCGAACCGCAGCCCGATCTTCGGGAACGTCGGCACGCAGGCGCGTTATCTGATGTACGTGCCGGTTTCGACCACCGATCCACTGGTCAGCTATGGCGACACGATCGTGAACGGGCGGGTGACGCAGACCGCGGCGCAGACCGCGTCCAACCTCGACGCGCTGATCAATTCGAGCGGCCTGTCCAAGTTCCGTGGCAAGATCGCGCCGCGCAATGCGTTCAACTCTCCGTGGTTCACCAAGATCGATCTGCACGTATCGCAGGAGATCCCGACCGGGCTGGGCAGCAGCCGCGTGACGTTGTTCGCGGACGTGGAGAACGTCACCAACCTGATCAACAAGAACTGGGGCCAGATCCGCGAATACGCCTTCCCGCTCACCGCCGCGGCGGTGCGCGTGCAGTGCTTGCAGGCACCGGTCGCCAGCGGCACGACCCCGACCAGCGCGCAGACCACGCAGAACACCGCGCAGGCATGCGGCCAATATCGCTTCACCGCGCCGTCGGTGTCGCCCGACCAGCAGAACGTGATCTCGTCGCGTCAGTCGCTGTACTCGGTCCGCATCGGCGCGCGTTTCACTTTCTGATCGCACGCACCTGACCGGCAGGGCCGTCGTTCCTTCGCGGAGCGGCGGCCCTTCCTTTTTGCGCCGCGCCCGCGGGCGGTGTAGGGAGGGCGCGATGGCGACTTCCGTGACTTCCGTCTCCGCTGCTCCCGCCCCGTCCGCTTATGCCGGCACGCCGGAGCGCCCGCTGTTCGTGCGGCCGTTCTTCGAGAACAAGGCCTCGGCATTCTGGAAGCTGCAGGCGGCGGGGTGGACCGGCTATCTGGTGCTGCGGCTGGTGTCGTCGCTGAGCAGCAATGCGTCGTTGCAGGTGATCGTCTCGGTCCTGATCGAATCGATCATCGGTTATTGCATCACGCTGCTGCTCTCGACGCTGTATGGCCATTACCGCCGGCTGCCGCGCGTCACGGGCATCCTGCTGTCGATCTTCACGCTGGCCGCCGCGACGTTCCTGTATGCGACGCTCTATGCGTTTTCGTTCAGCCTGATCCGGCTGGCCGCGCCGGGTGTGGACCTGTCGCTGTTGCTGGCGGCGCTGTTCCTGAGCTTTACCGTGCTTGCGGGCTGGTCGGCGCTGTATTTCGGGATCAATTTCTACCTGATCCTAGAGGACCAGATCGACCAGATGGAGCATCTGGAGAATCAGGCGTCCTCGGCGCAGCTGGCGATGCTCCGCTATCAGCTGAACCCGCACTTCCTGTTCAATACACTCAACTCGATCTCGACGCTGGTGCTGCTGAAGCAGACCGAGCGCGCCAACGCGATGCTGAGCCGGCTGTCGTCGTTCCTGCGCTACACGCTCGCCAACGAGCCGACCGCGCACGTCACCGTGGCGCAGGAGGTCGAGACGCTGAAGCTGTACCTGGAGATCGAGAAGATGCGGTTCGAGGACCGGTTGCGGCCGAAGTTCGACATCGATCCGGCCGCGGAGAAGGCGCGGCTGCCGTCGCTGTTGCTCCAGCCGCTGGTCGAGAACGGGATCAAATATGCCGTCACCCCGCAGGAAGACGGCGCCGAAATCTGCATCACCGTTCGGCTCGTCGGTGACAGGGTGCTGCTCGGCGTATCCGACACCGGACCGGGTTTGATGCCGACGAAATCGCGGCCAAGCCTTTCAACCGGCGTGGGCATCGCCAATATCAGGGAGCGACTGGCGCAGGCTTACGGGCCGGACCACCGCTTCGATGTGCGCGCCATGCCGACGGGCGGGTTCGGGGTCGAGATCGAGATCCCGTACCAGCTCGAAGTACCCAATAGAGAGGTGTGATGACCATTCGTACCATCCTCGTCGACGACGAGCCGCTGGCGATCCAGGGACTGGAACTCCGGTTGCAGGCCCACGACGACGTCGAGATCATCGCCAAGTGCCAGAACGGCCGCGAGGCGATCAGCGCGATCAAGACCCACAAGCCCGACCTCGTCTTCCTCGACATCCAGATGCCGGGCTTCGACGGTTTCTCGGTCGTGCAGGGCCTGATGGACGTCGAGCCCCCGCTGTTCGTGTTCGTCACCGCATATTCCGACCATGCGATCCGGGCATTCGAGGCGCAGGTGACCGATTATCTGATGAAGCCGGTGGAGGAATCGCGGCTGGCCGACACGCTGGACCGGGTGCGGCAGCGCCTGTCCGAACGGCAGAGCGCCGGCGAGGCGGAGAAGCTGAAGGAGGCGCTGGCCGAGCACGCGCCGGAGGCGGCGGCGGAAATGGCCGATGGCGGCGATGCGGTGAACGCCAGCCGGTTCGAGAAAATGATCAACATCAAGGATCAGGGCCAGATCTTCCGCGTCGACGTCGACACGATCGAGCGGATCGACGCCGCGGGCGATTACATGGTGATCTATACCGGCGATCGTAACCTGATCCTGCGCGAGACGATGAAGGATCTGGAGAAGCGGCTCGACCCGCGCCGGTTCCAGCGCATCCACCGGTCGACGATCGTCAACCTGGATCTGGTCAAGGAAGTGAAGCCGCACACCAACGGCGAATGCTTCCTGGTGCTGGGATCGGGCGCGAACGTGAAGGTCAGCCGCAGCTATCGCGACGTGGTGGCGCGCTTCGTCCATTGATGAAGGTCGCGGCGCTATACCGGTTCGCGCGGTTCGACGACCCGCATGCGTTGCGTGAGCCGTTGCTGGCGTGCGCGCGGGCGGTGGAGGTGAAGGGCACGCTGCTGCTGGCCGGCGAAGGCATCAACGGCACGATCGCCGGTCCGCCCGCCGGGGTCGATGCGGTGGTGGCGCACATCCGCGCGCTGCCCGGATGCGCGCAGCTGTCGCTGAAGTTCGCCGAGGCCGCGGCGATGCCGTTCCACCGGCTGAAGGTGAAGGTGAAGCGCGAGATCGTGACGATGGGCGTTACCGTCGATCCGCTGACCGACGCCGGCACCTATGTCGCGCCGGCCGCGTGGAACGCGCTGATCGCCGATCCCGAGACGCTGGTGATCGACACCCGCAACGATTACGAAGTCGCGGTCGGCACGTTCGCCGGCGCGGTCGATCCGCACACCGCGGGCTTCGCCGACTTTCCCGCGTGGTTCCGCGACAATCGCGAGCGGTTGATGGCAGGCAAGCGGCGGGTGGCGATGTTCTGCACCGGCGGCATACGCTGCGAGAAATCGACCGCCTTCCTGAAGGCCGAGGGCGTGGAGCAGGTCCACCATCTCGATGGCGGCATCCTGCGCTACCTGGAGGAGACGCCGGCTGCGGAAAGCGCGTGGGCGGGCGAGTGTTTCGTCTTCGATCAACGGGTCGCGGTGGGGCATGGCCTGACGCCGGGCACGCACGTGCTGTGCTTCGCGTGCCGGATGCCGGTAAGCGCCGCGGATCGCGCGCTGCCGTCCTATGTCGAGGGGGTCAGTTGCCCGGCGTGCGCCGACGCGCGCACCCCGGAGGAACGGGCCAGCTATGCCGAGCGGCACCGGCAGGAACAACTGGCCAAGGCCCGCGGCGAGACGCACGTCGGCCGGGCGTTCGACTGACGCGGGCAGGATCGGCGGTCGACGCCGGCCGGGGTGCCCGATCGCCCCGTGATCGCGCTGATGTGGATCGCAGGGCGCTCCGGACACGATGCTGTTTTCCGCTCGCAGCGGTGCACTGAAGAAGCGAGGTGAAACGACCAAGGTTCGACCAGTGGCGGGCTGGATCGACATTCAGTGGTTCACGGGTATCGAATTGCTCGCCGATGAAGGTGATCCATCTGTTCGGGCGATCCGCGCGACATCGCTCGCGTCGCGCAGAGACAGCGGACGACGCGTTGCAAGTTCACGCAGGTTCACGATGACGCGATCACACGTGGGCTTCCCAAAGGGACAGGGTCGCGCGGGGGGACGAAGTTGTCGCGCGGAGCAGGCCGGTAACTCTTCCCCTGCCCTGCGGACCCAATCGACATCAATGGCGTTACCCTTGCGCAACGACATCGCCCCGATCGCGCGGCGTGTGCATAGCCCGAGGACTTCGTAGATGACCATACGCCGACAACACGTCGAAAACGGCGGGTTGATCCTGTTCCTCACGCTCATCACGATCGGGTTGTTGCTGGTCGTGTCGGGGTTCATCGGCGCGTTGCTGGCAGCGCTGCTCGCTGCGCTGCTGTTCCAGCCGATCTTTCAGCGGTTCGCCCGGCGCTGGCCGGGGCGGCGCAATATGGCGGCGGCGCTGACCCTGCTGGTCATCACCGTGGCCGTGGTGATCCCGGCGATGATCCTGGCGAGCATGGTCGTCGATCAGGCGGCAGGCGTCTATGCGCAAATGCGTAGTGGCCAGATCGATTTTGCTAGTTACTTCAAACAGATGCATGACGCCCTGCCGATGCGGTTGCAGCAATGGCTGGACAGCGCCGGGCTGAACAGCCTGGAGCGGGCGCAGGCGCGCGTCACCGCGACGCTGAGCGACAGCGCAAGCACCCTGACACGGCAGGCGCTGTCGATCGGCGCGAACGCCGCGGCATGGCTGCTGGCGTTCGGCGTGGGGTTGTACGTCACCTTCTTCCTGTTGCGGGATGGCGAGCGGATCGGGCCGGCGGTGGTGCGGGCGCTGCCGCTGGAGCATTCTGTGGCGACGCGGCTGGCCGAGAAGTTCGTGGCGGTGGTGCGCGCCACCATCAAGGGCTCGGGGGTCGTCGCGCTGGTTCAAGGTGCGCTGGGGGCGGTGACATTCTGGATCGTCGGGCTGCCTGCCGCGCTGCTGTGGGGAGTATTGATGGCAGTCGCGGCGTTGCTGCCCGCCATCGGGCCGGCGATCATCTGGGGACCGGTGGCGATCTACCTGCTGGCGACGAGCGCGGTGTGGCAGGCCGCGGTGGTAATCGCATCGGGCGTGTTCGTGATCGGGCTGGCCGACAACGTATTGCGGCCGATGCTGGTGGGTCGCGATACCGGCCTGCCCGACTGGCTGGTGCTGGTCACGACGCTGGGCGGCATCGATCTGCTGGGCTTGAGCGGGATCGTCGTCGGCCCCGTGGTAGCGGCGTTGTTCATGACCGGCTGGGAAATCCTGAGCGAGCAGCGCGGCATCGGGGCTTCGGCGGCCGGGGACGGAGATACCGTTTGAACGAGGGGCTTAGCCGCACGCCGGGGTGGCATACGGCGCTTGCGCAATCAGCCGCTCGTTCGACGGTGCCTCTCCGGTTTATTCGCCTCCGGACAGCGAAGAGGGACCGCCAACGACCGTCACCAGCGTCGGGCATGAGGCCCCGACAAGGGTGTCCGGCGGCCTACCCCGCCGGCTTCCTCGACTTGACGAGCGGTTCATCACGCTGGGGAGCCGGAACCGAAACCAGACCCGAGTTTCCGGTTCTGGTGTTGACGGCACTGACGTAGATCTGCGCCTTGGTGGACGATGGTACGTCGACCGGGCCGCCGAACACGCCCGGTGATTCCTTGAACGGCAGCGGCGTTTCCGTCAGCTTCCTGCCACCCGACCAGACGGTGGCGATCACCTTATACTCAGATGCGTCCCACTCACCGCCTGGAGTGATCGGGCAGCCGCACATCAACTCGACCTTGGCCCGGACCATCACGGCGCTGCCATCGCGCGATGCGGTAGGGGTGATCGCAAGGCCCGGCAGCTCGACCATCCAGCCGTTGCCGACATCGACCGGCTCGCCCGGCACGATCCACCGCCGGGAGGTCACCTTAATAAGCGACCAGGGCCGACCGAGCGGCCCCGCTGCCTCAAGGTCGACGAGCGTCGGCTCCACGATGTCGACGATCGCATCGAACGTTGCTGCGCCGTCGGTCTGAATCAGCGGAGAGCGGCCGTTGGCTCGCATGATCCGGTCGGTGTCCCCGGTGCCGCCCTTCGTCACGCCTTGCGCCAGCGTCCTGCCGGACTGCGCATCGCGCAGCGTCACGCGCGCACCGCCGGTGTGATCGCCAACGAACTTGCCATCCTGACTCAAAACCCGGACCACCACGCGGGTCGGCTCGGCGAAGGCGGGCATCGCGGCGGCCAGTCCGAAAGCCCACAGCAGGATTGCAACTTTCATCCCAGTCTCCTTGCTGGTGCCGATTTCGACGCGGCCAGCGTTTCAGTCGTGGCAGATACGCGCGACGCGCCGTTCTACCATCGTTTTCAGATACCGTCATAATTGGTGGTGGCGCCCCGAAGAACGGAGAGGTCGCGATTACGCCTCACGCCCCCCCGCGATGAAGCGTCGACGGCCATGTCGGGCGGCGCTCCCGCTCCCTTCCCCCCTCCCCCGCATTCCGCTACAGGCGCGCGCATGCTTTCTCTCAATGGAATCACCGTGCGGCTTGGCGGGCGCACGATCCTCGACCGCGCCACGGCTGCGCTGCCGCCCGGTAGCCGCGTCGGGCTGATCGGGCGCAACGGCGCCGGCAAGTCGACGATGGTGCGCGTTATCGCGGGTTTGCTGGAGCCCGACGAGGGCTCCGCCGACATGCCGCGCGGCGCGCGGATCGGCTATATCGCGCAGGAGGCGCCCGCCGGTGACTCGACGCCGCTGGAGACGGTACTCGCCGCCGATACCGAGCGTGCGGCGCTGCTGACCGAGGCCGAGGCGTTCGACGGCACCGGGTGCATGGACCGGCTGGGTGAGGTGCACGAGCGGCTGATCGCGATCGACGCCTATGCCGCGCCGTCGCGCGCGGCGCGCATCCTCGTCGGGCTCGGCTTCGACGAAGAAGCGCAATCGCGCCCGCTCGACAGTTTCTCGGGCGGGTGGAAGATGCGCGTGGCGCTGGCCGCGCTGCTGTTCTCGCAGCCCGACCTGCTGCTGCTCGACGAACCGAGCAACCACCTCGATCTCGAGGCGGTGATGTGGCTGGAGGACTTCCTGCAAAGCTACCGCGCGACGATCGTCGTGGTCAGCCACGAGCGCGACTTCCTGAACAACGTCGTCGACCATATCCTGCACCTGCAAGGCGGCAAGATCACGTTGTATCCGGGCGGCTATGACGCGTTCGAACGGCAGCGTGCGGAGCGCATGGCGCAGCTGGCGGCGGCAAAGGCCAACCAGGACACGCAGCGCGCCAAGTTGCAGGAATATATCGCCCGCAATTCGGCCCGCGCCTCGACCGCGAAACAGGCGCAGAGCCGCGCCAAGATGCTGTCGAAGATGCAGCCGATCGCCGAGGCGGCGAACGATCCCACGCTGTCGTTCGACTTCCCGAACCCGACCGAATTGCGCCCGCCGCTGATCACGCTGGATCATGCCGCGGTCGGTTATGGCGGCACGCCGATCCTGTCGCGGCTGAACCTGCGGATGGACCCCGACGATCGCATCGCTCTGCTGGGCCGCAACGGCAACGGCAAGACGACGTTCGCGCGCCTGCTGGCGGCGCAGCTGGCACCGCTGGACGGCGAGATGAACGCGACCGCGAAGATGAAGGTCGGATATTTCACGCAATATCAGGTCGAGGAGCTGGAGGCCGACGACACGCCGCTCGCGCATATGACCCGCGTGATGAAGGATGCCTCGCCCGCCGCGGTGCGCGGGCAGCTGGGGCGGTTCGGCTTTTCCGGTGACCGTGCGACCGCGCGGGTCGGCAGCATGTCGGGCGGGGAGCGCGCGCGGCTGGCGCTCGCGCTGGTGACGCGGGAGGCGCCGCATCTGCTGATCCTCGACGAGCCGACCAACCACCTCGACGTCGACGCGCGCGAGGCGCTGGTGCAGGCGCTGAACGCCTATACCGGCGCGGTGCTGCTGGTCAGCCACGACCGGCACATGCTGGAGCTGACCGCCGACCGACTGGTGCTGGTCGATCATGGCACCGCGCGCGAATACGACGGCAGCCTCGATGATTATATCGCGATGATCCTGTCGGGCGACGGCAAGGGCGCGGAGAAGGCGAAGGGCGGCACCAAGCAGGAGCGCAAGGCCGCAGCCGGACGACGCGAGGCGGACAAGGCGCTGAAGAAGGAAGCCCGCGATGCCGAGGCGGAACTGGGCAAGCTGACCGCGGAGCGCGCGGCGGTGGACCGCGCGATGTTCGATCCGTCGACTGCCGACGCAACGCTGGGCAAGCTGACAATGACCGAGCTGATGAAGCGGCGGGCCGACCTGAACGACCGGATCGAGGCGAGCGAGGCGCGCTGGATGGCGGCCAGCGAGGCGCTGGAAACCGCTTAGACCAAGGCACGACGGCACGGTCCGGGTGGACCGTGCCGCCAATGCCGGACCGCCGGCGACGACCGCCGGATGTCGGTGGTTTACGGCTGGACGGCGTCTTCGCCGTCGCCGTCGCTCTCGGCGGCGGTGGCATCCTCGAACCATGCCTCTACCGGGCCGGTCAGCTTGATGGTCAGCGGCCGACCGTTTCGATCGACCTTCTTGCCGAGCGCGACGCGGATCCAGCCCTCGGTCATGCTATATTCCTCGACATCGCGACGCTGGACGCCCTTGAAACGGATGCCGACGCCGCGTTGCAGCGCCGCCTGATCGAAGAACGGGCTCGACGGGTCGATCGACAGATGGTCTGGAGGAGTATCGCTCATGCGCCCGCCCTTGCCGCAAAGCGGCGCGCCCGGCCACAAAAAAACGGCGCGGGGGCCAGCCCCGCGCCGTCGGTCGCGTCACCAGCGGTAATAGCCGGGCGCATCATAACCCCGATAGTAGCCGCGCGGCTCATAATAGACCGGCGGCGGCGGTGGCGGCGCGTAATAACGGTCGCGGTAGTAGACGCGCGGCGGCGGGGCGTAATACGCGCGGTCGTCATAATAGCCGCGCCGATCGTAGTTGTAGCCGCGGTCATAGTAACGATTGCGGCTGCTCGACGCGATCGCCGCGCCCAGCCCCAGGCCGATCACGCCGCCGATCAGCGCACCCGCCGCCGTATCGCCGCCGCGATCGCGGTAGCGGCGGTAGCGCTGCGCCTCGGCGGGCGCGGCGCTGGCCAAGGCGGTGGCCGCAAGGCCGGTCGCCAAGACGGTCTTCTTCCAGAACGCAGACATCATCGGACCTCCTGTACCCGCCCGCCGCCGCCGGTGACGCCGACCGGTGCGAGCCTGTAGCGACGCTATGCCGCCACGGGGCTGAACCGCGACGGAATGCGCCATTCATGCGTGGTTTAGCGCGCGAGCGCGCGGACCGGACCGGCGTAGAGGAAATACTTCGTCACGTTTCATGATCCCGACACATTCGCCCCCTAGCGGCGCGACGCCGGGCAGCAGCGACCATCGGCACCGGGACAAGCACCGCACGAGTCGGCGCGACCGGTGATCGCGCCTTCCCGCCAGTCTCAAAGGGGTTCCCATGCGTCGTTCCACGAAATCGATCCTGCTGGCCGGCATCGCCGCCGCCACCGCCGTGCCCGCGATGGCGCAGACCGGCACCGCCCCGGCGACCGACACCAGGAGCGCGAGCGCTGCGGACGCGGGCGATGCCGGACTGGGCGAGGTGGTGGTGACCGCCGAGCGCCGGTCCGAGAACATCCAGCGCGTGCCGGTATCGGTGGCGGTGGTGACCGGCGACGACCTGCGCACCTTCCAGGCGGGCGGCGAGGATGCGCTGGCGCTCGCCGGGCGCGTGCCGGGCCTTTATGCCGAGACGACCACCGGCCGCATCTTCCCGCGGTTCTACATTCGCGGCCTCGGCAACATCGACTTCTACCTCGGCGCGTCGCAGCCGGTGTCGATCATCCAGAACGATGTCGTGCTGGAGCATGTCGTGCTGAAGTCCAACCCGGTCTACGACGTCGCCAATGTCGAGGTGCTGCGCGGGCCGCAGGGGTCGCTGTTCGGGCGCAACACCACGGCCGGCATCATCAAGTTCGACACGATCCGCCCCGGTCAGGTGTGGAACAGCCGCTTCAACGCATCCTACGGCACGTACAATACGGCGACGTTCGACGCCGGCGTCGGCGGGCCGATCGTGCAGGACAAGATCGCAATCCGCCTGTCGGGCCTGTACCAGCACCGCGACGACTGGATCGACAACACCTATACCGGCGTCAGCCGCGACGGGACACGCGGCGGGCGCAACGTACTGGGCGGCTTCGACGAGCGCGATGCACGGCTGCAATTGCTGTTCACGCCGACCGAGACGCTGTCGGTCAACGTCTCCGGCCACGTCCGTTCGTATGAGGGCACGTCGACGGTGTTCCACCGTGGCGCGCTGATCCGCGGGCAGAACAACATCAACCTGGAACCACGCGACCGCATCGCCCTGGACGAAGCCGCCAACAACCCGCAGGGTTACAAGACCTATGGCGGATCGGTGAACGCGGCGTGGGATTTCGGCGCAGCGACGCTGACCTCGATCACCGCCTATGAGACCACCTCCGGCTACAGCCGCGGCGATACCGATGGCGGCGCGGCGACGAACTTCGGCGGGGTGGGCTCTGGTGAAAGCGAAGGGCGCGTCCGCGATCTCGACCAGTGGACGCAGGAACTGCGGCTGGCGAGCAGCGGCGAAGGCGCGTTCAAATGGCAGATCGGCGGCTTCTATTTCGACACCCGCGACGTGACGGAATTCTATCAGCGCGGCTTCTTCCTGTTGCCGGGCGATCGCGATCGCAACCCGAACAACTGGGTGCGGCTGCGCAACGTCAACACCAGCTGGGCGGTGTTCGGGCAGGCCAGCTACCGCCTTGCGGAGCGCCTGACGCTGACGGCGGGCGCACGTTATACCGAGGACGACAAGCGCACCCGGCTGGTGCGCGCCGGACGCAATGCGGCGGGCAGTGCCGACACCTTCCCCGCCGCGTCGCGCGACGTGACGCTGACCGGCAAGGAGCCGAGCTGGGACGTGTCGGCATTGTACGAGATCGATCCGACCGCCAACGTCTATGCCCGCATCGCGCGCGGTTTCCGGGGGCCGACCATCCAGGGACGATCGGCGGTGTTCAACACGCCGTTCTCGACCGCCGACAGCGAGACGATCATGTCGTACGAGGCCGGCGTGAAGACGCAGCCGACGTCGAAGCTGCGCCTGAACGCCAGCGCCTTCACCTACCGCGTGAAGGACATCCAGCTGAATGGCAACGACGCCAACGGCAACGGCACGTTGTTCAACGCCGACCATGCCGACGCATATGGCGTCGAGGCCGAGCTGGACTGGCGCCCCATCCGCAACATCACCTTTTCGCTGGGCGGCAGCGCGATCCATACCGAGATCAAGGACAAGCGCGTGTTCGCGCAGGTCTGCGCCTTCGGTGGACAGGTGACCTGCACCGTGCTGGACCCGACGGTGCCCGCGACGATCTTCGGCCAGCCGGCGGTATTGGCGCAGATCGACGGCAACCCCCTGCCCAATGCACCCCGGTGGCAGATCGACGCGGCCGTCCGCTACGACATACCACTGTCGGATCGCGGCAATTTCTTCGTGGCGAGCGACCTGAACATGCAGGGCTATACCAACATGGTGCTGTACCGGACGCGTGAATTCTACGCCGACGGCAATCTGGAACTGGGGCTGAAGGCCGGCTTCACCACCGCCGACGGCCGGTACGAAGTCGCCGCCTTCGCCCGCAACATCACCAACGAAAAGAACCTGAAGGGCGTGATCGAAAACTACAATGCCGCGGTCTTCAACGAACCGCGCATCGTCGGCATCTCGTTGTCGGGCCGGTTCGACTGAGCGACCGGAGCGATCCGGTACGCGGCGCATGACGCTCCGGATCGCTCCGCTCCGCCAGCCAAAAGGCGCGGCTAGTCGATCGTCGCGAGCCAGTCGGGCAGTTCGGCCAGCCGCGCCAGCTGGCGGAAGCGCGGGTGGTCGACGGGCGCGCTCGCCGCCTCGTGCGCCCAGGCCAGGGGTTGCGGGATGTACGCGCCCCACGCCCCCGCCTCCAGCGCGGGCAGCACGTCGGAGCGCATCGAATCGCCTGCCATCACCGCACGTGCGGGCGAACAACCGTAGCGGTGGAAGACGCGGACGAACGTGTCGGCGCGCTTGTCGCTGACGATCTCCACGCCCGCGAACAACCGCCCCAGCCCGGAAGCCGCCAGCTTCACCTCCTGATGCAGCAGGTCGCCCTTGGTCACCAGCACCAGCCGCGCCATCCCCGCCAGCCGTTCCAGCGTGTCGCCGATGCCGTCGAGCAGCTCGACCGGGTGCGCCAGCAAGTCGCGCCCGATCGCCAGGATGCGGCGCACACTGGCGGCAGGCAGATCGTCACCGGCCAGTTCCAGCGCGGTCTCGATCATCGACAACGTAAAGCTCTTCGCACCATAACCGTAATGGCGCAGGTTGCGGACCTCGATCGCTTGCATCCGCGCCCTTGCCGCGGCATCGTCGGCATAAGGCGCGACCAGTTCGGCGAAGGCGTGTTCGGCGGCGGCGAAGAAGCGCATGTTGTGCCACAGCGTATCGTCGGCATCGAGGCAGATGAGGTCGATCGGCATCGATGCCACGTAAATCGATCAGAGTTCGCGCACCAGCCGCAATCCCAATGCCGGGCGGACGCGGCGGTGATGCTCCTTCTCGACACCGGCGGACGCCTGGACGTTGACGCGGTGGGCCAGCCGCTGGTGAAGCTGCGGCGCGACGCGCACCATCTTCGCACGGCCGCCCGCGACATTGACTTCCACGCCCGCGACGGTGCCGGGCTGCACGTCGTAGAAGGTGGCATGGTTCAGCAGCAGTGCGTTGCGCCCGGTGCGGCGGCGCAGCGCGATATCGTCCAGTCCGGCCATGTTCATCATGCTCCAGCGCGGCGAGAAGCGGTGCCCGGCCATGTACAGCAGGCTGTTGGTGTAACGGCCGGTATCGCGGTCGTAGATGCCGAGATATTGCACGCCGTGCGCGCTGCGCCCGTCCGACGATGCGCCGAACGCGGCCTGCAACCCCAGCTTCAGCGCCTCCAGCCGCGCGCCGTTGAACGGCAGCTCGACCTCGATCGCCTTGCCGTCGGCGAAGGCATATTCCACTTCGGGCGCCCATTCCGCCTCGCGCGGGCGGAACGGCGAGGACGTGGTGGCGAGCGCGTTGACCTCCATCTCGCCCTTGGCCGCGCCGAGCGGACGCATCATGTCGAAGATCATCGGTTCGGGGATCACGGGATAGCCGGTCTGCGCCGCGGCACCGGTGGCGATCGTGGCGAGCAGGACGGCGGCGAACGGGATCGTGGCGGGGGCGATACGCATGAAGTGCTCCGCGAGGTAGGGGAGCGGGCACCGTAGCGGTTGCAGGGGCGGCAGGGTGTAGACGAGGCGTGATGTTATATTGCTGCGACAATGACTTGCGCCGCGAATGTTGCGAATGTTGAGCCACTGGCGCGTCGCAGCGCTGGCGGTCGGCACCCGGTCGACAGGCCGGTGCCATGGTCGCGGAATCAAGTGGTGGAGCACAAGTCGCTGCATGGGCGCAACGTAACGCGGCATGCGCGTTGTAGGACAGCCGCACCGTGGCGGCGGCTGTCGGGTCGCGGCGGCAGGAGCGCCACCGCTCGCGCGTTGCGATCGGCAGAGGACCAGACGCGAACGGCCGCCCGGTTGGGGCGGCCGTTTCGTTTTTGCCATGGTCCGCCGCGGCGAAGCCCGCGTCGTCGGCGGCGCCTTGCGCGCCGTCGGCCGGGCAAGGCTGAAGCTTGCGGGCAGCTTGCGCCGCCCGCTTGCCGCCCCGCCTTATGCCGCCTGCTTCGAGCGGCTGGCGCGCTTCCGCTCGTTGGGGTCGAGGTGGCGCTTGCGCAGCCGGATCGACTTGGGCGTGACTTCGACCATCTCGTCGTCGTCGATATAGGCGATCGCCTGCTCCAGCGTCATCTTCTTGGGCGGGGTCAGGCGGACCTGATCGTCCTTGCCGCCGCTGGCGCGGAAGTTGGTCAGCTGCTTGGCCTTCATCGGGTTGACCTCGAGGTCATCCGTCTTGGCGTTTTCGCCGATGATCATGCCCTCGTACAGCGCCTCGCCGTGGCCGACGAACAGGATGCCGCGATCCTCGAGCGGGCCGAGCGCATAGGATTGCGCTTCGCCGACACCGTTCGAGATGAGCACGCCGTTCTTGCGCCCCTCGATCGCGCCGCGGTGCGGGCCGTACTTCTCGAACAGCCGGTTCATGATGCCGGTGCCGCGCGTGTCCGACAGGAACTCGCCGTGATAGCCGATCATGCCGCGGCTGGGCGCGGAGAAGGTGATGCGCGTCTTGCCGCCGGTCGACGGCCGCATGTCGGTCATCTCCGCCTTGCGCAGGTTCATCTTCTCGACGACCGTGCCCGAATGCTCCTCATCGACGTCGATGATGACGGTTTCGTACGGCTCGGTCTTCTTGCCGTTCTCGTCCTCGCCGAACAGCACGCGCGGGCGGCTGATCCCCAGCTCGAACCCCTCGCGGCGCATCGTCTCGATCAGCACGCCCAGCTGGAGCTCGCCGCGGCCCGCCACCTCGAAGCTGTCGCGGTCGGCCGCCTCGGTCACCTTGATCGCGACGTTGGTTTCGGCCTCGCGCATCAGGCGATCGCGGATCATGCGGCTGGTCACCTTGCTGCCCTCACGCCCCGCCATCGGCGAATCGTTGACCGCGAAACGCATCGACAGCGTCGGCGGATCGATCGGCTGGGCATGGATCGCCTGCGTCACGCTGGTGTCGCAGATCGTGTGCGCCACCGTCGCGACCGCAAGGCCGGCAAGCGAAATGATGTCGCCCGCGCGCGCTTCCTCGACGGGCACGCGCTCCAGCCCGCGGAAGCTCATCAGCTTCGACGCGCGACCGGTTTCGATGACGTTGCTGTCGTCGTCCAGCGCGTGGATCGGCTGGTTCACCTTCACCACGCCCGACTGGACGCGGCCGGTGAGGATACGGCCGAGGAAATTGTCGCGGTCGAGCAGCGTCACCAGGAAGCTGAACGGCGCATCCTCGTCGAGGTTCGGCGGCGGCACGTGATCGACGATCTTCTGGAACATCGGGGTCAGCGTGCCCTCACGCCGATCCATGTCCTCCGAGGCATAGCCGTTGCGGCCCGATGCGTAGAGGACGGGGAAGTCCAGCTGCTCGTCCGACGCCTCCAGCGCGACGAACAGGTCGAACACCTCGTCCAGCACTTCCTGGATGCGCGCGTCCGAACGGTCGACCTTGTTGACGACCACGATCGGGCGCAGGCCCAGCGCCAGCGCCTTGCCGGTCACGAACTTGGTCTGCGGCATCGCGCCCTCGGCCGCGTCGACCAGCAGGATCACGCCGTCGACCATCGACAGGATGCGCTCCACCTCGCCACCGAAATCGGCGTGGCCCGGCGTATCGACGATGTTGATGCGCGTGCCTTCCCACTCGATCGACGTCGGCTTGGCGAGAATGGTGATCCCGCGCTCCTTTTCGAGATCGTTCGAGTCCATCGCGCGCTCCTCGACGCGCTGGTTGTCGCGGAACGTGCCGGACTGACGAAACAATTGGTCGACGAGGGTGGTCTTGCCATGATCGACGTGCGCGATGATGGCGATGTTGCGCAGGTTCATACGGGTTCCTGAGGGTGGCCCGCTGATACGCAGGCAGTTTCGCCGGGGCGCATAGCGGAAAGTTCCGCGCGACGCCAGCCTTGGCCGACACGAACAGGCCGGCCGCTCAAAGGAGCGACCGGCCCGTCCCCGTCAATACGATCGTGAGGCGATCAGCCGTGGCAGGCGCAGCCGGCATGTTCGCAGCCGTCGCCATCGGCATGATGCCCGGCGCACGAATCGCTGCAGAAGCTGCGGCCCTCGGCCTCCACGGCCTTGCCGGCGGACACGATGCACACGCAGTCGGCGCAGGCGCACTTCACCATTTCAACGATAACGCTCATGTTTCAATCCTCGTGGCTATGGTCTTCGGGTTCCAGAATGTGGTCCATCATATTGGTCAGCATGACCCGGACGTGACAGTCGGGCAGCGCGTAGAACACGTTGCGCCCCTGACGGCTCTGGCGGAGCAACCGCCCCGCCCGCAGCAGGCGGAGATGCTGCGACACGAGGCTTTGGCTGATGCCCAGTTCCTCCGTCAGATCCCCCACCGACCGCGGCCCACCAAGGCACGCCGCGACCAGCCGAAGCCGGTTCGGCTCCCCCAGCAGCCGGAACAGTTCCGACAATTGCGCACTTTCGTCCGGAGACATGCTTTCACTCATATGAACTAACGCTCATATATTCATATAAGCACATTCCGGCAAGCGAAATAACGTGGATCAAGAACGTGGCGGACTGCGGCTCTTGTCCGGGGCATCGCCGTGTTATATTGGCAATACAGTTGAAAGTGCAGGCGCATCGCGGGACAGTGCCGCGCAGGATAGAGGATGACGTGACGATGGCGACCGCTCCGAACGACGCGACCGAGCCGACGCTGGTCCTGACCCCGCCCGATCCCGTGCCAGAGGTACGCGCCGAAAAAGCCGCGGGGCTGGTGCCGGTCGACGAGGGTAAGCGCGACGAGCTGGAACGGCGGGTCGACGCTTTCGTCGAGCAGTTGGTGGCCGAGGACGTCAACTCGCCCGAGTTCGGCAAGCGCGTCGATGCGATCACCGCAATGGGTCAGAAAGAGATCCGCGATGCGGCGGGACAGTCCAACCGCTTCCTTGATCGACCGGTACGCGCGATGGATCAGGAGGCGGGTGTCGGCAAGGATCTGGCCGAGCTGCGCCGCGTCGTCGAGGACCTCGATCCCGGCAAGCGCGGCAAGCTGACCACGCCGCAAAAGCTGTTCGGGGTGATCCCGTACGGCAACAAGATGCGCAATTATTTCGACGGCTACAAATCGTCGCAGACGCATATCGCCTCGATCCTGAAGAGCCTGGGCAGCGGCAAGGACGAGCTGCTGATGGACAATGCGACGATCGATACCGAGCGCGCGAACCTGTGGTCGGCGATGGGACGGCTGGAGCAGATGATCCATCTGGCACGGACGATGGATTCGCGGCTGGAGGAAAAGGCCGACGAGCTTGACCACAGCGATCCGGCGAAGGCCAAGGCGATCCGCGAGACCGCGCTGTTCTACGCGCGGCAACGCACGCAGGACCTGCTGACGCAGATGGCGGTGACGGTGCAGGGCTATCTGGCGCTGGACCTGGTGAAGAAGAACAACGTCGAGCTGATCAAGGGCGTCGATCGTGCCAGCACCACGACGGTCGCCGCGCTGCGCACCGCCGTGACGGTGGCGCAGGCGCTGACCAGCCAGAAACTGGTGCTGGAGCAGATCACGCAGCTGAACGCGACGACCGCCGGGCTGATCGATTCGACTGGCAACCTGCTGCGCCAGAACACGGCGCGCATCCATGAGCAGGCCGCCGCCTCGACCATCCCGCTGGAGACGCTGCAACGCGCGTTCCAGAACATCTACGACACGATGGATGCGATCGACACGTTCAAGCTGAAGGCGCTGGACACGATGAAGGTCACCGTCGACACGCTGGGCAACGAGGTGGAGAAATCGCGCGGCTACATCGCGCGGGCGGAGGGCGCGTCGCAGAACCGCGTCGCGGGCGGGGCCGAGCAGTTCAAGCTGGAGGCGCTGTGACCCCCGCCCCGCCTTCCGACGTCGACGATGCCATTGCGGTCGCGCGCATCGCGCAGGAGCGGCGACGCGGCGGCGCGGTCATCCCGCTCCAGCGGCGGTCGCGGCGCGGGCGCGGCGGGCGCAAGGCGCGCATGGTCGTGGTGGCGGCGGGCGCAGGCGTGATCCTGACGATCGCGATGCTGATGGGACTGGGTGCGTTCGGGCTGGTCGCGGTGGCGGCGTTGATCCTGGCCATGACGATGCTGGTGCTGTTCGCGCCCGCGACACCGGTGCCGACCGCGGAGCTGATCGCGAAATCGGAACTGAAGGCGTTGCCGGCGCAGGCGGCGCGGTGGCTGGATGCGCGCCGCCCGACGCTGCCCGCGCCTGCGCTGACCGTGCTGAACCAGCTCGACACCCGGCTCGATATGCTGGGCGTACAGGTGGCGGCGCTCGACGAGGACGGCCCGATGGCGGACGAGATCCGCCGGCTGGTCGGCGAACAATTGCCCGGCTTCGTCGAGGATTATGCGCGCGTGCCCGCGGCAATGCGCACACGCGCGCGCAACGGCACCACGCCGGACCAGCAACTCGTGGAGGGGCTGGCGGTGATCGAGCGCGAACTGGGCGAAATCAGCGAGCGACTGGCGCAAGGCGATCTCGACGCGCTGGACGCCAAGCGGCGCTTCCTGACGATCAAATACGAAGAGGATGCACCATCGGGCGGGTGAGCGCCGCCCGATGTTCCACCCTCAGCGGACCAGATCGTTCCTGACCGCATAGCTGTTCAATTCCAGCGGGTTCAGCACACGATCGGCATGAACCGGCATCAGATTGACGAAGCTGAAGCCGCCATCGATGATCGCGTTGATGCTGTCCGGCATGGCCGGGCTGTCCTTGTACAGCCGTCGCACCGCGATTTCGCTCGACAGGCCGACGAAGTCGGCGAGCCGTGTTCCGGCACCGCGCAGCACCTCCAGATCATAGCCCTGGGTGTCCATTTTCAGGAACGGCCGGCGGAACCCGAACGTCTTCGACCATTCGTCGAACTTCTCGTCGATCCGCGCGACCGGCACGTCGATGACGGTTTCGACCTGATTGTCGTCGGCCAGCGAACTGTCCTCGTCCCGGCTGGGTGCCTTGAACGAGGAGAAGACATCGCATTTCATGACGTTGAGCGGCAGGGTGCCGGCCTCTGCGCCGAGCGCCATGTTGAACGTGTGCCAATTGCCGTCACGAAGGCCGGCTGCTTCCAGCTCCCTGAACGGTACGATCCCGGGCTCGAACGACACGATCATGCCGCGATAGCCGCTGCGACGCAGCAGCCCGCCGTACTGGCCGCGATTTGCGCCGACATCGAACACGCAATCAACATCCAGCGCGGTAAGCAATTGGCCGAGAAAGCGCTTCTCGATCCAGTCGCCGGTGCCGTCACGACGAAATATCTCGACGTCCAGGCTCCGCGCGAGCGCGTCCATGACTCTTCTCTTCAACGACATCGGCACAGCCCCCCTGCCCAATTCAACGATCCCGCGCGCCCCTCCCGGTCGTACCATCGCGAGCCCGGCACCTTGCGGCGGGGCATCGCGCGGTCGTCGACCGAACGCGCCGCAACGAGCATGGCAGAAGCCGCGCCTCGCACAAGCGACCGCGACATACCGACCTGTCCCTAAACAGGTCGGAACGTCACGCCTGCGAGCGACGCCGACGTTCGACGTCGCTGCCCCTTGATCCCGCCGCGCGGCCGTGTAGAGAACAGCCACGGCAATGTTGCGGGCTTCCCGCCGCGCCGGGCGCTTAGCTCAGCTGGTAGAGCGGCTCGTTTACACCGAGTAGGTCGGCGGTTCGAACCCGTCAGCGCCCACCATCCTACATCCTCCGCGCGACGCTACACCAACGGCAGCCGCGCTTCCGCGAGCGTCGTGATATAGCGGTGCATCGCACTCGCCGCGTCGTCGGTCAGCGCGACGAAGGCCCGGCGGCGATCGGCGGGATCGGGCGCGCGATCGAGCAGGCGCACCGACGTCAGCTTGGCGATCCAGCGCAGCGCGGTGGTCGGCGCGACCGCCGCGGCGATGCAGAGGCTCGACACCGACACGCGTCCGCCCTCCAGCCGGGCGGCAAACAGATCCAGCAGCATATCCCACGCCGGATCTTCGAACAGGCCGTCGCCGAAGAAGCGATCGCGCAGCCGTCGCGCCCGCAGCACGTCCCGTACCGCACCGGCGGTGACGTCCGCCTCGGTCGGTGCCGCGGCGAACGTCATGCGGCGATCTTCCGCACGCCCGCCGCCATCGCGCTCGCCGATCCTTGCGAGCATCTCGGCGATGCGCGCCACCTCGGCGTTGAGACGGGCGAATCGTTCGCGTTCCTCATCGCCCGTGCGCACCGCGCGTCCACCGCGTGCGGCGGCGACCGCCAGCGCGCTGATCCACTCCGCCTGGTCCGGTGCGCAGAGCAATTGCACATCGTCCGCGGCATCGCCCAGCGCGGCGACGACAAGATCGATCTGCGCGACGTTCATCGCCACGATACTGCGCCAGGCGCGACCGCGCACCATGGCGCCGACCGCGCCGACCACGTCATGCGCCAGATCGTCGGCCGCCCCCTCCAGATCGATGACGACCACCGGTGCCGGTTCCTGCACGGCGGAGAGCGCGGCGGCGGCATCTTCCAGCGCGACATGCGCCGTGACCTGTCCGCCGATCAGCGCGATCGCCTCCTGCGCGGCGGTCGCGCCGCCCGCATCGACCGTGGCCAGCACGAACGGCGCGGCGCGCGCGCCGTCGAACACGAAATCGCCCGTCATCGCTCAGTCCAGCGCCTTGACGATTTCTTCCACCATCTTCTTCGCGTCGGCCAGCAGCATCATGGTATTGTCCCTGTAGAAAACGTCGTTGTCGACGCCGGCATAGCCGACCCCGCCCATCGAACGCTTCACGAACAGCACCGTTTTGGCCTTTTCAACGTCGAGCACCGGCATGCCGTAGATCGGCGAGGTCTTGTCGGTCTTGGCGGCGGGATTGGTGACGTCGTTCGCCCCGATCACGAATGCGACATCGGTCTGCGCGAACTCGCTGTTGATATCCTCCAGCTCGAACACTTCATCATATGACACGTTCGCTTCGGCGAGCAGGACGTTCATATGCCCCGGCATTCGGCCCGCTACCGGATGGATGGCGTATTTGACGCGCACGCCTTCCGCCTTCAGCTTGTCGCCCATTTCGCGCAGCACGTGCTGCGCCTGCGCCACCGCCATGCCATAGCCGGGAACGATCACCACCTGTTCGGCCTGGCTCATCAGGAAGGCGGCGTCCTCGGCCGAGCCGCGCTTCCATGGCCGGTCCGTTTTGGCGGCGTCCGCACCGCCGGCGGCGGTCGCCGCGCCGAACCCGCCGGCGATCACGCTGATGAAGCTGCGGTTCATCGCGCGGCACATGATGTAGGACAGGATCGCGCCCGACGAACCGACCAGCGCGCCGGTGATGATCATCGCGCTATTGTGCAGCGTGAAGCCCATCGCCGCCGCCGCCCAGCCCGAATAGCTGTTGAGCATCGACACCACCACCGGCATGTCCGCGCCGCCGATCGGCACGATCAGCAGGAAGCCGATGACGAAGCTGAGCGCGGTGATCGTCCAGAACACCCACGGGTTTTGATCGAGGGTGAAATAGGCCACCAACGCGATGATCGCGGCCAGCACGGACAGGTTGATGACGTGGCGCGCGGGCAGCAGGATCGGCGCGCCGCCCATGTTGCCGTTCAGCTTGAGGAACGCGATGACCGAACCGGAGAAGGTGATCGCGCCGATCGCGATGCCCAGCCCCATCTCGATCCGGCTGACCGGGTTGATGAGCGCGAACCCGCCGTCAGGCGTCAGCACCGGCGTCGCGATCCCGAAGGCGACGGGATTGAGGAAGGCGGCGGCGGCGACCAGCACCGCGGCAAGACCGACAAGGCTGTGGAAGGCGGCCACCAGCTGCGGCATCGCGGTCATCGCGATGCGGCGCGCGGTGGTGATGCCGATCGCCGCGCCCAGTGCGATCGCGGCGACGATCTCGAACACCGCGAGCGTATCGACGGCCGACAACAAGGCGGCGTAATCATATCCTTCGACCAGCACCGTGATCGTCGGCACGTGCGTGACCAGCGTGGTCACCACCGCGATCCCCATGCCGATCATGCCGAAACGGTTGCCGCGCTGGCTGGTCGTGGGCGAGGACAGTCCGCGCAGCGCGAGGATGAAGCACACGCCCGCGACGAGGTACGCCAGGGCGACCCATGGATTGACGGCGACGTGTTGCATGATGCTCCCCCCCTATGCGTCACCCCGGCAATCGCCGGAGCCTTATCGCTCGCGTCGCGGACCGGCGGCGCGAGATCCCGGCCTGCGCCGGAACGACGGTCAGTGCCTGGCCGCCGGACGGTCTTTTTTCTTGTACATCGCCAGCATGCGGTGCGTGACCGCGAAGCCGCCGAAGATGTTGATGCTGGCCAGCACCACAGCCAGCAGACCCAGCCACTTGCCGCCGACGCTGCCCGCCGCCGCGCTGGCGATCAGCGCGCCGACGATGATGACGCTGGAAATCGCGTTGGTCACCGCCATCAACGGCGTGTGCAGCGCGGGCGTGACCGACCAGACCACGTAATAACCGACGAAGCACGCCAGCACGAAGATCGACAGGATCGCGATGAAGTCCATGGTTGCTCCCTTTCGGCCGGTCAGTCGCGCGGCGTCGCGGCGGCGCGGTCGCGGATCGCGACCATCTCCGCGAAGATGCGGTCGGCCTCGGCGAAATGTTCCTTGCGGTCGCGCGCGGCCTGATCGGCTTCGCGGCGCGCCTCCGCACGCTCGGCCCGGCGGCGTTGCGCAGCGGTTTGCACCAGCCCCGGCGGGGGCGGCGGCAACGGCGGACGCGCGCATTCGTAGATGGTGTTGCGGTCGTGCTTCTCGCGCTCGGCGACCGCATTCGCATACACTTTGGCCAGCTTCGTGCCCGCCAGCGAACGGACGAACCCGGCGTCGCGCGCATCGTTCAGCGCGCGATACGCCGCGACCGTATCAGGCGCGCAGTGCGCCACGACGAACATCTGGTAGCGATCGACCAGATCGTAGAACGCCTTGCGATCGGCCTCCGCCGGGGAGTCAGCCGCCGACGCCGCGCCGGCGATCAGCAGCCCGAGCGCCATCGCGGCCGCGTGCCACTTCACGTGAGCAACCGCGCGTTGACGACCTGACCGCCCTTCGTCAGCCGGATCGCGTCCCCGATTTCGTCGTCCAGCACCGGGCGGCCCTGTTCCTTGTCCCAGAAGGTCGAGAGGAAGTTGTAGAGGTTGCGCGCGAACAGCGCCGAGGCGTCCGCCGGCAAGCGACCGGCGACGTTGCGGTGGCCGACGATCTTCACGCCATGCCGCTCCACCACCTCGCCCGCGACCGCGCCCTCGACGTTGCCGCCCTGCTCCACCGCGAGATCGACGACGACCGAACCGGAGCGCATCGACGCCAGTTGCGAATCGGTCACCAGCCGCGGTGCGGGGCGACCGGGGATCAGCGCGGTGGTGATGACGATGTCCTGCTTCGCGATGTGCGCCGACACCAGCTCGGCCTGTGCCGCCTGATATTCGGGTGACATCTCTCCGGCATAGCCGCCAGCGCCCTCACCCTCGATCCCCGCGACATTCTCCACGAAGATCGGCTTGGCCCCGAGCGACTGGATCTGTTCCTTCGTCGCCGAGCGCACGTCGGTGGCCGACACCTGCGCGCCCAGCCGCCGCGCGGTGGCGATGGCCTGAAGACCGGCGACGCCGACGCCCATCACGAACACGCGCGCCGCGCTGACGGTGCCCGCCGCGGTCATCATCATCGGGAAGGCGCGGCCATATTCCGATGCGGCGTCCAGCACCGATTTGTAACCGGACAGGTTGGATTGCGAGGACAGGATATCCATCGACTGCGCGCGGGTGATGCGCGGCATGAACTCCATCGCCAGCGCCTCCAGCCCGGCGGCGGCATAGCCGTCGACGCGGGCGCGCTCCCCGAACGGGTTCAGCCCCGCGACCACCCATGCACCGGGTGCAACGGCGGCGAGCGAAGCGGGCTCGGGCCCCTGGACGCCCAGCACGATATCCGCGCCCGACAGCGTCGCGGCGCGATCCCCGATCGTCGCGCCGGCCGCGGCGTAATCGGCATCGGCATAGGAGGCCGCGGCGCCAGCGCCCGCCTCCACCGCCAGCGTGGCCCCCAATGCGGCGAATTTCCTCACCGTCTCCGGCGTCGCCGCCACCCGGCGCTCGCCCGGCGCCTGCTCCCGCGCGACCGCGATCTTCACCGCGAGGTTACGAAATCAGCCAGATGACGAGAGACGCGAGCAGAAAGCACGCGACCGCGCCGTATTTCAGCATCCCGATCATGCTGGTGTAGGTCGACTCATGCGCCTTCAGGTTGGCTGGATCGGCCATGGTGGTCCTCTTATCGTTCTTCGTTCCGTCGCGATGGTAGTAAAGCCGTCCGCAACAGGCAATACGGGGGGCGCATTGTGACAGTTAGATTTAAGCTCGCCTTTACTCCGCCGCATTAGAGCAGCATCGGACGAAACATGGGGCCGGGCCTGAACATGACGCGCAACGGACAACGTCTGCTGATGCTGATCGACGCGGATGCGGCGCAACGGCGCACCGTGTCGACCATCGCGACGCGCGGCGGCTGGCGCACGATCACCGCCGACGATGCGGAGGCCGCGCTGGCGACGCTGGCCACCGAGGACGGCATGCAGCTGGACGCGATCCTGCTGGACCAGAGCGCCGAGGAGGTCGACCCCGCCCCCGTGATCGCGCAGTTGCGCGCGTACCGCCCGCAGCTGCCGATCCTGTTGCTGACCGCGCACGCCTCCGTCAGCAGCGCGGTCGACGCGATGCGGTCCGGCGCGACCGACTATCTCAGCAAGCCCCTGGCACCGGAGCGATTGCTCCACGCGCTGGACGCGGCGATCGGCGCGACCACCAGCGGCGAGCTGCGCCCGCTGACCGAGAAGATCCCGGCGATGCTGGGCTTCGACGAGATCGTCGGGACCGCTCCGGAATTCCGCGCGGCGATGGGCATCGCGGCCAAAGCGGCGCGCGCGCGCGTCGCGGTGCTGATCGAGGGCGAAAGCGGGGTCGGCAAGGAAGTGGTGGCCGAGGCGATCCACGCCGCCTCCCCGCGCGCGCAATTCGAGCGCATCACCATCAATTGCGCGGCGGTGGCCGGCAATTCGATCGCCAGCGAATTGTTCGGGCACGAACCGGGCGCATTCGCCGGGGCGTTCGAGCGGCGGCAGGGGCGATTCGTCGCCGCGCACGGCGGCACGCTGTTCCTGGACGAGGTCGATTGCCTGCCGCTGGATGCGCAGGCGCTGCTGATGCGAACGCTGCAGAGCGGCGAGGTCCTGCCGCTGGGCGCGCGCCACACGCAGGCGGTGGACGTGCGCGTGATCGCCGCCACCAACAAGCGGCTGGGCGACGAGGTGGCCGCCGGGCGGTTCCGCGAGGATCTGTATTTCCGACTGAACGCCGTGACCGTGCCGATCCCGCCCCTGCGCGAGCGGGCCAGCGACATCCCGGCGCTGGCCCGCCACCTGCTGGAGCGGATCGCGGGCCAGCCCGGGTTGCGCCACCTGAAGATCACCGACGACGCATTGACGTTGCTGATGCTGTACGACTGGCCCGGCAACGTCCGCCAATTGCAGAACGCGCTGTTTCGCGCCGCCGTGCTGTGCGAGCGCGATACGCTGACCCGCGCCGATTTCCCGCAGATCGCGGCGCTGGGCAGCCGGGCGGCGCCCCGCCCGCGCGACGGCGCGGCGGGGGTTGCGTTGTTCTGTGCCGACGGCCACCTTCGCCCGCTGGAGGAGATCGAGGCCGATATCATCCGGCTGGCGATCGCCCATTATCGCGGGCGCATGACCGAGGTGGCACGGCGTTTGGGGATCGGGCGCTCCACACTGTACCGCAAGCTGAGCGAGCTGGGCATCGACACCGCAGCCTGAGCACGGCATCGTCCGCGGCATGACGCCGCCCTTTGCCAACCGCCGCTATCTCGTCACGGGGGCCGCATCGGGGATCGGGCTGGCCGTGGTGCACCGCCTAGCGGAGGGCGGCGCGGCCCGGCTGGTGCTGGTCGATCGCGATGCAGCGGCGCTGACGCGCATCGACGTCCACTGCCCGCTCGACCTGCTGCACGGCGACGTCGCCGACGCGGCGCTGTGGGACGAAGCCGCGCCGATGCTGGCGGGGATCGACGGCGCGGTGGTGAACGCGGGCGTTGCCGGCGTCGGCGCGATCGTCGACCTGGCTATCGCCGAATGGCGGCGCATCCTGTCGGTCAATCTCGACGGCGCGTTCCTGACGCTGCGCGCCACGTTGCGGGCGATGGCCGGGCGATCGGGCGCGATCGTCGTGGTCGCCTCCGCCGCCGGGATCAAGGCCGAACCGGGAATCGCGGCCTATGCCGCATCGAAGGCGGGGCTGATCCAGCTGGTCAAGGTGGCGGCGAAGGAAGGCGCGGCGCAGCGGCTGCGCGTCAACGCGATCGCACCGGGCGGGGTGGAGACGCCGGTGTGGGATGCGGTGCCGATGTTCGCCGCGCGTGCCGCCGCGATCGGCCGGGACGCGGCATTCGCGGAAATGGCGGGGACGGCGACCCCGCTCGGGCGTTTCGCGACGGCGGACGAAATGGCCGGGCAGGTCGCCTTCCTGCTATCCGACGCGGCGGCAACGACGACCGGCGCGGTGCTGGTCAGCGACGGCGGCTACACTTTGTAGAGGCTTCGCGCCGTTCACCGTCCGCGCGCATCCGGCACGTGCGTCAATCGGATGACGCTCACCACAGCACCCCGGTCTTGTCGGCGACGAGCGGTTCCGGTGCCTCGTCGCCGATCGACTGAAGCAGGTCGATCTCGATCGTACGGCACATCGCGTTCAGCGGCAGATCGTGAACGGTGTTCGCGAACGGATCGACCAGATCGTCGCCGATCGCCAGCACCGCCAGGAACATCAGTCCCGCCACCGTCGAGCCGAGCGGCGTCGCGAAGCCCAGCGTCTCGACCAGGCCGATCGGCAACAGGATGCAGAACAGGTGGGTGAAGATCGTCGGGAAGAAACGATATTGGTTCGGCAGCGGCGTGTTCTTCAACCGCTCCATCCCGCCTTGTGCATTGGCGATGTCGATCAGCACGCTTTCCATCGACGTCTGCTGGATCGTGTCGATCCAGCCGTTGCGGCGGGCGAGATCGATGCGACGACCGGTGCCGTCGACGATGCCGTTGGCGGTGTTGGTGCGCGACAACGCGAAATCCGCCTCGCCCTTCGACAGGAAGCGCAGCACCTCCGCATCCACCTTCTGCTTGCGCAACTGACAACGCAGCGCATTCACATAGGCGATCTGGCGCAGCACGATCGTGCGCTTCATGTCGCGCGCCTCCGGATCAGGCAGGAAGTTGCGCGCGGCACGCGCCAGATTGCGGCTGGCGTTGATCATCAGCCCCCAGAGCGAGCGACCTTCCCACCAGCGCTGGTAAGCTGAATTGCTGCGAAATCCGAGGAACAGCGCCAGTGCCGAGCCGAACAACGTCAGCGGTAGTTCCGGCGCTTGAAACGGCAGGACGAGATAAGTGGCGGTCACGATCACGTCCCAGATGAACAGGACGGCAAGCGGCTTCCAGACTTCGCGGGCGATCTGGGCAACACGGGGAACGGCGGTTACGATCATGGGCTGCCAACGCTTGTTAGTGGGGTTCGTTTCATTCGCGTCACGAAGTGCCGGCGAGCGAACGGTCGCGCATGCCGCGCCAGACCCGTAGCGCCTGGACCGTGGCGGCGACGTCATGGACGCGGATCAGTTGCACGCCCGCCTGCGCACCGGCCACTGCCAGCGCGATCGATCCGCCGAGCCGGTCGGCCACGGACGCCTCGTTGTCGAGCGCGCCGATCAGTCGCTTCCGACTGACGCCGAGCATGATCGGGCAGCCGAGGCCGTGGAAAGTCGCCAGTCCGTTGAGCAGCGCCAGATTGTCGGCCAGCGACTTTCCGAAGCCGATGCCGGGATCGACCATGATGCGCGTGCGCTCGACCCCGGCGGCGACCACTGCGTCGACGCGCGCCTCCAGCCAGTCAAACACCTCGCCCACGACGTCACGGTACATGGGGCGGCCGTGCCCGCCGGCCTTGGGATCGGGTGAGTGCATGAGCACGACGGGGGCACCGGATCGCACGACCAGATCAAGCGCACGATCGTCCCACAGCAGTGCCGAGACATCGTTGACGATGCCCGCGCCTGCCGCCAGCGCGGCCTCCATAACCGCGGCCTTGCGCGTGTCGACGGAGACGAGCGCCCCGCCCCGCGCCAGCCGTTCGATAACCGGCACGACGCGGCGTGCCTCGTCCTCTTCCCACACCAGGGCCGCGCCGGGACGCGTCGACTCGCCGCCGACGTCGATCACCGCCGCGCCCGCCGCCGCCAGCGCCATCCCTGCGGACGCCGCGCCCGCCGGATCGTCGACATGCGCACCACCGTCCGAGAAGCTGTCGGGGGTGACGTTCAGAATACCGGCGACCTGCGGCTGGTCGAACCGCAAGGTGCGTTCGCCCAGCACCCAGGACGAACGCGGCGCGGTGATGCGCGCATGAAGCGTGGCCGCGCGGCTGCCCAATTGCGCGATATCCGCGACGGGAACGACTCGCCGGTGACCATGGTCATGCGCTTCATAGGCGGCGAACCGCTGCATTCCTCCTGCCAGTCGAGCGACATGGCCATCGGGGTAGGCGAAGGGAGCATCGACAAAATGAACCGGGCGAAGATGGAGCGTCATGCGGCGGGCCTAGCCGCCGCGTGAGGACTTGGCGAGTATCGGCGAGTAATTCGAATGACGTAGCCAAAAGTGAGTGCGATGCAGCAACGTTGCAGACAAACACCAGCGCGACGAAGACGTGACAGGCGCGGCGCTGCCATCATCGCAGGCAGCGACCCCTTCGTCGCATTGTAACAATAGTGCCGTTGCATGATGCAGCGCGGCATGACATGGCCGCCCCTCTTGAGGGAGATGTATCAATGAAGAAGTTTCTGTTGGCGGCTGCGGTCGCTTCGCTCGCGACCGTTCCGGCCGTCGCAGCTCCGGTGAACTCGGCAGCCAGCCTGTCGGTCGCCAAGGCGGCGCGCGCATCGGCGCCGACCGCCAAGAAGAACGAGCTGGCCGGTGGCGGTCTGATCGTTGCGGCGGTCGCGGCCGCTGCGGTCATCGCGGGCATCATCATCATCGCCGACGATGGTGACGATTCGGACAGCAACTGAGCCTTTAGCCAGTTGGACGAAGGGGGGGGAGCGACGGCAGCGTCGCTCCCCCCCTTTTTCGTGCGTGCCGGATCAGCCCGCCACCACCAGCGGCTCGGCGCGCGGCTCCTCATCCCCGGCGTCGGTGACGAACATGCCGACGCGGGCCGCGCGCCGTCCCCAGCGTTCGCTCGCGGTCCATTGCACGATCAGCGGCGACAGCAGCAGACCGGCGGTGACCGGTGACAGCCACAAGGCCGCAGTCGGCATCAGCGGCGACAGGGCGAGCAACGCCGCTCCCGCCATGACATGCCAGCGATAGCGCGGGACGATCGCCGCCATCGCCAGACTGTCGCCGCGGCGGTTCTGCGGCTGCCATTCCGCCTTGCGCTGCCGCGCGATGCCGAGCAGGTCGATCGTCTGGGTCAGCGCGATCGCAGGGGCGGCCAGCGTCGATAGCGGCACATCGAGCAACACCGAGCGCAGGATCGCGCCCGTACCGCCCAGCGCCCGCCGTCGGCGCGCATCCGCCAGCGCGTGAATGACGCCCAGCAGCTTCGGCCCGAACAGCAGCGCCAACGTGGTGCCCAGCACCATGCCGGACGGATCGCCGGACATCAGCCCTGCCTCGCCCCGCACCGCTTGCACCACGCTGACCACGATCAGCAACAGCCACAGCGGCGAGGCAAGATAGCCCGCCGCGCCGAGCAGCAATTGCAGACGGTTGATCCAGTGGAACCCCGATGCGTGCAGCAGCCCGAGATGCTGGAGGTTGCCCTGCGCCCAGCGCCGGTCGCGCACCGCCGCGTCGATCAGCGTCGGGGGATATTCCTCGAACGTCTCCTCGGTCATCACCATGTGGACGCGCCAGCCACGGCGTCGCAGCAGCGCGGCCTCGACCACGTCGTGGCTCATGATCGTGCCCCCGAACGGCGGGGCGCCGGGCAAGACCGGCAATCCGCAGCATTCGGCGAAGGCATGGACGCGGATCAATGCGTTATGGCCCCAGAAGGTCGCCTCCGCGCCCGACCACCAGACCAGTCCGGCGGTGGCCGCCGGACCGTAGATGCGGCTGGCGAACTGCATCCACCGCTGGAACAGCGTGGTCGCGCCGATCACCTGCGGCACGGTTTGCAACAGCGCGACGCCGGGCCGGCGATCCATGATCTGCGTCATGCCCACGATCGTCTCGCCGCCCATCAGGCTGTCGGCATCGAGCATCAGCATGTAATCATATGCCGCGCCGTGCGCGCGCAGCCAGTCCGCGATATTGCCCGGCTTGCGCCCGATATTCTCGACGCGGCGGCGGTAATAGACCGCGCAGTCGCTGCGCGCCGCAAGCAAGCGCCACGCGGCGACCTCCGCGGCTTCGTTGTCGGCCGACGAGTCGCTCAGGATGAAGAAGTCGAACGCGCCGCAGGTGCCGGTCCGTGTCAGCGCATCGGCCATGTGCGACAACCGGCCGCACACCTCGCCGATATCCTCGTTATGGACCGGCATCAGGATGGCGGTCCGACCCTTCAACGGTTCGGACCAGCGCGGCATCGGCGTGAAGCCCGGGTGCAATCCGGTCGCCAGTACGATGAACCCGACGACCGCGTTGATGAACCCGAACGCCAGCAAGGCGAACAGCGGAAAGAACACCGTCAGCAACAGCATGTCGCTGACCGCCAGCCCGTCGGTCAGCACCGATTCCTTGAGGGCGGTGGACGCAGCGAGCGCCAGCACCAGCGTCAACAGCACCAGGATCGCCCGCCGCGCGAACGTATCCGCGGGCGATCCGATCGCGCCGTCGAACGGGTCGGGCGCACGGCCGCGGGGCGGCGGCCCGTCGAACCGCTGCTCGGGCATCTCCAGCGGCGCGGGGGCCGGCAGGCGGGGGTAAGCGTCCGTCACGGGCGATGCAGCGGCATCAACAGCGTCTCGCCAAGCACCGCCGCGCCGCGTTTCAGGAACAACCGCACGTCGGCTGGCCCGGCGCCGTCCGGCGCGACGTCGGCGGTGACCCGCCAGCGGTTGCGCTGACCGACCACGGGATAGGCCGCGCTTTCCAGCAGCTTGCCCCGCGAAACCCCGATCTCTGCGGTGACCCCGCTCTCCCGCGTCAAACCGGCCAGCCCGTCACCGACGAAATCGGCGACCAGCTTTACAGCGCCCGCGATCGCCGCCGCGCCCGGTCGTCCCGCGCTGCCGGTCCAGGTATCGACGACATGCGCGATGCGGCCGACGCTGGGATCGGTGGAGCCCCATGTCAGGCGATAGTCGAAGGCCAGCCGCTGTCCGGCCGCGACCGGCGCACCCGGCGTCCAGAAGCAGACGACGTTGTCCGTCGTCTCCCCCGCCGTCGGAAAGGCGTAGAGGATCACCCGCCCCGCGCCCCATTTGCCCTGCGGCTCGATCCACAGATTGGGGCGGCGATCGTAGAACGCGCCGTCGTCCTGATAATGGTCGAACGCACGGTCGCGTTGCAGCAGGCCGAAGGCGCGCACGTCATCGGCGGCGAAGCTGTCGGTGGTCGGCTGCGCCGGGTTGCGCAGCGGGCGCCAGACATGTTCACCGCCGGCAGTCCGCATCGCCAGACCGTCGGAATCGTGGATCTCGGGACGCCAGTCGGTCGCGGTGCGGTGGCTGCGGTCGTCGTACCAGAACATGCTGGTCGCGGGTGCGATGCCGAGCCGCGCGACCGGACGGCGCAGGAACAGCACCGACGACACATCCTGCACCACCGCGCCGGGATGGCGCGTGACGAAGCGGAACGCGCCGGTGAGGCTTTCGCCATCCAGCAGTGCGTAGATGGTGTAGCCGCCACCGCTCTGTCGCTCGATCCAGAAGTGGGTAAAGGTCGGAAACTGCTCCTTCTCCAGCCCGGTATCGATCGCGATGCCGCGCGCCGACAGGCCGTATTGATCCTGCGAGCCGGCGGAGCGGAAGTAGGAGGCACCCATATAGGCCAGCCAGTCGCTCTCGCGTCCCGGCTCCATCACCCGGAACCCGGCGAAGCCCGGCGCGGGGATGACGCCGTTCTTCGTCTCGAACAGGTCGGGCGCATAATCGACGCGAGTGGCGCTGCCGTTCGCGACGACGTGGAGCGTGACCGGCACCGGCGCATATTTGCCGAGCGGAAACGGGCGGACCCCGCCGGCCAGCGTCTTTTCCGGACGGTAGCGGATGCCGCCGACCGCATCGTAATCCAGCGCGGCGGCGGCGGCGACCGGTTGAGGCGCGCGATACGGCTGCTTCGACAAACCCTCGGCACGTTGCTGGAGCAGCGCCCAGGAAAACGGCGCGGCCTCACCGCCGCCGCGTTGCGCCTGTGCCAATGCCGGCCACAGCGCGGTCGCGCCCGTCGCCAGCATCGCGTCTCTTCGACTGATCTTCATCATAGCTGCGAAACAAGCTACGCGGCCGATTGTTGCAACGCAAAATAGCCGTGCCGAGCCGCCGCTGCGGCGGGATGGTCAGACCGAGACGGCGGCGCGAATGTGTGGTTGCGCCTCGTAGCCGTGCAGGACGAAGTCAGCGGGCTGATAGGCGTCGATCGACGGAGCGCGTCGCGCGATCTCCAGACGGGGCAACGCAGTCGGCTGTCGCGCCAGCTGCGTCTCCGCCTGTTCGAGATGATTCAGGTAGAGATGGCAGTCGCCGCCGGTCCAGATGAACTCCCCGACTTCCAGGTCGCATTGCTGCGCGAGCATATGGGTAAGCAACGCGTAACTGGCGATGTTGAACGGCACGCCCAGGAAGATGTCCGCCGAACGCTGATAAAGTTGCAGCGACAGCTTGCCGTTCGCGACATAGGTCTGGAACAGGCAGTGGCACGGCGACAGTGCCATGGCGTGCAATTCGCCCGGGTTCCACGCTGTGACGATCTGCCGACGCGATGCGGGGTTGGTGCGGATCTGTTCCACCAGACCGGCGATCTGGTCGATATGACGCCCGTCCGCCGCCACCCAGTCACGCCATTGCTTGCCATAGACCGGGCCGAGATCGCCGTCGTCGCCGGCCCATTCGTCCCAGATGCTGACCTTGTGCTCCTGCAACCAGCGCACGTTGGTGTCGCCGCGCAGGAACCACAGCAGCTCGACGATGATAGAGCGTAGATGCAGCTTCTTGGTGGTGAGGACGGGGAAGCCCTTGCCCAGGTCAAAGCGCATTTGATGCCCGAACACGCTGAGCGTGCCGGTGCCCGTCCGGTCGTCCTGCCGTGCACCCGAATCGAGCACGTGGCGCATGAGATCGAGATATTGCTGCACGCGCGCGGTCGTAGCGTGGCCGGGCTCATCGCGCCACCGCGCGAAACATGCCAAAGGCAAGCTGACGGACAAAAGAGGTCCACATGCCGATCAAGGATCTGGAAGAATCGCCCGTTCCCACCCCACGGGAAGTGGCGCTCACGTTCGAGCTGCTGGTGCGGTTCAATCCCGAACTGGACTGGTGGCCGAAGTGGCGCGATCGGGGCGACGACGCGGCAACCGATGCTCCTGGCCGCGGCTGGCCGCCCTCGCTCCCCGGCAGCGCGAGTGCTGCTATCCCGGACGACCAGACCGGAGCGACATCAGGTCGGGCCTAAACCGGAGCACAATCCACCATATATCGCTATTCTGCCCTATCCCGGCTGCGAGGTCGACTTGTTCCGCGATCGCGGGCCGAATGATCGCCCGATCCTCGCCGATAACGTCGTCACGCCATCCGGCACGCCCTGATTTCCGCCGGATCGGGTCGTCGCCCGGCGGCGCGGAAGGTCGCGAGGTAGCCGCCGGCCGAGCGCAATTCGCGGAAACCGACCTGCGCATAGCCGACGGCGGCGAACTCGCAGCGCAGGAGGCGCGGCGGGGTGCCGTGCTGCTTGGTGGGACGGTTCGCGTCGACCACCACCACCAGCCCGTCACGCCGCAGCGACGGGCGCATCCGCCACAGGAACGCGTACGGCTGCTCGATCTCGTGGTACATGTGGACCATGAAGATGCGGTCGAAGCTGTTGGCGGGCAGCCGTGGGTCGGCGGGCAGCCCCAGCCGCACGCTGACGTTGTCCAGCCGTTCGCGCGCCACGCGATTGGCCAGTCCCTCATGCACCGCAGGCACCACGTCCTCGGCCAGCACGCGTCCGTTCGGGCCGACCCGCGCGGCGAGGCGGATGGTGTAATAGCCCTCACCCGCGCCGAGATCGGCGACGGTCATCCCGTTGCGGATGTCGGCGAATTCCATCACCCGCCCCGCCTCGCCCAGTCGGTCGCGCGCCTCCTCGGTCGACCAGCGCGGCGAGACGATGCCGGCGACCGGACGGTCGGCAGCGGGGAACGGCCCCGGCTCCTTCTCCTTCTTGCGGATCAGCGGCTGCGACCCGTCGCACGCCGCCAGCAGCAGGGTGGCCACCGCCAGCAGCGTCACGGGCGCGCGTGTCGCCACTTAGTCGACATCCTCCACGACGACCGCCTCGCCGCTCACGCGCTGCGACAGCGCCGCGGCCATGAAATCGTCGAGGTCGCCGTCCAGCACGTCGCCCGGCGACGTCGAGGTCGTGCCGGTGCGCAGGTCCTTCACCAGCTGATAGGGCTGGAGCACGTAGCTGCGGATCTGGTGGCCCCAGCCGATGTCGGTCTTGGTCGCATTCTCGGCATTGGCCACCGCCTCGCGTTCGGCCAGTTCACGCTCGTACAGGCGGGCGCGCAGCTGGTTGTACGCCTCCGCCTTGTTCTTGTGCTGCGATCGCTGATTCTGGCATTGCACGACGATCCCGGTCGGCAAGTGCGTGATGCGCACCGCGGAATCGGTGGTGTTGATGTGCTGACCACCCGCGCCGGACGCGCGATACGTGTCGATGCGCAATTCGCTTTCGTTGATCTCGACTTCGATATTGTCGTCGATCACCGGATAGACCCACACGCTGGAAAAGCTGGTGTGGCGGCGCGCGGCGGAATCGTAGGGGCTGATCCGCACCAGCCGGTGCACGCCCGATTCGACCTTGGCATAGCCATAGGCGTTCTCGCCCTTGACCAGCAGGGTCGCGCTCTTGATCCCGGCCTGTTCGCCGGCATGATAGTCGACCAGCTCCACCTTCATGCCGCGCCGTTCCGCCCAGCGCGTGTACATGCGCTGGAGCATCTCGGCCCAATCCTGGCTTTCGGTGCCGCCCGCGCCGGCGTTGATCTCGATATAGCTGTCGTTGGCATCCGCCTCGCCCGCCAGCAGCGCCTTGACCTTGTCGGCCTGCGCACGATCGGCGAGCGCCTTGAGCGCCAGAACGCCTTCGTCGGCCATTTCGGCATCGCCCTCGGCATCGGCCATCTCGATCAGTTCGGCGGTGTCGGACAGCTCGCGCTCGATGTCGCGGGTGGCGGTGATCGCCTCGTCCAGCCGGCGACGCTCGCGCATCACCGCCTGCGCCTCCTTGGGGTTGCTCCACAACGCCTGGTCCTCGACCCGCGCGTTCAGCTCGTCCAACCGGCGGAGCGCGCGGTCCCAGTCGAGGAAGCGGCGCAACAGCGCCAGCGCCTCGTTGATGCTATCGACATGGGCCTGCGCTTCGGCGCGCATCTTCATTCTCCACACTGTCGTCATTCCGGCGCAGGCCGGAATCCCGTGCGGCAAGCGGCAAGCCTTACGAACCGGGAGATCCCGGGTTTCGCCGGGATGACGTAATTTCTGAAACGACGACTTAGTAGATGCCCCCCTGCCTCTGCAAGAAGTCGCTGTCGCTGGCGGTGTTACGGGTCGCGCTGGCGGTCGGCCGCGCCGCCGGGGCGGTCGATGGTGCAGCACGGCGGGCACGTCGCACCTCGCCCTGCGGCTTGAACGCTTCCCAGATCACCGCCGGCTTGGGATCGCTGTCGGTCGGGAAGGTCCCGAACACCGGCCGGCCGCTGCCGCGATCGATGCGGACCATGCGGATCCCGGGCGGCGCGCGGAACGGCAGCGGCGGCAATCCGGCATAGGCCTTCTGCGCCCATTCCTTGAACACCGGCACCGCGACCGTGCCGCCCTGTGCATAGCCACCAAGGCTGCGTGGGCTGTCGAAGCCCATGTACAGCCCGGCGATCATCTGCGGCGTGCCGCCGATGAACCACACGTCGGTCGGGCCATTGTTCGTGCCGGTCTTGCCGAACATCGGGCGGTTCAGGTCGCGCAGCGCGGTGGCGGTGCCGCGCTGGATCACGCCCTCGGTGATGTGCACCATCTGATACGCGCTCATCGCGTCGAGCACCTGCCGCCCGCCCGTCGCCGGCCGCGGCATCGCGCGACCGTTCCAGTCGGGCAGGTTGCAGCCATCGCACGCCCGCCAGTTCTCGGGCCAGATCACCTTGCCGTGGCGATCCTGCACCACGTCGATCAGCGACGGATCGTGCCAGCGGCCCCAATTGGCGAGTACGCCGTACGCGTTGACCATCTTCGTCACGGTCGTCTCACCCGCGCCCAGCGCGTAGGAGAGATAGGGCGAGTAATCGCCGACGCCCATCGCCTTGATCAGCTTGACGACCCGACCCATGCCGGTTTGCGCCGCGGTACGCACCGTCATCAGGTTGCGCGACTGTTCGATGCCCCAGCGCATCGTATGCGGCCCGGCACCGCGCATGTTACCGAAATTGCGAAAGCATTTCTGCCCCAGGCGCGCGCCCTGATCGACGCAGAACGGCCCGTCGACGATGATCGACGCCGGGGTCATGCCGTTTTCCAGCGCGGCGGAATAGACGATCGGCTTGATGGTCGATCCCGGCTGACGAAACGCCTGCGTCGCGCGGTTGAACGATTGCACGCTCGATTCGAAGCCGCCCTGCATGGCGAGGATGCGGCCGGTGGCGGGTTCCTGCACCACGAACCCGCCCGAGATGCGCGGCACCGAACGCAACGCGAAGCCCGTGCCGGCGGGGGCGACCGCGATGATGTCGCCCGCCTCGATCGCGGCGAAGGCGGCGCCGCCCTGGTTGCGCACCGGCATCTGCGCCGCCGCGCGCGCCATCGTGCCGGTCGAGCCATCGGCGAAGCCCAGCCGCCATGCGTCCCCATCACGCGCAATCGCGATGGCGGCGCGCCAGTCGGCATGGTCGATCATGATGTTGGAGCCGATCAGCGGCCCCTGCCACGCCTCGCCGTCGATCTCGACATGGCGAAGCGGCCCCGACCAGCCGCGTCCGGCATCGAAGCGCAGCAAGCCGTTGCGCAACGCCTCCGCGGCGTAACGCTGCACATCCTTGTCGAGCGAGGTGCGCACCCACAGCCCGCCGCCATAGACGCTGTGCGGTCCGTCCTCCACCTGCTCTCCGAAGCGCGCGATCAGTTCGCGGCGCACTTCCTCGACGAAATAACCGCCGACTCGCTCGAACTTCGGCGTCCGCCGGGTGATCGCGCCGATCGGCTCGGCAGCGGCCTCGCGCGCCTGCGCCGCGGTGACGAAGCCGTTGCGCACCATCTCGCGCAGCACATAGTTGCGGCGTTCGAGCGCGCGTTCGGTATCGCGGAAGGGATCGTAGTTCGACGGCCCCTTCGGCAGGATCGCGAGATAGGCGAGCTGCCCCAACGAGAGTTCGTCCAGTTCCTTGTCGAAATAGGCGTGCGACGCCGCCTCCACGCCATATGCGTTGCGGCCGAGGAAAATCTGGTTGAGGTACAATTCGATGATCTGCTGCTTGGTCAGCGTTTCCTCGATCTTGTACGCCAGCAATGCCTCGCGAATCTTGCGCGTCGGGGAATAGGCATTGCCGATCAGCAGGTTCTTGGCGACCTGTTGCGTGATGGTCGAGCCGCCGCGCGCGCGCTGCCCGCTGCCGAACTTGCGCGCGTAATCGAACACCGCGCCGGCCAGCCCGGGAAAGTCGACGCCGTGATGCTCGAAGAAGGTCTTGTCCTCGGCGGCGAGAATCGCCTTCACCAGCAGCGGCGGATATTCGCTATACGCCAGCTCGACCCGACGTTCGCGGGCGTAGGAATAGATCGGCGCCCCGTCCGCCCCGCGCACGTTGGTGGGCAGCGGCGGCTCATACGCCTTCAGCTTGTCCACCGAGGGCAGGTCGCGTGCGAACACCAGCCAGAAGACGCCCATGGCGACCGCCAGCAGCCCCAGCAGGTAGACGCCCCAGCGCACCCACCAGCGCCGCCACAGCGCGCGCGGGGTGAAACGCCGATCGGGCACGGCAGCGGTCGGATCGGAAGCCATGTGGCGTCGGTGTTTACGGGCTTGCCCGCGAAACGGCAACGCCCAGCGCGTGTCGACCTTCGACGATCCGGTACCCGACTGTCACCACGGCCCCTCACCCCGCCCCCTCACCCGGCGCGCGTCCCGGGCGGGGAACGGCGTGGGTCAGGCGGTGGCGAAGAACTTGGTGCCGACCACGCCGACGATGATGAGGGCGATAAAGCCCATCTGCGCCGGGTTCAGCTTTTCGCCGAACAGGATGACGCCGAAGATGGTGACGCCCACCGCGCCCAGCCCGGTCCACACCGCATAAGCGGTGCCCGCCGGCAGACCGCGCATCGCCAGCGCCAGCAGCCCCATGTTGACGAAGCTGAGCGTGATCGGGACGATCGACGCCAGCCACGATCCTTGCGTCGCGGCCCATTTCAGGCTGAGCGCCCAGATGATTTCGGTGACCACGGCGATGCCGAGGATGAACCACGCCATTGCGAGGATCTCCTTATTATTGCGGGCTCGGTGAACAGAGCGGCAGCCGGAAACCCGTAAGAGGCGCGCGCGGCGGCCCCGTTACGGGATGTTACCGAATGTGTCCACCCGGCGGCCGCACGGGTGGCCTATCGCTCCGCCATGCGGCGCGCGAAATACACGTCCACCGCGCGCCGTACACTTTCGGCGATCTTCTCGCGGCCTTCGTCGCTGTCGAGGAACGCCGCGTCGGCGGCGGTAGAGATATAGCCGGTCTCGAACAGGATCGACGGCATGTCCGGCGCCTTGAGCACCATCAGCGACGCGGTGCGATGGAAGTTGCTCTTGGTCGGGATCAGCGGTCGCGCCTCCCGCCCCAGCAACCGTGCGAAACCGGCGGAGGCGTTCATCGTCTCGCGCTGCGTGAGGTCGATCAGGATCGAGGATACGTCGGGATCGCGGTCCAGCGTGACCCCCGCGATCACGTCCGCACGGTTCTCGCGCGCCGCCAGTCGTGCCGCCTCGCGGTCGGATGCGACATCGGACAGGGTATAGGCGGTCGCGCCGGTCGGGGTGCCGGTGCCAACGCTGTCGCAATGGACGGATATGAACAGGTCCGCCTTCAGCCGGCGCGCGATCCCGAACCGCTCGCGCAGTACGATGAAGCGGTCGTCGTCGCGCGTCAGCGCCACGCGCACCCGGCCGCTTTCGACCAGCGCATCGCGGATCGCGCGCGCGATCTTGAGCGTCACGTCCTTTTCGCGCAGCCCCGCCGCCGGATTGACCGCACCCGGATCGACACCGCCATGCCCGGCGTCGATCACCACCAGCGGCCGCCCCGCCGCGCCGTGCACGCGCGGCAATCGCACCCCGCGCGCCACCGGCGGCACCGGCACGGTCACCTTGCGGGGCGCGGCCTGGCGCTGCGAACGCCACGGCAGGAAATCGAGTTGCGGCAACGGAACGCCACCGCACGCCGGCGCTGCCAGCACCATCGCCCCCGCTGCTGCGATCGCGCTCCACCGCGCGCCCGGCCTGCGTGCCGTCATTGCCCGTGCCCCGTCGCTTTTCCTTGCCATCCCGCGGCCCTAGCGGGTGCGGCTTCCCGCATGGTTAACGGCTTTATCGCGGGAAAACGAGCCTGTTGAAGCGCGGGCGCGGCAATGCTACGTGTCTACATGACCGGAATGTTGCGCGAAGGTCGCGCGACAAAGCTCCGGTGCCACCGCCCGCCCGGCGACACGCCGGCTCCGGGTTATCAGGTTGACGCTCGCAATGCCGTATTCCGCCCGATCGCTGTTCCGCCCGGCCCGTGCCGGCGGCGGCACGATCGCGGCCGGCACGTCCCGCTCGATGGAGCGGGCGGCATCGCGCGCCGCAGCACGAACCACCATCATCATCCGCGCGGCTGGCCCCATCGGGCGGCCGCCCGCGCCTTATCGTCGCGCCCATCCCCCGTTCGCGGGCAGATGCGGCGCGTGGAGAGTTTTCAATGACCACGCGTATGCTGATCGACGCACGCCACCGGGAAGAAACCCGGGTAGCAGTCGTCAAGGGTAACCGGATCGAGGAATTCGATTTCGAGAGTGCCGAGCGCAAGCAGCTCAAGGGTAACATCTATCTTGCCAAGGTGACGCGCGTCGAGCCGTCGCTGCAGGCCGCGTTCGTCGATTACGGCGGCAATCGCCATGGCTTCCTGGCGTTCAGCGAGATCCATCCGGATTATTACCAGATCCCCAAGGAGGATCGCGAGGCGCTGTTGCGCGAAGAGGCGGAGCATGCCGCCGAGGAAGCCGCGCTGCGCGCCGAGCAGGACGCGCTGGACGACGGCGATTTCGATGACGACGCCGACCGCGACGATCACGATCACGATCACCATGACGACGCTGATGGCGAGGAGGCGGAGGGCGAAGCGCCCGCGCCGCGCCGCGGCCGTGCCGGCACCAACGACGATCAGGTCGAGGCGCTGCGCCAGCGCCGCATGAACCTGCGCCGCCGGTACAAGATCCAGGACGTGATCCATCGCCGCCAGGTCCTGCTGGTGCAGATCGTCAAGGAGGAGCGCGGCAACAAGGGTGCGGCGCTGACTACCTATCTGTCGCTCGCCGGGCGTTATTGCGTGTTGATGCCCAACACGTCGCACGGCGGCGGGATCAGCCGGAAGATTTCGAACGCGGCGGATCGCAAGCGGCTGAAGTCGATCATGGCCGATCTGGCGTTGCCGTCGTCGATGGGCTGCATCGTCCGCACCGCCGGGCTGCAGCGCACCAAGGCCGAGATCAAGCGCGACTTCGACTATCTTGCGCGGCTGTGGGACGAGATCCGCGAGAAGACGCTGACGTCCAGCGCACCCGCGCTGGTCTATGGCGACAGCGACCTGATGAAGCGCGCGATCCGCGACATCTACAACAAGGATATCGACGAGGTCATCGTCGAGGGTGACGACGGTTATCGCCAGGCGCGCGAATTCATGCGGCTGCTGATGCCGACCCACGCCAAGAAGGTGAAGCATTACAGCGACCCCGTGCCGCTGTACCAGCGCGCCGGCGTCGAGGATCAGCTCGCTGCGATGTACCATCCGGTCGTGCAGCTGAAGTCGGGCGGCTATCTGGTCATCAACCCGACCGAAGCGTTGGTGTCGATCGACATCAACTCCGGCCGGTCCACCCGCGAACACAATATCGAGCAGACCGCCACCGCCACCAACCTGGAAGCGGCGCAGGAAATCGCGCGCCAGCTGCGGCTGCGCGACATGGCCGGGCTGGTGGTCATCGACTTCATCGACATGGACAACGGATCGAACGTCCGGAAGGTCGAGAAGGCGATGAAGGAGGCGCTGAAGAATGATCGCGCGCGCATCCAGGTCGGCCGCATCTCCAGCTTCGGGCTGATGGAGATGAGCCGCCAGCGGCTGCGCACCGGCGTGCTGGAGGCATCCACCCGCCCCTGCCCGCATTGCGAAGGCACCGGTTTCGTCCGCACCGCGTCGTCGTCGGGCTTGTCGGCGCTGCGGCTGCTGGAAGACGAAGCGGCACGCGGTCGCGGCTCGGTGCTGACGCTGCGGTGCAGCCAGGAAGCGGCGTTCTACGTCCTGAACCGCAAGCGTGCCGACATCGCCGAGATCGAGGATCGCTACGGCGTGCAGGTCGAGATCATCCCCGATGGCGAGGAGGAAGGCGCGCGCATGTCGGTGGAGGCCAGCGGCCCGCCGCCGGCGCATCCGCCGAAGTTCGACCGCCCGATCATCGAGGAGGCCGAAGACGATCTGGTCGAGGACGAGATCGAGGAAGAGGAAGAGCTGGACGAGGAGGACACCGTCGAGCAGGTCGCCGCGCCCGAGGGCGAAGGCGGGCGCAACGGTCGTCGTCGCCGTCGTCGTCGTGGCCGCCGCGGTCGCGACAGCGTCGAGGGTGCGGAGGAATCCGGCACCGAAGCCGACGAAGGTGATTCCGAGGGCGAGGAAGACGCCGACGAGACCGCCGCCGCAGAGCCGGCCGAAGCCGAGCGCGAGGGTGGCCGCCGCCGCCGCCGCGGGCGTCGCGGTCGCGACCGGATCGTGGACGAGCCGTCCGCCGGGCTGGTGGCCGATGTCGACGTGATCGGCGAAAGCGATCTCGACGAAGCCGAGGAGGCGATCGTCGCCGAGCCGGTCGATACCGATGCCTCGGAGGAAGCGGAGCGCGAGGGCGGTCGCCGTCGTCGTCGCGGCCGTCGCGGTCGTCGTCGTGAGGGCGATCGCACCGCCGAACCGGAAACCGCGACGGACGTCGACGCTTCCGACGAAGCGACGCTCGCCGCAGAGCCGGTCGAGGCCGATGCGGAGATCGAGGAAACGGCAGCCGAGGAACCGGTCGCGGCAGAGCCCGCCCCGGCACCCAAGACGCGTCGTCGTCCGCGTGCCCGGGTCGCCAGCGAACCGGCGGCTGCGCCGGCACGCACCCGCGCGGCGGTGAAGACGCCGGCCGCACCCGTCGTCGAGGAAGCGGCAGCGCCCGCTCCAGTCGAGGCACTTGCCGCGGACGAAGCGCCCGCCAAGCCGAAGCGTACCCGCAAGAAGAAGGTCGCCGAGCCGCTGGTCGACGCCGGTGATGCGGGGCCGATCAACGACGGCCTGTCGGCACCCGAGCCGGTGGCGGAGGAAGCGCCGGTCAAGCCGAAGCGCACGCGCCGCAAGAAGGTCGCCGACGATGCGCCCGACGGCGGAACCACGCCGGTCGCTGCGGAGGAAGCCGCGCCTGCCGAAGCACCGGCGGGCGATGACGCCGCAACGGACAGCCCGGCAGCGGACGATGCCGGGGCGTCCGGCCAGCCGCGCCGCGGCTGGTGGCAGCGCACCTTCGGCGCGTGAGGCGATCGGCCGGGCTTTCAGCGGCGGTTCAGACGAACCGCCGCACAAGCCCGGCCGATGCCCTTCGCATGTCACCCATTCCACCCGCACCATTGCGGACGACACCGCGCAATGACGGCCGAGGCCGGTCGATGAGGCGGCTGATCGCGGCGGCGACCACCGCGATGCTGCTGCTCGCGCAGCCCGTGCAGGCACAATCCCTGCTCCGCGATGCCGAGACCGAGGCATTGCTGAACGATATGTCCGCGCCGCTGGTCACCGCAGCGGGCCTGCGCCCGACCGATGTGTCGTTCGCGCTGGTCAACGACGATTCGATCAACGCCTTCGTGGCGGGCGGACAGACGGTCTACGTCCACACCGGGTTGCTGCAGGCCGCCGACAGCGCCAATCAGGTGCAGGGCGTGATCGCCCACGAACTGGGCCATATCGCCGATGGCCATGTCATCACCAGCAGCCAGGGGCAGAAGCCCGCGATGGGCGTCTATCTGCTGTCGATGGTGCTCGGGCTGGCCGCGATGGCGGCTGGCGGGGGCGAGGCGGGCGCGGGCATCCTGGCCGCCGGGCAACAGGTGGCGATGGGCAAGTTCCTGGCCTTCAACCGCGTGCAGGAGTCGACCGCCGACGCGTCCGCGGTCCGTTACCTCGACACCGCGGGCATCACCGGCAAGGGGATGCTGGAGTTCTTCAAGAAGCTTCAGCAGCAGGAATATCGCTACGGCACGAAGAACATCGATCCGTTCATGCAGTCGCACCCGATGTCGGGCACGCGCGTCCAGACGCTGACCGCCGATGTGCAGGCGTCGAAGGCGTGGAGCAAGCCGTCCGATCCGAAGATCGAGGAACGGTTTCGCCGCGTGAAGGCGAAGCTGGACGGTTACCTGTTGCCGCCACCTCAGGCGTTGCAGAAATATCCCGACAACGACCAGACGCTGTATGCGCATTACGCACGCGCCTACGCCTATCACCGCGCCGGCTATCCGCAGAAAGCCGATGCGGAGGCCGAGGCGCTGGTCGCCGCGCAGCCCAACGATCCCTATTTTCAGGAGATCATGGGGCAGATCCTGCTGGAGGCGGGCAAGCCGAAGCTGGCGCTGGCGCCGCTGAAGCGCGCGACGGAGGGGTCGCGCTCCAACCCGCTGATCGCCACCACCTATGGCCATGCGCTGATCGCGACCGAGGATGCGGCGAATTACGACGAGGCCAAGCGCATATTGCGCACCGCCGTCGCGCGTGACGACGAGAACCCGTTCGCCTGGTTCCAGCTCGGCACGGTGTACGAACTGACCGGCGACGAGGCACGCGCCGCGCTCGCCAGTGCGGAGCGCGCCAGCATGATGGGCGACGATCGCACCGCCGCCGACCGCGCGCGCTACGCGATGGCCGGCATACCGAAGAACACGCCCGACTGGATCCGCGCGCAGGATATCGCGATGACGGCCCAGAACGAGGTCGACAAGCACGGAAAGAAGAAGCGCCGTTGAACCGGTTGATGGTGTTGGGGCTGGTGGCGATCGGTCTGCTCTTCGGTGCCGGCGGCATGTGGCTCGCCGAGCGCGCCGCGCCCACGGCTGCGATGGACGAGGCGCGCGTCGGGCGGATCGTGCGCGACTATGTGCTGGCGCATCCGGAACTGATCCCGGAGGCGATCGAAAAGTTGCAACAGCGCGAATCCACGCGCGCGGTGGCCAGCAATCGCAGCCGGATCGAACAACCCTATGGCGACGCATGGATCGGCAACCCGAACGCCGATGTGACGCTGGTCGAATATTACGACTATAATTGCGGCTTCTGCCGGGCCACCCTGCCGACGATCGAGAAACTGGTCGCTGCCGACAAGAATCTGCGGGTGGTGTTCAAGGAGTTGCCGGTTCTGGCGGACAGCAGCCGCGCCGCCGCCCGCGCCTCGCTGACCGCGGCGGCGCAGGGGCGGTTCAAGTCATTCCACGACGCGCTCTACGCCGCCGGGCCGGTCAGCGCCGCAACGATCGCTCAGGCGGCCAAGGCGAGCGGCGTCGACCTGACCAAGGTGCCCGCCGACACCGAGGCGACGCTGCGCGACAACCTCGACATCGCCGCCAAGCTGGGGGTGACCGGCACCCCGGCGTGGGTGGTCGGCGACCAGTTGCTGTCCGGCGCGCTGCCGCTCGACCGCCTCCAGGACGCCATCGCCAAGGCGCGCGCCTCCTGAGGCATCAGGCCTTCCGTCCCGGCCGCCAGCGGAGCATACGCACGAACGGTTCGGGATCGTCGAGACGGAACGCCACCCGTTCGATCGTCGGCCTGCGCCGCAACCCGTTCGGCGGCGGCGATGGTGTCCCCCGTCGCGACACGACGTTCGGCCGTGCCAGCACCGCCGCGTTCATCGTCGCAGCGTCGTCGGCATGATCGCCAATTCGGCCACCACCTCGGTCCGCATCCGACCGCTCGTTTCCCACAGCGCCACCGCCTCGCGCTTGAACTCGTCCGTCACCGACGCTTCGAAGAAGCTGGAGCAGCCGGTCTGCCATAGCATTTCGGACTATTTCGCGGACGGACCATCGGGACGGAGGAGGGCTTCGTGCGGTTATTTGATCGCGGTCGCCGCGCGGATCGCCAGCCCGAGCGCGGCGATCGGTGAGATCGTAGGGCGCGTGCTTGCAGCGTGCCTAGACGACGGTGGCGACGCTTGATGATCGGCCGCCCGGGATACGCCCATTGTCGGACATGACGCTGACGCTGCACAGCTTGCCGCGCTGACGGTGCGTGCGCGCACCGTGGTGTGACGCTTACTGGAGTGCACGTCGGTCGACGTGACGTGGGTCGACGTGACGTGGGTCGCTTCGGATCGCTTCACTACGCGCGCGATGACAGCCGGCCGAGCGCGGGTAGCGTGCTTTCTGCAGCAATGAAAGATCGATCGCCCGACCGATCTTCGCGCGTGACAGGCTTTCGGTTACGGTCGAGCCATTGCATCGAGCCGTCACCCCGGACTTCGCCCGACCCTCCACCGCCTGCGCCGACGACGGCGGAAGCGTCCAGTGGAGCGCGGCCAGGCGACGTACCGGTTCGACCCGGATGGGAGGACCGTGCGCTCTACGCCCCCTCGTCCATCCATGCGCGCAGCAGCGAATGGGCGATCGCATATGGCGGTGGGGCGCCGAACGCGGCGGGTTCACCGGACAACGCGGCGCGCACCTGATCGCGGGTGACCCACATCGCGTCTTCCAGCTCGTTGCCGTCCAGCGTGATCCGATCATGTTCGGCACGCGCGATGCAGGCGATCATCAATTGCGAGGGAAACGGCCATGGCTGGCTGGCGACGTAGCGAACGTCGGTAACGCGGATGCCGGCCTCCTCGGCGATTTCGCGCGCGACCGCTTCCTCGATCGATTCACCGGGTTCGAGAAAGCCGGCGAGCGCGGAATATCGGCCGGGAGGGAACGCTGCCTGCCGCCCGACCAGCGCACGGCCATCATGTTCGGCGATCATGATGACGACCGGATCGACGCGCGGAAAATGTTCGGTCGCGCAGGCGGAACAGCGGCGGCCCCAGCCGGCGCGGAACGGCGCGGTCGCGTGGCCGCACCGCGCGCAGAACGGATGGCGCGCATGCCAGTCGATCAACGCCCGCGCCGCTGCGAAGGTCGCCGCCTCCCCTGCGCGCAGCCGGTCGAGCAGCGCGAACAGCGTCGGCGACCGATAGGGCGCCAATGGCGGCTGCCCGGGTAAGACGGCGGCGAAATGCGCGCGATCGTCGGCAAGACCCAGCAGGACGAATTCCGCCCCGTCCGGCGCATCGCCGAGCGCGCCCCACGTCAGCAGGCCGTCGTCGCCGACGACCGGCTGGACATCATCAAGCAGCAGCAGACGCGACGCGGGGTCGCGCAGCAGCGCGGCCAGCGCGTCGGGATCGCTGCGCAGGGCATCGGCACGATCGAGGGTGCCACCGGTAAAGCCGGTACGGATCACGCCGGTTCGCGTCATCGCATCCCGCCGTGCAGCCGCGCCGCGTCGCCGCGGATCGCAGCGAAGGTTTCGCGGGCGAGCGGCCATTTTTCGGCCGGGAAGTAATTGACCATGATCGTGCTGCGAAAACGCCTGACCGGATCGACGATCGCCAGCGTACCCGCCGCGCCGGCCCAACCGTAGCTGCCCTTGCTTGCGCCCGCGGGATCGTCGGCAAGGTAGACGACGCCACCCGCGCCGAAGCCGCGTTGCTGCCCGTCGCTTTCGAACGTGACGCCCGCGGGCATAAGGTTGGACATCGCCAGCCGCGCGGTGTCCTCCTTCATCACCCGTGCGCCGTCCAGCATGCCATAGTTCTGGAGCATGTGCAGGAAACGATCGTAATCGCGCGCACTGCTGACCAGCCCCGCACCGCCATAAGGGAAGCTGGGCGGTTGCAGCCACGGCGAGCGCGCGGCGGGATCGAGCGGCGACAGATCGTCCTCGACGAAGACGTAATTGCTGGCGAAGCGTGCAACGTCGCGCGGCGGAACCTGCCAGAAGGTCGAGGTCATGCGAAGCGGCGCGAACAGCCGCGTCTGCACGAAACGCTCGAACGACATGCCGCTCGCCTTTTCGACCACCGCGGCGAGCACGTCGAGCCCCATCGAATAATGCCATTTCGTGCCGGGTTCGGCGACCAGCGGTGCCTGCGCCACCCGCTCGGCGAAGGCGGCGAGCGACGCGGGGCGAGCGCGGCGCGCCTGCGCCTCGACCTGAGCATTGACGGTGGCGGGCACGAGGCCGAGCCGCTCATATTCCTTGAGCAGCGGCCCCTTCGCATTGATCTGGTAGCCGATACCGGAGGTGTGGGTCATCAACTCACGCAAGGTGATCGGTTTCTTCGCGGGGCGCGTGTCGAGCGTTGTGTCGGGGCTGGTCAGCACGCGCATCTTCGCGAAGGCCGGGAAGTATTTGGACAACGGGTCGTCGAGCGACAGCCTGCCATCTTCGACCAGCAACATCGCCGCCATGCCGGTGACCGGCTTGGTCATCGAATAGATCCGCCACAACGAGTCCGGGCCGGCGGCCGGTGCGCCGGGATCGAGCGAGATGGCACCGGCCGCGACGAACGCGGTCGGCAGGTCACCCAGCCCGAACGCGCCGACGATGCCGGGCATCTTCCGCGCGCGAACGTAACCGTCGTATAGCGCCTGCGTTTGCGGAAGCAGCGACGATGCCGTTTGTGCGCCACGCAGCGCAGGTTGCGGGGCCGGTCGCGGCGCAGCTTGCCGGGCGGGTGCGCCGGTGGTCGCCAGCAACGCGACCGTCAGGGTCGCCAGGGTCCATCGCTTCGTCGTCATGCCCGTCTCCTCGCCACAACCGCCGCCTTGGCGAACACCGTCGGCAACCCGGCGTCGTCCAGCCGTGCCAACGGCCACCATTCGCCATCGTTGCTCGCCACATGCGTTCGCGCCACCGCGATGCGCAGGTCAATCGTGAAATGCGTGAAGCCGTGCGCGACCTGCTCGTCGAGGAACCGCCAGTCGACGGCGGCGGGCGCACCGGTCAGCAGCGGCGGCACATCGGCCCACGGGCCGGTCGGCAGCGCGCGCATTCCGCCGAGCAACCCCTTGTCGGGGCGGCGCATCAGCAGCACGGCATCGTCGCGCTGCAACCAGAAGATCGTGCCGTGGCGGTGCGGACGTGCCGCCCTGGGCTTCTTGACCGGAAAGCCGTCGGGCGTGCCCGTCGCCTGCGCGGCGCATCGATCGCCTAGCGGGCACAACAGGCAGCGCGGGCGGCGCGGGGTGCAGATGGCGGAGCCGAGGTCCATCATCGCCTGCGCGAAATCGCCGGCACGGGCCTCCGGCGTGATCGTGTCGGCGGCGGCGCGGATCGGCCGGCGGGCGGCGGGCAACGGCATGTCGATCGCGAACAGCCGCGCGACCACGCGCTCGACATTGGCATCGACCACCACCGCGCGGCGGCCGAATGCGATCGCAGCGACCGCGGCGGCCGTATAGTCGCCGAAACCCGGCAACGTGCGCAGCGCCGCTTCGGTATCGGGCAGCCGTCCGCCATGATCCGCGGCGATCGCGCGGGCGGCGGCCAGCAAATTGCGCGCGCGGGCATAATAACCCAGCCCCGCCCATGCGGCCATCACGTCGGCCTCTTCGGCGGCGGCGAGATCGGCGAAGGTCGGCCAGCGCCGCGTCCATTCCGTAAAACGCGGGCGCACCGTGGCGACGGTGGTCTGCTGGAGCATCACCTCGCTCAACCACACGCGGTACGCATCGGGCGTATCCCCGGCGGCGGCGCGCCACGGCAGGTCGCGGCGATGACGATCGTACCATGCGAGCAACGGCGTCGCGATATCGATCCGGTGCTTGGCGTCCATGCCCCGGCTATGGCATGGGTATCGGAATGAGCAAGCGCGCCGGCGTACCCCCTTCCGAATCGCCGCGCCACAACCGTTCGCGGCAGGTCGCCGAACTGTTGCCGAGCGTGGGCGGCGCGGCGTTCCGACGCTTCGGCTTCGTGCAATCGGCGGTGGTCTCGCGCTGGCCGGAGATCGTCGGCGAGCGGCTCGCCTCGGCCAGCACGCCCGAATCGATCCGCTTCCCGATGGGCAAGAAGCAGGACGGCGTGCTGACGCTGACCGTGCGTGGTGCGCATGCCCCGATGATGAGCCATTTGACCACCGAGATCATCGAGCGGGTGAACCGTTTCTTCGGTTATGCCGCGGTGGTGCGCGTCGCGATACGCCAGGGTGAGGTGACGCGCCGGCCCGAACGCCGCGCGCCGCCGTCGCTGCTCCCCGCCCCGCCGGAGATGGGGCACAGCCTGCGCACCATCGCCGATCCCGAGTTGAAGGCGGTGCTGGAGGCATTGGCCTCCGGCGTCGCTGCCCCCCGCCCCGTGCTGCCGAAGGTCCGATGACGCGCTTTGCCATTTTCGCCGCCCCGATCGTCGTAGGCGCCTTGATCGCGGCCAGCGCGCCGCGCCCGTGGACGGCGGTCGCCACGCCGGTCACCAACGGCGGCTATCTGGTCGGCAACCCGCAGGCGCGGGTGAAGCTGGTCGAATATGTCAGCTACACCTGCCCGCATTGCGCGCATTTCGAAAAGGATGCCGGCGACACGCTAAAGGCGATGGTGCGATCCGGATCGACCAGCGTCGAGGTGCGCAGCCAGGTGCATGACGGCGTGGATCTGGCCGCGGCGACGCTGGCGCGCTGTTCGGGCGCGGCGGCGTTCCCCGCGGTGCATGCGGCATTCTTCACCAGGCAGGAAGAATGGACCCGACGCGCCACGCAATGGGTCGAGGGCAACCGTGCGCGGGTGGAAAGCTGGCCGCAGCTGGCGCAGATGGCGGCGGTGGCCGAGGGCGCGGGGCTGCCGGCGATCGCGCGCGCGGCGGGTGCGCCGGCCGCGGCGATCAAGGCGTGCTTTGCCGACGATGCCGCGATCAAGCGGACGATCGCGGCATCGGAGCGGACCAGCAAGGTGCCCGGCACGCCCGCGTTCGAGATCAACGGACGGCTGATCCAGAATGTCGGCTGGGCGGAATTGCAGCCGCAATTGCGCGCGGCCGGCGCGAAATGAGTGACGGAGTGACACGAACCATGAAGCATATGGCCCTTCCCGTCGTCGCGGCGGTCGCGCTGCTGACGGCATGCAGCGGCGGTGCCGGCGACGGCAACGGCAGCACGCCGAGCGCACCCGCCGGATCGGTGAAGGCGGTTGCCGCACCGGCCGGGCAGGACTGGACGCAGGTGGTCTCACTCACCCCGGCGGGCGGGTATGTGATGGGCAACCCGGACGCGGCGCTGAAGCTGGTCGAATACGGATCGCGCACGTGCCCGGCGTGTGGCGCGTTCGGCCAGACCGGGATGCGCCCGCTGGAGGAGACATACGTCAAGAGCGGCAAGGTGTCGTACGAGTTCCGTGACTTCCTGGTCCACGGCCCGCCCGATCTGGCCGCGGCGCTGTTGGGGCGCTGCGCCGGGCCGCAGCCGTTCTTCCCGATCCTTGAGCAGATGTACATCGACCAGCCCAAGTTCCTGGATACGCAGATGAAGGTCGCGCAGGACGAGGCGTTCCTGCGGCAGACGCAGACCGCCACACCGGCGCAGGTGGCGACGGCCTGGGCGGAGCGGATGGGCTATCTGGAGTTCATCAAGCAGCGGGGCGTTCCCGAGGCGCAGGCGCGCGCGTGCCTGACCGATGCCAAGACGATCGATACGCTGACGAAGATCATGCAGGATGGCACCGACAAGAACGGCGTCACCGGCACGCCGACGTTCATCCTGAACGATGCGAAGGTGGATGGCGTGACCTGGGCGCAGGTGGAGGCGGCGCTGAAGAACGCCGGGGCATAGGCGCATGGGCGTCCGTCGCCACGGACGCCTTGATGCGGGCGGGTGGCCTTGTGCCACCCTTCCCGGTGTGCGTGTGGCGCGGAGGCGTCCGCGATGCGGATAAAACGGCTGCGCCTGTCGGGCTTCAAAAGCTTCGTCGATCCCGCCGACCTGCGGATCGAACCCGGCCTGACCGGCGTGGTCGGGCCGAACGGCTGCGGCAAATCCAACCTGCTCGAAGCATTGCGCTGGACGATGGGCGAGAACTCGCCGCGATCGATGCGCGGTTCAGGGATGGAGGATGTGATCTTCGCGGGGACGGCGACCCGCCCGCCGCGCGACTTCGCCGAAGTGGCGTTGCTGGCCGAGCGCGAGGGCGCGGACGGGCCCGAGGAAAGCGAGATCGTGCGGCGGATCGAGCGCGGCGCCGGCTCCGCCTATCGCATCGACGGTCGCGAAGTGCGCGCGAAGGACGTGCAACTGCTGTTCGCCGACGCGGCGACCGGCGCGCATTCCCCCGCGCTGGTCAGCCAGAACCGCATCGGCGCGGTGATCTCCGCCAAGCCGGCGGAGCGACGCGCGATGCTGGAGGAAGCCGCCGGGATCGCCGGGCTACATGTGCGCCGCAGGGATGCCGAGACACGGCTGCGCGCGACGGAGGCCAATCTGGTGCGGCTCGACGAATTGCTCGCCGATCAATCGACGCGGATCGCTGCGCTGCGGCGGCAGGCACGCGCCGCCGAACGATACCGCTCGTTGTCCGAGCAGATCCGCGTTGCGGAGGCGCGGATGATCTTCGCGCGCTGGCGCGATGCCGCCGCTGCCGCCACCGTCGCGAAGGACGAGGCGGATGCTGCGGGGATGTTGGTGGAGGCGGCGACCGCAACCAGCAACGCCGCGCGGGACGCGCAATGCGAGGCCGCCGCCCACCACGCAGCCGCACGCGATGCGGCGCTGGCCGCGCGCGACGCAGTGGCGGACATCGCGCACCGGCTGACCCGCGCCCGCGAGCAACGGCATGGCCTGGAACGACGGCTGGCAGAGCTGCAGGCGGCGCGGACGCGGATCGACGAGGACCGTACCCGCGAGGATGCGCTGGCGCACGACGCCGCCGACGCGCTGGCGCGGCTGGCGATCGAGGCGGACGATCTCAATCACCGCATCGCGCAGGGCAATGCGGAGCTGCCGTCGCTGGACGCGGCGTTGGCCGAGTCCGAACGCCGTGCGCGCGACGTGGAGGTCGCGCTGGCGCAGGCGATGTCCGCCGAAGCGGCGGAGGCGGCGGAGCGACGGGTGGCGATCGCTGCGCACGCCGCCGCGGCTGCACGGCACGAACGCGCGCGGCGCGAGGCGATCCAGCTGGCGGAGGCGATCGAAAGGCTGGACGATCCGGCGGTGCTGGAAGAGCAACGCGCGATCGCGGTCGCGGCCATCGCGGTGGCGCAGGAGCAGGCGGTCAAGGCGCAGGCAGCGCTGACATGGGGGGAGACGAGCGAGGCGGGCGCGCGCGAGGAGCGCGACCCGGCCGAGGCGGCACGCGCCGCGGCGCTGGCGGCGCGCGCCGCGCTGGATGGAGAGGTCGCGGCGCTGACGCAGGCGACCGGGCGAACGGGCGACCGGTTGCTGGATGCAGTGCGCGCCGAGCCGGGATTCGAGCGGGCGCTGGCGGCGGCGATGGGCGACGAACTGGAAACCGCCTTGTCGGAATGGAGCGGCGCGGTGCTCGACCCGGCCGATCCCCCTGCCCCGATCGGCACCTTGCCGCTCGCCGCGCGGGTGACCGCGCCCGCCGAACTGGCCCGACGGTTGTCGCAGGTGTTCGTGGTGGAGGCGGATGCCGCGCAGGTGCTGCGCGCCGGGCAGCGGCTGGTGACCCGCGACGGGCGGGTGCGTCGCTGGGACGGTTATGTCAGCGACACCGGCGGGGCGGCGGCGGCGGAGCGATTGCAGCGGCTGAACCGGCTTGCCGAGTTGGAGGAAGCACGACCGGCGGCGGCGCAAGCGGTCGAGGCGGCGGAGGCGCGGCGCAACCGGCTGGACGAGCGTATCGCGCGAGCGCGCACCGCAGCGCAATCTGCACGCGGGTTGCTGACGCAGGCCGAGCGCGAGATGCGCGAGGCGCAGCGCAGCGAAGATCGCGCGGTGGCGCTGATCGAGCGGCTGGCCGGGCAGCGTGCCGATCTGGCGCTGCGCGCGGCACGGGTGACCGGCGAGGCCGACGAGGCGCGGGCGGCGCTGGAGCAGGCGGCCGACGCGGTGGCCGCGCTGCCCGATGGCGCGGCGGCGGCAGGAGCCACGGCGCGGCTCCGGGGTGAAGCGGAGGCGGCGCGCGCGCATGTCGCGCTGGCGCGGGCGGACCGCAGCACGCAGGAGCGCACGTTGGGCGAGGCACGGGCGCGGCGGGCGGCCAGCGTTACCGAAGCCGAAGGATGGCGTACCCGCGCGGGCGAGGCGACGCGGCGGATCGGCGCGATGGACGAGCGGGCCGACGCGCTGGATGCCGAGCTTGGCGAACTGGCCGGACGACCCGCCGTGCTTGCGGGTGAGATCGACGCGCTGGACGTGCAGCATGGCACGGCGCGGGTCGCCGCCGATACGACGCAGAACGAGGAGCGCGACGCCGACCTTGCGCTGCGCGATGCCGACGCGGCAATGGCACGTGCGGTCGAAGCGCTGTCCACCGCACGCGAGGCGCGGGCGGGGGCGACGGCGCGGGCCGAAAGTCATGAGTTGCGCCGCGTGGAAATGGGGCGCGTGTCGGGCGAGCGGTTCGAGTGCCCCGCGCCGTTGCTGCCCACCAGGGCCGGTTTCGACGCCGACACGGTCGCGACCCCGGCCGAGGAATCGGCGTCGCACGAACGACTGACGATGGATCGCGAGCGGCTTGGCCCGGTCAATCTGGTTGCCGAGCACGAACTGGCCGAACTGGAGAACGCCGGCACCGCCACCGCGGCGGAACGCGCCGAACTGGGCCAGGCGGTGAACCAGCTGCGCGGATCGATCGGGACGCTCAACCGCGAGGGGCGACAACGGCTGCTGACGGCATTCGAGGCGGTCGACGGCCATTTCCGACGCCTGTTCACGACATTGTTCGACGGAGGGCAGGCCCATCTGGCGCTGGTCGATTCGGACGATCCACTGGAGGCGGGGCTGGAGATCATGGCGCAACCGCCGGGCAAACGGCTGCAATCGCTGACCCTTCTATCGGGGGGCGAACAGGCACTGACCGCCATCGCGCTGATCTTCGCATTGTTCCTGACCAACCCTGCGCCGATCTGTGTCCTGGACGAGGTCGATGCGCCGCTTGACGATGCCAATGTCGAACGATTCTGCGACCTGTTGGACCGTATGACGCGCGAGACCGACACCCGTTACCTGATCGTCACGCACAATGCGGTGACGATGAGCCGGATGCACCGCTTGTTCGGCGTGACGATGGTCGAAAAAGGCGTCAGCCGGCTGGTGTCGGTCGATCTGCAGGCGGCGGAACTGCTCGCAGCCGAGTGACCCAGGCGGGTGCAGCATCGTGCACCGCGCCGTGGATCAGCCACAGCATCGCAGCGCCGCGAACGATCGCGGCGGCGAGAATATCGGGCTGGGTCGCCGATGGCCACGCCCCCTCCATCCCGGCGAACAGCCAGAATTCGGCGAAATAGGCGGCGAGATCGCCGAGCAGGAACAGCGCCATCGCGCGCACCCGCGTGCCGGTGAGCACGATCATCGGCCACAGCCACAGGTCGAATTGCGGCGAATAGACCTTGCTCGTCAGCAGGAACCACGCCAGCACCGGCATGAACAACAGCCATGGCCGGTCGCCATGCCGTCGCCATCCCACGGCGACTATCGTCACCGCACCGCCCACGAACAGGACGAACGACCAGAAATTGCGGGTGGGTATATCGGCGATCCACCAGCCGAACTGACCCAGCAATTCCCACACGCTGGCCGCGGTGCCGGCACGTGCGCCCGAAAACGCGTAGAATTCACCCCAATTGTCGAAGGCCAGCGCCGCGACCGGCACATTCACCGCAGTCCAGGCGACGATCGCCACGGTGGACAGCCACGTCGCGCGCCCGATCCGTTCCGGCCAGGTCCGCCCGGAGCGGAACAGCGCGCCAAGCCCGAGCAGCGGGAGGATCAGCACCGGAAACAGCTTCGCCGCGCCACCCAGCGCGGCCAGCGCCGTGGCGCGCACCATCGCCCGGCGCCGGGCGGCGAGCAGCGCAGCGACCGCGAAGGAGACGGCGAGCAGATCCCAATTGTGCCCGAGGTACAGGATCAGCGGCGGCGCGAGCGCCCAGCCATATTGGCGCTGCACGTCCACACCGGCGGCGCGCATGAACTCCAGCACCACGAAGGCGAGGATCGCGTTGCCGAGCGTCACCGTGTTCAAAAAATCGCCGGCGTCCGCCCCCGCACCGCCGACGAGTCGCGCGATCAGCCCCTCGATCCAGATCAACGCGCCGGTCAGCACCGGATATTCCATCCGTGCCTCGAAATACGGGATTTGCCCCGTCGCGACGTCGCGCAGGCCCCAGAAGGGTACGGCGTCGCTGTAGCAGCCGGTGGTATATTGCTCCGCACCGGTCCAGCCGGCACCGCAATGCGCCTTGAATCCCCAGCCGAACAGGCACGTCAGCGCCAGGGCGAGATACGGGCCGTTCGGGCCGAGACGTTGAATGATCCGCTGCACGGGGTTGATCCATGGCAAAGCGATGCGCCCTCGACAAGCGCCCTTTGCGAACATACATCGAACACATGGCGCAGCTTGATGTAAGACAGAAGCTGGAAATTCTCGCCGACGCTGCGAAATATGACGCATCATGCGCGTCGTCGGGAACGGCGAAGCGTAACTCGGCGGATGGCAAGGGGCTGGGATCGACCGAAGGCATGGGCATTTGCCACGCCTATGCGCCGGATGGACGCTGCATCTCGCTGTTGAAGATCCTGCTGACCAACAGCTGCATCTTCGACTGCCATTATTGCATCAACCGCAAGAGCTCGAACGTGCGGCGGGCGCGGTTCACGGCGCAGGAGGTCGTGAACCTGACGCTGTCCTTTTACCGCCGCAATTATATCGAGGGGCTGTTCCTGTCGTCGGGGATCATCAAATCCTCCAACTACACGATGGAGCAGATGGTGGAGGTCGCGCGATCGCTGCGCGAGGATCATCATTTTCGTGGATATATCCACCTGAAGACGATTCCCGATGCCGATCCCGAACTGGTGCATCAGGCGGGGCTGCATGCCGACCGGATGTCGATCAACGTCGAACTGCCGACGATCGGCGGGCTGAAGCGGCTGGCGCCCGAAAAGGACAATGCGCGGATCGAGGGAGCGATGGGCGATGTCACCGCAGCGATCGCCGATACCGCCGACGCGCGCACCCGCTACAAATCCGCGCCGCGCTTCGCACCGGCGGGGCAATCGACGCAGATGATCGTTGGCGCAGATGCGGCGACCGATGGCGACATCGTGAAGAAGGCCTCGTCGCTTTACGATCGGTTCGGATTGCGGCGCGTCTATTACTCGGCGTTCAGCCCGATCCCCGATGCGTCGAGCGTGCTGCCGCTGCAACGCCCGCCATTGATGCGCGAACACCGGCTGTACCAGTCCGACTGGCTGATGCGCTTTTACGGGTTCCAGCCGAGCGAAGTGGTGGCGGCGGCCGACGATGCGACGGGGATGCTGCCGCTGGATATCGACCCCAAGTTGGCTTGGGCATTGAAGTTTCGCGACCAGTTTCCGGTCGACGTCAATCGCGCGCCTCGCGAATTGCTGTGGCGTGTGCCGGGGCTGGGCACGAAGGCGGTGAAGAGCATCCTCGCGGCGCGGCGCTGGCGACGGTTGCGGCTCGACGATGTCGCGCGGCTGACGGTGTCGATCGCGCGGGTGCGGCCGTTCATCGTCACCGAGGATTGGCGGCCGGTGGTGCTGGCGGATCGTGCGGAGCTGAAACCGCTGGTCGCGCCACGCCCGGCTCGCCAACAGCTGGAATTGTTCGGCGCGTGAGAATGAATCGCGGGTGAAACGTGCGGCCTCGCCGTGCGCTTGGGGGCGCGAGGGAGACGATCATGGCGCATGCGGATATCTATGCCGAACTGAAGCACGACCACGACAAACAGCGCGACATGCTGAAGCGGCTGGACCAGTTGAGCGGTGCCGCCGACGAGCGCCGGACGCTGTTCGAGGCATTCCGGCTGGAAGTGCAGAGCCATGCCGCCGCCGAGGAGGAATCGCTTTATGCGACGATGCTGGGCAACCCGGACCTGCGCGACGAGGCACGCCATTCGGTGGCCGAGCACAAGGAGGTCGACGATCTGCTCGGCGAGCTGCTCGACATGGAGTTCGGGTCGAGCGCGTGGGACGAGAAGTTCGCGCATATGCGCCATCGCTACGAGCATCACATCGACGAGGAGGAGGAAGAGATGTTCCCCGCCGCCGATGCCAAGCTGGACGATGCGACCGAGGCGCGGCTGGCGGAGACATATGAGGAGCGCAAGCCCGCCGAACTGGAGATCGCGCGCGCCAACCCGCCCGGTGGCGACGAGCGCGAGTAGAAGCGGCCAATGCGCGCGGTTACCCTCCCCGCCCCCGACGACATGGATGCATGGCGGGAGGCGGCGCGCGGGCTGATCGCCGACGAGGTGCCGCCCGATCGCGTGGTCTGGCAAGTCGGCACAGTGGCGTCCGATCTGTTCGCCGCGTCAGCCGATCCGGTCGAAGCACCGCGTGCGGCGGCGTCGCCCCTGCGGGTTTCGCGGGGGTTCATCGCCCTGGCCGGCGATGCGGTGCTCCATCATGACCCGGAGCGGTTCGCGCTGCTCTACGCCTTGTTGTGGCGGTTGCGCGATGCGCCGCGGCTGGTGGAGGATCATGCCGATCCGCTGGTGCGACGGCTGGAGGGGCTGGCGAAGGCGGTGCGGCGCGACATTCACAAGATGCGCGCCTTCTTGCGTTTTCGCAGCGTGACCGACGACGCAGGCGAGCGGTATGTCGCGTGGTTCGAACCGGAGCATCATATCGTTCGCGCCAATGCCGCGTTCTTCGTCAATCGCTTCGGCAGCATGCGCTGGTCGATCCTGACACCCGACGTGTCGATCCACTGGGATGGTGCCGCGTTGAATGAGGGGCCGGGGGCGGCGCGCGGCGACGCACCGGATGGCGACCCGATCGAGGAGGTCTGGAAGACCTATTACGCCAGCATCTTCAACCCGGCACGCGTCAAGGTGAAGGCGATGCTGAAGGAAATGCCGCGTAAGTATTGGAAGAATATGCCCGAAACGGCATTGGTGCCGCAATTGCTGGCAGGCGCGCAGGCACGGGAGAGCGGGATGATCGAACGCGCACGCGACCGTGCCGAAATCGGCGGCAATACCCAGATCGCGTGGGAGGCGCTGCGCGAGGAGGCGCTGGCGTGCACCCGCTGCCACCTGCACAAACATGCCACGCAGACGGTGTTCGGCGAGGGGCCGGTCGACGCGACGATGATGTTCGTCGGCGAGCAGCCGGGCGATCAGGAGGATCTGGCCGGCCATCCGTTCGTCGGCCCTGCGGGGCAGGTGTTCGATCGCGCCCTGGCGGCGGCGGGGATCACGCGAGCGGAAACCTATGTCACGAACGCGGTAAAGCATTTCAAATTCGAGCCGCGCGGCAAGCGGCGCATCCACGCCAAGCCGGATGCCGGCGAGATCGAGGCGTGCCGGTGGTGGATAGAGCAGGAGCAGATGCTGCTGCGCCCAAAGGTCACGGTGGCCTTGGGCGCGACGGCGGCGCGGAGCCTGTTCGGCAAGGTGATGACGATCGGGCGTGAACGCGGGCGCGAGCAGCGCCTGCCCGAGGGGGGCGCGGCGTGGATCACGGTACATCCCAGCTACCTGCTGCGCCTGCCCGACGAAGATGCGCGAACGGCGGAGTTCGCGCGGTTCGTGGAGGATCTCAAGATGGCGCACGCGACGGTCGGGTAGCCGCCCCGCGCTGCCGCTGGATCAGAGTTCCAGCGGATCGGGACCCATGCGACCGTCGGGATCGTCCATCGCATCGATGGCGGCGATCTGTTCCTCGGTCAGTCGCACGTGCTGCGCCTGCCAGTTGCTTTCGAGATGCGCGAGGTCGCCCGCCTTGGGGATGACCGACCAGCCCCTGGCCAGGTGCCAGGCAATGATGACCTGCGCCGGGGTGGCGCCTGCCGCCTCGGCGATCGCGACGATACGTTCGTCCTTCAGGGCCGCCCCCTGCCCCAGCGGACTCCAGCTTTGCGTGACGATGCCACGCTCGCGGTTCGCCGCGTCCACGTCGCGTTGCTGGAAGCGCGGATGCAGTTCGATCTGGTTGACCGCCGGCGCGACACCCGTCGCGTCGATGATCGCGTCGAGATGTTCGGGAAGGAAGTTCGAAACGCCGATCGAACGCGCCAGTCCCGCTTCGCGCAGCGCGACCAGCGAACGCCACGCATCGACAAACTTCCCGCCCGAAGGATGCGGCCAGTGGATCAGGTAAAGGTCAACGTGATCGCGCCCGAGCAGCGCAAGGCTGGCGTCCAGCGCCGCGGCCGCGTCACCATGCTGATCGTGCCACAATTTGGTGGTGATCCAGACGTCGTCATGGCCAAGCCCTTCGCCGACGCCACGTTCGTTGTGGTACAGCGCGGCGGTATCGACCAGGCGAAAACCAAGGTCCAGCCCGGCGCGCACCACGCCGGCGACCTGCGCGTCGGGGATCTGATACGTGCCCAGGCCGAGTTGCGGCATGGCGCGTCCATCGTTCAAGGTAAGATCGCTCATGTGCGACGAACCGTTGCCGGACGGGCGCGGTTCCCGTTTTCGCGCTTCCCTTTATCGCCGCCGTGCCGCAAGCGCGAAACCTATGGTCGAGAAGATCCTTGCCGCGCTTGCCGGCTTCGCCATCGCCGTGATCTCCGCCGGCGGTTACTGGGGCATCGCGCTATTGATGGCGATCGAGAGCGCGTGCATCCCGCTGCCGTCCGAGATCATCATGCCGTTCGCCGGTTATCTGGTGTCCACGGGCGAGTTGAACCTTTGGATGGCGGCGACGGCCGGTGCGCTGGGTTGCAACCTCGGCTCGATCGTCGCCTATGAGATCGGCCGGCGCGGTGGACGGCCGATGGCGGAGAAGTTCGGACGCTACGTGCTGATCGGTCCGGGCGAGCTGGACCTTGCCGACCGCTTCTTCAACCGCTGGGGCACATGGGCGATCCTGATCGGGCGAATGCTGCCGGTGATCCGGACCTTCATCGCCTTTCCGGCCGGCGTGGCGCGGATGAAGCTGATCCCGTTCCACGTCTACACGTTCATCGGATCGTGGCCGTTCTGCCTGTTGCTGGCATGGGTCGGCATGACGCTGGGCGACAAGTGGAACAGCGATCCGCGCATGAAGGCGTTCTTCCACCGCGCCGATGCGGTGATCGGCGTCGTGCTGGTCGCCGCCGTCGCCTTCTACATCTGGCACCGGGTCAAGGGGCTGCGCAAGCAGCCCTGACCGCCGTTACGGCAGATCGGGGGTGTCGCGCTTCGCGGCGGCACGCCGCTCCTTCTTCCAGCGAGTTGCGTTCTGCGTCACGCATCCCGTGGCGCTTGCCGCGCCGACCGTCGAGCAACTGCCGACGCCGACCGCGCCGACATCGTTGTTGGCCTGCACACGCGCCGCCCAATTCTCGTTCTCGGGCGTGATCTCGAAATTGCGCAATTCCTTGGGAATGCGGAATTGCTCCTCGGCCGGGCGCCGGGTGCAGACCACTACCTCCGCACCGTCGCTGTTCGTGGGGCAGCGTTCGTTCCCGTACAGCACGATCACACCATTGACCGGCGCGCTGCGCGACATACCCTCCGCCGCGGTGGTGCGCGCGACGCGCGGCATGCCGGGCGCGGGCGGACCGCTCTGCGCCGCCACCGGGGTCGCGGCGATCGCCAGCAGGAACAAGGAGATAGTGGAAGGCTGCGCCATGGGGCTCCTCAGATACGCTTGGCGGTGGCGATGGCCACGCGGCATCCGAGCCGAATGACCGCCGACATCAGCGGATAGGCCGGCGCATCTTCCGCGCCATTCGCCAGGGCGGTGTCGCGGTGCTCCAGTTCCTCCGCCTGAAACTCGCGGATCGCGTCGGATAATTCGGGATCGCTGTCGCCCAGCGCGACCAGCTGCTCCTCGTAATGTTTGTCGATCTCGGTCTCGACCGCAGCGGTGCAGGCCATCGCGGCTTCCGGGCCGATCGCAGCGGTCACCGCGCCGAGCGCGAAGCCGGCGACATCCCATAGGGGCTGGAACAGCGTCGGGCGTACGCCACGTTCGACGATCATCCGGTCGAAAAATGCGCGGTGCCGCTCCTCCTGCAAGGCCATTGCCGAGATCTTGCGCGCCATCACGGAGCGCTGTCCCATGATCGCCAGCTGCCCTTCGTAGATACGCGTCGCGCCAAACTCGCCCGCCTGATCGACGCGGATCATCGAACGGGCGGCAGCAGGCCGGTCACCGGGCTTCCAGGTCATGAACGGCTCCTCAATTGCAGCGCGATCAACAACGCACCGATCAGCGACATCAGCGCATTCCAGCCCGCCAGCGATATGCCGAGCAGCGACCATTGCGCCGCGTCGCATCGAACGATGGGGGCGGCGAGCAGGTCCTTCAAGGCCTGGTCGGTCGACAACCCGTGCAGGCTGGTGGTCTGCGTGCAGGCGGTGATGCCCTGCCACCAATGATATTCGACGCCGGCATGGAAGATGCCGATCAGCCCCGACACAGCCACCAGCGCGGCCGCGCCGGCGACCAGCGTCGACTTCACGCGTCGCCCGCCGGCGACGAAGGCGAGGCCGGCCAGCACCAGCGCGCCGTAATGTGGCCACCGCTGCCAATGACACATCTCGCACGGGTATAGCCCGCCCAACAGCTGAAAGCCCCAGGCACCCGCCAGCAGCGCGGCGGGGATCAGCAGCGCCAGCAGGCGCGCGTTGCGCAGGCCGTTCGTCATGCGGTCACTTCGCCGCGGGCGTCGGCTTGGCCGTAGCGGCGACAGTCGGCTGGACCGTCATCGCCCGCGTCACCGCCGCCACCTGCTGCGGACCGCCCAGCCGGGCAATCGTCTTGAGCGCGTACCACAGCTGGAAATCCTCGATCCCCTGCTTCTTCAGCGTTTCCGGTGTGGTGGAGAAGCGCGGGTCGTCCTTCACATCCTCCTCCAGCACCGCATTGTCGGGGGACTTGATCTCGTTGATGAGATGACGACGCAGGTCGGCTTCGCGGAACACCGGACGCGACTTGTAGTCAGGATCGGAGATCTGCGGCACGCGGATGTCCGGTTCGATCCCGCCCTCCTGCACGCTGCGCCCGGACGGCGTGAAATAGCGTGCGGTGGTAAGGCGCAGCGCGGTACGCGGGCCGACCTGCAGCAACGTCTGCACCGATCCCTTGCCGAACGTCCGCTCCCCCATCACCAGCGCGCGGTGATGATCCTGCAGCGCGCCGGCGACGATCTCGCTGGCCGAGGCGGTGCCCGGGTCCGTCAGCACGATCACCGGCAGGCCGTGCGCATCATCGCCCGCACGTGCGAAATACCGCTCGATATCGTCCTTCTCGCGCCCGCGCTGGCTGACGATCTCGCCCCGGTCGAGGAACGCGTCCGACACCTCGATCGCCTGTGTCAGGAGCCCGCCGCCATTCTCGCGCAGATCGACGACATAGCCGAGCGGACGATGGCCCAGCGACTTGTCGATCGCAGCGATGGCGGCGCGCGTGTCGGCACCGGTCTTCTCGGAGAACGTGTTGATGTTGATATAGCCGACATCGCCCTTCACTTCCCATTTCACCGGGCGCTGGACGATCACTTCGCGCGCCAGCGTGACGACGATCGGCTTGTCACGGCCCGGACGGATCAGCGTCAGCGTGATCTTGGTGCCAGGCTTGCCGCGCATCTGGGCGGTCGCCTCGTCCAGAGTGCCGCCGTAGATCAGCTTGCCGTCGATGTGGGTGATGAAGTCACCGGATTTGATCCCGGCGCGACCGGCCGGCGTATCCTCCTGCGGCGCGATCACCTTCACCGCGCCGTCCTCCATCGAAACGGTCAGGCCGAGGCCGCCGTAATTCCCCTCGGTCTGGATGCGGAGATTGTCGAAGTCGGAGGCGTCGACATAGCTGCTGTGCGGATCGAGCGCGGCAAGCATGCCGTCGATCGCGCCCTTGATAAGCTGTTCGTCGGTTACCTTGTCGACGTAATCGGCCTTTACCCGATTGTAGACGTCGAGAAACTGATCGAGCTGGCGATAGGTGGCGGTGTCCGACGCGGCCATCGCCCCGGTGGCGAGCGGCACGGTGGCGATGGCGGTGACCAGCGCGACGGCCGGGAGCAGCGTTGACTTCATGGCGGGCGAAACTGTTCCTGCGGTGGGTCGATCCATGGGTGTAGCGGAAACGCCGGAGCGATCAAAGCGCCCGTGCGGCTGAACCGCGGCTGAGCGACGACGCGGTCACCCGATCAGTTGCGCGATATCCACCGGGTGGCCGCGACGGCGCAGTTCGACGGTGACACGCGCGCCTTCCACGGCGGGTGCGGTGCCGAGCAAGGTGCCTGCGGCGACCATGACGCCGGGGCGCGCGCCGACGGTGCCGAGGCCGGTGAGCAAGGTGGTCCAGCCCGCGCCGTGATCGATGATGACGATCCGCCCGAAACTGCGAAAAGGACCGGCGTAGCGGACGCGCCCCGCGGCCGGCGCGACGACCGGCGCGGCCGCGGCGGTCGCCAGCGTCAGTCCGCGCGCGCGGACGCCGTTGCCGGACACTTCGCCCATGCCGGTCACCAGCCGCCCGGCGAGCGGCAGGCGATATGGCGCGCCGGGAGTTGGCGATGCGGCGGATGGCGGCGGCGCCACCGTGAGCGCCAGCAGGTCGGCGAGCACCGCCTGTTCGCTGCCGATCGTCGCCAGCCGCTCGGCGGTGTCGCGCACCGCCTCCTCCATCGCGAGCGCGGCGTCGTCATCGCCGCTGGTGACCGCCGCGAGCCGCTCGCGCGCCTCGACCAGCCGGGCACGTCCGGCGCGGAGCTGGCGCTCGGCCGACCGCGCGCGCGCCTGCATCGCCCGCCCCTCGGCGACCTGCTGCCGCAGCGCCGCAGAGCGGGCTCGCAGCATCGGCAACGTGGCATCCAGCACCGTGCGGACGTGGATCAGATCGGCGATGCTGCCGGACTGCGCGATCGTCAGCACTTCCGGGCGGCGCGCCAGCGTGGTCATGGTGGCGAGCAGCCGCGCGACGGGTGCCTCACGCAGCGCAAGGGCGCGGCGTTGCGTGGCAAGCCGGGCTGCGATCGCAGCGGCGCGGGCGCGCAGCATCGCCATGTCCGCCTCCGCCGCAGCGACGCGCGCCGCGACCGCCGCCTCGCGCAGCCGTGCACGCCGGGCGGGATCGGCGGCGGCATCGGCACGCGCCTCCAGCACGGTGGCGCGTTGCCTGGCCTGTGCGACGCTGCGTGCCTCCGGCGACGATACAGCGGTCGCCCCGCCGACGAGCGTCGCGGCGACGGCGAGCGCGCAGAGCGACGCGCCGCGCATCACCCTTCGCGGTGGTAGGGGTGGTTGGCGAGGATGCTGGTGGCGCGGAACAATTGCTCCGCCAGCATCGCGCGCGCCAGCAGGTGCGGCCAGGTGGCGCGCCCGAACGACAGCAGCATGTCGGCCTCCGCACGGTCGGCATCGGAGAAGCCGTCCGCCGCGCCGATCAGGAACCGCGCCTCGCGCACGCCATCGTCGCGCCAGCGCCCGAGCCGTTCGGCGAAGGTCGTGGAGCCGAGCACTTCGCCCTTTTCATCCAGCAGGATGCGGCGGGCGTGCGCAGCGGGCCGTTCCGGTTCGCGGCCACCGCGGTCGGGCAACTCGCTGATCCGGGTCGGCCAGGCGATCCGTTTCAGGTAGCGATCGACCAGTTCGGATTCGGGCGAGCGCCCGATCCGGCCACGCGCGACGATGTGGAGCAGCATGGCAGGGGTCCAGAATGTCGCGGCGGACGTACCGGTCCGCCCGCCGCACCGGTCAGTTCGGCGTGCCGGGCGCAACCGGTGCGGCGGGCGCGTCGCCAAACGACCACATCCGTTCCAGGTTGTAGAAGGTGCGCACCTCCGGCCGGAACAAATGAACGATCACGTCGCCGCCGTCGATCAGCACCCAGTCGGCGCTGGGCAACCCCTCGATCCGGGAAGGGCGGCCGGTTTCGGCCTTGATGCGCTCCGCCAGCTTTTGCGCCATCGAGGCGACCTGACGCGTGGAGCGGCCACTGGCGATCACCATGTAATCGGCGATCGACGACTTGCCGGCGAGCGGGATGGAAATCGTGTCCACAGCCTGATCGTCGTCCAGCGATTGCAGGACCAGCCGATGCAGCGCCTCGACATCCGATGGATCGGACGAGCGGCGGGCGGGTTCGTTGGCGGGCAAGGTTACTCCTGGGGTTGCCGCGGCCACGCGGCGGGGGTTGACGGCGCGAATGTGGGGTCGGCAAAACGAACGTGCCAGTCGGGATCAACGGCGCGTAGCTGCGTCGCGGATGTCCGGTCGGGGCGGAAACGCAGCAGCACCAGGGCTGGCACACTCCATTCGGCCCAGTTCGTCGCCTGGCGCGCGGGCCGCCGATAGCGCCGCAGCCAACCCATCGCGGGAGCCGCGAGAGCATCGTCGTCATAACCCGGCCGGGTCAACACCGCAATCGGCATCGTGCGTGCAATGCCACGCCATTGACGCCATTCGTGGAATTGCGCGAGATTGTCGGCCCCCATCACCCACACGAAGCGGTGGCGGGGATAGCGGCGCACGACGCGACGCAGCGTGTCGACAGTGTAGCGGGTACGCAACCGCGCCTCCAGATCGGTGGCGCGGATCGGCGCGCGGCGCGACATCGCCCGTGCGGACGCCAGCCGTGCCGCAAACGGCGCCATGCCCGCATGCGGCTTCAGCGGGTTGCCGGGCGAAACCAGCCACCACATCTCGTCCAGCGCCAGCGCCGCGATCGCCTCCAGCGCGACATGCCGGTGGCCGGGATGCGCGGGGTTGAACGACCCGCCCATCAGTCCGATGCGGCGGGCGCTCAACCGCGGACCTGACCGCTGCCGCGCCCGATCCATTTGTAGGTGGTCAGCCCCTCCAGCGCGACCGGCCCGCGCGCGTGAAGCCGCCCGGTGGCGATGCCGATCTCCGCGCCCAGCCCGAACTCGCCACCGTCGGCGAATTGCGTCGAGGCATTCCACAGCACGATCGCCGAATCGACCCGACGCAGGAAGTCCTCCGCCACCCCGGCATCCGCGGCGACGATCGCATCGGTATGGTGCGAACCATGCGCGGCGATATGCGCCAGCGCGCCGTCGAGATTGTCGACCATCGCGACCGCGGCAATCGCGTCGAGATATTCGGTATCCCAGTCCGCATCGTCGGCAGGGGCGATCCCCGGCACCAGCGCGCGGGCCGCCGCATCGCCGCGAACGACGCAGCCGGTATCGGCGAGTGCGCCGATCAGCGCCGCGGCATGCGGCCAGTCGCGGTCGATCAGCAGCGTTTCCATCGCGCCGCACACGCCGGTGCGGCGCATCTTGGCATCGACGACGACGGAAATGGCCATGTCCGGCGTCGCGGACCGGTGCACGAATATGTGATTGATGCCGTCGAGATGGGCGAGCACCGGCACGCGTGCGTCGACCTGCACCCGCTCGACCAAACTGCGTCCGCCACGCGGGATGATGAGGTCGATCGCGCCGGCCGCGGCGAGCATCGCGCCGACGGCGGCGCGATCGGTGACCGGCACCAGTTGCACCGCATCGACCGGCAGACCGCCGGCGAGCAGCCCGCGTACCAGCGCAGCGTGGATCGCGCGGTTGCTCTCGACCGCCTCCGAACCGCCGCGCAGGATCACCGCATTGCCGGAACGCACGCACAGCGCGGCCGCATCGGCGGTGACGTTGGGGCGGCTTTCATAGACGATGCCGATCACCCCGATCGGCACCCGCACGCGGCTGAGCGCCAGCCCGTTCGGGCGGGTGGCCGCGTCTATCACCTGTCCGACCGGATCGGCGAGATCGGCGACCGCCGCGATCGCATCGGCGACCCCCGCCAGCCGCGCGTCGTCGAGACCGAGGCGATCGAGCAGCGCCGCGGACAGGCCAGCGCGACGCGCGCGGTCGAGATCGATGGCATTGGCCGCCAGAATCGCCGCGGCGTCATCCCGCAACGCGCGCGCGGCCTGATGGAGCGCGGCGGCCTTGTCCGCGTCGGTGGCCGCGGCGAGCGTGCGCGCGGCATCGCGGGCGCGCCGCGCCATCGCGGCGATCAGTTCGGCTGGCGGGATCGTGTCGGACATGCCCGCGCCGTAGCACGGGCGTCGCAGCGCGCCCAGCGAGTGCTGGCGCGTGGCAAGCCGGCGCCCCATATCCGCTTCATGGACATGCCAACTTTCAATCGTCGCCGCTTCCTTGCCGTCGCGGGCGGCGGGCTGCTTACCTCCACGCTGCTGGCGTGCGGATCGCGTCCGGCGGAAGCGGCCGAGCATTTCCCGATCACGCGAACCGATGCGCAATGGCGTGCGCAACTGGGCCCGGCGGCGTTCGGCGTATTGCGGCGGGAGGATACCGAGCGGCCGTTCACCAGCCCGCTCAATGACGAACACCGCACCGGCACCTTCGCGTGCAAGGGCTGTACCCAGCCGCTGTTCGCGTCGAAGACCAAGTTCGAGAGCGGGACGGGCTGGCCCAGCTTCTATGCCGCCCTGCCGCGCGCGGTAGGTTACCGTCGCGACTCGACTTTGGGGATGACGCGCGTCGAGGCGCATTGCAGCCGCTGTGGCGGGCATCTGGGCCATGTGTTCGACGACGGGCCGCGCCCGACCGGCAAACGTTATTGCATGAACGGCATAGCGATGACGTTCCGCCCAGCCTGAGGACCGTGCCTGATGCCCGTGCCCGACGATCCCGCCTGGCGACCTCAGTCCGCGTCGAGCGGCAACGCACCCGCCAGCGGCGCGGCGGCGGCCGTGGCGATCGTCACCGGCGGCAGCGGTGCGCCAGGCTCGGCAACGGTGGGTGCCTTGCCGGCGTAGATGAAGCCGGCAAGCGGATAGCTGCTGGTGCCGAGATCGCCGACCCCGGCGAACCACACCCGCACCGCGCTCCAGTCACCCGCCGACGACACGTCGATGGCGCGCACGTCGCGCTCGATACCGCCGCGACGCGACCAATTGGCGTGGGTGAGCAGCACCTCGCGCTCGCTGACGATGCGGCTGACCATCGCAACGTGGCCGACGGGCATCGAACGGGTCGACTTGAACGCCATCACGGCCCCGACCTGCGGCGCGGTGCCGCGATCGTAGCGACCGGCGGCCTGCCCCCACCACGTATTGGCGTTGCCGTGGATGTCGATGCCCGACACGTCGCGGGCGAATGGCGCGCACTGCAGGAACCGCGCCTGCGCCGGAGCAGTCGTCATCAGGACGCACGAAACCACCAGCGCAAAACGCGCTGTCCATACCTTGACGTTCACGGGCGACCCCCCGGTCAACAACTGAATTGATGACCCTCGGCTAACCGCAAAGGTGTGAACCAACAAATGCCGCGGGAACCTTTTCAGATGAACCGCACATGACTGGCGACGAACCGAACGCCCGGCCCGAAAACAGGGCAATGTTGCTGTCATGGAGTCTTACCAGGGAGTAAATTTTCGGCGTTTTTCGGCCCTCGTGACGATTCGACCATGGGACTCAAGTGTTCTTCGGGGGCAGAGTATGCCGCCCGCCTTCCAGCTTTCTTTGCATCTTCGAAGAACGGGTACCGACCCGCCGCTTGTCGCGCCGGTCGGGGCGGCCTACACCGTTTTCGTTTCCTCAATGAAAGCGGCACCCCCATGGCCCTCGATCCGGACACGTTCGATGCCCTGCTCTCCACCGTGCGTCGCTTCGTCGCCGAGCGACTGCGGCCGTTGGAAGCGCAGGTCGAAGAGGATGATGCGGTGCCCGATGCGATCGTCGCCGAGATGCGCGAACTCGGATTGTTCGGACTATCGATCGATCCGGAATATGGCGGACTCGGCCTGACCATGGCGGAGGAAGCGCGGGTTGCGGTCGAACTGGGCCGGACCACCCCCGCCTTCCGCTCCGCATTCGGCACCAACGTCGGCATCGGCAGCCAGGGGCTGGTGATCGCCGGGACACCCGAACAGCAGGCGGCGTGGCTGCCGCGGATCGCCAGTGGCGAGATCATCACCAGCTTCGCCTTGACCGAGCCCGACGTCGGGAGCGATTCGGGCAGCGTCACGACACGCGCGGTGCGCGACGGCGACGTCTATCGCCTGTCGGGCACGAAACGCTACATCACCAATGCCGACCGCGCCGACCTGTTCACGGTCATGGCGCGCACCGGCGAGGACGAAGGTGCGCGCGGAGTCTCCGCCTTTTTGGTGCCGCGCAATCTGCCCGGCGTATCAGTGGGCGCGCCCGAGAAGAAGATGGGACAAAAGGGCGCGAAGGTTGCCGATGTCGTCTTCGACGACGTGCCGGTGCCTGTCGCCAACCGGCTGGGCGCGGAGGGTGAGGGCTTCCGGATCGCGATGCGCGTGCTGGATCGCGGGCGGCTGCACATCGCCGCGGTGTGCGTCGGCGTGGCGGAGCGGCTGATCGTCGACGCGGTGGCTTATGCCGGCGAACGCCGGCAGTTCGGCAAGCCGATCGCCGAGCACCAGCTGATCCAGGCGATGATCGCCGATTCCAAGACCGAGGCGCTGGCGGCGCGTGCGCTGGTGCTCGACACCGCCACGCGCAAGGATGCCGGCAACGACGTGATCCTGGAGAGCGCCGCCGCCAAATATTTCGCGAGCGAGATGGTCGGCCGCGTCGCCGACCGCGCGGTGCAGATCCTGGGCGGGGCCGGCTATATCGCCGATTACGGCGTCGAGCGGCTGTACCGCGACGTGCGGCTGTTCCGCATCTACGAAGGCACCAGCCAGATCCAGCAGATCATCATCGCACGCGAAACGATGAAGCGCGGCGGATAGAGGGAGAGCAGCAATGATGGACACCACCAACCTGTTCCGGCTTGACGGCCGCGTCGCACTGGTCACCGGAGGCAGCCGCGGGATCGGCCGGATGATCGCCGCAGGCTTCGTCGCGCAGGGCGCGCGCGTCTACGTCTCCAGTCGCAAGGCGGCGGCGTGCGAGGAGACCGCCGCCGAACTCGGGCCGAACTGCATCGCCCTGCCGCAGGATATCGCCACGGTCGAGGGATGCCGCGCGCTGGCGGCGGCGCTGACCGAGCGCGAGGAGCGGCTCGACATCCTCGTCAACAACGCCGGTACGGCGTGGGGCGTGGCATTCGAGGACTTTCCCGAATCCGGGTGGGACAAGGTAATGGACCTGAACGTGAAGTCGCCGTTCTTCCTGACCCAGTCGCTGCATGCGCTGTTGAAGGCGGGGGCGACACGCCATGGCCCGGCCAAGGTCATCAACATCACTTCGGTCGACGGGCTGCGGCTCAACCCGTGGGAGACGTACAGCTATCATGCGTCGAAATCGGCGCTGATCTACCTGACCAGGCGACTGGCGGCGCGGCTGGTCCGCGACGGGATCAACGTCACCTCGATCGCGCCAGGCGCCTTTCCCAGCGAGATGAACCGGGCGGCGCGCGACCACGGGGATGCCGTCGCCAAGGCCATCCCGTCGCGGCGGATCGGAACGGACGAGGATATGGCCGGAACCGCGATCTACCTGGCAAGCCGCGCGGGTGACTATGTGGTCGGCGAGACGATCGCGGTGGACGGCGGGCTGGTCCACGCCACGCTGGGAGGCAGTATCGACGGCTGAGGCCGGGAACGGCGACGCAAGGCGGGCCGTTGGTGGCGGCGAAGGAGACGATCCATGGACGAAGACGCGATCCGACCGACGACCGAAACCGAGCGGCCGAACCTTTCCACCGAGCACCAGCAGGACGGGGATGCGCGGCGTCCGTCGGACCAGCTCGACAAGGGTCAGCCGCAACGGGAAACGATTCCGCGCAAGTCGTCGCTGCTCGGCGACGACTGACGGCGACGCGCGGCACGATCGGTGACGGTCGTGCCGCACTCTCGCGATGTAGATGCGCGTTCCCTCACCGGATCGCCGGTGAATGGCTGCGTCGGCGAATCGCTGGCGGCTGACGATCTGGTCGATGGCACCATCCGTGATGTGCCGCCGTTCGCGATGGCTGGAATTCACCTGCCGATACCGGCGGCGAGAAGGTCGTCGGTGCAGCCCGTGGCGGTGGATGTGGTGAGTGGGGAGCTTCTGTTGCCCGGTGCTCCCCGTACCGCTGGTTTCCCCTTCTGTTGCCCGGTGGGGTCCAACCGCGCTCTTTTGGGGTAACGTCAGGCCGTTAGGCCCTCAGTTACGCCGCAATCGCGAGTGCTTCGTTATCGTTGGCACTTGTGTAATGGGCCGTTGCGGTGGTCCCATTCCGAGCGAAAACAGCGCCTTTCAACACACGTCGATCCTAGTTCGGCCCCGTCAGCGTAGCTGGATCGGACGGCGGCACGCGTGATGCATATCGTCGTCCGGCACAGCTGCGGTGGTGGAGCCGCCGGGTACCGCCCCCGGGTCCGCTGCGTCTATTTTACGCCGCAGTTTATCGCCATAGCCGGGTGGAACCCGACGCGAGCCATATAGGGCACGCAAAGCGTTTGGCAAAGGGCATCGCGCCATTTGCGCGCCACAATATCCCTGTATATACTCGGCTATGCTCACCCAGCGCTCCCGTTACGCCCTGCGTTCGATGTTGTTTCTGGCCGGCGCGCCCGCGGGATCCGCCCCGATCCCGATGACCCGGATCGCCGCGGAGGCGAACGTGCCGCGCAAGTTCCTGGAATTGATCCTGGCCGATCTTCGCGATGCCGGATTGTTGCACAGCTATCGCGGCAAGATGGGCGGCTATGTGCTGTCTCGCCCCGCACAACTGATTTCGCTGGGCGAGGTGATCCGCGTGATCGAGGGGCCGCTGGCGCTCGTCCCGTGCGTCAGCCGAACGGCATACCGCCCGTGCAAGGATTGCAAGAGCGAGGCGGATTGCGCGATCCGGCTGGCGATGATGCGGGTGCGTGACGAAACCGCCCGCATCCTCGACGGCACCAGTCTGGCGGACGCGACTGCGCAGAGCCTCGCCGCGGCCTAACGGTCTGGACGGTCGCGCGGCGGTTGCCTAACCCGGCACGATGACCGATGCGCCGCTGCCCGCGAACGACAATGAAGCCGCTGCCGAACTGGAGCGGCTGAGTGGCGAAATCGCCTATCACAACCGGCGCTACCACACCGATGACGCGCCCGAGATCAGCGACGCCGAGTATGACGCGCTGGTGCGCCGCAACACCGCGATCGAGCGCGCCTTTCCGGCGTTGATCCGCGCCGACTCGCCGGGGCGTCAGGTCGGCGCGGCGCCAGCCGGGCATTTGACCAAGGTCGCGCACGCACGACCGATGATGAGCCTCGACAACGCGTTTTCGGATGAGGAGGTGGCGGAGTTCGTCGCGCGGATCAGACGCTTCCTGAAGCTGCCCGCCGAAGAGCCGGTGGCGATGACCGCAGAGCCGAAGATCGATGGCCTGTCCTGTTCGTTGCGGTACGAAGAACGGCGGCTGGTGCAGGCGCTGACGCGCGGCGACGGCACGACCGGGGAAGACGTCACCGTCAACGTCCGCACGATCGACGACATTCCGGCCACCCTGCCCGACGATGCGCCAGACGTATTCGAGGTGCGCGGGGAGGTCTATATGGAGAAGGCCGCCTTCGCGGCGCTCAACCGGCGGGTGGCGGAAGAGGCCGCGGCTGCCGGCAAGGAGGCGCGGCAATTCGCCAATCCGCGCAACGCGGCGGCGGGATCGCTGCGGCAAAAGGATGCCAATGTCACCCGCGCGAGGCCGCTGCGCTTTTTGGCGCATGGCTGGGGCGAGACGAGCGCAATGCCCGGCGACACACAGGCGGCGGTGGTCGCACGGCTGCGCGAGTGGGGCTTCCCGGTGGCGGACGCGTTTGCCCGGTGCGACGATGCCGGCGGCGCGTTGGCCGTCTATCGTACGATCGAGGCGCGGCGTGCGGACCTGTCGTTCGACATCGACGGCGTGGTCTACAAAATCGACCGGCTCGACTGGCAGCAGCGACTGGGCAATGTCGGGCGCGCACCGCGCTGGGCGATCGCGCACAAATTCCCTGCCGAGCGCGCGCAGACCACGCTGGAGCGGATCGACATCCAGGTGGGGCGCACCGGCAAGCTGACGCCGGTCGCGCGGCTGACCCCGGTGACGGTCGGCGGGGTCGTCGTCACCAACGCCACGTTGCACAATGCGGACGAGATCGCGCGGCTGGATGCGCGCGAGGGCGACCGGGTGGTGCTTCAGCGTGCCGGCGACGTCATCCCGCAGATCGTGGAGGTGTTGCCGCGCGACACCGAACGCGCGCCGTTCGCCTTCCCCACGCACTGCCCGCGCTGCGACAGCGAAGCCGTGGCCGAGGAAGGTGAGGTCGACGTGCGCTGCACCGGCGGGCTGGTCTGCCCGGCGCAGCGGCTGGAACGCCTGAAGCATTTCGTCGGCCGGGGTGCGCTGGACATCGACGGGCTGGGCGAACGGACGCTGACCGAATTGATCGACCTCGGCTGGATCACGGAGCCTGCCGATATCTTCCGGCTGGCGGCGCACCGCGACGAACTGATCGCGCGCGACGGGTGGCAGGCGAAATCGGTCGACGCGCTGCTCGCCGCGATCGACGCGCGGCGCACGCCCGATGCGGCGCGGCTGCTGTTCGGGCTGGGTATCCGTCATGTCGGGATCGTCACGGCGCGCGACCTGCTCAAGCGCTATGTCACCTTGCCCGCCGTCGCGGTGCTGGCCGACGACCTGATCGCGCTTCGCGAGGCGACCGTCGCGGTCATCGGTGAGGATGACGCGAAGCTGCGCACGCGGCTGGACAAAACGTTGGCCGAGTCGATCGGCGTGGAGAACGTCGGCGCGGCGGTCGGCCACGCGCTGGCGGATTTCTTTCACGAGCCGCACAATCGGACGGTGTGGGTCGACCTGATCGGCGACGGCGAGCGACCGGGTCAGGTGGCCCCGCCCCCGTTCGTCGTCGAGACCGTAGCATCGGAAGTGTCGGGCAAGACGGTCGTGTTCACGGGTTCGCTGGAAACGCTGAGCCGGGACGAAGCCAAGGCGCAGGCCGAGTCGCTCGGCGCGCATGTTTCCGGTGCCGTGTCGAAAAAGACCGACTTGCTGGTCGCGGGACCGGGTGCGGGATCGAAGGCGAAGAAGGCGGCCGATCTGGGCATCCGGGTGATCGACGAGGCGGGGTGGATCGCGATCGTGCAGGCGGCTGGCTGACGAGAACCGCTTCGCGGGCGTCCCCCTACGGATCATGCTATCAGCAAGCTCCCCGCCCCGCCCGCGCGGCGTCCTGCTGACGGCGTGGTCGGCAGGATGGGGGTGCGGAAACGCCAGCGGCTGGCTCTATGTGGTCGCGCGCGTTTCCGGCATCGCCAGAACGTAGAGGGCGAGTCCGGCGAGCGCGACCGCGGCCAGGGTCAGGAAAGCGGCGGAATAGCCCGCGCCGACGATGATCGTGCCGGCCAGCGATGCGCTGATCGCGGCCCCTATCCCCTGCGCCGTGGCCACTGCCCCCTGCGCGACGTTGAAACGGCCGCTGCCATGCGTCAGGTCGGCGATCACGACCGGGAACAACGCGCCGAAGATGCCTGCGCCGACACCGTCCAGCGCCTGCACGCCGACCAGCCACCACGGATCGCTGGACACGGTGTACAATGCGCCACGCACCGCCAGCACCACGAAGGCCGCGACGAACAGCGGCTTCGTGCCCCAACGATCGACGCGTCGCCCGACCAGCATCGCCATCGGCACCATCACCAGCTGCGCCGCGACGATGCACGCCGCGGTCAGCGACGTTGCCGCGTCCTTGCCGGCGGTGCGCGCCAGCAATTGACTGACCGACGTGAGCATCGCGGCGTTGGCAAGGTGGAAGAGAAAGGCGATGACGGCGAACAGCAGCAGCGGGCGGTTGTCGATCAGCACGCGCCAGCCGCCGGGCTGATCGCAGTCCCGATCGCGGTCGTCGTCGCAATCCAGCCCACGCGCCACGTCGTTGTCGATCGCGTTATTGTCGATCCGCCGCGCAACGAACACGCTGGCGATCGTCAGCCCTGCCATCAACCAGAACACGACCTCCGGCCCGTACCGCCATGCCAGCGCACCGGCGAGGGCCGCCGACACCGCATTGCCGGCATGGTTGAACGCCTCGTTCCGGCCCACCCGCGCCGCGAACAGCTTCGGTCCGACCAGCCCCAGCGTAATCGCGGTGATCGCCGGCGCGAACGCGGCCCCCGCCGCGGCGGCGATTGCCTGTGTGGCGGTCACCAGCACGGCCCCGCTGACGAACGGCAACGATACGCTGGACACAGTGACGAGCAGCGCGGCGACGATGACGACCATCGGCTTGTTACGAACGCGGTCGATCAACGCGCCGGCAGGTGCTTGCGATAGCAACCCCACGATCGCGGCGACGGTAAGCGTCACCCCGACCGTCGCCTCGTTCCAGCCATTCGCAGGGCCGCGGACCGCAAGAAGGTATATGGCCAGATAGGGGCCAAGGCCGTCGCGAACGTCAGCCAGAAAAAAGTTCAGCCAGTCCAACCGTCTTTTCGGAGCAGCGTTCCCGGTGCGGTGGGTCACGGCAAGCGTCACACTGGTCATACGGCCCTCTAGACGGGCGCGCTCGTGCGCCGTCGCGTCTGAACGGCAGCGCTAATGAATTGCTCCAGATCGATAACATAAAAAAGGGCGACCCGCAGGCCGCCCTTTTACTCACCGATGTCGCTTTGTCAGGCCCCGGCGGGCGACGGGTTGCCGAAGGGCCCGGACGGACGCTTGGTCTTCGGGATCGACGTACCGACCGACGGGACCGACGGCAACTTCGGACCACGATCGACCCGGTCGATCTCCTCGCCCGCGATCAGCCGCTTGATCTCGTCACCGCTCAGCGTCTCATATTCGAGCAGCGCACCGGCCAGCGTATGCAGCTGGTCGAGATGTTCGGTCAGCACATGCTTGGCACGATGCAGGCCACCCTCGACGATCGCCTTGATCTCGTCATCGATCAGCTGCGCCGTCGCGTTTGACATACGCACCGGCTGGCTGGACGAATAACCTAGGAAGCTCTCGCCTTCAGGCTGGGCATATTCGACCGGGCCGACACGGTCGGACATACCCCATTTGGTGACCATGTCGCGCGCCAGCCCGGTGGCATACTGGATGTCGCCGCTGGCACCGCTCGACACCTTGTCATAACCGAAGATCACTTCCTCGGCTACGCGCCCGCCCATGGCCACCGCCAGGTTCGCGTACATCTTGTCGCGATGGTAGCTATAGCTGTCGCGCTCCGGCAGACGCATGACCATGCCCAGTGCACGACCGCGCGGGATGATCGTCGCCTTGTGGATCGGGTCAGAAGCCGGCTCGTGCAACGCGACAATAGCGTGGCCCGCCTCGTGATAGGCGGTCATGCGCTTCTCGTCCTCGGTCATGACCATGCTGCGACGCTCGGCGCCCATCATGACCTTGTCCTTGGCCTCCTCGAATTCGGCGTTTGCGACCAGCCGCTTGCCCTTGCGCGCCGCCGTCAGCGCCGCTTCGTTGACCAGATTGGCGAGGTCGGCGCCCGAAAAGCCCGGCGTGCCGCGCGCGATCGTGCGTGCATCGACGTCGGGAGCCAGCGGAACCTTCTTCATGTGCACTTCGAGGATCTTCACGCGTCCGTCGATATCCGGGCGCGGCACGACGACCTGCCGGTCGAAGCGGCCCGGACGCAGCAATGCGGGATCCAGCACGTCGGGGCGATTGGTAGCCGCGACGATGATGATGCCCTCATTGGCCTCGAACCCGTCCATTTCGACCAGCAGCTGGTTCAGCGTCTGCTCGCGCTCGTCGTTGCCGTTGCCGAGACCTGCGCCGCGATGACGACCGACGGCGTCGATCTCGTCGATGAAGACGATGCACGGCGCGCTCTTCTTGGCCTGTTCGAACATGTCGCGCACACGGCTCGCGCCGACGCCGACGAACATCTCGACGAAATCCGAACCCGAGATGGTGAAGAACGGCACGCCCGCCTCGCCCGCGATCGCGCGCGCCAGCAGCGTCTTGCCGGTGCCAGGCGAGCCGACCAGCAGCGCGCCCTTCGGGATCTTGCCGCCCAGGCGCGCGAACTTGGTCGGGTCCTTAAGGAAGTCGACGATCTCGACCAGCTCCTCACGAGCCTCGTCGATGCCGGCGACATCATTGAAGGTAACCTTGCCTTCCTTCTGCGTCAGCACCTTGGCGCGGCTTTTGCCGAAGCCCATCGCACCGCCCGCCCCGCCGCCCTTCTGCATCTGGCGCAGCACGAAGAAAGCGATGCCTAGAAACAGCAGGAACGGCAGCGACTGGTACAGCAGCACCATCCAGATCGACGGCCCTTCCTCCGGCTTGCCCGCGACCTCGACGCCCGCTTTGCGCAGGCGATCCATCAGCCCGGAATCCTGCACCGGATAGGTGCGGAACTTGTCGCCGCTGGAGAAGGAGCCCGAGATCATGTCCCGGCTGACGTTCACGTTCTTGACCGTACCCTCGTCGACCTTGTCGAGGAAGGTGGAGTAAGCGATCGTGTTGCCCTGCGCGGTGGTCGTGCGACCATCGAACAGCGTTACCACCACCGCAAGCGAGAGCAGCACGCCTACCCAGATCAGCAGGCTCTTCATCCATGGGTTCGGACCGCCCGAACCGCCGTTGTCGTTGCCGCCGTTTCCGGGCTGCCTGTCGTTATCGTTCATCGGCTACCTTTCCGTCGGCTACAATGTAGGCTCGGACAGGTTAATGGCAATGGAACAACCGCGGTCAGAGTGATCGGCGCGGCGGTGCGGGACGAAATAACCAGCCATCGCGTGCCGGCCGGACCAGAACACCGGCCTGCGTGCCGCCGCGCCCAGCCGTCAACGTGTCGAGCAGCCCCTCGACATTGGCCGAGTCGGAGAACAGCGGCAGAACGATACCGTGTCGCGTACGTGTGTCGACGAGCGCGCGACGCAGGAGGCGACGGCGGATCTCACGCGGCTCGTCGGCGATCGCAAAGCCGCGGTCGCCGCCGTGCCAGCGTTCCGACCACATGATATCGGCATGGCGTGCGATCACCTCTTCCGCTTCGGCGAGGAAGCCGGCCGAGGCGGCGAGCGCCGCCGGATCAAGCGTCGGCGTGGCGGCGAGCAGCGCGCGGATGCGGGTACGATCGTGGCGCGGATCGGCGTTGGACGGATCATCGACGAATGGCGTCCCGCTATCGAGCGCGAGCGCACGCAAGCTCGCACGCCGCCAGCCCAGCAGCGGGCGAAGCACCACGCCGAACGAAGCGGAGCGGACTGCACGGATCGCTGACAGGCCGGCCAGCCCGGAGGCGCGTTGCAGGCGCATCAGCAACGTCTCCGCCTGATCGTCGGCATGATGCGCGGTGAGCAGAAACGACACGTCCGCCGCGGCGGCCCATGCGCCCAGCCCTTCGTAACGCGCGGCACGTGCGCGCATCTGGATACTGTTTCCGGCGATCGGCGTGGCCGGCAGCAGCGTGTCGTGCGGGACGCCGAGTCCGGCGCACACCGCGGCGACCATCTCGGCCTCCGCGGCGGAAGCGGGGCGCAGCCGATGGTCGAACGTGGCGGCGATTACCCGCCCAGGGAAGGCCGCCGCGCCAAGCCGCAGCATCGCCATGCTATCCGCACCGCCGGACACAGCCAGCGCAAGGCGCGCTTCCTGCTTGAGGGCAGCCCCGTCGAACGCGCGGGCGACCAGTCGTTCGACCTCCGCACGGAACCGCGCCACCGCCGCCTCCGGCAGCGGGCGCAGCGTCACCTCACTTGCACTTGGCGGCGACACGCGCCTTTGCCACATCTGCCTTCATCTTCGCCGAGACGGTCCCGCCATAGACGTCGATCAACTCGCCATAGACTTTGCAGGCGTCCGCCGCCTTGTCGAGCTTCACCAGCGCGCTGCCGAGATAGTAGAGGCTGTCGGGTGCGCGCTCCCCATCGGGATATTTCTTGTAATTGTCGTAAAAGGCGATCGAGGCAAGACTGGGCTTGCCGTCATCCAGATACGTACGGCCGAGCAGATTTTGCGCATAGCTGGCACGGCGGTGCTTGGGAAAGTCGGCGACGACCTTCTTCAGCTGTGCTGCCGCCTCGCCATAACGCTTCGCCTCCCACAGGCGGAAACCATACAGATAGCCGTCCTCACCCGCGTCGCCGCTACTCGGTTTGGCGATGTCGCCTGCCGCCGGCTTGTCCGCCGGTCGCGGCGCTTCCGGAATCGTCACGTCGGGGCCGCCGACCGGCTCCACCGGGGTGGCAACCGGCGGCGCGGCGAACTTCGCGTCGGTCGCCTTGCGATATTCGGCGAACTGATCCTCAAGCTGACGCAGGCGATGCTGGCCCTGCTCGATTTCGCCGGTCATCGACGCCAGTTGTTGTTCCAGCGAGGTGACGCGCGCGGTAAGATCGGTGATCGCGCCCGAGGCCGGCACGCCGGCCGCCTCGACCGAAGTCGGCGCGGCCGGGGCGATCTGCGGTTCGACCATCATGCCCGCACCGCCCGGAAAAACCTTGCGTTGTACGGCGCGCATTTCGCTTTCCAGCTTGCCGACGCGTGCCTCGACCGGGGCATCGCGCTGCGCCAGCGCGGGGCCGGCAACCGAGAGCGCGAAGACGGCGCCCAGCAGATACTTCGTCATCATGTCACCCCCCGATGCTTCGCCGCACCGGATCTAGCCTTATCAACATTCGCTGTCGCCAGCATGAAGCAGCCGGTCACTGCGCGGCAGTGTCCGCCGGCGCACCGACCAGCGGTGCCCCCGGCGACGAGACGCCGGCGAACCGCTCCGCCAAGGCGGGGGCGCTGACCCCGACGTCCTTCATCGCGCGCTTGCCGTCGCCCAACGGCGGCAGTGCGCGACCGTCGACGGTGATCGCCAGCTGATCGGGGCGACCGATGTTGAGCATCGGGCGTTCGGTACCGGCGGGCACCTCGAACGTCTGGCCGGGCTGCAGCGTGCCGGTGAACAATGTCTTGTTCGCCCCGTCGTAGACGCGCATCCACACTTCGTTCTTCGCGGTAAGCACCACCTTCCCGAGTGCGGGCGTCGGGCTGGGCGTCGGGACCGGCGCGGTGCGCGTCGCGCCGGCGGGACCGGAAACGGCGGCAACCTCGGGCACCTCCTGCGTGCCGCGGAACATGCCGGTCGTCAGCCACAGCACCCCGAGGACCAGAACCGCCAGCGCCACGCCGGCGGCGACGATCACCAGCCCCCGCGACGGCCCGCGCGACGGATCGGCGATCTCCTCGATATGGTGCTGCCGCATGGGCATCGCGCCCCGCGCCAGTTCGCTGCGGATGCCGCGCCCGATTTCCGCCTGATCCAGCCCGACCGCACGGGCATAAGCGCGCGCAAAGCCGGAGGCGTAGGTCGGCGACGGCAGCAGATCGAGCCGGTCGTCCTCCAACGCCTCAAGGAAGCGCTGCGTGACGCGGGTGCGCGCGGCGACTTCCGCCACCGTCAGTCCCTGCGCCTCGCGGGCGGCGCGCAGTCGGCCACCCACCGTGCCCGGCTGTGAAGAGCCGGCCGGGGTCGCCTGCGCGGGATGCTCGCCTTCGCTCATTCCTATCTCCGACCCGGGCGTTTACCGCATTTCCGTTCGCATCGTCTTTCAAAGCGGCACCGGAGTGTCAACCGATCCCGCTTCCCCAGCCCTGTTCGGCCCGTCCGATCGTTAAGCCAGTTCGACGCCCTGCGCCGCCGCCCAGCCTGCGAGCGCACCGCGCATGTCGCGCGGTGGATTCGCCAGCAACGTCGTCATAAACGCCGTAATTGCAGCGAGATCGAGCGAACGGATCATCGCCTTGACCGGGCCGACCGCCGCCGGCGTGATCGAGAGGCGGTCGATCCCGATGCCGATCAGCGCCATCGCCTCCAGCGGACGTCCGCCCATTTCTCCGCACACGCTGATCGGCACCCCCGCCTGCGCGGCGGGCACCGCGACGCGGCGCAGGAACCGGAGAATCGATGGCGAGAGCCAGTCGTAGCGTTCCGCCAGCTTCGGATTGGCGCGATCGGCCGCGAACAGGAACTGCGTCAGGTCGTTGGTGCCGATCGACAGGAAATCGACGTTCGGCAGCAGCAGGTCGAGCTGAAAGGCGAGCGCCGGCACCTCCAGCATCGCGCCGTAACGAACCTCCAGCGGCAGACGCTTGCCCCGGCCGTGAAGAAAATCGCGCTGCTTCTCGAACAGGGCGCGCGCTTCGTCGAACTCCCACGCTTCCGACACCATCGGGAACATGACGTAAAGCGTGCGTCCGGCCGCCGCCTCCAGCAACGCGCGCGCCTGCGCCTTCATCAATCCGTCACGTTCGAGCGCCAGGCGCAGCGCGCGCCAGCCCATCGCGGGGTTTTCCTCGTCCTCGGCATGCACCAGGTACGGCAACGCCTTGTCACCGCCGATATCGACGGTGCGGAAGATGACGGGCCGCGCACCGGCGGCATCCAGCACCTCGCGGTAGAGCCGCTGCTGGCGCTCGCGCTGCGGCAGGGTGGCCGAGACGAGGAACTGAAATTCTGTCCGGAACAGTCCGATCCCGTCCGCGCCGGTGACGTCGAGTGCGGCGACATCGTCGCGCAATCCCGCGTTGACCATCACGGTGACGCGATGGCCGTCCCTCGTCTCCGGCGCGACATCGCGCAGCGCGGCGTAGGCGGCCTTGCGCTTCTGCCGCGCGGCCAGTTTCGAATCGAAGGCCTCCTCCATCGCGCTGGTCGGGCGAACGGCGACGGTCCCCTCCGTCACGTCGAGCAGCAGCAGGTCGCCCTCACCGATCAGGGTGCGCACATCGCGCACGCGGCCCAGCACCGGCACGCCCATCGCGCGGGCGACGATCGTGACATGCGCCGTCAGCGACCCTTCCTCCAGCACGACCCCCTTCAGCCGCCGCCGGTCGTATTCCAGCAGCTCCGCCGGCCCCAGGTTGCGCGCGATAAGGATCGTGTCCTGCCGCAGGCCCAGTTGCGCGGCGGTGCCCATCTGGCCCGACACGATCCGCAGCAGCCGGTTCGACAGATCCTCCAGATCGTGCATCCGGTCGGCCAGCAACGGATCGTCGATCTGGCGCATCCGCTGCCGCGTGCGCTGCTGCACGCGTTCGATCGCCGCCTCGGCCGTCAAGCCGCTGTCGATCGCCTCGTTGATGCGGCGCGCCCAGCCCTCGTCGTAAGCGAACATCTTGTAGGTGGCGATCACCTCCTGATGCTCATCCCCGACGCCGAATTCTGCCTCGCGCGCGATCCGGTCGATCTGTTCTCGCATCTTGTCGAAAGCGGCGTAGACGCGGTGACGCTCGGCCTCGGTATCTTCCGCGACGGTATGCTCGATGTGGACGCGCGGCTGGTGGAAGACCGCGCAGCCCACCGCCATGCCGTCGACCAGTTTCTGCCCCGCGATGCGCGTGGAACCCGTCGATTGCGGGCGGTCGCGCGGGCTGCCCTGGTCGATCAGCCCGGCGTTCGCGATCAGCTCGCTCAGCACCATCGCGACGGTCTGCAACGCCTCGATCTCGACATCCTCGTACCGGCGCGGATCGGCATGCTGGACCGCCAGCACCCCGACGGCGCGTTCGCGGCGGATGATCGGGACGCCGGCAAAGCTGTGATAGCGATCCTCGCCAGTCTCGGGCTTGTAGGCGAAGTCGGGATGGCTGGTCGCCTCGTCCAGGTTCAGCACTTCGTTGTTCGCGGCGATGGTGCCGACCAGCCCTTCACCCAGCGCCAGCTTCGTGACGTGCACCGCCTCCGGCGAAAGGCCGCGCGTGGCGAACAGTTCCAGCACGCCCTCGCGCAGCAGGTAGATCGAACATACCTCGCTATCCAGCGCCTCGCCGATGATCTCGACGACCGAGTTCAGCTTGGCCTGCGCATTCGATCGCGCCGCCATCACGTCATGCAGGTTGACGAGGATTTCGCGGGCGGAGCGGGCGGCGGACACAGGCATTGCCTATGGCTATCAGACGGACGGCACGAGTGCCACGCAGCATTTCCGGCGTACGACCATCACGTCAGGCCGTGCGCCGGAACGGTGCCGATCCTTATTGCGCGCGGCGAATGCTGTTGCCGGCGCCGGTGCTGCTGATGCGCGGACGCGCCTTCTCCGGCGCGCGCCACGTGATGCGATTGCTGCTGCCCACCACCCGGATCGCCGATTTCGCCGACAGATCGACGCTGACGATGTTGCCGGCCCCCTCGACCGACAGCAATTCGCACGGCCCGTCGACGGTGATCCGATTGCTGGCGCCGGTGATGTGCGCCTCGCCGCCGTCGCAGTCCAGGCGCGATTCCTGCCCCGCGCCCTCGAACGTCGTCTGCGCCGCCGATGCGCCGGATAACGTCGCCGTGGCCAGCACCGTGCAGATAAGCATCATCGTCCGCATCGATTTCGTCCATTGTCATTGTCGGTGGCGCTTCATTCCACATCCGCCACGAAGTACAAAGCCGCGACACGGCGTGGTCAGTCGAACAGCCCGTCCTGCGAACCCGCCGGCGGGTTTAGGCCCAGGTGCTTCCACCCGCCCGCGTTCAGCACGCGCCCCCGCGCGGTGCGCGCGATCAGACCCAGCTGGATCAGATACGGTTCGATCACTTCCTCGACCGTGTCGCGCGGCTCGCTGAGCCCGGCCGCGAGCGTTTCGACGCCGACCGGACCCCCGCGATAGATGTCCGCGATCATCATCAGGTAACGGCGGTCCATCGCATCCAGACCCAGCCGGTCCACCTCAAGCCGGTCGAGCGCGCGATCCGCCATCTTCGCGTCGACCACCGCCACCCCGGCGACATTGGCGAAATCGCGCACCCGCCGCAGCAGCCGGCCCGCGATACGTGGCGTGCCGCGCGCACGGCGTGCGATCTCCATCGCGCCGTCGCGCGCGATGCCGAGTTCGAGCAGGTGCGCGGCGCGCGACACCACGCGCTCCAGTTCGTCGACGGTGTAGAATTGCAGGCGTACCGGAATGCCGAAACGATCGCGCAACGGGGTCGTCAGCAACCCTTGCCGCGTCGTCGCACCGACCAGGGTGAAGCGCGGGAGATCGATACGCACGCTGCGCGCCGACGGCCCCTCCCCGATCATCAGGTCGAGCGCGCGGTCCTCCATCGCGGGGTACAGCACTTCCTCGACCGCGGGTTGCAGGCGGTGGATCTCGTCGATGAACAGGACGTCGCCGTCCTCCAGATTGGTCAGCAACGCGGCGAGGTCGCCCGATTTCGCGATCACCGGACCGGATGTGGCGCGGAAGCCGACGCCCATCTCACGCGCGACGATCTGCGCCAGCGTGGTCTTGCCCAAACCTGGCGGGCCAAAGAACAACACATGGTCCAGCGCGTCACCGCGCCCCTTCGCGGCCTCGATGAACACGCGCAGGTTCTCGCGCGCCGCCTTCTGCCCGACGAAATCGTCGAGCGACTTGGGACGCAGCGCGGCGTCCACGTCCTCGACGCGGCGCGCGGGCGAGATCAGGCGGTCATCATCATCGGTCACGCTTCGTTCCGTAGCGATGCGTACGCGCAGGGCAAGTACGACGCACGATGCGCGGTCGTCGCCTGCCGCGGAACCCCGCGGTCAGGCGAGGCGATCGACGATCTGTCCCTGCCCCATCGATGGCGCGCCGCCGTAGGTGAGCGCACCGCCCCCCATGCTGGAGCGCAGCTTTTCCATGACGCGATCGAACTGGTCGAGTTGTTCGCCGGCGGTGCGGATCAGGCTGCCCGTGGAGCGCGTGCCCGGCTCCGCTGCGGCCGGATCGATCTTTGCCGGAGCCGGCGCGGCCGGCGTTTGTGGCGCCCGTGCGGGCGTCATCAGCCGCGTGGACGACATGGTGCCAGCGATGGAAGACAGGGTATTCACGTCCACGTTCCCTTGGTCACGTCGCGATGACGCGATCAACCCGCTACCTACGCCGCCAAACCTTTCACAAAGATTAGCGATTCAGGACAGATCGCCTGGCCTTGCCGCCGCAGCGACGTGCCGTCAGCGGGTGGCGTTGTAGCGTAGCTGATCCGGCGTCAGCTGGAAGCCGACCAGCGCCTCGAACGACGCAGAGGCCACCGCCTGGCGGATCTTGGGATCGGCGAGCGGGTCGACCGCCGCATCGTCGTCCCCCGCCTTGCGACGCCGGGTCAGGCGGTCGCGCACCTCCTGTGGCAGGGTCGCGGCGCTGCGGGCGACCGAACTGGTCGCCTCCGCGGTGGTGGTGGCCAGCCCCTGCCCGGCGTCGAAACGCAACCCGACCTGCGACACGCGCTTGGCGACCACCGCGCCGCCACCGCGGGTGACGACGATGAAATACGGCAGGGTGACGTCGCGAGGACCGTCGGTGCGGGTACGACGCGCACGCACGTCGAAAGTGACGCGGGTCACGACCTCCGCCCCCTGATCGTCGCAGGTAGAGCGGACGTTGCTGATCGTCGCGACGACGTCGATCGCGGCGGCAGCGCGACTGGCGGGCGGATCGAACATCGTCACGTCGCCCGTGCCGGCGGGGACGCCGACCGTCGGACATGCGGAGCGGACCGAGGTGATCCCGACGCCCCCGGACGTATCGATCTCCCCGCTGCGTGCGCAACCGGCCACGAGGAACAGGACCAGCGGAGCGGCGATATGGCGAGCGTTCACGAACACAATCCCGGGCAATGGGCACAAGCGATACGGCGCCGCAAAACGGCCCCGGGTCGCAGGCAGCATAGGAACCGTCTATCGCCGGAGCAAGCATTCGCGTAGAACCCTGCGCATGGCCGAACCCGTATCCGTGACCGCCGCCGACCCGAGCGCGACCGCGCCGCGTCGCCCGCTCGAACTGCTGATCGCCGCACCGCGCGGATTTTGCGCGGGTGTCGACCGCGCGATCCGGATCGTCGAACTGGCGATCGAAAAGCATGGCGCGCCGGTCTTCGTCCGGCACGAGATCGTCCACAACAAGTTCGTCGTCGATTCGCTGAAGGCGAAGGGCGCGGTGTTCGTCGAGGAACTGGACGAGGTACCGGACGGCGCACCCGTCGTATTCTCTGCGCACGGCGTGCCCAAATCGGTGCCGGCCGAGGCGCAGCACCGCGGCCTCGACTATCTCGACGCCACGTGCCCGCTGGTGTCGAAGGTTCATCGCCAGGCCGAACGGCTGGTCGCCGCCGGACGGCACATCGTGTTCATCGGTCACATCGGGCATCCCGAGGTGATCGGGACGTTCGGGCAGGTTCCCGAGGGCGCGATGACGCTGGTGGAGACCGTCGCCGACGTAGAGGCGCTCGCAATGCCGGATCCGGAGAACCTCGCCTTCCTCACGCAGACCACGCTGTCGGTCGACGACACAGCGGCGATGGTCGCGGCGCTCCACCGCCGCTTCCCGACCATCCAGGCACCCCATGGCGAGGACATCTGCTATGCCACCAGCAACCGGCAGGCCGCCGTCAAGGCGATCGCCGATGCGTGCGACGCGGTGCTGGTGATCGGCGCGCCCAATTCGTCCAATTCGCTGCGTCTTGTGGAAGTCGCCGAACGACAGGGCATCCGGGCGGCGCTGATCCAGCGTGCCGCCGATCTCGATTGGTCGTTCCTGGAAGGTGTGGGAACGCTGGGGATCACCGCGGGTGCATCCGCGCCGGAATTGCTGGTGCGCGAACTGGTCGATCGGCTGGCGACGCGCTTCGACGTGACCGAGCGCGAGGAAGAAACCACGCGTGAGACGGTCGCGTTCAAGCTGCCCCGCGGGCTGGAAGCCGCCGCGTAGATCGTCATGGCCGTCTACACGCACGTTTCCGCGGAGGCGCTGGGCGCCTTCCTGCGCCGCTACGACGTCGGTGAACTGGTTTCCGTCAAGGGAATCGCCGAGGGTGTGGAGAATTCCAACTACCTCGTCGATACCACGACCGCGCGGTTCATCCTGACCCTTTATGAAAAGCGCGTGGCGGCCGGCGACCTGCCGTTCTTCATGGCGCTGCTCGATCATCTCGCCGCACGCGGGCTGGCCGTGCCGCCCGCCATCGCCGACCGCGATGGCGGGGTGATCCAGACCCTGGAGGATCGCCCGGCCTGCCTGATCCGCTTCCTGTCCGGCGTGTCCGTGTCGCACCCCACCCCTGCGCAGGCGCAGGCCGCAGCGCGTGCGATGGGCGAGATGCACGCCGCCCTCACCGACTTCGCACCGACGCGCGAGAATTCGATGGGCATCGCGACGTGGCGGCCGCTGCTGGAAAGGTGCGGGCATGACCTCGACGCTATCCAGGCGGGGCTGTTCGACCGGATCGACGCGGCGCTGACGCGGGTCGAAACCGCATGGCCCGCCGACCTGCCGGTCAGCGCGATCCATGCCGACCTGTTTCCCGACAATGTGCTGATGCGCGGCGATGCGGTGACGGGGCTGATCGATTTCTATTTCGCATGCACCGACGTGCGCGCCTACGATCTGGCGGTGATGCACTCCGCGTGGACGTTCGACGCGCATGGCGAGAACGTGAATGCCGCCGTCGGCGCGGCGTTGCTTGACGGCTACGCCGCCACCTTCACGCTGACACCGGCCGAGCGGGCCGCGCTGCCGGTGCTGGCGGAGGCTGCGTGCATCCGCTTCCTGCTGAGCCGGGCGTGGGACTGGCTGCACACGCCCGCCGACGCGCTGGTCATGCGCAAGGATCCGCTGGCGTATCTGCGTCGGCTCGACTGGTATCTCGCCAACCCACGGGCATTCGCATGACCGAAATGACGCAGGTCGAATTGTTTACCGACGGCGCGTGCAAGGGCAATCCCGGCCCCGGCGGCTGGGGCGCGGTGATCCGATCGGGCAAGCACGAGAAGGAGCTGGCGGGGGGCGAGCCGCTGACCACCAACAATCGCATGGAACTGACCGCTGCGATCCGGGGGTTGAACGCACTGACGCGGCCATGTCGGGTGACGCTGTCGACCGACAGCCGTTACGTCATGGATGGACTGACCAAATGGATCCACGGCTGGCAGAAGAATGGCTGGAAGACCGCCGACAAGAAGCCGGTGAAGAACGCCGAATTATGGCAGGCGCTGCTGGAGGCGGCGAAGCCGCACCGGGTCGAGTGGCAATGGGTGAAGGGGCACGCCGGCCATCCGGAGAATGAACGCGCCGACCGGCTCGCCAGCGACGCGGCGGTGGAGGCCGGACGGACGAAAGCCCCGGTCTAGCCGGCCGGTCCGCGGTCAGGCGATCGCCGCCGCGGCCAGACCGCGCACATCGACCCGCGCCTTCAACCGCGCGGCGAGCAACGCGGTGCCGCTGACCTTGCGCTGGACGAACAATGTCTCGACGTGCGGAACGTGCCAGGTCGCGCGATCCGCGACCAGCGCCTTCGCCTCTTCGCGCACCACCGGCACGAACGCGCGATCGCCGAAGTCGAAGCGACCCGGGCGGTTGAGCGCTTCGTCGATCGCTAGGATGATCCGGTCGATCGCCGGGCGGTGCGCCGCCTCCGCCGCCGGCCCGATGAAGCCGGTTTCGACCGCGATGTCGCGAATGCGATCACGGTCGCGCGCGAGACCGGCCTGGATCAGCCGGCGATAGCTGTCGATCGTATCGGCGGGGATGGCGCGCGCCGCGCCGAAATCGAGCAATACCAGCGCACCTGTTTCCGCCTGCCAGCGGTAATTGGCGAAGTTCGGATCGGTCTGCATCACCCCGAACTCGAACAATTCGCGCAGTACCAGCGTGACCAGCGATGTCATCGCGGTGTCGCGTTCGTCCTGCGGCGCGTCGACCAGCGCTTCGATCGCGCGCCCCTCCACGAAGTCCATCGCCAGCACGCGACGCGTGGTCAGCACCTCGTGCAGCGCAGGGACGACGTAGCGCGGGTCACCGTCCAGCCGCTCTCGAAAGGCACGCAGCTGCGCGCCCTCGCGGACGTAATCGGCCTCTTCGGCAAGCTGGCGCTTCGCCTCCTCCAGCAACGGGCGCAGATCGAGGGTCGCGGGCAGCAGGCCCGACACACGCAGCAGCGTCGCGACGTTGTCCACGTCGGCACCGATGCTTTCGGCGACACCGGGATATTGCACCTTGATCGCCAGCACGCGTCCATCGGGCAGGGTCGCGCGGTGGACCTGCCCGATCGAGGCTGCGGCGATCGGCGAAGCCTCGAAGTGGCGGAAGCGGCGACGCCAGTCCGTGCCCCATTCCTGACGCAGAACGCCGTCAAGCTGTTGCGGCGGCATCCGGTACGCCTGGTTACGCAGCTGCGCGAGGATGGTCTGCAACTCGGGCGGCAGCACATCGCCCGCGTCCATCGAAATCATCTGCCCGAGCTTCATCGCCGCGCCGCGCAGGTGCGACAAGCGGTCCGCCACGCGCGCCGCATTGCCGGGCGTCAGGATCAGATCGCCGACCTTCGGCCGCTCGCCCGCAGCCAGCCGCCGCGCGCCCTCCGCGATCATGCCGCCGGCCACGCCACCCGCCAGCCGCCCGAAACCGCCGAGCCGGGCAAGGCGACCGCTGGGCACCGCCCGGTGGCGGGCGCGCGGATTGTCATCGTCATGCTGCATGCCGATACAGCGCGGGAAACGCGTGCGGAGTTCCGGCGACGCGGTCAGCCCCGTGCGAGCAGCCGGCGTGCCTGCGTCAGGTGCGGCGCATCGATCATCCGGCCATCCAGTTGCAGCGCACCCGCCCCCGGTGCCGCTGCGAAGGCGGCGACGATGCGGCGGGCATGTTCGACCTGTTCGGCGGTGGGGGTGAAGGCCGCGTTGATCGTCGCGACCTGCCCCGGATGGATCGCCATCATGCCGGTGAAACCGTCGCGCGCGGCACGACGAGCGAACGCGTCCAGCCCGTCGAGGTCGCGGAAGGCGGGATAGACGGTCTCGATCGCCGCCATGTCGGCGGCATGCGCGCCGAACAGCGTCAGTGCCCGCGCCATCTCATACGGTGCCGTGAAGCGGCCATCGTCTTCCCGGGCGGCGGCGGCTCCGATCGCGGCTGGCAGATCCTCCGCCCCCCAGGTGAGGCCGGCGAGCGCGACGCCGCAGCCGGCGTAGCTGCCAAGCTGGAAAATCGCGGCCGGGGTTTCGGTCGCGATCGGCAGGATCGGCGCATCGATCCGCGCGGCGGTGAGGCGCGCCGCCAGATCGCGGACGCTCGCCCCGCCCTCCGCCTTGGGCAGCACGATCGCGTCGGGCGACAGGCCGTGCAAGGCGGCAAGATCCTGATCGCAGAGGACGGAGCCGAGCGGGTTGATGCGTACCAGCAGCGACACTTCGCCACGCGGTGCCGCCAGCAGGTCCGCGATCGCCGCACGCGCGGCAGGCTTGCCGGACGGAGCGACGGCATCCTCCAGATCGAGGATCAGCGCATCGGCCCCGCTTTCCGCGGCCTTTGCGAAGCGGTCCGGCCGGTCGCCGGGAACGAACAGCAGCGAGCGCCACGTCATGCCGTCTTGCGCCGCAGCAACGCGGTGCGCAGGCATTGGCAGACGATCTCGTCGCGCTGATTGACCAGCCGGTGCGCGAAGGTGACGATTCCGGCCTCCGGGCGCGAACGGCTGTCCTTCAGTTCGTGCACCTCGGTTTCGGCGCGCAGCGTATCGCCGATGAACACCGGCCTGGGCATGACGAGCTTGTCGTAACCGAGGTTGGCGACCAGCGTGCCGAGCGTGGTGTCGCCGACCGACAGCCCGATCATCAGCGCGAAGGTGAAAGTGCCGTTGACGATGATCTGCCCGAACTCGCTGGCGCGCGCCGCCTCCGCATCGAGGTGCAGCGGCTGCGGGTTGTGGGTCATCGTCGAGAACAGCAGGTTATCGGTTTCGGTCACGGTGCGGCGAATGTCGTGGACGATACGATCGCCGACCTGCCATTCTTCATAGTGGCGTCCGGCCATCATTCTTCTCCAGCAACGATCCGCGCGAGCACCATGCCCTCGGTCACCTGCGCGCCCTCGACGGCCTTCAGTTCGGCGACGATGCCGTCGAAGGGTGCGACGAGCGCCTGTTCCATCTTCATCGCTTCCAGAACCAGCAACCGTTCGCCGCGCGCGACCTTCTGACCGGCGACGACCGCCACAGCGATGACGCGGCCGGGCATCGGGGCGAGCAACGCGCCATCGGCTTCGCTGGCACCGCCGATATGGTCGGCGCGGCGCGGGCCGAACGGCCATGCCTCACCAGCGGTGTAGAGGATGCCGTCCACGATCTCGGCATCGTCGAGCGTCGCCGGGGCAGCGACATAGGGGTTGCCGGCGACCTCCACCGCGATCTGCGGCGCGGACGGGGCATTGATGCGGAAGCCGCGCAGCGCGCGCCATGGATCGTCGGTGACCGCCGGCACGATCGCCGCTGCCGCCGCGGCGACGATCGCCGCCGATGGCTCCCCTGGCGGGACGAGCGTGTCGAGGTGGCGCGCGATGAAGCCGGTATCGACGCGCCCGGCGACGAAGTCGGGATGCGCGGCGGCGCGGGCCAGGAATGCGGCGTTGGTGCGCACCGGCCACACCTGCGTTCCCGCCGCCGCCGCCGCCAGCCGCTGCGCGGCCTGAGCCCGCGTAGCGGCATGGACGATCAACTTGGCGATCATCGGGTCGTAATAAGGCGTGACCGCCCCGCCCTCCTCGACACCGCTATCGACGCGGACGCCGGCCGGGAAATGCAGCCGGTCGAGCGGCCCGGTCGACGGAAGGAAACCGGTCGACGGGTTTTCCGCATAAAGCCGCGCTTCCATGGCCCAGCCGGTGATCGACAGTTCTTCCTGTCGCCGGGGCAGCGGTTCGCCGGAGGCGACGCGCAATTGCCATTCGACGAGGTCGATGCCGGTGATCGCCTCGGTCACAGGATGTTCGACCTGCAGCCGGGTGTTCATCTCCATGAACCAGATGCGATCGGCGCGCAGCCCCGCGGATGCATCGGCGATGAACTCGATCGTGCCCGCCCCGACGTAATCGACCGCCTGCGCGGCGCGCACCGCGGCCTCGCACACCGCAGCACGCGTGGCGTCGTCCATGCCGGGCGCCGGCGCTTCCTCGATCACTTTCTGGTGGCGGCGCTGGAGCGAACAATCACGCTCGAACAAGTGGACCACCTGCCCATGCGCATCGCCGAACACCTGCACTTCGATGTGCCGCGGCGAGAGGATGTACTTTTCGATGAGAACCCGGTCGTCGCCGAAGGAGGCCGCCGCCTCGCGCTGGCAGCTTGCCAGCGCCTCGGCGAAGTCGGCGGCGGCGTCGACCTGCCGCATTCCCTTGCCGCCGCCACCGGCGACCGCCTTGATCAGCACCGGATAGCCGATCGCATCCGCCTCGGCGCGCAGGCGATCGGGCGACTGATCCCCGCCGAGATAACCGGGGGTGACGGGAACGCCGGCGGCGATCATCCGCGCCTTGGCGGCGTCCTTCAGGCCCATCGCGCGAATACTGGCGGGCGGTGCGCCGACCCAGATCAGCCCGGCGGCGACGACCGCCTCCGCAAAGGCCGCGTTTTCGGACAGGAAGCCGTAGCCCGGATGGATTGCCTGTGCCCCCGTCGCCCGCGCGGCATCGAGCAGGCGATCCTGCCGCAGATAACTGTCGGCGGCGGCGGCGGTGCCGATGCACACCGCCTCGTCCGCATCGCGCACGAACGGCATCGTCGCATCGACGTCGGAATGGACCGCGATCGTGCGAATACCGAGCGACCGTGCGGTGCGGATGATGCGGCGTGCGATTTCACCGCGGTTGGCGATCAATAGGCTGTCGATCATCACGGTCACATCCGGAACAGGCCGAACTGCGCACGCTCCGGCACGGGCGCGTTCAGCGTGGCGGCAAAGGCGAGGCCGAGGACATCGCGGGTCTGCGCCGGATCGATGATCCCGTCGTCCCACAATCGCGCGGTCGCGTAGTAAGGATTGCCCTCGTCCTCGTATTTCTGGCGGATCGGCGCCTTGAAGCGTTCGGCATCCTTCGGCGTCCAGGTCTCGGCATCGCGATGAACCGTCGCCAGCACGCTCGCCGCCTGTTCCCCGCCCATCACCGATATGCGCGCGTTCGGCCAGCTGAACAGAAAGCGGGGACTATAGGCGCGGCCGCACATCCCGTAATTGCCCGCCCCGAAGCTGCCGCCGATCAGGACGGTGATCTTCGGCACCGATGCGGTGGCGACGGCGGTGACCAGCTTCGCGCCGTTCTTGGCGATCCCCTCCGCCTCATATTTACCGCCGACCATGAAGCCGGAGATGTTCTGGAGGAACAGCAAGGGAATGCGCCGCTGACACGCCAATTCGATGAAGTGCGCGCCCTTCAGGGCGGACTCGCTGAACAGCACGCCGTTGTTGGCCAGGATCGCGACCGGCATACCCCAGATATGCGCGAAGCCGCAGACCAGCGTGGTGCCGTACAGCGCCTTGAACTCGTGGAAGTCGGAGCCGTCGACGATCCGGCCGATCACCTCGCGCACGTCATAGGGCGCGCGCACGTCCTGCGGCACGGCCCCGTACAGATCCCGCGGATCGAGCAGCGGCGGGCGCGGGGCGGCGAGCGCAACGTCGGGAGCCTTCGGCCGGCCGAACGTGGCGACGATATCGCGGACGATCAGCAACGCATGCTCATCGTTCTCCGCGACATGATCGACCACGCCGGAGCGTCGCGCGTGGGTGTCCGCGCCGCCCAGTTCCTCGGCGGAGATGACTTCACCGGTGGCCGCCTTCACCAGCGGCGGACCGGCGAGAAAGATCGTGCCCTGATTGCGGACGATCACACTTTCATCGGACATGGCGGGCACATAGGCGCCGCCCGCGGTGCAGCTGCCCATGACGCAGGCGATCTGGGCGATCCCCTCCGCCGACATCTGCGCCTGATTGTAGAAGATCCGGCCGAAATGCTCGCGGTCGGGAAACACCTCCGCCTGATGCGGCAGGTTCGCGCCGCCGCTATCGACCAGATACAGGCACGGCAGGCGGTTCTCGCGCGCGATCTCCTGTGCGCGCAGATGCTTCTTCACCGTCATCGGGAAGTATGCGCCGCCCTTCACTGTCGGATCGTTGGCAACGATCATGCACTCGCGCCCGGACACCCGGCCGACGCCCGCGATCATCCCCGCGCCCGGCGCGCCGTCGTCGTACATGCCGTTCGCCGCCAGTGCACCGATCTCCAGGAAAGGCGCGGCGGGGTCGAGCAGGCGGTCGACCCGGTCGCGCGGCAACAACTTGCCCCGCGCGACATGACGGGCGCGGTGCTGTTCCGACCCGCCGAGCGCGGTGTGCGCGCTACGGTCGCGCAACGCATCCGCAAGCGCGCGGTTGTGCGCGGCGTTGGCGGCGAAGGAGGCGGCGCCGGTATCGACCAGCGAGCGCAACACCGTCATTGCGCGCGCGGCGCATCATGGCCGATCAGCTCGCGCCCGATCAGCATGCGCCGCACCTCGTTGGTGCCCGCCCCGATGTCCAGCAACTTGGCATCGCGCCAGTAACGCTCGACCGGCCAGTCCTTCGTATAGCCGGCGCCGCCCAGCGCCTGGATCGCCTCGCCCGCCACCTTCACCGCGCTTTCGGAGGCGAGCAGGATGCAGCCCGCCGCGTCGAAGCGCGTCGTGCGCCCGGCATCGCACGCCCTGGCGACGGCATAGACATACGCGCGCGCGGCGTTGAGCGCGACGTGCATGTCGGCCACCTTCGCCTGCATCAGCTGGAATTCGCCGATCGGGCGGCCGAACTGCCGGCGTTCCCGCACATAAGGCAGCACGGTGTCGAGGCACGCCTGCATGATGCCGAGCTGGATGCCGGACAGCACCACCCGCTCGTAATCCAGCCCGGACATCAACACCTTCACTCCGCCGTTCAGCGGGCCCATGACCTGCGCGTCGGCGACGAAGCAATCGTCGAACACCAACTCTGCGGTGGGAGAGCCGCGCATGCCGAGCTTGTCGATCTTCTGCCCGATCGAGAAGCCCGCGAAATCCTTTTCGATCAGGAAGGCGGTGATCCCGCGCGAACCGGCGTCCATGTCGGTCTTGGCATAGACGACCAACGTATCGGCATAGGCCGCATTGGTGATCCAGAACTTGGTGCCGTTCAGTTGCCATCCACCATCGACCTTCGTCGCGCGCAGCTTCATCGAGACGACATCGGAGCCCGCCCCCGCCTCCGACATCGCAAGGCTGCCGACATGTTCGCCGGAGATCAACGCGGGCAGGTACTTCGCCTTCTGCGCCGCATCGCCCCAGCGGCGGATCTGGTTCACGCACAGGTTGGAGTGCGCGCCGTAGCTGAGCCCGATCGCGGCGGAAGCGCGGCTCACCTCCTCGCACGCGACGACATGTTCGAGATAGCCTAGGCCAAGCCCGCCGTCCGCTTCGTCGACGGTGATGCCGTGGAGGCCGAGCGCGCCCATTTCCGGCCACAACTCGCGCGCGAAGCGATCCTCGGCATCCACTGCCGCCGCGATCGGCGCGATCCGCTCGCTCGCGAAGCGCCGCACCGTGTCGCGGATCGTGTCCGCCATTTCGCCCAGACCGAAATCGAGGTCCATCGCTCTCTCCTGACTTATCGTTGACGACATCCTAGACCGCGCGAACGGCCGGGCAAAATTGAAACCGACGCATGTTCGGCATAGATGCGGTCTATGATCGACCGCTATCACCTGCGCTATTTCCTGGCGGTGATCGACGCCGGGAATTTCTCCCGCGCGGCGGCCGCGTGCAACGTGTCGCAGCCGACGCTGTCGGTCGGGATCGCGCGGCTTGAGGCATCGCTGGGCCGAACCTTGTTCAACCGCACCAATCGCCGGGTGGCGCTGACCGATGCCGGGGCCGGGTTGCTGGCACACGCGCGCGCGATCGAGGCGGGGTTCGCCGCGGCCGAACGCGACGTGGCGGGGGCGGGCGCGGCACCGCTGCTGCGGCTGGGCGTGTTGACGACCATACCGCATGCGTGGATCGAACGCTGGCTGGCGGCGCGGACGGGTGACCGGGTCGAGATCGTCGAGGGGAACGAGCGCGATCTGCGCGCCCGGCTGGCACGCGGCCGGATCGACGTGGCGTTGACGATCCTGCGTGAGGGCGACGATCGTGGCGCGGGGCAGCATTTGCTGACCGAGGGGTATTCACTGGCGATCGGAGCGTCGCACCCGCTTGCGGACCGCGCGGTGCTGCGCGCCGAAGAGGTGGCGCACGAGGCGATGATCGTCCGCCGGCATTGCGAGATGCTGTCGGAGACCAGCCGCTTCTTCACCGCGCGCGGGGTGCGACCGTTCTTCACCGCGCGGACGACCAGCGACGACAGTGCGCTGTCGCATGTGCGCGCGCGGCTGGGCATCACGGTGATGCCCGACGGGTTTCACGCGGCGGGCGTGATGCGCGTGCCGCTGGAGGATTTCGACGCGACGCGGGACATCGGGCTGGTGTTCGCCAGCCATATGCCGCCCGACCCGCTATTGCTTGTCGCATTCCGCGAACGGTTGGCGGGGTGACGCGGCTCGTCTCCGCCGAGGGTGGTCAGGAAAGCGCGTTCGCCGATGGCGACGCTTCGCGCAACCAGTCGCGCAGCAGCATCGTCACTTCCCCCGGTCGCTCCATCGGCGCGAGGTGTCCGCAATGGCGCAGCTCGTGGAAGCGCGCGCCCGCGATGCGGCCCGCCAGTTCGCGTGCGTCCTCCGGCAGGCAGATGCGATCGCGGTCGCCCACCGCCACGAGCGTCGGCACGCGCACCGCCGCGATCGCCGGATCGATGTCGGGGCGGGCCAGCAACGCACGCTGCTGGCGTTCGAACACGTCGGCGCCGACGCGTTCGGCCATGGCCTGCACCGGGCCGCTGATGATCGAGGTCAACATCGGATCGGCATGCGGCGCGGTGGCGAGCAGGCCCTGTTCCACCACCGTGCGCGCGCGCATCCGCATCGTCGCGCGGGTGCCGAACAGCGCGATGCGGTCGACCCGTTCCGGGGCCTGCCGGATCATCTCCAGCGCGACATAGCCGCCGAGGCTGACGCCAGCGACCGCAAAGCGCGGCGGCGCATGGGCCAGCACGCGCGCCGCCATAGCGGCCAGCGTGTCGTCGACGGTCAGGTCACCCAGTTCAGGATGCGCCACGTCGCCCAGATCGACCACCTGTCGCGCCCACAATTGTCCGTCGCATCCCATGGCGGGCAACAGGACCAGCGGCATCGGCTTGCGGATCATGACGGTATCTCCTGAATGGACGGACGAAAGGCGAGTGGCGCGACGATCAGGACCATGACGACGCGGGCGAGATGGTGGATGATGACGACGCCGGGTTCGAGCGCGAGGCTGATCGCCACCATGCTCATTTCCGCAAGGCCGCCCGGCGAATAGGCCAGCGCCAGCAGCGCCGGGTCGAGGCCGGTCGCTGTCCCGAGGACGATGGCGAACGCGAAGGTCAGCGTGAGCAGGATCAGCGTCGATCCCGCCGCCAGCGCGAGGATGCGGGCGAACGCGCGCAAGGACAGCCCGCCGAACCTGCACCCGATCGTCGCGCCCAGCCCGACCTGCGCGGCCGCGAGCAGCCACGCGGGGACGCGAAAGTCGGTGATCCCGGTCGCATGCAGCGCCGCACTGACGGCCAATGGACCCATCAGATGCCATGCTGGCAGCCGCAGTGCGCGACCGATCAGCAGACCCGCCGTCATGCTGCCGCCGCCCCATAGCAGCAAAGCAGGGTCCGGCCAGCTCGACGCGACCGTCACCGGCGACGCGGGGATCGCGGCGGGTGCGTGGACGTGACGGATCACGAACGGCAGTACGAAGACGACGAGGAAGATACGCGCGGCGTGGATCAGGCCGACGGTGCGTTCGTCGGCACCGCGCTCGCCACCGATCAGCACCATTTCCGCGATGCCGCCCGGCATGCCGGCGAAGTACGCGGTCGCCGGATCGAAGCCGGCCACGCGTCGGAACCACGCCACGCAGAGCAGCGCCGAGATGGCGAGGAACACGGGCAACAGCATGAGCGGCAGCCACCATTCGCGCGCCAGCCCGAGCAAGCCGGGGTGGAAGGAACAGCCGAGCACCACGCCGATCACCGCCGCCATGGGTCGCCGGGTCGCCGCACCCGCGGCCACCGGCAATCGTGCGATGCTGGCGAGCGCGCAGGCGGCCATCGATCCCAGCACCCAGGGCAGCGGCGCGGCCATCGCCGCGAACAACGCGCCGCCCGCCGCGCCCACCACGATCGCGGCGACGAACCGTGCGACGATCCGCGTTGTATCGCCGCCCCGGCTCAGCCCCGCGTGCGGCGGGTCGGCGTCGCCCACCCTGCCCCGATCGTTCGCCCCCATCCGGTCAGCCGACGAACGGGAAGGCGAGGACCAGCATGCCGACGAGCGTCATCACGACGCACACCAGCGTGGCCGGGATCAGCGTGAAGCGCTGGTGATCGGCCAGATCGACCCCGGCCAGACTGACCAGCAGATAGGTCGACGGCACCAGCGGGCTGAGCAGGTGGACCGGTTGTCCCATCAGCGATGCGCGCGCGATCGCCATCGGCTCCACCCCGTAATGCGTGCCCGCCTCCGCCAGGATCGGCAGCATTCCGAAGTAGAAAGCGTCGTTGGAGATGAAGAAGGTGAACGGCAGGCTGAGCAGCGCGGTGATCGGCGCCATATAGGGGCCCAGTGCCGGCGGGATGAAGCCGACGACCTCCTTGCTCATCGCCTCCACCATGCCGGTGCCGGACAGGATGCCGGTGAAGATGCCCGCCGCGAAGATCAGCGACACGACCGACAGGACGTTGCCGGCATGCGCCGCGATCCGCTCCTTCTGCTCGGCGACCTGCGGATAGTTGACGATCATCGCCACCGCGAACGCCAGCATCATCAGCACCGACAGCGGCAGGATGCCCGATACCAGCCCGGCGAGCAGCACGACCGTCAACGCGCCGTTGAACCAGCGCAGGTGCGGACGGCGCGCTTCCGGGAATTGCGACACCGCCATGCCGCTGAACGCGGTTGGCTCGTTGGCCTTCACATGCCCGATCCGCTGACGCTCCTTGCGGCCGAAGAAGATCGCCAGCCCGACCAGAAAGGCCAGCCCGGCGATCATGCCGGGGATCAGCGGCAGGAACAGCGTGGCCGGATCGAGCTTCAGCGCGCTTGCCGCGCGGGCGGTCGGCCCGCCCCACGGCGTCAGGTTCATGATGCCGCTGGTCGTCATCAATAGGCAGCACAGGTACAGCCGGTTCATGTCGTACCGCTTGTACAGCGGCAGCAGCGCGGCGATCGTGATGATGTAGGTCGTCGATCCGTCCCCATCCAGGCTGACCATCGCGCACAGGGCGACCGTGCCGATCAGGATTTTCAGCGGATCGCCGTGGACGAGCCGCAGCAGCCGGTTGACCAGCGGGTCGAACAGGCCGGTATCGGTCATGATCGAGAAGAACAGGATCGCGAACAGCAGCATGACCCCGGTCGGCGCGAGGTTCTTGATGCCGTCGATCATCATGTCGCCGACCCCGGCGGCAAAGCCGGCGATCAACGCGAAGATCGTCGGCACGACGATCAGCGCGACCAGCGGCGTCATCCGCTTGGTCATGATCAACGTCATGAAGGTGGCGACCATCAGGAAGCCGTACAAAGCGAGACTCATGCGGGTCGTCCTTGGTTGAAGGCGAAGTTCGATGCGGTGGCGGTCGCGTGGCCGATCATCAGAAGGTTACCGCGACACGCGCGCTGACGGTCTCGCCGTCGTCCGGGCCGATATAGGTGCCGGTGCGATTGTCGGTGTTCCAGTGAATCGCATTCACCTGGATGCGGGTGAAGCTGTTCAGATACCAATTGGCGCCGATCGTCGCCGCCCACCCTTTGCCGCCGGTCAGCAGGTCGGTGTAATCGAGCCGCTCGTACCGGGATGTCAGTTCGATCGCGCCCGCGCCGCCCTCGAACAACTGGTTCAGCACCCGCGGCTGTCCGAAGCTGCCCAGTCGCGGATTGTACGGCGGCAGGTCGCCGGTCACGAACCAGCCGCCCGACAGGCTCCACGCCTTGCTGACGAAATCGGGCCGCCCGGCGTCGAGGCGGGCGTTGCGGCGTCCGGCCTCGGCCATCATCCAGACCGGACCGACGTACCCGCCGAGCTCCGCGCCATAGCCGGTGGTGCCGGTGCCGCCCGTCAATGGGCCGCTCGACACGCGCAGCGCGCCGTTGAAGCGGCCGCCGATCACCGTGTTGCGGGTCAGCGTGGTCGCGGCCGACGAAAGCGCTTCGTCGAAACCCCACAGGCCGAGGTGAAGGACGCCCCGCTCCGTCTTAATCGGGTTCCAGTGCACGCGGCCCAGCAACGTGCGGCTGTCGCTTACCGCCTGATTGCCGTCGACGCGGTCGCCGGTGACGGTCAGCGAGGCATGGCCGGTCTTCCAGAACAGACGCGGCATGATGCCGATGCCATAGAAGCCACGCTGCGGGATGATCGCGGTCGAGACGGTGCTGCGTTCCATGAACGGCGTCGAATCCGACCCGGTCGATCCTTCGAACGCACGATCGTTGAACAGATGTCCGGCGCGCACGTCATAGTCCAGGCCCTGACCGATCCGGTTCCGCCAGCCGATGAAGGCGGTGACGACGTCGACCTCGTTTTCGGAAAAGTCGCTTTCGAACTGGTAGAAGAAGTGCGTGCCTACCCCGCCTTCCAGCCCCAGCCGCAAGGCACGCATGCCGGTGGTGGTGATGTTGCGACCATCGTTCTTCGACCCGAAGCTGGAACTGACATCGGTCAGGATCCGGCCACGCGGCTTGAACGTGTAGACGCCGTCCGCCGAGTGGAACACCGGCAACCCCGCCCCCCATTCGGTCGTCACACCGGCGTCGTTCGCCTCACGCGCGCGGGCGACGTCGCGCTCCGCCGGGCCGGGTGGGACGAGTTGGGGCGCGAACGGAGCGGTGACCTGTGGCCTTCGCACCTGTTGCGCGACCTGCACCGCCACGGGCGGGACGATCGGGGGGGCCTCGACCGCCGCGACCGCGACCTGTGCGCCCTCCAGCCGGTCGAGCCGCGCCTTCAACGTGGCGATCTCGTCCGCCTGTGCGCGGACGAGCACGGCGAGATCCTCCTGACTGGGTGCCTGGGCAAGCGCGGGGGAGGCGAAGGCGAGCGCGACGATAGCGCAACCGGTACGCAGCAGGATCATTTCACGGAGGCTCCTTGAGCGAGCACCGCGTTCCATTCGGCCAGGAAACGGCGGCGTTTGATCGTATCGAGATTGACGAGCAGTTCCGGGCCGACGCGGATCGGCCGCGCGCGATCGGGCCCCAGTCGCGGCGCCGGAACGTCGCTGCGAACCGGCAGCAGCCATTGCCGTGCAAGCAAGGCCTGACCGGAGCGCGAAAGCAGGAAATCGAGGAACAGCCTGGCCGACGCGGGCCGCCGGGCGTCGCGGTTGATGAAGGCGACCCGGGACGCGACCAGCACGTAATCGCGCGGGAACACCACGCCGATCCGTGGATCGCGCCGCGCGCGGGTCAGGGCATAGGGGCCGACGACATTGTACGCGATCGCCGCCCGGCCGCTCGCCACCGCATCGAGCATCGGCCCGGTGGTGCGTGACAGCAGCGGGCGCGTCGCGGCGATCGCCTGCACCAGCGACGTCGTGTCGCGGGTAATCGCGTGATCGCCGGTCAGATAGAGGTAGCCGACATTGGAACGCGCCGGATCGTAGGTGGTCACGCGCCCGGTCAAGGCACCGCGCCGCTCGCCCAGCAGCCGTTCGAACGCCTCGTGCGTGCGCGGCACGCGCGCGCCGGACACCAGCCGCTTGTTATAGACGAACGCGACCGGTTCGGCGGTGACGCCGTAACCCATGTTCTTCCACACCGCGGTCGGCGGCAGCGCCGGCTTCTCCGGGCTTTGATAGCCCTGCGCATGGCCGTCGTTGATCAGCTTGGCCTGCAGGTCCATCGCCGACGACCACACGAGGTCGGCGGCCGGGCCATGCGTACGCGCTTCCGCCACCACGCGGCGATAGATCTCGCTCGATTCGAGTTCGCGGTACTGGACCGTGATGCCGGGATAGATGCGTCGGAATGCCGCGATGACCCCCGTCAACGCCGCGGCATCGGCATTGCCATAGACGCGCACGCCACGCTCGACCTTCGCCTCGGCCACCAGTGCATCGTAGGAACGTGGATAGCCGGCGGGGCGCTGCGCCGCGACGGGCGTGGCGGCGACGATCAGCAATAACGGCAATGTGCGGCGCATCGTTCAAGCTCCTCTCGCTTCCCGCCTCTGCGTTCGGGTAAGTCGTCAGGCATGGGCTACACGGACAAGCTGTCATCCACCTTTCACGGGCGCGCCCGGCGATGAGGATTCTGCTGGTCGAGGACGACGCCGCGCTGGCCCGCGGGATCGTCGCGCTGCTGCGCACCGCCGGCCATGCGATCGATCATGTCGCCAACGGTGCCGATGCGTTGATGGTAACGGCCGAGGATCTGTACGCGCTGGTGATCCTAGACGTCGGATTGCCCGACATCGACGGTTTCGCCGTGCTCCAGACGCTGCGGCGGCGCGGGCAGCGGGTGCCGGTGCTGATGCTGACCGCGCGCGATGCGCTGGACGACCGGGTTCGCGGCCTCGACCTTGGTGCCGACGACTATCTCCGCAAGCCGTTCGCGCCCGAGGAACTGGAAGCCCGCATCCGGGCGCTCGGGCGGCGGCGCGGCGGCGATCCGACGCCGGAACTGATGGTGGGATCGCTCGCGCTCAACCGCTCCACGGGCGAGGCGCGCGTCGGTGACCGGCTGCTCGACCTGCGCCGGCGCGAGTGGACCGTGCTGGACGCGCTGGCCACCCGCGCCGGCCAGATCGTCACGCGCGAGACGCTGCAGGCCGAGGTGTTCGGCTTCGACGAACCGGTCGGCCCCAATGCGATCGAGGTGAACATCACCCGGCTGCGCGGCAAGCTGGCCCCCGACGGGCCGGTGATCCGCACCGTGCGCGGCGTCGGCTATCTGCTCGATGCCGCCTGAGCCGCGCGCCCGTGCGCTGGCGCTGCGCACCCGCCTGCTGACTGCGATGCTGGTGCCGCTGCTGGCGATCGCGGTGCTGCTGGGGCTGGCGGGCGCGACGTTGATCGCCGACGTGGTCCGCCGCACCAACGATCGCGTGCTCGGCGGCGCGCTGGGTGCGATCGCCGAGACGGTGCAGGTGGAACGCGGCGAAGTGACGCTGGACCTCCCCGCCGCCGCATTCGGGATGCTGGAGAACAGCGAGCGCGACAACGTCTATTACCGGGTGGCGGTCGGCGATCGATTGCTCACAGGCTATGCCGACCTGCCCGCACCGGCCGGCGGAGCGCTGGCGATCGATACGCCACGCTTCCGTTTCGCCCGTTACCGGGACCAGAACATCCGCATCGCCGAGGTGCGTCGCGCGCTGCCGCGGATCACCGAGCCGGTGGTGGTCCAGGTCGCCGAGACGCTGGATGGCCGCGCTGCGCTGCAACGTCGCCTGATGATCGCGCTGCTGATCGGGGAGATCGTGCTGGTCGGCGTCGCGATCCTGATGATCCGCCCGGCGCTGGCGTGGAGCCTGCGACCGCTCGCCCGGTTGCGCGGTGCCGTCACGTCGCGGGACACACGCGCCACGCCCGACCTTTCCCCGCTGGAGACCGGCCCCCTTCCGGCCGAACTGCGGCCGCTGGCCGATGCGTTCGATCACCTGCTCGCGCGGCTGGACGCCGCCACGGCCGGGGTCAGGCGCTTCACCGCCGATGCCTCGCACCAGATGCGGACGCCGCTCGCCGTGCTGAAGGTGCAGGTTGCGCTGGCGCGGCGCGGCGAGCCACGCGCTCTGGGTGAGATCGCCGACGCCGCCGACCGGCTGGAACGATTGGTGACGCAGTTGCTCGCATTGGCCCGCGCCGAGGAGGCGGGCGCGTCGCCACCTCTTGAGCAGGTCGATCTGCGCGAAGTGCTCATCGCGGTTATCAGCCGCCGGATCGCCCAGGCGATTGATGCCGGGGTCGAGGTGCAGCTGGATGCGCCCGCGGACCACGTCGTCATTGCCGGGCACCGGACGCTGCTGTTCGAGATCGTGTCGAACCTGCTCGACAATGCGATACGCTATATCGGCGACGGCCAGATGGTGACGGTCAGCATAGAGCGTGATGCGCATGGCGTCACGATCGGCGTCGCGGACGACGGACCCGGACTGGCCGACGCCGATCTGGCGCATCTGGGCGAGCGGTTCGTGCGCCTTCAGAGCAGCGCCGGCCAGGAGGGCAGCGGACTGGGGCTGGCCATCGTCCGATCAGCGGCGCAGCGCCTTGGTGCGGCGATCACGTTCACCAACACCCGGCCGGGCTTTCGGGTCAGCCTGCGCTTCGCGGCGGCGGCGGCCGATGCTTGATCCGGCGCGCCATCGACGACGCAGGCCGGTCGGCCGCGTGGCGGATCATCCCGGTTCGGCGGCCAGCTTGTCCAGCAGGGAGCGTTCGGCGGCGATCATCGTGCCATGGTTCGCGCCAGCGGGAATCGTGATGCGATCCGACACGTCGCGCCATACCTTCCCATCGTTCGACGCGACCGCTCCCCAGCGCTTGTCCGTGTATCGGTCGAAGAAAACCCGCATCTCGCCATCGACGGCGATCGCGGTCGGCCCTTCGCTCCACGCGGGGGTGATGGGTTCGGAAAGCGGCCCGAAGCGCGGTGTCGGCGACAGCGTGGCGTCGCACCACTGGATCACCTTGCCCAACGGCTCCTTGCGCTCGTCCTTGACGAACATGATCGTGCGGCCGGCGTGCTTCAGGAAAGTGGCATCGATCACGCTGAAGCCGGGATCGTAGAATTTGGTCGTCGGCGCGAAGGTGCGGAAGTCGCGGGTGGTGGTGGCATACAGACGATGATCGCCCTCCTGTCCCGCCGGGCCGACGGTGCTCGCCCACACGATCAGGAAGCGGCGCGCCGTATCGTCCCACGTCAGTTCGGGTGCCCAGCTGTTGCGGGTGCCCGGAAACGCCGCCATCACCGGCACTGCCTGCTGCGCGGACCAATGGATCAGGTCGCGGGACGAAGCGTGACCGATCGTCACCCCGGTCCAGCTGGTCGTCCAGACCATGTGATAGAGCCCGGTCGCAGGATCACGCGCGATCGAGGGATCGCGCATCAGCTTGTTTTCGCCGACCTGCGGGACCAGCATCGGCGCTCCGCCCCGCACCGCACGAAAGTGCCAGCCGTCGTCGCTGATCGCCAGCCGCATCCCGGCGCCACCGTCGTCGGCATTGTGGAAATAGCTGAAGACGAACCCGCCCCTTCGCGGCGCCGCAGCGGCGGTGCCGATCAGGAACGGGGCGGCGAGTCCGGTCGCCAGCGTCGTGCAAAGGTCCCGCCGGTTCAGCATGCCTGATTCCGCCCCTGACGGCGCTTGCGCTGGTTCACGATCATCCCCTCGTCCGGTGTGTCGAAAAATGCCTGTTGCAGCGATGAACATCGCCAACCCGGTCAGCCGCACCAATCAAGGTTTGTACGGTCTATCAGTATTCATAGTGCCATGTACGAGTGGTCGCCGCAATGTGGTCTCGCCGCCGACATGCACCGGCCGTGTTGCGCCGCGGTGCCGGACGCCTTCGCCTCACACCGGCGAGCCGTCCTGCACTCGCATGGCGGCACCGCGTGTCGCCGACGACTGCGCCCCGGTGGCGCGGAAAAGGCCCGGTCACCGCTTGCGTGCGCCCTTGTCGAAGCGTGCGCGACGGGTCGCGACGGCATCGCTGTTGGCGACATCTTCGATGGCAAGCTTGCGCCAACGGTCGACCCGCGCCGGATCGAGATCGCCCGTGGCGATGGCGGTGCGAATGGCACATCCCGGCTCGTCGCCGTGGGTGCAGTTCGTGAAGCGGCATTCGAGCGCCACGTCCGTAACGTCGTCGAACACCTCGGCCACGCCGGTCGCCACCTCGGACATCTGGAGTTCGCGCATCCCGGGCGTGTCGACAAGCCAGCCGCCCTCGCCTGCATCACCGGTGAGACGATGCATTTCGCGCACGGTCGTGGTGTGCCGGCCCTTACCGTCGTCCTCGCGCACCGATTGCGTCGCGATCCGGTCCGACCCTCTCAGCGTATTGACCAACGTGGACTTGCCGACACCGGACGAGCCGACCAGCGCGACGGTCTCACCCGGACCGCAGAATTCCGTCAGCCGCGCGGCGCTTTCCGGGTCGCGCGCATCGATCAGCTCGACCCGCAGACCCGATTGAAGCGCGCGGGCGGCGTCGGCAAGCCGTTCCGGCGCGGTGGACAGGTCCGCCTTCGTAAGGATCACGACCGGCCGGACACCGACCTCACGCGTGAGAACGAGGTAGCGTTCGAGACGGGCGACGTTGAAGTCCTGATTACAGGATGCGACGATGAAGAGCGTGTCGACGTTCGCGGCGATCAGCTGCGTCCGGCGATCATCACCGGGTGCCGGTCTCTTGAACAGGCTGGTACGGGTCAGGATGCGGACGATGCTTCGGGTATCCGGGTCGACCAACAGCCAGTCGCCGACGGTCGGGCGATCCTCCGCCGCTCCGCGCACCGGCATCCGGGAGGATAGCGAATCCTCGCCCTCCTCGCCCAGCACGGTCACTCTTCCGCGATGAACCGACGTAACACGGACCGGCAGGCACGTGTGATCCTGCTCGGCGTTCACCTGATCGCTGAAGAACGGTCTCCAGCCGAGTTGCGCTAGTATCGGGTTGGATGCTGCCATGGTCGTGACCGGAAGTCAGGTATCTTCCGATACGTCGGGTGCTGTCGTACCCGTTCCCTGCCCCGCCGCGCGCTTGTCCAGCTTGGCCTGCGCCTTCTTTGCCGACTCCGCAGCCTTCTGCCTGTCGCGCTCGCGCCGTTCGAAGTCGTAGTTCGGTTTGCGTGGAATGTCGGTCGCTCCGTAGTTGACGATCGGGCTCAAGCGAAGCGCCAGGCCTTCAGATCCCGACCGATCGAATACACCGATCGGGCGCTCGCGCCTAGGAGCACGCGAGAATACAGGCGCCGGGCCTTGCGGCAGGCCGTTTAGGCATGCCCGATCTGATCGTTGCGCCTCACCCGCGAACCCTTATCGGCCCGCGGCGGCACCGGGGTAACGGCACGTCCGGTGAAATGGATAGCAACCGGAGCGTGCGGGAACTGCGTTTACGGCCTGCCGAGACGCAGCGACTGGCGGACGACGTTACCGGAAATGACCTTAGACCCGAATGCCTTTAGCATCGTCGCGGTATCCAGCGCATTGATCATGACCACACGGGTGCCGCCGGACCGGAGCGCCTCGATCGCGCTGATCGGGATGTTACGCTTGGCACACGCAGCGATGACGTGGCTCTCGGTAGCGTTGACGTTCAGGGCTCTGGACATAGGCCGTTCCTCTCTGCGAGCGACGACGCCCGCCTGTCGTGATGGATGACCAGGGAGCTTTGAGCTCCCTGGTCGCAACGGCCTCAAGCAGCTTGCAGATTCACCGCAGACATCTTGCCGCGCTTATCCTGCTCCAGTTCGTAGGAGACGCGCTGATCCTTTTCGAGCGACTGCATGCCTGCACGCTCGACCGCGGAGATGTGAACGAACGCATCGCCGCCGCCGCTCTCGGGTGCAATGAAGCCAAAACCCTTGACGGCGTCGAAAAACTTTACGGTTCCAGTGATCATGTGAACATCCTTGTCCAAAAAATATCGAACATACGCCAACGACGACGCATGTGAGCTTCAGCGACTAATGGGGACAAAGGGGGGAGCCAAAGCGGCCCGATATCCGTCGTATGCGACGTCAGCACTTCGTATATAACACATAGCGCGTTCATAGCAAACAGCCGATTTCGAGGAAATGCCGGCGCAACATGGTCGCCGGCCAAAACGCAACTTGGGCTGGCGGACATAAGCCATGCGGAACGACAACGATATCGCACCAAGGGCACCGGCTGCGATACGACATCGCTATCGCCGCGGCCCGACGGACGACGTTACTCGCCGGGTTTGTTGAAGAAGCCGGGCACGATTGTGCATTTGCGACTTCTCCGGGCAAAACGGGTCCATCGATCGAGCCAAGAACCGGCCCGCTATGCACCATTGTTGCCGCTCGTGGATTGGAGACAGGAGCGCTGCAGGTGCGTCGAACACCGGGGCAGCCACCTCGACGAAGCGAACGAAACCCGTTTCGGCTGGCGTGTCGACAGATCGGCTCTTCGTACGGCAAGAGCGCCGTCGCCCGCGAGAAATGTCCCGGGACAGCGGCACCAGCCTGCACGGCGAGCCGCAGCGACAGGAAGTCCAAATTCACAAGCGGCCGCCCGCACTGATCGCCGCGATACGGATTTGCAAGTTCGAGCCGCCCCTTCTGGAGCGTGCGCCGTGGCCAATCCGGCGCGCAGTCTCGCCTGGCGGATATTCGCGGTGTACGCCTCGTTCACACGCGATATGGGCGCGTGCCCCCTGGAGTTCGGATCATCTTCACCCTCGTTTTCGCAGTGCCGGCGCTGATCGTCGTAATCCGGTGGTTGTGGCCGTTGCCGATCCCGCTCTGGGCCAAGGTACCCGCGGCGCTTCTGATGATCGGTGCCTCGCAATTTCATCTGTGGAGCCGGTTGTCTTCCGGCTCGGTGTTCGCGCCCGAATTCCCGCGCCTGCTGGTAATCCTGTTCAACTGGGCGTTCGGCGTTTTGCTTCTGCTCGCGGTCCTGCAATTGATCCTCGACGTCGGCGCCGTGCTGACGATGATCGCCCGGCGAGAGGTGGTCCGCACGCCCGACTGGCTGCGCTACGCCGCGGCGGCATTGGCGGCAGTGGCGGGAAGCGTCGCCGTCGCCAACGCGCTGCGCGTGCCGCCGATCAAGGACGTGACCGTCAGGATTCGCGGCCTTCCGGCGTCCTTCGACGGCTATCGTATCGTCCAGCTCACCGATCTCCACATCAGCCGCCTGTTCACCGCCGGATGGGCGCGGGCCGTGGTCGATCGCTCCAACCAAGCGGGCGCCGACCTGATCGTCGTGACCGGCGATTTCATCGACGGCTCGGTGGAGATGCGCCGCGCCGACATCGCGCCGCTCGGGCAATTGCAAGCACCGGACGGCGTTTATGCGATCCCGGGCAATCATGAGTATTTCTTCAGTTATCCCGCATGGATGCGGCACCTGGCGGGGATGGGTTTTCGGATGTTGCCGAACGCGCATACGGTGATCCGGCGCGACGATGCCGGATTGGTGATCGCCGGTGTCACTGACCTGTCGGCCCCGAGCGTCGGCGAGGCGGCCCCGGACCTCGTCCGCGCGCTCCAGGACGCGCCGGCCGGTGCCCCGGTCGTCCTTCTCGACCATCAGCCCCGGCAGGCGCGCACCGCCGCGCAGCGCGGGGTCGCGCTCCAGCTTTCGGGGCACACGCACGGAGGAATGCTGGTCGGGCTCGATCGCTTCGTCGCGCGCGCCAACGCGGGGTTCGTGTCGGGTCATTACGAGCTCGGCGACATGACGCTCTACGTCAGCAACGGCACCGGCCTGTGGCCGGGCTTCGCGCTCAGGCTGGGCGTACCGTCGGAGATTACGCGGATCACGCTCCGCCGCAGGTAAGATGCCCTCCTTTCCGCCTGACCGGCCGCGACGACCGGAAAGCATGGATGCCCGTGCTCTGGACTGCGGCCCCAGCCCGCGGACGCTGACGTACAGCCCCTCGCCACGCGGACGGGTGATCGCGACGCCGGGTACGAGCTGGAGCGCTTCGGCGACGTTCTGGGCCGGGAATTTGCCGATGTCGGTCGCGTTGATCGCATCGACGCCGTAGCCGGACTGACGCTTGGTCTGCGTCGCGGTGGCAAGGTTTTGCGCATAGGCGCCGGTAACGACGATGTCTTCCGCGCTCTCTTCACCCGGTTCGGTGGCCGCTCCGCTGACCGGAGCCGCATCGGCAGCGGTCTGGGCACGGGCCGACGGCGTAAAGCTCAAAGCGGCGAGCGTCAGCGGCAGCGTGGCAGAGCCCTGTCGGTGTCCCCGCCCCGCTTCCATCGAAGCGTATCCTCTGATTAACGATCCGGGCTTTCGGCCGTAAACGGCGAGCAGCACGGCTTCGTGACCGGCTCGAACTCCATCAGCTCCACCCGGGTACCGTCAGGGTCGTACAGGTTGGCTTGCCATTTGCCGTCCAGCCCCATCTGCGGTCCGTCATGACGCGGACTGAGCCGATCTTCCCGGTAGAGCGTCGTCACCGCGGCCTGCATGTTCGCCACGCCAAGCGAGAGGTGGTTGAGAACGCCCAATTGTCGGGCATCGACCTTGTCCTCCGCCACGTCGGAACCCGGGCCGATCATCATATATTCCAGCCAGTCGCGGCTGTCAGGGGTTTGCTGCGAAACCCAATCCACCTTGTCCGGTTTGAAAGCGCCGAACCAATAAGGTCGGAAGCCAAGCAGTTGACGGTAGAATCCATCTTGCTTGGCACGGTCGCGCACGGCGTGCCCGACATGGATGATACGGCCGCTGATCGAGCCGGGCACCGGCGTGTCGACGTCACTTGCCGGCTGGACGAACTGCACCTCGTTGCCCTCCGGGTCGACTGTCGCGAACCAGATGTCACCCGCGGTCGCGCGACGGATCGGCCCCAGTTCCGCCTGACCTCGCCTTTTCAACCAGGCGCGCAATGCCGGCGCGTCGCTTGTCGTATAGGCGACATGCGCGAGCATGCTGGGGTTCCTCCTGGTTCCGGCGGGCAGGATCTCGACGAACTGACGGCTGCTCAGATAATAGCGCACGCCGCCCGGATGCTCCGGATCCATGCCCTTTTTTGCGCCGAGGACATGCGTGTAGAAGTGATCGGCTTTGGCAAGGTCGCGGGCGTAAACCGCCAGGTGTGAGATGCCGTTGATCGCCGGACGGGGTTCAGGCGCGGCGATCGCGCCGAGCATCGTCGCGGCGGTCAACCCAAGCGCCACGACCCGGCCCACCATCGCCATAACATCCTCCATTATTTTATTGTTGGTGATAGGCTTAGGGCGAACGACCCAGGCTGTCACCCGCCGAATCCCGCTGCGGCCAAACCGCTGCGTCGCCCCGCCGCAGTCCAGGGCGGCGACATCGATGCCGATCTCGTCGGAGCCTTCCCGCCACCCGGCGGGCGCACGCCGACGACCATCGCGCGTCTCCCGTCCCCCGCGACGCGTGGCGTGGCCATTCCGCGGATTTCGGCGGATGAGGTCGCCCGCGTTCGCGTCTGGCGATGACCCCGACATGCCGCCGTGTTTTACGTTGAAGAAAAAGGCTGTAGCGAAACGAGTGACGCGTCTACGCTGCCGCAGACGCCCGCCATGGGGCGAGCGGAGAGACGTAACGCATGATACAGGAACCCGAACAGGCGCCGATCGGGATCGTCGGTCTTGATGACGTACTCGCCGGCGGGTTGGCACGAGGCCGCGTGTTCCTGTTGGAAGGCTCTCCCGGCACCGGCAAGACGACGATCGCGATGCAGTTCCTGATGAACGGCGCCGACGCGGGCGAGCGGGTTTTGTACATCACGCTGTCCGAAACGGATGACGAATTGCGGGCCAGTGCAGCGTCGCACGGCTGGTCGCTCGACGGGGTGGACGTGTACGAGCTCGTTCCGCCGGAGACCCTGCTGGACGACGAGCAGCAGCAGAGCCTCCTCTATTCGTCGGACCTCGAACTCGGCGAGACGACGCGGAGGATCTTCGATGCCGTCGAACGGGTAAACCCCAGCCGGGTGGTGCTCGACAGCCTGTCGGAAATACGCCTTCTGGCGCAGAGCTCGCTCCGATATCGACGGCAGGTGCTTGCGCTGAAGCATTATTTCTCCCGCCTGCGAACCACCGTGCTGCTACTGGACGATCTGACCGCCGACGCGCACGACAAAACCGTGCACAGCGTGGCGCACGGGGTCGTCCGGCTGGAGGAACTCGCGCCCGATTACGGCGCCGATCGTCGCAGGATGCGCGTCATCAAATACCGCGGTCGACGCTTCCGCGGCGGCTACCACGACATGACGATCTCGACCGGCGGCGTCCGGATCTTCCCGCGGCTCGTCTCCGCGGAGCATCGGGGCGACTTCAAGCGCGACGTGCTGGTTTCCTCTTCGGAGGAACTTACCGCGCTGTTGGGCGGCGGGGTCGAGCGGGGATCGAGCGTGCTCATCCTCGGTCCGGCCGGTACAGGCAAATCGACGCTCACCCTGACCTTCGTCGTCACGGCGATCGGTCGCGGAGAGAAGGCCGCGATGTTCGTGTTCGACGAGGAGATTGGCTTGCTGATCGAGCGGGCCAGGGGCATCGGCATCGATCTGCAAGCCATGATCGATCGGGATCTGCTGGTGCTCGAACAAGTCGACGCGGCGGAGATGACCCCCGGCGAATTCTCGGAACGGGTGCGCCACTGCGTGCAGGTGAAGGGCGTGCAGACCGTCGTGATCGATAGCCTAAACGGTTATCAGGCGTCGATGCCGGGCGAAGCGGCGCTCGTCCTCCACATGCATGAGCTGCTGCAATTCCTGAACAGGCAGGGCGCCACTACCTTCCTGACGGTGGCGCAGCACGGGCTGGTCGGCGACATGCGCTCACCGGTGGACGTCACCTACCTTGCCGATATCGTTGTCCTGCTGCGCTACTTCGAGGCGCGCGGACGCGTGCGGCGCGCCATATCGGTGGTCAAGAAGCGCACCGGCGCGCACGAGGACACGATTCGCGAATATCGGATCGGCCATCTTGGCCTGACCCTGGGCAAGCCGCTCACCAACTTCCAGGGCGTCCTGCGCGGTGTCCCGTCGCTGGTCGGGAACGACCCGGAACTGCTTGAAGCGGGATCGTGAATACCAGACGTTCCGAACGCGCCCTGATCCTCGCGCCGCGCGGCCGCGACGCCACGATCGCGTCCGCGATGCTGCGCGAGGCGGGGATCGTGGCGGAGGCGTGCCCGTCCCTCCCCGCGCTGGTCGACGCGTTCCAGGACGGCGTCGGGCTGGTCATGATCACCGAAGAGGTTCTGGCGACCGCCGACACAGCTCCGCTGGCCATGTGGCTCGCCCGGCAGGAGGAATGGTCCGATCTGCCTTTCATCCTGCTCACGAGGCGTGGCGGCGGCCTTGAGCGCAATCCTTCGGCAGCCCGCTATCTCGGGCTGCTCGGCAACGTGACCTTCCTCGAACGTCCCTTCCACCCGACGACGCTCATCAGCCTGGCGCAGGCGGGATTGCGGGGTCGCAGGCGTCAGTATGACGCGCGCGGCCGGCTGGAGGAATTGCGGGAGAGCGCCGACCGGTACCGCACCCTGTTCGATTCGATCGACGCAGGCTTCTGCATCATCGAGATGATCTTCGACGGCGATCGACCGGTGGATTACCGATTCTGCGAGGTGAACCCGGCGTTCGTTCGTCAGACCGGCCTCGATCAAGCACTCGGCAAGCGCATGCGCGAGATCGCACCTGCCCACGAACAGCATTGGTACGATCTCTACGGCGGCGTCGCACGGACTGGCGAGCCGATCCGCTTCGAAAATCCCGCCGATGCGCTCGGCCGGTGGTATGACGTCTACGCCTTCCGCGTCGGCGAACCGGCGGCGCACCGGGTCGCAGTCCTCTTCAACGACATCTCCGCCCGCCGGCGCGTGGAGCAGGAACTGCGGGAACTCACCGCCTCGCTGGAACAGCGCGTGGAAGAGGCGACGGGCGAACGCGAGGTCGCGCTGGCCCAGTTGCACGAGGCGCAGAAGCTGGAGACACTGGGGCAGCTGACCGGCGGGGTCGCGCACGACTTCAACAACCTGCTCACCCCGATCACCGGCGTCCTCGATCTCCTGCAACGCCGCTACGGCAAGGACGACGATCGTGCCGAACGGCTGATCGGCGGCGCCCTGGAATCTGCCGAGCGCGCTCGCGTCCTGGTCCAGCGCCTGCTCGGCTTCGCACGACGGCAGGCACTTCAGACGCAGGCGCTCGATCTTGCGGGGCTGCTCGACGGCATGCGCGACCTCATCGCCAGTTCCGTCGGGGCCACCGTCGAGGTTCGCCTGCGGGTCGGCAAGGATCTTCCCGCCGCGCTTGCCGATCCGAACCAGCTCGAACTCGCCATCCTCAACCTGTGCGTCAACGCGCGCGACGCCATGCCGAACGGCGGCGTGCTGACCGTCGCCGCAGAGCCGGCGGCATTGGGGCCGGGCGATGTGCCACAGGTCAAACCCGGCCTCTATGTCAGATTGTCGGTGATCGATTCCGGCGTCGGCATGAACGAAGCCGTCCTGTCGAGGGCGATCGAGCCGTTCTACTCCACCAAGGAAGTCGGCAAGGGCACCGGCCTGGGCCTGTCGATGGTCCATGGGCTCGCCTCGCAGCTTGGCGGTGGGTTCCGGATCACCAGCGCGGTCGGTCAGGGAACGCGCATCGACCTGTGGCTTCCGATCGCGTCCGAACGCGCGGCGGACCACCGGACGCCATCCGAGGAACCGGCCCAGACGGTGAGGCCGCTCTCGATCCTGCTGGTCGACGACGAACAGCTGGTCCGCACTGCCACCGCGGAGATGCTGCGCGAACTCGGCCATTCGGTCGTGGAAGCGGGCAACGGTGCCGACGCGCTGGCCAGATTGCCGAAACAAGCGATCGACGTGGTCGTGACCGACTATAAGATGCCGCGGATGGACGGTGCCGAACTGGCGAAGCGGGTTCGCGAGATCCGGCCGGAACTGCCGCTGCTCCTGATCACCGGCTACACCGGCCCCGCGGACGAAGCTCCCGATCTGCCGAGGCTCGACAAGCCGTTCCGCCGCGCCGATCTCGCCGCCGCGATCGAGCGCCTCGTCGATCCGCCGCGCAACGTCGTGTACCTGCAGAGCCGGTCGAAGGACGGTTAGTTCGTCATCGCGCCGGGCCGGTAGCGATATCCAGCCAGTGGAAGTGCCGGTGGGCGCTCCTGCATGGCCACGGATCGGTCGGCGGCCGAATGACCGAACGGAACCACCCTGGCGCCAGCAGGGCGAGTCCTGCGCCAGTGGCACGCAAGGCGCTACGCGCGCCGGCGCTTACCCGGCGGCGGGCAAGCGGGCGACCGCCGCGGCATGGTCGGCGACCACGCGCACGGTCGTATCGCCGGTGAAGATGCCGTACCAGCCCTGTGGCTCGTGCGGCGGATCGCCCATGTACTGCAGGTCGCCGGGCTGGAAACGAAAGTCCGGGTGCTGGGCGCGTGCCTCGCCGTTCCACGCCCAGAAATTGGTGCCGGCCGTCGGCCCCCCGGCTGCCATGTCGCGCTCCGCGGCGGCATAGATCAGGCGGTAGAAACGATCCTTATATTGCGTCGCCACCGCCGGATCGTTGCTGCCCCCATCGCGGGGATAGCCGAACTCCTCGATCACCAGCGGCTTGTCGAGTTGGCGCGCAAAGCCGATGTGCTTGTCGATGTATTCCCGGCTCAGCGCCTCCCCGCGCGCATAGGTGCCGGGAAGGTCAGCCTGCCGGACCCAGGTCCAGTTGTTCGGCCAGATATGCGCGGTCAGGTAATCGACCTCGCTCATCGCATGTTCGGCCAGCAGTATTTCAGGCCGTTCGAGCGACCCCTTCAGCCCCTCCGATCCGGTGGAGACGAGGTGATGACGATCGAGCGACTTGATGAGGCGGGCGGTGCCCTGCACCCATGCGTAGAATTGCGGCAATACGGCGTGCGCCACGTCGCCCGCCGGTCGTGGCTCGTTGGCAAGCTGCCATGCCATGATCGTCGGATCTTCGGCATAGGCCGTGCGGGTCACGCCGTTGGTACGCGTCACCAGCTTCCGTATCCAATCGTTGTACAAGCCGACCGCGCGCGCATCGCCATAGAATTGCGCATTGAAGTTCGCGAACGCCGGCCACGGATGGGCTGGATCGTTCATGTCGATGTAGCGACCGCCGTTGACGTAGGACAGATACGTCATCATCCCGCCCGACCATTCCCAGAAATTGGTCAGGTACAGCACGGCACGCATATTGCGTTTCGCCATCTCCGACAGCGCGAAGTCCAGGCCGCCGAGCAACGTGTCGTTGACCGACGTCGCGGTGCGGAACCCCGGCTTGATCGCGTTGCGCAACGGCCCCTCCTCCGCAGAGGCGAGGATACGCAGGTTGGTGACCCCCATCGCCGCCAGGGCATCTAGCTCGCGGATCAACCTCGGGCGATCACCATAAGGCGCATCCGCGCCGAGATAGGCCGCATACCACATGTTCGCGCCGACGAACCGGTACCGTCGATCGCCGACCATCAGGCGCATACCCTCGCGCCGCACGAACGCGCGTTCCGCTCCGGTCGCGTCGCCCGGCCGCACCGTCGCGCACCCGGCAAGCAGCGCCGCGGAACCCAGCAGCGCGCGGCGATCGATCGTGTTGTTCATCATGCTCTCCCGGGACGCCCGACGCTCTCGCCCGGCGTAAGATAACGATGCGTGGCGCCGGCCGCACGCGCGTGGCAACCCTCTCCGCGATCCGGATCGTCCGCCAGGAAGGCGATGCCGCCACCGGGCAACCCGCATCATGCGGCGACACACCGGACCGCTCAATACCGACGCGACGGGGCGAACGTAAGTTCGCGCGCGCGCAAGCGGTTGACCGGACCGGCAAGCCCCCGGCCCGGTGGCGTCACCGCAGTCCCCTACCGCATCCCGCAGCTGACCGGTCCCGGCGGCGCGCTGGCGATCCGTACCGAAGAGATATCGATCCCCAGCCGGCCGTCGGTGGCGACAATCCACGGCTTCGTCACCTTGTCCATCGTCACGCCGCCATCGGCGAAACAGCGCAGCGGCACCGCCAGCTGTCGCCACTCGCCGATCGCGCCCTTCAGCGCCCCGGCGATCGGCACGTCGACACGCTTGCCGCCTTCCATGCCGAGCGTCACCGCAGCGGTCGGTGCGGCGGTGACGCGATAGTCGACCAGCACGCTCAACTGCCCGTTCGCCTCCCGCGTGACGTCGATGGCGCGCGCCTGCTCGACCGCAGCGCTCGCCATGCCTCCGCCGGCGAAAGCGAAGCGCAAGCTGTCCTCCTGCGCCGCGCGATCCACGCGGGTTTGCTGCACCGGCCCGGCGACATCCAGCCGCGCTCCCGCGACGATCCGTCCGCGGACGAACAGCGCGTTCTGATCCGATGCGCTCACCGCCGGCCGCGCCTCGCTGAGCACCGGCACCGTCGCCGGGCGTGCATAGGTCAGGCCGTAACCGATCGGAAACAGCGGATCATAGGCCGGGTCGCGCCGGTTCAGCACGAACTGGTCGAGCCGCTTGGGCCAAGAAAAACTCAGCTTGCCGTGGAAATCGTGACGCGCGCGGCCGTCGGCACCGGCAACCAGCACATCGGCGACGCCGCCGCCCTCGGTCCCGGGCAGGAACGCCGCGACGAAGGCATCGGCGGCATTCAGTTCCGGATTCACCCACATCGGCCGCCCCGACAGGAACACCGCCACGACCGGGATGCCAGCGGCCTTCAAACGCTTGAGCAGTGCCAGATCGGCCTTGTCGTCGGGGCTGTATTCCAACGTTGGCCGGTCGCCGGTGAACTCGGCATATGGCGTCTCGCCGAACACGACGACCGCCACGTCCGGCTTGGCGGCGTAGCGCCCGTCGACCGCCAGCGTCGCCTTGCCGCCGCCGGCGCGCACCGCCTCGTCGATGCCGGACCAGATCGATTGGCCGTTGGGGAAATTGGCGTTCGTCACGCCGGTCCCCTGCCAGGTGATCGACCACCCGCCTGCCTGCTGGCCGATATCATCCGCGCCGCGCCCCGCGACCAGAATGTTCGCGCCGGGCTTGAGCGGCAGCACGCCACCGTTGTTCTTGAGCAGGACCAGCGACTGGCGGACCGCCTGACGCGCGATGGCACGATGTTCGGGCGCGCCCAGCAGCGCAAAGCGGCCGGAGGTCGGGCGCGACGACGGCCGGCCCGCGTCGAACGTGCCCGCCAGCACCTTGACGCGCAGGATGCGGCGCACCGCATCGTCGAGCCGCGCCGCCGGGATCGTCCCGTCCTTCGCCTCGCGCAGCGTGTTGGCGTACAGCTGTTTCCAGCCCGGTCCCGAATACATGAACATGTCCAACCCGGCGTTGATGGCCGCGGCGCAATCCTCGTTGGTGCAGCCGGGCACCTGCCCGTGCGCGTTCCAGTCGCCGATCGTGAAACCATCGAAGCCCATGCGCTGCTTCAGCACGTCGGTCAGCAGGCTTTTGCTGCCCGTCATCTTGGTGCCGTTCCAGCTGGAGAAGCTTGGCATCACCGTCAATGCCCCGGCGACCAGCCCGCTGCGATAGCCCGCCGCATGCACGTCGCGCAGCACCTCTTCCGACACGCGCGTGTCGCCCTGATCGCGGCCGCCGGTTCCGCCGTCACCCAGGAAGTGCTTGATCGAGGAGATGACATGGCCGGGCTTCATGAAATCGGCGCCGACCGTGCCTTGCACACCCTCGACCATCTTGCCGGCATAGGATTCGACGATCGCGGGATCCTCGGAATAGCTCTCGTAGGTGCGGCCCCAACGATCGTCCTGCACCACCGCCACGGTCGGCGCGAAGCTCCAGTCGATCCCGGTCGCCGCGGTCTCGGCGGCGGTCGCCGCACCGATGCGGCGGATCAACTCGGGGTCGCGCATTGCGCCCAGCCCGATGTTGTGCGGAAACAGTGTCGCGCCGACGATGTTGTTGGCGCCGTGCACCGCATCGGTGCCCCAGATGAGCGGCACCACCGGTCGGCCGTCGCTGCGCTTCACCGACGCATCCCAGAACGCGTCGAACAGCTTCAGCCATGCGGCGGCGGGTGCGAACTCATCGTTGTTCGGAGCGGAATTGCCGCCGTTCAGGATCGAGCCGAGCTTGTAGGTCTCCAGATCCGCCGGAGTGATCGACGCGATGTCGACCTGCAGCAACTGGCCGACCTTGTCCTCGACGCTCATCCGCGACAGCATCCCCTGGACGCGCGCCTCAACCGCCGGGTCACGCCGCAGCTTCAGCGGCAGCTTCGGCCACATCTCCGGATGGGCGACCGCGGATGGCGCGCCCGGGGCCATCGAAGGTTGCGCCTGTTGCGCCATCGCGCCGCCCCCCGCGGCCATCACGCCCGCAGTCGTTAACAGCGCCAGCCGATACAAAAACACCATCGTCGATCCCCGCCCCTGTGGCTTTGCACCCGGCCTTGGCGGGTGCGCTGCCGCACTGTCAACAAAGCGAATTTTTTCCCACCCTGCTTTCGTCGGGCTTGCGGAAGGCATGTTGCGGCACCCGGGCGCCGACATGCGCCTCTCCCTGCCGATCGCTTCCGGGGCATCGATGCGGCGACCACGATTCGCGGCGCGCGCCAGCACCACGCCGCGAGCGCCGGCGTCCCTGTCGTGGACACGCGGCGCGGCGCTTGGCACAAGGCGCCACACACCCCCGCGGAGTCATTGCATGCGCCTGCGCCTTGCCGCCCTTCCCCTTCTCGCGCTCGCCGGCATGGTCGGCGCGCAGACGATCGTCGCGCCGGTCGCTCCCATCGCCGAACAGACGCTGAGGGAGGTGACCAGGGAATTGTCGTCCGACGCCTATGAAGGGCGTGCGCCCGGCACCGCTGGCGAGGAAAAGACCGTCGCCTATCTTGCGAAGCGCTTCGCCGCCGTCGGGCTGAAGCCGGGCAACAAGGGCAGCTGGTATCAGGACGTGCCGCTGGTGGAATTGACCGCACGCAACGTCTCGCCGCTGGTGTTCACCGGGGCGGGCGCGCCGCTCAGCCTCAACTACGGCACCGACATGGTTGTCGGCACCTGGCGGATCGCGCCTCGCATCGAGGTCAGGGACTCTCCGGTCGTCTTCGTCGGATACGGCATCAACGCGCCGGAAAAGGGCTGGAACGACTATGCCGGGCTGGACGTGCGCGGCAAGACGGTGCTGATCCTGGTCAACGATCCCGACTGGAAAACGCCGGGGCTGACGGGACCGTTCAACGGCCGCGCGATGACCTATTACGGGCGCTGGACCTATAAATACGAGGAAGCGGCGCGGCAGGGCGCGGCCGCGGCGATCATCGTCCACCAGACCGAACCGGCCGCCTATGGCTGGAATGTCGTGCAATCCAGCTGGACCGGCGCGCAACAGGTCGCCGACGCCGCCGACAATCATGCGGGGGACAGCGCGGCGATCGGCTGGATGCAGGAGGCGCAGGCGCACCGTCTGTTCGAACGCGAAGGGCTGGACTTCGACGCGCTGGCCGCTTCGGCGGGGCGCAAGGGCTTTCGCGCCCGGCCGCTGAACGGCGCGCGCGCGTCGGTGTCGTTCGATGAAACGGTGCGCCGCCACCAGTCGCGCAACGTGATCGGCATCCTGCCCGGCACCACGCGCCCCGACGAATACGTCCTCTATTCCGCGCATTGGGATCATCTCGGGCGGTGCGAGGCGGCGACGGACGGCGACGACATCTGCAACGGCGCGATCGACAACGCCACCGGCACCGCCGCGCTGGTCGCGCTGGCGGAGGCAAATGCGAAGGCCGGCGCGACCGCGCGCAGCCAGTTGTTCGTGGCGGTGACCGCCGAGGAGAGCGGGCTGCTCGGCTCCGAATATTACGCAGCCAACCCGGTCTACCCATTGGCGCAGACCGTGGGCGGCGTGAACATGGATGCGCTGTCGCTGGCCGGACCGGCCAGGAACGTCGTGGTGGTCGGCAAGGGCAAGTCGGAACTCGACGGCTATCTTGCTGCCGCACTGAAGACGCAGGGCCGCGTGGCGAGTGACGAACCGACCCCGGAGAAGGGATTCTACTATCGCTCCGATCATTTCAGCCTCGCCAAGCGCGGGGTGCCGATGATCTATTTCGATGCCGGCGACGATCTGGTCACGGGTGGCAAGGCGGCGGGCGCGGCGGCGGCGAAAGACTATGAGGAACATCGCTATCACGCGCCGAAGGACGAGTTCGATCCGAAGTGGAACTGGGCCGGGACGGTGAAGGACGTCCAGCTTTACTACGGGATCGGCCGCGCCCTGGCGGATAGCGACCACTGGCCGAACTGGACGGCGGGTGATGAATTCCGCGCGATCCGCGACAAGAGCCGCGCGGCGGCGACCGCGAAGTGAAAGGCAGCACGATGACCAAGACCCCACCCGCTGAATGGGCACCGCACGCCGCCGTCTGGATCGGCTATCCCAGCCACCCCGATCTGTGGCTGGACGATCTCGACGAGGCCCGCGACGAAGTCACCGCCTTCGCACGCGCGGTCCATGCCGACGGGCGCGGCGAGCAGGTGATCCTGGTCGCGGCGGATGAGGAAGCCGCAACCGATGCGCGCGCGCGCGCGCCGTTCGCCGATGTGGCGGTCGAGGCGTTCGGCGACATCTGGTTGCGCGACACCGCGCCGATCCTCGGCGGTGACGGCAAGGCGCGCGATTTCGGCTTCAACGGCTGGGGCGGCAAGTACGACCTGGACGGCGACACCGACATCGGCGCACGGCTGGCGCGGCATCGTGGGCTGACGGTGCTGCCCTGCGACTGGATTCTGGAAGGCGGCGCGATCGATGGCGACGGCACCGGGCTGGTCGTGACGACCGAGCAATGCCTGCTCAACCCGAACCGCAATCCGGGCCTGTCGAAGGAGCAGATCGAGCATCGCCTGGCCGACGATCTCGGGCTGACACGCGTGCTGTGGCTGGGCAACGGGTTGCTCAACGATCACACCGACGGCCACGTCGACAATCTGGCGCGCTTCGTCGGCCCCAATCGGCTGGCGCTGCCCCGCGCGGCGGAAAATGATCCGAACTGGCAGGTCTATCAGGATGCTGCCATCCGCGCCCGCGCCGCCGGGGTCGAGGTCGTGGAGGTGCCGTCGCCGGGCCGCGTGATCCGCGACGACGACGTGGTGCCGGGGAGCTACATGAACTTCTACATTGGCAATGCCGTGGTCGTCGTGCCGCTGTACGGGAGCGAGAACGACGATGCGGGGGTGGCGGCGATCGCGGCGCTGTTTCCCGATCGCGAGGTCGTCGGCCTGCGCGCCGATGCGATCCTGACCGGTGGCGGCAGCTTCCACTGCATCAGCCAGCAGATCCCCGCCTGACGGCCTCAGGCCGACCCATGGCGCGGATGGCCGACGAGCGACCTTTGCCCCCGCGCGGCATCATGCCGGCGGATCCGCCGAAGGTCCGCCGTCGTGCCCCGAACCGCCGTCGCGCGTCCTGTCGCCTGCGCAACGGCGAGAGCCCCGGGGCTTGAACCCCGGGGCGACAGCTGACCAGGCCTAGCGGTACATTCCCGCCGCATCGGCCTTGAACGCCGCGCCGCTGTCGTTGCGGCTATAGAACATGTGCCCGCCGGGGTAGACGCGCAACTGCACCCGCTCCGCCACACCGAACGCCGGCATCTGGTCGACGATCAGCCGCGATGCGAAGAACGGGCAGGAAAGATCGTCCCAGCCGTGGACGATCAGCACACGCATCTTGGGATCGATCGCGATCGCCTTGCGCAAGTCGCTGACCGGCGTGTCGGCGGGCTGGCCGCGATCCCACGCCGCATTCACCGCATAGGACAAGGCATTGTAGCGCGCGTCGGTCTTCCACCCCACCTCGCGCGTCACGAAATCGACCATGGCGCTGGTCGTCGGCGCAATCAGCGAATCGAGGATCGGATCGTTCGATTCCTGCCGTGGCGACCATGGGAAGGGGTCGAAGGCGGTCACGTTCGAATCGTAGATGCTGCCGATCGTGCCCTCGGCCCGGTGGATTTCGCGCAGGTAGGTGCGGCTGTCCACGCGCCCGCCCATCCGCTGCACCAGTGCGGGGTCCAGCCCGGTCAGCCGGGTGACGTTGCCGACGACGCGCTGCACCGCCTCCGCATTCGCGCGGCCCAGCAACAGGTCGCGCGCGAAATCGCCGCGCGTATAGGCCTCGACCTCGGCCATCGCCGCGGGGGTCAGCGCATTCTTGCGCTCCAGATTGGCGGCCGCCATCGACGGCAGGTCGATCATCCACGGCAGCGGCGACAGCGCGGTCGCGCCATCCCCCACGGCGGGATCGAGGTACGGCGACACCATGATCAGCCCGTTGATACCGACGCCGATCTGCGATTGCAGTTCATAGGCGATGCGCGGCGCGCGATAGCCGCCGTAGCTTTCGCCCATCACGTACTTGGGAGAGCGCAGCCGCCCTTCCTTCACCAGCCAGTCGTAGACGACCTTGGACAGGTATTTGATGTCCGGCTCGTTGGCGTAGAACGCCTTCCTGGTCTCGGCCGCGTCCACCAGGCTGCGGCTGAATCCGGTGCCGACCGGATCGATGAAGACCAGATCGGTCATGTCGAGCCAGCTGTTGGGATTGTCGCGCGCGATCGGTGCGTCGGATGGCGCATCGCCCTGCGCACCGAACTGCACGCGCTTCGGCCCGACCGCGCCGAGATTGAGGTACACCGACGCCGCGCCCGGCCCGCCGTTGAACGCGAAGGTGACCGGACGGGCGGCATCGCCGCCGGGCACGACATAGGCGGTATAGACGACCTGCCCGATCTCCTTGCCCTTTTCGTCGCGCACCGCGATCGTGCCGACCGTCGCCTTGTAGCTGATCGTACGACCGCCGATCCGCGCGGTCTGCGTGACGGTCTTGTCGGCGGGCAGCGGCGGCAGCGCGAGCTTGTCGCCTTCCTGCTTCTTCTCGGTGGTGGTCGTGGTCTTGTCGGTCTGCGCCACCGCGGGCGCGGTGGTGGCGAGCAACAGTGCGGCGAGCGACAGCGAACGGGCGATCATCGGCAAGGGCGTGTCCGGCATGCGGCACCGGCGGGCTGCCGATACCTTGATGCCGGCATGCTACAGCCTGCGCGATCCTGTGCAATCCGCTCCCCGGCCCGGATCGACGAACGGCACCGCCATCTCCGTCATTGCGGCGCCCGGGATGTCCGAACCTCGGCGCGCCACGTGGTGACCTCATAGGTCGCGCGCCGGCACTCGGCCACGATCCGCTCTTCGACCATCCGGAAGGCGACGCCGTCCCACGCGAAAGCACGCCGCGTGCCGCAGTCGCGCCCCGGTGTTTCGGGCAGCAGCACCGCGATGCGCCGCTGCGTCGGGTCCCAATTGCCCGCGAGCTGATGGGGGACTGCGCCGGGAAGCGAGGCCGGGGCATCGAAGGTCGCTGCCCGGGGATCACCCTCGTCGGGCAGGACATAGGCCAGCGTGACCGCGCCGGGCGTACCGCACGACGGCTCGATCGCGAGCAACGTATTCGCCGCATCCAGCCGGTACCCGCGCGACAGGGCCGACCCACACGCCTTTGTCGGCTTTCCGAACAAGGCGATAGATTGCTTGCGCGACAACTCGCGCGGCGGACGCGCGTCGACGGGCGGGGTAACGACGACCGGCACCGGTGGCAGCGGCGGCACCGCCGTTGCCCGGCCGCGCCTGACCAGCGCCCCGCGCGTCCCCTCGCGTTGTTGCGCGGCATCGATCGCGGCCAGCGCCGCGGAGAGACCGACCAGCGACGTCCGTGCCCGCACCCCGCCCTGCGCATCGACAAGCGTCAGCGATCGTCCGTGCTCGAGCGCAGCGGCCAGCGTGCCCGCGAACGGCAGCGAAAGGCCTGCCCCGCCACCCGGCGCGACCAGCTTCGCCATCACGCGCCCGTCCACCTGGATCGTCAACGACGTACCCCGTGCCGTCGCGGCGGGGATCGGCAGGTCCAACGCCGCACGCGCCGCCGCCGCGCCGTCGCGACGCAGCAGAACCAGCGGATAGTCCACCACCTCGCCGTCCGCCGGAACCCGCGCCCAGGCGGTGCAGCGCCGTTGCTGATCGCAGGCGACGGTCCAGTCGCCGTTGCCGGTCACGACCGGGGCGGCCGCCTGCATCGCCAGTGGGAGCAGCGCCGCGATCATCCGCGGTACGCCGCGCGCCACACGGTCAGATAGTCCGGGTTGCCGCGGCATTCGCCCATCGCGCGCTGCTCGACGAGGCGCAGCCGCGTGCCGTCCCAGACGAAGGCCTGCATCACGCCGCAATCGCCCAGCCCGCGGCCCTTGGCGTAGCTGTTCAGCACCCTGCCCTCGACGTTGCCGTTGATGACGCTGCGCACCGGCGTCTGCGAATCCGCTCCGGTGGCATCGAAGCCTGCCGGTGCGTCCAGCGTGGCAGGCACCGCCTTGCCGTCGCGCACGATGAAAAGCGCGTCGATCTCGTTATACGCGCCCGCCGAACAAGGCAGCAGCACCAACGTCGCGCCATCGGCCAGCCCGTGCCCACGCGGCGCGGTGCCGGACAATTGGTCGTCGCACCGCGCCGTCCGCCGCATCCCGGCGACCAGCGCCGGCGGCAGGGTGGCGGCGGGGCCGGCGAACGCCACCGCCTTCACGCGCGGCAGCGGGGGTGCAGCGGGCACCGCATCCACTCCGCGATCGCCACGCGCGACGATGGCGGTGACGGTGCCGGCCCGCCCCTGCTGCGCATCGATGTAGCGCAGCGCCGCGGCGGCACCCTTTGGAGAGATCGTGCCCACCGTCGCGCCTTTGCCATCCACCGCCGTGACACTGCGCGCATCGGCCAGCGCCCGTGCCAGCGCGACGGCCGCGTCGCCCGCCAGCCCGTTCGGCGACACCGGGAAACGACGTGCATCGACGCGAAGCGCGGCGGGCGCGGCCACATCGCCCTGTGGCACGGCCAGCATGATGTCGACACCACCCGCCGGACCGGCGTTGCGCGCGACCTGCATCGTCACCTTCGGAAAGCCGGCATCGGTACCCAACGACGCCATCGCGCAGGCACCGACATTGTCGCACCCGACCGCCCAGTCGCCGAACGTCTTCTGCTCGGCGAGCCGCGGCGTTACCCGATCGTCCTCGCGTCCCGCTGACGTGGCTGACGCGGCTGACGTCGCCGACGACGATGTCGCCGGTGAAGGCACAGGCGATGGCGTCGCGCTGCCCGACGCGTGGGGTGGGGTCGCTGCCGGTTGCTGCGAACAGGCGCCCAGCAGCACGCCGGCCCACACCATCACTCTTTTCATCGCGAACTCCCTGTCGGCTGGCACATCATCATGATCGCGGGTTAAAGGTGCATCAAGATGAACCGGAGATGGCGATGCAGGACGACGGGCAAGTGATTGGCGTGATCGGCGCGGGACAGATGGGAGCGGGCATCGCGCAGGTATCCGCCGCCGCCGGTTACCGCGTCTTGCTGGGCGACGTCGATCAGGCGCGGGCGGAAGCTGGCAAGGCCGGCATCGCCAAGCGGCTGGCGCGCGCTGTCGACAAGGGGCAGATCGACACGGCGGCGCGCGACGCGACGCTCGCCCGGATCGAACCGATCGCCGGTGCGGCGGCGATGGCACCATGCGACCTGGTGATCGAGGCCGCGACCGAGCGCGAGGATATCAAGCGCCGCATCTTCGCCGATGTCGGCGCGGTCCTGCGCGACGATGCGATACTGGCCTCCAATACATCGTCCATCCCGATCACGCGGCTGGCGCAGGCGGCACCGGATGCGGCACGTTTCATCGGCGTGCACTTCTTCAATCCGGTGCCGGTCATGGGATTGATCGAGGTGATCCGCGGGCTGGCCACCGCCGACACGACCGTGGCGGCGATCGAGCTTTATGCCGAAAGGCTCGGCAAGGCGGTCGTGCGCGCCAACGACGCGCCCGGCTTCATCGTCAATCGCGTGCTGATGCCGATGCTGAACGAGGCGTGCTTCGCGCTGGGTGAGGGCGTGGCGACGATCCGTGACATCGATCTGGCATGCGAATTGGGGCTAAACCATCCGATGGGGCCGTTGACGCTGGCCGATTTCATCGGGCTGGACACCTGCCTCGACATCACGCGCGTGCTGTTCGAGGGTACCGGCGATCCCAAGTTCCGCCCTGCCCCGCTGCTCGTCAAATACGTCGAGGCGGGCTGGTACGGCCGCAAGACCGGTCGCGGTTTCTACGATTATTCGGGCGCGGAGCCGGTCCCGACGCGGTAGCTTTCCGCGCGGGCGAAAGGTCGTTTGCCGATCGTTGCGGATCGGCAAGTCTATGATTAGGTGGGCAGGATGAGTGACAGCGTCCAGCCATCCGACCCCAACCGGCATGACGACGTCGATCCCACCGGACTGGCCGCCGGCCGGCCCGCGCAAGGGACGATGGACGTCGGCGCCAGGGAACCGCTCGAACGCCCCGGGCTGCACCATTGGCGCGAAAGCACGATCACCGACCCCGATCTTCAGGATCGCGGCGGCGTCTTCTTCGCCGCGATCGAGATGACGCGGATGCCGATGCTGCTGACCGACCCGAACAAGGACGACAATCCGATCGTCTTCGCCAACAAGGCGTTCCTCGACCTGACCGGCTATGAGGAAGACGAGGTGCTCGGCCGCAACTGCCGCTTCCTGCAAGGCGCGCAGACCGATCGTCATGCGGTGGAAGAAATGCGCGAGGCGGTGCGCACGCGCTCGTCCGTCGCACTTGAATTGCTGAACTATCGCCGCGACGGCTCGCCGTTCTGGAACGCGGTGTTCATCGGCCCGGTCTATGACACGCAGGGCACGCTGCAATATTTCTTCGCCAGCCAGCTCGACGTCACCCGCCGCCGCAATTCCGAGCAATCGTATCGTCAGGCGCAGAAGATGGAGTCGATCGGTCAATTGACCGCGGGACTTGCGCATGATTTCAACAACCTGCTTCAGGTCGTTAACGGCAACCTGGAGCTGGTCTCGCATACCCGGGACATGGAGCGCGTTCGCCGCTACGTCGCCACCGCGCAATCCGCGGCGGAGCGGGGTGCCAAGCTGACGCGGCAGTTGCTCGCCTTCGCGCGCAAGACCCGGCTGGAGCCGCGCCCGCTGGACCTGACGAAATTGGTGTCCGATCTGGGTGAGTTGATCGAAAGCTCGGTCAGCAAGCAGGTGGATGTTCACATGAGCCTGCGACGCGGGCTTCAGCATGTGGTGCTCGACGCCGACCAGCTGGAAATGGCGGTGCTCAACATCGTCAACAACGCCCGCGATGCGATGCCCGATGGCGGCGTGGTGACGATCTCGACCATGGCGCGTCACCTGAACGGCGATGCCGCCGCGCACGACCTGCCGCCGGGCGACTATGTGGTGCTGCAGATCGAGGATGAGGGCGAAGGCATGAGCCCGGAAGTGGCGGAGCGCGCGGCCGAACCGTTCTTCACGACCAAGAGCACGGGCAAGGGCACCGGGCTGGGTCTGGCGATGGCCACCGGCTTCGTGCGTCAGTCCGGCGGCCGGCTGGAGATCGAGAGCCGGCCGGGTGCGGGCACGGTGGTGCGGATGCTGTTCCCCGTCATGCAGGCGGGTGGCAAACAGGCCGCCCAAGCGCCCGCGCCACACGTCACCGATGTTGCCGACCGCAGCGGCACGCAGCACGTGCTGGTCGTGGAGGATAATGACGAGGTACTGGCGATCGCGCGCGAGATTCTGGAAAGCTCCGGCTACCGCGTGTCCACCGCGATCAGCGGCGAGGAGGGATTGACCTTCTTCGACGCCACCCATGGCGACGATCGCATCGATTTGTTGTTCACCGACCTGGTCATGCCCGGCGGAATGAACGGATTGATGCTGGCCGATGCGGTGGCCGAGCGCGACGACAGCGTCTCGGTGCTGATGACAACGGGCTATAACGAGGAATTGGTCGTCGGCGGTCCTCGCGCCCGCGCCACCGACGTGCTCAGCAAACCCTATCGCCGTTCCGAATTGCTCGACCGGGTCCGGCTGGCGCTCAATCGCCGTGGTGAGAGCGGCCAACGCCGTTCGCGTTCCGACTTCGGCGCGGTTCAGGCGTAGCGCGTCCAGCACTCGATCCGGACATGATCCGGGTTCCGCGATCTGGGACCGATCGACGATCGGCCGTTCCCGGCATGCGCCGTCATCGCGAGCATAGCGAAGCAATCCAGGGGGCCGCACATGTTGCTGGATTGCTTCGCCACGCCCGCAATCGCGGGTGGATGCAGCGCATCTGCCCGATCGTGCGGGCGCGGTTCGCCCGACGATGCCGAGCAACCCGGAACCCGTAAAACGCTGAACGTCGATCCAGCCTGGGAACATAGGCGGAAGGGCGGCCCGGCAAAACGACGCGGGGTCGATCGGGCAACCCGGCCGACACATCGGTTACGCATGTCGGAGCAACGTGCCACGGCCCCGCCCCCGAAGGCGGAGCGCGGCAGCCGGGCGCGTCACCTTCTGCCGCCCGACGGCCGCGCTGCGCTTTACCCCAGCCGCGCCAGCGCCGCGGCGAAACGTTCGGCGTCGGCGCTCTTCTCGGCGTGGTCGGCCCGTGCCTTCTCCACCGCTTCGGGCTTCGCGCGCTCGACGAAGCTGGGGTTGTTCAACCGCCCGGCCAGCGCGTCGCGCTCCTTCTCGGCCGCCGCCAGCGACTTCTGCAATCGCTGCCGCTCGGCGTCGAGATCGATTACGCCATCCAGCGCGAGCGCAAAGGTCTCCGCGCCCCACAGGATCGGCGCGCGTGCGCCCTGCGCCTCACCCGCGGCCAACGTCACGCGCCCCAATCGCTCGACATAGGGCGCGATCGTCGCGGGCACTTCACCATCGCCGGTATGCAGCGCAATTCGCGTGCCCGGCGGGACGTTCAATTCCGCGCGCGCACCGCGCACCGCGTCGATCAGTTCGATCGCGCGCCCAATCTGCGCACCCGCTTCGGGATCGAGCGCGCGTGCGTCGGCCATCGGCCAGTGCGCGACGATCAGCTCATGCTCGCGCGGGGCGAGCGCGTGCCACAATTCCTCGGTGATGAATGGCATGAACGGGTGCAGCAGCACGAGGATCTGGTCGAGAACCCATCCGGCGACCGCCTTCGTCTCGGCGTCGATATTGCCCTTGATGAGTTCGAGGTACCAGTCGCAGAACCGGCTCCACACGAATTGGTAGATCGCGTTGGCGGCGGCGTCGAAGCGATAATCGGCCAGCGCCAGATCGACCGCCTGCACCGCCTGCACGGTCTCGGCGACGATCCACTTGTTGACCGCCAGCGTGGCGACCGGCGGCTCCAGCGTGGTCGACCCGCCGATGCCGTTGGCCTGTGCGAAGCGGCTGGCATTCCACAGCTTCGTCGCGAAGTTGCGATAGCCCTCGACGCGCTTCTCATCCATCTTGATGTCGCGGCCCTGGCTCTCCATCGCCGCCATGAAGAAGCGCAGCGCGTCGGCGCCATATGCGTCGATCAACCCGAGCGGATCGACGGTATTCCCCTTCGACTTTGACATCTTCGCGCCGTCCGCCGCACGAACCAGCCCGTGCAGGTACAGCGTGCGGAACGGCACGTCGCCCATGAACTCGATGCCCTGCATCATCATCCGCGCGTTCCAGAAGAACAGGATGTCGAAGCCGGAGATCAGCACGTCGTTCGGATAGCGCCCGCCCAGCGTCGGATCGGCGTCGTCCGGCCAGCCCATCGTCGCGAACGGCCACAGCGCACTGGAGAACCATGTGTCCAGCACGTCGGGATCTCGCCGCAAGACCACCACGCCTGACTCATGTTGACCCCGATCCATCCAGTCCTGCGTAAGTCGGATAGCGACCCCTTCCGGATAGAAGGAGCGGGCCTGCGCGAGTGCATCCTCGTCTGTTAAGGCAACAAACACTTGCTCGGCGATGGGCTGCCGGGTGGTCTCCCGAAAGTTGGCGTCGACGCGTATGACGTCACCGTTAATGAGAGTGCCATCGGGACGCAGCCCGGGACCGAACCACGCCGGTATCCGGTGCCCCCACCACAATTGCCGTGACACGCACCACGGCTGAATGTTCTCCATCCAGTTGAAGAACGTCTTTTCCCACGTCTTCGGCACGATCCTGATCGCGCCCGATCGCACCGCCTCGATGGCGGGCTTCGCCAGCGTCGCGGCGTCGACATACCATTGGTCGGTCAGCCACGGTTCGATCACCACGCCCGAACGGTCGCCATACGGGGTCTGGATCGTCCGCGCCTCGGCATCATGCTCCGCGCCGTCCTTGTCGACGTGCGGGATCAACACGCCCTCGTCCTTCAGCCGCGCGACCACTACGCCACGCGCCTCGGCGGTGGTCAGCCCCAGGAACGCATCCGGAATCAGCCCGTCGGCGGTCTGCACCACCCGCGCCCGTGCATCGAGCATGTTGAGCATGTCGCGCGCCTCGATCCCGGCGCGACGCCCGACCTCGAAGTCGTTGAAGTCGTGCCCCGGCGTGATCTTCACCGCGCCGGACCCCAGCGCCGGATCGGCATGTTCGTCCGCGACGATCGGGATCAGCCGACCGGTGATCGGCAACCGCACCTGCTGGCCGACCAGCGCCCGGTAGCGCTCGTCCTCCGGATGCACCGCGATCGCCATGTCGGCCAGCATCGTTTCCGGCCGGGTCGTCGCCACCACGATCGTCCCCGACCCATTGGCCAGCGGATAGCGCAGGTGCCAGAACCTGCCCTGCACCTCGCGCGTCTCGACCTCCAGATCGCTGATCGCGGTGCCGAGGCCCGGGTCCCAGTTCACCAGCCGCTTGTCGCGGTACAGCAGCCCGCGCGCGTGCAGTTCGACGAACACCTTCAGCACCGCCGTGCTGAACCCGTCGTCCATCGTGAACCGCTCGTTCGCCCAGTCCATCGAACAGCCGAGCCGGCGAAGCTGAGCGGTGATCTGGCCGCCGCTCTCCGCCTTCCACTGCCACACCTTGTCGACGAACGCCTCGCGCGACAGATCGGTACGCTTTTCGCCCGATGCGGCCATCTGCCGCTCGACCACCATCTGCGTCGCGATGCCTGCATGGTCGGTGCCGACCACCCACAGCGCGTCCTTGCCCTTCAGGCGAGCATGCCGCGTCAGGATGTCCTGCAACGTATTGTCGAGCGCGTGGCCGATGTGCAGCGAACCCGTGACGTTGGGCGGCGGGTTGACGATCGTCCACGGCTCGGCAGTCGGGCGATCGGGGCGAAACAGCCCCTTTTCTTCCCAGTGGCGGTACCAGCGCGATTCGATGGCGGCCGGGTCGAAGGTCTTGGAGAGTTCGGTCATGGAACGGCTGTAGCCGGACCGTCGCGCAGTGAGAAGCCGGCCGCGGACGCACATGACTGCTTAACCTGGATGATGGTATCGGAAATATCGAAGGAGCATCACCACATGCCGGCCCGTATCTATCACAGGCACAAGATGCTGCGGACCGGAATGGTTCAGATCGCGGAAGCGGCGCGGTGCTGGCCCGACCTCGACATGGCGGCTTTGTTGCGTGCGCGGCTGACCTTTGCGAGGGCGCTACGCAGATATCTGGCGACGGAGCAGGAAATGCTCGAAAACCTTCCGCCGACGGCGTTGCGGCGCGAAGCGATCGACGATCTGCAGCTGTTGCTCGGCGAATACAGCGCCCTTGTCAGCCACTGGACGCCGGACCTCATCCAGGTGAACTGGTCGAGCTACATCGCCGCCTTGAAGAACTTCGATCTCCACCTCAACCAGCGGCTGCGATGGGAGGATCATGAACTGCTGACCACGCTCCTCGCCCCACAAGCCGCCTGATCTGTCAACGCGGCGGGTTGCCCGTCCAGCGATCCATCCACCCCAAGACCTCGCGATACCATTGCCGAGAGTTCGCCGGCTTCAGGACCCAGTGATTCTCATTGGGGAACACCAGCAACCGTGACGGTACGTCGCGACGCTGAAGGGCGGTGAACGCCGCCAAGCCTTGCGTATACGGAATGCGGAAGTCCTTCTCGCCGGTGATGACCAGCTGCGGCGTCTTCCATCTGTCGACATACTGAACCGGGTTCCACTTCTCGAACGCCTGCGGGTCTTCGAAATACGCCTTGCCGCCGTGCTCCCACTCGTCGAACCATAGTTCCTCGGTTTCATAGGCCATCGCACGCGCATCGAAGACGCCGTCATGCTGGACGATGCACTTGAAGCGATCGGGCCAGCGCCCCTCGATCCAGTTCATCATATAGCCGCCGTAGCTCGCGCCCAGCGCACAGGCATTGTCGGCGTCCAGCCACGCGAACTGTCCGGTCGCGGCCGCCAGTCCCTTTTGCAGATCCTCGAGCGGCCAGCCGCCCCAATTGTTGCGGATCGCATCGGTGAAGGCCTGCCCGTACCCGGTCGACCCATGAAAATCGACCGCGACCAGCCCGTAGCCTGCACCGGCGAACACCGCCGGGTTCCAGCGGTACGACCAGCTGTTGTTGCTCGATCCCTGCGGCCCGCCGTGCACCATGAATGCGATCGGCACCTTGCCGGCAGCGCCTTGCGGGCGCACCGCATAGCCCCATACCGTGTCGTCGTTCGCGCCCTTGAAGCTGAACCGCTCGACCGTCGGCATGTCGATGCCCGCCAGGTTCGCGGCATTGACGCTCGTCAGTCGTGCCACGTTGCGCGCCGCCCCGACGCGATAGAAATCGTCCGGCGCGGTCAGGCTGTTCATCGCCACGACGATCGCACCGCGCGCACCTACCGCCACCCCGGAAACATGCCCTTCAGCCGTCAACCGCGTGACCTGCCCGTTCGCGGCATCGACCCGGAACAACGGCGTTTCCTGAACATCGTCGGCAGTGACGTACAGCGATCGCGAATCGGGGGCCCATTGCAGCGACGCGATCGACCGGTCCCAGCGCTCGGTCAGCGATACGGTCTTGCCGGTCGCCAGATCGCGCACGGTCAGGACGAAGCGGTCCGCCTCGTACCCCGGCCGCCGCATCGCCAGCCACGCCAGCGTCCGGCCATCGGGCGACACCGTCGGCTGCGTATCGGTCGCCTTGTTCGCGCCGGTCAGGTTGACCGGCGCGGCACCGGCATCGGCCGGCACCGAGAAGATATCGAGGTTGGTCGATAGCGGCTCGATCCGCCCCGGCTCGCGCAGCGCGAAATAGACGGTCCGTCCGTCCGGGCTCCAATTCACCTCTTCCGCCCCGCCGAACGGCTTCGAAGGCGTATCGCCCAGCAATGCGGGAGCCAGCGCGCGCCCATTGCCGCGTGCCACGCCATCGACGATCGGCAGCACGAACAATTGCGAACGCGTGCCGTCAGCCCAAGCGTCCCAGTGACGCACGAACAACTGGTCGTACGTCCGCCCCACACCCGCGTTCGCGGGCTTCTTGTCGGTTGCCGGCTCCAGTGTCGGAGCGCCGGGGCGACGATCCGCCCACACCAGCACGCGGTCACCGCTCGGCGCGACCTTGTAGCCGCCGAACCCACCCTTGAAGTCGGTCACCCGCCGCGGCTCACCACCGGCGACCGGCACCGACCAGATCGCATCGTTGGCGGTGAAATAGACCGTCGTGCCGATCACCTGCGGATCGTTTTCGTCGCGCTGCGGATCGGCGACCAGCTTCACCGGTTGCGCTCCGGCGCGCGACAGGTCCAGCTTCCACAGATCGTAGCGGCCGCGATCCGCCGCGACGTCGGTCTCGCGCTGCGCCCACACCAGCCAGCGTCCGTCGCTCGACAGGGCGGGCGCTCCGACCCGGCTGAGCCTCGTGACGTCGTCGATGGAAAGCTGTCGCGCCGCGGCGGGCGTGGCGAGGACGACGGCGAGCGCGAGCAGGCTCGCAAAGGACGGCTTCTTCATGGCTGCCAGCATAGAGCAGAAGGTGTCGCCCGAGACAATCGGCGACGAAACGGGCGAGCGGGGTGGCGGGCACGCAGGAGACGATTCGGGCGATCGCGGCCGTGTGGTCGGTAGATGATGCGGCTCCGGTCCGCGTCGGAATGAAGAGTTCCGCACGTAGAACGCACTGTCCGATCTGCACCGCTGGCAAGAACGCGGCAGCACCCACCGATCGACCGCCTCGGCCGGAATGACGTTCGCGGTCCCGCGCGCGGGCCGCTGTTCCTGCCGATGCCCAGCTTACAGCAGCGTGCCAAAGCCGATCGACATACGGCCGTCCCTTGCAAGCCCCGTCATTGCGAGCATGGCGAGGCAAGCCAGTGTGTCGCGTGAAACGCGAGATGTCGATCCCGCCTGGGCACAACCCCGGAAAGGCTGGACGACGCCGTCGCATCGTCCGCGTCGAGACGGGTTCGATCGTCCCCCCGACCGGCTACCCCCGCGCGCTGTCATCCATCCGAGAGAAGCTCCCGCCCACAGCGGAGGGCGCCACGACGATCCCGCATGAGGCCGGCCGACGGCGTGGTCAACACTCGTGACCCCGCCTTCGTTCGGGCGTCAGCCCTGATTGGCGATGATCTTCGCGATCTCACGTGCGACCATCTGCTCCACCAGCGGCGGCAGATTGTGGTCCAGCCATTCGCTGAGCATCGGGCGCAGCATTTCGCGCACCAACCCCTCCAGCGTCCCGTCACTCTCCGGCTCCGGCTTGACGATCAGCCGCGACAAGGCACCCAACGCTCCGCGCGTCGCCTCCACCGTGGCCGGTGAAACCGCCGGTGCCTCTTCGGTTTCCGGCGCTATCGACGCGGGTGCGGCGGGTGGCGGCGGCGCGGGAGCGGGTGCCGCCTGGGTTTGCTGTGCCACCGGGCTTTGCTGTGCCACCGGGGTTTGCTGCGCGGGTGCAATCGGCGGAGTCGACGACTGCGGTGGCGGGGTCGCCGTCCGCGCCGATGTGACCGTCGGGTCGAGCCGCTCCTCCCACGGATCGGGCGCGGCCCACGCCGGCGGCGGCGGGGCGGACAACGGCTCGTTCAGTTCCAGGATCGCATCACGCGATGGCGGTTCCTCGTCGCGTGGTGGCGGCGTCGGTGCGCGCCGCGGAACCGGCGTCTCGCCTTCCTTGATGACACGCTTGATCGAGGCGAGGATGTCTTCCATCGATGGCTCGCCGCTCAAATCACCCATCGGGTCGCCCTCAAAACGCTGCCCCGTCCGTCACGGTCGTGGTGTGTCGACACCTGTCGTCAATGCGGGTGTCCTGTCAACATTGCTTTCGAGCAACGGATCCAGCGGCCGCGTAACGACCGCCGTTTGCGGGCGCGTGCCCGACGTGCTGCTGGCGACCGGCACGGCGCGCTGGCCGTCGTCGAAATCGTTCAGCTTGCCCCGCACCTTGGCGTAGTGGATCGTCGGATCGTACAGCGGCCCGCCGTCCAGCCCCAGATCCTCGGCCTCGGCATGCCCCATCGCCGCCAGCAGCGCGAAGCCCGCGACATAGGCGTCGCGGCGAGCGGAGACGAGCGTCACCTGACTGTTGAGCAACTCCTGCTCGGCATTCAGGATGTCGAGCACGGTGCGGGTGCCGACGCTGTTTTCGGCGCGCACGCCCTCCAGGCTCAGCTTGTTGGCGTTCACCGCCGCCTCTGCCGACGCGATCACCTCCAGCGAGGATCGCCACACCGCAAAGGCCGAGCGGGCCGAGGCGATCACCTGCCGCTCCGCCGCGGTCGCCTGCTCGATCGCCTGACCGCGAAGCTCCTGCGCCTGCCTTACCAGCGCGCCGGGACGCCCGCCCTGGAACAGCGGCACGTTCAGCGTCACGCCGGCCGCGGTCGCATTGCCGGTCTGCACGCTGCCCAGCCCCGCCGCGCTCCCTTGCCCCAGCGATCCGAGGAAATTGAAGTAGTTCTGCGAAAGCGTGGCATTCACCTGCGGTCGGCGGCTGGCGCGCGCGACGCGCACATCATAATCGGTCGCATCGCGCGCGCGCCGCGCGGCGATCAGGTTCGGATTGTCCTGCAGCGCCACGTCCACCGCGCCGTCCGGCGATTGCGGAAACTTCGGCAGGACCGGCGGCTGTTCCAGCGTGCCAGGAGGCGCGCCGACCAGCCGCACGTAATTCTCGCGGCTGGAAATCAGCGTCGCCTGCGCGGATTGCAGCTGCGCACGCGCCAGGCTGAGCCGCGCTTCGGATTGCGCGACGTCGGTACGGGTCAGGTCGCCCACCTCGAACCGGTCACGACTGGCGCGCAGGTTCGTCTCCAGCACGCGAACGTTCTGACTGTTCAGTCCGACGATCGCCTCGTCGCGGATGACGTTGTTGTAGACGCTGACCACGTCGGTGAACGTGGTCGCCTCCGCGCCCCGCAGGTTCGCCTGCCCGGCCTCGACCCGCGTCTCGGCCGCCAGCACGCCGTTGCGCACCCGTCCGCCCTGGTACAGCGGCACCTGCACCCCGATCTGCGCATCGAGCCGCCGCTCCGGCGTGGTGAAGCTGTTCCCGCCGCGCAGGAAATTGTCGGTGAACCCGCCCTGCGCCGCCACGTTCGGCCGCCCCTGCGAACGGGCGATCGGCACGTTTTCGTCGTTTGCGCGCTGCGCCGCCCGTTGGGCGCTCAGGGTCGGATTGTCGCGGTACGCGCGCACCAGCGCGTCGCGCAGCGTCTCCGCCCGCGCCGGGATCGCTCCGGCAAGCACCAGCGTGACGGCAACCGATGACAACAGCGACGCGGAGCGAAGGTGCAAGTGCGTGATCCTTAGAAGGTGAAGCTGCGCGGGCGCGCGAAGCCGGGAAGCCTGACCGAATCGATGTCCGCGAACGGGGCGAGCGCGGTGGCCGCGCCGCGATGCGCCCCGGCGGCGAGACGGAATACGCCGCGCTCGATCAGCCCGCTGACGATCCGACCGCCATCGACGACCTGCGACGCCAGCGTCGCGGGCAGTTCCTCGATCGCGCCGTCGACGATCAGCACGTCGTACGGCGCACCCTCGGGATGGCCATGTTCCAGCGCGCCCTCGACGATCGTGACGCTGGGCGTCGCGTCGAGCGCGCCGCGCGCGATGCGGGCGAGCGTCGGCGACGATTCAACCGCCACGACCTCGGCGACCAGCGACGCCAGCACCGCCGCGGCATAGCCGCCCGCTGCACCGATCAGCAGCACCCGGTCGCGCGGCAGCAACTGTGCCTGCACCAGCAGCCGTGCGGTGGCGAGCGGCGTGTTGAGCGCGCGTCCCTCCCCCAGATCGATCGCGGTGTCGCGATAGGCCATCGTGGCGGCGTGTGCCGGCACGAAGCGCTCGCGCGGTACTTCGGCCATCGCCGCCACCACCCGCGGGTCGCTGACCGCGGTGGTGCGCAGCTGGCTGGAGACCATCGCCTGGCGCATGGCGGTGAAATCGTCGGTTCGAAGGGCGTCGGCAGCACGGGTCATCGGCAGTCCTGTGGCATAGCTGTTATATCGATGCAACACACGTTGCGCTGCTCGGCTTGTATCGCGCGCGGAACACACTTTGCAATCGGCGGCTTGACATGTCGGCCACTCACCCGCATCTGCGCGCCCTCACCGCATTGAGGCGCGATGGCGGAGTGGTGACGCAGAGGACTGCAAATCCACCTTGAGCTGGCTGAATTCCTAAAAAGTTAGCGGTGTTCTGCCTTCGTTCGACGCACCCATTTTCAAGGTGTTGCCGTCAGCACTGCTAACGCCTTTCGCGCTTGCGAGCGGTAGATCACGCTGCCTTCAAGCCTCCGAACGGCACCATTTCTGCGTCAGGCGTTGCCTTGCTCGCCACCCAAATCAATGGGGCGTATCACCGCATCTTGTGGCAATCGCATCCGGTCTGAAAGCTTGCGGAAAAAGTCTCTCGTGAATTGAAGCCGCATTCCCTCGGGACTTACGGCCATATGGAAGCCGTCTTGCTCGGGCTGGCTTGTGTAAATGATACGCTGATTTTTTCGATCTAGATCAATTATAAGATGCACAACAAAGGTTGGCCTTATAACGCCGCGAGGCGGCCCGGCTAAACCCCTATTTAGAAGATCTTGAACAAAGATGGTACTAGGCGGAGTGTCGTTGTCAGGCCCCTCGCCCGTTATTGGAAATCTTGTCACATTCAGATGAAACCCGTTATACCAAGACATTAAAGCAGGGCCGCCGCTCCCAAGCACGCCACCCTGTTGCGACCAAAACTTGACCCCGTACGGAACTTTAGCAAAACTATTTCCTTGTCGACTAGCCAATTCGAACCAGCCGCCGTACATGTAGTCTAAGGTTTCTGTTCCAAGTATCTCACCCAAGTAATTATTTGCAATTCTTGAAACAAGACCTTGCACGACCTGAACATGAGTCGGCTCGGTATCAAATCTAGCCTGCATGTTAGCAAAGAAGTTCCAAACACCGCTTCCCTGACCTACTATATTTTCAAATTTCCCTTGATTAAGGTCAAGGCAGTTCCAAACCTGCCTGTTAATATAATTCCCGTTGGCGAAATGATAGAGAAACGAAACAGAGTCGAGCTCGCTTTGATTGAAGCCCATACTCCGGGCAAGTTTTTGTAAATCTATCCGTTCGGTGCCGTCAGCACTTTCTTCTCGAAAGCGTTCTATTATAGCCTTCGCGACAATAACTGACCCGGCAAATGAAATTAATGACCTATTTATTATACAGGTTTTCTGAGTGAGCCCCGCGAGGGAAGAACCAGCATTGCTATGGATTAGCGGCCCGTCCCTGACCGGGAGCTGCAACTCTTCTTTGTCGTAGCGCGACGGCCTCGACGTTATAAGATCCGAGGCTACCAACAGCCCGGTTTGGTCGCTTATATGTGAAAATATGAGAGTCACTATGATCGCCCGCGAAACGATAGTCGAGACATTTACGCATAAAGAGCGCGCGCGTGTAAGCGATTACCGGAGGTATCCGATTGAAATCGAGCTTTCACTGGCGGTTTAGATAGTGATGCAGCTTGGAAGGCTGCTGTACTACCATTGTACTATACCCGCAAACCCGCAGAAAAGCTGGCTTTTCTAACCGAGCGATAGGATTGTTTTGCAATCCTGTTTTGCACTGGCATCCGATAGCGCAGCGAAAAGACGTGGTCAATCGCCGCCGAGGTATCGCACGCTGGGCTTCGAAAGACATGCAGATCGGTTCGTGGGATCAGGCGGAAAACGCCGCCCGATCACCGAAACTCCGCCCAGACTGCATGACCTCGCTTCACCAGTTCGGTCACGATCCAACGGTGCGCCTGATGGCCGTGGTTGAAGGCTCGGTCTTTGCGTTCAGTGATCTCGGTCCAGAATGTCACGAGCAGCGCACGATCGGCGAGGAACGGGCGCAGAACGCGAAGAGCGAGGCGGACGGCCGGCGTTGCCACGTCGTCACGCGAAGCCCGCTGCGCGGCGTCCCTCAGCACGCTGAGTGCCAGGTTCATCACCAGCGTGCGTCCGCGCTGCTCGCGCATCTCGCGCTCGTTGCGGCCGAACGGGATCAGTTCGACCTTCACGTCCCCGTCGGTGCCGACCGGGCATCGCGCGCAGATCATTTCATGCTGGGTCGTGCGCCAATCCATCGTCGCGCGCCTGAAGGTGCGCGAGGCGATCAGTTCCTCTAGATCATGGACCTTCACTGCCTTGCAGGACCGGCAGGTGACACGCACGGACGCTTCCACCTTTCGCAGGTCGTACAGGGTCTTAGGATCGCCAACCATTCGCCCATAGTGGCGGAACATTGTGCGAACAAAAAGGCTGGATTGTTTCAGCGCGACGGGGCATCAGGTCGCCATGTCCGTCTGCGAGAGCCTCGATCGAGTCGCCGGCATCGGCCATAACCGCGCCGGGTGCCCGCTCTGCGGAAACGACGATCGTGCCGCGTTGGTTGAACACGTCGCCCAGACACTTTGGAAAAGCCGCGAGCCTGACGGCGGCTGGCCGTGGGAACATGCAGGCGACCACTGGCATCGCATCTTCCGTCAGTTGGCGGAAACGGCCATAGACGCCGTGCGGACAAGCTCCCACCCATAGCCACGCCGACTGACGATCTGCACGTCGGCGCCGATCCGGCGCAGCTTAGCGCGGATCTGCGATATGCGGACGTGCGCCAGGGAATTATCGTTGCCGTCCTCCGCCAATGGGGCGAGCAGGCAGACGCGCTCGATCGATATCTGCCCATAACGCACCAGTTCGTAGGCGACCTGCGCCTCGGACGCGTAGAGGGGCACACGCTGATCGCGCCAGAACAGCGTGTGAGGCTCGTCGATCGCGACCAACGAGCCTCGCTCTACCCGCTTCTGCCGCGGCGCACCGCAGCAGTCGCATACGGACATCCAACTACCGGCGTAGCTTAGTGGTGGCCACACGAATGCCGGCAGCGGACGCACGGGCAAGATACTCCATACCGCCGGTTCCCGGGACCGACGCACCGAACGTCTCGTGGATCAAGTCAGCCTGCATGTACGCTGATGCAGTTCCAGTCGATCCATCCCCGAACATCACAGGCGTCGGTGCCGCAGTCGAGATCGGAACGAAGCTGACCAGCTGGTCCGCCGAAGCGTTCACTGCGGCCAGCATCGCCTGCTCGGCAGCCAGCACCCCGGCCGCCACATTGTAGCCGGAGCCAAGACCTCCGCTATCTACGCCAATGACGAAGATCGGCACGGCCGGCCCAACGATCGCACGGATCGCGACGATGTTACCCGCCAACTCGGACTGGATTAGAGCGGGTGCCTTATCGCGGTCGTTGATCGACCCCTGGACGAAAACGGCATCCACGCCGCCAGGCAAGGCCTGAAGCAAGGCCAAATCGTTCATGCGGGCGCCGTAGCGGAGACCGAGCGATGGATTGTCGCTTGCGATGCCGGTCCCTGCGACGCCGAGCTGCAAGGCGTCGGTGACCCCCAGAACACGCATCGTGATCGATGCATAATTGTCGTGCGCAAAGCTGTTGGGCGTGTTCGACTGAGTGCCGTATGCGGCCTTGCTGTCACCGATCCACGCGGCCCGCAAGAAATCCGCTGGGGTCGGCCGCCATACACGCGAGGTAGGCGAGACATAGACCCCGCGAAACGGGAGGTTAAGTTCGCTCTCGAAACGAATGTGCCGACCCTTGGCGGATTTCGCACCGAAATCGATGATCAGATATTGAAAGCCACCGGAATTGGCGTTGCCCATGACCGCTGGCGTGCGGCTGACGAATTGTCCGTCGACCAGGATGCGTACCTGCGCGACTGGATTGTAGTTCAGCATCAGCGCCGGTGCAGCATCGTCGGTGATGATCTCAATCGCCCAGCCAACAGCCCCGCGACCCGAACCACCTACCGGGTTCGCGACCGCCGATGCCACTACAGGGAATCCGAAACTCGCTCCGGAGACCTGCGTCGGAATGCCGCCATAGAAAGCGCCCCAGCTGTTGTCCGCATCATTCATAAGCCGCGCTTGCGTCTTGCCGGTGCCGGCGGTCGCAGACCACGTTAGCGTAGGTGCCGCCTTGCCGGCGGAGGGGCCTGAACCATAATCAGGAAGATCGTATGCGTTGCTACTGAGCGCGCGCTGTTGCTGGCGCACCAGTTTGTCGACCTGCGGACTGATCCCTCTTGACGCGAGAAGCCCCGCCATCGTCGTCGACTTCGTCGTCCCGTTCTGAACGACCCGGATAACCTCGCTGCCGGACAGTTGCTGCGCGAGCGCAGGCAAGGAAAGGAAGGCGAGCGCAATCGCGCCCATCCCGCGGATGAACTTCATCATGTCAAAAGCCTTTCGTGGCTTGGTGGAGAAAAAGGTTGTCAGCGCGCCTTGCGCTCGGCAGCCGGCGCGCTGCGCGGCCAAGCGTCGAGCAGCAGTTGCCGGATGTCGTCGCAGGCCTTCAGGTCGAAGCGCCCGTTACGGATCGTTGCGTCGTCGTCGGCGGCCGTCGCGCTACCGTCGGCCTGATGATGCTGCGGCGTCGGCCGGCAGGGCACCATCGCCGCGGGCGGAGGGTCCGGGATCGTCGGCGTAGAGGGCGGCATCGAGCGCGGTGATGTCGCGCACGCGCTCAGCAGCGCGGCAATGGATGCGGCCAGCAGCAGTCTGGGCATATTCCCTCACGGTGTTCGTGGATCGAAGGATGATCGGCTCGCGCGCGGCGAGGCGATCGGCGAAGGTTGTCGCCGCGGTGGCGATCTGGCGGGCGAAACCGCGCTCCTGCTCGGCACGCACCCGGTCGGCGCGCTCGACCGACGCGGTCCATGCCGACCGCTCGTTGGTCAGGGTCTGCCGCACATCGTCGCGCTGCGCCCGGAAGATCAGCGCCAAGCCCGCCAGCACGACGATCGGGATCGCGGGCCAGAACCGCCGCACCAGCCCCGCGACCGTCAAGGCGGTCATGCCTCGTTGCTCGATAACGAGACGCCGGTTGAAGCGACCTTCACCGGCTGTCCGGTGAGGGGAACGCCGAGAGGCCAGCGCCGCGCGATGCACCGCTTCTTCTCGATCCACGCGCGCGTGACCGCATCGCCCTGATTGCCGCCCAACACCCGATATGCGGTTGCGTTCTCACCGTCGTAGAAGCCTACGTGCCCTCCACCTGGACGCTCGAACACCAGCACCGCGCCGGGGGCGAGGTCGTTGGGCGCAACAGGGCTGCCCCAGTCGGCCCATGCCTTGGCGCGCACCGCAATGGACACTGGCTTGATGCCGACCTCATGCAGGCAGGCGGCGACGAACACGCCGCACCACGGCACGCTGTCGGCGTTGTAGGCAATTCCCAGCACCTTGGTGCCGAGGCGCTTCGCCCAGCCCATGATCGTCGGCGAGTTGGCGACGCCCGGCGCTTCACGCGTGCCAAGCTTCGCCCGCGCGGCGGCAAGCCACGCAGGTTCTTTCGTCATCTGCTATTCCTCGTTGGTTAAGGGGTCGGTTCGCTCGTGCCGCCCAGCAGGCGCGCGAGGGGCGCCGGCAGCAGCGTGGGCAGCATCCGCAGGATGACGCGGATCGTGCCGATTCCGGTCCATCCGGCGCAGATACCAGCCAGCAGGATCGTCCATGCCGGCCATTGGAAATGCAGAGCCGCCGCCCCGCCGAGCGCACCGAACGCCGGCAGTAAGGTGCACAGCACAGCGATGTCGCGCCACGTGACCGGCTTCCCGGCTTCGATCTTGCGCCCGATCTTCAGAACCTGCCCGGCGGCGACGGCAAACGCCGCGAGCGCATAAGCCTGCCAGTCCCTCATAGCGTCACCACCGCGATCCCGAGGCCGGTGAAAACCAGCACGCCCGATACGAGGAAGCTGGCGGTGCGATGCCGGGAAAAGCCCGCCATCACGAACGCCATGCCGGTCACCGACAGGACAGCGGCCAAGCAATCCGTCGCGATGTCGAAATCCGTCCAGGCATCCGGACGCGTGCTGATCAACCGGGCGGCGTCGCCCATTGAGCCGAGGCTGTACGCGCCGCCGATCAGGACACAGCCGATGAAGAACAACGTGGCGCTCCACGGCGTCTTGATGGCGGAGACGAGATCGACGTGCAGCTGGTCGACCGCCGCCCGGAACCGCGATCGGCACGCCCGTTTGTCGCCCCGGCACCAGCCGAAATGCCAAGCGGCCGACATGATCGGCACCAGCCAGTTGCCGGCGGCAACCGAGAAGCGGACGCCGTAGAGCATCATCGTCCAGATAGAGACGACGCTCAGGATATGGCCGAGCGGGGTCATCGCGCGGCCCCAGGGGCCGCGACGTTCATGCTTTCCATCAATTTTCTCCGGGATCAGGCGGGCCAGTTCACCGCCACAGCAGCCGCCTTCTTGGCGGCGATGGTCTTTGCGACGCGGACAGCGGCGCAAGCTGCCGCCTCGCGCGCCGCGATCTCAGGCACGGTCGATGAGGTGGTCATACCCACCCGAAACCGCGCGATTGCCTTGTCGATCGTGTCGCCGAACGCCTTTGCGTCCGCGAGTGCATAGGGGAACGTCGCCACCCGGCGAGCCGCAGGCCACGCGCTAATCGCGGTAAGCGTCTGCGCCACTGTCCCGACCAGCCCGCCCCCTAGCGCCGCGTCCCATGAGGCCACCTCCGCCGCCTTCGCCGGGTATTCCGCAGACTTGGAGGGCAGCGCCGTACCGATCGCCATCTTCAGGCCATCCGCCTTCCGCTTAATCTCGGCGATCAGCGAGGCCTCCACCTCCGCGATCGTCGACGCGGGCTTCACCACCGCAGTCAGGCTGGAGCCGTTCCACCACCATTCCCCCGGTCGCACCTCGACGCCCATGCACGGATGCGGTTCGTGCCCTTCCGGGCAATTGAGCATGACGTTTTCGATGGTGTCTGCATCGACCAATTGCGTCACCATCCCATCGGCTAGCGCCACGATCGCGAACTTCACTTCTTATACTCCGTAGCATTGATCTTCGTGTTGAAGACGGTGCCGTTCCGCTGAGCGACAGACAGGGTAATGCGGACAAAGTAACGGGCGATGCCAGCGCTGGGCACATCGTTTTCCCAAAAGCTGAAATATGGCCCTTCACGAAATGGCGTAGACCCAACGAGACGTTGCTGGCCGTTTTGCTCGCAATACAGCGCCAAGAACCACATGTTCGGAGCAGTCATCCCGCTCTCGCCATCGACGTAATTTGTCGAGAGCCGGACGTCGATACGGACGTATCCGGTTCCCGCGATTGAGATGGTCAGCGTGCCAGTGTCCGCTACGGTGTTCTGCTGGAAGCCGTACGTGCCCCCTGTGGTTGTGAGGCTGTTCGTGATCGACCCGTTCTGGATAGTCCGCGACGTGACCGTGCCGGTCACCATCAGGTTGCCGTCGATCAGCGTGTTCGCGCCGATGTAGAAGAGCGGCGACGTGCCATCCTTCTTCGTCAGCGAGATCTGGGTGGCTCCGTCGTTTGTCGTGCCAGTGACCCGCCAGTAAACCTCGGTGCGGCCGTCGATGCCGGTGATCGAGCCGGTCTGCTGTTCGACGACGCCGATGCGCCCATTGTACTCGGTGCGGAGCGTCTCAACTGACCGTGCCACGACACCAGTCTTCGCGTCTGCAATAACGGTCGCAGCTTGCGTGATCGTTGACGTAAGATAGTCCGAAAGCCCGCTGCCTTGCGTGCCCGCAACCTGCGCTTGAAGCGTCCGCACCACTTCCGCCGCGGCGTAGCGGTTCGGCAAGTCGGCGAGCGTGTCTTCTGTGGCTTTCACCCGTGCAGACACCGCTGGGATGGTTTCGGTGATCGCCTTGCGTGCGGCAATCTCCATATCAGAAGCAGGTCGCAGCAGCGCGGAGATCCACCGCAAGGTCTTATCGTAACGTACGGGAGCGAAGCCCTCCCAGTTGGTCATCAAGTGAAAGTTGAGATAGCCGTTACCGCTCTCCGGGACGTAAAACAGTTTCGCCCATTTCCGCACGCCACCGCCGCGGTCCACGTCGCCAGCCACGCCGTTGATGTCAGGATCTGCCGCAAAGCTGAGATGGTACATCCCGTGTAGCGTGAGGCCCGAACCCAGCCATGTGCCGGCGGTCTTCCAGACCTCGGCCTCAAAAACGTACCATCCGCCGGAGGTGTAAATCGGCGTTTGTATGAAGCCAGAGTTGATGCCGGCAGCAGTATGTTCGAGCATGTAGCCGGTCGGACGCAGTGAAGCGGGAAGCCGGCTATAAAGCCCGACTTCACCCCAGCCGGCGTATGCGTCAGGCGGCAGGTAAGGATTCGTCCAATACGCAAAGTCAGGGTTTGCGTTCATTGCCGATCCCGCGGCCATCGCTGCCGCTTCAACCGCAGACGTGCGAGTGCCGAGGGCGCGATCTGCTTCGGTGAACGCGGTCGTGACGTCCCTAGCGCTGGCGCTGACACGCTCGCCCATGCGCGCCTCGATCGCCACGCTCTCGCGAGCCAGCGCGGCGTCCTTCTCGACTAGGGTCGTGACCTCGCGGGTAACCCGCGCGTCCACGTCGGCAGCTCGCTGCTCACCCTCGGCATCCTCAAAGCGAACATAGTCGACGTAGGTGTTGAGCGGGGTGTCGCCCTCATGGTTGAGCAAGATGCAGAGCCGCACCTGCTTCGTACCGGGGGCAAATTTCTGCCAGCTGTCGTTGCCCTCGCCGGTCATCACCTGCGCGAACTCACCCATCGCGCTCGTATTTCCGATGCGTACCTCGACGAGGCACGAGTACCGGTAAGATCCGTAGCTTCCGTGATCGAGCAGGTTGCCGGAGTCGTCCAGGCAGGCGACGCCGATGAAGACCTTGCTGCCGGGGGTGAAGGGTTCGCTTGCACTGTACGCGCCGATCCGGGTGGCGATCCTGTAGCGACGGTTCGTATCGACCGGGTAGGTGGCGACACTGAAGGCCGCGACCCCGCCAGCTCGTGGCTCGGCTATCAGGCAAGATGCCCCGTCGTAAGCTGAGCCAATGAACACTCCCTCGCGATCGAGAGCCGGCGCTGACGCCTCCGGCCCGATCTTCCAGTGATCGGCGAGGGGATACTCGGCGGTGAACTCTCCCGCCTGATGGGCGCCGGTACGCAGCGAACTGCTGAAGGTCTCGACGCTGCGGGTGACCGCTGCGTCGCGCTTGATCGCCGCCTCGTCGACGCGCTTGATCTCGACACGCGCCACGCTGTCGACGCCCTCGCTGCCGCCGCCACCTTCGGCGATCAGCGTGTCGACGCGCCGGTTGACCGTGTCAGCATCTTCTATTGCCTGTCCCGCGCGATCGTACGCGTCGTCAGCGCGCCCCTTCGCGGCGGTGATGCGCTCGCCCGCGTCGGTAACCGCCTTCTCTACGGCCGGGATCGTCACCGTCTCGAAGTGGTTCTGCTGCGCCTGAGCCGCATCGAACGCTGCCAGCACGTCAGTGACCGGCCGACCGCCGATGTTCGTGCCTTCGGGCGCGCCCACGGTCGCGTTGTCCTCGGGCTTTGTGCCGGTCGGGTCGGAAATCGTGTCCCACGACACCGGGCGCTCCAGCGCGATCTCGTCAAGCGACGGCGTCGCGACCAGCGCAGGCGTCGGGGGCGGCGTGCCAGTGCGGCCGAGCGCGAAGTCGTGCTTCGCCATCGTCTCGCCGCGCAGCACCAGCGTGACACCCATCGTGGCGGGGTCGAGCGTACGGCGCAGCACCACGGCCGGCTGGTTGACCAGCCCGACGTCAGGCAGGTTGATGGTCAGCAGGTCGCCCGGCCCATAGCGGCGCATGCGCGGCTTGCAGGGCAACTCGATCTCGCCCAACTCGCGGCGATCGAGCAGTTCGTACGCCGCCAGCTGGCGGGCCTGCGCGGGGTCCTGCACGAGGTCGTACTGACGCTCTTCGCGCTTTTCCTCGCCATCCTCGGTCAGATAGGTTGCAATCTGGACGGGATCGGTCGCCACATATTCCCAGCGGTGCGTCTCCGAACGGTACTTCGGCACGATGGTGTTGAGCCGCTGCTCCCATCCCTGCATCGCTCCGACGACGATTTCGCCTTCGGCCAGGTCACTTGCCGTGATCGTGTCGAGCGCGATCCGGGGCGCGTTGACGCGCACGCCAAGTCGCCCGCCGATCCAGCAAGGCTCGGCACCGCCGGCCGCAAGGATGCGCTTCAGGTTGTCCCACTTGCTGCTCGACGGCTCGAACAGCATGCCGTCGCAGTTCCAGCGGTTCGCGGTGCACACATTGTGCAGGTGCACGAACTGCTCGACGATCAGGCCGTCGAGCGGGATGCCGGCGCCGAAGGTCTTTCGATACACCGAGCCGCCGACACGGGTGTCGCGCTCGTAAATGCCGAGCGCGTACCGCAGCGCCAGCAGTCCCGGCGAGCGGGTGAACGACCACGTCGCGCGCGCCGCATCATGGCCCGCGGTGTCACCCGGAGGCGCCCAGCGGCTTGCGCCGGCACCGCCCGGATAGGTGCTGTCCTCAACCGGGTTCCAGCACCGCGCACCGCGCCACACGGCGCCCATCTGGGCGAAGCCTGACGCGAACACCTCGCCGTCGCGGTCGAACAAGCCGTTGTAGGCGATAGCGGCCTTGCCCGACAGGCGGGCATCCGCGCCCCAGCCAGGTGCGCCGGGGAAACGCAACGGGAGCGCCGCGGCTTCGACCTGCTGCCCCAGCTGGAACGACCGCCACAGATGCTCGCGGAAGTATCCGTTCGTGCCGGCCACCGGCCCTTCGGGGCGCATCGCGATCGGCGCGAGGTCGGCGTAGATCGCCTCCAGCCCGTCGACGGGACCGCCGACCGAATGGACGTCGGCCGCGAGAAGATAGGGGTTCTTCACCTTCTTCAGCGTGGCGCCGTAGCCGACCAGCTGCACGCGCGCGCCGCCGTAGTAGGTGCGGCCGACGATCCACGGGCTGTCCTGATCGCTGCCGATCGTCGTCTGCGAGACCGATCCCTGACGTGGGGGCGTCGAGGCGGTCAGCGATGCTCCGACACTCGCAGCGGTGGACGCGAGCGCGGCATAGGTCGCCACCGATTTCAGCGCCACGACGCCGATCGTCGCGACGCCTGCCGTCGACAGCGCCAGCGCCGCGAACGCCACTACGCCGGCAATCTTGCCGACCGTGCCTGCTACGCCGCTCACAGCCGCCACGCCGCCTTGTAGGGCTGCGTCACCACCGGCTCGATCGCGACCAGCCCTCGGGCGAGGTCATCGCCGTGATAGCCGAGCACCTTGCCGCCGGCCGCAATCACGACGGCGTCGAACGCGTCGTCACCCTCCATCAGGGCGAGATCGCCGATCAGCATGCCGGCCGGCGCGATCCGCGGCAGAAGGCTGTCGAGCAGGTCCATGATGCCGGCATGCCCGGTCGCCGCCAGCGCGCGCTTGGCGCCGAGCGCCGAACGCAAGTCGGGCATCTTCGGGGGCTTGTGCCCGAGCGCCACCATCTGGGCACGCGCGAGGTGCAGGCAGGTGCGCCGGCCGGTCCACGAAAACGGACGATCCCGGAAACGCGCGACCACCCGCTCGGTACGCACGCGGCGTTGCTCCAGATCAAGCACGCGACGACGCTCCGCGCGGAGCCGCCGCGGCGCCCCATGCCACGTCGGTGGTCAATCCAGTCGCGTTGTCCAAGCCAGCTTCTCCGGGATAAATCATGCGGTGGAAGGAAGGCGACAGCGTGTTGCCCTCGTTGCGGAGCATCAGCCGTTGCCCGTGCGTGACGCAGCCGATCTCCAGCACGCGCGTGCCGCGCCCGATGCGCAGCCGCATGCTGTCGACCTGCCAGTCGACCATCTGGTCGGGTTGGCCGATGACGCCGCCGTTTCGTTCGTCGATCTCCGCCACCCACAGGCGCAGCCGCGCGCCTTGGTTGCCCGGCGCCGTCAGCGCCGCTGCGGCGGTGGTGGTCGGCGGCGCCATCGTCAGCATCCCGGCCGGGGCTTCGTCGCCGACCCCTTCGGTCAGCGCATCGAACCCGGTCAGGATGCCGAACTCGGCATCTTCGGCCTGATAGGTATCGCCATTCCAGCGGACGAAGCCGCCGTCGCAAAGCGTGATCGCGCGAGATGGCAGTTCCAGCTTCATCAGGCCGGACAGAAGCACCCGCTCCATCAGCGCGCCTCCTCAATGGCGAACTCGATCGACGTCGTTCGGTCGACGGCGAGGTTCCATGCGCGCGAATTGCCCTCGACGATCCCCTCGACCATCGGCGTGGCCAGATGCACGGCAGCGCCGTTCTGGAACGGCACCCGCAGCATCTCGGACAGCGGCAGCACCATGCGCCCATCGGCGCCGGCCACCGCGTCATCGGCTACGTTGTGGAGGTAGTGCTGTCCGGTCGGATCGACGATCGACAGCCAATAGCCTTCACGCGCGACATAGCCGGGCGCGAGGCCGCGCAGGTTCAAGGTCAGCCCGCTTTGCGCCGCGCCGTCGGTCACCGGCGCACCCGGCTCCCCCTGATCCACGAAGATCGGGTAGGGCACCCTCAACCCGACGCGCTGCCCGCGGATCAGGCGGGAAACGACGACGCGGCCCTGCTCGGGCTCGTACGGCGGGAAGCCGAGCGACACGCGATAGTGCGAGCCGAGCCGGTTTACCTTCAGCGCCGCCGTGTTGAGCGGCGAGCGCATCACCCCGCCGGCATCCACCAGCGAAGGCGTGGCGGCGTTCGGCACCGCCCAGTCAGGAAGCTCGATCACGCCAGCCGCTGCCGCTGCCGGAGCGCGCCCGCGCGGTTGCCTTCACGCACCGTCTGCACAGAAACGCTCCCTGAAATGCCGGCCACGCGTGGCTCGAACATCTGACCCTCACCGACCACCAGCTGCACGACGGACTTCGATTGTTGTGCGCGAAGCCCGCCGTTCGGGATGATGCTACCGCTCATCCCCGGCGCGAAGATTTCGGGACCTTCCTCGCCGACGACGAACCACTCGTTGGGCGTGATCGCGCCACCGTTCTTCCGGAAGCCGCCGAACGACGACGACGCCATGGCACTGCTCAGCGCGCCGCTTGCCTGACTCGCGATCGATGCGCCGAGCGCCGCATCGCCCCCACCGCCGCCCGCAAACAGCATGTTGGCGAGCGGCTTGATCAGCTGCTGTTGAATGGCGATGTCGATCAGGCTCGCCATGATCCGCTTGCCCATGTTCACGAAGGCATCGCCCAGCTTCTGCGTGCCCAGCACGGCGTCCGTCAGGTCCTGATTTAGCCCCTTCAGGGCATCGACGCGCATCGCCTCGACGTCTTCCCGAATCGCGGCGCTCGACCGGCCCAGCTGGCGCATGAAGGTGTCGCCGGGACCTTCGTTCTGCCGATCGACACTGGCGCGCCGCTCGGCATAGACCTGCGGCAGCATGTCGCGGCGCTTGCGGGCGTTGTCCCACTCCGCCGACGCCGTGCTTTTCGTGGCAAGGATCAGGTCGAGGTCCGCCTCTTCCTGCCGACGCTGGAGGTCGAGCAGGCGCAACTCGCCATCGCGCCGGCCGGCGATGCTGTCGGCAAGGTCGATCTCCGCGCGCACACGCTCCTGCGCGCGCTCGTTGTCGGCCCCAGCGAGGTCGTATTCCTGCTGCGCCAATGCGGTCGAACGATCCCGCTCGACGATGCCGCGGCGGATGGCGAGTTCGGCATCTTTCGCAGCCAGCAGTTCCGCGCGACGCGCTGCGGTCAGGTTTTCATCGACACCGTTCTGCCGGATCGTCGACGCGCGCTCTTCGTCGAGCGCCGCCATATCGGCCCGGTAGCGCGCCTCAATCCCGCCTGTCAGGTCGGCTTGCGCCTGCAACTGGGCGACCCGCGCGCGGCCGATTTCGTCCAGGTACTGAGCGTCATTTTGAGCGCTGCGGTCCTTCGGGGCACGGGTCTTGCGGGCCTTGCTGTCGTCGTCCTCGAATTTCACGTCGCGGGTGACGCCGGTGTCTTTCTCGGCAGCCGAGATCGCCTTGTCGAGAATGTCGAAACGTTTCAGCGTTTCGGCCTGAACGGCTGCCATCTTCGCGAAGTTGGCAGCGGCCTGATCGCGATTATCAGCCGGCTCGAATCCGAAGAAACCCAGCACCTTCTTGTCGATCGACCGTTCCCAGTCGTTGCTTCCAAATGAGACGGCTTCGTACGCCTTCTGCGCCACACTGGTCGACGCAGCCCGCGCCCGCATGCTCGCCGCACGTGCCGCTTGCAGGTCCCCGCGCGCGGCCTTGACCGCCTCGATCGCGCGAACGCGGTCGGCGCGCGCCAACGCCAGCGCTTCCTTACGCGCCTCGCCTTGCGCGAACGCCAGCTTCTGCACGATGTCGACACTGTTCGCGGTCGCGGCGCTCGCCGCGTCCATTGCGCCGACGTACTTCGCCGAGGCCTGACGTTGCTGCGTCAGCAGCGGCAGCAGGATCGATAACGCGGTGACCGCCAGGCCGACCGGACCTGCGAAGCGCAGCATTGCAGCACCTAGCGCACCGATCGCCGTACTGGCGCCCGCAGCGAGCAGCAGCCGTCCCAGCATCGTCACGAGGAAGCCGACCGGGTTCAGCAACGCACCAGCTGCCGTACCGATGATGGCGAACGATCCGCCCAGGGCCGTGCCACGAATGGCGAGCAGGGCCAGCAGCGGCAACAGCTTCGTGCCGATCAGCACCATGGGGCCGAGCGCGGCTGCCGCCAGTCCGGCCGCGGTCACTAGATAGAAAAAGGCGGGCGGGGCCGACGCAAGGCGCTCGACCAGCGCCGCGACGCTATCCTTCACGAAGGTCACGACCTGAATGAGGCCGGCCTCACCGATCGCAATCTTCAGCTTCTGCCATGCCGCCGAGAGGCGCTGTGTCGCCGCAGCCTCACCATCGAGCAGCACGGCGATCTTCTGGTCGGCGCTCGCTTTGTCGATCGACGCCTTGACGTCGGCGATGCCCTTCGCGCCCGCCTGCATCAGCGCGATGGCGACGCGCATGCCGTCGGTGCCGAACATGCGGGTCAACGCATCCTGACGGCTACGCGCGTTCAGGCCGGCGAGCCGGGTATTCAGCACCTCCGCGGCCTCGCCGAGCGTCTTCATGCTGCCATCGGCGTTGAAGAAGCTGATGCCGAGCTTTGCCATCGTCCGCTCGGCATCTTTGGACGCCGGCACGAGCGAGAGCAGGAACGTCTTGAACGACGTGCCGGCATCGGAGCCGCCGGTCATCAACGGGATGACCGCCGCGAGTGCGGCGTTCATGTCCTCGAACTGGTAGCCGAGGCCACCCGCGATGCCGCCAACTTGCCCGATCGCGTCCTTATAGCCGTCGAACGACAGCTTGGACGCGTCCAGCGCGCCGCTGACCTTGTTCACCACGTCGGGCAGGTCGCTCGCGGAAAGGTGGAATTGCTGGAGGATATCCGTCGTCGCGTCGGCCGCGTTGCTCAACTCGGTCTGACCGAGCACGCCCAGCTTCAACGCATTCTCCAGCCCACCGCCAAGAATGCTGGCGGCGCTCATACCGTTCTTCGCCAGCGCCTCGATCGCGCCCGCCGCCTCGATCGCGCTCTTGCCCATCGCCGGGCCGAGCCGCAGCGCCGCCTCGCGCAGCTTGTCCAGTTGCTCCGGGCTGGCGTCCAGCATTGCCGCGTGGACGTTGTTCATCGCGGCTTGGAAATCGGAGGCCGCGGCCTTCGACGCTGCGCCGATCGCCACGGTCGGCAGGGTTAGGCCCGCGGTCAGCAGCAGCCCCGCGCTCTTCACCTCGCGGCCGATGTTCTGCACGCTGCCGATGATGCGGACGGCCGCTTCGTTGACCTTGTGCGCGGCGCGGTCGATCGACGCCGCCATGCCCTTGCCGGACTTGTCGAAGTCCTGCTCGGTCCGCTTGGCCTCTGCCCGCGCCGTGCGCATTCCCGCCTGAAACGCGGCATCCTTCACGCCCATCGAAATGACGAGCGAGGCCAGCAATGCTTGCATCTGGCGTCATTCCTTTCGGCGGCGAGGTGGTGGACCGTCCAGCACCTCGATCTTGATGGGAGCGCCCGCGGCCTGAAGCGCGCGGAACGCCAGCGCCCGCTCGGCGGGCGTCTGAGGGCCGCTGGCCTTCGCTGCCGGCTTGTCCGCCGACAGGTACTGCCCAACGGGCCTGATCTTGTCCTGACGGGCGAAAAACTCGCACCGCCAGGCACCGTAGGTGGCAAGGTCGTGATCGTCGCGGCGGCGCTGCACCCATCCGCGCATCGCCGCCGCGTACCCTGCCGGCGTCGTCAGCCAGAAGGCGGGTTCGTCGAACCCGGCGCGGGACCATTGCGCGAGGATGCCCTCCCAGTCCGTCCGCGCTTGGGGGTCGAAGGCTTTCCCGGGGCGGCCGGTCGACCATCCCCCTTCCGCCCTTCGCCCTGACCCTGCGCCGCCCGGATCGCGTTGCCGATGATCTCGCCGAACCGATGCTGGCCCAGTTCGTCGGCGATATCGCTGACATCATCGAGCGTGACGTCGTGGTGGTGGCGCTGGAGGCCGTGCCACGCGAGATCGCGCAGCACAGACAGGCGGACACGGCGCATCGCGTCCGCCATTTTCTCCATCGTGCCCGCCGACAGGTTGGGCACGGCGCCGGCCGACATTGCCGAGGCAATCGCGAGCGCCGTCTCCGTATCGATGTCCGGCACCGCGTCCGCGACGACGGCGAAGAACCCCTTGCCGTATTGCTCCTCCACCGCGCACTGCGCGGCGTTGCCGAGGAACAGCGTCCAGCGCTGCCCCGCGGCGTCGAACACCTGCGCCGCGAGCATTACGGTGCGATCACGCGCTGCGTGGCGGCGACCACCTCTTCATCGTCGCCGGTGAAGCGGACGGTGACGGTCTGCGTCATGCGATCGTTGATCGGCACGCCGCGCCCGCGCGACTTCACGATCAGGAAGCCGCTGATCTTCAGCCACTTGTTCTCGGGCGCCGGCAGATAGGTCTCATACGCGCAAACCTCGCCGCTCGCTCGCGCCGCTCGCAGTTCGGTGTCGGTTTCCGAGCCGGGGATATAGTTGATCTCCAGCGTGCCTTCGCCGTCGTCGGTCAGCCCGGTGCGCCATTCCTTCTTCTTCTTCGGCGACTTGAAATGGGTCACCTCGTATTCGTCCGCCGACTGCTCGGCCATCGGGACCTGCGTGACTTCGTCGATCTCGATCCACGGCCCATTGCCGCGCTTGAGGAAGAAGCCCGTGCCGTAACCCGACTGGGCTTCACTGTTGCCGTTTGCGTCCATGTTGCGCCTCCTCTCAGGCAGGTGTGTGCGTGAAGATGATGTCGATCGACTCGCGCGCGATCTCTTCGCGGAACCGCTGCGGTTCGCCCGACTGCTCGGGCTCAGCGCCCGCGCGAACGTTCGCGATCACGGCGCGCTGGAACCGCACGCCCTCGACCACGTCCGCCTTGATGAATGTCGCGATGCACCGCTCGCGCAGTGCCGCGGCCTCGCCGGCCGTCGCCGCCCAGACGTCCACCTGGACGGTGGTCTGCCGCGGCTGGAAACCCTTGAAATGCTCCGGTCGCGGGTCGGCGACGGTCTGGAACGTGATCTCGGGCAGCCCGGTCAGGCGACGGGTCCACCCGCCGGCCGCGCCGATCGCGTCGGTCAGCTGCACGTCCGCGCTCGCGCGCGCGGTCAGCGCCACCTCAAGCGTCATCGCGTCAGCGCCTGCACGTCGGACATCAGCAGACTCGCGACCAGCCGTTCGGCGGCAGGGCGCTTTGCGGCGATGGCCGGGCGCATGAACGGGTTGGCACCCATGGTGCGCGTCCCGAACTCTTGAAAACGGGCGTAATAGACGTCCCCGTCTTCGGTCGACCCGACCGGCCCGACATAGACCTGCACGGTGCCGTCATCGACGCGCCGGCCGAGCGTCCCATAGATGCGGGCGTCGTTGGTATCGGCGACCTTGATGCTGTCGCGCAGCAGGCCGGTGTCGAACGGGGCAAGCCGGCGGGCTTCTTCGGCGATCAGTTCGCCGCCGACATGCAGCGCCGCGCGCTTGCGGGCCTCCGGCACGCCCTTGGCGAGCGCGGCCAGCTTGCGATCGAGGTCGCGGAAACCGCTGCTGCGGAACGTCATCGCGCTCATAGCGTCCGCCTGACGGGGCAGTCCCATACGCCCTTCGTGTCGAGCATGACGCCGTCGCCGACGACATAGTGCGCGTTGCCGCTGTCAGGTCCCAACGTGACCTCGTCGCCGGGCTTCGGCGCCTCGACCTCCCAGCTGCGCACCCGCAGGATCGTGCCGCGGCGCTTCAGGCTGATACTTCCGAAGCGATCGTCCTGATCACCGCTGCGCAGCCGGATGGTAACCGTGGAGGGCTGCCCGCTCCACGCGGCAGGCTCTCCGAACGTGGCGAACGCGATATCGACGATCGCGCGCCGATGTCCGGAGAACCCGCTCATGGTCAGACTGCCGGCAGCAGCTTGACGTTGCCGACGACGTCGGCCGCGGCCTTGGGCGCGGCCGTCATGCCGATCTTGGTGTTGCCCGCCGCGGTGGTGGTGACACGGGAGTTCGCCGCGTCCCAGTAGAGCGCGAGGCCGTTCTGCGCCCATGCCTGCGCTTGGCAGGGGAGCTTGTAGACGCCCGCGATCCAGCCCGAGAAGGTCTGGCCGGCCGCAGCATTGGTGGCGGGAATGACGAGGATGCCGTTGATCAGAACGGGCACACCCGCCTTGACCGCCGCGTCATGGACGTAATCGAGGGAGTTCCCCTCTTGGACGAAGTTCTTCATGGCATACGTCTCCATCCGGTCAGGGCGTGCCCGCCCTGCCGGTCGTTAGAGGTCGAGGTGGTGGGGTCAGGCCTTGCCGGTGTTCCGGAAAGCGCCGCGGTAATCGACGGCGCCGGTGTAGAAGTCCTCGGTCACCCGCCACGCCATCCCGTCGACGTTGAACGTCTCTTCGGAGATCACGCGCGGTCCCGGCGCATCGGCGAGATAGCCGTAGACGAACGTCGGGAGGTCGGACGGGTCGGCATAGAGTTCCCATGCCTTGCCATCGATCGTCCCATCGACGGTCGGGGTCAGCCGCCCGGCGAACGGGTTGATATCGCCCGACAGCACGGGCTGGAGCGGCGCGACCAGCTGCTCGGCGCGCGTTTCCAGCGTCGGGCCGACCAGCATGCGGGTCGGCGCGACGTTCAGGATGTTGTCGTCCATGTCCTTCTGCTTGCGGATCGCGGCGCGCGCGACGCCCAGCGACTCAATCTCCATGTCGGTGCCGTCGGCGCCGCTCAGCAGGTTACCGTGATCCTTGTGGAACAGCGTCTTGCCATCCGACATCTTCGGACCAAGGCCACCGTTCTGCGCCTTCATGGCGTAGAAGGTGTTGTTCTCGAACCGCGCGATCATGCGGCCGATCGATCCGAACACCTGATCGAAGGCGCCCAGGTCATCGTTGACGATCGCCTGCCGCGACAGCCGCAGGATGCGCCCGTACGAGCCGAGCATCACCGTTTCCTTGCCCTCACCGATGGTGCCGGCCTTGATCTCGCCGTCTTCGGCGTAGGGCAGCAGCGTCGGGAAGTCGCCGACCCGCAGCAGCGCCGTCTGCTTGAAGTCGGTCAGGTCGCGCCGGGCCGCGATATCGCGGTACGTCGGGGCCGCGGCGTTGTAGCGCGCGAGCAGCACGCGGTTGCCCGCGCTCTCCATCAGCATCGGGAAATCCGAGCTGGTGTGCGCGGCGCGCAGGATGGTGATCGGGTCACGCTCGCGCGGCGACAGGCCGGCGCGGCTGGCGGCGATCTCCAGCAGGCGCATGCCCATGAACTCGCGCGCGGCATCGCTCGGCTGCTCGCGGAGGGTCCGCGCGGCCAGCGCATCGGCGATGGCGTTGCGCGAGCCTTCTTCCTGCTGACCGTTCGCGCCGAAGCCCGGCGTGCCGCGCACGCCGCCGGTCTGAGCGCGCTGCGCCTCGGCCGCGGCCTGCATGATCGCAGCGCGGGCCGCTTCGGTGCCGATCTCGCCGCGGCTGTTCTGATCGACCAGTTCGCGGGCGCGGGTTTCGACCCCGAAGCTGCGTGCCTGATCCATGAAGTCGACCGCGTCGGTGGCCGCGAAGCGGCTGACGGACGGGGCCGGTGCGGGGGTCGGCGTCGGCGTGCCGGCGCCGCCCGGAAGGTCGCGAACGAACATTTCTTCTTCCTCATTGGTGGCGTCATCGCCGGTGACCGGGGTATTTCCATGCGGGGCAGACCGAACCCCGGCGAGCCGGTCTGCGGGAACGGGAACAAGGCTGACCTCCAGCAACTCCCAGCGCGTGGCGGTCCACGTCTCGGAGACGTCGGTCCGCTCGGAAAGCGTCCAGGTGCTGACATCGTAGCCAATCGAAATGCCGGTCAGTTCGCCGCGCGACACCTGACCCTCCGCAGCGCGGCCAGCGTCCGTGTCGGCAAATGCGATGGTGCCAACGAGCAGGTCGCCCTCGATGCGCGCCGCGATCACGCGCCCCAGCGCATCCTTGACGTCGCGAGAATTGTGCGCGTTCAGAAATGGGCAGAGATTGGAGGCGACCCGCGTCAGGTCGATCGCGTCTGCCGACACCTCCAGTTGCTCGATTCCGAACCAACGCGTCACCGCCGATCCCGCCGAGAACACCGCCTCGACGGTGCGGGCGGTAGGATCGTACGAAGAGCCGGTGAACGCCGCCTCACGCACACCGCGCGATGGCGGCGGTGCGCCCCGCTCGCGCTGCCCCGGAGTGGGCGCTTCGCGCGTCATGTGCCGTGCCGGACCGTCCGGCTGCGGCGCGCGGCGGTCGTTGCCCGCCACGCTCTCACCTTTCTTCACCTCGCGCGCGGGCACCGCCCGCTTCGGCTCGGCCGAGCGATCGTCTGTCATCACCATGCTCCTTGAAATCAGGCGCTCTTGGCGCCCTGCTTGTCATCTCTCGAAACGAGGTAGCCCGCGGCCACTTGCAGCACGCCGCTGTCAGTCACCCGGCGCGGATCGCTGTCGAGCGCTAGGCCGAGATCGTCGATGATGTCGTTCAGCCGCTTAATCTCGCTAAGCTGATCGTCCGTGTTGATGCCACGCTCGGCAAGTGACCGGCTCAGCGTCTTCAAGCCCGCGCGGATCTCGATCAGTTCGCCCATGAGGTCCTTGATCGGATCGACGAAGCGGCGAACCGGCAGCGCGTAGCCGACCTTCATCGCCAGATACCGCTTGTCGCCGGTCAGCAGCGCGAGCCGCGCCATCCGCCGATCAACCGCCGGCCGAACCGCGTGCGGGATGATCACGTTCTGCTGCCAGTCGTCGAGCAGCGACCAGTGACCCAGCATCGCCGCGCGCAGGCTGGAATAGTTCGCCTGACTGACGTCGCCGGTCATCAGGTGGTAGGGTGCCATGTTGGCGGACACCGCGGCCATCTGCTGCCGGATGAATTCGACCGCGCCACCCGACTGGCTGGGGTTGATCGTGTTCACCGTCTCGCCCGGCCGCGCTCGCACGATCATGCCGGGGGCGAGAGACTCGATCCCGCGTTCGTCTTTCGCCTCGCCCTCGCGAGGCGCGGCAAGCGGCGACCCCGAGTTGCCCTCGCCCGGCGTGATGACCAGACCGAGACACGCCTGCACCTTCTGCTGCATGCGGACGGCGTCTTCGATGTCACCGATATCGCGCAGCGTCATGGCGACCGAGGACAGCCAGGACACGCCACGCGTCTGCCCGAAGCGCAGGCGCTCGAACACGTGGTCGACATGCTGCGCGGCGATCGGCGCTGACATTTCGGCCCCGCCGAACAGCACGTCGCCGGGATGGTCGGCGAACAGCCAGTATGCCGACCGCGCGCGGTCGCGATCGAACTGGACGCCCTGCACGATCCGCCCGCCGGCAGTCGTCGTGCCCGTGCGGGAGTGGTCGAGGTAATCGCCCTCCAGCCCCTCGATCCGACCGTTCGGGCCGTCCGCATCGGCGTGCCACGCCGTCAGCGTCTCGCCCCCCACCACCACGCCGCGCGCGGTCAGCTTCTGGTGCTCGTAGAAGTCGCCGTTGCCGTCGACCTTACTTTCCGCCCAGCGGTCCCACTCTTCCTGCGCTCGCTTCTGCACGATCGGATCGTCGTGCTTCAGCTGCACCGCGATCCCGTCGCCGATCATGTTGGCGACAATCTGCCGGACGCCTGCCGCGGCATATTTGTTGTTGCGGACCAGATCGTGCGCGCCGTTGCGCAGCATGACGATGCCCTTGGCATTCTCGCCGTCCGCGGAACTGCTCGGGCGCCGCCAGCCTTTGGTCCGCCGCCCCTTCGTCGCGGCATCGTACTGGCGCACGGCTGAGAAGCCAACGCGCGCCGCCTGCCGCTGCGCCGCCCAGCCCGGCGCCCACGGCTCGATCAGGCCGTCGATGAGATCGCCGAGCGCCATGATCAGTTCGGGTCGTAGGCCGCGAGCGTCGTGCCCGACCCGTTGTACGTGGCGGGCGTCTCGGCCGCGCGCTGCCGAAAGTAGCCGAGCGCCTTCGTGATATCGCCGACGCCACGATACGTGACGCTCTCGCCCTCGCTCTCGATCCGGGCGACGCCCGAGCCAAGGCCGCGCTCCAGTTCGGCAATCTCGGTCGCGAAATCGGGTGCGGGCATCACAGCCATCCTTCTGTCTTTTCGACGTAGCCTTGCCGCTCAGGGGGCGGTGCCGGCGACGGCTGCGGCGCGGGGGCCGCTGGGGTTTGCGTCAGGTCCGGCGCGAACAGGTCCCGGAGGCCGTCCTCGCGCGGTGCGTAGCGGTCGGCGCGGAGCGCCGCCCAATCCATCTCGGTCAGCGTGTCGAGCATCAGCTTTTCAGCCGCCGCAAAATTGTAGACCCGGCAGTCGAGGTAGTGGTTCTGCCGGCTGGGCATCACCATCCACCGGCGATCCGGGAAGCCGTTGACCATCCGGACTTCGATCGTCTCGGCCGTCGCCTGCTCGAACCAGTCGGCGGGCGTGTCGCGCGACAGGTGAACCCGGCCGACCGGAGCCACCTCAGCCGTGCCGCCTTCCTCCGCCGCGTTGAACGCCTGCATCGTCGTGCGCAGATAGCCGTACCAGCTGAGCTTGACGTTGCTGACGCCGACGATGTGCGCCTTGTCCTCCGCCTTCGATCCGGCACGACCGGCGCGCCGGCCCTGCTGTTCGTAGCCGATCGCTTCGCCGCGCCCGAGTATCGGGCGACCCCAGCCGGCGCGTCCGAATACTGCCAGACGCCGGGGGCGCTTGGCGCAGTAAGCCTGCGCGGCCGGTGTGTGGTAGCCGGCGTCGATGCACTCCCAATCGATCGGCAGCACCTTGCCGCCGGGGAAGGCGGTGCCGCGCTGCGAATATTCGTCGAGCGCCTTCCACGCGCCCTCACCGGGCACGTCGGTCGCGCCGGGCAGGAAGCGGGCGTCAAGCTGCCACGTCTCTTTGCGCGGGCCGTGCCCGACCTTCTCGACGTAGATGCCGTCGCCCTGCACGTCGCCGCCCAACGTCACGACCAGCGGACCGATCGGCATCTGTCCGATGCCCCAGTGCTGCTCGCGCAGCTTCATCAGCTGCTCGTAGTCGGGCGTGTCGGTCGCCACCTTGAAGGCGATGCCGCGCTTCAGGTTCGTCCACGTCTTAAGCTTGGACACGTCGCCCTGTGCATCACGGAAGCCGACCGCCATCTCGCCCCACGACTGGAACGTCGAGATTTCACCAGCGAGGTGGAAGCCCCGCTTGCGGCTGGGCTGCATCCGGGCGCGGAATGCCTGAAAGGCTTCCTCGGTCAGCACCCGCGGCACCGGCTTGTCGTCGATCCGGTCGGACAACCACCCGTCCGGCCGCTTCATCTCCGGCTTGCGCCAGTGATCGATCGGGACGCCGCAACATGGCGGCACCAGATGCGCATGCTCGTGGTCGCCGTCGCCCCACTGGATATCGCCCCATTCGATCAGGAAGCGGTCTGTGCATTCCGGGCACCGCAGATAGTAGCGGCGCCGGTCGCCCTTTTCGTACGCGGCGGCGATCTTGCTGGACCCCTCGATAGTGGGGGTCGAAATCTTGAGCCGTTTGGAAAGGCCTCGCGAACGCCACACCTTCAGGCGTTCGTCGATCATGCCTTCCGGGCTGCCCTGCCCATCGAGATCGGACGGGAACTGGTCGAGATCGTCCTCGACCGCGTACCGCACCGTGCGCTGCCGAAGCCCCGCCGCTGAGTTGGCGCCGGCCAGCAGGATGTACCCGCTCGACCGGCTGAACAGCACCTTTTTGGACGTCGAGCCGTCGCCGTTTGCCAGCCCCTGCGCGCGGATGGTCCCGCGGCGATCCGGGTTCAGCTTCGGCGTGGCCTCGACCATCGGCCAGAACTTTTCCGCTGCCCAGTCGAGCGCGGCCTGAAAGGTCGCCTGGACGAAAAGCACCGGCCCCGGCGCGAGGTCGCTGATGAAACCCAGCCAGTTTTCCGCCGAGGCGGAGCCGCCTGACTGGGCGCACTTCATGACGGTGACTTCCTCGCACGGATCGTGCGGGGAGAGCGCGTCCATGATCTCGACCAGTTCCGGCGCCGTGTCGTGGCTCCAGTCACCGGGGATCGGTGCATCTTCGGGGAACTTGCGGAAGTCCGCCGCCCACTCCGAAACCGTCATGCGAGGCGGTGGCCGAAGGGCATCCGCCAGCGCCTTGTTGAGGCGACGGACATTGCGGCGCAGGGCGTTGCCGCCGACCGTGCCGAAGCGCCCGTAATCGAAGCCCATCACGCCGCCTCCGCTGTCACATCCTCTTCGTCGTCATCGTCGAGCGCACCGCCCGCGATGGCGCTCGCCAGCGCGGCGAACGCCTTGTCGGTTGCTTCGTCGAGCAGCGCCATGATCGCGCGCGGCTCGCGCTCGGCAGCCAGCCGCTCGGCACGTGACCGCAATTCCGACTGAACCCGTTCGCGCGCCATTCGGCCGAGATGACCGAGGCGACGCTCCGCCTCGACGGCCGGCACCAGTTCGCGGGCAAGCTCCGCGTTCTTCATTCGCTTGCCGACCAAGTCTTCCTCGGCGACCTCCGCGCGCACTCGCGACAGGTTGCGCTGCGAGATCAGCGAACCGTCGTCCGGCTCGGCCGCAAGGGGCAGAACCGGCGACGCCTCTGGAGCGGTCGCAGGCCGACCGCGCGTCGGATCGAGGCGGGCGTTCAGCCTCGCCTCGGTCCGGCCCGCGTCGACCATCATGCGGCCGGCGGCATCCTCGGCAAAGACCAGCAGGCCAGCCTTCTTCCAGTTGCTGACGGCCGACTTCCCCACGCCGCGGCGCTTCGCGAAGTCGGCTTGTGTCAGCAGATCGGCCACAGGCTCCCTCGTGCACTGGCGTGAACGGTTCAGTTCACGGGGTTCATAATCATAAATCGCCCTTGAACCCTGAGGTGCTGCGCTCAGCACCACCGCCCGACCCGGCACCCCCCAAAAGGGACCCGTCGGGGGTGGGGGTATGATCGGCCATGCGCCAGCGGCCGGCACGGTGGATCATACCCGAAAGCACGAAGGGCGCCCGAGCCGAAGCCAGAGCGCCCTTCGTGAAGGTTCGGGAGGGGATGCTGTACGGAACCCGAAGGCCCAACCCAGCGTGACAAGAAATAGCCTCAAATCATGCCATAGGCGAACAGGGAAAATGTTAATCGGCGCACTTTGTGAGGGTTGACACAAGTTCCCGTGGATTTCCGCCATTCTTCGCAGCCGCAATCGCGGCAATGGCGCGACCGTACCGCATCCGCATGCCATCTGCGCCCCGCGCGCCGCCCATCTTGCGCACCATCTTGATCCAGGACACCTCGCGCTGCCCGCGTGCCAGCTGGGTGATAACCATCGCCACTAGCCGCCGATCGTCCGCGGGAACGTGGCCCATCCAGCCGAACGCATCCTCCATCTCATCGATCTCGGCGCGGGTCTGCGAAGCCGGGCGCAGCGTCACGTCACTGCTCGTCCCATCGCCGCCGCGCGCATCGTAGTCGCCAGCCGCCAATTCGCGCATCGCCTCCGGCCAGTTCGACCGCACCTGCTGCCACCCGCGTTCGCGATCCGGTGTGCGCCAGCAGGTGATGACCGCCTCGACCAGCCGATCCTCGATCATGTCGAAGGTCCAGCCATGCCGTGGAAGGCGCGCGCCTTCCACGAGGAAGGAGGTCGAGGCGGCGTCGGCTTCCATTTCGGGGCGGTTGGTCACGGCTGAAATCCTCGGTTTTCTGCGGTTTTTTGGAAAGGATGATGTTCGATTGAGATCAAATGGAAGGGCTGGAAGGCAAATAGAGAGTAGGTTCATGTGTGCGCGCACACATGCGCGCATGGTGGGAGTTACCTGAAAGCGCCTTCCAGTCCTTCCAAAGGCGCAGAAATCCACCGTTTTCGGCTTCCAACCCGCCCTTCCACGCGGAACCCTGTCGGCTTCCAATCAATGCGGCATGTCCTCGTAAGGCGAAGCATTCGCCCCGGAGCCGCTCTGATCGCCGTCGAAATCGCTGACGGACTTCACCATCTCGATGTCGAGCCACTGGATGCCGTTCGAGCGTTTGTTCTCGAACCCGCGGTCTTCCATAGCCTTGGTGAAGCCGACTTGCTGCCACTCGGCTGCGCCGTTCGCCTTCGCCCAGGCGGTGAAGAGCGCGAACAGCTCCGACGACTTGGCGCGCGCACCCTCTACCGGGTCCGTGCATTCGTCAAGGAACCTTCCCAATTGATCGCTCTGCTCGCGATACTTGGCCGTCGCCGCGATCACGCCTTCCGGCTCAATCAGGCCGTGCTCGCGCCAGTCGAGCAGCCCTGCCAGCAGCGTGTTGAACACGCCGGCCGCTTCCTCGCGCAGCTTGTCGGGCAATTTTCGGTCGACGTCCTCCTTCGCGATTTGGATGTCCCATGGCACAAGCATGACGCGCCGCCAGATCCCGTCATCGTGCCCGGTGATCTTCGGCTTGTGGTTGCCGGACACCGTGACCTTGAACGACGGCAGGAACGTGAAGAACCCCTTGTTGAGGTAGCGCGCGTCGATCGGCTCGCCGCCCGTGATCAGCTTGATCAGCGCCTCGGCGAGCTTCGCCCCCTTCTCAGGCTCGGAGGTCCGGAGGAAGCGGATGCCCGGCAACCGCGCCAGATCCGGCGTGGCCTCGCCGCCCTTGCGGCCCTTGCCTTGGTCGAGGAACGTCTCGATCGCGACCGAACCACCATAATCGCCCGCGATATGCGCCCACAGGTCGACAAGCGTCGATTTGCCGTTCCGGCCTTTGCCATGGAAGAACGCCAGCTTCTGCTCGCTGATATCGCCGGTGAGCGACAGCCCGCCCCACTGGTGGAGGAAGCGCCGCATCTTCGGGTCGGGCTGCACCGTGGCGAGGAAATCTTCGTACACGTCGCATGCCGCCCCCGGCTTGAACTCGACATGCGCCACCTTGCTGATCAGGTCTGTCGGCCGGTGCTCCGTCAGGATCGCGCCCCAACGATCGCCGATCGTGATCTGCTTCATGACGCCCTCGACCACTGACCAGCGCTTCCCGGACTGGGTCAGCCGCAACGTGCCGTTCAGGACGTTCACGGCCATGCGGTCGGCATCCATCGCGTCCGATCGGATCGCGATTGCGTCGAATGACTTCACTAGGTTGGCGATGCAGCCAAGCCGCGACGCGCCCTCACTCGACTCCGCGTGTCCGCGCAGCATCTCGCTGAAATAGACCGGCACCTTGTTGTCACCGGCGCCCTTCCATCGATAGATGAAGTCGAGCGCGGCGGCGCGCACCTCTTCCGGCGCGTCTTCGGGCACTTCCTCGCGCAACCCGCTCGCCAGGACCAGGTCGGCCTCGTGGCGGATCGCGCGCACCGTGTCGAACACGGCGAGGCTGACCTTGCCGGGGATCTTGTCCTTTTCCTCGGACAGCAGCTCCCAACGACGCCCGTCCCACGCGAACCAGCCAAGCTCCGGACAGAACCGGAATCGCCAGCCGTGCCGCCGAAAGAACCGCTCCGCGTTGCCGAGATCCGTCATCGCCAGCTTGGCGCACGCCCGGTCGACGTCCGCGTCTGCCACCGGCGCGATGCGGCCCCCTGACCCCGTCGAGGGCATGGAAAGCGCCGTGCTTCCTGATTGGAAAGGCTCCGCTCCGCCCGCCGCCGCGGGTCCGGGCGCGGGCGACCCGGTGAACTCGTCGGAATAGGCTTCGACGGGCGGCAGTGGCGGAGGCGAGGAAGGCTCAGTGGAGCCGGCGCTGCCGCGCCGGCGCGCATGCGTGCCGATGCCGCTCAGGTCGTGCGGGGCGCCACGACCGCCCTCGATGCCGTTGTCGATCGCGGCGAGGTGCTTGTCGAACGCCGCAGGATCGAAAGTGCGAATGACCTCGATCAGCGTACTGCGGACGATCGCGGCCGAGATCGCGCCCGCGCCGATGAATCCGCCCATGTTGTATGCGGCCTGATAGGCGCCCTTGTTGCGCCCGCCGTGCCGGCCACCGCCCGGCGGCGTCGCGGCCAACTCGTTGGCCGTGCGGTCTAGCGCCGCCATCGCATAGCGGCGATGCGCCTCGTCGACGTCGACGGGGAACACGTCGGAAGATGCGCGCGGGAGCGGCGCGCTAGGATCGGCCGGCGCCTTGCGCTTCGGTGTCCGCAGGATCGACACCAGCGGCGCCGGCAGATCGACGATCGCCGCGTCGGCATCGCCGCGTAGCCAGCTGTATCCGCCCGGCGCGCAACGCTTGCCGTCGCCCTCGCAGTAGCTGGGCGGCGCGATCACGTAACCACCCTCGCCTCGCACGTCGATATGATCGGGCAGGCTGCCGACGTTGCCGATCGGCGGCCCGTCCGGCATTCGGAAATAGACGTGAACACCGCCTGATGGCGTCCGCACCGCGAGGCTCACCGGCAGCGCGCAACCCATCTGCGCCTCCAGCTCGCCCTTCAACCGCTCCAGCGTCCAGACCTCTTCCGTGATCTCGCCAGTGATCGGGTCGGCGACCTCGTCGACGCGCGGGTCGAAGTCGATCACCAGCATGCCGGCGCGCCCGACGGCGATGCCGATCATCGCGCGCGGCCACTTCGACCACCAGGCGCGGATCTGCGTCTCGTAGGTGCTGGCCTTGGAAACGCCTCCCGACCGCGGGATAGGCTTGTTGTCGGCGTCCTTGTCGCGCGGCAGCAGCGGCGACTTGTCGCGCACGTTGCACGGGAATACCGGCCAGCCGCGGCGCGCAAAAAGGAGGGCCGCGTCGAGCATCGACGAGGCTTGGGTGGTGATCACGCTCTATACCCCTGAAGAACCTTGGCGGCAGGCGGCTTCCCGGCCTGCCAGCGGGCCGGGAAGCGGTCAGAAGGGAACGTCGTCGTCCAAGTCCTCAAAGCCGCTCGTCGTCGATCCGCTGGTAACGCTGCCCCGCCGCTGCCCGGCCGAGCCACCGGCAGCACCGCCGCCCGCCGTGTCGGTGTATCCGGAATAGTCGCTACGCCCCGGATCGCTCTCGCGCTTGTCGAGCAGCGTCAGCGCCGAGTTGAACACACCCAGCACCACCTCGGTCGAATATCGCTCGACGTTCTTCTGGTCTGTCCACTTACGCGTGCGCAGCTGCCCCTCGACATAGACCTTACTTCCCTTGCGCAAATACTCCATCGCGACCTTTTGCAGCCCTTCGTTCAGCACCACGATCGAGTGCCATTCGGTGCGCTCTTTCTGCTCGCCCGAACTGCGATCTTTCCAGCGCTCGCTCGTCGCGATCGAGAAGTTCACGACCCCGCCGCCATTCTGGAAGCTCCGGCTCTCCGGGTCTCGCCCGAGGTTGCCGACCAAGATAACCTTGTTGACGCTGCTCATGCCATCATTCCTAATGCTCGCATGTAGACTTCCATGATGGCCGTCTCTTCTTGCTGCTCTTCCGGCTTCCGCTTGCGTAGGCGCAGAATGCTGCGGAGCGCCTTGATGTCGTACCCGCGGGACTTCGCCTCAGCGAACACGTCCTTGATGTCGTCGCTGATGCCCTTGCGCTCTTCTTCAAGCCGCTCGGCACGCTCCAGCAACAGGCGGACCTCATCCGCCGCGACACCCTCGACCACCTCGCCGCCGTTATGGCCAACGACGGGCCGATTCTCGTCGCCATCCTCGACCGGCGGCACGTAGATTACCTGTCCGCCCCCGATCGGCTTCCCGATCCAGCCAGCGCTGGCCAGCGCCTTCGTCATGCACTTCAGCGAGGGATTGGCAGCGCGGATATGCGCCGGCAGGCCATCTGCGACCTCGCCCAGCGTGATCCCGTCGCGCCCGACCAGCATCGCGCCGACAGCTGCGGCGACTTGAGTGTCGAGCCGCTGCTTCACGTCAGCGCGCGCTCGGCCGCGGCTAGCTCGGCGCCCTCGAACACGCGCGCAAACATCGCGACGGCTAAACCAAGCTCACCCGAGCGCACGTAGCGAATACCATCTTCGACCTCGCGATCGTTGCCGCCTCCGCACGACATGTCGCGATAAGCCGCGGCGATCGTCTCGGCATCGAGCTTGTCGAGGACTTCATCCTCGTCGACCGTGACGCCGAGCGTGACATTCTTGTCGACGTCGTCGACCTTGCCCGAGATGATGCGCTCCAGCGTGTCAGAACGCGAGAAGCCGGCGTCGAGCAGCGCCTTGGCCAGCTCCTCCGGCCCAAAATCGTTGTCGAAGGTGTACGTCTTCATCATCTCGCCTCACCAACCCCGATCGACTGGATGACGGCGACGAGGTCGGGGTCCTTGTCGGACGTCAGGCGCACCGGCGTCGGTGAGTCACCGACGAAGTGCATGGTCAGCTCACCGCCGTCGGCGAAGGTGCCGAGGGCGGAAATCAAATAGCGTTGGTCGAGCTCGATGCTGATCGCTCCGCCGTCGACTGCGGCCTCTACTTCGTCGACGGCCGCCGATCCGGCCGTGTCGCGCGCACTCAGCGTCTGCACCTCGGCATCGGGCGTCAGGTCAAACCGGACGCGCCGCGACTTGCGCTCGCCCTCGGCGTCCATCACCGCCGTGACGCCGTTTACGGCGTCGAGCAGCGCATCGCGCGCCACGACCATGCGGTGCGCACCGTCGGCCTCGGCCGGGATCACCCGCGCGTAATCGGGGAAAGTGCCATCGACCGTTTTGAAGATCAGCCGCATGCCGCCCGCGCTCACCTGCACCGCGTTCTGCGCGACGCTCAGCGCGATCTCGCCCGACGCCTTGCCCAGCATCTTGCGCAGCAGCGCCACCGCCTTACTCGGCAGAATGACCTGCGGCATGCCTTCCGTGCCGTCCGGAGCCGAAGCCTGCGCCCGGACGAGCCGCACACCATCGGTGGCCGCGGCCGACATTTTCCCATCGAGCAGGTGCAGGTAAACCCCGCAGAGATAGTAGCGGGTCTCGTCGGTCGATTGCGCGACGTGGCACGCGGTCAACATCCGAGCCAGCGTGGCCGCCGCCATCGTGAACGACTGCGCCGCTTCCGGCTCCTTGCGCTTCGGGAAGTCGATCGCCGACAGTGACCCGAGGGTGCGCACGCTGCGCCCGCCCTTGATCGTCACCGCACCACTGCGATCGGTCGTCGGCGCGATCACCACCCTGCCCGGCTTGAGGCTGGCAATGCCGGCCACCAGCTTGCGGGCGTCGACGGTCGTTTCCAGATCGCCGGCCGCAGGCAGCGAGGCGCTGGCCTCGATGTCTAGGTCTGTCCCGGTGACGGTCAGCTCGCCATCGCGCGCGATCAGCAGGATATTGCTGAGCACCGGGATGGTGGTGCGAGCCTCCACAACATCGGCCACCTGACGCAGCGCGCTCAGCAGCGCGTCGCGCTCAACCTCGATAGTCATTTGAAAACGTCTCCGGTCTGGTGGCCAGTGGCCAGGATCACGACGCGTCGCAGCGTCGGCCGGGGCGCGGCGAACACACGGATCAGCCCGGCGAGAACCAGCACCTCGATGCCGCCCGCGACCGCCTCGACCGTCAGCCCCGTTCGCTCCGCCATTTGCTTGTCGGTGGGGCATGGCCGCCCAAAGCGAGCCGCCCGGTCGAGGATGGGCATCAACGCATCTACGGTCGCCGCCTCGGCATCGATCAGGCACGCACTCAGCGTACCGCGCACTGGCTTTCGCAGCACCGACGGCACGGTTGTGCGGACTGCGGTGTAGTTGAAAAGCTCAGGATTGCTTGTCGATCGCGGTCGCACCAGCAGGACGAGCTTACGCTCCGCCAGTGACCGCATCCGAGCCGCCCCAGGAGAACGAAACGGCAGCATTGCGCGCGTGGCATAGACGAACCGATCGCCGGCCTCGGCAACCTCCATCCATGCATTCACCCGCTCGACACTCGCCACGATCCCCGGCGCTTCGTCGGTTTCGACAAAACCCGAGGAGGTGGGCGGCAGGGGGTTAGACCGCCGCACCTCCTCGGCACGCGCGCGCCCGTCAGCAGCGCTCGTGATCTCGTTGGAATGGAGCACCCCCGCCATCCCGCTCAGGCGGCGAGCTGCTGGTCGACCGGCTCGAAGAACCAGCCGGCGAGCGCATCGCGGTTGAACATGCGCGCACGGACGCCGCATGACTTGAACAGGCTGGCGCCGAGCGCCATGCCCGGAGTGATCTCACCGTCGATCACGCGCTGGACAATCGCCCCGGTGACCCAAAGGCGAGCGGCAGCGCGATCCAGATCTCCGCCATGCTCGTGCGCTACCCACTGAGCCAACCGGCGCGCTCCTTCGTTCGGCGCACGCGCCGCCAAGTGCATCTTCATCTTCACGCTTCCACTCCCTCGATCGCCGCCAGCTCGGCGTTCATCGCCGCCAGCAACTCCATCAACTGCATGATCTCGCACCGGACCTTCCGCGCTTCGGCGGGCTGCACGACGCCATCTTCCAGCGCCTCGCAGAGCGCGACGGACACATCGGCACCTTCCTGAACCTTGCGAGCGAGCAGCTTCATCAAGTTCGCGCCCGCGGCGTCGACCTGGGGGAGCTTGACGAACACGCCGCCCATTTGATGACACAGGCCGCGCAAGATGTGCGGAGAGCCGGATCGCTCAGCGGTCAGCCGCTCCAGCGCGATCAGCACGTCAATCGGCAGGAAGTCTTCTGCCTTGTTCTCGTTCTGGCACTCGCCAAGCCGGCTCTTGCCAAGTCGGCAGAACCCGGCGGCAGCCTCCAGCCCGCCAACACCCTTGATCGCCTCTTTCGTGCGATGCTTCAGGTCGAGCAGCTCCGGCGTCATGCCGCTACCCGCCCGGAAATTTCGCGCTCGTTTCCAGATGACGTTGCGCCATCGGAACGAGCATCAAGCTGCCCATGAGCTTCTACGGTGCGCCCCAGCGGGAAAACGACGTCCTCGGCCGTGATGGCGATGCGCAGCTCTGCCGCCTTCTCCAGCACACGCTGTTGCTTGATGGCCGGGACGCGCCCCGTCGTTTTCCAACTTTGCACTGTTGAGGGAGGCTCATCCAGGTGCTCAGCCATCGGCCTCACGCCACCGAATTTGTCGAACAGGGTTTCCATGGTGAAGCTATGTGCGACAGGTTCGTACAGAAGTCTACGACTTTTTCGCACGGACAGCGTGCGATTTTTTCGCCACACAGCGGCATGCCCGATCTTGGTCCCGTCACCGCTCGCCTGAAGTCGCTTCGTGAGCGCGGGGGGCTTTCCATCCGCGCGATGGCGGAAGCGCTGGAGATACCCGCGTCCTCATACGCGGCCTACGAAGATCCCAAGAAGTTCAAGAAGGCGCTACTGCCGGTGCCTATGGCGACTAAAGTCGCTGACGTCTTAGAAGGTCACGACGTGGCTCGGCACCTGGTGATGGCGCTGGCTGGTATAGCGGCCACCGGCGAGCTGATGGCAGATCCAGAGGATCTCGCCGACAGGTTAGATGCCGTTCTCCTCGACGAGATCGAGGTTGGATACTCCATGGGCGGCGGCGCCGACGTCGCCGACTTCCCAATCGTGCAGCAGGTGCCGTTTAGCCGATCTTGGCTTAGCTCTCTAACGCAGTCTCCGGCATCGGAACTGTTCGTCGCCAGAGGGGACGGCGACTCCATGATGCCCACCCTTCTCGATGGCGATATCGTCATCATCGATCGCGGGCAGCGTACTCTGCGCCAGCAAGACCGGATCTGGGCGGTGTCATACGGCGGCTTCGGGATGATCAAGCGGCTCCGCGCGCTGCCTGATGGCACGCTCCAGATCAACAGCGACAATCCTGCGGTTACCCCCATTACCGCCGTCGATGGGGAAGCATTTCTGATCGGTCGAGTAGTTGCGATCGTTCGCAAGATGTAACTGTACGAAAAACTCGTTTGACAGCGTGCGACGTTTTCGCACATAGGATCGCCCACCGGCCTCTGCCGGAAGGAGCATCCTATGCGTCGCTTAATCCTCGGCCGGATTCTTCCGGCGCTGTTTCCGGTAAATGACACGGGCGAGCAAATCGAAGCCGCTTGCCTGATCCTCACGGTGATCGGCACCGGTTACTTCACCGCTCACTTCATCGTCGCAGGCGTGCGGGCGGTGCTCTCGTGAGCCACCGCGCTGTTTTCATCGCCGCCATCGCGCTGTTCATCGCTCCCGCCCTAGCTGGGGGGCACCTGGTTGACGCACCCGCTACCGCGGTCGAGCCGATCACGATCTATGTCGACAATCGCGCGCCATGCTTCGGCGGTCGGATCGGTCAGGCTCGCGAGAACAACGCGCGCATGACCGCCAACCAGGAAGCGCGCCGCCTGCGGAAGCTCGGCTACCGGGTTCGTGTCGTAACGCTCAGCGCCGGCATGGACCGCACCGCGACGGACATCAACGCCCGCATCTTTACGGCGATCTGCTGATGACCGGGCCTCGCTCCGACGCGCGGCGGGACGAGCCGTTGCTGTTCGTGGAACAGATCTTCGCGTGGCTGTCCTTCAACGATGGACAGCCCGTCCAGCAGGTTGCGCTTCATCTGCGGCGTACGGTTAAGCAGGCACGCGCCATCCTGTTTGGAGGGAAGCTGTGATGCGGCACCCAAATCAGGCTCGGGAGGTTCTGGATCTCTTCAGTGCCGCGGCTGGCGGCTGGTCGCTCGGGATGCACCGCGCTGGCTATCGCACGCTCGCCGCTTGCGAAGTCGAGGCATGGCGCCGCGCCGTCTACGCTGAAAACAATCCTCACGTCAGGCTCTACGACGATGTCCGCACCCTCACCGCAGACCGGCTTCTGGCAGATCTTGGGCGTCTCCCCCGATACGTCGTCGGAAGTCCGCCCTGCCAAGACATCAGCTCGGCAAACACAAAGGGCAAAGGCGTCGGAGGTTCGCGCAGCGGCCTCTACTTCGAGGCCATCCGCATCATCGGAGAAGTCCGCCCTCGTTGGTTCGCTCTTGAGAACAGCGCTAATCTCCGAACTCGGGGCGCTGACGCCGTCATCGATGCGCTGGAGGCAATCGGCTACGCCTGCTGGCCGTGCGTGGTTCGTGCTGGAGACATCGACGCGAACCATGAACGTCCCCGGGCGTGGCTCCTCGGCTGCGACCTTGCACAAGTTACCGACGCCAATGGCCTCGGACGGGATGAAGGACGGAGCGGGGGGCGGCTCGGGCTCGACTTGGCCACTGCGTCAGATCCTCAGCACGCCTCGGGCGTCCGACATGAAGGCGGGTGGCCATGGCGATACGGGTCGGATGGGGTCGGCGCGGCATCAGCTTCAGGTCGCAATGCTCCCAACACCACGAGCCTCGGACGCCGCTCATGGAGCGGAGGTGGCGAAAGCCTCGACGCCGGGGGCGACGGGCGTCTCGTTGGTGACGACGATGCACATGGCACAGGAGACGCTTCCGACGCCGACCAAGCGCGACAAGCGCGACAAGCGCATGGATGCGTGGAGTCCGGCGTACGACAAGCGGAAATCGCCGACGATGGACGCGGTGCTAGATGGGGCGCAGACTGGGCGCGCGCCGGACAAGTGGGCGTACGCCCGCCAAATCGCGGCGCTGCTGACCAAAGCGGGCCTAACTGGTCCCTCGCACACCTTGCCGATCACCTACGGCTGGATGATGGGCTTTCCGCCTGGCTGGCTGGCCAGCGCGTTCAGATCGGCGATGGCAAAGGGCAGTCTGCTGCCAGCCTCATCGTCGAGGCGTTCGGCGACGCCGTCATCCCCCAAATTCCCGAAGCGATCGGCAACGCCATAGCACGCACGGAAGCGGCGCTGGCGATTGTTTACGGACGCGCGGCATGACGCCCGACGACGTCGCCACGCTCGCCCAGCGGATCGCCGAGGAAGAGATCGGCGGCCCGCCGCCCCGCTGCACCGGCCACAAGGCCGACCGCTACAACGCCGCCTACAACGCCGTCGTGAAAGCGACCCTCGCGCTCGGCGGCGAAGGAAGGCTGATCCTCTGATGGCGCTAGTGTATCACGGCACCCCGTTGACCCCTCGCGGCGCGCTGATGGCAGTGGCGGGACGAGCGTTCTGCGTCAGCTATTTTCGCGCGGACAACGTGCATGACGTGGAGGCGATCAGCCCTTTCGTCATGTACGACAATGGGGCGTTTTCCTACTGGATGCAGGCGGTGCGGGCGGGAGCTGACCCGATGAACGCCGGTCGGCTTGATTGGACCAGCTATTACGAGTGGCTGGAGGATCGGCTCTTCGTGCCTGGGCGATGGGCGGTCATCCCCGATAAGCCGGCTGCGCCGTCACAGATGAACGATGGTCTGCTGAACGAGTGGCCGTTTGGACGGTCACTCGGAGCGCCCGTTTGGCATATGGACGGCCCGCTGGATCGGCTCGCCAAGCTCTGCGAGCGCTTCGACCGTGTCTGCCTCGGCTGGATCGGTGATCCAAAAAAGGAGCCAGTCGGCTGCGACGCTTACCGGCGCCGCATGGACGAGGTTGCGACGTTGTTCGGCAACCATTGGCCGGTGGCGCATATGCTGCGCGGAGTGTTGGTGGGCGGCGACTACCCGTTCGCGAGCTGTGACAGCACCAGCCTCGCGCAGAACCACCGTCGCTACCGCCAACCCCTTTTCGCTGGCTTGCCCGACGAGTGGGGCGGCGTGCGTGCCTATGCGGAAAGACTTGAGAGGACCGCCGCCTGATGGCTGATCCACCCTTCACGGGCGACTGGCCGTATTGCGCCTACTGCGCTCTAGAACTGCTCCAAGAACGCCGCGCATCCGTGGCGGCGCAGGTCGAGGACGGACGCATGTCGCAGGCCGAGGCCGACGCCAGCATCGCAGCCGCCCGCGCGATCGTGATGGAGTGGCACTGGATGCTCGACCCTCGCCTGCCCGCGCTGCCGGCCAGATGGGGAGCGGATCAGGACGCCATGCTCGCGCAGCTGCAACGACTCGCGCCATGGGCGCGTCGCCAGTGGGACGCCGCGCCCGAGAACAAGCACCGCCGCGAGCGTGCTCTGCTAGTTGAGGCGCTGCTGTGGCATCAGGATCTGGCCGGGGGCGACATGCCGCGCATCGTGCATTTCGGGCTGCTCGCCCGCCGCAACCCGTCGTGGCGATGGAAGATCGACCCGGCTGAGGACGCCGGCATCTTTCGAGCACTCGGCCTGCCGCTCCGGGCGGAGGTGCTGGCAGCGTGATCCAGGACAACGAAGCTCCTCGTCGTACGATCGTCGCCGCATGGCCTCGACTACTGTCGATCGAGCTGGCGGCGCAATACCTCTCGCTGAGCGCCTCAACGCTGCGCGCGGAGGGACCGGAGCCTAAGCGGCACGGCCGACGCGTGCTGTACGATATCCACGATCTCGATCGATGGGCCGACCGCCTCGACGGTCAGCCACTGGACGATCGCGCCGAAGAAGACGAAGCTGCCGCATTCGAGAAGCGGTGGATGGACAAGAGACGTGCCCGTGGCTGACGTTCCCTACACCTATGTTATTCGCAAGCCGAACGGCCGTGAATACTGGCGCTTCCGACGCGGCCAGCTGCATACCGCCCTGCCCGGCAAGCCCGGCGAGGTCGCATTCCAGAAGGAATACGCACGGCTGCTGGAGCTTTCGCAGGCGCCCGCGCCTACGCCGGCAGCAGAAGGGTCGTTCGCTTCCCTCGTCGCGGCTTACCGGGCGAGCGCCGAGTTCAAGGCGCTACGCGATGCCACGCAGACCGATTACGAGAGGACGCTAACCCTCCTAAAGGATGAGCTGGGCGAAGCGCCCTATCGTCTCGTCACGCAGTCGATGGTGAAAGCCATCCGCGACGACCTCGCCGCGACCCCTCGCAAGGCGCACAAGGTCAAGCAGATGATCAGCCGGCTCTACAGCTGGGCTGGCGAGGAGAACCTGGTCAAGGAAGGCCACAACCCGGCCGCGAAGATCAAGCGCCTGAAGGTGCGCGCCAAGACGATCACCCCGTGGTCCGATAGCGAGATCGCGCTCTTCCTCGCGCACGCACCAGCGCACCTCCGCATGGCCGTCACCTTGATGCTCTACACCGGCCAGAGGGTCGAGGACGTGGCGTCGATGGAGTGGGCGCAATATCAGGGCCGCTTCGTGCGCGTCCGCCAGTCGAAGACCGACGAGACGCTGGAGGTGGCCGTGCATCCGAAGCTCGGCGCCGTGCTCGATCCGGTCAAGATCCGCCGCGGCAGGATCTGCAAATCGGCGAAGGGTCGGCCGTACACGGCCAACGCTCTCCGCAAGGCGATCAGCGACCAGTGCGCGGCGATCGACGGCATGCCCGCCCGATCCTCGCACGGACTGCGCTACGCGGCGGCCGGCATGCTGGAGGAAGCCGGATGCACCGTCGGCGAGATCACGTCGGTGATCGGCCACCGCACCTACCAGATGGCGATGAAATACCTCACCGCGCGCCGCAACAGCGCCGCCGCGATGGCCCGGCTAGGCGAGCGGGCATGAGCGGGCTACCAAAAGTAGTGGAAAGGCGCCTCAGCGTCCCAGCTGTCGATTTTGAACATCCCGCTCGCAGGTGGGCTTTTGACAGTTCTTGCGGCGGCTATGACATGATCAACTTCATAGCCGGCAGATCGTAGCGTTCGGGCGCAAGCGACCGCGTGACCTCCGCCTGTGATCACATCATCAACCAGCACAACAGGGCGCTTAGGAAGGTCGCGCCCTATTTTCACGTTTTCAACGAGAACATCGGGGTCACGAGGCCCTCCATTTCGGGCCTTTGGCCATTCTTCTATCCAGTGAAGCGCATCCACTGCTTGGAATTTCGGCGCATGAATGACAATCGCTTCGGCTAGCGCGCGACCCTTCGCATCCGTTCCAACGGCTACACAGCTAGCGGAGGGGATCGGTACTAGCGATGCGCCGTCTGGATATATCCCCGTCAAAACCGAAGCGGCCCAGCGGCCCCATACATCAAAAGCGTTTGTGGCAAGCGCCGTTGAGATCTTGACCGTTCCGCCAGATGGACGAGGCAGCCAAGCATGCCCGTTTGCTTGCTCGCCTTTTAAAATCTGGATGAACTTATGAGCAACATGTTCAGGGTCGCGCCATGGATGCTCACCTTCGTAGCTGGCATAACCTCCGAATACATGCGCACTCAAAGTCATGAGGGATAAATCTCACCCAGAAGCGATGAGGTTGATTCAAGGATCAACGTGCGCGGCTGGCCTACAAACTTCTCAGGCCATGTTAGTTCTTGGTTCTCAACTACGCTTTTAGCGATCACGAGCCATCGCCCAAGCCTTTGACATTCCGCGGCTTGGTGGAGAGTGCCAGAAGTGTCGGATGCTTCGATGACCACACTTGCATCCGACAACGCCGCCATCGTCCTGTTCCTAGCCGGAAAATTCGAAGGGAAGACCCTCGTACCCGGCTGGAATTGAGAGATGAGCAGGTGGTCCCGGTAGATAGCTTCTTGCAAGGCTTTGTTCTTTGCAGGGTAGGCTTGATCGAGCGGCGTGCCAATCACCGCCACAACCGAGCCTCCCGCTTCGATCGCGCCCGTCAGAGCTTCTGTGTCGATTCCTTCAGCAAGGCCGGACACCACAACCACCCCAGCAGCGGCGAGCTGCCGGCCGAGTTGCCGCGCACGACGTCGTCCGAGGTCGGACGCTTTACGGGCACCGATGACGGCTATGCAGCGATTTGCCAGCAAGGCAACGTTGCCGGCGCAGAACAGGTTGGCCGCAGCGTTCAAGAAATCCATCTGCTTCGGAGCGAGCGTGTCGCGCCCGCCGATCGCAAGCAAGTCGCCGATTGCACGCTGCTCAACGGATACCGGCGGCACGTATTTAGGGCCGCGCGGTCCGCCAACGGCGGGCGCACGGCGAGGCCGATGTCCCTCGCTGTCTACCGTCATGGTGCTGCCCTCAAACACGAAATGATGTTGCCCGCGCAACGCCCGATTGACAAGCCGATCTTTATCCAAGGTGGAGCGATCGAACCGCACGACCAGCGAGCTAACGCTAGCGGAACAAAGAGCGCCCACTGCTAACCGCCGTGGATCAGACTGCTAACTCATTTCCGACAGGGGTTGACGGGATCGCAAAACCCCAGCATTTGCGCGCCCTCACCGGCCTCGAGGCGCGATGGCGGAGTGGTGACGCAGAGGACTGCAAATCCTTGCACCCGGGTTCGATTCCCGGTCGCGCCTCCAGCGGCCCTGCTCAGGCGGGCCGCGCCACCGGGACGATGTACCGCTGGCCCGATGCCGTGACGCCGGTCTCCACCGTCAGTCCATAAGTGTCGCCGACCAGCGCCGGGGTCAGCACCGCGTCTGCTGCGCCTGCGGCGATCACGCGGCCGTCGCGCAACAGCACGATGTCGTCCGCCAGCCGCGCCGCCAGGTTCAGGTCGTGCACCACCAGCACCACGCCGCTGCCGCCCGCCGCCACCGCCCGCAGCTGCGCGCCCACCTCCAGCTGGTGCGCGGGGTCGAGGCTGGCGAGCGGTTCGTCGGCCAGAAGCCATTCGGGCCGACCGGCCAGGACCCGCGACAGCAACGCACGGGTGCGCTCACCGCCCGACAGATGCTCGACACCGCGGCTGGCCAGTTCGGTCATGCCGGTTGCCGCCAGCGCCTGCGCCACCGCCGCGCGATCCTCGGCCGTTTCCCCCCACCGCCCTCGCCACGGCAGCCGCCCCAGCCCGACCAGCGTCGCCACGTCGATGTTCCAGTGCACGTCGGCGACCTGCGGCAGGAAACCGATCCGCCGCGCCCGCTGCTGCGCGGGCAGTCCGCGCACCCCGTCGCCACCCAGCATCGCATGTCCGGTAACGGGGTGCTGCAATCCGGCAAGACAGGCGAGCAGGCTGCTCTTTCCCGCGCCGTTCGGTCCCAGCAACGCGGTGACGCGCCCGGCGGCGAACGAGGCATTCACCGCGTGCAGCACAGGCTTGCCGCCCAGCGTCAGCGACAGGCGGCGCGCCGCAAGATCGTTCATGCCAGCCGCCTCCGCATCGTGATCAGCAGGTACAGGAAGAACGGCCCGCCCAGCATCGACATCGCGATCCCGAGTCGCAGCTCGCTGACGGTCGGCGCAAGTCGGACGAGGCTGTCGGCCAGCGTCAGCAGCAGCGCACCCGCCAGTGCCGACGGCAGCAAGGTCGCCGAGGGCCGGTGACGGGCGAAAGGACGGACGAGGTGCGGCACGATCAGCCCGACGAAGCCGATGATCCCGGCCGCCGCCACCGACGCGCCCACCGCCAGCGCGACGCCGACGATGATCGCCAGTTGCAGGCGACGCGGATTGATCCCCATCGATCGAGCCGCCTGCTCGCCAAGCGTCAGCGCATCCAGCGCCCGCCCGGTCCGCGCGAGGACAGCGATGCCGATCGCGATCAGCGGCAGGGCGACGCGGACGTCGTCCCAGCTGCGATCGGTCAACGCGCCCATCAACCACGTCACGATCTCGGAGGCGACGAACGGCGTCGGCGCCAGACTGATCGCCAAAGCGGTCAGCGATCCCGTGATGCTGGTCAGGATCATGCCCGCGAGCGTGAACAGGATCAGGCTGCCCGATCGTCCGGCGATCAACGCCAGCGCGCCCATCGTGACGCCCGCCCCGGCGAGCGCAAAGCCGGGCAACAACCACGCCTGCGTGGCGTAGCCGAAATACAGCGCGCACACCGCCCCGAACGCCGCCCCGGAGGAGACGCCGAACAGTCCGGGATCGGCAAGCGGATTGCGCAGATAGCCTTGCATCGCGGCGCCTGACATGCCGAGCGCCGCGCCGACCGCCAGCGCCAGGATCGTCCGCGGCAGGCGCAGTTCGACGATGATGATCGATCGGGGATCGGACGCCGTCCACGCGTCCAGCGGCACCCACACCTTGCCCGCACCGATCGACAACGCCGCGGCGAGCAGCACGCCGGCGAGCAGCCACCAGCCGAACCGCGTCATCGCGCCGCCTCGGCATGGACGTCGCGCAGCCGCGCCATTGCCGCGATGATCGCCGGCCCACCGCAATTCATCAGGCGCGCGGCAAACGGGGCGACCATGATTCGCCGGCCCAGCCGGACGAGCGCCGGATGGCGCTCTACACGCTCGCCACCGCCCTCCGCCGCGGCGACCGACAGCAGGACGCGCGGCGGCCGGGAGATAAGATATTCAAGCGGCAGGACGTCCCAGCGCTGCAGCCCGTAGATCATGCTGGCGTTGGCGAACCCCGCGCGGCGCAACAGGTCGTCGGGCAAGGTGCCGCCACCGGGTACCAGCCCGCCCGCGCCATAGATCAGCGCCGGGATGCGCCGCCCCGTCGCCGGGCGCGCCGCGGCGAGGATACGCGCACCGAGCACCGCACCACGATCGGCATGACCGACTGCGGCGGCGACGTCGCGCACCTGCTGCGCGCTTTCCTCGACGGTCGCCGACACGGGATATTGCACCAGGTGAACGCGCAACCGCGCCAGTGCCGCGACCGTCGCCGGCGCGACATGCCCGCCCGCCACCACGATATCGGGGCGCAACGCCACCACCTCCTCTGCCGTACCGGAAGTCGTCGCGAAGCGTCGCGCCTGCGCGAGCGGGATCGAGGTGGCGCGCGGATCGTGCGAGTAACTGCTGATCGCCACGATCTGAGCATGGTCGGCCACGTGCATCAGGATCGCGTCGAGGCAGGGATTTATCGAAACGACCCGCGGCGCACGCACGGGCGCGGCTCCCAGCAGCAGCGGCATCGCCGCGCCCAGCACCCATCGGGCCACTATCCCTGCCTTGCGCAAACCATCATCCCCCGCCGACCCGACCCGTTCGTCGTCGCGCGGGAATATCCCCCCGCTCGCCCGGCACACCCCGTCCGCGCGAAGGACAACCGCGATCAGGCAGGTTTCCTGGCTTCCGGGTCGCCACCCTTCGCCCGGCCTTCCCGGACCGCGAACGATCCAGTGGCGCACGTGGGAGCGAAGGGCTCGCCGGTCACAGTTGCGGGGGCAGCTCCGGATCGTCACCTACCGGATTCCCTAACCTGTTCGCGATCAGGCGATTACCCGGCCCGCACCGACCGGGCAAGCGCCGCGAGCAAGGGCACGTCGACTGGCGGCATCGGCAGCGTCGCCAACGCCGCGCACGTGTCCCATCGCAACGCCTCCGCCGCCAGTGCCTGTGGCTCCCCGCGCCACGCAGCGCATCTATACAGCAGCATCGTCACCGGCATGTCGGTGGCGAACCCCACCGGCTCCAGTGCCTGGTGCGCCACGTCGATGGCCAGCTCCTCACGCAATTCGCGCACCAGCGCGGCGACGGGATGCTCGCCCGGCTCGACCTTGCCGCCGGGGAATTCCCACAGGCCGCCGTGACGTTTGTCGTTCGGCCGCTGCTGCATCAGGCAGCGGCCGTGTCCGTCGATCAGCGCTGCGGCCACTACCAGCATCCGGGTCGATCCTTCCTTAATACTTGCCCGCTATTCTGGCGGCCATGCTCCGTCTGTCCACCACCCGTTCGTCTCAGGCGCGCGCGCCATTCGGCTTCGTCCGTTCGCTGCTGCGCCACCGGAGTGCGGCGCGACCGCCGGAGCAACGAATGACGCTCGCCGTCGTGACGCTCGTCGCGGTCGCCGGACTGCCGTTGCTCGGCGCGTGGCTGACGGGCGCACTCGATGCCGCCGGCAGCTATCTGCTCGCCACCCGCTGATCGGGACGGCTGACATTCGGACATGTGATTTAAGCGTTTATCAACCCTGTGGAACTAGGACAGTCGTTGATGGCCCTGTGAACAGGACGTCGGTGGGTACCGAAGATTTCACGTAGTTACTGGAGGTCGACATGCAGAAGATTCGTTCGTTCCTGAAGAACAGCAAGGGCGCCACCGCGATCGAGTACGGCCTGATCGCCGCCCTGATCGCCGTCGCCGCGATTGGCGCCATGAAGGGCATCGGCGGGCAGCTGGGCACCACCTTCAACAACGTGTCGGGAAGCCTGAAGAACTCGGGCTGATCCCGACAGGCTGATCCCGACAGAGGGCGGCGGAACTCCGGTTTCGCCGCCCTTCTTGCGTCAGCCCGCGCGGCCCATCTTCAGGAACTTCGCACGACGATCCTGACGCAGCGCGTCGGCGGTCAACGAGGTCAGCTCGCCCAGCATACGATCGATGCTGTCACCCAGCGAGCGGATCGCGCCGGCGTGATCGCGGTGCGCACCGCCCAGCGGCTCGGGCACGATCGCGTCGATCACGCCCAGTCCCTTCAAATCCTGCGCGGTGACCTTCATCGCCTCGGCGGCATCGGGTGCCTTGTCGGCGGTACGCCACAGGATCGATGCGCAACCCTCCGGCGAGATCACCGAATAGACCGCATGTTCGAACATCAGCACGCGGTTGCCGCTGGCCAGCGCGATCGCACCGCCCGAACCGCCCTCGCCCACCACCGCCGCGACCATCGGCACCCCCAGCGCCAGACAGGCCTCGGTCGACCGCGCGATCGCCTCGGCCTGCCCGCGCTCCTCGGCCTGGATGCCGGGGAAGGCACCCGACGTATCGACCAGCGTCACCACCGGCAACGCGAACCGGTCGGCCAGTTCCAGCAGCCGGATCGCCTTGCGATAGCCCTCGGGCTTGCCCATCCCGAAATTGTGGCGAATCCGGCTGACGGTATCGTGGCCCTTTTCATGCCCCAACACCATCACGCGCCGCCCGCGGAACGTCGCGAAACCGCCCAGGATCGCCTGATCGTCACCGAACGCGCGGTCGCCCGCCAGCGGAACGAACTCGTCGAACAGGCCGGCGACATAATCCTTGAAGTGCGGGCGCTCGGGGTGCCGCGCCACTTGCGTCTTCTGCCATGGCGACAGTTTGCCGAACGTGTCCTTCAGCAGCTTGTCCGACTTCGCTTGCAGCTTGGCGATCTCGGCGGAGATGTCGACGGTGCCCTCGGCCCCGGTGTCGCGCAATTCGTCGATACGCGCCTGCAGCTCGGCGATCGGCTTCTCGAAATCCAGAAATATTCGCATCTCGCGCAGCTAGGCGCGCTTTCGCAACGCGTCAACGAGCGGGTGGCGCTCATTGACCAGCTCGACCAGCCGGCGGCTGTCGACATGGGTGTAGATCTCGGTGGTCGCGATATCGGCATGTCCCAGCATCGTCTGCAACGCCCGCAGGTCCGCCCCGCCTTCCAGCAGGTGCGTGGCGAAGGCGTGGCGCAGGACGTGCGGGCTGATCCGGTCGGGCGCGATCCCCGCCTCCGCCGCCAGCGTGCGCACCAGCTGGAACAGTCGGACGCGCGACAGATGCGTCGCCCCGGATGGGAACAGGAAGGGCCGATCCGCCGTAACATGCGCGCGCCACGCCGCTACCGCAGCCCGCGCGCGGTCAGAGATCGGCACCAGCCGCTCACGCCCGCCCTTTCCCTTCAGGATCAGGAACGGGCGGTCGGGGTGGATCGCGCCGCGCGGCAACGACACCAGCTCGGTCGCGCGCAATCCCGAGCCGTAGAGCAGCTCGAACAACGCCGACAGCCGCAGGTCGGTCGGGATCACCGGATCGCGCGCCAGCCGCGCATCGATCGCGGCGAACAGCCGTTCGACGTCGCCGTGATCCAGCGTGCGCGGCAGACCGCGCTTCATCCCCGGTCGCGGCAGCGCGGGCGAGGGATCGTCGGCGCGGTCGCCATCGTCGACCAGATAGCCGAAGAACCGCCGGAGCGCCGCGGCCTTGCGTGCCACCGTCGCCTTGGACAATTCCGCCCAGCCATCCGCCAGCCGCTCCAGCGCGGCACCATCGGCGGTCGCCAACCCACCCTCCAGCGTCGCGGAGGCGAGCGTCAGGTCGCGACGATAGGCTGCCAGCGTATTGACGGCTGCACCCGCCTGCGCGGCCATCATCTCCAGAAAGCGTTCGATCGCGGTCGCGTCGCTCACAACCGTGCGATCGCCTCCGCCGCGATCATCCGCGCCTCGCCGTCCAGCCCCACTGCACGCAACGCCGCGACGATATGGAACAGCGCGGCGGGTGAGACATGCGCCCAGTCGTCCGCCTGCATCCCCACGGCGGCCAGCAGCAGCACGGTGCCCGGCTGCCCGTCCCCCGCCGCAGCGTCGATCGCGCGCGTCCAGCTATTCTGTGCGGCCACCGGCACGCCCAGTTGCTCGGCCAGATCGTCGATCGCGCCGCCGGGCAGCCGCCCCAGCCCCGCCATGCCGGCGAAGAACATCTGCCGCTTGCGCGCCGCCAATCCGCCGGACGGCGCGTAATCGGTGACGACGGAGGCGGGCAGTTGCGCAAGCGCGTCCGGATCGGCGAGCAGCAGCATCGCCCAGCCGTCGCTGCCGCCCGGCACCGATCCCTGCCAGCGCTGCGCGCTGCGATCCAGCCCGGCGGTAAGCATCGACGCGATCATCCGGTCGGCCTGCGGCTCGTTCGCGGCGGCGGGCAGCCGCGCCGCGGCGCGCGCGGTCAGTACCAGCCGGGCATGACGGGTGGCCGGGGTCTCGGCGGCATCCCACAGTTTCGCCAGCGCCGCGATCCGCGTCGCCCGGTCGTTGCCGACATAGGCATCGCGCAACGTCGCCGCCGTGTTCGCCAGTGCAGCCGGCGCATCGCCGCCATCCGCCAGCGCGGCATACATGTCGACCAGCGCCGCACTCGACAGCACGCCCATCGCCGCCGCCTGATCGGCGACCGCCGCACGCTCGGCCAGCGGGATCGCGGGGGCCAGCGCCTGCCATCCGCGCACCTGCGGGCCGACCGTGGCATAAAGTTCGTCGGGCACGACCACCCCTGTCGCCGTCGCCAGGCCGAAGCGCCACGTGGTCAGCTGGCTCACCGGTGCCCATTCGATCGTCACCGCCTGCCGACTGTTCAGGCCCGCGCCCATCACCTTCTGCGCCAGCCGCAGGTCGATCCCGCTGGCGATGCGCCGGCGGCGGATATCGACGACGAGCGGCTGGGTGCGCGCGGACCCGGTCAGCCCCGCGCACATCGCCCGCGCGACGATCCACGCGCGCGCCGCGTCACCCGCGCCCTCGGCAAGCGGGCACAATCCCGCCGGATCGGCGCTGGCCAGCGCCGCCTGCATCCACACGTCCCGCAACTTCGGCGTCACCCGGTCGCTGTCGACCGCCTGCGCCACCGCCCGCGCCGACACCGATTCGCCCATCCGCAGCAGCAGCCACGCACGCTCGGCGGCGAAATCCGCACCGTTCACCCGCGCCGGCGTCTCGACCTGCGCCACCAGCAGCCGGCGCAACGAAATGGACAGCCAGCGCGACGGCAGCGGCGCGGAAAGATATCGCATCAGCCGCTCGACATAGCGGCCGTCCGCCGCGCCGAACGCTTCGCGCGCGAAGCCATCGGCAGCACCGACCGCGGTCAGCGACCGGCGCGCGAACGCCGGCAACACGTAACGCGGCGTCGGGCTGGCGGTCGGCGACGGGAACGGCAAGGGGGGAAGCGGCGGCAACGGCCCCGCCGGGCTCACCGCCTGCACGCGCGGCGCGGCCGCCGGAGCACCGCCGGTCGGCGCAGGCGTCGGAGCCGGCGCGGAAGGTGCCGCAGGCGCAGCCTCGCCGAAGCCGGGCGGCAACAGCGATTCGGGGCGCTCCTGCGCGACGGCAGCCGCGGCGAGGCCCAGCGCCGCGACGCCGGCCAGCGCCGCGCGTTTACCCGGCGAGGTTGCCAAGTTCGACCGCCTTCTCGACGCGCGTGACCGGCTGCTCGGTCGCGCGACCCGCAAGGAAGAACAGCGCACCCAGCACGATCACCAGCAGCACCACGACGGAGACAATCAACCGAGTCATGGAATTCCCAACCTGCACACGCGCCCTACGCTGCCCCGGCCATGCGCGTGCGTGCTGTTGCCGGGGACGGAACGCGCTGTATAGCCACCCGGACGATGTTGCAAAGCCCGCCCGTCCGCTCCCGTCGCTCCGCGCGCCGGCCGCTCCGCTGGACCGGCCGGCCGATCGTGCTGGTCGGCCTGATGGGCGCGGGCAAATCGACGGTCGGGCGGCGGCTGGCGATCCGGATGGCGCTGCCGTTCGTCGACGCCGATACGGAAATCGAGGCGGCCGCGGGCATGTCGATCGCCGATATCTTCGCACAGTTCGGAGAGGAATATTTCCGCGACGGCGAACGTCGCGTCATCCAGCGGTTGATCGACGGCCGTCCCAAGGTGATCGCGACGGGCGGCGGCGCATTCGTCAATGACGAGACGCGCGCGCTGATCCTGTCCGACGCGCTGGCGATCTGGCTCGACGCGCCGGTCGAGGTGCTGGCGGAGCGCGTGCGCCGGCGCGATACCCGGCCGCTGCTGCGTGGCAAGGATCCGGTCGCGGTGCTGCGTGAACTCGCCGCGATCCGCAACCCGCTGTACGCGCTGGCGCATCTGCGTATTCCCAGCGCCAATGCGCCGCACGACGTGACGGTGCGCACGATCATGGAGGCACTCAGGAAATGACGACGGTGACGGTGGCGCTGGGCGACCGCAGCTATGACGTGCGGATCGAGGCCGGGCTGCTGGCGCGCGCGGGTGAGGCGCTGGCGCCGATCGCGGGCAAGCGCCCGGTGGTGATCGTCGCCGATGCCAATGTCGTCGGCCATCTCGCCGCGCTTACCGCCTCGCTCGACGCCGCAGGTGTCGGCCACGCCGAGATCGTGCTGCCCGCCGGCGAGGGATCGAAAAGCTGGGCGACGCTGGAGCGGCTGACCGACGAGCTGCTCGCGCTGGGGGTGGAGCGCGGCGACCATGTCGTCGCGCTGGGCGGCGGCGTGATCGGCGATCTGGTCGGCTTCGCCACCGCCATCCTGAAGCGCGGCTGCGGCTTCGTGCAGATCCCGACCACCTTGCTCGCGCAGGTGGATTCGTCGGTCGGCGGGAAGACCGGGATCAACGCGCGCGCCGGCAAGAATTTGATCGGGGCGTTCCACCAGCCCAGACTGGTGCTGATCGATCCCGACGTGCTCGACACGCTTCCGCCGCGTCAGGTCCGCGCCGGCTATGCCGAGGTCGTGAAATACGGGCTGATCGACGATGCGGAGTTCTTCGCGTGGTGCGAGACGAATGGCGGGCGGTTGCTGGCCGGGGATGCCGACGCCCGCACCCATGCCGTCGCGCACGCCGTCGCCGCGAAGGCGCGGATCGTCGCGGCGGACGAATTCGAGACGACCGGCCAGCGCGCGCTGCTCAACCTCGGCCATACATTCGGCCACGCGCTGGAGGCAGAGGCAGGCTTCTCCGACCGGCTGCTCCACGGTGAGGCGGTCGCCGCCGGCTGCGGTCTGGCCTTCGCCTTTTCCGCCGCGACCGGGCGGTGCACCGCGGAGGATGCCGCGCGCGTCGCGGCGCATTGGCGCGACAGCGGCTTGCCGGACGGGCTGACCGCATCCGGCATCGTCGCACCCGCGGCGCGGCTGGTCGATCACATGCGCCACGACAAAAAGATGGACGCGGGCACCCTGCCCTTCCTGCTCGCGCACGGCATCGGGCGCTCGTACCTCGACCGGACGATCGCGCTCGCCGACGTCGAAGCGTTCCTCGCCCAAACCGGACGTTGACCGCCCCACTCCCGTGCCCGCCGCTGCATCGTTACGGGAACGTCGCGACACAACGCCCGTTACGGCTGTTCTGCCAAGGAGAGCCATATGCCGTATGTGAAGACGCGCGACGGGACCGACCTGTACGTGAAGGACTGGGGTGAGGGTCGCCCGGTCGTCCTGCTGCACGGCTGGCCGTTGTCGTCGGACAGCTGGGACCCGCAGATGAAGGCGCTTGCCGACGCGGGCTTCCGCGCGATCGCCTACGACCGTCGCGGGTTCGGCCGTTCCAGCCAGCCATGGTCGGGCTATGACTATGACACGCTGACCGACGATCTGCACGACGTCATGCAAGCCGCGGGTGTTACTGACGGGGCGACGCTGGTCGGCTTCTCGATGGGCGGGGGCGAGGTGGCGCGCTACCAGAGCCGCTATGACGGCAAGGGCGTGGTCTCGGCCGCGCTGATCGGCTCGGTCGTGCCGTACATGCTCCGGACCGACGACAATCCCGATGGCGTGCCGGAGGAGACGCTGGCGCAGATCGCCGACGGGATCCTGAGCGATCGGCCGAACTTCTTCCGCAATTTCTTCAAAGACTTCTTTGGCGTAGGCTATGTAACCAGCCCGGTCAGCGAAGCGCTGCTCGACTGGGCGTGGGGAATCGCGATGCAGGCCGGTTTGCAGCCGACGCTGAAATGCGCCGAAAGCTTCGGCCACACCGATTTCCGCCCCGACCTGCCGGCATTTCGCGTGCCGACGCTGGTCCTGCACGGCACCGCCGACAAGACCGTGCCGATCGGCACCAGCGGTCGTGCCGCCGCGGCCGGAATCGCGAATGCGCAACTGGTTGAATATGACGGCGCGCCGCACGGCCTGTTCGCAACCGAGGGCGAACGCCTGACCCAAGACCTGTTGACGTTCCTGGGTCGATAACCGGCGCGGCTCCGCTATCCCGCTTCTGCTATCAGGATGATGTACTGGCGGGATCGCGGGGCAAACCCGCGATGATTTCCTCGAAAAAGGCTGACGTCCTCACCGCAGCGGGACGATGACTTCGTCCGGGTGCGCGACGTTGAGTTCCTTGCGCACCAGTTCGTCGACCATATCGGGATTGGCGTGCCGTGGATCGAGCAGGCCGACCCGGTTCTGCAGCATCGCCCGCCGGTGATCGAGTGCGGCATATTGCCGCTCCCGTGCGACCAGCTGCCGCTTGTAATCGCCCAGCGCGATCAGTCCGTTGGGACCCAGCACCGCATAGGCGCCGAAGAACGCCATCACTGCCACCGCAAGTGCGGGGAAGGCGGCGCGACGCAGCGTCTGGGTGAGGCGGTTGGGCGTACGGGACATGACGACCGCGATTCTCGCGAGTCGTCACGCCCTTGGCAAGCGTTATCAGCGCACGCGAAGCACGTCGCGACCCGCATAGCGCGCCATGTCGCCCAATTCCTCCTCGATGCGGATCAACTGGTTGTACTTGGCAAGCCGGTCCGACCGCGCAAGGCTGCCGGTCTTGATCTGCCCGCAATTGGTCGCGACCGCCAGATCGGCGATCGTCGCATCCTCGGTCTCGCCCGAACGGTGCGACATCACCGCGGTGTAGCCGGCGCGTTCGGCGATGCGGATCGCCTCCAGCGTCTCGGACAGGGTGCCGATCTGGTTGACCTTCACCAGCAACGAATTGGCCAGCCCCTGCGCGATGCCGTCCTTCAACCGCTTCGGATTGGTGACGAACAGGTCGTCGCCGACCAGCTGCACCTTCTTGCCGATCGCGTCGGTCAGCGCCTTCCAGCCCTCGAAATCGTCCTCGGCCATGCCGTCCTCGATCGAGAAGATCGGATAGCGCGCGGCGAGATCGGCGAGGTAATCGGCCATTGCGCCCGGCTCCAGCGTCAGGTTCTCGCCGGAGATGACGTACTTGCCGTCCCTGAAGAACTCGGTGGCCGCACAGTCGAGCGCCAGCATCACGTCCTCGCCCGGCTTGTAACCGGCGCGCTCGATCGACGTCATGATGAAGTCCAGCGCGTCGGTCGTGCTCGCCAGGTTCGGCGCGAAGCCGCCCTCGTCACCGACCGCGGTCGCCAGACCCTTCTCGCTCAACCCCTTCTTCAGGGTGTGAAAGATCTCCGAACCGCACCGCACCGCTTCCGACAGCGATTCGGCGCCGACCGGCACCACCATGAATTCCTGAAAATCGATCGGATTGTCGGCATGTTCGCCGCCGTTGATGATGTTCATCATCGGCACCGGCAGAACGTGCGCCGCGACCCCGCCGACGTAGCGGTACAGCGGCAGGCCGCGCGCCTCCGCCGCCGCTTTCGCCACCGCCAGGCTGACGCCCAGGATTGCGTTTGCTCCCAGCCGCCCCTTGTTCTCGGTGCCGTCCAGTTCGATCATCACCTGATCGATCTCCAGCTGATCCTCGGCGTCCAGCCCGATGATCGCGTCCGCGATCTCGTCGTTCACCGCCTCGATCGCCGCATCGACGCCCTTGCCGGCCCAGCGGCCCTTGTCGCCGTCGCGCTTTTCGACCGCCTCGTGCGCGCCGGTCGATGCGCCCGACGGCACCGCCGCACGACCGAAGCTGCCGTCGTCCAGCAGCACATCGACCTCGACGGTGGGATTGCCGCGGCTGTCGATGATCTGGCGCCCGTGAAGGTCGATGATTGCGGTCACGAAACGATCTCCTAAACTGCTCGCCCCAGCGACGGGGCAGGCCGCGTCCTAGCGGGCGGTGACGGATGCTGCAACGCGATGGAACCGGGGAGGATGGCACCGGGTTGTCTGACCTCGACCAGAGAAGGAATGAATCATGGCCGAAGAGCAGGATCGCGATACGCTCCAGCAAACCAGTGCCGCGGACGTGACCCCGCCGCCAGCGGATGCGGCCTTCACGCCCGCCGAACCGCTCAAGGACGCCGGCGTGTCGTTCACGCCGGAAGCGGAAGGCGAAACGAAGACCGCCACCGGCAGCACGCTGGCCGATGCGAAGCAGACCGTACGTGAGCAGATGAACAAGGGCCGTGGCCAAGCCGCCGACAAGGCCCGTGGCCTGGCCGAGGACGGCAAGGCGAAGGCTAGCGACGCCCTGACCCAATTGTCGCAATTGCTGACCGATGCGGCGGCACAGGTCGATGAGAAGCTGGGTAGCCAATATGGCCAGTACGCACGATCCGCAGCCGATCGCGTGCAAGGCTTCTCCAGCGCGATCGACGACAAGACCGTCGACGATCTGCTCGCCGACGCTCGTGATCTCGTTCGCAAGAGCCCGGCGGCGGCGGTCGGCGTGGCGGCGGGGCTCGGCTTCGTCGTGGCGCGTCTGATCGGCTCCGGCCTCGACCAGCGCGACGCCTGATTCGATGGACGTCCGTGACCGTGTGTTGCCGGAAGGCATCCCGCATCTGGTGACCCAACTCGCCACCGACGTGCGCGACGTGGCGAAGGCGGAGATCGGCCTGGCGCGTGCCAAGGCCGGTTTCGCGGTGACCCGCTACAAGGCTGCCGCGATCCGGTTCGCCGTCGCCGGCGTGCTGGCGCTGGCGGCGTTGATCGCGCTGCTCGTCGGGGCGATCTTCGCGCTCGCGACGCTGATCGGCCCCGGCTGGGCTACGGTGGCGGTGGTCGGCGTCGTGCTGGCGATCGCGGGGCTGATCGCCTTGTCGGGCAAGTCGGCATTGTCGAAGGGAGCCGGCGAATGAGCGCGCATGACGTGGCACTCGCCGAAGCCCGCGCCGCGGAAGCGCGTCAGCGGCTGGACGGCACCGTCGAGCGGTTGCAGGCCGAACTGGAGCCGCGCAAGCTGGCGCGCACTGCGCTGGCGGAGGTGACCGACAGCGGCGAGCGGGTCGCCCGCGCGAGCGCCAATGCGGCCCGTCGCAACCCAGGCGCGCTGGCGGGTGCGGCGACCCTGTTCGTCGCGCTGCTGGCGCGAAAGCGGATCGCGGGCGTTTTCAGGAAGAAACGGCACGATGCGGTGCCAACCCCACAGATTTCCGCCCAACCGGCTGAAAGGATTGTATTATGACCGACCTGCACAAGGATCATAACGGCGCCGACGACCAGCACGGTCGCATCCGCGAGGGCGTGGATCAGGCGCGCGACGCCGCCGCGCACGCACTCGACAGTGCTCGTCACCGGGCCAGCGATGCGGCGCACGCCACCGCTGAGACGATCGAGACGAACCCTCTGGGTGTTCTGGTCGGCGGTCTCGTGCTCGGCGCGATCGTTGCGGCGATCCTGCCGCGCAGCCAGCGCGAGAAGGAGCTGCTGTCCGGCGTCGGTCGCAAGATCAATGCCGCCGCGGTCGCTGCCGTCGCCGCCGCCAAAGACGCCGGGCGTTCGGAGCTCGACGGACTGGGCCTGACCCCGAACGCGGCGCGCGATCAGGCGAAGTCGCTGTTCCAGGGCGTGCTCAAGGCGGCCAGCACGGCTGGCACGGCTGCGGCGCAGGCGGGCAAGGAGCAGGTGAAGAGCACCTCGTGAACCCCTTCTAACCGGGCGCGCGCCGCGCTAAGGGGTCCGGACACCGGACGCCGGATTGCGGCGCCGATCCGAGCCGGATGGGAGAGCCGACGTCACGCGCGCCTGCGCGGGCGTCGGCTTTTCCGCGACACGGATAGGCGGGGCCATCGGCGCGCCGGTACCGGTTCAACCCTCAAGCGGGAGTGCGTGCATGAGCAAGCTTCACCTGGTATTTGGCGGCCGCGTCAGCGATCCGCGCACCGTCGAGTTCACCGACCTGTCGTCGATCGACATCGTCGGCGTATTCCCTGACTATGCCAGCGCCGAAAAGGCATGGCGCGCCGCCGCGCAACGCACTGTCGATGACGCCGAGATGAAATACGTGGTGGTGCACCTGCATCGCCTGCTCGAGCCTGAACTGCTCAAGCGCGAGGGTTAGAAAAGCTCGTCGAGCGCGGTGCTATTCGCGCCGACGCTCGTCCAGCCGTCGATGCCGGGTGCGCTCGGAAACGCACGTCGCGGCTCCTGGCCGACCCGCCAACGTCGCGCCAGCCGATGAAGGCACCCCGGTAGAGCTCCCGCGACCGACTTGGGATCGACATTCGGTCGTCCCCTGCAATCTCCGTCATGGCGAGCGTAGCGAAACAATCTAGAAGTGGCGCGGACGGATGAACAATCCACGATGGCGAGCAACCCGGCACCCGTAGAACGCCGGATGTCGACCCGCCCGGAACCTACGCACCCCACACGACGTCGTTATCGTCGCGCGCGATCGGCATCGCCGCGCGAGAAGTCGCCGTACGCGACCACTCGTCCCCCGGCGTATGCAGCGCCAGGTTCTCGACCTGGGAGAGGACACGCGACGCGCTCCAACCTCGATGCTCCCGGTCGACTCATCGGCGTCGACATGCCCGTCACTGACCAGCCGCTGCACGATCCGCAGCCATGCCGCAACGCTTGAGTAGGGCGGGCAATCATCGACAGGTACGGCGTAGAGCCGCGTCAGAAACGCTGCGTGCCGTTCCGTGACTGCAATGGCACGCCCTCGCGTTGCTCTGATGTACGCGCCTGCGGACATCGCGCGCGCAGCCGCGGTCAGCAGCCACGAGGTCCGGTCCCCATCCACCGCCGCGATACGCGCGGGGCGCAGACACCCTGCGGGCCAGCCAGTCGAGCCGCTGTTTCATCCGACACCAGACCGGCGGCAGGACCAGCGCCCATCGTCAGGAAATAGTCGGTGCCCGCTCCGCGAGTGCGGAACACGGCGGCACCTGGTTGTCCCGCTTCGACCCGGGCCAGACGCCGATCGCCGATATGCCCGGCGATCGAGTCCGGCATGCGGATGTCAAATGAACTCGATCTTCGACACCAGATAGTAGCGCTCGCCCGCCGGCACCGACACTTCGATCTCGTCATCCACGCTGCGCCCGATCAACGCACGCCCAAGCGGCGAATTGTAGCTGATCCGGCCCGTCTTCGCGTCCGCCTCGGTCTGGCCGACGATCTGGTACCGGACCGGCTTCTCGTCCTCGTCCTGCAACGTCACGGTCGCGCCGAACACGATCTTGTCGCCCGACAGGTCGCGCGGATCGATGATCTGCGCGCGGCTCAGCTTGTCCTCGATGTCGGCGATCGACGCCTCTACCTGACCCTGCCGCTCCTTGGCGGCGTGATATTCGGCATTTTCCGAAAGATCACCATGGGCGCGTGCTTCCTCGATCGCGTCGACGATCAACGGCCGTTCCGTTTTCAGCCGCTTGAGGTCCGCATTGAGCTTTTCATAGCCCTCCTGCAGCATCGGCATCTTCTCGACGGTCGCCATCGACATTCCTTCGTAAAAGCGCATCCCCGGGACGGCCCCTCCCTGTAGGGACCGCCCGCACCATCAGAACAAGGTTCGGGATTCAGTTGTGCGATTGTGAATAATAGGATTGCAACGGCCGTACTTCAAGGTTGCGCTCGCCATTACCGGCAACCGCGGCGCGGATCGCCTCCGCCGCCTGCACCGCCGCCGACGCGGTGGTGAAATACGGTATCTTGCCGTTCACCGCAGAGGCACGGATCGGCTGCGAGTCCTTCAGGCTCTGCCAGCCTTCGGTCGTGTTGAAGATCAGCGCGATCGCTCCGTCCTTGATCCGGTCGACGATATGCGGACGTCCCTGCGCGACCTTGTTGACCGTCTCGACCGGCAACCCGGCGCGTGACAGGTGATCCGCGGTGCCGGTTGTCGCCACGATCGAGAACCCGGCCTCGACCAGGGCACGCACCGCAGGAACGATCAGATCCTTGTCGCCCGGCTTGACGCTGACGAACACCGCACCGCTGGTCGGCAGGACGGTGCCGGCGCCCAGCTGGGATTTGGCAAAAGCGGTGGTAAAATCGGTCGAGATTCCCATTACTTCGCCAGTACTCTTCATTTCAGGCGACAACACCGGATCGATGCCGGGGAAGCGCGCGAACGGGAACACCGCTTCCTTCACCGCGAAATAATCGATGTTGCGGTCGATCTTCGGCAGGTCGCGCAGCTTCTCGCCCGCCATCACGCGGCTGGCGATCTTGGCGATCGGCGCGCCGATCGCCTTGGCCACGAACGGCACCGTGCGACTGGCGCGCGGGTTCACCTCGATCAGATAGACCTGCCCGTCCTTGACCGCGAACTGGATGTTCATCAGCCCGACGACGCTCAGCCCGTGCGCCAGCGCCTCGGTCTGCTTCTCGATCTCGGCGATGATCTCCGCCGACAACGAGTAAGGCGGGATCGAGCACGCGCTGTCGCCCGAATGGACGCCCGCTTCCTCGATATGCTGGAGCACGCCCGCGACCACCACGTCCTCGCCGTCGCAGATCGCGTCGACATCCACCTCGATCGCGTCGCGCAGATACTGGTCGATCAACACCGGCGCGTCGCCCGACACCTGCACCGCCGTCTGGATATAATCCTCCAGCTGCAGATCGCTGTCGACGATCTCCATCGCGCGCCCGCCCAGCACGTAGCTGGGGCGCATCAGCACCGGATAGCCGATGCGGTTGGCGACGTTCAGCGCTTCCGCGCGGCTGCGCGCGATCCCGTTCGACGGCTGCAACAGCTTCAGCCGGTTGACCAGCGCCGCAAAGCGTTCGCGATCCTCCGCGAGGTCGATCGCGTCCGGGCTGGTGCCCAGGATCGGGATGCCCGCCTTCTCAAGCGCGCGCGCCAGGTTCAGCGGCGTCTGACCGCCGAACTGCACGATCACGCCGACCAGTTCGCCGCGCGATTGCTCGACATGCAGGATCTCCAGCACGTCCTCCGCGGTCAGCGGCTCGAAATACAGCCGGTCCGACGTATCGTAATCGGTGCTCACCGTCTCCGGATTGCAGTTGACCATGATCGTTTCATAGCCCGCGTCCGCCAGCGCGAAGCAGGCGTGGCAGCAGCAATAATCGAATTCGATCCCCTGCCCGATCCGGTTCGGCCCACCGCCCAGGATCACGATCTTGCGCCGGTCGCTCGGCTGCGCCTCGTTCTCCGGCTCGCCGAAGCTGGGCGCTTCGTAGGTCGAATACATATACGGCGTCTTGGCGTCGAACTCGGCCGCGCAGGTGTCGATCCGCTTGAACACCGGGCGCACGCCCAGCTTCAGGCGATGTTCGCGCACCTCGTCCTCGGTCACCCCGCCGGTCATCGCCTTCACCGCTTCGTGGATCAGCCCCGATCCGCGCGCGATACCACGCGACATGCCGCGCAGGTTGGCGGATTGCAGTGCCAGCCATGCCAGCCGCTTGTCGCTGAAACCCATCGCCTTCAACCGGCGCATACCGCGTGCCTCGATCGGCAGGCCGTCGCTCATCACCTCGTTCTCGGCTGCGACGATCTCGGCGATCCGCTCCAGGAACCACGGATCGTATTTGGCGATCGCATGGACCTCGGCGACCGTGAAGCCTTCGCGCAGCGCCTGCGCCGCGACCAGCAGCCGGTCCGGCGAGGCGACCGCCAGCGCGGCCTCGATCTCGGCGCGCGGCGCGCCGACCAGCCGGTCGACATGGTTGAAGCCCGACAGTCCGGTCTCCAGCCCGCGCAGCGCCTTCTGCATCGATTCGTGGATGTTGCGCCCGATGGCCATCACTTCGCCGACGGACTTCATCGCGGTGCCCAACACCGCCTCCGCGCCCTTGAACTTCTCGAAGGCGAAGCGCGGGATCTTGGTGACGACATAATCGATCGTCGGCTCGAAGCTGGCCGGGGTCGCGCCGGTGATGTCGTTCTCGATCTCGTCGAGCGTGTAGCCGACCGCCAGCTTCGCCGCGACCTTCGCGATCGGGAAGCCGGTCGCCTTGCTCGCCAATGCCGAGGACCGCGACACGCGCGGGTTCATCTCGATGACGATCAGGCGGCCGTCTTTGGGATTGACCGCGAACTGGACGTTCGAACCGCCCGTTTCCACGCCGATCTCGCGCAGCACCGCGATGCTGGCGTTGCGCATGATCTGATATTCCTTGTCGGTCAGCGTCAACGCCGGCGCGACGGTGATGGAATCGCCGGTGTGGACGCCCATCGGATCGACGTTCTCGATCGAACAGATGATGATGCAATTGTCCGCGCGGTCGCGGACCACCTCCATCTCATATTCCTTCCAGCCGAGCAGTGATTCTTCGATCAGCACCTCGGTGGTCGGCGACGCGTCCAGCCCCTTGCGGACGATCTCGACGAATTCCTCGCGGTTGTACGCGATGCCGCCGCCGGTCCCGCCCAGCGTGAAACTCGGCCGGATGATCGCGGGCAGCCCGACCTTCTCCAGCCCTTCCAGTGCTTCCTTTTCGGTGTGCGCGATATGGCTGCGTGCGCTCTCCAGCCCGATCTTGTCCATCGCATCGCGGAACTTCAGCCGGTCCTCGGCCTTGTCGATCGCATCGGCATCGGCGCCGATCATCGTGACGCCGAACTTCTCCAGCGTGCCGTCGCGGAACAGCGCCAGAGCGGTGTTCAGCGCGGTCTGCCCGCCCATCGTCGGCAGCACCGCGTCCGGGCGCTCCTTCTCGATGATCTTCGCCACCACCTCCGGCGTGATCGGCTCGACATAGGTCGCGTCGGCCAGTTCGGGATCGGTCATGATCGTCGCGGGGTTCGAATTGACCAGCACGATGCGATAGCCCTCTTCCTTCAGGGCCTTGATCGCCTGCGTGCCCGAATAATCGAACTCGCACGCCTGCCCGATGACGATCGGGCCGGCGCCGATGACGAGGATGGAGGAGATGTCGGTGCGCTTGGGCATTACTTTTCTTTCGAAGCTTGTTCGTTGCCGATGAAGCTGACGTTCGTTATTGACCCGGCTGCGCTGACTTTTCCGAGCACGCACGCAACCGTGTCATAATCCGCATCCGGGCTCGCTGCGAACACGACCTCACGGCCTTTCAGATACAGCCACTTACGTGGCGCGTGGCATGCGTCGGCCATCGCGTTCAGGTCAGCTTGCTTCACCTCACGTCGTGGTTGAGCCGGTTGTGCCGCGACCTGCATCGCAAGTGCGAGCGACAAAGTCATTGCCGTAACGCCCCCACAAACCGTTCGAACAGATAGAAACTGTCCTGCGGGCCCGGGCTCGCCTCGGGGTGATATTGCACCGAGAATGCCGGCCGATCGGTCAGCTCGATCCCCGCATTGCTTCCGTCGAACAGCGACACATGCGTCTCGCGCGCATTCGCGGGCAGCGAGTCGCGCTCCACCGCGAAACCGTGGTTCATGCTGGTGATCTCCACCGCGCCGTCATCCAGCCGCTTGACCGGATGGTTCGCGCCGCGATGCCCCTGGAACATCTTGGTCGTCCGCGCCCCCACCGCCAGCGCCAGCAACTGGTGCCCCAGGCAGATGCCGAACAACGGCTTGCCCGTCTCCAGCAGCTGCCGGATCACCGGCACCGCATAGTCGCCGGTCGCGGCCGGATCGCCGGGACCGTTCGACAGGAAGATACCGTCCGGGTTCAGCGCCATGATCTCGGCGAACGTTGCGGTCGCCGGCACCACCGAAACCTTCGCACCGGCCTGAACGAGATTGCGGAAAATGTTGAACTTGCTGCCGTAATCGATCGCCACGACATGCGGGCGCTCGCCCTCGCCGTCCGCTGCATAACCGAAGCCCAGCCGCCAGATGCCGCCGGCCCAGCTGCCGTGCGTCTCGCGCGTCACGTCCTTGGCGAGGTCCATGCCCTCCAGCCCGGGCCAGCCGCGCGCCAGCTTCAGCAAGGCGTCCAGATCGAAGTCGCCCGCCGCGGAATAGGCGACCACCCCGTTGGGCGCGCCGCCGCCACGAATGCGCCGCGTCAGCGCGCGGGTGTCGATGCCCGCCAGCCCGATGCGCGTGTGCCGCTTCATCCAGCCGTCCAGATTTTCCATCGCCCGGAAGTTCGACGGCGCGGTCGGGTCCTCGCGCACGATCATCGCCAGCGCGTGCGGATTGTCCGCCTCCACGTCGTCGGGGTTCGCGCCGACGTTGCCGATGTGCGGGAAGGTGAAGGTGATGATCTGCCCGGCGAAGGACGGATCGGTCATGATCTCCTGATATCCGGTCATCGCGGTGTGGAAACACACCTCGCCGACCGCGGCGCCTTCCGCGCCGAAACCACGGCCCCACGCCACCTCGCCACTGGCCAGAACGAGCACGCCGGTGGCACCATCGGGCTTGGGCGCGTGCGGAAACTCAGGCTCGGCCATGACAGGCGGGCACTCCTTGTGTGGGTCGGCAATGTCGCTAAGCCCCGCCCGCTAGAGACGCGCGATGGATGCGTCAATCGGTTAAGGACGAGTGGATGATTCGCGACGACATCAAGGCAGCGCAGATCGCGGCGATGAAGGCCGGCGACAAGGAAGCGCGCGGCGCTATCGGATTGATTCAGGCCGCGATCAAAAATCGCGATATCGAGGCGCGGACCGGATCGGCCGTGACCGACGACGATGCGCTGGTCGTTGAGGTCCTGCAGAAGATGGTGAAGCAGCGTCGCGAATCGATCGCGATGTTCGAACAGGGCGGCCGCGCCGAGCTGGCGGCGGCGGAAGCGGCCGAGGTCGCGGTGATCGAACGGTTCCTGCCGACGCAGATGACCGAAGCGGAAACGAAGGCCGCGATCGAGGCGATCAAGGCCGAACTGGGTGCGGGCGGCATGAAGGACATGGGCCGCGTGATGGCCGAGCTGAAGGCGCGACACGCCGCGACACTCGACATGAGCAAGGCCAGCGGGTTGGTGAAGGCGGCGCTGTCGTAGGCACGCTGTCACAAGCACGGAAGCACAGCGACCGGCGCGCGGAGACCGCGGCGCCGGCCGATCGTTCGACACCGGCGTTTTCCGCCTCGCCCCGCGAACCCGCTTGTCGATCTCGAACGAACCGTTCATATGGGTTATAAGAGCGCGTGAGCCTTACTCCCGCCTTCCTTGACGAGCTTCGTGCCCGCACCTCGCTGACCGCGCTGGTGGGCAAGACGGTGAAGCTGACCCGCGCCGGACGCGAGTCGAAGGGCTGCTGCCCGTTCCATAACGAAAAGACGCCCAGCTTTTACGTCAACGACGACAAGGGCTTCTATCACTGCTTCGGCTGTTCGGCGCACGGCGACGCGATCCGCTGGCTGACCGATCATCAGGGCCTGCCGTTCATGGACGCGGTGAAGGAACTCGCCGCCGCCGCCGGCATGGAGGTGCCCGCGCAGGACGTCCGCGCCGCGCAGCGCGCCGAACGTGCGAAATCGCTCCACGACGTCATGCAGGCCGCCGCCGACTGGTTCACCCAGCAGCTCGGCGGCATCGACGGTGCGGAGGCGCGGGCATTGCTCGACCGACGCGGCGTCACCGACGCGTCGCGCCGCACCTTCGGGTTCGGCTACGCCCCGGATGCGCGCGGCAAATTGCGAACGGCATTGAAGGATTTCGGTGACGCGATGCTGGTTGAAGCCGGGTTGCTGATCCAGGTCGACGGCAAGGAGCCTTACGACCGTTTCCGTGGTCGCCTGATGATCCCGATCCGCGATCCGCGCGGCCGCGTGATCGCGTTCGGCGGGCGGATCATCGGCGACGGCGAACCCAAGTACCTCAATTCCCCCGACACGCCGCTGTTCGACAAGGGCCGCACACTCTACAATCTCGACCGCGCCGCCGCCGCCGCCCGCAAGGCCGAGCGGCTGTTCGTGGTCGAGGGGTATATGGACGCGATCGCGCTGGCGCAGGGCGGCATCGGAGAAGTCGTCGCTCCGCTCGGCACCGCGCTGACCGAACAGCAGCTGGAGCGATTGTGGCGCGTCGTCGACGTGCCGGCGCTGTGCCTCGACGGCGACAATGCGGGGCAGAAAGCCGCCATCCGCGCCGCGCACCGTGCGCTGCCGATGCTCGCGCCGGGCCGCAGCCTGTCGTTCGTGACGTTGCCCGACGGGCAGGACCCCGACGACCTGATTCGTGCCAGGGGCGCGGCCGCGTTCGAGGCGCTGGTGCGCGATGCTGCGCCGCTGGTCGACCTGTTGTGGCGGCACGAACTCGCCGCCGAACCGCTCGACACGCCGGAGCAGCGCGCCGGGTTGAAGAAGCGGCTGGGCGAACTGGCGGAGACGATCGCCGATCCGTCGGTCAAGTCCGAATATAGGGCCGAGTTTCGCAACCGTTTCGACGAACGCTTCGCGCGCAACCGTCAGCCGTTCCAGCAACGGCAGCCCTTCTATCCGATGGCGCAACGCAAGCCGGGGCAGAAATGGACCCCGCCCCTGCCCCCGGTCACCGATGACGCGAAGAAGTTCAATGCGGCCGGCGGTATCGACCGCGTGCTCGCCAAGGCGGTGCTTGCCGGCCTGATCCGCCACCCGGCGGAGATCGCGCGGCACATGGAGGTGCTGGGCGGGCTGAAGATGGCCGATGGCGCGCTGGGTCGGCTGTTCGAGGCGGTGGTGGATGTCGCGCTGGAGGACCGTCGCGCCGCGCCGCTTGATAGCGGGCGCATGGTCACCATATTGGCACGGTCCGGTTTCGAGGCGGTCGCCCACGATCTTCTGAGAGCCGATACGATGCCCTATTCTTTCACACGCGTCGGCGGCGACGAGAGACAGGCACGCGAGGACCTCGACGAGGCGATTGCGGTGCTGATCGCGCGACCGGAAGTGGATGCGGCGCTTGCGGAGGCAACTTCTGCGATGCAGGCGCGCTTCACCGCCGAGGCGTTCGAACGACAAGTGGCATTAGTGAACGAACAGCGCGCGCTCGACGAGCGGCTTGCAAATCTGGTGCAGGCGAACGAAGACGCCCGCGCGCTTGGACCCGAGGACGATTGATGGCGAAGATGAACGGTGGCGGTGCTGACGAAGGCGCGGAAACGACCGATGCCCCGCTGATCGACCTGAACGACGCGAACATCAAGAAGCTGATCGCCCGCGCCAAGAAGCGCGGCTACATCACCTACGATCAGCTCAACGAAGCGCTTCCGCAGGATCAGATGTCCTCCGACCAGCTCGAGGACGTCATGTCGGCGCTCAACGAGATGGGCGTCAACATCGTCGAGAACGAGGAAGCCGGCGAGGACGGCGAGCCGGAGGAGCGCGCAGACGACGAGGAGGCGGAGGCCGTCGACGGCGAGGCCGAAGGTGCCGCGCCCGCGGTCGAGAAGAAGAAGGAAACGATCGATCGGACCGACGATCCGGTCCGCATGTACCTGCGCGAAATGGGCGCGGTCGAGCTGCTGAGCCGCGAGGGCGAGATCGCCATCGCCAAGCGGATCGAGGCCGGGCGCGACACGATGATCCTCGGCCTGTGCGAAAGTCCGATCACCTTCAACGCGATCATCGACTGGTCGACGGCGCTGAACGAAGGCACGATGCAACTGCGCGAGATCGTGGATCTCGACGCCATGTTGTCCAAGGGTCCGTCGGCCGAACAGGTCGAGGGTGCGGAGGCCGACACCGGCGAGATCAGCGCGTCGAACGCCGGCCCGACCTTCAAGGAGGAAGAGGAGCCGGAGGAGGCGCCCGCCGACGACGAGGACGACATGACCGAGCGTCGTGCGCCCCGCCCCAGCGAGGAGGAGGAGGAGGACAACACCCTCAGCCTGGCGCAGATGGAGGAAACGCTCAAGCCGCAGGCGCTGGAGAAATTCGCCAACATCACCGCTATCTATCGCAAGTTTTCCAAGATGCAGGAAAACCGGCTGGAGGCGATGGCGTCTGGCGACGATCTGTCGTCGGCAGAGGAGCGCAAATACCAGAAGCTGCGCGAGGATCTCACCGCCGAGGTCGAAAGCGTCCAGTTCCACCAGACCAAGATCGAATATCTGGTCGACCAGCTCTACAGCTACAACCGCCGGCTGACGACGCTCGGCGGGCAGATGCTGCGGCTGGCCGAGCGGCACAAGGTCAACCGCAAGGATTTCCTCGACCGCTACATGGGCCATGAGCTGGACGAGGGCTTTCTGCCCTCGGTCGCCGGACTCGACAAGAAGTGGAAGGCGTTCGCCGCCAACGAGGAAGCGGCCGTCGACCGCATCCGCACCGAGATCAGCGAGATTTCGCAGCAGACCGGCATGGCGCTCAGCGAGTTCCGCCGCATCGTCAACATGGTGCAGAAAGCGGAGCGCGAGGCGCGCATCGCCAAGAAGGAGATGGTCGAGGCCAACCTCCGCCTCGTGATCTCGATCGCCAAGAAATACACCAACCGCGGGCTGCAGTTCCTGGATCTGATCCAGGAGGGCAACATCGGGCTGATGAAGGCGGTCGACAAGTTCGAATATCGGCGTGGCTACAAGTTCTCGACCTACGCCACCTGGTGGATCCGCCAGGCGATCACGCGCTCGATCGCGGATCAGGCACGCACGATCCGTATCCCGGTCCACATGATCGAGACGATCAACAAGCTGGTGCGCACCAGCCGGCAGTTCCTGCACGAGCAGGGCCGCGAGCCGACCCCGGAGGAGATGGCCGAGCGCCTCTCCATGCCGCTGGAAAAGGTGCGCAAGGTGATGAAGATCGCCAAGGAGCCGATCAGCCTTGAAACGCCGATCGGCGACGAGGAGGACAGCCACCTCGGCGACTTCATCGAGGACAAGAACGCGGTGATCCCGGTCGACGCCGCGATCCAGGCGAACCTCAAGGAAACCGTCACCCGCGTGCTCGCCAGCCTCACCCCGCGTGAGGAGCGCGTGCTGCGGATGCGCTTCGGGATCGGCATGAACACCGATCACACGCTGGAGGAGGTCGGGCAGCAATTCTCGGTCACGCGTGAGCGTATTCGCCAGATCGAGGCCAAGGCGTTGCGGAAGCTCAAGCATCCGTCGCGCAGCCGCAAGATGCGCAGCTTCCTCGATCAGTAAGGCTTTATTGCGGACACAACGAAGCGATCCGGCGCGTCATGCCCGCGCCGGATCGCTTCGTCTCGCTTTCGGCGCGATATCTCTCAAAAACCGACGAAGCGCCGGGCGCGCGCCCTTTTCGGGTTCGCCTGTAAACTCCCCCTTTACGTCGTCGTCCTAATACCTCGCTTATCGGCGCCGGATCAGAGTGCGATCCAACCGATCTAAGCGGAGGAAAGCGTGACGATCGCAATCGATCAGCGGCCGGTGGGCTGTGCCGAGACGATCCTGGCGATGGTCGCGGCCGACGGCACCGCCAGTGCGCCGCACGCCCGCGCCCTGATGCAGCAGACCGCCACGTTGCGTGACATCGCCGACGCGGTGCACGCATTGTGCGTGATCCATGGCGCCTTCCCCGGTATCGTCGAACATGCGCGCACCGCCAATGTCGATCCGCTGGCATGCGACTGGCTGGATCATGCCGCCGTCGCCATCAGCGGCGAGCGCGCGTTGCTGGTGCGGTTGACCGCGGCGGTCGGCCCGCTTCCCTCCACCCCCGGACAGGCGGCGTCGCAAGCCGCGATCCTGACGCAGCGTAACGCGCTGGAAATGCTTGCACGCTCCACCCGCGCTGGTTGTGCCACCGGCACCGCGCTGGCGTTCGTGCTCGATTGGGCGGCGGTGCGCGGTGTGCTCGACGGATGCGCGCGACGCATGGCGTTGCCCGCCGGCGCGCCCTTCGCCGAGATCGCCACGCAGGCGATCGCGATGCTGCGCGCGGTGGAAGCCAGCACCTCGGTCGAACGCGCGATGGCGTTCGGCGCGCAACAGATGCTCGCCCAGCATCGTGGACTATGGCAATTGCTGGAGGCACGCGCCGTCGCCCGCCGCAGTATGTGATTCATCCGTCTGCCACCGCGACCCGGCGCCGCCGCTGTCGGCCCGACCTTCGATGACGGACGCAGATGCAGCCGCCGATCGTCATCAGTCCCGCAACAGATATGGCTCAGCCCGGTACCGGAGGCGCATCGGAGCTATGTCGATGAACGCCGCATACAGCGGCTGACGCTCGCTGGCCGAATGCCCGCGATGCGTGAACTCACCCGCTACGGATAGCCCGGCCGTCGCGTCGCGGTTTCGCTGCCGAAGCCGCCCCGCTCGCTTTATGGCAGCGCCGCTATCGTGATTCGCGCGGCGGGGTGCAGCCCACCCTGATGCGCGGGGCAGCGCGCATAACGGAAGCTTTTGTCGGTGCACAGCCACACTTCGTCCAGCGCTCCGCCACGCGTCCCCGTCACTCGCATCATGTCGGGCCGCATGCCCGGATTGGCCGCCGCGATCGCCTCCGCCAGCCGTCCGGCGGTCAACGGTGACTGCGCCAGCCGCGCCATGTCCGGGAAGCGCAATGCACGGAACATCGTCGTCGAGCGGGCGAAGTACCGCTCCGGCGTGTAGCCTGCCATGCAGGTGCCGTGCTTGGCCCATTCGTGCTGCATCAGCTGCGGCGATGGCGTCGAACACAGGTTGCGACGGATCACCTGCCGCGACAGCAGCGGCGTCGCGCGACAATATTGCGGCCAGTCCTTGCCGATCCCGTCCGGCCACAGCCCGTGCAGCACGAAGCCGAAGCGATTGGCCGACCCGCACTGGAATTGCGCACCCGGCCGTTCGCCGCTGCCCCGGCAATATTCGGGGCTCCAGCTGATCGCCAGCGTGTAGCTGCCGATCGGAATGCGCCGTACCGGCTGGCTTTGGCTGGGCAGGTCGGGGCGCGGGCGCGGGACTGTGCCCGGCACCGCGCACGACAGCGCCTGCGCATCGGCGATCTCCGGCACGACCAGCGCCGCCGCCATCCCCAGCACCCATGCGATCGACTTCGTCACTGTCCGTCCCCGTCCGTTACCACACCGTCCCCGCCGTCCGTTTCCTCACCGAACCACGCCCGCGCGTCGGCGTGGAACAGCTGCCACGTCGCGGCGAGCCCCAGCGCCAGGATCGCGGCCGACAGCAGCAGCGCCGTCATCGGCACCGGTCCGCGGAACACCACGTTCAGGTTGATGACGAAGCGCACCGCCGCCAGCGCGGTCAGGATCGTCACCACCCATTTCGCCGCCGCGCTCGCGCGCCGCGCGACCAGATACCACAGCAACAGCGTGATCGCGCAACTCAGCAACAACGCGAGCGGCAGCAACCAGCCGAACGGCGCGGTCTTGGGATCCACCGCCAGCCGGTCGGCGGTCGATTGCCAGCTGAATGCCCAGCCAAGCAGCGAGACCACGAACGACGCCAGATACAGGCGCTCGAACCGCACGATCGACGGCGGTCGCGCGCCCGCGGCGAGGAACTGGCTGACGCTGAAACGCGCAACGGGCTCGGCCACCTTTTTGTGCTTCTTCGGCTCGCTCATAGCTCTGCAAAGTCCAGCCCGATGTCGGCGGCGGGTGCCGACTGGGTGATCCGCCCGACGCTGACATAGCACACGCCGGTGCGCGCGACGGCACCGATCGTGTCCAGCGTGACCCCGCCCGACGCCTCGGTGGGCACGCGCCCGTCGACGAACGCCACCGCGTCGCGCAGCACGTCGGGCGCCATGTTATCGAGCAGCAGGTGCGTCGCCCCTGCGACGATTGCCGGCTCGATCTGATCGATGCGGTCGACCTCGACGATGATCGTGGCGATCCCCGCCGCCTTGGCCAGCGCCGCCGCCGGACCGACACCGCCGGCGACCGCGACGTGATTGTCCTTGATCATCGCCGCATCCCACAGCCCCATGCGGTGGTTGCGCGCGCCGCCGGTGCGCGTCGCATATTTCTCCAGCCGCCTCAGCCCCGGTATCGTCTTGCGCGTGTCGAGCAACGTCGCGCCGCTGCCGGCGATCGCATCGACATAGGCGGCGGTCAGCGTCGCGATCCCCGACAGATGCTGCACGGTGTTCAGCGCGGCTCGCTCGGCGGTCAGCAGCGCGCGGGCGTTGCCGGTGATCCGCATCAAGGCCGTTCCCGCCGCCACCCGGTCGCCGTCCGCCACCAGCAGCTCGATCGTCGCCTGCGCATCCATCCGGCGGAAGAACGCCGCGGCGATCTCCAGCCCGCACACCGTGATCGCGTCACGGCTGTCCATCACCGCCTCGAACCGCGCATTCGCCGGGATCACCGCCGCCGAGGTGACGTCGCCGCCCTCGCCCATGTCCTCGGCCAACGTCGCCGCGACGAACGCGTCCAGGTCGAACCCCTCGATACCGAAGGTCATGGCAGCCGCTCCATATCTTCCACGCCCCAGATACGGTCGGTCTGGATGAACCCCGCCTGCCCCTTCACGTCGAACCGGCACCAGCCATTGCCGCACCGCGTGATGCGCCCGACCACACCGGGCTGCGCGCGCCACACGATCGTCGGGCCGCCGGGCCGGTCGCGCAACTCCGCCGGCTCGGTCCCGCGCACGATCGCGGTGCGCGTCTGGCTCAGCAACGCATTCAGCATCCATCCTTGCGTCCCGTCGGGATCCTCGACCCGCCGCCATTCCTTGAACACCTCCAGCACCCGTACCGGCAGGTCGGCGCGGACGTAGATCCAGCTCGCCGGAAAATTGCGCCCCGGCCCGGTCCGCATCCGCGCGCGCGTCGCCGCGATGGAGCCGAGGTACGGCGGTGTCTTCTGCTCGCTCGCCGCGACGGCCGGCAACGGCGCGAGGATCGACACGCACGCCGCCACCGCCACTGCGATCGAAAGATGGTCCCTGTTCACATCCGCCCTCTAGCCACGCTTGCCGCGCGGCATCAACCGTTGACGCATGCGCGGGCATTCGCCAATCCGGTCGTCATGGCCGATCTGCGACGCTGCGCCCATCCCAAGGTGATCGTGACGCGGGCGCTGCCCGATGTCGTGATGAGTCGGCTGGGCGAATTGTTCGATATCACCGGCAATGCTGACGACGTGCCGCTCGGCCGTGCCGCGCTGGCCGCGGCGATGGCGGATTGCGACGTGCTGGTGCCCGCGGTCACCGATACGATCGACGACGCCCTGATCGCCGGGGCCGGGCCGCGGCTGCGGCTGATCGCCAATTTCGGCGCGGGCGTGAACCATATCGACCTCGCCGCGGCGCGCACGCGCGGCATCATCGTCACCAACACGCCGGGTGTGCTGACCGAAGACACCGCCGACATGACGATGGCGTTGATCCTGTCGGTGCCGCGGCGGCTGGCGGAGGGCGAGAAACTGGTCCGTTCCGGGCAATGGAACGGCTGGAGCCCCGGCGGGATGCTGGGTTACCGGATCGGCGGCAAGGCGCTCGGCATCGTCGGCATGGGCCGTATCGGGCAAGCCGTGGCGCGCCGCGCCCGTGCCTTCGGTCTGTCGATCCATTATCATAACCGGCAACGGCTGCCTGACGTGGCGGAAGCCGGGCTCGATGCGCAATGGCATCCCGATCTCGACGCGATGCTCGGCGCGGTCGACATATTGACCATCCACACGCCGCTCAACGCCGACAGCCGCGACCTGATCGATGCGCGGCGCATCGCGTTGCTGCGCCCGCACGTCTTCGTCATCAACGCCAGCCGCGGCGGCATCCTCGACGAGGATGCCCTGATCGACGCTCTGGAAGGCGGACGTCTGGCGGGTGCGGGCCTGGACGTCTGGCGGCACGAACCGGAAATCGACCCGCGGCTGCTCGCCTTGTCCAACGTCGTCATGACCCCGCACATGGGCTCGGCGACATGGGAGGGAAGGGTCGCGTCCGGCGAGCGAGTGATTGCCAACATCCGGATGTGGGCCGATGGTCACCGGCCGCCGGATCAGGTGCTCGAAGGCTGGGTGTGACACCCCGCGAACTGTGACGAAACATGTTCGTCCGGAACCTGTGCGGCGGCGCAGCATTGGGTTGACATCCATCAAGACAGGAACAACCCAATGAAAAAGATCGCGATGTCCGCCCTTCTCGTCACCGCCGCCGTCTCGATGTCGGCATGCTCCACCCTGCGTGGCGCGGCGATCGGCGGCGCCGGCGGCGCGGGCGTGGCCGCAGCGACCGGCGGTAGCGTCGAAAAGGGTGCGGCGGTCGGCGGCGTCGGCGGCGCGGTGGTCGGCACCGTCGTCGACTGACCTCCCCGCTTCAAGACGAACGACGGCGCGTCACCGAATCCCGGTGGCGCGCCTTTTTCGCGTGGCTTCGGACGGGATCGCAGCTGAGACCGGTTCACCCGTAAGGTCTCGCCGATTCTATACCCACCCCGCGGCGAAAAGCGGCTTGCTCCACAACCGCGTCGGCGTAGGCGATAGCCGCCATCATCGCTTATCGAAAAAGACGAAGCCGCTTACCCCGGCCTACGGTCCAGCGCGGCCGCCCGCCCCAAATCCTTCGCTCGGCCGAACCGTCGCAGGATCGTCGCCAACTCGGCCCGGTCGGGGACGAACACGCCGCGACACGCCACCCGCGTTAAGGGCCTCACGCTCTGCCAGCGGCGGTCGACGCGCACTTCAAGATCCGCCATCACCTCGACCGGCAACGCCGCGCCGTCCAGCCGCGCGAACGGATGCGACCGGAACCGCGCGCCGGCCGCTCCGGTCGTAACCGCACCTGGCCACGCGGCTATCATCGCCTCGGCGTCGCGCGCACTTGCCAGTACGTCGATATCGGCGACCGTCGTGGCGACCCCATGCAGCCACACGGCGGCGCTGCCGATCACCCACCACGGATCACGCGCGAAACGCCACGCCGCCGCTACCTGCGACAACGCGGCGTCCAGCATCAATCCCCCGTCAGGATGCGGTCGACCAGTTGCTTGACGGTCGGCACGAAGCCGTTTGAATAGAACGGATCGCGCTTGAAATTGTACGCCGCATGCCCCGCGAACATCAGATTGGCGTCGGTGTCTCCCCCATGCGCGATATCCTGCAGCGTCTTCTGGATACAGAAGCTGCGCGGATCGGCCAGCCGTCCGGTCGAGTTCGTCTCGCTGTCCGCCCAGCTGGAGAACAGGCACTGGCTGAGGCAGCCCATGCAATCGGCCTGATCCTTGCGGATCTCGCCCTTTTCCTGCGGTGAGACGAACACCAGCGTATTGTCCGGCGTCTTCAGCGCATCGGTGAACCCTGCGCCGAACCACTCGCGCGCGCGCAGCAGGTCGTTGCGGGTCACCCAGAAGTTCTTGCCCTTCACGCCCACGTCCAGCTGGAAGACATGATCCCCCGCTTCCTGCGTCGAAAACGCGATCTGCCGGTCGGACCGCGCCTCCAGCGAGCGCAGGAACGGGTTGCGCACCGCCGACGAATAGAAACCGGTCGGGGAAAAGCGATGCAACAGCACCTCGCCCTCCTCGATCTGCGTCAGCTTGCCCTTCCAGCCCTCGGGGATCGGGCTTTCCTGGGTCAGCAACGGGCGCGTGCCATATTGGAACGCGATCTGGCCCAGTTCGGGATTGTCGATCCAGTCGTTCCAGTCGCGCAGATACCAGACGCCGCCCGCCATCACGATCGGGGTCGTATCCGGCACGCCGCCCTCGCGCATCGTTTCGCGCAGCGCCTTCACGCGCGGATACGGATCCTCCGGCTTCAACGGGTCCTCGGCATTCGACAGGCCGTTGTGCCCGCCCGCCAGCCACGGATCTTCATAGACGACCGCCGCCAGCCATTCGCTAGCCTTGGAATAGGCGCGCTTCCACAACGCGCGGAACGCCCGCCCGCTGCTGACGATCGGCAGATAGCTGACGTCGTAGGACGACGCGATCTCGCTCAGCTTGTACGGCATCCCCGCGCCACAGGTGACGCCCGCCACCAGCCCGCGCGTCCGCTCCAGCACGCCGTGCAGGATGCGCGGCGCACCGCCCATTTCCCACAACACGTTGATGTTGATCGCGCCCTTGCCGCCGGCGATGTCCCACGCGCGCTGCACCTGCTGCACCGCGCCCTCGATCGCATATTCGATCAGTTCCTCATGCCGCTCGCGCCGGGTCAGCGCGCGGTAGATCTGCGGGATGATGCGGCCTTCGGGATCGTAGCTGTCAGCGTTCACCGCCGACACGGTGCCGATCCCGCCTGCCGCCGCCCATGCGCCCGCCGACGCGTGATTGGTGGCGGCGACACCCTTGCCGCCTTCCACCAGCGGCCAGACCTCGCGGCCTCCATAGACGATCGGCTTCAGCCCCTTGAACACGCGTTTTCCCGTTTCACGAATGATGGAGGCTACGCATATAAAGCAATCGGACGGCAACGCGACCGAAATGCGACCTAGCCGAGCGAACCCGGACGCCCGGTCACCGCCGCGTACAGGGCAACCGACCTTTCGATCATCGCCGCATCGCCGTGCACCGCCATGGCACGCGCGCGGTTCGCCGCACCGATCGATGCCCGCAACGTCGCGTCGGTCGCGAGCGGTTGCAGCGCATCGCGCACCGCCACTTCTCCCGCGAACGGTGCCAGCAGCGCGCGATTTTCCGCCGACAGCCTTTCCTCCGTCGCCCCGCCGCCAAGCGCCATCACCGGCACCCCCGCCGCCATCGCCTCCACCACGATCGCGGGTGCCGGCCCGCGCCGCATCGGCAGCAGCAACACGTCGAACGCGCCCAGATAACTCGACGATGCCGGGATCGTGTCACGCAGCACCAGCCGGTCGTCGATCCCCATCGCCAGCGCCGCGCGCTCCACCGCGGCGCGGCCGCCTCCATCGCCAGTCGCCGCGTCGGCGGCCCCGCCGGCATCGATCACCACCAACCGGAACCGCGCCGCCACCCCGGCGACCGCGCGGACCAGCAACGCCACGTCGTCGCCGGCCGCCAGGTCGGCGACGATGCCGATCACCACGTCGGTGGGCTTGCGGCGAAAGCCGGCGGTCGCCTTCGCATCCGGGCCGCGCGCGAACGCGGCCAGATCGATGCCGGGGGGGATCGCATGGACGCGGTCGGCCGACAGCTTCCAGCGCGCCTGCGCCGCCTGCGCCGCCGCCTCGCCGCTCACCACCAGCCCGCCCGCGGCGCCCAACGCGATCCGACGGTACAATCGCGCACTGCCGCCCATGGTCGCTTCGGCGGGGTCCTCGTGATGAACGATCGGCGGCGCGCCACGCGGAAACGCCCGCCGCGCCATCGCCGCGTCGATCGCTCCCGCGCCGTGAGTCAGCACCAGATCGTGGCCGCGCAGCGCCCGCGCGATCGCCTCGTATCGCGCCACCGATATCGCCCCCGTCAGCGGCGGAGGGTTTTGCGCCAGCGTCGCCCGCACGTCGGCGGGCAGCGCGCCGCGATATTCATCCGCGGCGATCGTATGACGCGCGCGATCCCCGATCGTCGCCATCATCCGCACCGCGCGCCGGCTCCATCCATCAGCGCCCTCGGGATCGAAGATCGGGAAAATGTAAAGAATCGACGCCACATGTGACATGCCTGCCACATAGCGGATCAAATGCTGTGCTGCATCATGTTCCGCTTCCCGGATCTTCGGGAACGCGACATGTGTCGGCCTGTTATCCACGCCTGACAGGAGACCCATCATGAAGATCGCTTCGATGTTCGCCGCCGCCGCCGCCATGACGCTCGCCGCTGCTCCCGCGGTCGCTGCGCCGGTCGCCAACCCCGCCGCAACGCTGTCGGTCGCCAAGTCGGCGCGCGCCGGCACCGTGACCAAGGGCAAGAGCGAGCTGGCCGCTCCGGGTGCCATCGTCGGCCTGGTCCTGGCCGCTGCGGTCGTTGCAGCGGGTGTCATCATCGCCGTCGACGGCAACGACGATTCCGACAGCAACTGATCGAACGACGCCATAGCCCCGCCCGGGCATGGCGTCATTCTTCATGACCCCGGTCATCGGCAAGCCCGGAACGCCACCGCGTTCCGGGCTTCGCTGTGTGCGGCCACAAGTCGGCACGGTGTCGCGACACATCAATGTCGGAGTAATGCCGGGTTTTGCGAAGGGACAAATCTCACGCGCCATTCCCCTACAGCCGCTGCGAAGGTCGTCGCGTTCCGAATAGGCCGCCGTCTGCCGCCCCTCGTTACCGACGTGTCATCGTCCGGTGATCGCCACCTTCGGCACATGCGTGATCCGGCACGCCAGATCGGCCTCGCCGCTTGCCACGATCCAGTGGTCGCCACCGTCCGCGATCCCCGTCGTGAACACCACATCGTGAACGTACAGCAGATTTTCCAGCGGCTTCAACAAGCCGGGTGCGGGATCGAGCAGCGGCGCATGGCTGGTCGCCAGCGCACGTGACGGGTCGTCGCGGTCCAGCAGCGTCCAATAGGTGCGATAGATACCGACCACGCCCGATGGCTCCACCCCGTGCCACAACGACAACCAGCCCTGCCGGCCATCGACCTCCGCCAGCACCGGCGGCGCCCCACCGCCCATCCGCGCCGTCGCCATCGTCTTGGCATGCGGGCGGATTCCCGGCTTGTCGTATGGCTTCCAGTGCAGCGCATCGGGCGATGTCGCCAAATTGATCGACGGTCCGGCGCGCCATTCGGATTCGGGCGGATAGGCGAAATACAGGTCGCCGAGCGGCCGGGTCTGCGCCCAGAACTTGCCCGCCACCTTCCCCTCGAAGATCAGCATGTCCTTGTTTTGATGGTCGAGGACGATCCCCTCCAGCGTCCAGTCCAGCGCATCGTCGCTGGTGTACAGCGTCGTGGAGTGCCGCTCCGGACTGACCGAGCAGGTGGTCATGTAATAGCGACCGTCGATCTGCGTTATGCGTGCATCCTCAACGCCGTAGCATTGATAAGACGCGCGCGGCGCGATCGCCTTGTCGTAATGCACTTCGACGACCTGCCGCCCCTCGGCGTCAAGTTCGACCGGCAGCAGCCATGACAGCGACGTCAACGCCATCACCTTCCATCCGCCGCCACGCATCATGAACTTGCGCGGATCGGATGTGTCGACCAGCGATAGCGGCCATGCGTCCAGCTTGTAGTCGCCATCTTCCCAGCGGATCGCATGGATCTGTTGCCCGTGCACCGGCTGACGAAGCGCCTCCGCGATCCGCACCATCAACAGCAAATTGCCGTTCGGCAGCCGCGTCATCCCCGGGTTGAACGCGCCCAGCACATAGGTTTCGGCGTCGATCCGCCCTGCCAACGGCGAACGTGCCAGGTCGACGTCATGCGGCGTGAAGATCAGGGAATCATGCGGCCACTCCTGCATCATTCCTCCTCCTGCACCCGCGGGCTGATCGTCAGCCGCTGGATGACCGTGCGGCGTGGCTGGGTCAGCAGATAGTGCACGCCCACAGCGATATCCTCGGCGCGCAGCATCTGTCCGGCGTTGATCTGCTCGCGTTGCTCCTCGGGGCTGACGTCGGGCATCTGCATGTCCGATCCGGTCTTCCCCGGTTCGACCAATGCGACCCGGATGTCCTTGCTGCCGAGTTCGCGACGCAGCGCGATCGAGAAACCCTGCAATCCGTGCTTGATGGCCGCATACACCGTGGAATGCGGCCCGAGCACATAGGCGCTGGTCGATCCGATCATCACGATGTCGCCCCCCTCGCCCATCGTCGTCGCGGCACGATGCGCCAGCAAAAGATAGTGTGTGAAGTTCAGCGAGATGGCGTGCCGTACCTCGGCTTCGTCCATCTCGGTCAGCCCCGATGCGGCCTCCGCGGCATTCGCCACGACGATGTCGTAACCGCCCATCGCCTGCGTGGCGGCGTCCAGGAACGCGCCGACATTGTCGGGCTGCGACAGGTCCAGCGTCGCGCCATCGCCCTGCCCCACCTCGCGAATATCGGCCAGCGCCTCGCCCAGATGAGTCTGGTCGACGCCGCCGATGAACACCTGCGCACCCTCGGCCGCCAGCAGGCGCGCGATCGCGCGGCCTATTCCGGTCGTCCCACCGGTGATGGCGGCGCGGCGTCCCTTCAGGGGCAACATCTCGGTATGCGCGTCGCAAACGTCGGTCATAGTCATCCTCGGGCGGTCGTCGTCAGAACCGCGACAGCGCCTCAGTCATCCGAGCGGTTCCGCGCTGCGCGCCAGCCAGTTGGTCAACGCAGGTTGCACTTCGGGTTCGTCCAGCATCGGTGCGTGCCCGATCCCCGGCACCGTCACCAGTTCGGCCCCGGGCAGCGCGGCGACCATCCGGTCGGCGACAGCGGCGGACAGGATATCGCTGATCTGGCCGCGCACCACCAACACCGGCACACCCGCCAGCGCGGCCAGCGCGCGCCACATGTCCGGCCCGGCCTCCCCGCCCGGCAACCGGAACGGCTCGGCGATTTTCATATCGTAATCCAGCACGATGCGGCCGGCGGAATTCAGACGATACAATCGCTTGGCCATCGCCAGCCATTGCTCGATCGTCCAGCCGGGATAGGCCCCGGCATTGCTTTCCTGCACGCCGCGCGCCGCGTGCATCCACGTCGGCCAGGTGCTCGGCTTGCCGACATAGCTTCTGATCCGCGACAAGCCCGTCGCCTCGATCTCCGGCCCGACATCGTTCAGCAGCGCCCCGGCCATGCGCGCCGGCAGCATCCCGGCCAGCAACATCGTCACGATCCCGCCCAGCGAGGTGCCGATGCTGGCGAACCGATCGATCTTCTGTTCGGCGAGCAGCGCGACCACGTCCTGCGCGTACGTGAGCGGGACATAGGTCATCGGGTCCTTGGCGTAACCGCTCTCGCCGCGCCCGCGAAATTCGACCGCGATCACGCGCCGCCGCGGCGCGATCGCCTGCGCGACCGGGGCGAAATCGCGCGCGTTGCGGGTCAGGCCGGGCAGGCACAGCACCGGCGGCGCATCGTCGGCGCCGGGATAATCGCGCGCGTGCAGCCGCAGCCCGTCTGCCGACCACCAGTAGATGTCCCGATATTCCGCCATCGCTTGCACCTTCCGCCGACCGCCCCCCATATCACCGCATGGCCTTTGACCCGCAAGCATATCGCCCCGAACGCACCCTGACCGCGCTTGGCGAGCCGTTCTACGACGCGGTCGCCGCTGCGCATTTTCCGGAAGTGCGGCTGCGTTTCCGTAACGACCGCGCCGCGCGGCAGATCGGTGTCGACACGCTCGACGATAGCGAATGGGTCGCCCATTTCGGCCGCTTCACGCCCTTGCCCGGCACCCTCGAACAGCCGCTGGCGCTGCGCTACCACGGACATCAGTTCCGCGTGTACAATCCCGATATCGGCGATGGCCGCGGCTTCACCTTCGCCCAACTCCGCGACGACCGCGGCCGGCTGATGGACCTCGGCACCAAGGGGTCGGGACAGACGCCGTGGAGCCGGTTCGGTGACGGCCGCCTGACCCTGAAAGGGGGCGTGCGGGAGGTGCTGGCGACCGAGATGCTGGAGGCGCTGAACGTTCCCACCTCGCGCAGCCTCTCGCTGATCGAAACCGGCGAGGCGCTGGAACGCAACGACGAACCCTCGCCGACGCGTGGGGCGGTGCTGGTCCGGCTCAGCCATTCGCACATCCGCATCGGCACCTTCCAGCGGCTCGCCTATCACCGTGACGAGGATGCGCTGCGCCGCCTCACCGGCTACGTGCTGCGTGAACTTTACGGCGAAGACGGCGATGATCCCGTCCGCCTCCTCGATCTGGTGGTGGAGCGTACCGCGACGCTTGCGGCGCGCTACATGGCGGCGGGCTTCGTTCACGGCGTCCTCAACTCGGACAATATCAACGTCACCGGCGAGAGTTTCGACTACGGCCCCTGGCGCTTCGCTCCGACATGGGATCCGGCGTTCGTCGCGGCGTATTTCGACCACGCCGGGCTCTACGCGTTCGGGCGCCAACCCGAAGCGATATTGTGGGATGTCATGCAGCTAGCCAGCTCGCTGCGCCAGATTGCCGAGGCCGATCCCCTGATTGCATCGCTCGACCGCTTCGGGGAGCATTACCAACGCGCCATCGCCGATGCCGTCTTCTGGCGCCTTGGCCGCCTGCCCGGGACGCCCGACGAGGATCGCGTCGTCGTGCAAGCGGTCGAGCGGACGATGCGCGCGACGGGCATTGCCGTCGATCGCTTCTTCTTCGACGTGTTCGCGCAAGATCTGCCTGCGACCTACGGTGCCGAATGGGACGACGTGCGTGCGCTGCTCGCGCCTCGCGCGTTCAGGCGTGAGCGCGACCATTCCTATTGGCAGGAGGAGCCCTGCGCGATGCTGATCGAGGAGGTAGAGGCGATCTGGACTCCTATCGCGGAGAGGGACGATTGGACGCGCTTCGACGCCAAGGTCGCCGCCATCCGCGCGATGGGCGACGCGCTTGCCTGACGATCCCCCTTCCGCGCCGGGGAAAGTTACGGCTAAGACCGCCGCATGGCTGACCTGATTTCCTTCGAACCCGCCACCGGCGCGGAATTGTGGCGCGCCGCGATCAGCGACGTCGATGCGGAGGTCGCGGCGGCGCGCGCTGGCTTCGTGCCATGGGCCGCGAAGTCGCTGTCGTTCCGCATCGAGACCATGCGCCGCTTCGCCAATGTCGTGCGGCAACGCGCGGAGGCGTTCGCGGACCTGATCGCGCGTGAAACCGGCAAGCCGTTGTGGGAGGCGCGCACCGAAGTCGACACCGTCGCCGCCAAGGTCGACATTTCGATCAGCGCCTACGCCGAACGGACCGCGCAGCGCCGGCTCGATGCGCCGATGAACACGCGCATGGCCGTCCGCCACAAGCCGCACGGCGTCCTTGCGGTGCTGGGACCGTACAACTTCCCCGCTCACCTGCCCAACGGCCACATCGTCCCGGCGCTGATCGCTGGCAATGCAATCGTCTTCAAACCATCGGAGAAGACCCCGGCGACCGGCGCATTCCTGGTCGATTGCTTCCACGCCGCAGGCGTGCCGATCGAAACGCTGCGACTGGCGATCGGCGGACCGGCGGAGGGCAAGATACTGGCGGCGCACGACGGCATCGACGGGCTGCTGTTCACGGGATCGGCGCGTACCGGCATCGCACTCAACCGCGCCTTCGCCGAGAAGCCTGAGAAAATTCTCGCGCTGGAGATGGGCGGCAACAACCCGATCGTCGTCTGGGACACGCCGGACCTGCACGCCGCCGCGGTACTGATCGTGCAATCGGCCTTCACCACCGCCGGGCAGCGCTGCACCGCGGCGCGGCGGCTGATCGTGCAGGAAGCGCTGGCCGCCCCGTTGCTCGCCGAACTGGTGAAGCTGACCGGACGGCTGATCGTCGGGGCGCCGCACGATGATCCGCAGCCATTCATGGGACCGGTGATCGACAACGAGGTTGCCGACGGGCTGACCGAAAGCTTCCTGGCGCTGATGATGAAGGGCGGACGCCCGATCCACCACATGGCGCGACCGTTCGATGACAAGCCGTTCGTGACGCCGGGGATCATCGACGTGACGGAGGTCGCCGACCGGCCCGACATCGAATTGTTCGGGCCGTTGCTGCAGGTCATCCGCGCCGATGATTTCGACTCCGCGATCGCGGAGGCCAACAACACGCGTTACGGCCTGTCGGCCGCGCTGATCAGCCAGACGCCGGCGCTCTTCGACCGCTTCTGGGCCGGGGCGCGTGCGGGCATCGTCAACTGGAACCGTCCGACCAACGGCGCATCGTCGTCCGCGCCGTTCGGCGGGATCGGCTGGTCCGGAAACCACCGCCCCAGCGCCTATTATGCCGCGGATTACTGCGCCTATCCCGTCGTCTCGAACGAGGCCGAGGCGGCACGCGCCACCATCGGCATCGGCCTGACGGACGGCTGATCCTCTTTTTAATCAAGGACATTCGATGGCAACCGGACTGGTCGCACTGCTGGACGATATTGCCGGGCTGACCCGGCTGGCAGCGGCGTCGCTCGACGACGTAGGCGCAGCGGCGGCAAAGGCGGGAACGAAGGCGGCGGGCGTCGTGATCGATGATACCGCCGTCACCCCGCGCTATGTGGTCGGTTTGTCGCCCAAGCGGGAGCTGCCGATCATCGGCAAGATCGCGCTCGGCTCGATCCGCAACAAGTTGCTGTTCCTGCTGCCGGCCGCGCTGATCCTCAGCGCCGTCGCACCCTGGGCACTCGCGCCGTTGCTGATGATCGGCGGCGCATATCTCAGCTTCGAGGGTGCGGAAAAGGTGATCGAGGCGCTTGGCGGCGGCGGCCATGCGCAAGAGGAAGTGGCGGCTACCGACCCGATCGCGTTGGAGAATCAAAAGGTATCCGGTGCCATCCGCACCGACTTCATCCTGTCGGCGGAGATCATGGTCATCGCCTTGCGTGAGGTGGCGGACCGGCCGCTGCTGACGCAGGCGGTCACGTTGGCGTTGGTGGCGATCGTCATCACCGCGGGCGTGTACGGCGTCGTCGCGCTGATCGTGAAGGCGGACGACGTCGGCCTTTACCTCGCCAAGCGTCCTTCGACGCTGGCGCAAACGGTGGGACGCGGATTGGTGAAGGGCGTGCCGGTGGTGATGAGCGCGCTGGCGATCATCGGCACCGCGGCAATGATCTGGGTCGGCGGCGACCTGCTGATCCACAATGTCGCGGAGGTCGGCCTGCCCGCCCCCGCGGCGTTCGTCCACCACCTTGCCGAGGACGTGGGCGGAGGCGCGCTCGGCTGGATCGTCAGCGCCGCGATCGCGGGCGTCGTCGGCCTGATCGTGGGCGGGATCATCGCGCTGGTGATGCACAAGGTGCACGCCGCGCGGCATTGAGGCCGGCGCGGCGCGGCCGGATCACGGCTGCGTCGCGAGCAGATACGTCTGGCGCAGCGTGTCGATCGGCTTCAGCGTGCCCTCCGCTTCGTAATGCCAGAAGGTCCAGCCGTTGCAGGCCGGCGCGTCCTGCACGGTGGACCCGACCTTGTGGATCGATCCGCTCGCGCCACACGGGCTGGACAACGAACCGTCCGCGCGCACCATCGCCTGCCAGCGACGCTTGGTATCGACCAGCATCGTACCAGGCATCAGATACCCGTTTTCCACCAGCACGCCGAACGCCACTTTCGGCGCGGCGCGCGGGCTCTGCATCGTCGCGAGCGCGGATTCGTCGAGCGGCAGCGCGGCGGCGATCCGCTCCTCCGCCGCGTCGATGTAATCGCCCTCGCGCTCGATCCCGATCCAGCGCCGTCCCAGCCGCTTGGCGACCGCGCCGGTCGTGCCCGTACCGAAGAACGGGTCCAGCACCACGTCGCCCGGCTTCGTGCACGCCAGCAGGATGCGGTAGATCAGCGCTTCGGGCTTCTGGGTCGGATGAACCTTCACTCCGTCCTTCTTCAATCGCTCGCCACCGCCGCAGATCGGAAATTCCCAATCCGAGCGCATCTGAAGCTCGTCGTTCAACGTCTTCATGCTGCGATAGTTGAAGGTGTATTTGGCCTTCTCGCCCTTCGACGCCCAGATCAGCGTCTCATGCGCGTTGGTGAAGCGCGTGCCGCGGAAGTTCGGCATCGGGTTCGCCTTGCGCCACACGATGTCGTTCAGGATCCAATATCCCAGATCCTGCACCGCCGCGCCGACCCGGAAGATGTTGTGATAGCTGCCGATCACCCAGATCGAGCCGTCATCCTTCAGGATACGATGCGCCTCCGCCAGCCACGCGCGCGTGAACGCATCATACTGCGCGAACGTGTCGAACTTGTCCCAATCGTCGGTGACCGCATCGACATGGCTGCCATCCGGCCGGAACAGCTCCCCGCCGAGCTGCAGGTTGTACGGAGGGTCGGCAAAGACCATGTCGACCGACTTGGCCGGCAGTGCCCTCATTTGCGCGATGCAATCGCCGCGCAGGATCGAGTCGAGCGGCAGGACGACGGGCGTCTCGACCGCTGTCGCCCGACGCCCGCGCGCGACCTTTTCCAGAACCCCCATCGATCAACTCCCCGTTTCCATCCCCAAAAGGGCGGCAAAGGCGGACTCCGTCAAGCGGCCTGCGGCGAGGCGAGTCCGGGGGCGAGTCGTTCTGAAAGCGGAACAAGAAGAGTCCGTTTCCACATCTTGAGTCTGTCGCGACTCGGCGGACTCAAGCGGTGGTGGTGTGGCGCAAAAGACTCACAGCGGCAAAACACATTGAGCGACCGGCGCGAAGCTCCGCCGATGCAGCGGCGTCGGCCCGTGTTCGCGCAGGGCGGCCAGATGCTGCGCGCTGCCATAGCCCTTATTGGCGTGCCAGCCGTAGTGCGGATGTGATTCGGCGGCGGCGATCATGATCTGGTCGCGGGTGTGCTTGGCGACGATCGACGCCGCCGCAATCGAGCGGCTCTGCGCATCGCCGCCGACGATCGCGGTGGCGGCATAGCTCCAACGCGGCAGTCGGTTGCCGTCGACCAGCACGTGGCCGGGCGCACAGCCCAGCGCCTCCGCCAGCCGATCGACCGCCAGCGTCATCGCCTTCATCGTCGCCCAATAGATGTTGAGCGTGTCGATCTCCGCGGGATCGACGATGCCGACGCCGTAAACCGCGCATTCGACCAGTCGGGTGTGGAGCCGCGCCCGTTCCGCAGCGGGCAAGCGCTTCGAATCGTCGATCCCGCGCGGCACACCGCGTGACGGCAGCACCAGCGCGCAAGCGACCACCGGCCCCGCCAGCGGCCCGCGTCCCGCCTCGTCCACCCCAGCGACCGGGGGCAGGCACAGCTTCTCGTGCTTCAGACCGGGCACGACGACAACCGCCATGGCGGAAAGCGCCGGCTCTCCCCCGCCGTGTACAGGCACAGCGGATTGCCGGCCGGATCGCTCAGCCGCGCCTCGCGCCAGCCCCAGCGTCGCGGCACCGGATCGCCCACGACCATTCCCGCTGACCGCAAGCGCGCGACGGCACCGTCGAGGTCCGCGACCTCCAGATACACTCTGGTTCCGCCGGACCCATCCGCGGCCTCGATGGAAAGCGTCGTCCCGCCGTCACTCTCGAACCGAGCGTAACGTTCGTCGCTGTCGACGATTAGGTCCAGGCCCAGCAGGCGATAGAAGGCGAGGCTGGCGCGATGATCCCGCGCCGGCAAGGTGACCTGATTCGGTGTCGGCCGCGCCGTCGGCACGTCGAGGCGGACGCGGGCATGTCCCATCGGACCGTGCCCTGCCCCCAGCCCCGGCGCTTCGAGCAGCGCGAGACGCACGAACGAACGACCGCGCGCAATCGCGTCGGTCAGGACCAGCCCACGCGCCAGTCCGTCGGCAATGGCGCTCGCCAGCGTGCAACCGGTGCCATGGCTGTGCCGCGTCACGATGCGCGGATCGGCCCATGTCGCCATCACGCCTTCGTGGCCGATCAGCCGGTCGACCACCGTGTCGCCATCGGCGTGGCCGCCCTTCACCAGCACCGGCGCACCGATCGTCGCGGCATAGTCGCGCGCAGCCGTCTCGACATCATCGTCGCTCAGCCGCTCACGCCCGCACAGCACCGCCAGTTCGGGAAGGTTGGGCGTCACCAGCACGCTCACCCGCGCCAGCCGATCGAAGGCGCCGATCGTCGCCGCATCCGCCAGCACCGCGCCGCTGGTGGCGACCATCACGGGATCGAGCACGATCGGCACATCGTAACCGCCCCCGCCCAGCTCGTCCGCCACCGCGGCAGCGATCGCCGCGCCGCCCAGCATGCCGATCTTCACCGCATCGACGCCAATGTCGGCGGTGACGCACGCCATCTGCTGCCGCACGATCGCCGGTGACAGCGCCACGACCGCCTCGACGCCCAATGTGTTTTGCGCAGTGACCGCGGTGATCGCGGTCATCGCGTGACCGCCAAGCATCGTGACGGTCTTGATATCGGCCTGTATCCCCGCCCCGCCGCCGGAATCCGACCCGGCGACGATCAGCACGCGTGGCATGGTCATTCGCAAAACCGCCGTTCGGCGACCGCAGGATGGGCCTTCAGGGTCTTGCCGACGCGCGCGGGGCGATCGAGCAACTCGCCGCCGCAGTTCGGGCAGGTTTCGTCCAGCGCGTCGGCGCATTCGGCGCAATAGGTGCATTCCAGCGAGCAGATGAACGCCCCGCCCTGATCGGCAGGCAAGTCCACGCCGCAGCGCGCGCAATCGGGTCGCATGTCCAGCATAACCGCGCCTTAGCGCGTGGCGGGCGACGCGTCATCCACCCTCGGTCGTTCGTCGTCGTGAACGTGGGGAGGCGATCCGTCGACATGGGTCGCCTCGCCGGTCACGACGGCATGGCTTTAGTCAACAAACGCGCGCTCGATAACGAACTGGCCCGGGTTCGCGTTCGAACCTTCGACGAAGCCCATGTGCTCCAGCATCGACGCGATCTCGCGGATCATCGCGGTCGACCCGCACAACATCACGCGATCGTTCTCCGGGTCGAAGCGCGGCTCGCCTGCCAGACCCTGGAACAGCCGGCCGTTCTCGATCAGCGCGGGGATTCGACCCGTAGTGTGGAAGTCCTCGCGGGTCACGGCGGGCAGATAGTGGAATTGCGTCGCGGCCTGTTCGCTGACCAGCGGATCGTCGGCCAGCCGCGCCTCCAGCGCCTCGCGACAGGCGAGATCGTCGACCCGGCGCGTGCCGTGGACGATCACCACCTGCTCGAACCGTTCGTAAACGTCCGGATCGCGCGCGACGCTGAGGAAGGGGGCCAGCCCAGTGCCGGTCGACAAGAGGAACAGTCGCTTGCCGCCCAGCAACGCGTCCAGCACCAGCGTGCCGGTGGGTTTCCGCCCGAGATAGACCTGATCGCCCGGCTCCACCGCCTGCAACCGCCCGGTCAGCGGTCCGCCCGGCACCTTGATCGACAGAAACTCCAGCTCCTCTGCCCATGCCGGGCTGGCGATCGAATAGGCGCGCATCACCGGCTTGGCGGGCTTGCCATCGTCGTTCGCCTCACCCGGCAGGCCGATCATCACGAACTCGCCGGACCGGAAGCGGAACGACGCCGGACGCTCTACCGCGAAGCTGAACAGATGCTCGTTCCAGTGGCGCACCCACTTGACCGCCACGCTGTTGAAGGCGGTGGATTCAGGAATGAGCACTGGCGCGCGCAGGTCGGTCATCGGCGATCCGGTCTGAAAATAGGGATATATGCGAATGGCGCGCATTATGGCGCACCGCACATGGGGTCAACCATAGCTGGGCTTGGGGGACGGCAAGCGGCGACCGTCAATCGCGCTGCGTCAATGGCGCCTGCACGAAGCGTAGTGCCATCCATTCCGCTGCCTTCGCCATCCGCTCGCCGGCGTCGGATGCTTCATGATCGGCAAGCAAGGTCGCGGCGATCCGTCGCACCGCCAGCACCTCGCCGCCCAGCGCGGCCGCGAACATGCTAAGCAGCGCCGCCTCGTCCGCGGTGACGTGCTCGGCACCTGGCATCCCGAACCGAAGCCAGCGTGCGGCCTTCGTGTCCAGCAACGCCATCATCTCGTTGAAGTCCGGCAATGCCGCCGTTACGCCGCGCCACGAGAACCCCACGACCACGGCTCCGCAAGGACAACGCCCGCCCCGCGCCGCGGCAGTCCATTGCCGCATCGCGCCGATCATGAAGTGGAAATGCTCGTCGAGATTTTGCGGCAGCCGGTCGAGGAAGCGGTACATCATCGTTCCCATCTTGCGATTAATTCGCAGTAGCCTGGCTGTGAAGATCGGTCAATGTCGCTCTTCCCCCCCGACGGTCGCTCTCCCATATTGCGGTAATGGCGATACAGATCCGTACGAACCTGGCCGAACCCGAAACCGGCGAGAATTTCGTCCCTCACCGCCCGGCGCGTCCCGACAAGGTCGAGGGCGGGCGACGCTTCAACCTGGTCAGCGAATACGAGCCGTCGGGTGACCAGCCGACCGCGATCCGCGAGCTGGTCGAAGCCGCGTCGGCCGGCGAGAAGGATCAGGTGCTGCTGGGCGTCACTGGTTCAGGCAAGACCTTCACCATGGCCAAGGTGATCGAGGCGATGCAGCGCCCTGCGCTGATCCTGGCGCCGAACAAGATCCTGGCCGCACAATTATATGGCGAGTTCAAGTCGTTCTTTCCTGACAACGCCGTAGAATACTTTGTTAGTTACTACGATTACTACCAGCCCGAGGCCTATGTGCCACGCTCCGACACCTATATCGAGAAGGAGTCGAGCATCAACGAGTCCATTGACCGGATGCGGCACTCGGCCACCCGGTCACTGCTGGAACGTGATGACGTCATCATCGTCGCATCGGTATCCTGCCTGTACGGCATTGGCTCGGTCGAGACCTATTCGGCGATGATCTTCGACCTGAAAAAGGGGCAGACGGTCGATCAACGCGAGATCGTGCGCAAGCTGGTGGCGCTGCAATACAAACGCAACGATGCCGCGTTTCAGCGCGGCAACTTCCGCGTGAAAGGTGACAACCTCGAAATCTTCCCGTCGCATTATGAGGACAGTGCGTGGCGCGTGTCGTTCTTCGGTGACGACATCGAGGAGATCGTCGAGTTCGATCCCCTTACCGGCAAGAAGTCGGCCAGCCTCAACTCGGTGCGCATCTATGCCAATTCGCACTACGTCACGCCCGGGCCGACAATGAAGCAGGCGGCCGAGGCGATCCGACATGAGCTGACCGAGCGGCTGAAGGAGCTGGAGATCGAGGGCAAGCTGCTGGAGCGACAGCGGCTGGAGCAGCGTACCAATTTCGATCTGGAGATGATCGCGGCGACCGGCAGCTGCAACGGCATCGAGAACTACAGCCGCTTCCTGACCGGCCGGCTGCCGGGCGAACCACCGCCGACGCTGTTCGAGTACCTGCCCGAAAACGCGTTGTTGTTCGTCGACGAAAGCCACCAGACGATCGGCCAGATCAACGGCATGTCGCGCGGCGATCACCGCCGCAAGATCACGCTGGCCGAATATGGCTTCCGCCTGCCTTCCGCGATCGACAATCGCCCGCTGCGCTTCAACGAATGGGACGCCATGCGCCCGCAGACCGTGTGCGTCTCCGCGACGCCGGGCACATGGGAGATGGAGCAGTCGGGCGGCGTCTTCGCCGAACAGGTGATCCGTCCGACCGGGCTGATCGACCCCCCGGTCGAGATCAAGCCCGTCGAGGAGCAGGTGCAGGATCTTTTGGTCGAATGCGCGAAGACCACCGCACTCGGCTACCGTACGCTCGTCACCACGTTGACCAAGCGGATGGCGGAGGATCTGACCGAATATATGCACGAAGCGGGCATCAAGGTCCGCTACATGCACTCCGACGTCGAGACGCTGGAACGTATCGAGCTGATCCGCGACCTGCGGTTGGGTGTGTACGACGTGCTGATCGGTATCAACCTGCTGCGCGAGGGGCTGGACATTCCTGAATGCGGCTTGGTCGCGATCCTCGACGCCGACAAGGAAGGGTTCCTGCGTTCCGAGACGTCGCTGGTGCAGACGATCGGCCGTGCCGCGCGCAACGTCGATGGTCGCGTGATCCTCTATGCCGACCGCATCACCGGCAGCATGGAGCGCGCGATGAACGAAACCGCGCGCCGCCGCGAAAAGCAGCAGGCGTACAATATCGAACACGGCATCACGCCGACGACGATCCGTCGCAACATCGGGGACATCATCGCGCATGTCGCGTCGAAGGATCAGGTCACCGTCGACATCGGCGACGACCGCCCGCACATGGTCGGCCACAATCTGCGCGCCTATATCGAGGAGCTGGAGAAGAAGATGCGCAAGGCCGCATCCGACCTCGAATTCGAGGAAGCCGGCCGCCTGCGCGACGAAATCCGGCAGCTGGAACAGGAAGAACTTGGCCTGCCTGTCGAGGAACATCGCGCGCCGGTGATGGGGCGCAGCAACGAGGGCAAGCCGGGCACACGCAAGACGCGCTTCGGCAAAACGCAACGCAAGTTCGGGAAGCGGTAGCGAGCCGGCGGAACGATGCGCCAGATCTGGCGAGACCCGGATCGGACCCGGAATGAAGGTTCAAGGAAAGCCATCGACCGGGCCGATCGCTACTCACTCGCCATTCAGCCGTCGGTCCCCATATCGGATCGATGTACGCGCAGCTTCCTCGCGAGCGGATCGGATCGGCCGTCGCCGCCACCGGGCTGACCGTCATGCTCGGCTGGGTGCTGCTGGCCGGGCTGTCGGGAACAAGGATGCGCGAACGGGTCGAGGAAGGCCTTACACTCTTCCGTGTCGATCCGCCCGCACGACCGCCACCACCGGTCGTGCCCAGCCGCACTGCCAGCCCCCGCCCGGCTGGACGCGCCGCGCCGCCCAACCTCCGTTCGCAAGCGACGCAGGTGGCAGCGCCGGTACCAGTGATCGTCATCCCGTCACCGCCGCCGCCGATCCTTGTCGCGGTGAAGCCGTTCGAGGGCGATCAGTCCACCCAGGGCGCTGCTCCACGCGCGGGTCCCGGGACGGGTGCAGGCGGAGTCGGGGATGGGACCGGCAGCGGCGGCCGGGGAGATGGCGATGGCGGAGGCGGTAGCGAAACGGCACCGGTATGGAAGCGCGGTCGCCTGAGCGATGCCGATTACCCCCGCGACCTGGGGGATGCCGGGTTTCAGGGAACCGTCACGGTCAAGTTCCTGGTGTGGACCGACGGGCGCGTACGGGACTGTCTGGTCGTCGACAGCAGCGGCAACGCCGGGCTGGATGCCACGACCTGCCGGTTGATCCAGCGCCGCTTCCGGTACGAGCCGTCCCGTGATGCCGACCGCCGCCCTGTCCCTGCATGGCTGCTGGAGAACCATGAGTGGATCATCGTGCCCGAGCCATCCGCCGAACGATGAGCCGCTCCCCCTAGAGCTGTGACCGGGGCCGGACGCCAGCCACGCCCGGCCCTACCTCGGCTCGATCAGCGATCGTCGCTCGGCTCTGCGTCGACGGTTTGCGGCGGCGGGCTGACGTTGCCCTTATCGGGAGCGTCGGGATCGGTCAGCAATTCCTCGACCGCTTCCTGCACATCGTTGTCCTTGCGCTCGCTCATCTCGATTCCTCTCACGCCAGATTTAGATTCTCGCCTTGCACCTGATAGTAACTGGCGACCCGATCGGCATAAGCCTGATCGAACACGGGCGCGTGGTTCGCCCAGCTTGGCCCGCCTTCCAGCAGGCGCCTGTCGATCGTCACCACATAGCTGTCGCGCACCGGATCGAACTGCAACAGCGCGAAGGGCAGCGGATAGAAGCTCTTGCCCATGCCCAGAAAACCGCCAAGGCTGAGCACGGCGTGTGTCGCACGACCGGTCCCTTTGTGAACCATGAAGGCATGGACCGTGCCCAGATGATCGCCGTCGCGGGTGTCGACCTTCATGGTGTCGCTCAGGTTGGTCTGCACCAGGATCTGGGTCGGCGCATCATCGGCCATGGTCGGCTTCTCCTATGTTAGATCGTACATCGCGGTGAACCGTCGTCCGGGCACGGCGGTTCCGGCGCCGGCGGTTGAGCAGGCGCGGGGGATCGGCCATAACCGGAGCGTGACACGTCTTCCTTCCGCTCTTGCCACCGGCCGCATCATCGCCGCCGGCCTGACCCTGGCGATCGGCGCTTGCGTTCCGCGCGTAGCCCCGCCGCCGCCAGTCGCTCCGCCGGCACCCCCCGCTCCTCCGCCACCGCCGCCTCCGGCCCCGGTGGCCGACTGGCAGGATCGGCCATGGACGCCGGGCGCATGGCGCTATGTGCGGGAGGCAACGGGCAGCCGCGCGATCTATGCGACGCCGGGCCAGCCCGCCCATGTGGAGTTACGCTGCGACCGGAGCCAGCGGGCCGTTTTCCTGTCACGCACCATGGGGACGGCTGGCGACTTTACGATCCGCACCAGCGCGACCACGCGAACGGTGACGACGCAGGCCGTAGGGGGTCCGACACCTCAGGTGGTGGCGCGGCTCGGCGCCGACGACCGATTGCTGGATGCAATGGCCTTCACGCGTGGCCGTTTTACCATCGAGCAGCGCGGCGCCACATCGCTCGTGCTACCACCATGGGCCGAGGTCGGCCGCGTGGTGGAGGATTGCCGCGGCTGATGCCGGTTCGTCGGCGGGCCGAAAGTTTCGTCAGAACGCCGCACAAGTCAAGGCTTGTATCGCAACGCGCCGCGCCTCACATTGTGGATGCGGCTTACGCGGTCGCACTTGTTATCAACCAGCGAAAGGAGGTGATCCGATGTCTCATGGTTCAGCAGTGGGTTCGGTTCAGTTCGTTCGGGAGGCGCGCTTCTAGGTATCACGTCACCGCTGCGGGGAGAATGATTTCCCATTCGACGTAGCGGAGGGTGTGGTTCCTCGGAGGCCCACATGGTCTCCCGGGCTGGAGCTCTCCGGCCGCTGACCATGTCAAGGGGTTGCCGGGCGTCTTTACGGGCGCTCGGCAGCCTCTTCTCATATCTGCACTTCTGACATGAAGCTTATGACCTGACGCTCTCGTCTCCGCGTTCAGGTTATTGATAATCACTTTCATCCGCGATAGGGGCCCCGCAACTTGGAAGGGGTTCAATGTCCTGTCGTTTTTCCGCCAGCACGCTGGCGCTGGCTGTCCTTCTGTCCACAGCACCTGCTCTCGCGCAGCAGCGCGCGGAGACATCGTCTACCGATGACGTCATCGTCACGGGGCGGCAGACACCGGATCTGGCGTCGGCGGGCACGAAGTCGGCACTTCCGCTTGCCGAGACGGCACAGTCGATCAGCCTCGTCACCAGCGAGCAGATCGCCAAACTCGGCCTTCAGAATCTCAATCAGGCGCTCCGTTTTGTCGCCGGGGTGACGCCGGAGACGCGCGGCTCCAGCGCCGAGGTGTACGACCAGTTCAAGCTGCGCGGCTTCGATGCGCCGATCTTCCTTGATGGGTTGCGGCAATTTCCCAGCACGACCGGCTATGCGGTGCCGCAAACCGACGTGTCGCGTCTCGATCGCGTGGAGGTGCTCAAGGGGCCGGCCTCGACGCTCTACGGCCAGTCGAGCCCCGGCGGGCTGGTGGCGCAATCCAGCAAGCTGCCGGTCGACGTGCCGCTTTACGGCACCGTCGCAGGCACCTTCGGCGAGTACGACCTCTACCGCCTCGACGCCGACGTTGGTGGCAAGGCCGACGACGATGTGTTGTGGCGCGTCTATGGCAGCGCCAACGGCACCGACACGCAACAACGCTTTTCCCGGCGTGAACGGCAGACGATATCGGGCGCGGTAACGATCGGCAACGGATCGCGCACCACCTTCACGCTGCTTGGCGCCTACTCGCACGATCCGCACAATGGCGCGTACAGCGTGTTTCCGGCACTGGGCACGCTGATCGACAATCCCAACGGTCGTATCTCGACGCGCTTCGACGGCGGAGAGGCCGGCAACCGCTTCCAGCGCGAGCAGGCGGCCGGCACCTACATCTTCCGCCATGATTTTGGCGACGGGTGGGGCTTCCGCTCGTCGGGACGCTATCAGAACGTCACGTCGCAGCTTGGGCTGGTCTATGTCAGCGGCGCGCCGGTCGCGGGCAGCACGCGCGTCTACAACCGCGCGTCCTATGCCACCGACGAGGAACTGAACAACTGGACCTACGACAACCAGCTGGTGGGAACCGTACGCACCGGCCCCCTCACCCATCGGCTACTGTTCGGTGTCGACCGGCAGGTGGCACATTCCACGGAGGACGGACAATTCGGCGGCGGTAACCCGCTCGACGCCTACGATCCGGTCTACGGAACGATGGCCGTTCCGCGCACGCCGGCGCGAGTGCCGGGCGGTTTCGGCGCGTTCACGCAAGATGTGCGCCTTCGCCAACAGGGCATCTACGCGCAGGACCAGGTCGAGTGGTCGGCCCTGCGCGTCACGCTGGGGGGCCGTCAGGACTGGGCCTATGGCAAGCAGATCACCAACACGGGCAGCAGCGAAAAACACGACGAGAAGTTCACGTGGCGCGCGTCCGCGCTCTACACGTTGCCGTTCGGGCTCGCCCCCTATGTCAGCTATTCCACGTCGTTCCAACCGCAGGCGAGCACCGTCCGCAACGCCGACAACACGCTCGGCATCGCCGATCCCTCGCTCGGCAAGCAGATCGAGGCTGGCGCGAAGTTCAGCGTTCCCGGCACGCCGATCCTGCTATCGGGCGCATGGTTCAGGATCGACCAGACCAACGTCGTGACCTCCACCCCCGACTTCTCGGTTTCGCGCCAGACCGGCGAAATACGCTCGACCGGCATCGAGTTCGAGGGCAGCGCCCCGCTGGGGTTCGGGGTGACTGCGCGGGCCGCCTACAGCCGACAGCGCGTGCGCGTAACCATCGACCCGCAGGACCCGTCACGGATCGGGCGCGGGCTGGAGACCGTCGGACGGGGCGGAGCGTCGCTGATCCTCGACTGGACACCCGAGCGCGGATCGTTTCACGGGCTGACGCTGGGCGGTGCGGTCCGGCATGTCGCCAAAGCATACGCCGGTGTCTACACGCCCCCCGGAGATCCCGGCGCGGCCTTCGCGTTCGATAGCCCGTCGTACACCGTCTACGATGCGTGGGCGCGCTTCGAACTGGAGCGGATGAGTCCGCGACTGCGCGGGCTGACGGCGGCGGTCAATGCCTCCAACCTGTTCGACCGCACGTACATTACGTCGTGCTTCGCCAATTATGCCTGGTGCTGGTACGGCAATCGCCGCGTGGTCCAGGGGACGATCGGCTACCGCTTCTAATCGCGCAACCTCTTCCCCCGCCGCCCGTTCGCGCAGAAATCCTTCGGAGATCAGTGACATGGACGATCAAGGCACCACGCGCCGCACTATCCTGGGCGGCGCAGCGGCGGCGGGGCTGGCACTGGGCGGCGGTGGTAGCGCGGCAGCGCAGGGCGCGGCGGCCACTACCGCCGCACCGCTCCGCGACCCGCGCACGAAGTACACCAACCAGCCATTTCCCGAACAACGCCAGCCATGGCCCGCGCTGCAAGGCAAGATGACGCCGCGCCCCGATAGCGGTGAGACCAGCTATCGTGGATCGGGCCGCCTGACCGGGCGCAAGGCGCTGGTCACCGGCGGTGACAGCGGTATCGGCCGCGCCGCCGCGATCGCTTTTGCGCGCGAGGGGGCGGATGTGGCGATCAATTACTATCCGACCGAGGAACCCGACGCGCGCGAGGTAAAGGCGCTGATCGAACAGGCCGGACGCAAGGCGGTGCTGCTGCCCGCCGACATCCGCACAGAGAAGGCCTGTACGAAGCTGGTCGCCGATGCGGTGCGCGCGCTGGGCGGGATCGACCTGCTCGTCAACAACGCTGCCTATCAACAAAGCAAGGCCGACATCTCGGAGATCACGGACGAGCAGATGGTCCGCACGTTCGAGACGAACATCTTCGCCATGTTCCGCATCTGCAAGGCGGCGATCCCGTCGATGCCGGCCGGCTCGGTCATCATCAACACCGGATCGGTCAACAGCTACGATCCCGGCGAGGAACTGCTGGATTACGCCAGCACGAAGGGTGCGATCCTGATCTTCACCAAGGGGTTGGCCAAGCAACTCGCGAAGAAGGGCATCCGCGTGAACATGGTCGCCCCCGGTCCGATCTGGACGCCGTTGCAGGTCGCTGGCGGCCAGATTCCCGGTACGCTCGGCGAGTTCGGGCAGGACACGCCGCTCGGTCGGGCCGGGCAGCCTGCCGAACTCGCCCCGCTCTATGTCGCGCTTGCCGAGGACGGCACCAGCTTCTCGACCGGAACGGCGGTCGGGGCGCATGGCGGCAAGGGTAATCCCTGATCCGTACGCAGGCGGCGATCCGTAGGCCAGGTCCGTCCATGACGGAACCTGCATTCCTCCGGATCGCAGCCTGCGCAGGCATGACAGTTCACGCCCGACCTGACTGACCCAGATCAACCCCCTGATTTTTCAAGGAACGCACCACTCAAATCAACGATTGACCGCGCGACAGGAAAGGAGCCGACATGGCCGATGACGCCCCTCTTGCCGCCGCCAAGCACGACAAGCCGCCGGCACTCACCGCACGCGCGGTAACGATCAACCAGCCGCTCGCGAAGGTTTATTCGCGCTTCCGCGACTTCGCCGCGTGGCCCGCCTTTATGGAGAACGTGATTCGCATCGACGTTCACGATGAACGTCGTTCGCACTGGGTCGTGAAGGCTCCGGCAGGTGGCACCGTCGAATGGGATGCCCGCATCACGGAAGAGACGCCGGGCAAGCTGCTCGCGTGGGAAAGCGAGGAAGGCGCCGAGGTGCCCAATCGCGGCAGGGTCGAGTTCCGCGACGCGGGTGCGCGTGGCACGGTGATCGTCGCGACGATCGACTATGATCCGCCCGCCGGGATCGTCGGCAAGGTGATCGCCAAGATGTTCCAGCGCGAACCTGCGATCCAGGCGCGCCGTGACCTGCGCCGTTTCAAGCAATTGCTGGAAACCGGTGAGATCGCCACCCCCGCGATGAACGCGAAGCAATTCGAGGAGATGGGGCTGTGAAAGCCATCGCATGGCACGGCAAGCATGATGTCCGCGTCGACACGGTTGACGATCCCGGCATCGTCAATCCCCGCGACTGCATCATCAAGGTGACCTCTACCGCGATCTGCGGATCGGACCTCCACCTCTACGATGGCTACATTCCCACGATGAAGTCCGGCGACATTCTCGGCCATGAGTTCATGGGGGAGGTGGTCGAGGTCGGCGCGAAATCGACGTTGAAGAAGGGTCAGCGCGTGGTCGTGCCCTTCACCATTTCGTGCGGTAGCTGCTATCATTGCACGAAGCAGCAATTCTCCGCCTGCGACAACGGCCTGCCCGCCGACAATCAGGACATTGCGCAGGAATTGTACGGCCAGCCGATGGCCGGGCTGTTCGGGTACAGCCACATGACCGGTGGGTACGCCGGCGGTCAGGCGGAATATGTCCGCGTGCCGTTCAGCGACGTCGGCCCGATCGTCATCCCGGACGGTGTCGAGGACGACAAGGTGCTGTTCCTGTCCGACATTCTGCCGACCGGCTGGATGGCGGCCGAAAATGCCGACATCGAACCCGGCGACACCGTGGCGGTGTGGGGCTGCGGACCGGTGGGGCTGTTCGCGATCCAGTCCGCCTTCCTGATGGGTGCCGAGCGGGTGATCGCGATCGATCACTTCCCCAATCGGCTGAAGCTCGCCGCGAAGTTCGGCGCGGAGACGATCAACTTCGAGGAAAGCGCGGTCTACGAGGCGCTGATGGTGATGACCGGCGGGATCGGCCCCGACGCGGTGATCGACTCGGTGGGGCTGGAGGCGCACGGCTTCTTCGTCGACAACGTGCTCGACCAGATCAAGGTGTCGACCTTTACTGGCACCGATCGCGCACATGCCAATCGACAGGCGATCATCGCGTGCCGCAAGGGCGGTCGCGTTTCGATGCCGGCGGTTTACGGCGGCTTCGTCGACAAATGGCCGCTGGGCGCGTTCATGGAAAAGGGCTTGCAGCTCAAGACCGGGCAAACCCACGTCCAGCGATACTTGCCGGCGCTGCTCACCGCGATCCTCGAAGAAAAGATCGACACCACCTTCCTGATCTCGCACCGGATGCCGCTGGAGCAGGGCCCTGAGGGGTATCGCATGTTCCACGACGAGCAGAACGAAGTGACCAAGATCGTCCTGAAACCCGGAATGCAATGACTTGCCCCCGCCCCGGTCAAGCGCCGGGACGACGACGAAGGAGCACATGACCATGGCCGACAAATTCGCGATCATCACCGGTGCATCGACCGGCATCGGTTTCGAGCTGGCGACCCTTGCCGCAAAGGATGGATACGACATCCTCGTGGTAGCCGACGAACCGCTGATCGAGGCCGCGGCGGCCGACTTCAAACAGTTCGGCACGCAGGTCCGGTCGGTAGAGGCCGACCTGTCTACGATCGACGGAGTGGACCGGCTGCTGGCCGCTACCGGCGGGCGGCAGATCGATCTGCTGTGCGCAAACGCCGGCAAGGGGCTGGGCCGCGCGTTCCTCGATCAGGATGTCGCCGATTGGCGGCGCGTGATCGACACCAACGTCACCGGTACCGTATATTTGTTGCAGAAAGTGCTGCGACACATGACCGAACGGCATGCAGGCAAGGTGCTGGTCACGGGTTCGATTGCCGGGTTCCTGCCCGGGAGCTTCCAGGCGGTGTACAACGGGACGAAAGCGTTCGTGGACTCGTTCACCGATGCGCTACGCGACGAGCTGAAGGATCATGAGGGCATCACGCTCACCACGTTGATGCCCGGTCCGGTGGAGACCGAGTTCTTCGACCGTGCCGACATGATGGACACCGAGGTCGGCACGTCGGACAGCAAGTCCGATCCCGCCAAGGTGGCGCAGGATGGCTGGGATGCGCTCATGTCCGGCAAGCACTCGATTGTCTCCGGCTGGAAGAACAAGCTGCAGGCTGCCGCAGCGCATATCCTGCCGGCCGAGGTGACCGCGCATCAGCACCGCAACATGGCGGAACCGGGAACGGCAACGAAGTAGATCAGACTTGGTGAAGGCGCCGCATCGTGTGTCGTGCGCCGCCTTCACCAACCTGCACGCTGTGCGCAAACCAATCCTACGCGCCCGCCAAGCATCGCTCGATTGCGCCACAACGCCGCCTCGCCCATTTCGATGACATCATGGCGACGCTTCTCGATCCCGACGCGCGTGGGCGCGTCATCCTTGTCGGTGCCGGCCCCGGCGATCCCGGTCTGCTCACCGTCCGTGCGGTGGAGGCGTTGCGCTGCGCCGATGTCGTGGTGCACGACGGTCTGATCGATCCTCGCGTCCTCGATCTCGCGCCCGCATCCGCCCACCGCATCTCGGTCGCGAAACGCCGCGCACGCCACACCGTGCCGCAGGAAGCGATCAATGCGCTGATCGTCGCGCACGTAAAGGCCGGCAGCGTCGTCGTTCGTCTGAAGGGCGGCGATCCGTTCATCTTCGGGCGCGGGGGTGAAGAGGTCGAGGCGGTGCGCGCCGCCGGCCTTGCGGTCGAGGTGATCCCCGGCGTTTCCGCTGCCTTGGGCTGCGCTGCCGAGGCGATGCTGCCCCTCACCCACCGCGATCACAGTTCGGCGGTCAGTTTCGTCGCCGGCCAGTGCAAGGGACTGACCGATCAGGACTGGTCCGGACTGGCTGGTCAGGGCCGCACGCTGGTGATCTACATGGGCGTCGCCACGGCGGAGGCGATCGCCGACAAGTTGATGGCGGATGGCGTGGCCCCCGACATGCCGGTCGCGTTGCTGGAGAAAGGGACGCTGCCCGGCCATCGCGCGCTGCGCACGTTGCTCGCCGATCTCGGCGCGATGGTGCTGCGCGAGCGCGTTGCCAGCCCCGCGATCATCGTGGTCGGCGAAGTGGTCGAACTGTCCGACGCGGTGGACCGGCTGGCGGGCTATGCCAAGGTGGTGGAGCAGATGGCATGAAGCTGGTGACCGGCAACGATCTGGCGAGCGGCGACGTCATCTGGTGGACCGGCAGCGATTGGACTCGCCACATCGCCGAAGCCCGCGACGCCGGCGATCATGCCGAAGCGATCGCCCGGCAGGAAGAAGCGGCGCGCCGCGTCAACGTTCCCTATGTCATCGAGGCGACCGAAACGCCGGACGGCCCCCGCCCCGCCCATATCAAGGACCGGATTCGCGCGCTCGGCCCTACGGTGCGCCCCGACCTGACGCTCAAGCCCGCCGATCCCGATGCGGGTGACTGGGTGATTTGATCCTCCCCGCCATGTCGCGGGGATCGAGGAAGACACGATGTACAAGTACGACGAATACGACCAGTCGATCGTCGACGCCCGCGTCGACGAATTTCGCGATCAGTGCCTCCGCCGCCTGTCGGGTGAGTTGACCGAGGATCAATTCAAGCCGCTGCGGCTGATGAACGGCCTGTATCTGCAACTCCACGCCTATATGCTGCGTGTTGCGGTGCCCTATGGCACGCTCGACAGCCGTCAGATGCGGATGCTGGCGCATGTCGCGCGCAAATACGACCGCGGCTACGGTCACTTCACGACGCGCCAGAACATTCAGTATAATTGGATCAAGCTGGAGGACGCCGCCGATATCCTCGCCGAACTGGCGACGGTCGAGATGCACGCCATCCAGACCAGCGGCAATTGCATTCGCAACATCAGTTCGGACCAGTTCGCCGGCGCGGCCGCCGACGAAGTGACCGATCCGCGTCCGTGGGCGGAGCTGCTCCGGCAGTGGAGCACCTTCCACCCTGAATTCAGCTACCTGCCGCGCAAGTTCAAGATCGCGGTCATCGCCGCGAACGAGGATCGCGCGGCGATGCGCCTCCACGACATCGGCCTGCAACTGATCGAGCGCGACGGCGTGCTCGGCGCCAAGGTATTCGTCGGCGGCGGCATGGGCCGCACCCCGATGATCGCGCCGGAGATCAGGGACTTCGTCGCCGCCGATCAGCTGATGAGCTATCTCGAGGCGTGTCTGCGAGTCTATAATCGCTACGGCCGGCGCGACAATATCTACAAGGCGCGGATCAAGATCCTGGTCCACGAAATCGGCGCGGACAAATACCGTGCCGAGGTGGAGGAGGAGTTCGCGGCGGTGAAGCTGCTCGGCATCGATCCGCCCGTGGCCGAACTCGCGCGGATCACCGCGATGTTCGCGCCGCCGCCGTTCGCGGCGGACGACGGCGTGGTCGCCGACCGCAGCGATCCCGACTTTGCGGTGTGGCTCGATCAGAACGTCCGCGCGCACAAGCAGCCCGGTCACGCGATCGTCACCATCTCGCTCAAGCCGATCGGCGGCATCCCCGGCGATGCCACCGCGGCGCAGATCGACGTCATGGCCGACCTTGCCGAACGTTACAGCTTCGACGAGCTGCGCGTCACCCACGCGCAGAACATCGTCCTGCCGCATGTCCGCGTCGCCGATCTGAAGGCGGTGTGGTCGGCATTGGTGGAGGCTGAACTCGCCGACGCGAACCTCGACCTCATCAGTGACATCATCGCCTGCCCGGGGCTGGATTATTGCGCGCTTGCCAACGCCCGGTCCATTCCGCTGGCACAGAAGATCGGGCGGCGGTTTGCCGATCTCGGTCGCCAGCGCGACCTCGGCGAACTGAAGCTCAAGATCAGCGGGTGCATCAACGCCTGCGGCCATCATCACGCCGGGCACATCGGCATCCTCGGCGTCGACAAGAAGGGTACCGAGAATTACCAGCTGTCGCTCGGTGGATCGGGTGCCGAGGACGTGTCGCTCGGCAAGATCACCGGTCCCGGCTTCGACGAGGATGGCGTGGTGGACGCGATCGAGCGCGTCACCGACACCTATGTCCGCATCCGCGATGTCGGCGAACGCTTCGTCGACACCTACCGCCGCGTCGGCATGCAGCCGTTCAAGGAAGCGATCTATGGTTGACGCCTTCGAGGTCGACGTGATCGACGACCGCGCGCATCTGCGCTTCCGCGATGACACCGCGCATGAGGAACCGGCGGTCACGCTAGACGCGTTTCTGGTCGACCAGTCGAACGCGACGGCGGTGCGGATCGAACCGGGCGACGATGCCCGCGCGCTGATCCCGCTGCTTGATCGCATCGCGCTGGTCGAGGTGTCGTTCCCGACGTTTCGCGACGGACGCGGCTATTCGGTCGCGCGCATCCTGCGCGAGGCGGGGTATCGCGGCGAGTTGCGGGCCGAGGGCGACGTGCTGGTCGATCAGATCCCGCTCATGCGGCGGTGCGGCTTCGACGCATTCGCCCCGCATTCGGCGATCGATCCGGACGTACTGCGCCGTTCGCTGGAACGCTACGGGCTTCATTATCAGAAGGCTGCCGATGCGGCGGTCCCGGTGTGGAAACTGCGCCATGGGTGAGCCTGCCCACGACCTCGACATCATCGATGTCCGTCCCGCTTTCACGGTTGCCGATGCCGCGGTGATGCAGGCGCGGTTCGAGGGGGTGTCCGCGCCGGACATGCTGCGAGAGTTGCTGACTGGTGAATTGCAGGGAAGGATCGCTGCGGTGTCGTCGTTCGGGGCGGAATCGGCGGTGCTGCTGCACATGATCGCCGCCGTCGATCGCGATGTGCCGGTCATCTTCACCAACACGCAGAAGATGTTCGGCGAGACGCTGGCCTATCGTGACGAACTGACCGAGCGTCTCGGCTTCACCGATCTGCGCGTGTTCCGTCCCGATCCGCGGCTGCTGCGGCTCCGCGATGAAAAGGGGCTGCGATGGTCCTATGATCCGGACGGCTGCTGCGAGATGCGCAAGGTCGAGCCGTTACGCCGCGCGCTGGCCCCGTTCCAGTCGTGGATTTCCGGGCGCAAGGGCTTTCAGGCCAGCACCCGTAAGGCACTGCCCCGGTTCGAGGAAGACGAGGGCCGGTTGAAGATCAACCCGCTCGCCGACTGGTCGAAGGAGAAGCTCGACGGCTATTTCGTCGAGCACGATCTGCCGCGCCATCCGCTGGAGGCGCAGGGCTACCTGTCGATCGGCTGCGCGCCGTGCACCTCGAAAGTCCGCCCCGGCGAAGATCCGCGTGCGGGCCGCTGGCGTGGATGGGACAAGGTGGAGTGCGGTATTCACGTCGCGGAAAAGCCCGGCGAGGAACCGGCGTTCTGATCGGCTGCGACCGTTACTTATCCCCGTAGGCAGGCAGCGCGAGCTTGAACCGGATCGCGGCTGATCGCAGCGCGAAGCCGGCCAGCGCGGCGATTGCCGCGGCGTGCCACGGCACCATGCCCATCTCGCGCAGCCCGACATAACATCCCGCCGCCAGCGCCGCGGCCGTCACGTAAAGCTCGGGCCGCATCAGGATCGACGGCTCGCCTGCCAGCACGTCACGGATGATCCCGCCGACGCATCCCGTCACCACTCCCATCAACGCCGCGGGCAACGGCGGCACGCCATATCCCAGCGCCTTGGCCGCGCCATAGACAGCGTAGGCGGCCAGCCCGACCGCGTCGAACCAGTCGAGCGCCGCGCCGCGCCACCAGCGCTCGGGCGTGGTCCAGATCACCCCGGCCATCAACAGGCATACCGCCGCCACCCGCGAATCGTGCACCCAGAACACCGGCGCACCGATCAACAGGTCGCGCACCGTGCCGCCGCCCACACCGGTAATCAGCGCGAAGAACGCAAGCGTCACCGGCGTCTGTGCGCGCCGCGCCGCCGCCAGTGCCCCGGATGCGGCGAACACCGCCAGCCCCGCCACGTCCAGCCACGGCGCGAACGCCGGCAACAGCACCACCGGGTCGAGCGGCGGGGTCATGCCTCGCCGCGCTCGATCAAATAGTTCAGCCGTGCCGCCGCGATCGGCCGTGCACGATCGTCCTGCCACGCGATCGCCGAAACGGTGGCGACGCGCGTGCCCAGCCGGGTGATCGTCCCGGCGGCCCGCGTCACCCGGTCGCGCCCGCCGCGCATGAAATCGACGGTGGCGTTGATCGGCTTGACCCGCGCCGCATCTTCGCCCGCCAGCGCATGCCGGAGCGCCGCCACCGCCGCCACCTCCAGCAGGCCGGCGATCGCACCGCCCTGAAGAAAGCCGGGTCGGCCGACCACATGGTGCCCGAATGGCATGGCGATCTCCGGCAGGTCATCGACCAGTTCCAGCGTCACGCCGAGGAGCTGCGCATACGGGGGCAACTTCATGATGCCGGCCTCGGGTAGCTGCCCGCTGTCACCATGAACGTCGCTGCGACATGCGCGACCGGATCGTTCACATCGCCGTCGTGCGCAATACCGCGCGTGAACGCGATCGATCGCGCAATGCGCAGACACTCGCCGCGGCCGATGACAGTGTGACGCGGGCGCGCCGGCCGCAGATAGTCGATGCGCAGATCCAGCGTGGCATGCGCGACCAGTGTAGTCAGCCGGTGCCATACCGCCAGGCTGGTCGCGACATCCATCAGCGCGATGATCGGGCCGGATGCGATCGTTCCGCTGTCCTCGTCGCCGACCAGTTCCTCGCTCCACGGTTGCGCGACCTCGATCCAGTCGTCGCCATGCGCGTGATAATGCTGGCCGAGCCGCCCGCCGTGCCCGGCGATCGTGCGCGTCTCCAGCAGGTAGCGCGTCGTCGCGACCGGATCCCAGCTCATCTTTCCGCCTCTACACGCCCGCGACCGCGGTGCAACGTTGCATGCTTTCGACCGACGCGCCGCGCCGCCCTCGGCGGGCCGCGTCCACCGCCGGCAACGATGATCTGTCCCGGCATGTCCCAGGATGAACGGTATGTTGTTACGGGTTCATGCAACTGCGGTAGAACGAACACGTTTCGATGGCATCATGATTTGACGAACGGGAGAATGGTTATGCGTAAGTTCATGCTCGCTTTTGGGGCGATGGCCATGGTCGCGCCGACGCTGGTCGCCACGACGGTGGACGCCGATGCACAGCGCCGCCACAAGTATCGCGAATGGCGCGGCAATGATGGTCGACTGCGCTGTCGCAAGCCCGATGGCACCACCGGCCTGGTGGTCGGCGCGGTTGCGGGCGGCCTGCTGGGCCGGACGATCGATTCGGGCGGCGACCGGACGCTCGGCACCGTATTGGGTGGCGTCGGCGGGGCGCTCGCCGGTCGCGAGATCGAGCGGAGCGGCAAGCGCAAGTGCCGTTGATTGCTGAAATTGAGCGGCGATGAAGCCTTCGCCGTTTGATCGACGTTAGAGAAGCGCGGTCCGTGTCACCACGGATCGCGCTTTTTCATGTTACTTGGAAGGAGAGCAGGACATGCCTACTCGCAGTGGATCAGCACGCTACGAAGGCCTTGGCAAGGACGGCCACGGCTGGACCTCGACACAATCCGGCGCGCTCAAGGACCAGCGCTACGGCTTCGGCTCCCGGTTCGAGGATGGACCCGGCACCAATCCGGAGGAGCTGATCGCCGCGGCGCATGCCAGCTGCTTCACCATGGCGCTCAGCTTCGCGCTGGCTGGCGCTGGCTATCATGACGGCACGCTGGCGACCGAGGCGCATGTCACGGTCGACAAGGATGGTGACGGCTTCACCATCACGTCATCGAAGCTGGACCTGAAGGCGGCAATTCCCGGGATAGACGCCGAAGAGTTCGCGCGCATCGCGACGGAGGCGAAGGCCAATTGCCCGGTGTCGAAGCTGTTGAAGGCGCAAATTACCCTCACCCACGAACTGGCCCAATAATGTCCCATAAGTGAACGGCAAGTAGTTTCCTGTTCACGCAACACCGGAACGCCGCCGTCGTTTGAACAGCATCGGTACCTCGATGAGGAGACAAGTGATGCGTATCATACTGACGGCGGTTTTGGGGGCGACCATGTTGACGTCGCTGGCGGCGGCACCCGCGGCTGCACAGCGACCACGTGAGGCCAATCGCGAATATCGCGAGGACCTGCGCGATGCGCGTCGGGAGTACCGTGACGACGTCCGCGATGCCGATTCGCGCCGCGATGTCCGAAACGCCCGGCGCGAATATCGCGACAACGTCCGCGATGCCCGCCAAGATCGCAACGACGACGTGCGCGACTGGCGGCAGGCGCGCCGTTACGACCACAATCGCCTTGAACCCGGCCAGCGCCGCTATGATGCCGCACGCTATTATCGCGATGGTCGCTACTACCAGCAGCGTGCGCTGACGCGGAACGACCGCATCTATCGCGGCGGCAACGGACGTTATTACTGCCGCCGCAACGACGGCACGACCGGACTGGTGGTCGGCGGACTGGCCGGCGGCGCGCTGGGCAATATCATCTCCGGCGGCGGGTCCAGGCTGCTCGGCACGCTGATCGGCGCAGGTGGCGGCGCGCTGCTCGGCCAACGCGTCGACCGCGGGCAGGTGACCTGCCGCTGACGTACGGACGCCCGGTCGACGACCGGGCGTTTGGTCAGATCAGACCACCGCCCAGCATCAGGCGCAGCCCGAAGATCAGGATCAGCACGAGGTTCAGGTTGCGCCCGCCATTGCGCGACGACAGCGCACCGATCGCCGCCCCCACCACCGCGATCGGGATCACGAACCAATAGGCCCAGCCAAGGAACGGCAGGAACGGCACGATCCCCAGCAGCAGGGCGACGAGGCCGATCGCGATCGAAAGCAAGTTGAGCATCACCCGAACATGGTACATCGGCGGGTGTATCGCAAGGGCAAGACACACACGATCGCGGCTCGCCAATTACGGCGGGATCGCCGACAAGCCGCCTATGTCTTACGCCCTGCTGATGGTCGCCATCCTTGCCGAGGTCGCCGCCACCTCCGCCCTGAAGCAATCCGATGGCTTCACCCGGCCGTGGCCGACGCTGGTCACCGTCGCCGGCTATGCCGTCGCCTTCTACTTCCTGTCGCTGGCGCTGCGCACGCTGCCGACCGGCGTGGCATATGCGATCTGGTCCGGCGTCGGGATCGTGCTGGTAACCGCGGTTGCGTGGATCTGGCACGGGCAGCGGCTGGACGCAGGGGCGCTGGCGGGCATGGCACTGATCGTTGCGGGGGTGCTGGTGATGAACCTGTTCTCGCACGGGACACACGGCTGATTTCCCTTGCAGGCCGAAACGCGATAGGGCGCGGCGATGAACTCCCTGTTTCTTGTCATGGCGGGCGGCGCGGCTGGCGCCGGTGCGCGTTATCTGACCGGGCGCGCTATGACGCACGCACTCGGTTCCGGCTGGCCGTGGGGCACGCTGACCGTCAACGTGGCCGGCGGGCTGCTGATGGGCCTGCTGGTCGGCGTCCTCGCCCGCGGCGCCGGTGGCGCTGCCGGCGAGACATGGCGGCTGCTGCTCGGCGTCGGCGTGCTCGGTGGCTTCACGACCTTTTCGTCCTTCGCGCTCGACGTGGTCGGCATGATCGAGCGTGGCGCGTTGGCCGCGGCATTCGGATACGTCATGCTGTCGGTCGTCGGATCGATCGTCGCGCTGTTCGCCGGCCTGACCATCGCACGGGTGCCGGCATGAGCGACGGCGTCCGCCAGTTCACCGTCGGCTATGACGACGAAGGCATCCGCGTCGATCGCTGGTTCAAGCGGCACCTGCCCGAAACCAGCTTCACCACGGTCGCCAAATGGGCCCGCACCGGTCAGCTGCGCGTCGACGGGTCGCGCGTCGGCCCCGGCGACCGGCTGCTGGCCGGGCAGGTGCTGCGCGTCCCCCCGCCCGAGCCGGAGCGGGTGGAACAGCGCGGCAAGCCGGAACGTCCGCCGCTGAGCGACGACGAGGCCGCGTTCGCGCGCGAAATGGTGATCCACAAGGACGCCGCCGCGCTGGTCCTCAACAAGCCGCCGGGCCTCGCCACGCAGGGCGGCACCAAGACGCTGACCCATGTCGACGGCCTGCTCGACGCGCTGCATTACGAGGCGGAGGGGCGGCCCAAGCTGGTCCACCGGCTCGACAAGGACACGTCCGGCGCGCTGCTGGTCGCGCGCAATTCTCGGGCGGCGGCCGCGTTCGCCAAGAGCTTTTCCAGCCGTACCGCCAAGAAGGTCTATTGGGCGCTGGTCGTCGACGTGCCGTCGATCGACGACGGCATGATCGAACTGCCGATCGGCAAGCAGCCCGGCACCGGCGGCGAGAAGATGTGCGTCGACGAGGAGAACGGCCAGCCCGCACGCACCCGTTACCGCGTGATCGAACGTGCCGGAAACCGCACCGCCTGGGTCGAACTGCAACCCTTTACCGGGCGGACGCATCAGTTGCGCGTCCACATGGCCGCGATCGGCCACCCGATCGTCGGCGATGGCAAGTACGGCGGGCAAGCCGCGTTCCTGACCGGCGGGATCAGCCGCAAGATGCACCTCCACGCCCGTCGTATCCGCGTCGACCATCCCGATGGCGGCGAGATCGACGTCACCGCCGAGTTGCCGACGCACTTCGCCGAAAGCCTGTCGCAGCTGGGGTTCGAGGCGATGGCCGGCGACATGATGCCGCTGGACGTGAAGCTGCCCCCCACGCGCGACGAGAAGAAGGCGTTCGCCCGCGCACATGCCAAGTCGTTCCGCAAGGCCCGTCGTGGCGAACGGCGCGGGCGCGGCACCGCGCGGGACTGACGACAGTTAAGCCGATCGGGCCGACCCGGCGTTTGGCGCAGAGCACGGGTCGGTCGCCGCCAGCGCTCGACCGGCGGTGCCCGTGCGAACCTGGCAGCCCATGACCACATGGCGAGGCCGGTGAGCGCCAGCGTGTCCGGAGCATCGCCGTGAGTTCGCAGCAGCGCCGGCAGCGCCTGGAATGCGGTGCCTCCGAAGATCCGGGCGATGGCGAGCGCGCCGACGACGCCCGCCACGCGGAGGATCCACTCCCGGGCCGAGACGATCCCATGCATCATAGGTCGCCGCAGCGTCGGGCTGATCCGCCGGCCGACATCGAACGCAGAAAATAGGGTCGATCCGAAGACATATCCCGAGGTCCGCACGATCCGATCGCCGATGTTGCGGGCGAGCAATCGCAGGGCGAAACCGTCGTCCAACCCGGCATTCACTCCCAGATCGACCGTGGCCACCCCGGGCTGCGCCTGACACCGATGACAGGCTCTGCGTAGCAGGGAGGTGTATGATGGTGAGTACGACGAAGCGTCTGTTGACGGACGAGCTCAGGCGCGAGGCGGTGGCGCTGTGGGAGACGAGCGGTCGCATGCAGACCGAGGTGGCGGCCGAATTAGGGATCATGCCGACGATGCTGCGTCGCTGACAGCGCATGACCGGCTAACCCAGCGTGTCCGCCGAGCCGGGGAAGATTAGCATATGATACGCTGTTCATGCGGACGTCGCGACCTGCGCCAGCAGCTTTCCCAGACGGCCGCCGGAGCGCGCGACCGGCGCGAGCGTCATTGGACTCGCCCTTGGGTCCAAGGCAGTTCACCATGGACTTTGCACGCGTCACCCGCCATCGATGCGGCTGATACGACCGGGAACAATGCCCGCCCGCTTGCGTAGCGTGGGCAACACAGCAAGGGGGGCGAATGCCCGAACCGATCCTTACCGTCGCCGGCGTCTCGAAAACCTATCGCAACGGCCCGACCGCGCTCGGCACCGTCGACCTGACGGTGAACCGCGGCGAGATTTTCGCGCTGCTCGGGCCGAATGGCGCCGGGAAGACCACGCTCATCAGCATTATCTGCGGGATCGTCACCCCGTCGTCGGGCACGGTTACCGTTGCCGGGCATGACGTGGCGCGCGACTATAAAGCCGCGCGGCGGGCGATCGGGCTGGTGCCGCAGGAACTGGCGACGGACCAGTTCGAGAGCGTGCTGGCGACCGTCACCTTCTCTCGCCGGTTGTTCGGGCGCTCGGGGCATTCGGACTATATCGAGCAGGTGCTGCGCGATCTGTCGCTGTGGGAGAAGCGCCATGCGAAGATCAAGGACCTGTCGGGCGGGATGAAGCGCCGGGTGCTGATCGCCAAGGCGCTGGCGCACGAACCCGACATCCTCTTCCTGGACGAACCGACCGCGGGGGTCGACGTCGCCTTGCGCCGCGACATGTGGAAGCTGGTCCATCGCCTGCGCGAAAACGGCGCGACGATCATCCTGACAACTCATTATATCGAGGAGGCCGAGGAGATGGCCGACCGCGTCGGCGTGATCGCCGGCGGCAAGCTGTTGCTGGTCGAGGAAAAGAACGCGTTGATGGCCAAGCTGGGCAAACGCCAGATGGATCTGACGTTGGTCGCGCCGATGACGGCGGTGCCGCCCGCACTGGCGGACTGGCCGCTGACGCTGGAGGACGAAGGTCACAAATTGCGCTACATCTTCGACGCCAAGGCCGAGGACACCGGCATCCCGCGGCTGCTCGAAAGGCTGGCGCAGGAGAACATCGCCTTCCGCGATCTGGAAACGCGCAAGTCGAGCCTTGAGGACATCTTTGTTGATCTGGTGGGGGAAGCGGCGTGAACCTGCACGGGATATGGGCGATCTACCGCTTCGAAATGGCGCGGTTCGGGCGGACGATCTGGACCAGCCTCGCCACGCCGGTCATCACCACCACGTTGTATTTCATCGTCTTCGGCGCGGCGATCGGATCGCAGATGCGCGGCGTGGAGGGCGTGAGCTACGGTGCGTTCATCGTGCCGGGCCTGATGCTGCTGACGATCTTTTCCGAAAGCATCTTCAACGCCAGCCTGGGCATCTACATGCCGAAATTCACCGGCACGATCTACGAATTGCTGTCCGCGCCCTTGTCGCCGGTCGAAACGGTGATCGGCTATGTCGGGGCCGCCGCGACCAAGTCGATGGTGATCGCGATGGTGATCCTCGCCACCGCGCATCTGTTCGTCGACCTGCACATCGCGCACCCGCTGCTGATGCTGCTCTACCTGTTGCTGGTCACCGTCAGCTTCGCGCTGTTCGGATTCTGCCTCGGCATCTGGGCGAACGGCTTCGAGCAATTGCAGGTGATCCCGTTGCTGGTGGTAACGCCGCTGACCTTCCTGGGCGGCGCGTTCTACTCGCTCGACGTGCTGCCCGAGCCATGGCGGACGGTGACGTTGTTCAACCCGGTCGCCTACCTTATCAACGGTTTCCGCTGGACGTTCTTCGGACAGAGTGACGTGTCGTTCGCGCTATGCGTGGCGGTGACGCTCGGCTTTGCGGCATTGTGCCTGACGGCGGTGGTGACGATCTTCCGGACCGGGTGGCGGCTGAAGAGCTGAGTGCTAGGACCGCTCCCCCCGAATGATGGCCTATCGCAGCCGACCGGATAGCAGCGGCCGCAGCACCAATCCGTTCAGGTCGATGACGGCATGGGCCAGCATGGCCGCCCACAAACGTCCCGACACCAGATAGACGAGCGCCAGCAGCAACCCCGCCACCACCGTAACGATCGCCCCGCGTGCGCCCTGATAGCGGTGCGCATAGCCGAAGGCGGCGGTCGCACCTGCGAAGCCGAGCAACGCCGATCCGCTGACCTGCGCGATCAACAGCGGCAACAGCAGGCGAAAGAACGCCTCCTCCGTGATACCGGCGACGATCGCCAGCACCACGCCCCAGCCCAACTCGGCATTTCGCGCCGGCATCACGCCGCGCAGATCACCGAAGGCGAAGCGGTGACCGCGTCGATCCAGCAGCGTCGCGATGACGACGCCGGACAGGCCACCCACCACCAGCGGCTGCCACGACAATGGCCCGATCCACGCCAGTGCCAGTGCCCGCGCCGGCTGCAACTCCACCGGGAACGCCACGACGGCGTTTAGCCGGCCAGTCGCTGCCAGCAGCACCACCGCCACCAGCCCGAAGTGCACGACCCCGCGTAGCGTCAACCGCGCGAAGTGGCGATGCCGCACCGCGCCGGGGGCCACGGCCGGCGGACGCGGCCACCAGCCGATCCGCCGCCCATGCAACAGCAGCGCAAGGCTCGCCAAAGCGATCGCCAGCGCCGCCGACGCCATCATTGGTCGAGGCGGTGTTCGCCCTTCACCCAGCGCACGGTGCCCGAGGAGGCGCGCATCACCACGCTCTCGGTCGTCATCTTGCCGGCGCGGCGCTTGACCCCGGCCAGCAGCGAACCGTCGGTCACGCCCGTCGCCGCGAAGATGCAGTCGCCGGTCGCCAGATCCTTAAGATCGTACTGACGATCGAGATCGGTGATCCCCCATTTGCGCGCACGCGCCCGTTCGTCATCGTTGCGGAACAGCAGGCGGCCCTTGAACTGCCCGCCGACACAGCGCAGCGCCGCGCATGCCAGCACGCCCTCCGGCGCGCCGCCAGACCCCATATAGACGTCGATCGTGGTGTCGGGATCGCTGGTCGCGATCACCCCCGCCACGTCGCCGTCACCGATCAGCACCACGCCGCACCCGATGCCGCGCAATTCGGCGATCAGCGCCTCGTGCCGGGGACGATCCAGCACGCACGCGATGATGTCCTTGGGCGCGACGCCCTTCGCCGCGGCGATCGCCGCGACATTTTCGGTCGGCGTCCGGTCGAGGTCGATCACCCCGGTCGGCAGGCCCGGCCCGACCGCCAGCTTGTCCATATAGACGTCGGGCGCGTTCAGCAGCCCGCCCGCCTCGGCGATCGCCAGCACCGCCAGGCTGTTCGGCCCGGACTTGGCGCAGATCGTGGTGCCCTCCAGCGGATCGAGCGCGATGTCGATCGCCGGACCGTTGCCGGTGCCGACCTTCTCGCCGATGAACAGCATCGGTGCCTCGTCGCGCTCGCCCTCGCCGATCACGACGGTGCCGTCCATGTCGAGTTCGTTCAGCGCGGCGCGCATCGCCTCCACCGCGGCGGCATCGGCCGCCTTCTCGTCGCCGCGCCCGGTCAGCGTCGAGGCGGCGATCGCCGCCGCTTCGGTGACGCGCACCATTTCCAGTACGAGGACGCGGTCGAGAACCTTGCTGGCGGTCGGCATATGGCAATCCTCATCTCGGCTATGTCACGGGCACGGATAGGCCCGTGACATGACCGTGTCGAGGCCATTTGTTTTACGTGTTATACACGACGTCAATCGCGCAGCAGATCGTTGATGCTGGTTTTGCTGCGGGTCTGCGCATCGACACGCTTGACGATCACCGCGCAATATAGCGCCGGCTTGCCCTCCCCGCCGCCGGTCGAGCCGGGCACGACGACCGCATAGGGTGGCACGTGGCCGCGGAACGTCTCGCCGGTTTCGCGATCGATGATCTTGGTGGAAGCGCCGAGATAGACGCCCATCGACAATACCGCGCCCTCACCGACGCGGACGCCCTCCGCCACTTCGGCCCGCGCGCCGATGAATGCGCCGTCGCCGATGATGACCGGATCGGCCTGCAGCGGCTCCAGCACGCCGCCGATCCCCGCCCCGCCCGAAAGGTGGACGTTCTTGCCGATCTGCGCACAGCTGCCCACGGTCGCCCAGGTGTCGACCATCGTGCCTTCGCCGACATAAGCGCCGATGTTGACGAAGCTGGGCATCAGGATCGCGCCCTTGCCGACGAACGCGCCGCGCCGCACCACGCTGCCCGGCACCGCACGGAAGCCGGCCGCGCGGAACTCCGCCTCGCTCCAGCCGGAGAACTTGCTCGGCACCTTGTCGAACCAGTGTCCCGCACCCGGACCGTTGTCGATCAGCACATTGTCGTTCAGGCGGAAGCTGAGCAGCACCGCTTTCTTCAGCCACTGGTTGACCCGCCAGCCGCCCGCGCCGTCCGGTTCCGCGACGCGCGCCTCGCCCGCATCCAGCAGCGCCAGCGCACGATCCACCGCGACGCGCACCGCGCGCCCAGTGGTCAGGCCCAGTTCGGCGCGGTTTTCCCAAGCGGCATCGATCGTGGCGGAAAGCTCGGCGGTCATTGGTCCTCCAACAGTGACTGGACCCACGCGGTGACGTCCGTCACGCGGTGGTCGACATAGGATCGGTCGGCGTCGTGATCCTGCTCGGACCCGTTGTCCACCCACACGGTGGTCATCCCGATCGCCTTGGCCGGCTTCAGGTTCCGCGCCATATCCTCGACGAACAACGCGCGGGTCGGATCGATCGCGAACGCGGCGCACAGCCCGGCATAGGCGGCGACGGCGGGTTTTGGCACCAGATCCATCGCGACGATATCGTGTACCGCCTCGAAACTCTGCCCCAGCCCCAGCCGCTCCAGCACCTTGAGCGCATAGGGCCGGTCACCGTTGGTGAAGACCAGCTTGCGGCCCGGCAATTGCGCCAACGCGGCGGCGAGCGGCGCATTCTCCTCCAGCGCGTCCATCTCGATATCGTGGACATAGGCGAGGAAAGCCTGCGGATCGACGTCGTGATCGGCCATCAAGCCGGCAAGTGTCGTGCCGTGGCCGAGGAAATACTCCTTCTGGATACGCCGCGCCTCGACCGCGTCGACGCGCAGGAAATCGGCGATGAACGCGGTCATGCGCCGGTCGATGTGCGCGAACAGGTCGGCACGCGCCGGGTACAGCGTGTTGTCGAGGTCGAAGATCCACGTGTCGACGTGCGCGAAGGCGGGGTGCATGGGCGCGGTTCCTAGAGGCTTCGGCGGAAGGGGGAAAGGTGGTGTGCGCGCCAATGCCGCAATGCGGGGCGATGCGCGCCCGTCCGCCCCATCGCGGCCAATCCTCTCGCGAACCGAAAGTCGCGCTTTCCCGTGCGATAGCGACGCTGACGTGGCGATCCGGCCGCGTCATCCCCATCTTCCGTCCATGACCCGATACGCCCTCCTCGATCTCGTCCCCGTCACCGAAGGCGGCTCCGTCGCGCAATCGCTGGCCAACGCCGCCGATCTTGCCGCCCATGCCGAGGCGCTCGGATTCCACCGTTACTGGGTGGCGGAGCATCACGGCATGACCGGCATCGCCTCGGCCGCCACCGCGGTGGTGATTGCCCACGTCGGCCACGCCACGAAGAACATCCGCGTCGGCGCGGGCGGGATCATGTTGCCCAATGCGGCGCCACTCCAGATCGCCGAGCAATTCGGCACGCTTGATGCGCTGTTCCCCGGCCGCATCGACCTGGGCCTCGGTCGCGCGCCGGGCTCGGACCAGCGGGTCGCGCATGCGCTGCGTCGCAACCTGTCGAGCGACGCCAACGACTTCCCGCGCGATGTCGTGGAATTGCAGAGCTATTTCGCGGACGACGGCCGCACCGGCATCACCGCCACGCCCGGCGCGGGGGCAAAGCCGGATATGTGGATCCTCGGCTCCAGCCTGTTCGGGGCGCAACTCGCCGCGATGCTCGGCCTGCCCTATGCCTTCGCCTCGCATTTCGCGCCCGACCTGCTCGATCAGGCGCTGGCGACCTATCGCCGCGACTTCCGGCCCTCGCCCACGCTCGCGCGGCCGTATGCGATGGCCGGGTTCAACGTCTTCGCCGCCGACACGCGCGAGGAGGCGGAATTGCTCGCCAGTTCGCAGCAGCAGCAGTTCGTCGGGCTGCGCACCGGCAATCCCGGTCGCATGAAGCCGCCAGTTTCCGGTTACCGCGCGTCGCTTCCGCCGCAGCATGCCGCAATTCTCGACCATGCGCTGTCCGCCAGCGCGGTCGGCACCCGCGACGATGTGGCGCGGGGTATCGCCGCCTTCGTCGCGCGAACGCAGGTGGACGAGGTGATGCTGACCAGCGCAGTGTACGATCATCAGGCGCGTCGCCACTCGATCGCGCTCGCCGCCGAGGCGATGCAGGGGATGAAGCTGGCGGCATAAGGTCGCCACGCCACCGGAGTCATGACCTTTCTGGCGAGGTGCTGCGACTCGCATATTGCCCTCCCCGTTCCGCCCCGCTAACCGCACGCGATGGCGGACATCGGCATCATCATGGGCTCCACTTCCGATTGGGAAACGATGCGGCACGCGAGCGAGACGCTCGACGCGCTGGGCGTTGCTTACGAGACGAAGGTGGTGTCCGCGCACCGCACCCCGCAACGCCTGTACGATTACGCCACGAGCGCGGCCGAACGCGGGCTGAAAGTCGTGATCGCAGGGGCGGGCGGTGCGGCGCATTTGCCCGGCATGGCGGCGTCGATGACGCATTTGCCGGTATTGGGCGTGCCGGTGGAATCCAAGGCGTTGAAGGGCATGGATAGCCTGTTGTCGATCGTGCAGATGCCCGGCGGGGTGCCGGTGGGCACGCTGGCGATCGGCAAGGCGGGTGCGATCAATGCCGCCCTGCTCGCGACCTCGATCCTGGCGCTGTCGGACGCTGCGCTGTCGCAACGCCTGCAGGCATGGCGCGCCGGGCAAACCGACGCCGTGGCGATCGACCCGGCATGAGCGAGATCGTCCCGCCCGGCAGCACGATCGGCATCCTCGGCGGGGGGCAGCTCGGCCGGATGATCGCCAGCGCCGCCGCCGACCTCGGTTATCGCACCCACGTTCTCGCCCCCGACCGCGAAAGCGTCGCCGCGCAGACCGCTTCCTCGCTGACGCGCGCCGATTACCACAACAAGGTCGTGCTGGCCGATTTCGCCGCGCAGTGCGACGTCGTGACTTACGAATTCGAGAATATCGCCGCCGGCCCCGTGAAGTGGCTGGCGGAGCGCGTGTCCGTCCACCCCTCCCCCCTCAGTCTGGAGGTCGCGCAGGACCGCGTTCGCGAGAAGACGTTCGTGGAGGAGGTCGGCGGCCGCCCCGCGCGCTGGCAGGCGGTGAACACCCGTGAGGAACTGGACGACGCGATCGCGGCGATCGGTTGTCCCGCGGTGCTGAAGACGACCCGCTTCGGCTATGACGGCAAGGGGCAGATGCGCCTTGCCTCGCCCACCGATGCAGACACCGCCTGGGAGGCGATCGGCGGCCCTGCGATCCTGGAGGCGTTCGTCACCTTCTCGCACGAATTCTCGATCCTGCTGGTGCGCGGGCGCGATGGCACGATCACCAGCTACCCGCCGCCGTGGAACGAGCATCGCGACGCGATCCTCCACCGCTCGACGCTGCCCGCCCCTGCCCCGATCGCCGCGCAATGGACCGAGGCGGCGGCGCTGACCGGCCGGATCGCCGATGCGCTGGGCCATGTCGGGGTGCTGACCTGCGAGTTCTTCGCGGGCGCCGACGGCCCGGTCTTCAACGAAATGGCCCCGCGCGTCCACAATTCCGGGCATTGGACGATCGAGGGCGCGTCAACCTCGCAGTTCGCCAACCATGTCCGCGCGATTTGCGGCCTGCCGCTCGGCGATACCGCGCTGACCGCGCGCGGCGTGGAGATGGAGAATCTAATCGGCAGCGATTGGGAACGTTGGCCCGATTACGTCGCCGCCGCGGACACCTACCTCCACCTCTACGGCAAGCGCGAGACGCGCCCGGGCCGCAAGATGGGGCACGTCACCCGGCTGGCGCGCTAGCGGGATCGGCATCCAGCGCCTCACCGGTGCCGGACTGCCCCCCCCAATGACGATGATCAATCCGTGCGGGCGAACCGCGCTCCCACGATCATGAAGACTTGCTCGCGCCACCCGTCATTGCGCGCGTACCGGTGCACTCCGGCGTTCCGCACGACACCCTGGGTTGCGTCGCCAAGCTCGCAACGTCGGCCCTTGCAGGGAAACCGGCTAAACGTCGCCCGGCCGTAGAAGGGGAAGCGTCAACGCAGTCCGCTATTGCGAACATCAGAGCGCCGGGACGCGGCCCCGGCGGACTTCGCCCTTTGGCCTCCGACGCTGCGTCATGGCGCGATCGCGTACCGGACGAACACCTGCGCACGCGTTTCGATTGGCCGCGGCTTGGCATCGAGCTCGATCGGTGGTGGCGGTGGCGGAGGGGGTGGTGGCGGCGGAGCCTCGCCGAATTGCACCCGCTGGCCCCCGCCAAAGCCGGGCTGGTCGCGTACTTCCATCAGCGGCCCGAGTTGCACGCCGGCGTTGCGCGCCAGCATCGTCGCGCGCTGGCGCGCATCCTCCATCGCGGAAAGGCCGGCGCGCGCCTGCGCTGCCTCGGGGCTCGACAGGACGAATCCTTCGAGCCGTGCGTCGCTGGCCCCCAGTCGCGCGGCCAGGCCGATCGCGGTCGCGGCCTTGCCCACGTTGCGCGTCCGCACGTTGGTCTGCATCGTCGCGATATAGCCGACGATCGTACAATCGCCGGTGCTGACCCGCGGCTGGCTGTTGTAGCCCTGCCCGTCGGCGCACGTGCCGCTCCGCGCTCCGACGACGGTGACGTTGCCGGTCGTCAGCTCGCTTTCGCGTCCCAGCAGCCCGGCGAGCCCGCCGGCCACCGCCTTCTGCCGCGCAGCCAGCTGGCGCGTCGCCGCGTCCGGATCGGCACCTTCGCCGCGCAGGTAGACGACCATCATGGCAACGTCCGGCGGCGTCTGCACCACGCCGCTTCCGGTCACCTGAATGGTTCGCCCTGCGGGCTCTTGCGCCAGCGCCGGGATGGCTGCCAGCAGCGCCGCCGTCGCGATGAATCCGCGCATGTCATTCCCCCACTCGTCACTATCGCTACCCTGGCGGAGGTCGATGACGCGATCGTGTCACGCTGGGCTGCCGCTCACACCCGCAACGTGTCGTACACCACCACCTTGCGCCACAACTTTTCGCATTCGGCGACGAACGCCTTGTGGATGGGGTGATCCTGGTACGCCTTCTGGTCGGCCACCGTGTCGAAGAACATCAGCTCGGACACCTGATAGCTACCGTCGACCACGTCGCGCGCCTCCGTATCGGCGGGCACGCCGATGTGCAGCGCGCGGACCGCCGGAATTGCCGCCAGCGTGCGCAACCCCGCGATCAGCCGCTCGCGGTCGGATGTCGAGCCCGCTTCGTTCAGCCAGAAGAACACATGGTGCAGCACCTTGGCGGGAACGACCGTCGCCGCCTGCGCCTCGCCTGGCAGCACTGCCGCCGCCATCCCGGCACCGCCCGCTGCCATCATCGCCATCATCTCCCTGCGTCCCGCGTCCATGCCTTCGCTCTCCCTGACCGGCGGCGTTCGCCGGTGCCCTCAGGGATTAACCTTGTCCGGCCGTAACTTGCCAGCGCCAAATACACGGACGGCGCGGGAGGATCGCTCCCCCCGCGCCGCCCGCCACATCCCGCGTACCCCGATCAGGCGGTGCGCGTACCGGTCAACGGGAAGCTGCCGAACGCGCCCGCGCCGACGTTGCCGTTCACCGTGTCGCCATCGACGGTGGCGGTGATGTCCAGCGTCATCGGCATCGGCACCGTCATCTGCTGCTTCCACGCCAGCGTGTTGCCATCGACCGTACCGTTCACGTCCGATGCGCCCATCGCGCCCGATGCCTGCCCGGTGAAGGTGTCACCGGACTGCGTGACCGTCAGCGTCAGCTTCTGGTCGCCCAGCGGCGACTTCACCGTGCAATCGTAGGTGCCATCCACTCCGGCCATTGTTTTCGCTCCTTATTTCACGACAGTTGCCGGAGGCGTTCCGGCCACCGCGGCAGCGGGCATGACCTCGACCGGCAGCCCCAGCGTGTCAAGCTGCGGCTTCACCTTCGCAGCCTCGCCTACCACCACCCAGACGAAGCGCGCCGGATCGATCGCCGCCTTCGTTGCCGCGGTCACCTGCGGCAGCGTCAGTGCGCGGTACTTTTGCGTGATCGTCGCATAATAATCGTCCGGCCGTGCGAACAGGTCGTTCGTCTGCATCGCCGCCAGCACATTGTCCGACGTTTCGAAGTCGCCCGACAGCGACCGCGTGCCGGAGTTGATCGCCCTTGCGAACTCGTCCTGCGTCATCGGCTTCGCCGCCAGATATTGCGAGATGTCGCTGCGCAGCGCCGCCAGCGCGGGGCCGGTCTGGTCGGCCTGCACCGGCGCGGACAGCACGTACGGCGCGCCCATCGCCTTGCGGCTGAAATTGCCGCTGACGCCGTAGGACCAGTGCTTGTCCTCGCGAAGGTCCATGTTCAGCCGCCCCAGGAAGCTGCCGCCCAGCGCGTCGTTGCCGACCTCGACCGGCAGCAGGTCGTCCGTGCCCTTCAAGCCGGTCTGCACGCCCGCGGCGATGATCGACTGCGGGCTGTTGGGGCGATCGATCAACACGATCCGCGGCGTCACCGACGCGGTCGCGGCCGGGAACGCCTTGGTGCCGGCCGCACCGGTCGGCTTCCAGTCGCCGAACCGCGCTTCCATGACCTGACGGATTTCGGCCAGCGGACGATCCGACACGACGAAGATCTTCGCCTTGTCCGGCCGCAGCCACGCTTGCTGGAACGCGATCAGATCGGCGCGGGTCAGCGACGCGACCGCCGCCGCGTCACCCGAACCCTGCGCCTTGGCATAAGGCGAGCCGGGCGACACCAGCCGTGGCAGCACGCGCTGCACCAGCCCCTGCGGGCTGGTCAGTTCCTGCGCGATGCCGGTCAGCTGCTGCGTCTTGACGCGGCCCAGCTCGCTTTCGGGGAAGGACGGTGCGCGTGCGATGTCCGCCCACAGGTCGGCGCCCGCCGCGAGATTGGCACTCGGCACGCGTAACGACAGCGTGGTGCGGTCCGCGCTGCTGCCGCTGCCGATCGACGCGCCCAGCCGCTCGCGCGCCTCGGCGATGCGGATCGAATCCAGCTTGGCCGTGCCCTCGTCCATCATGCTGAGCGTCAGCTGCTGCGTGCCGAGCTTGTCGGCAACGTCCGCCGCCACGCCCGCATCGAAGCTGAGCACCGCCTGCGTAATGGGCACGACGGCGCGCTGGGCGTAGATCAGTTCGATGCCGTTCGACAGCCGCGACCGCTCCACCTTCGGGAACGACAGGCCGGCCACCTCGCCGACCGCGGGGATCGCGCCGCGCGTTCCCTTGGCGGGTGGCTCGGGTGCCTCGACGACCTTGGCCGGCGGCACCGCCTTGGATTCGGCATAAGCGTCGCGGTCGCCGTTGACGATCTGGATCTGGTACGACGGCCGGGTCAGCCATGTGCCGACCGCCGCCTTCACCGTCGCGGGGGTCTGCGCGGCCAGCGCCGCCAGCTGCTTTTTATAGAAGCCGGGATCGTTGGAATAGAGCGCGCCCTCCGCCAATGCGGTCGCCTTGCCGCCGAAACCGCCGACCGCTTCCAGCCCGCCGATCCGGTTGGCCACCGTGCTGGTGACGTAGCGGTTGACCTCGTCCGCAGTCGGGCCGTTCTTCAGGAACTCGGCGACCAGCTGGTCGATCCGCGTCGACACCGCCGCGGGATCGACGCCGGGGCGAACGATCGCGGTGATCTGGAACGTGCCGACCTGCGCGAACGATTCATAATCCGCCGACGCCTGCACCGCCAGCTTCTCACCCTTCACCAGCACGTTGTCGAAGCGCGAGCTGGCGAGGCCACCCAGCGCGCCGGCAGCGACCTGAAGCGCGGCCGCATCCTTGTCGTTCAGCCCCGGAACCGCCCATTCCTTCATGATGAGCGTCGCGGCGACGCGGTCCTTCATCACCTCGCTGGCGCGACCAGGCAGCGACGAGGGCACCGGCGCGGGCGGCGCGACGCTCTTCGGCCCCGCCGCGATCGCGCCGAAATGCTTCTCCACGAGCGGCCGGGCGCTGGCGACGTCGACGTCCCCGGCCAGCACCAGCACCGCATTGTTCGGGCCGTAATGGCTCTTGAACCAGTTCTTGACGTCAGCCACGCTGGCGGCGTCCAGATCGGCCATCGATCCGATCGTGGAATGGCCATAAGGATGGCCGGCGGGGAACAGTCCTTCGATCGCCTTGTACTGAAGCAGGCCATAAGGCTGATTGTCGCCCTGCCGCTTCTCGTTCTGTACCACGCCGCGCTGCTCATCCAGCACCGCCTGCGTGATCGCGCCGGTCAGATACCCCATCCGATCCGATTCGAGAAACAGCGCGCGGTCCAGCGCTGCGGTCGGCACCGTCTCGAAATAGTTGGTGCGGTCGAAATAGGTCGTGCCGTTGAAATCGGTCGCGCCGACCTGTTGCAGCGGCTCGAAGAAGTCGCCGGGCGCGTTTTCGCTGCCGTTGAACATCAGATGCTCGAACAGGTGCGCGAAGCCGGTCTTGCCCTTCGGCTCATGCTTGGAACCGACGTCGTACCACACGCTTACGGCGACGATCGGTGCCTTGCGATCGGTGTGAACGATGACGCGCAGACCGTTCTTCAACGTGAATTGCTCGTACGGAATGTCGACCGCCTTCACGAGGGCGGACACCGGCGCGGGCGCGGGCGCGCCTTGCGCGAGGACCGGGGAGGAGAGAACCGCCAGCGCCGTGCCGGCTGCCAGAAACGCGCGATAGGCCAAAAGTGAAGCTCCCCACGACAAAGTGTCTGGCGAAACCATAGCGCGCCTGTGCGGGGCCGCAAGCGGCGCGCGACAAGCCATCGGCAACGTTGGGAAACAAAGCTATTGACTGCCCCGGCAACCGTTGCCATGGCAACCGAATGAGCTTCTACCATCGCGATACCTACACGCCGGACCGATCGGTCGGTTACCTCGTGAAGGTATGCAACCAGCTGGGCGTGACGGTGCTCGACCGCGCCTTTGCGGCGGAGGGGCTGAACACCTCGCAATGGTCGGCGCTGATGTCGATCCACCACGGGACGGAGCCGACCTGCGCCTCGCTGGCGCGCGACATGGCGCACGACAAGGGCGCGATGACGCGGATGATGGACACGCTGGAGGCCAAGGGCTGGGTCGAGCGGACGCGCAGCGCCGACGACCGCCGCGTCGTGCACCTGTCGCTCACCGACGAAGGTCGTGCGGTGACGGCGCGATGCCGCGATCTGGTCATCGATTACTGGAACCGCTGCCTTGCCGACTGGCCGGCTGCCGAGGTGAAGCAGTTCGTGGCGCAATTGCAGAAGCTGCGCCGCACGCTGGAGGAGATCGCGACATGCGCGTGAGTACGCCCCCGCCTCCCGGCGCGACCTCGCCGGCCATCCCGGCACCGCGATGCGGGCTGGCGCGCTGCCGCGCCGGGCTGGCGACGGCGGTGGCGCTGCTGTTCGCCGGCTGCGCGGTGCCGGACGCCCGTCCGGCGATCACGGCGGCGACGCCGGAGCGGCTGGCGCTTGCTGGTCCCTCGGTGCGACTGGCGCCCGACTGGTGGCGCGCGATCGGCGATCCGCAACTCGACCGGCTGGTCGCCGACGCGCTGGCGGGCAATCCGTCGCTCGACATCGCCGCCGCACGGGTTCGCCAGGCGCAGGCGGTGCTGGAGCGGCAGGATGCCGACCGCCGGCCCAACGTCGACGTCGATGCGCAGGTGCAGGGATCGCGGCTGTCGGGCAATTACACGATCCCGCCGCCCTATGCCGGCACCGTGCGCGCGCTGGGCACGGCGCAGGCCGGACTGTCGTGGAACCTCGACCTGTTCGGACGACAGAAAGCCGCGATCGAGGCGGCGGCAGCGCAGGCGCGTGCCGCCGGCTATGACGTTGCCGCGGCGCGGCTGATGCTCGCCGGGTCGGTCGTGCAAAGCTATGTGGAGGTCGCGCGGGCCGAACGCCGCGCCGCGATCGCCGCGCGCACCATCGCGGCGCGCGAAGGCTCGCTGTCGCTGGTGCAGACGCGGGAGCGCAATCGCCTCGCCAGCCGGATCGACACCAGCGCCGCCACGACGTTGCTGGCGCAGGCGCGACTGGCGCTGGTTCAAGCGCAGGCGGCGCGCGTACTCGCCACCAACGCGCTGGCGGCGCTCGCCGGGCGCGGCAGCGATTATGCCGCGGCGATCGGCCCTGCCCACCTTGCGCCGGACGCCGCTTTGCCGGTGCCGACGGCGCTGCCCGCCGACCTGCTCGCGCGCCGTGCCGATATCGCCGCCGCACAGGCGCGCGTGGTCGCGGCCGGTGCGGAGCGGCAAGTGGCGCGCCGTGCCTTCTACCCCAACGTCAACCTGTCGGCGCTGGTCGGCATGCAGGCGATCGGCTTCGGCAATTTCGTCGACCTCGACTCGGGCACCGCCGGCGGCGGAGCCGCCATCCACCTTCCGCTGTTCGACAGCGGGCGACGACGCGCCGATCTGGCGGGCGCTACCGCCGCGCTGGACGTCGCCACCGCGCAATATAACGACGCGGTCGTCACCGCCGCACGGCAGGCCGCCGACGCGATCGCGCAGGTTCGTGCGGCCGACGCGACCCAGGCGCGCCAGCGTGAGGTGACCGCCGGGTTCGCCGAGACCAACCGCCTGAACGCGATCCGGGTGCAGAGCGGTCTGAACAGTCGGCTCGACCTGGTCGACAACGACGTGCGGCTGCTCGACGCGGAGCTTGCCGACGCCAATCTCTCGATCGACGCGCTCGTGGCGCGCGCGCAACTCGCCACCGCGCTGGGTGGCGGCTTCGATCCCGTTCAGGACGCCCCCCGATGACCGACAATCCTGCCAGCACCCCGGCACCCGCGCCCACCGGAAAGCCGGTCGCGCGACGCCGCGCGTTCACGATCCTCGGCATCGTCGTGCTGATCGCGGCGATCGTCTGGGGCGTGTTCCATTTCCTGCTCAGCCCGCCGGAACAGGAAACCGACGACGCCTATGTCGCGGGTGACGTGGTGGCGATCACCGCCCGCGATCCCGGCACGGTCACTGCGCTGCACGCCGACAACACACAGGGCGTCACCGCCGGACAGCCGTTGATCGACCTCGACCCGACCACCGCCGACGTCAACGTCGCCGCGGCGGGAGCGGAGCTGGCGCGCGCGGTCCGCTCCACCCGCGCCGACTTCACCCGTGTCGGCCAGTCCGATGCCGGGATCGTGCAGGCGCAGGCCGAATTGTCGCGCGCGCAGGCCGATTATGCGCGCCGCCGCAGCGCCGCCGCGCAGGGCGCGGTGTCCGGCGAGGAACTCGACCACGCCGCCGATGCGGTAAAGGTCGCCAGCGCCACCCTGCGCCTCGCACGTGAACAGCGACGGCAGGCGCAGGCGACCGTGCAGGGCACCGACGTCGATACCAATCCGGCAGTGCTCGCCGCGATTGCCGCCTATCGCCGCGCCGCGATCACCCGCTCGCACATGCACGTTCGCGCGCCGATCGCGGGTGTGGTCGCACAACGCACGGTGCAGGTCGGGCAACAGGTGAACGCCGGCACGCCGTTGATGGCGATCGTCCCGCTCGACCGGCTGTGGGTCGACGCCAACTTCCGCGAAACGCAGCTGAAGGACGTGCGGATCGGCCAGCGCGTGACCCTGACCTCCGACATGTACGGCGGCGACGTGACCTATCACGGCCGCGTCGTCGGCCTGTCGGCGGGCAGCGGCAACGCCTTCGCGCTGCTTCCGCCGCAGAACGCCAGCGGCAACTGGATCAAGATCGTCCAGCGCGTGCCGGTGCGCATCGCGCTCGACCCGCGCGAGCTGCGCGCCAACCCGTTGCGCGTCGGCCTGTCGGTGCAGGCGACGATCGACACCGCCGACACGCGCGGGCCGCGGCTGGCGCAGGCCGCCGCCTCGCCCTACCGCGGCGGCACCATCACCGGCCGAGATCCGCAGGTGGAGGCCGCGATCCGTCGCATCGTGGCGGCCAACCGTTGAGCGCTCCGGCATGACCGTCACCCCTGTGGACGTCACCCGCATGACTATCCGCGGCATGACGGGCGGACGCCCGCATCATGGCTGACGCCCCGCCCGCCGGCCCCGCCCCGCTGACCGGCGCGCGGCTGGGCATCACCGCTTTCGCGCTGGCGCTGGGCACGTTCATGATGGTGCTCGACAGCACAATCGCCAACGTCTCGCTGCCGACGATCGCCGGCAATCTCGGCGTCTCCAGCGACAATTCGACCTGGGTGGTCACCGCCTTCGCCGTCGCCAACGGCGTCGCGGTGCCGTTGACCGGATGGCTGATGCGGCGCTTCGGCGTGGTGCGGGTGTTCTGCGTGTCGGTGATGCTGTTCACGCTTGCCTCGTTCCTGTGCGGCATCGCGTGGGATCTGCCCTCGCTCATCATCTTCCGCGTGATGCAGGGGGCGGTATCCGGCCCGATGATGCCGGGCAGCCAGGCGCTGCTGATCTCGATCTTCCCGGCGCACAAACGTTCCACCGCGCTGGGCATCTGGTCGATGACCACGCTGGTCGCGCCGATCATGGGGCCGATCCTGGGCGGCTACATCTCCGACAATTACCATTGGTCGTGGATCTTCCTCATCAACGTGCCCTTCGGCGTGCTGACCGCGTTCGTGTGCTGGACGCGGCTGCGCGACCGCGAAACGCCCACCGCACGGCTGCCGATCGATACCGTCGGGCTGGGGTTGCTGGTGCTGTGGGTAGGATCGCTGCAGGTCATGCTCGACCTCGGCAAGAACGCGGACTGGTTCAACGATCCGCTGATCGTCGCATTGACGGTGACCGCGATCGTCGGCTTCGTCGCCTGGGTGATCTGGGAGCTGACCGACGCCAATCCCACCGTCGATCTCACCTTGTTCGCGCGCCGCAACTTCTGGATCGGAAATCTCGCCTTTTCTTTGGGCTATGCGGTGTTCTTCGCCAACATCCTGATCCTGCCGCTGTGGTTGCAGACGCAGATGGGCTATACCGCTACTTGGGCCGGGCTGGTCGCCGCGCCCAGCGGGGTGGTGGCCGTGATCCTGACGCCGTTCGTCGCCCGTCTGTCCGGCAAGGTCGATGCGCGCATCCTCGCGACCGTCGCCTTCGCCGGCTTCGCGGTCAGTTACTGGATGCGGTCGGGCTTTACGACGCAGGCCAGCTTCACCGACCTGATGCTGCCGCTGCTGGTGCAGGGCGTGTCGATGGGCACGTTCTTCCTGGCGATGCTGACGATCTCGCTCGACGGCATCCCGCCGGAGCGGCTGCCGTCGGCCACCGGCATCTCGAACTTCGGTCGCATCGTGGCGGGCGGGTTCGCAGCATCGCTGATATCGACCGGCTGGGACCGGCGCGAGGCGCTGCACCAGTCGCGGCTTGCCGAGGCGATCGGCAGCGGGATGCCGTGGCAGATGGCGGCGGAGCAGATGGCGAATCTGGGCATGACGACGCAGCAGGCTGCGGCCGCCGTGACCCGCCAGATGGTCGGCCAGGCCTATCTGCTCGCATCGACCGACCTGTTCCGGTTGTCCGCATGGCTGGCGGCGGTGCTGATCGTGCCGATCTGGCTGTGCCGCCGCCCACGGCCGCAACAGGGGATGGTGGCGGCGGACTGAGGCCCTCTTTCGTCTCATCCGAAACGGGCGTAGTCCGTCGCCCATGACCGATTTTGCCGCCACCCGCGCCCTGTTCCACCTCCCGGAAGGCGTACTTTACCTCGATGGCAATTCGTTAGGGCCGCTGCCGCTCGCCGCCGAGGCGCGAGCGGCACGGGTGTTGCGGGCGGAATGGGGCGACCGGTTGATCCGCGCGTGGAACGATGCGCACTGGACGACGCTGCCGGCGCGCGTCGGCGACCGGATCGCGCGGCTGATCGGTGCGCCGCCGGGCACGGTCACCACCGGCGACACCCTGTCGATCAAGGTTTTTCAGGCACTCGCCGCCGCGCTCGCGCTGCGCCCCGATCGCCGGGTCGTCCTGTCCGACAGCGGCAATTTCCCGACCGATCTCTACATCGCCGACGCGCTGGTGCAGGCATTGGGCCGCGGGCTGGAGGTGAAGGTCGTCGCGCCGGAAGAAGTCGCCGCCGCGATCGACGACAGCGTCGCGGTCGTCATGCTGACGCAGGTCGATTACCGCACCGGGCGGCTGCACGACATGGCCGCGCTGACCGCGCGTGCGCATGCGAGCGGCGCGCTGGCGGTCTGGGATCTCGCGCATTCCGCGGGCGCGCTGCCGATCGACGTCACCGCCGCGCAGGCCGATTTCGCGATCGGCTGCACCTACAAATATCTGAACGGCGGTCCCGGCGCACCGGCCTTCATCCACGTCGCGCCTGCGCATGCCGACGTCGCGCAACCGATCCTTGCCGGCTGGTTCGGCCACGACGCGCCGTTCGCGTTCGAGCGCGACTATCGCCCGGCACCGGGGGTGGAGCGGATGCGCGTCGGCACCCCGCCGATCGTCGCATTGTCGATCCTCGACGCGGCGCTCGACGCTTGGGAGGAGGTGGACATGGCGGACCTGCGCGCCGCGTCGATCCGGCTGTCGGAACGCTTCATTCACGAGGTGGAGGCACGCTGCCCGCAGGTCACGCTCGCCTCGCCGCGCGATCCGCAGGCGCGTGGCAGTCAGGTCAGCTTCACCCACCCGCACGCCTATGCGGTGATGCAGGCGTTGATCGCGCGCGGCGTGATCGGCGATGTGCGTGCGCCCGACGTGCTGCGGTTCGGCTTTACGCCGCTATACCTGTCGGAGGATGAGGTGGTGCGCGCCGCGACGATCCTCGCCGAGATCCTCGATACCGGCGCATGGGACCGCGCCGATTACCACGCCCGCGCAAAGGTGACGTGATGGAACACCATGATGCCGAGCTGAACTTTGCCAAGCGCATGGGGTATGGCGATTACCTTGCGCTCGACCGCGTGCTGGATGCGCAGCACCCGCTGAGCGATGCGCATGACGAACTGCTGTTCATCATCCAGCACCAGACCAGCGAATTGTGGATGAAGCTGGCGGTGCACGAGCTGGAAAGCGCGCGTGACGCGGTCCTGTCCGGCGCATTGCCGCAGGCGTTCAAGCTGCTGGCGCGGGTGTCGCGCATTCTGGAGCAGCTGAACGGAGCATGGGACGTGCTGCGCACCATGACGCCCAGCGACTATACCACGTTTCGCGACGCACTGGGCAAGTCGTCCGGTTTCCAGTCATGGCAATATCGCGCGATCGAATATCTGTGCGGCAATCGCACCGCCGCGACGCTGGGGCCGCATCGCCATCGCCCGGCGACGCTCGCGCGGCTGGAAGCGATCCTTGCTGCGCCCAGCATCTACGATGCGGCGCTGATCCACCTGCACGCCGCCGGGTTGCTTGCCGATCCGGTGCGCGACTGGCGCACACCGCACGTGCAGGACGATGCGGTCACCGCCGCGTGGGCGACGATCTACCGCGATCCGGCGGCACATTGGCCGCTCTACGAACTCGCCGAGAAACTGGTCGACCTGGAGGATTATTTCCGCCGGTGGCGCTTCAACCACGTCACGACGGTCGAGCGCGTGATCGGGCTGAAACGCGGCACCGGCGGCACGGCCGGCGTCTCCTATCTGCGCCGGATGCTGGAGGTGGAGCTGTTCCCCGAATTGTGGGCGGTCCGCACGCAATTGTAGCGTCCGGCCGCTACCGCCCGATCGTCACAGCTGATACGGTCGCCCCCGAAAAGGGGACCGATCCGATGAAGACCTTGCTGCTCGCCTCGACGGCGTTGCTGTTCGCTGTGCCGGCCATGGCGCAGGCATCCGCCGCCATGACGACTTCCACCGCCCCGGCATCCGCCTCGTCATCGGCGGTTCCGCTCGGCCGGCTTTCCGATGCGGCGCGTCCGACCGGCTATCGGATCGATCTCACCGTCGATCCGGCGCAGCCGCGCTTCAGGGGCCATGCCGAAATCGATACACGGGTGGCGCGCGCCACGCGCTCGCTGTTCCTCCACGGCAACGACCTGACCGTCGCCCGCGTCGCCGCGCGGGTCGGCGCGCGCACGATCGCCGCACGTTATACGCAGGTCGATCCGTCGGGCGTCGTGCGCCTCGACTTCGACGGAGAGCTGCCCGCGGGTACCGTCACCCTCACCTTCGATTACGACGCGCCGTTCATGACCGGCGGCGAGGGGCTGTACCGCGTGAAGGTGGGCGAGGAATGGTACGCCTGGACGCAGTTCGAGCCGATCGATGCGCGCCGCATGTTCCCGTCGTTCGACGAACCCGGCTTCAAGACGCCGTTCACGCTGTCGATCACCGCGCCGAACGGACAGCGCGTGTTCGCCAACACGCCCGAGACCGGGCAGACGGCGGCGGGTAAGGGCATGACGTCCCACAAGTTCGCGCCGTCCAAGCCGCTGCCGACGTATCTGGTCGCCATCGCGGTCGGCGCGTTCGACGTCATGCCCGGTGACGCTCCGGCCAACGCCGTGCGCAAGGAAGCGCTGCCCTACCGCGTCATCGCCACCAAGGGGCAGGTCGCTCGCCTGAAGCTTGCGGCGAGCGAGGGGCCGAAGATCCTGGCGCTGCACGAGGATTATTTCGGCACGCGTTACCCGTACGAGAAGCTCGATCAGATCGCGTCGCCGGTCATGGGCGGCGCGATGGAGAATGCCGGGCTGGTTACCTATAACGACACGCTGCTGCTGCTGTCGCCGGACGCCCCCGCCTCGCAACGGCGCTCCTTCGGGATGGTCGTAGCGCACGAACTGGCGCACCAATGGTTCGGTGATCTGGTGACCCCGACGTGGTGGACCGACATCTGGCTGAACGAAAGCTTCGCCGAATGGGCCGGCAACCGCGTCGGCGAATTGTGGCAGCCCGGTCTGGGTACCGAGGTGGCGCAATTGGCCGAGGCGTTGTCGGCGATGGACACCGACAGCCAGTCGGTCGGTCGTCCGATCCGGCAGGAGATCACGCGCAACGACCAGATCGCCAGCGCCTTCGACTCGATCACCTATCAGAAGGGCGGTCAGATGCTGACGATGGTCGAGCGGTATCTCGGCCCCGATCGCTTCCGCGCCGGGGTACGTTACCACCTCGATCGCTTCCGCTATGGCAATGCCAATGCCGACGATTTCTTCGCCTCCATGGCCAAGGGGTCGGGTGATTCCGGCGTCGTGCCGATCTTCCGCAGCTTCGTCGAACAGACCGGCGTGCCGGTCATCTCGATCCGGGAGGACGGTGCCGGCTGGCGGATCGCGCAGCGTCGCTATCGCCCGATCGGCGTCGCCGCGGTCGCGCCGCAGACGTGGAACGTGCCGGTCTGCGCGCGGCAGGGCGAGGTGCGCAGCTGCACGCTGCTGACGGCAACGCAGGGCACGCTGGCACTGAAGGGTGCCGGCGCGGCGATCCCCAACGCCGACGGCGCGGGATACTGGCGCTACAGTCTGGACGATGCCGGCTGGCAGACGTTGATGGCGGGTGCGGCCGCGCTGCCCGCGCGTGAGGCGATGGCCGCCGCCGACAGCCTGTGGGCCGACTTCGCCGCCGGCGGCGCGGGCTTCGCGCGCGTCGTCGCGGGCGCGCGTTTCCTGGCGCAGCATCGCGAACGTTCGGCGACGCTGTTGCTGCCGTCCGCGATCGGCGGGGTGGAACGTCTCGGGCTGTCGTCGGCGGGGAACGCCGGACTGCGCAGGCTGGCGGCCGAATTGTCGTTGCCGCGGCTGACCGCACTGGGGGCGCTGACGCTAAGGTCTGGTGCCTATGCCACCGAAGAGAGCGGGCAGAGCCAGTTGCGCCAGTCGCTGGTTTCCTACGCCGCGTTCGTCGCGAAGGATGCGGCGATCCGTCGTCAGCTGGCCGATGCGGCGCAGGCGGCGATCGACGGCGACACGCGCGCGCTGGACACCGGCTATCGCACGATGGCGATGATCGTCGCGGTGCAGGATCACGGGGTGGCGTTCATGGATGCGCTGCGCACCGCGCTGATCGCCAGCAGCGATCCGCTGTTCCGCCAACAGGCGGTCTACGCATTGGGCAGCGCCGATGCCACGGCCACCGTGGCGCGCGCGCTGGTGCTGCGTGAAGACGCCGCATTGCAGTCGAGCGAGCGCAACTCGATCATGCGTGTGCTGACGGAATCGCCCGCCGGTCGCGACGCAGTGTTCGCACTGATGAGCCGCGATTTCGATCGGGTCGCGAACACGGTGCCGTCCTTCGGCCGTGCGCGCCTGCCGCTGCTGTTCGCCGGCTATTGCACCGCCGACAAGGCGGCGGCGGTGGACGCGCTGTTCCGGCCGAAGCTGGCGGTGCTGGGCGGCGGCGAGCTGGAGCTTGGCCAGACGCTCGACGGTATCCGCCAATGCGTGGCGCTGAAGGCGGCCAAGGGCGCGGAAATCGAAGCAGTGCTGGCCAAGTAACCGCACACGAAAACGGAGCCTGCCGCACGCCGCGACAGGCTCCGTCCATCGGCGGCGGGCACCGTGCCCGCCGCTCTTCGTCATCAGCCCTGCATGTCTTCCAGTTCGCGCCCTCGCGTCTCGTGCACCATCTTGCGCACGAAGAAGAACGAGATCGCCGCGAACACCGCATAGCCGGTGTAGGTCACCGCCAGCCCTGGCGAAACCGCCAGCGCCGGGAAGGTGACCGAGATCGCGGCATTGGCGATCCATTGCGCGAACCCCGCGACCGCCAGGCCCGAACCGCGGATCTGGTTCGGGAACATCTCGCCCAGCATCACCCACATCACCGGGCCCCAGCTGGCGTTGAAGAAGATCACGTACAGATTGGCCGCGACCAGCGCGACGATGCCGTTGTTGCCCGGCAGGCTGACCGCGCCGCCCGCGTCGGTCACCGCGGTCGAGAACGCCCAGGCGACCGTCGCCAGCGTCACCGCCATGCCCGCCGACCCGACCAGCAGCAGCGGCTTGCGCCCGATCCGGTCGACCGTGAAGATCGTGAACAGGCACGCGCCGATCGACAATGCGCCGGACAGGATGTTGGTCTGCAACGCCTGATCCTCGGTGAAGCCGACGGCCTCCCACAAGGTGGCACCATAATAGAAGACGACGTTGATGCCGACCAGCTGCTGGAACACCGCCAGCCCGATGCCCGCCCATACGATCGGGCGGATCTTGCCGCTGGTGCGGTCCTTCAGGTCGGACAGCTTCGGGCGATGCTGATCGCTGGCGAGGCTGCCGCGGATCTCGACCACCTTGCGATCCGCCTCCGCGCGGCCGAACAGGCGCGTCAACACCTGATGCGCATCCGCCTCGCGACCGCGCGCCACGAGGTAGCGCGGACTTTCGGGGATAACGGTCAGCGCGATCAGATAGATGGCTGCCGGCACCGCCTGCAACCAGAACATCCAGCGCCACGCGGTAAAGCCCATCCAGAAGTCCGCCGTCGATCCGCCGGCATAGCGCGCCAGTGCGAAGTTCGCGACGAACGCGCCGGTCAGGCCGCTGATGATCATCACCTGTTGCACGCTGGACAACCGGCCGCGGATCGCCGCCGGGGTCACTTCGGAAATGTAGACCGGCGAGATGACGCTGGCCGCGCCGACGCCCAGTCCGCCGATGATCCGCGCGATGATGAAGATCGCCGACGATCCCGCCGCACCGGCCAGCAACGCGCTGACCAGGAACAGCACCGCCGACGCCATCATCACGCCGCGCCGCCCGATGCGATCGGCCAGCCGCCCCGCGCCGAATGCGCCGATCGACGACCCGATCAGGATCGCCCCGACGTTGACGCCGATCCCCAGCTTGCCGAGGTCGAACGCCGCTTCCAGCCCCTTCTGGGTGCCGTTGATGACTCCCGAATCATAGCCGAACATGAAGCCGCCGATCGTCGCCACCGCGACGATGGCGGCGATGAAGCCCATGTTCACGCGGCCCGCCGCGCCCGGATCGCCCGGTTCAACCGATATGCTTGCCATTCCTGCCCGCTCCCGTGTTTTTCGTTGTCTTTCCGCCTGATAACAGGCGCCCGTCACTTGTCCTCAGCGCCAGCCGGCGTCGACGAAATATTCGTGCCCGGTGCACATCCGCGCGTCGTCGGACGCCAGGAACAGCGCCAGCGCGGCGACGTCGGCCGGCTGGATCCGCGCATCCAGGCATTGCGCCGCCACGATCTCGGCCTCGCCCTCCGGTGTGTACCATTTCTCCTGTCGGGGGGTCTGCACGTTGCCGGGCACGATCGTGGTGACGCGGATGTTGTCGCGCCCCAGATCGCGCGCCATGCTGCGCGTCATGCCCTCGATCGCGGCTTTCGCGGTCTGGTACAGCACCAGATCGGGCAGCCCGAGATGCCAGCTGATCGAACCGAAATTGACGATCGCACCGCCACCGGCCTGCTTCAGATGCGGCACCGCCGCCTGTGCGGCGAAGAACAGATGGCGCAGGTTCACGGCCATCCGCTGGTCCCAATAGTCCGGCGTCACCTCGGCGATCGTATGGCGATCGTCGTTGGCGGCATTGTTGATGAGCACGTCCAGCCCGCCCATCGCGCCTGCCAGCGCATCGATCGTGCCCGGCACGCCAGCGATGTCGGTCAGGTCGCACCGGCGGAAGATCACGCGCTCGCCCAGCGTAGCGGCAAGAGCGTGCCCGGCCTCCTCGGCGACGTCGACGAACGCGACATGCGCGCCCTGGCGCGCGAACGCCTCGACCAGCCCGGCACCGATCCCGGTCGCCCCGCCGGTCACCAGCACGCGCTTGTTCTGCAGTGACGGATAGGTCGCGGCTGCGCTCACTTGGTCGTCTCCAGCAGGCCGCGCTGCGCCAGATTGCGGAACAGGGCACCGATCCCGTCCGTCCACGGCGCGGCATCCCTCGACGTCACGACGCGATTGACCAGCCGGCCGAGCCGCGCGCTTTCGATCGTCACCCGATCGCCGATCTTGTGGGTGAAACCGCGACCGGGATCGTCGCGGTCCTGCACCGGCGCGAACAACGTGCCCAGGAACAGCACGAAGCCGTCGGGATATTGATGCTCCGAGAGCGTCTGGCGCACGAGGTCGAGCGGGTCGCGACTGATTTCGCCCATGTTGCTGACACCGTCGAGGACGTAGCCGTCCTCGCCCAGAATGCTCAACCGCACCTCGGCGGTGCGCACGTCGTCGATCGTGAACGTCTCGTCGAACAGCCGCACCAGCGGCCCCAGCGAGCAGGATGCGTTATTGTCCTTGGCCTTGCCGAGCAGCAGCGCCGAGCGTCCTTCGAAATCGCGCAGGTTGACGTCGTTGCCCAACGTCGCGCCGATCGTCTCACCGCGGCTGGTCACGAGCAGCGCGACCTCCGGCTCGGGATTGTTCCACGTCGAATCGGAACGGATGCCGATCTCCGCATCGGGACCGACCGTCGCCAGCACCGGTGCCTTGGTGAACACCTCCGCGTCCGGGCCGATCGCGACCTCTAGATATTGCGACCAGAGCTCGTCCTCGATCAGCGCGCGCTTCAGCTCCGCGGCCTCGGGCGTGCCCGGCACCACCGACCGGATCGATCCGCCGACCCGGGCCTCCAGACGCTCGCGGATCGCCGCCGCAGCAGACCAGTCGCCCCGCGCACGTTCCTCGATGACGCGCTCGATCGCCGACACCGCGAAGGTGACGCCGCACGCCTTGACGCATTGCAGGTCGACCGGGCTCAGCAACTCCAGACCGGCGGCATCCAGCGCGCCCAGCGAACGCCCGCCCGTGCCGGACAGGTCGCCCGCCTCGACCAGCATCGACACAGTCGGCGCCACCGCCGACATGTCGAACGCCTCGCCCGCGATCACCAGCAACGGGATCGCGCCCGCCGGCGTCGCTGCCCGTCCGATGAAACGCCCCGACCGCCAGTCCTGCGGCAGGCCCGACGCCGTTGCGCCGACTTCCTGTGCCATCACCCTCTCCCCTTCACACATTACTTGATAGCGCTACCAACACCGCGCTTGCGCGACTGTCAAGCCGATGGTCGATTAGCGCGCCGGACCGCACCGCGCCAGCCGCGGACGCATCATCGGGGTGCTGGTCGTACAAACGACGATCTGCCGCCGCGATGAAGGCGGACGCCGCTATGTCCGCCTGTCCTGGTCCTGCCGTTTGTGTGCAAGTATCAATCGTCGCTGGCGTTTTTTCGACTTTGCTGCGCGGGCGCACTTCGTCGTGCCCCATCGCCGAGGGGGCGGCGCGACGGTCGCTTATCGTCGACGGCCCTTTGGGTTCGGCACGACGATGATCGGAACGAACCGGCCTAGATCGGCAGGCAACGCGATCGATTACAGCTGAGCGACCCGCTTCGCCGATACTGGCTGCGCCGGTCGCGCGGCGAAGGTGTCTGCACAATGGATCGCCTGCCGGTTCGGGCGGCCGATCAGGAAGCCCTGTACCTGCGGGATGCCCCAATCGCACAGCAACGCCAGCTGCGCCGGAGTTTCCACGCCCTCTGCGACGATGGGGATATCGAGGCTCGCACCCAATGCGGCGATGCTCCGCACGATCGACGCCGATGGCGTATGGTGGAGCATGGTCGCCACGAAGCTGCGATCGACCTTCAGCTTGTCGAAGCGGAAATCGCGCAGGTTGCCGAGCGAGGAATAGCCGGTGCCGAAATCGTCCATCACGATCCGCGCGCCCTGATTCTGCAACGTCCGCAGCACGGTCATCACCGGTTGCCGGCGATTGTCGAGCAGCGTGGCGCTTTCCGTCACCTCGAACTCCAGTCGCGTGGGCGTGATGCGGTGGTGCCGCGCGAGTGCCAGCAGTTCGTGGGCGAGCGCGGGTTGGCGGAACTGGATCGGTGACAGGTTCAGCGCCAGCGTCATATCGTCCGGCCAGCGGCTCGCCGCCGCCATCGCCTGATCGGCGACCCATAGCCCGATCACGTCGATCCGCCCGCTCGCCTCCGCAAGCGGGATGAAACGGTCGGGCGGGATATCCCCGAGTTCGGGATGCGCCCAGCGCAGCAGCGCCTCGTGGCCCACCACCTCCAGCGTTTCGGCATGGGCGATCGGTTGATAGACCAGATACAGTTCGCCGCGTTCCGCCGCCCCTTCGAGATCACGGGACAGCCGCCAGCGCAGCCGCACTTCCTCCTTGAACTGGTCGTCGAAGAAACGCGCGGTGTGCCGTCCCTCCGCCTTCGCGCGGTACATCGCCATGTCGGCCAGGTTGTACAATTCCTCGCCGGCCTGCTCGACGCCGGAAAGGGCCACGCCGATGCTCATCTGGACCGGCACCGTATCGCTCGACGTCGCTTCGCACGCGGCCATGATGCGCTGGACCAGGGCCTCCGCCGCTGCGGGCTGTTCGCCGCCGACCTGGATGATGGCGAATTCGTCGCCGCCCAATCGCGCCACCATGTCGCTCGCGCGTGCGCAGCCGCTCAACAATTGCGCCGCCGCGCGCAGCGCCTCGTCGCCACCGGCGTGGCCGAACCGGTCGTTGATCGACTTGAACTCGTCCAGGTCGATCGCGAACACCGCCACGCGCTCGGTGGTGCGGCGTGAACGCACCAGTTCATGCGCCAGCCGTTCCTCGAACAACAGGCGGTTCGGCAGGCCGGTCAGCACATCGTGGTGCGCCAGGAATTCGATACGCCGCTCGGCAAGCCGCCGCTGTTCCACCGCGGTGCGGTAATCGCCGATGCCACGCGCCAGATCGCCCAGTTCGTCGCGACGCGCCGCGCCCGGCACCAGCCCCCAGGCATCCTCGCCCCGGCTTAGCTGACGCACGCGTTCGGCCAGTGCGACGATCGGGGCGATCAACCGCCGCCGTAGCCACACCACGCACGCCAGCAACACCGCCAGCACCGTCACCGCACCCAGAAGAACGCGGCTCAATCCCTTCGAAAGATCCCGAAAGTTCTGTTTGAGCGTCGCGTCGATCCGGGCGATCAACGTACGCCGCAGGTCGGAGCGCGAAGATTCCAGATCACGCAGCGCCGCCAGGAACGCCGGCATCTTGGCACCGATCGCGGCGGGGGCATGTCGCGCATCGTAGAGCAACTGGACGCTCAGCAGCGCGAAGCGCGCCTCGGCCTCGCGACGAACCGCACCAAGCGCCTCGATATCCGCCGGTATCTCGGCTGCCGGAGCGACATGGGCGTTGCCCCGGTGGAAGCCGATGATCGCGACTGCGACGTTGCGCCACTGCGCGTCCGACACCGGCCGCCCCTGTTCGGCCAGCCGCGTCACCTCGCCCACGCCCAGTCGCAAGCGACGCTGGAGCTGATCCTGACGATCCTCCATCTGCAACAGCGTGGTCAGCCGTCCGACTGCTTCGTTGTGCGAATAGATGGCCTGCCCCATCATCACGCCGCCGACAAGCAGCATCAGCCCGAGCGCAAGGACGGCGCCAAAGGCAGCAGCGACTCGGGTAGAAATGGATGTCGGCAGCACACAACCTCCGCGGGCCATCCGCCTTACAAGCCAAAGCCTTACTGGTTTATGATCGAGGAGGTACTTTCGTCGGCGCGTGCGATCGCACACAATGGCCAATGCCTTGCGATATGTTGCTGTACGGCCGATTAACGACTTTCTACCGGCTGACGCGCTTGACTCCATGAACCCGCCGCCCAAAAGGTCGGGTAAACAAGGGACTTACGTTCGATGTTCATGCCGGATCCGATGATGGTCGCCGACGAGCCAGCACGGCAGGATGCGGTGGATCGTCTCGATTTTCGGTCGAAGCGGTGGAATGATCGGCTCCAGGGCGTCGTCGAACGCGCGGCAGAGCTCGCACGGACGCCGATCGGCGCCATCTCGATCATCGACCGCGCCCGACAATGGATGATCGCCAAATGCGGCGACGTGGACGGTGACGTGCCGCGCGCGCTGTCATTCTGTGCGTTGGCTATCCACCGTCCCGGCGAAGCGCTGGTCGTGCCCGACGCGCTGCGCGACCCGCGTTTCGCGAACAATCCGCTGGTGGCGAAAACACCGCCGATCCGCTTCTACGTCGGTATTCCGCTGGTCGATCGCGGCGGTTACCCGCTCGGCGCACTGTGCGTGATTGACCATGAGGCACGGGATAGCTTGCCGGACCTGTACGACCTGGCCGCGCTGGCGCGGGAAGCGGAACGGATTTTCGTCCAACCGAACTGATTCACGTTACGAGAGATCTGCGTCCGGGGTGCAAGTTTCCGGCTTGCGGGTCGCGTCGTCGACGGGCAGGCACGCCCGCAGCGACGGGAGGACGGGTGGCGCATCGAAAATGCATTCTGCTGGTGGAGGACACCGCCAGCCATCGAAAGCTCTACGCATCGTGGTTGAAGATCGGCGGTTACGAGGCCCATGTGCTGGCCGACGAACGCAACGCCCAGCGTGTCGCGGAGGAACTGAGTCCCGCGGCGATCATCGTCGATATCCGTCTGCCCAACATCAGCGGGCTGGACGTGATCGAAGGGTTGAAAAGGACGGAATTGACGCGGTCGATCCCGGTCATGGCGCTGACCGTGCTCGACAGTCTCGCCGATCAGGAAGCCTGTTTCGCCGCGGGTGCCGACGTCTTCGTGACCAAGCCGGATCGTATCGCGACCTTCCTGGACCGGATCGCCGCACTGCTACACTGACGGCCCGCGCCCTTGTCAGCGGCGCGGGCGGCGCAGGCGTGGCTCGCTGAACCCCAGTTCCATCAGATTGGCGACCAGCAGGTCGCGCTCCGCGCCCGATGGTGCCCCCATCACCACGACGATCACCCGCCGCGCCCCGCGCCGCGCCGATGCCGCCAGATTGAACCCGGCCTCGACGGTATAGCCGGTCTTCAACCCGTCCATCCCCTCGACCTTGCCCAGCAACTTGTTGTGGTTCTCGCGACGTCGCCCTTCCCACGTGATCGCACGCGTGCCGAACAGCCGGTAATGTTTCGCCTCGGCGCGGATCAGATGGCGGGCCAGCACGGCCATGTCGCGCGCGGTGGTGCGCCCGGCGCTCGGCGACAGTCCCGTGGCGTTGCCGAAGCGGGTCGCGGTCATGCCGATCGCCCGCGCACGCGCGTTCATCCGGGTCACGAAGGCCCGCTCGCTGCCGGCCAGATGATCGCCCAGCGCGACCGCGACATCGTTGGCGGAGATGACCGCCACCGCGCGCAGCGCCGCGTCGAGCCTGATCGAGCGTCCACGACGCAGTCCCAGCCGCGACGGTTGCTGCCGCTCCCCGGCCGCGGTCATGCGGATCATCGTCCGCGGCGTCAGCGTGCCGGCGTCCAGCGCCTCGAACGCCAGCAGCAGCGTCATCAGCTTCGCCAGCGAGGCCGGCGCGCGCGCGCGATCGGCATTGTCCTCGTCCAGCACCTGCCCGGTCGCGGCATCCAGAACGACCGCCGACACCGGGCCGCGCGGCGCGGCGGTGGCAGGGAAAGCGGCGGCAATGGCGGCAAGCAACAGCAGCCACATCGTGGCGATACGCGACACATTCGACATGACCGTACGACTAACCCGTCCCCCGTCCCGCGACAACGCCGGTGACCGCGTCGATCCTGCGCGGTTCACACCGCTGCGGCGCGTTGCCATATCAACGGGATGGACCGTTCCTTCTTCGCCCGAGACGTGGTCACGGTGGCACGCGCGCTGCTGGGTGCGAAATTGCTGGTCGACGGGATCGGCGGCACGATCGTCGAGACCGAGGCCTATGACGCCAGCGATCCCGCCTCGCACAGCTTCAAGGGTCCGGGCGTGCGCAATGCCGCGATGTTCGGCCCGGCGGGCGCGGCGTACGTCTACCGCATCTATGGCCTGCATCATTGCCTGAACCTGACGTGCGGCGCGGGCGCGGCGGTGCTGATCCGCGCGCTGGCCCCCACTGACGGGCTGGAGCGGATGCGGGCCAGACGCGCGACGACGCAGGCGGACGCGCTGCTGTGCGCCGGTCCGGGCCGGCTATGCCGGGCGCTGGATATCGATCTGGCGCTGGACGGCGCGGCGCTGGACCGGCCGCCGTTCGTGCTGACCGGGCGAACCGAAGAACCCGCGATCCTGGCCACGCCGCGTATCGGGATCACCCGCGCGGCCGACGTGCCGTGGCGCTTCGTATTGGCCGGATCACCGTCGTTGAGCCGCGCGGTCCGCGGCTGACGCCCCGACACGCGGGGGTGGGGCGAGCGCATTGCCCCACCCGCCCCCGGCCGCATCAGTCCTTCAGGTCGCGGATCCAGATGTTGCGGAAGCTGATCGGCGCGCTGGGATCGCCATGGTCCTGCAACTTGATCGGTGCCCGGCCGTGCGCGGTGTAGCGCGGCTGTCCGATATACGTCGTGCCGCCCTTCACCTGCGTGTGGTTCTGCACCAGCACACCGTTGACGTGCGCGGTGACGAACGCCGGCCGCGTCACTGCGCCGTCAGCGCCGAATTGCGGCGCGGTCCACAGGACGTCGACGGTCTGCCACTCGCCCGGCTTGCGCGCCGGATTGGCGAGCGGCGGTGTCTGCTTGTACACCGCACCCAGCTGCCCGTTGACGTAGGTGGGGTTGTTGTAGCTGTCCATGATCTGCAGCTCATACCCGTCGTCGCCGGGACCGGTGGATGCCAGGAACAGCCCGCTGTTGCCGCGCGCCTGCCCCTCGCCGGTGATCGCGGCGGGGATGCGGTATTCGAGATGCAACTGATAATTTCCGAACGACTGCTTCGTCTGGATATTACCGGTGCCCTTCTTCACCGTCACCGTACCGTCGGCCACCGTCCAGCCCGCCGCACCGCCGGTCTTGACCGCCGACCATTTGTCCAGCCCCTTGCCGTCGAACAGCACGATCGCGTCGGCGGGTGCCGGCCAGCCGACGAACGCCCCCGGCGTCACCACCGGCACTGCGGGCGACCATTGCTCGGTCGCCTTCGGATCACCCTGCGGCGCCTGCGCGGCCCCGGCCGTCGACGCCAGCAACAGCCCGGCGCCCAGCACGATACCCTTCATAGCTCCCATCCCTTTCGATACTCCCGATCCAGATAGCGGTTCGCATCCGCGACGTTGGTAATCCGTCCGGCCGCTCCGTCATAGTCGATCGCGCGCCCGGCGCGCAGCGCGACGACGCCCAGCAGCATCGTCTCGGTCAGCGGCACGGCGGTGGCGAACGGGCTGGAGATCGCCTCCTCGCCGCGAATCGCGCGGATCCAGTTCATCTCGTGGCCGCCCATCCCGCCCTGAATGCGCGGCAGCGATGTCGGGATCGCCGCAGCGCGTTCCTCGACGCCGTCGCCGATCAGCACCGGATTTTCGCCGTAGGTCTCGTGCATCAACATGCCGCGGTCGCCGATGTAGAGCACGCCGCCACCCGGATCCATCTTCGCGCCGGCCGGCATCCCCGGCGGGGTCGGGGGCATCAATCCGCCATCGTACCACGTCATGCGGATCGGCCCCCCTTTCGCATTGCCGAAGTCGAAATAGCTGACCGTCGCCAGCGGATAGCTGCCGTCGGCCGGGTTCTTCGGATCGCCCCACACGCTGTGCCGCGTCTCGACGCGCGTCGGCAGCCCCGGCTCCAGCGCCCAAACCGGAAAGTCGACCAGATGCGCCCCCATGTCGCCCAGCGCGCCGGTTCCGAACGGCGCCCAGCCGCGCCAGTTGAAGTGCGCGTACATCGGGTTGTAGCCCCAATCGACCGCCGCCGGCCCGCGCCACGCATCCCAGTCGAGCGAGGCGGGCATCGCCACCGCTTCCGGACGCGCCACACCCTGCGGCCAGATCGGACGATTGGTCCACACCTGCACCTCCCGCACGCGCCCGATCGCGCCGCCGCGCACGATCTCCACCGCGCGCCGCCCGTCGTCGCCGGAATGCCCCTGGTTGCCCATCTGCGTGACCAGCTTCGGATTGGCGCGCGCCAGTTCGGCCAGCACGCGCCCCTCGCGCACGGTGTAGGTCAGCGGTTTCTGGACATAGACGTGCAGCCCGCGCTCGATCGCCATCTTTGCCGCCACCGCATGATGGTGGTCGGGCGCGGCGATGACCACCGCATCCAGATCCTTCCGGGCGTCGAACATGCGACGGTAATCGGCGTATTTCGCGGCCTTGTCATACGCGGCCTTCAGTGCGGCACGTTTCGGATCGCCGACCGACCTGGCGACGTGCGCCATGTCGACGTCGGTCATCGCGACGATGTTCTGCGACGTGAGCTTGTCCATGTTCGACGCGCCCATCCCGCCCGCGCCGATCACCGCCACGTTGACGCGGTCGCTGGCGGCACGGCGGCGCTGCCGCTGCGCGGTGGCGGCGGGGGCGCCCCCCATTCCGACCGCCAGCGCCGCGGCGCCGCCCATCCAGCTGCGACGGTCGATCCTCATACCTGCCTCTCCCGGTCATCGTTATGGCGGCAGGATGGTCGGATCGGCCAGCAAACTCAAGCAATTAGAAAAACGATTTGAACGATTTGCGCCGGGATCACGGCAACGGATACGGCCCCTTGCCCTTGTCGGCGATAAAGCGGTCGGTGCGCTGGTCGATCATCGGCAACGGCACGGATCCCAGGCTGAGCATCGCATCGTGGAAGGCGCGGATGTCGAACTTGTCGCCCAGCGCCTTCTGCGCCTTGGCCTTGGCGTCCAGGAACGCCAGCTCGCCCATGTAATAGCTCAGCGCCTGCCCCGGCCACGCGATGTAGCGGTCGACCTCGGTGGTGATCTCGTGCGTCGACAATGCGGTATTGTCGCGCAGGAAGGCCTGCGCCTCCTCGCGAGTCCAACCCTTGGCATGGACGCCGGTATCGACCACCAGCCGCGCGGCGCGCCACATCTGATACGACAGCATGCCGAACGTCTCATAGGGTGTCTCGTACATCCCCATGTCCTCGCCCAGCGCCTCGCAATACAGCGCCCATCCCTCGCCGAACGCGGAGATATATTCGTCGCGGCGATATTCGGGCAGGTCGGTCAGCTCCATCGCGAACGGCATCTGGAACGCGTGCCCCGGTGCGCTTTCGTGCAGCGTCAGCGCCGGTAGCGAATAGAGGCCACGCGACGGCAGGTCGTAGGTGTTGACCAGATAGATCCCCGGACCGCCGCGCCCGCTGGTGTAGAACGGCGCGATATCCGGCGCGACCGGCTTGATCGCGAAGCGCATCCGCGGCAGGCGCCCGAAATAGGTCGCCGCCTTTCCGTCGAAGGTCTTGGCGATCCACGCCGCGCGGTTCAGCAATTCCTGTGGTGTCTTCGCGTAGAATTGCGGATCGGTGCGCAGGAAGTTCAGGAACGCCGGCAGGTCGCGCTGCCACTTCACCTGCTTCATGACAATCTGCATCCTCGCGCGGATCTTGGCGACCTCGCGGACGCCGATGTCGTGGATCTGCTCGGGCGTCAGGTCGCGGGTGACGAACTCGCGAACCTTCGACCGATAATATGCATGCCCGTCGGGCAGGTCGTAGGCGGCGAGTGCGGTCCGCGATCCCGGAAAATATTCGTCGCGCAGGAACGCCTGCAACGTCCGGTGCGCGGGCACCACCGCGCCGGCGATCACGCGCCTGGCCTCCGCGCGCAATGCCGCCTGCCTCGCCGCTGGGATCGTCGCGGGCAACGTCTTGAACGGTGCGTAGAAAGGCGATCCCTCCCCTGCCCCGGCCTGCACGATCTCGGCCACGCCGGCATCGCGGCCCTGCAACGTCACCTTCGGCGGGGTGAAACCGCGTTTCAGCCCGGCGCGCATATTGGCGATCTGCTGATCGTAATAACGTGGCAGGCTCGACAATTGCGACAGGTAGCGCCGCAGCGCCGCCTCGTCCCGGTAATCGTCGCGCGCCATGCCGCCGACGTTCATCCAGAAACTGGTGTCGGCGTTCAGCGGCTTCTCATATTCGCGAAACCTTTGCTCGGCGAGCAACGCGTCGATCTGCCCGCGATAGACGACATAATCGTCGCGCGCGCCGGCCGACAGCTTCGCCGGATCGATCCGGTCGAGCGCGGCCATCGTCTCGGTCCAGCGCTTCAGCATCGCCGCCTGCGCCGCTGGCCCGACATCGGGCAGCGTCGCGCGTTGGCTGGCGGGCGCATCCTCATCCGGCCCGTTCAGCGTCTTGCGCCACGCATATTCGCTTTCGGACAGGCGACGGAACGCCACATCGCTCGCCGGAGCCGGCACGGGGGTGGCGGCCGCAGCGGGCGCGGCCAGCAACAACGTCAGTGCGAGCGCGATCGTCATGGCTTCTCCTTCGTCACATCGTCAATATCGCGGAGCAGCGCGCGCGACACCAGCACGCCCTCCCGCTCGCTGATCGGGCGTTGCGCGTGACGGCGCGAACCCGGCACCCGCGCGCCCTGTCCTTCGATCGCGGCGAACACGCGTTCGGCGCGCGCCAGATGCTCCGCCGCCGCCGGCCCCAGAAACCCGGTGGGATCGAGCGCCAGGATCAACTCGCCACCGAGCGGCGATCCCTTGCGCCCCGCATCCCACGCGATCGATTCCGCGCTGGTCAGGTCGCCGATCAGCGGCCCGGCGAGCAGTTCGACCATCAGCGCCAGCGCCGATCCCTTGTGCCCGCCGAACGTGCGCATGGCGCCTGCCAGCACCTGCGCCGCATCGGTCGTCTCGCCGCCACCGGGCGCATGGCCCCAGTCGGCGGGCACCGGCGTGCCCGCGCGGCGATGCAGCTCGATCTCGCCCCGTGCCACCGCGCTGGTCGCGAAGTCGAACACGAACGGCGCGGCACCGGCGCGTGGCCAGCCGAACGCGATCGGGTTGGTCCCGAACACCGGCCGGGTGCCCCCGGCCGGCGCGACCCAGGCGTGGTTGGGCGTGACGGCCAGCGCGACCAGTCCGCGCTCGACCAGCGCCTCCACCTCGGGCCACAGCGCCGCGAAATGCACGACGTCGTTCAATGCCAGGGCCGCGATGCCGTTGGTGCGCGCCGCCGCGACCAGTGCGTCGCGCCCGGTGGCGAACGACAGCTGCGCGAACCCGCCCTTGCCATCGACGCGCATCACCCCCGCCGCGCGCCGCTCCAGCACCGGCACCGCATCCGGTACGACCACGCCTGTCGCCACCGAATGCGCGGCCACCAGCAACCGGTACAGCCCGTGCGCGCCGCATCCGTCGCGCTCACCCGCGACGATCGTCTCCGCCACCGCCTCGACATGCGCTGGCGCCAGTCCGACCCGCGCCAGCGTCGCGCACGCATAGTCGCGCACCTCCGCCAGCGTCATGCGAACCTGGGCATCGCTCACGTCATCGTCGCGGGCTTGGCGGTGAACAGCCGCACGCCGAACACCGGCCCGGCGCTGTTCCGGTCATGCGGTACGAAGCGCACCTTCACGCGTGTCTTGCCCTTCGTCAACGCGAGGGGCAGCGGATAATCCACGTCGAAGAACGCGCCCGGCTTGTCCGCGTCGAGCGTCTGGGTCGCCACACGTTGATTGTCGACCAGAATGTCGAAACTGCGCTGCCGCTCGTCACCCCAATAGGTCGCTTGCAGGATCAACGGCCCCGGCTTCACCGCCATCGTGAACTCGAAGAACCCGCCGGTGCGCGCGTCGCGCCCATTCCGCCCGCGATACACCAGCGGATAGGAAATCTCCGACGTCAGCCCGTGATCGCGCTCGGGCTGCATCTCGCCCAGGTGCATCACGTCGACGGAGCGTGCGGCCAGATCCTTTTGCCGGGCCTGTTCGGCCAGGAACGCGGTCTCCTCCACCTTCCACTGCGCATCGGTGAAGCGCTTGAAATACACCGCACTGCGTCGGTCGTACTGGCGATAGAACGGCACGAACGCCAGGTCGGCGGGACGCATCAGCCCCTTGGTGGCATATTGCGCTTCTTCGGCGGAAACCGTCGCGAATGCGGCAAGCAGGTCGTCGCCGACCATCGCCGGATCGGCCTTGTCCCATTCGCCATCCGCGCGGCCGAGATCGGCGGCGAGCACCAGCGGCCCGCGCAGCACCGCGATCGTCTGCGCATCGCCGGGCGTCGCCTCGATCCTGAGGTCCAGCGGAAGGCGGATCGTCACCGCGTCCCCCGCCTTCCACCGCCGCGTGACGATCGCATAACCGCCGGCCTGCGTCGTGTCCGCTGGCTTGCCGTTGACGAACACCTCATGGGCCTTCGCCCAGCCGGGTACGCGCAATGCGACCGGGAACGTGCCCGATTTGCCCAGCGTCGCGAAGGTCAGCGTCGCCTCACCCGCGAACGGATAGGCCGTCTCCAGCCCCAGTGTCGCGCCGCGTTCCTTCCACGTCGCGTCGGCGGGGATGTAGAGGTTGACGATCAGCGCGTCGTCGCCGGTCCAGAAGATGCTTTCGCCGTGTTTGGCATGGCTCTCCATGCCGGTGCCGACGCAGCACCAGAATTCCTCGCCGTCACGCGCCGAATAGTCGCGCTTCGTGCCGGTCATCAACGGCGTCATATAGGTAAAGCCGCCGTTCACCGGCTCCTGCTGCGCCATCACATGGTTCAGGTGCGCGCGTTCGTAATAATCGAACAATGCGCCGTCCGGTTGCCAGCCGTACAGCTGTCGCGTCAGCTTCAGCATGTTGTAGGTGTTGCAATGCTCGCACGTCTGTTCGGTGATGTGCTGCGCGATCGTGTCGGGTTCGCTGAAATATTCGCGGTCGGCATTGCCGCCGATCACATAGCTATGGTGACGCGTCACCTGCTCGAAGAAGAAGCGCGCCGCGGTCGCCTGCTCGGGCTTGCCGGTGATCTCGTGCAACCGCGCCAGCCCGATCAGCTTGGGCACCTGTGTATTGGCATGGAAATTCGCCAGCTGGTCGCGCTTTTGCGTCAGCGGGTCGAGATTGCGCTTGTCGTAGATCCGCTCCGCCAGCCGCAGCCAGCGCGCGTCGCCGGTGCGCGCATGCAGTTCGGCGAAACTCTCGTTCAGCCCGCCGTATTCGCACGCCAGCATCACCTGCACCTGCTCGTCGGTGAGCGCGGCGAACACCTTGTCGATATAGCCGCCCAGCCCGGTCGCGATCGCCATCGCCTGATCGTTTGACCCGATATGGTCGATGACGTCGAACAGCCCGGTGTAGAGCTTGTGCCAGTTATAATAGGGCACCCAGCAGCCGTTCAGGTCGAAACCGGCGGACCGGATGTCGCCGCGCATGATCTCCGGAAAGATCTCCTTGCCGTCCACGACGGTGCCGTCCTTGCGCTTGCGCGTGAAGCCAGCGACGTATCCGTCGCCGTTCGCCGCCTGACACTTCGCCAGTTCGGCGACGATATAGCCCGCGCGCGTCTTGCACTCCGCGCACCCGGTCTGCGCATGGGTCAGCGCCAGCGCCGACAGGTAATGGCCCAGCGTGTGGCCCGCGATCGTATCGCTTTCCCATCCGCCATATACCGCCGCCCTGGGCGTCATCCCGGCGAACTTGTGGAAATTGTGCAGCAGCCGGTCGGGCGACAGCCGCAACAGGTAAGCACGATTGACTTCCACCGCACGCGCGAAGTCGGAAGGGCGCAACCGCACGGCCGATAATGGCAGCGGGCGCGCCTTGGTCGGAAGCCCCGATCCGGGCTGTGCCGCCGCCGGAAGGGCGAGCATCGGCACCGTCGCAGACGACATCAGGAACGTACGACGACCGAGCAGCATTTCTTTCTCCCAGGAATATTGTATACGATAGCTTCGTGCGGATCGGAGTCAACCGATCTACAAACGGTAAAAGGGTGGGGCGATGCGCAGGGCGAATTTGTATCTTGCTGGAATAGCAATGAGTACCGGTGCGTTGCTTCATGCCGCGACTCCGGCGCCGGGTCGCCACGTCGTCGGCGCGCTGGCACTCACGCTCGATTCGGCGAGCCAGACGCTGCTCCACCTTTCGCCCGTCGGCGAACCCGATTTCGACTTCGCGCCGGGCGATCGCGCCACCGAACGTGCCGGCGACGGCTATGCGCAGGTCGGCGACCTGCACCTGCGGCTGCGCGCGCCCGGCGCTGCGTGGCGCGACTTCGCCTCGTCCGGTCATCGTGTGCCCGTCCGCGCGCTCTCGACCAGTGGCGACGTGCTGGCGAACGCCGACATGACCGCGACGATGGGCAGCGGGTTCCCGCTGACGGTCGAGCGTGCGTGGTTGCGTGAGCGCGGGGCGCCGGTGCTGCGCTTTACGCTCGTCAATCGCGGTACTACGCCGGTCGAGATCGGCGCGCTGGGGATGCCGATGGTGTTCGACAACATCATCACCGATCGCACGCTCGAACAGGCGCATGCCAAGGGCAGCTTCGTCGACCCCTATATCGGCAACGACGCCGGCTATCTTCAGGTCACGCGCCTCAACGGCAAGGGGCCGGCCTTGCTGGTGCTTCCCGACGGGCGGACCCCGCTGGAGCAATATCGCATCCTCCACGAGGCCGGGAAGGCACCCGCCGGCGACATCTTCACCGACCGCACGAAACGCCAGCAGACCTTCGAGGGCTTCTACGACTGGATGGTCGCCAGCGCGGCCATGAAGGACGCCGGACAGCAGTGGAACCCCGGCACCGGCTTCACGCTCGCCCCCGGTGAGCGACGCAGCATCGGCGTGCGGCTGGTCGCGGCACCCTCGATCCGCGGCATCGAGCAGACGTTGCAGGCGGAGCGCCGCCCGGTGGCGATCGGCCTGCCTGGTTATGTGGTGCCCACCGACAGCCCCGGCGACCTGTTCGTCCAGTCACCACAGGCAGTCCGGGACGTCACCGTCACGCCCGCGAACGCCCTGACGTTGACTCCGGCGGCAGGGCCAAAGGGCTGGAACCGCTGGCGCGTCACGGGCACCGGCTGGGGCCGTGCGCGAGTGGCGATCACCTATGCCGACGGCAGCGTGCAGAGCGTCCACTATTTCGTCACGAAACCACTGGCGCAGGTATCCGCCGACCTCGGCCGTTTCGCCACGACACGGCAATGGTTCGACGACAAGGGCGATCCATTCCACCGTGGACCTTCGATCCTCAGCTACGATCGCGATGCCGACCGGATCGTCACGCAGGATCAGCGCGTATGGATCGCGGGCCTCAGCGACGAGGGCGGCGCCGGGGCCTGGGTTGCAGCCGCGATGAAGCAACTCGATCACCCGGTCCCGGCCGAAGTCGCCAAGCTGGAGCGGATGGTGGACGAAACCGTGCTCGGCAAATTGCAGGTCGAGGCAGGCGGGGTGAAGAAAAGCCTGTTCTACTACGATCCCAAGACGTTCCGCGGTCATTACGACAAGAGCATCGACTGGTCGTCATGGGCATCATGGGACCGCAAGCAGGCCGACGACCTTGGCCGTTCCTACAATTACCCGCACGTCGCGGTCGGGCATTGGGTGCTCTACCGGCTGGCGCGCTATCATACCGGCCTCGTCACCCGCCACGATGCCCGCTTCTACCTCGACCGCGCCTATCGGACGACGGTCGCGATGGTCCGCGACGCGCCCCATTACGCGCAGTTCGGGCAGATGGAGGGTGAGGTCTTCCTGGAGGTTCTCGCCGACCTGAAGCGCGAGGGGATGACCGCGCAAGCCGCAGAGGTCGAACGGCTCATGAAGGTGCGCGCCGACCATTGGCGCACGCTTGCCTATCCGTTCGGCAGCGAGATGGCGTGGGATTCGACCGGCCAGCCCGAAGTTTATGCGTGGATGCAGCATTTCGGGCACCCGCGTGAGGCGGAGGTCACGCGGGAGGTGATCCTCGGCTACGATCCTACCGTGCCGCACTGGGGCTTCAACGGCAACGCGCGCCGCTATTGGGACTTCCTCTACGGCGGCAAGGTGCAACGGATCGAGCGTCAGATCCACCATTATGGCTCGGCGCTCAACGCGGTGCCGCTGTTCGATGCCTTTCGTCGCAATCCCGCCGACCTCCACCTGCTGCGCGTCGCCTATGGCGGTTTCATGGGTGGCATCACCAACGTCGACCGCGACGGCTTCGCCTCGGCCGCCTTCCACTCCGAACCCGACATGATGCGCTGGGATGCGTACAGCGGCGACTATGGCATGGGCTATTTCGGTCACGCCTACGCCGCCGCGACGTATCTTGTGCGCGACGCCACCTTCGGCTGGCTTGGTTTCGGCGGCACCGTCAGGGAGGAGGGCGAAACGGTTGCGGTCGTTCCGCACGACGGCGCACGCACCCGGTTGTTCGTCGCCCCGGCCGGGCAGTGGATCACGCTCGCCGCGGGCACGATCGCCAGCGCACGCTGGGTGCCGTCGACGCGGCGCATCGAACTGACGCTGGATGCGGCAACCGCGACGACGCCGACCGCCCATCTGTCGGTCGAGGCACCAGCGGGCGGGGCGGCCTATGTCGTCGACCATGGCAGGACGGAGCGCGGCTTCACGACGCTTCCGCTAGCCGCAACGCCGACGGTGGTGACGCTCACTCCACGCTGACCGCCGCATCTGCGAGCGTGGCGCGGTAATCCGGGACGGGGCAACCTGACCCGGATCGCCGCGCCATGCTCGCGACGACGGTACTGGAGCGCTTTCCGACCAGGTTGGATCATCGGCACGGCGGCGATTTCGGGCTGGGGCGAGGCGCGAGGAGGGAGCGATACCGCAGCATCGTGACCGACAAGCAACGCTGCCCCGGATCGAAAGCGCCCCGCCGCGCATGCGGTCGCCCGCAGAGCGATGACGGTGGTTCAACCTGGTCGGAAGACGCTCTAGCGTGGCCCGCCGAGCGTCCGCAGGAAGAAATCGTATTCGCGGCGCTGCCCGTAAGCGACCGGCTCGCTTGAGCGACCTGCCGAATGCTCGCCGTTCGGCACCACCAGCAGTTCGAAATCCTTGTCGGCGCGGACCAGCGCATCGACGACCTGCATCGTCGAGGCCGGGTCGACGTTCGAATCCTGTTCGCCGACGACCAGCAACAGCTTGCCCTGCAACTTGTCCGCATGGATCACGCCCGATGCGGCAAGGTAGCTCGCATCGACCGGCCAGCCGAGCCATTGTTCGTTCCAGTCGATCTTGTCCATGCGGTTATCGAAACACCCCGCGAACGCCACCCCGGCCTTGTAGAACTCCGGGTGGAACAACAACGCGTTCAGCGTGCTTTGCCCGCCCGCCGACCCGCCATAGATACCGACCCGCGACAGATCGACCGCGGCATCCTTCGCCGCCAGCGCGCGCAGCCACGCGATGCGATCGGGAAAGCCGCTGTCGGCCAGGTTCTTCCACGCGACGTCATGAAATGCCTTGGATCGGTTCGCCGTGCCCATTCCGTCGATCATCACGACGATGAAACCCAGATCGGCGATCTGCTGCATCCCCATCGCCTTGTCGCCACCCGAAAAGCCGCCGAACGGCCAATATCCCTTGGGTACGAAGCTGTCGTGCGGGCCGGCGTAGATGTTCTCGATCACCGCATAGCGCTTCGCCGGGTCATAGTCGCGCGGGCGCACCACCAGCCCGTAGATGTCGGTCGCGCCGTCGCGGCCTTTGGCGACGAACGGCGCGGGCGGGCGATAACCGGCGGCAGTCAGCGCGCGCACGTCGCCACGCTCCAGCGTGTCGATCACCGCGCCGGTGATCGCATCGCGCAATTCCGCCACCTCGGGTACGTCGGTGCGCGAATGCACGTCGACGAACAATGTGCCGTCGGGCGAGAAGCGCGCCTCGTGCGTTTCGTCGCCGCGGGTCAACCGGGTAAGATTGCGGCCGTCGAAGTCCACCCGGAACCAGTGTTTGTGGTACGGGTCCTCGCCCGCCGTCATGCCGCTGGCAGAGAACCAGATGCGCCGCTTATCGTCGTCGACGCGTGCGATATCGCGCACCACCCACTTGCCGCGCGTAATCTGCCGCTTCACCCGCCCGGACGCGGCGTCGACCAGATACAGGTGCCGCCACCCGTCGCGCTCCGACGCCCAGATCAGTTCGCGTCCCGCGCCGCCGACATCGTGCGCGAAGCGGCGATCGCCGTACACGAACGTTCCCGTCTGCTCGGCTACCGCAGCATGCGCCGCGCCGGTCGCGGCATCCACCGCCACCACCTTCGTCTGCTGGAACCCGCGTCGCATGTAATCGAACGCGAAGCTGCGCCCGTCCTTGCGCCACGTGATCTCGCCGAGCTGCCACGGGTTCGGGAACAAGGCGTCGTCCACCTCCGTCCGCCGCCCGTTCGCCGCCTCGAACAGCACCGGTCGCTCCTGGTCGATCGCGTCGCCGGGCTTGGGATAGAGTTGCTCGGCCAGCACCGGCTGCACCTGCCCCGGCGGTGACGACACCACGCGCGTCACGATGCGGCGATAGCCCGGCCGGACCCGATACAGCGCGACATGCCTGCCATCGGGCGACCAGGCGATCGTCTCCGGATCGTAGAAGTCGCCGGGGCTGCCGTCCTGGCTGCGCCACGCCTCCGCGCCGCCATCGGCACGCCGCACGACGAGATTGTCGTCGATCACCAACGCCTCCCATGCCCCGTCCGGGGAACGATGCGGCGTGTTGAGCGCCGGCACCTTCAGGTCGCGCACCACCCCGAACCCGCGCGGGCGCCTGTGCGGTTCGTCGGCCCTGACGCAGGCATAGTCGGTCAGCGTACAGCGCCACGCCTGATACTCGATCGCGAAGCCGATCGCGCGGCGTCCGTCCTCGAACGCGAACTCCTCGAACGGCAACCGCAAGGCATCGACCGGCTTGGCCAGCGCCGCCCCCAGCCCGCGTGCCAGCGCCGCGGCGTCGAACGCCGCCGCCTTCGCGCGCGTCGCGACATCCACGTCGACGAAAGCGAAACCACCCGCCACGGTCTTGCGATAATGGACATGCCGGCCGTCCGCATCCCATGTCGCGGGAAAGGCGATGTCGCGCGTCAACCACTGCCACTCCTCGCGCAACGCGATCGAGCGGGCCACGCGCGGGTCGGTCTCCGCCAGCGCCGGTGCGGCGAGCAGCGCGAGCGCCAGCAACGCCCGCCTCATCGCGCCGCATCCAGCGTGAAGGTCCAGTCGAGCGGGGCCAGCGGCACGCGATATTTCATATGCGGTCGTCCATCCGTGCTCCACCCCGTATCCCCGCCAACCCCGCTTTGCGCGGCATCGATCAGCAACGTTCCCGCACCATGCGCGCGGATATCGCTGCTGCGCGCACGCGGCTTCTCCATCAGATCGGCATAAGCGAATGGCAGCGCGTTGACCGCCAGCGGCCGGTCTCCGGCGACGCGCACCCCGGCCCCGTCACCGCGCGTCACGTCGATCCAGCGGACATCCTGCTTGCTCCCCGATTCCTGCGGGCGCGCATAGCCGTGATATTGATCCGCCAGCTTGCCCTGCCATTCGCCGATCAGCGCCGCGGTCTTGCGATCGGCGTAATTCTCCCACGGCCCGCGCCCATACCAGCGGATGCGGTCAAGCGTAGCGGGCATCCGGAACTGCACGCCGATCCGCGGCGGATCGGGCAGGTCGTCGCGGATCGGCTGAAAGTGCACCGCCGCCCGCGCTCTTCCGCTGGCGTCCATCGTCCAGCGCGTCACCACCTTCACCGATCCCACGCCCATGTCATGGCGGACGACGATCGCGTTACCCTCCACCGCCAGCGCGTCGAGCCGCCGGCTGTTGCTGAACTGCTCCCACATCCGGTGGGTCTTGGTCACGCCGGTGCCGACATCGTTATCGGTCGGCGCGCGCCAGAAATCGGGCGCGCCACCAGTCAGCAAGGTCGCGCCGCCACGTGCATAGCGACGCACCAGCCCGCTCGCCTTGTCGATCTCCAGCACCGCATCGCGCGCGGTCAGCCGCCACGCGTCGCCGCTATCGACCGGCGCGACGCCGCCTGTCGCGTCGGCCAGCGCGCGCGGTGGCGACAGGGCGAATTGCTCCCATGCGACGACATGCCCCGCCGCGACCAGCGGGATCGCACCTTTCGTCGCATGCGCGCGCAGCACCAGCATCCGCTCCGCCGCCGCATCACGCGCCACCGGCACTGCGAAGGACAACGGCGCGCGCGCACCGGGCGCGACCTGCGGCACCGTGACCGCGCCGTGCGCCACCTCTCGCCCGTCTTCCATCACCGCATAATCCAGCGTGAAGCGCGACAAATCGATATGGTCGTGGCGGTTCAGCACCGCATAGCCGTTGCCGTCGCGCACGAATGCGATCGGCGCATACACCTTGGCCAGCTCGTAATACTCCGGATCGGGCGTCCGGTCGGACCGGATCACCCCGTCGCCGACCGGGCCGTCGTCGCCGTCCGGCACGAAATCGCGCCCTTGTGCCCAATATTCACGGCCTTGTTCATCCTTGCGGATCACCGTCTGGTCCACCCAGTCCCAGACGAACCCGCCCTGCAATTTGGGGTGCGCGTGGATGACGTCCCAATAATCCTGGAAGTTGCCGAGGCTGTTGCCCATCGCATGCGCATATTCGCACAGGATCAACGGCTGGGTGAATTCGGGCCGCACCGCATAATCGACCATCTTTTCCACGTCGTCATACATCGGCGCGAAGATATCGACATAGGCATTGGTGGGGTGCCGCCACCCGCTCATGCTATGCCCCAGAAAACTCACCAGTCGCGTATTGTCGCGCGCCTTCACCCACTTCGCCGCCGCTTCGAAGCTGCTGCCGATGCCGGTTTCGTTGCCCAGCGACCAGAAGATGATCGACGGATGGTTCTTGTCGCGCTCCACCATCCGCTCCACCCGGTCGAGATGCGCGGCCTTCCACGCCGGCTTGTAACCGAGCAACGTGCCCTGCGGATCGCCGTTCTGCTGCGCGTCGCTAAGATAGCCGTGGCTCTCGATATTGGCCTCGTCCATGACGTACAGGCCGACTTGATCGGCAAGGTCGTACAGCCGCGGATCGTTGGGATAATGCGAGGCGCGCACCGCATTGACGTTGGCCGCCTTCATCAACTCCAGGTCGCGGCGCAGCGTTGCTTCGGAGACGATGCGGAACGTGCGCGGATCGTGTTCGTGACGGTTGACGCCGCGGATCATGATGCGGCGGCCATTGACCCGCACCTCCCCGCCGTCGATCGCGACGGTGCGGAAGCCGATCCGCCGCGCGGTCGCCTCCACCACGCGGCCCCTGGCGTCGAGCAATTCGACCAGCAACGTATAGAGTTCGGGCGTCTCCGCGCTCCACGCCCGCACCACAGGGATCGTCCCGGTCAGCCGCGCGGTGCGACCCGCGTCCGGCACGCCGTCCCGCTCCAGCAGCGTACGCTTACCATCCATCACACGCGCCCGCACCCGCACGCCTGCGTCCCCGCCGGCCACCGCGACATTCAGGGCCAGCGTGCCGTCGCGATATTCGTTCGCCAGCCCGGCGCGCACATCCACGTCGCGCAGGTGCGTGGCTGGTGCGGCATAGAGCGTGACGCTGCGCTCGATCCCGTTGACACGCCAGAAATCCTGATCTTCCAGATAGCTGCCGTCGGCATAACGATATAGCTCGATCGCCACGATGTTGCGTCCCGGACGCATCGCCGCCGTGACGTCGAACTCGGCGGGCAGCTTGCTGTCCTCGGAATAGCCGATCCGCTGCCCGTTGACCCACAGGTAATAAGCCGCGCCCGCCGCGCCGACCGTCAGCAACAGGCGACGTCCGGTGAAATGCGCCGGCACCAGCACCTCGCGCCGGTACGATCCCACTTCGTTCAGCTTGTGATCGATCCATGGCTGGTTTTTCGGAAACGGATAACCGCTGCCGACGAACACCGGCGTGCCCTGCCCCTCCGCCTGAAGAATGCCGGGCACCGCCATCGTGCTCCAGCCGCTCACGTCGAAGTCAGGCTTTTCGAACCCGATGGGGCGCGTTTCGGGCGTCGGCGACCGCCGGAATTGCCATCGGCCGTCCAGCGACAGGTGATAACGCGAACGCCGCGGCTCGGCGCGCAACGCAGCGGCGGCGGTCTCGAAACCGTCGAACGTCGCATGCATCGGCTCGGCACCGATGCGGATCACCTCGGGGCGCTCCCATTCCGACGGCGTGGTGGCGACGGCGGGCGTTAGCGCCTGCGCAGTCGCGCTCGCCATGGCAAGGGTGGACACCAGCATGGCGAACGCGGTGCGACGTGACATTCTCTTCTCCCCCGGTCGGCGGCCGACGCTGACGCCGGCCGCCCAGTCGCGAACCCTGCTCAGAATTCGGCGGAGAGGCCGACGAAGAAGGTTCGGCCCGCGACATCGTACACGCCGGGATAGGTATTGCCATTGCCGAACGACGACAGCACGCCTTGTGCGAGTGCGGGCGGATCGCGGTCGAGCAGGTTGTTGACGCCGACGCGCAGCGTCAATTCCTTCATCACCGTGGCGCTGGCCGCCAGATCGAAGTAATTCGCCGCCGGCAGGCGTGAATTGACGGCATACGGTGTATCCTTGAGCGACGCGTTGCTCGTGTTGAACGACAGCGCGGTCGGGCCGATGTAGCGCCAGTTGAGCGAGATCGACCCCTTGTCATCCGGGGAGCTCCAGGTGAAGCGCGCCTGATGTCGCCACTCGGGGCTCGGCTGGCCGCACGTGCCGCCGAACAGGCCCTTGCAATCGTACGATCCGAGGCCCGGCAGCGGCTCGGTGGTCAGATCGTTCAGCCACGTGCCCTGCATGTTGACGTCGAAGCCGCCGATCGCGGTGTTCATCGCATAAGCGAAGCCGATGTCGATACCGCTGGTCGCCAGCGATCCGGTGTTCTGCGTGGTCGAGGTGACGTAGCCGGCGGTATTGTTATCGCCGCCGAACAATACGCCGTTGCGCGGATTGCGGTTGAACAATGCGCAGAAGAACGGATCACCGGTCGCGATGCACTGACTGATCGTCAGCGGCACGGCGATAACGCCGATATAGTTCTTCACCTTGATGTTGAAGTAATCGACCGACAATGTCAGCCCCTTTACGAATGTCGGGGTCAGCACCATGCCGGCGGTATAGGTATCCGCCTCTTCCGGTCGCAGTGCCTGATTGCCGCCGAAGAAGCCGCTGCATACTTCGCTCGGGCATTCGATGATGTTGCCATATTGCGCTGCAGTTACGCCGGTCAGCTGGCATTGCGTCAGGCTCGCCTTCGGCGCCTTTCCGGAACACGGATCCTGCGAGGCCACGTTGCCGACGAATTGCGGCTGGAACAATTCGGAGATGTTGGGCGCGCGGATCGCGCGATTGTATCCGCCGCGCAACCGCAGATCGCGCGACGGTGCCCAGGCGACTTCACCCTTGTAGGTGGAGATGCCCTTGCCGCTGATGCTGTACTTGGAGAAACGGTAACCGCCAGTCAGCGACAGTTCCTCGAAGAACGGACGGTTCTCCACGATCGGCACGCGGATCTCGGTGAAGCCTTCGGTCACGTTGAACGCGCCGGAGCTTTCCTTCGTGCCCTTCGCCTGCGCCAGCGCGTCGGCACGGAACTCCAGGCTTTCGCGGCGATGTTCGATGCCGACCACCGCCGCGATCCCGGTGTCCGCCCACGGCAGCTTCACGCCGTATTCGCCACCGTCGAAGTTGATCGTGCCCGAAAGCACCGTCTCCTTGTCCAGTCCCTCGGTGCTGGTCGGCGCATAGACGTAGTTCAGCGCCGCCGCGCTGGGTCCGCCGAACTGGAAGACGTTGAGCGGAATGCAGTTCGGATCGGAGCCGTCGATGACCGAACGGCATGTCGGCACGCCGCCGACCAGATCGACCTTTAGCGCACGGTTGGCGCGCGCGGGATCGATGTCGTTCTGATATGTTTCGTTGAAGATCACGGTCGAGAACAATGCGTTGACATCGTAGCGGATACCCTTGGCGATCTCGCCGCGAAGGCCGCCGGTGACGCGATAGTCGGTGTGACGCAGGTCGTCGCGGCGCGGCCGCGCCGGCGCGGCGACGGGCCGGTAACCGATATAGACGTCCTGCGTCGCGCTGGTCCCGGCGGCATCCGCACCGCACAGCAACGCCGCCTGCTGCGCGCTCATCAACGGGTTGTTGCAGTTGATGCCGTAATTATACCCCTGGAACAACGCCGATGGTGCGACCTGCGAATTGGTGCGGTCATCCATGAACATGAAACTGCCGTAAATCTCGACGGCGGGCGTCACCTCGTACTTCGCGAACGCACCCGCTGTATAACGCGTATCGTTCCGTTGGAAGTAACTAAGCGGCGCATAATTATACCGGAAACTGTTGTCGTACTGCACCCACGTCTTGTTGCCATCGATGGTGTTGTTGTAGCCATCAGCTGCAATACCGGGGCGCAGCGGCACGAAGCGTCCGTATTGATTGTTCGATGAACCGCCGCACGTCAGCGACGTCGCCACCGGCGGCGTTCCGGTGAACACCGGATCGAGCGCGCAGGCCGAGACGTCGCGATTGTATTGCAGGATCGGCTTGACGTCGCGATAGCCGAAATAGGCGGTCACGTTGCCGCGATCCTCGGCGAAGTTCGCGCCCAGCGCGATGTTGGCATCGAAACGCTGCCCGTCGACCGGTGAGCGCGGCGCATTGTCGAAGTTCGCCGCGCCGATCCGCCCGCGATACCCCGCATTGTCGTTGTGATGCGCGGAAAATCCGTATTGCACGTCGGCCTTCACACCGTTCAGATTGTCGCGCAGCACGAAATTGATGACGCCCGACACGGCGTCCGATCCATACACCGCAGAGGCACCGCCAGTGACCACGTCGACCCGCTGGATCATGAACGACGGGATGAAGTTCAGGTCGGTCGCCTGAATCGGCAGCAGCCGCTGGCCGTTGACCAGCACGAGGTTGCGGTTGTTGCCAAGGTTGCGCAAGTTGACCTTCGCGGTGCCATCGGACCCGTTCGAGACGTTCTCGTTGGAGTCCGGCGTGATCTGCGGCAGCCGGTTGAGCACGCTCTCGATGTTGGTCGCGCCCTGCAGGCGGATCTCGCCGGCGTCGACGGTGGTGATCGGGCTGTTGCTCATGACGCCGGGCTGCGCCAGCCGCGTGCCAGTGACGGTGATCGCCTCGCCCTCTCCGTCGGCGGTCGCTGGGGCGGCCTGAGTATCGGGCGTAACCTGTGCCGCAGCAGGGAGCGCAATGCCGATCACCACCGCCGCCATCGCTACCGACGTCAGCAAAATACTCGTGCGTGCCATGTCTTCCCCCTTGGAATCGTTAAGAGAAGATTACACACATCGATCTGTACATCAAATATATTATACGATACTTTTGCATTTTTGTTGTTGCGGGATCAGGCGGTGTGATCGATCGCGACATCGAGCTGCCGACCGGATGCATGTCACACCACCGTCCGTGCGGAGACGCAGCGGCGGTTCGATCACAATGCGAAGTGCTCCCCTGCCTGCTCCAGCGTCTCGAACTCACGCCGCAGGTCGAGCACGGTCTGCTCGATATGCGCATGCATGCGCTCGGCCACGGCGACCAGATCCTTGGCGAGCCACCGATCGAGCAATTGCGCATGCTCATCGTTGGCCCGCTGGTCGCGGCCCAGCGGCTCCAAATGCTTGCGCACATATCGCTCACCCAGCACGTGCAGGCGTTCCAGCATCGTCGTGGTGATCGGCTGGCGTGACGGGCGCAGCAGCGCAAGGTGGAAGGCACGGTTGAACGCACCGACCCCGTCGCCATGCGCGTGCGTCACTTCGTCGAGCTGCTCCAGCGTCCGCCGCGCCAGCACGCGTTCCTCGTCGGTCGCGCGCTCCGCTGCCAATGCGGCGACCTGCGGCTCCAGTTTCAGCCGCAAGGCGTAGACCTCCTCGGCCTCGGCGATCGTCAGTTCGCGCACGAAATAGCCGCGGTTCGCGCGTGAGCGGACCAGCCCTTCCTGCTCCAGCCGGGTCAGCGCTTCGCGTAACGGGATCTTGCTGACCCCCAGTTCGGCGGCCAGCGCGTCCTGGCGGATCGCGCGGTCCGGCTCGACCTGTCCGGCGAGAATACGGTCGCGAACCAGGTCGACGAGTTGTTCGGAAAGATTGCGGACGATGATGCCGGTCATGAAGATGCGCCTCGCCGGCCGTGACATACCGGAAACATGGACTTAGCGCGCATGCTGCGGCGCACGCAACTGCCGCTCAGTCGAAGCGGGTCAGGTCGAACGGTGCCAGGTCGAACGCGGGTGTCTCCCCGTGCAACATCGCCGCCAGCGCCTCCCCGCTGGTCGCCGACAGCGTGAGGCCAAGGTGCTGGTGCCCGAAGGCATAGGCCAGCGCACCGCGTCGCCCGATCGCGGGCAGATAATCGGGCAACGTAGGCCGCGCGCCCATCCATGTCGCCAGCGGTTCGCGCAGGTCCAGCCCCAACGCCGTGACGTGCGCGCGCAATCGCGTCCATTTGCGCGGGTCGGGTGGCGTGTCCACCGCCGCGAACTCGACGATGCTGGCGGCGCGCAGTCGCCCGGCGAAGCGCGTGACGATCATCGAACGGTCCTCGAACACCACCGGCGGCATGTCCGCCGGCCATGCCCCCGGCGCGCCCTCGACATGATAGCCGCGTTCCGCGATCAACGGCGCGCGCAATCCCGCACCCGCGACCAGCGCGGCGGACGCCGCCCCGGCCGCCACCACGGCGACCCCGGCGGTCAGCACCGTGCCGTCGTCCAGCGTCACGCGCGCGTCGCCATCGTCCGCGATCGCGCGCACCCGGCCATGCACCGTCACCCCGCCCATGGCGACGAACCGCCGCACCAGCGCCTCGCCCAGCGCACCGGTATCGACGATCTGCCCGCTTCCCTCGAAGCGCACCGCCCCGGCGATCGGCGCCCTGGTCAGCGTCGCCAATCGCGCCGTTTCCGCGTCGGTCGCCACGCGCACCGTCGCGGTTCCCGTATCCGCCGCCAGCCACGCCGCCTGCCCGCGCGCCGCACTGCCAGGCGTCTCCCACACCACATAATGCCCGTCGACCCGCAACAGCTCGGCGACGGCCGCTTCGTCCAGCACACGACGCCACGCCGGGATCGCGGTGGCCAGCGCCGCACGCAGCGCCGCCTTGCCGCGCCGGAACCGCGCGGGCGTGCTGGCGCGCACCATCCGCAGCACGAACGGCAACCATGTCGCGATCGCGCGCGGCGGCAACGCCAGCGCACCGCCGCGCCAGAACAGTCGCGCCGGCACGCTGCGCATCGTCGCCAGCGAGGCGAGCGGCTCGACCTGCTCCACGGCGATATGCCCCGCATTGCCCCACGACGCGCCGCGCCACGGGGCGTCGGGTGCGACGATCGTCACCTGCGTGCCGCGCCGCTGCAATGCGATCGCGACGTTCAGTCCGACCACCCCGTTGCCGACGACGATCGCCGTCGCGGTCATGCCGCCGCGCGCACCAGGCTGCGCGCGCGCCCGTAAGCAAGGTAGAAGACGATGCCGAGCACGTTCCACAGCCCGAACCGCACCAGCGTATGTGTGGGCAGGCTGACCAGCAGATAGACGCAGCCGAGGATCGCCAGCGTGCCGACGAGGAACGGCGCGGGACAACGGAACACGCGCTTCAGCTCCGGCGCGCGGCGGCGCAGCACCATCATGCACGCCGCCACCGCGATGAACGCCAGCAACGTCCCCGCATTGGCCAGCTCGGCGATCTCGTCCAGCCGGAAGAACCCGGCCACCGCCGCCACGAACACGCCGGTCACCATCGTCACCAGCGCGGGCGACCCGGTCCGCGCCGACACCCGGCTCAAGGCACGCGGCAACAGCCCGTCACGCGACATCACGAAGAAGATGCGGCTTTGCCCGTACATCATCACCAGGATCACCGAAGGCAGCGCCACCAGCGCCGCCAGCCCGATCGCCCACGCCGCGGATGGGTGCTGCAACGTTCGCAACACATAGGCCAACGGTTCCGCCGAGCGTCCCAGCTCGACATAGCTGACCGCCCCGATCGCCGCCACCGCCACGCCCATGTAGATCAGCGTGCACGCCGCCATCGATCCGATGATCCCAATCGTCAGATCGCGGCCCGGATTGCGCGCCTCCTCCGCCGACGTCGCCACTGCATCGAAGCCATAGAAGGCGAAGAACACGATCGCCGCCGCAGCCATCACCCCGCGCGTCGCGCCGCCCTGCACCTGACTGCCGAAGCCATAGGGCATGAACGGCTCGAAATTGCCGCCCGAGAACGCCGGCAGCGCGAAGGCGACGAACACCGCCAGCGCGACCATCTTGATCGCGACCAGCGCGATGTTGAACGTCGCGCTTTCCTTCGTGCCCGCGACCAGCATCCCCGCGATCCCCAGCGCGACCAGCACCGCGGGCAGGTTGACGATCCCGCCGCCGTGTGGCCCCGACAGCAACAGCGGAGGCAGGTGCACGCCCACGCTTTCCAGCCACCCGACCAGATATGCGGACCAGCCGACCGCCACCGTCGAACATGCCAGCGAATATTCGAGGATCAGGCTCCAGCCGACGATCCAGGCGACGCTCTCGCCGATCACCGAATAGGTATAGGTATAGGCGCTGCCTGCCGTGGGGATCAGCGTCGCCATCTCGGCATAGGCGAGCGCGGCGCACGCACAGACGGCACCGGCGATCGCGAACGACAGGATCACCGCCGGTCCGGCGCGATCCGCACCGACGCCGGTCAGCGTGTAGATCCCGGTCCCGACGATCGCGCCGATCCCCAAGGCGATCAGGTGCGGCCAGCTAAGCGTCTTGCGCAGCTTGCGATCGGGATCGCCCGCCCCCGCGTCGAGGGGCTTCAGCGGCCCCAGTAATCCTCGTGCCAACAGCCCCTCCCTTGTTTTCAAACCTTCGTCGTCGCAGCCGGGGCGGCGACGGCGCCTCACACCACCGTGAACCCGCCCCAGAACGGGTCCGCGCGATCGATCCAGATCGTGTTGAACCCGGTCGCCACCGCCGATCCCTCGATCGACGGCACGATCGCCGGCTGCTCGCCGATCGTCGTCTCCGCCTCGACCCGGCCGATGAAGCGACTGCCGATATAGCTTTCGTGGACGAAGCGGTCGCCAACGCCCAGCCGACCAGTCGCGTGCAGATGCGCCAGCCGCGCCGACGTCCCCGTTCCGCACGGGCTGCGGTCGATCGCGCGCTCGCCATAGAATACCGCGTTGCGCCCGTCCGCGCCCTCGCCCTTCGGTGCGTCGGCCCACAACACATGGCTGACCCCGCGGATCGTCGGCTCCAGCGGGTGCACCGGTTCGTAGATGTCGCGCACCATCGCGCGGATCGTACGGCTCAGCTCGACGATCCGCGCCGCGCCCAGATCGTCCAGCCCGGTGTACGCGCCCTGTGGCTCGACGATCGCGTAATAATTGCCGCCGTAAGCGACGTCGATCGACAATGGGCCGAGACCCGGCACCTCGATCCGCAATCCGCGCGTCGCCAGATAGGCGGGCACGTTGCGGATCTTCACCGACCGCACGCGATCGCCTTCGGTGACGTAATCGATCTCGATCACGCCCGCCGGCACTTCGACGCGCAGGCGACCCGGCTCGCGCGGGGTGATGAGGCCATTTTCCAGGCCGAAGGTGATCATCCCGATCGTGCCATGCCCGCACATCGGCAGGCAACCCGACGTCTCGATGAACAGGATCGCCGCATCCGCATCGCCGCATGGCGGGTACAGGAACCCGCCGGACATCATGTCGTGCCCGCGCGGCTCGAAACACAATCCGGTGCGGATCCAGTCGAACCGCGCCAGAAAGTCCTGCCGCCGCTCCGCCATGCTCGCGCCGCGTAGCAACGGCGCCCCGCCGGCCACCAGACGGACCGGATTGCCCGCCGTATGGCCATCGATGCAGAAGAACGTGTGGCGCATCAGGCTGCGACAGCCGCCTTCAGCGTCGGACGGGTCGCGGCGCATTTCTCGACCATCGCGATCACCTCGGCACGGCGTGCACCCTCCAGGGGAAGACGCGGCAGGCGCACGCGCTCCGATCCGCGCCCCATGATCTCCTCCGCCAGCTTGATCGACTGCACCAGGTCATGTTCGGCATCGAGATGCAGCAGCGGCATGAACCAGCGATAGATGCGCCGCGCTTCTTCCCAGTCGCCACGGTCGACCGCCGCGATCAGCGCCACCGATTCCTGCGGAAACGCGCTGGTCAGGCCGGATACCCAGCCCGTCGCGCCCAGCATCATGCCCTCCAGCGCGATGTCGTCCAGCCCGGCCATCACGATGTACCGATCGCCAAAGCGGTTGATGACGTCGGTGAAGCGGCGCGGATCGGGCGCGCTTTCCTTCACCGCGACGATGTTGCTGACCGGCTCCAGCAACTCCAGCGTCGCGAAATCCACCGAGACACGGTACGCCGGCGGATTGTTGTACAGCATGATCGGCAGCCCGGTCGCCTCGGCGACGGTGCGAAAGTGCGTTGCCAGTTCGTTCGGGGTCGGCACATAGACCATCGCGGGCAACAGCATCAGCGCATCGACGCCGATCGCCTCGACCTCGCTTGCGAACGCCGCTGCACGCCGGGTCGTAAATTCGGAGACGCCGACGACCAGCGGCACGCGCCCGCCCACCGCCTCGACCCCCGCGCGCAGCACCGCGTGCTTCTCCTCGACGTCCAGCGAGTTGTTCTCGCCGCACGTGCCGAGCAGGATCAGCCCGTCCACGCCGTCCTCGACCAATGCGACCAAACCGCGCTGCGTCGCATCGATATCGACCGAACCGTCCGTCGCGAACTGCGTCGTTGCCGCAGGGTAGACGCCCGTCCACATGCTCGAACCAGAAACCACATCATCCTCCATGATCATGGGCATCGTATACGATATAAAATACGGAACACAAGGTGTTTTAGAGGCCGCGGCGAGCCGCATGGTCCGCCTCGTTCATGATGCGATTACGCGAAAGGACCCGCGATGGGAGACCGTTCGGTCCTGCGCCGTCGGAACGCGTCCCGCCTGAATTCCGTCATTACCCGTGCGGGCATCGAACGTCCGCCGACAACCGCCGAACGTCCGCGCCCCCAACTACATCTCGCCGCGCGCGCGGCGGATGGCGTACCATTTCTTCACATTGGCGTTATGTTCGGCGAGCGTCGCGGCGAAGACGTGCCCGCCGGTGCCGTCTGCAACGAAGTAAAGCGCCTTCGACGCCGCCGGATCAAGCACCGCGTCGATCGACAGCTTGCCCGGATTGGCGATCGGCCCGACCGGCAAGCCCGCCGAGGCATAGGTATTGTACCCGTTCTTCGCGCGCAGCTCCGACTGGCGAATCCGCCGCCCCAACGGACGCCCCTTGGTCAGCGGATAGATGACAGTCGGATCGGCCTGCAGCGGCATGCCCAGCCGCAGCCGGTTGCCATAAACCGCCGCCACCGTGCGCCGCTCGGCCGGCTTGCCGGTTTCCTTCTCCACGATCGACGCCAGGATGATCGCCTGCGCGGGCGTCTTCACCACCGCGCCGGGCTTGCGCGACTTCCATGCGGTGGCGAGATAATCCTTCATCGCCGCTTGCATCCGCGCCAGCACCGCGGCGCGCGTTTCGCCGCGCTCGAACGCGTAACCACCCGGCAGCACCGATCCTTCCGCAGGCACCTTGACCTCGCCGGTCAGCGTCTCCGCCTTGCGCAGCACGTCACGCACCATCACCGACGGCAGCCCTTCGGGCACGACCACCAGCCGCTGCACCGCCTTGCCGCCCTGCAGGATATCGAGCACCTGCGACGCGCTCGCGTGCCCGGGGAAGGCATATTCGCCGGCCTTGATCGGCGCGCCGGACCCGAACACGCGCGCCTGCAACCGGAAACGGTCCGCCGAGGCGATTACACCCGCTTTTTCCAGGGTCCGAGCCGCCGCGGCGAGACTCGAACCTTCGGCGATTCCCACGTTGGCGGCGCGCGGCAACGGCCCCGCGCCCTTCCAGCCGTAGCCCAGCCAGAATCCGGCCGCGAGCAGGAGCAGGCCGGCAACGATCACGAAACAGCCGAGCCTGCGCATCGGGATGACCTAGACCGCCTTCATCACCAGCGAGGCATTGGTCCCGCCGAAGCCGAAGCTGTTGTTCAGCACCGCACGCACCTGACGCTTCCGCGCGACATGCGGCACCAGGTCGACGCCTTCGGCACCCTCGGACGGATTGTCGAGGTTGAGAGTCGGCGGCACGATCTGGTCGCGCATTGCCAGGATGCAGAAGATGCTCTCCACCGCACCGGCCCCGCCGAGCAGATGGCCGATCGCCGACTTGGTCGAGCTCATCGACAGTCCGCCGATCGCGTCGCCGAACAGCCGCTTTACCGCGCCAAGCTCGATCATGTCCGCCATCGTGGAGGTGCCATGCGCGTTGATATAGTCGATGTCCGACAGCGCGAGACCCGACTTGCGCAGCGCCATCTCCATCGAACGATACGCCCCCGATCCCTCCGGCTCGGGCGCGGTCACATGGAAGGCATCGCCGGACAGGCCGTATCCCACGACCTCGCAATAGATCTTCGCGCCGCGCGCCTTGGCCCGCTCGTATTCCTCCAGCACGACGACGCCCGCGCCCTCGCCCATCACGAAGCCGTCGCGGTCACGATCATAGGGGCGGCTGGCCTGCTCCGGCCGGTCGTTGAAGCTGGTGTTCAGCGCGCGCGCCGCGGCGAAGCCGGCGATGCCGATCGGGCAGATCGTGCTTTCCGATCCGCCGGCCAGCATCACGTCGGCATCGTCCAACGCGATCATCCGCGCCGCGTCGCCGATCGAATGCGCGCCGGTCGAACACGCGGTGACCACCGCATGGTTCGGCCCCATCAGCCCGTATTTGATCGAGACCTGACCCGAAATCAGGTTGATGAGCCGCCCGTGGACGAAGTGCGGGCTGACCCGCTTCGGCCCCTTTTCCGCGAGAACGAGCGATTCGCTCTCTATCCCTGGCAGCCCGCCGATGCCCGACCCGATCGAACAACCCGCACGGAAACGCTCCGCCTCGCTCATCTCGGTCAGGCCGGCATCTTCCAGCGCCTGACCGGCGGCGTCGATGCCGTAGACGATGAACGGATCGACCTGCCGCTGGATCTTGTGGTCGACGCGCTTGTCGGGATCGAAGCCATACGGATGATCCGCAGGCTTTACCTCGCACGCGATCAGGCATTTCTGATCCGACGCATCGAAACGCGTGATCGGGCCGGCGCCCGATTTCCCGGCGATCAGGTTCGCCCAGGCGGTTTCCACTTCCGCACCCAACGGGGTGACCAGGCCAAGTCCGGTGACGACGACGCGACGCATAGGCTTTCCTTCTTCACCGGACCCGCGCCTCTCCCTCGCGCGGACGGTCGTCAAAACGAAACGGCTCCCCACCCTTTGGCAAGGACGGGGAGCCGTTCGGATCGGCTCGTGAGGAGCGCGGGGCGCGAACGCCCCGGCCTCATCAGCCCTTGTGTTCGTCGATGTAGGTGATCGCGTCCTTCACGGTCGAGATCTTCTCGGCCGCGTCGTCAGGGATCTCGACGCCGAATTCTTCCTCGAAGGCCATCACCAGCTCAACGATGTCGAGGCTGTCCGCACCCAGATCGTCGATGAAGCTGGCGTCCTCGGTCACCTTGTCGGCTTCGACGCCGAGATGCTCGACGACGATCTTCTTCACGCGGTCGGCGGTCTCGCTCATAACTTTCCCTCTTTCGATTTGGGGGTAGATTTAAGAATTGCTGAACGCAGGTAGAACGGGGTTGGCTGCCTGACAAGGGCAAGCGTGCGCCGGAACGCCCGATGGCCGCGCCGACAATGCGATGACCGCGCCCTATACGCGTCACCGCGATACGGCAAAACCCCGCACCGGGCGCACTCGTGGCAAGAGCAGCGCCACCACCGCCACAAGCGGCAGAGCGAGCACGAGTGCCACCGCATCGACCGCACCGACGTAGCAGAACCACGCCGCCACGGGCGTCAGGATGACGTTGGCGACGACCGGCCGTGCACCGCCCGGCGCAGCGGGCGGTGCCAGCGCGGCGTTCAGGACCAGCAGCGCCGCGCACGCGACGCCGCTCGACGCCAAATCCGGCCACCAACCCACCGCCGTGAAGTCCGATAGCCGCATCAGAAACTCCCGCAGGGTCATGACGAAGGCCGGTATCGCGAACAGCGGCCCCGCTCCCGTTATGGCGATCATCAGTCGCGACATCGAACCCTCCTGCCACACGATCCCGAGGTCGTGGCACGATCGCGCGGCCAACCAAGCGGCGGTTCACCGGGATCGCCGATCGGGGTCACACCATCGCCATGCCGCCGTTGACGTGGATCGTCTGCCCCGTGACGTAGCCGGCCTCCCGCGAGGCCAGATAGACGACGGCCGCGGCGATATCCTCACCCGTGCCCAGATCGCCCGCCGGGATGCGCGCCGTCAGCTGCGTCTTCTGCGCCTCGGGCAGCACGTCGGTCATCGCCGAGCGGATGAAGCCGGGCGCGACGCAGTTGACGGTGATGTTGCGGCTGGCCAGTTCCTGCGCCAGCGCCTTGGACATGCCGACCAGCCCGGCCTTGGACGCGGCATAATTGGCCTGCCCCGGATTGCCGGTCTGCCCGACGACCGAGGTGATCGAGATCACGCGGCCGAACCGTTGCTTCATCATCGGCTTGGCGGCGGCGCGAATCAGCCGGAATGCCGCCTCGAGGTTGACGCGGATCACCTGATCCCATTCGTCGTCCTTCATGCGCATGGCCAGATTGTCGCGCGTCACACCGGCATTGTTGACCAGCACGTCGATCCGCCCGCCCAGCGCCGCCACCGCCTGCGGCACCAGCGCGTCGACCGCCGCCGCATCCGACAGGTCGCACGGCACCGCGACATGCCCCTCGCCACCCAACTCGGACAGGAACGCTTCCAGTTTGCCGACATTCGAGCCCGAAACCGCCAGCCGCGCGCCCTGCGCCGCCAGCCCCCGCGCGATCGCCGAACCGATCCCCCCGGAGGCGCCGGTGACCAGCGCGGTCATCCCTGAAAGGTCGAACATCTTCCATCCTTCGCTATGAAGCGCCGCTTTATCGCCTCGCCGCCGCTCGGCAAGTCCTCAACCGACGCGCCCGGCCCGCCCGACCCGCACGACCCGCTGGAACATGCCGCATGCAGCCGCTACTGCCATGGGGTCGTCCGGGGGGACGTGGCGAACGACGCGAGCCTTTGCGCGGCGACGACGAAACAGGACGATGGTGTGACAGGAACCCAGGGCTGGCGATCCCGCGTCGCGGTGGCGAACGGCCCGGAACAGGCGCGCGACGCGAACGAGATCCCGCATGCGGATGGCGGGCCGCATCGCCGCCATCGCGGCATCGACGGCTGGCGCGCGGTCGCCGCCGGTTTCGTCGTCGTCGCGCACGCCGTCAACTTCCGCTTTCCGTCGGTGCCCGGCGTGCCGTTCCACCTGCTCCAGCGGGTGTCGGGGCCGCTCGCGCAGATCGGCGTGCAATTGTTCTTCGTCATCAGCGGGTTCATCATCACCTCGCTGATGCTGCGCGAACAGGGCGCGCGCGGCCACGTCAGCATCGCGGCGTTCTACGCACGGCGTCTGTGCCGCATCCTGCCGCCGCTGCTCCTTTATTATGCGGTGATCGTCGCGCTGGCCGTGCAGGGTGCGATCGAATTGCCCGGCAGCAGCCTCGCCTCTTCCGCCACCTTCACCTGCAACCTCGGCTTCCTCGATTGCGACTGGTGGGTGGCGCACACCTGGTCGCTGGCGGTCGAGGAGCAATTCTATCTCGGCTGGCCGCTGCTGTTCGGCGTATTGCCTGCCAACCGCCGGCGATGGCTGCTGATCGGCACGCTGGTCCTCTGCACCGTGGGCATCGCGTGGCGACCGCACGTATTCCACAGCAACTTCACGTCGTTCGGCTGCATCGCCGCCGGCGCGCTTTACGCGATCAGCCCCGGGCTGCGACAGGCGTGCCTGCGCGCCGCATCCACCCCGGCATGGCTGGCGGCGGTAGCGATGCTCGTGCTGACGCCACTGACGCGGTTCGACGGTCTTGCGGTGATCGCGTTGCCGTTCCTGATCACCTACATCATCTTCGCCGGCAACGCGCTCGGCTGGGTGCGCACCATCCTAGAAACACGCCCCTTCCAGATCGTCGGCGCCGCCTCGTACAGCCTGTACCTGTGGCAGCAATTGTTCCTGGCCGCGCCGGCGCGCTATGTCGGCACGCCGCTCCCGCTATTGCTGCTGCCGGTCGCCGTCTGTCTGTCCGTGTTTCTGGTGGAGCGGCCGTTCATCCGGCTCGGCCGGCACCTGTCGCGCCGGTTCGAAACCGCTCCGGCCTGACCTACAGGCGCTTCAGCAAGCCTTCCACGTCGTCCATCGACACCACGCTCGATGCCTCGACGTCGGGCGCGATGCGCTTGACCATCGGGGACAGCACCTTCCCGCCGAACTCGACGAACTCGGTCACCCCCGCCTCCACCATCGCCAGCACCGATTCGCGCCACCGCACGCGCCCGGTCACCTGCTCGACCAGCAAGTGCCGGATCGCGCCCGGATCTGCCACCGCCGCCGCATCGACGTTCGCGAAGACCGGGACCAGCGGCGCGCGGAGGTCGGCCTCCGCCAGCGCACCCTCCATCACCCGCGCCGCATCTTCCATCAACGCGCAATGGAACGGCGCGGACACCGGCAGCAGCACCGCACGCTTGGCGCCCATCTCCTTGGCCAGCGCGATCGCGCGCTCCACGGCGAGCCGGTGACCTGAGATCACCACCTGCGACGGATCATTGTCGTTCGCGACAGTGCAGACCAGCGCCTTTCCACCCTCCGCCAGGATCGAATCGACCGCCGCGCCCGCGATCGCCAGCGCCTTGTCGACGTCCGCGCCCAGCAACGCCGCCATCGCGCCTTCGCCGACCGGCACCGCCGCCTGCATCGCCCGGCCGCGCGTCTTCAGCAGCCGCGCGGTGGTCCCGAGGTCCAGCGCCTCGGCGGCGCACAGCGCGCTATATTCGCCCAGCGAGTGCCCCGCGACGAAATCGGCCTTCTCCGCCAGCCGCACGCCCCCCTCGCCGGTCAGCACGCGCAGGGTCGCGATCGCATTGGCCATGATCGCGGGCTGCGCATTCTCGGTCAGCACCAGTTCGTCGGCCGGACCTTCGGCCATCAGCCGCCGCAGGTTCTGCCCCAGTGCCTCGTCGACCTCGCCGAACACCTCGCGTGCGATCGCGGAGGCATCGGCAAGCGCCGCACCCATACCTACCGCCTGGCTGCCCTGACCCGGAAAGATGAACGCGCGCATGATGGCCTCCTTTGTCTCGCCGCGCTGCTAGGCCGCACGCCCTGTGGCGGTCAACCACGCTGGCCAATTCCGGTGATTTCCGGTATGTTCTTCCTATGTTTGCACAACTCATTTTCAGGAACGAGGTGAACCCGGTCGCCACGGGGCAATCCGGAGCGTGACGTGGTGTGAGCTTTGTCAACTTCCGCGCGCGCGCCACGCCGTGCTTGCGCCGCGAACCGTTCTGCGCCATAGCGGCCGGGCTTCGGGCGGAAGGGGTTCACCCTTGCCGCCCTTTGACGTTGGAACGACAGCCGGAGGGGCGTTGCGCATGGGGCGTACGTCAGCGATCGGCCAACATGAAGGTACATGCATGGCTCTGTACGAGCATGTGTTCCTTGCGCGCCAGGATCTGGCACAGGCGCAGGTGGACACGCTGGCGGAAACCGCCACGAAGATCGTCGAGGAACGCGGCGGCAAGGTCGTCAAGACCGAGACCTGGGGTCTGCGTTCGCTGGCTTACCGCATCGCGAAGAACCGCAAGGCGCATTACGTGATGCTCGAAATCGACGCGCCCGGCGACACCGTCGCCGAACTGGAGCGTCAGACGAGCATCAACGAGGACGTGATCCGCTACATGACCGTCCGCGTGGACGAGCATGAAGCCGGCCCGACCGTGATGATGCGCAAGCAGGAGCGCGATCGTGAGCGCCGCGGCGACCGCGAAGGTGGCCGTGGTGAGCGTAGCGATCGTGGAGACCGCGGTGATCGTGGCCCCCGTCGTGACCGTGAAGAGGAGGCCGCATAATGGCGCGTCCGTTTTTCCGCCGCCGCAAGTCGTGCCCGTTCAGCGCCAAGGATGCGCCCCGGATCGATTATAAGGACGTCCGGCTGCTGCAGGGCTTCGTGTCCGAGCGTGGCAAGATCGTCCCGTCGCGCATCACCTCGGTGAGCGCGAAGAAGCAGCGCGAGCTGGCGCAGGCGATCAAGCGCGCGCGTCACCTGGGCCTGCTGCCCTACGTCGTGAAGTAAGGAGAAGGGCAGATGGATATCATCCTGCTTGAGCGCGTCGAGAAGCTCGGCGGCATCGGCGACGTGGTGAAGGTAAAGGACGGCTTTGCCCGTAACTACCTGCTCCCGAACAAGAAGGCGCTGCGCGCCAATGAGGCCAACCGCAAGGTGTTCGAGGCCAACCGCGCCCGCATCGAGTCCGACAACGCTTCGCGTCGCACCGACGCGGAGAAGGAAGCCGGTTCGTTCAAGGACGCGCAGATCACGCTGATCCGTCAGTCGTCGAACACCGGCCAGCTGTATGGCTCGGTCGCGGTGCGCGATCTGATCGAGGCGCTGCAGGCCGATGGTCATAAGGTGACCAAGAGCCAGGTGGTGCTGGATCGCCCGATCAAGTCGATCGGCCTGTACGACGTGCGCGTGCAGCTGCATCCGGAAGTGGTCGTAACCGTCAAGGTCAATGTCGCCCGCTCGCCGGAAGAAGCCGAGATGCAGACGCAGGGCGTCGACGTCATGGCAGCGGTGTTCGAGGAAGGTCGCGATCAGGGCGGCTTCACCGAGGATTACGATCCGAATGCGGAACCCGGCGCAACCGCCGAGACGCAGTCGGAAGACGAACAGGGCTGACGCCCCGATCCGACGCAACCTGCGCCGAATAAAGAAAGGCCCGCCCGGATCGCTCCGGGCGGGCCTTTCCGTGTGACGATACCGCAGGGGGAACGGCATCGTCTTCGGGGGGGAGATCATGGCTCAGTGAGTGGCGAAGACCGCGCCGACGACAGCAGCCAGCGGCAACAATGCTATGGCCACGGGCATGAGGTGCTTGAACATGGCGGCCCTCCCGGCCTTTGTCGACGATGCTGCCTCAATCATCACCAACTCCAAAGGTTTCGCCGGGCTGACCGAATTCGTCGGACACCCGGCCTCCCCTTGCGACGAAACGCGCCCGTGTCGCCGGAACATGGCAGTCGGCCGAAGGTTGTTTTATCACAGTCCGTCAGGGTGTTCCGGACTAGTAAACATATGGGATCGAATCGTGCAGGCCAGCGAGCGGGAGCGGCAGGAAAAAATGGCGGCCTTGGGAGCTGCGTTACGTAACAGCGTTCGTGTCCCGACCGACACCTATATCACCGGCGACATCCCCACCTTGATGACGCGACTGGGTCAGGTGCCTGCGGTGCCCAGGCCCAAATCTCGCTAGCGCCGGTTGAGGCGGCCGGGCGCATACATCTCCACGTCGAGCCCGGTCGGCACGGCGCCGCCCAGCAGCAGGGCGGCGCCGAGGGCGGCGGCGGCGGGCGCGGTCTGGATACCGAAACCGCCCTGCCCCGCGAACCAGAAAAAGCCCGGTTCCGCCATGCCGTATACTGGCAGCCGGTCCGGCGCGAACGACCTTAGTCCTGCCCAGCGGCGTTCGACGCGAACGACCTGCCAGTCGACCGCCTGCTGCAACCGGTCGATCGCGATCGCCACGTCCAGCTCCTCTGCGGCCACATCGTGCGCCGGGACGGGATGCTCGTCATGGGGGCTAAGCCACAGCCGCCCGCCTGTCTCCGGCTTGAAGTAGAAGCCGCCCCGCACGTCGATCACAAACGGCAGGTCGGCGGGTGCGGGCGGATCGGTCAGGAGCTGCACCATCGTCCGGCGATACGGCGTGATGCCCGAACGGGCGACACCGCTGCGCCCCGCCACCTCGTCGGCCCAGCCGCCCGCGGCATTGACGATCGTCGCCGCCGTGAAAGTGCGCCCGTCCTCGGTCGCGATGCGCCAGCCGCCCGCCTGCCGCGTCGCCTCCGCCAGCCGCGCCCGGCTCTCCACCACCGCGCCACCGCGTCGCGCCGCGGCCAGATAGTCGTCGTGCAAGCGCGCCACGTCGATGTAGGAACAGGTCGGCTCGCTGACGCCGAGCGTCCAGTCCGGTCGGAGTCCGGGGATCGCGGCGCGCGGATCGACCTCGGCCAGCGCGACCGGCGTCCCCGCGAACTCCGCCAGCAGCGCCGCGACCGCCGGCTCGTCGGCCGCACGCCCGATATGCACCGCCCCGAGCGGATCGAGATAGCCACCGTCACGCAGCGCCGCGCCGGACGCCGTGGTCAGCGGCTGCACGCCGGGGCCGCCATAGGTCTCCGACCAGAAGGCTGCCGATCGCCCGGTCGCGTGATAGCCCGGCCGGTCTTCTCCCTCCAGCAGCAGCACCCGCGCCCGGTCGCCGATCGCCGCCGCCAGGCTGGCCCCTGCGATCCCCGCGCCGATGATGGCAATGTCGTATGTCATGCCGCGTGTCGTGCCAGGAAATCGTCGATCGCCGCCATGGCGCGACCACGCACCGGATCGGCCTCACGCAGCAATTCGTGCGCCGCCCCTTTGCCGAACTGCACCAGCGTGGCGTCGGGCAGCCGTCCCGCAACCTGCGCCGCCGCTCGCGGGTCGACGAGTCGGTCGTCCTCGGCGACCAGCATCAGCACCGGCGTGGTGAGCGTCGCCAGCGCGGGGTCTGCACGAAGCCGCGCGGTGGCCACGAACGCTTCGTCCAGCCACGCCCAGCTTGGCGGGCCGAGTCGCAGCACGGGGTTCGCGTCCAGCCACCACGCCTCGTCGGCGTAACGCGCGTCATCCGCGGTCAGCAACGCCTGCCGCGCCAGCCTGCCGGGGCGCTCGTGACTCTTCCATGCCGGTCGCGCCGGATCGCCATGCCGCCGCATCGTTCGCGCCACGCGTCCGCCGACCCACGCGCCGACCGGCGAGCGCAGCCCAAGCATCGGCGCCACCAGCACCACGGCATCGGCGCGGATGACGCCGTCGAGCAACGCCCGCAGCGCCAGATAGCCGCCCATCGAATGGCCGACGATCACGTGCGGGCCATCGTGCCTGGCGGTCCACGCCCGCCACACGCCGGCGAGATCGTCGATCCACGGCGCGAAATCGTCACAGTGGCCGACATGCGGGTCCGCGCAAAGCCGCCCCGATCCGCCCTGCCCACGCCAGTCGAAGGCGGTCACCGCCCAGCCGCGATCGTGCCAGTCGCCAAGCGCCTCGAGATACTTCTCGAACACGTCGCCACGCCCGCCTTGGAACATCAAGGCACCACGGCCGGCGCCTGCCCGGGAGAAGCGACGCAGCGGCCAGCCGTCGCTCGCCGCGGGATCGAACGTGATCCGTGCGTCGGCAGGCAGGGTGCGTCGCCTCGCGGCAGGATCGGTCGTCGGCATCGGGGGCATGGTTACGGTTTCTCAAACCATTTCGTCTACCGCCAAGCACCATGGTGTGGGGAATTCTTGGCTGGCTGTTGCCGGGTGTCATGGGCGGGCTGCTGCTGTCGGCAGGCATCCAGGACGTGCGTACCCGCGAGATCGCCAATGCCAAGAATGCGGCGATCGCGCTGCTCGCGCCCTTGTGGTGGCTGGCGATCGGGCTCGATCCGTGGCCCGGCATGGCGATCCAACTGGCGGTGGCGGCGATGGTGTTCGCGCTGTTCGTCGGCGCGTTCGCCCTGGGCCAGATGGGCGGCGGCGACGTCAAGCTGATTGGGGCGCTGTCGCTGTGGCTCGCCCCGCTTCACTTGCTGGACATGTTGCTGGCCATGGCGGTGATCGGCGGCGCGTTGACGTTGACGATGCTCGCGGAGCGTCGTCTCCGCCGCAGCGAGGCGCCGATCGAGGTGCCGTACGGCGTGGCGATCGCGATCGCCGGGCTGCTCGCGCTTCGCGAACCGCTCCTTAACCAATTTACCCAATAACGGCAGTCATATCGGACGCCGGTCGCGTCCACTGGACAAGGTCACTCATGGACAGTCGCAAGCTCATCATGCTGGTCGGGGCGCTCTTCGTGGCGGCGCTCACCGCGTTTGCCGCGCGCTCGATGCTGGCCGGCTCGCCCGCCCCCGAGGCGCAGGCTGCGCCGGTCGCGAAGATCGACGGCCCCGAGGTCCTCGTGGCCACCCGTGCGCTGCCGGTCGGCACGATCCTCGACGCCAGCGCGCTGAAGTTCCAGCCGTGGCCAAAGGATCTGGTCGAGAACGCGTATTATCTGCGTGAGGCGACCGACATGTCGAAGCTGATCGGTACGGTGGTGCGCCTGCCGGTCACCGCCGGTCAGCCGCTGACGCAAGGTCAGGTGGTCAAGCCGGGCGACCGTGGCTTCCTGGCCGCCGCCCTGGGCGCAGGGATGCGCGCGGTGACGGTGCCGGTGTCGGCGCAGACCAGCGTGGCCGGCTTCGTATTTCCGGGCGACCACATCGACCTGATCCTGACCCAATCGGTCGAGGGCGACGGACCGCCGTTGCGCGCCAGCGAGACGGTGATGCGCAACCTGCGCGTTCTGGCCACCGATCAGCGCACCACCGACCAGAAGGACGATCAGGGCAACACGATCGTCCAGACCTTCTCGACGATCACGGTCGAGGCGACGCCGAAGATCGCCGAGCAGATCGCGGTCGCGCAGACGATCGGCACGCTGTCGCTGTCACTGCGCTCGCTGGCGGACAATGCATCCGAGCTCGACCGGGCGATCGCATCCGGCGCGGTCAGCGTCGGCGACGGCAAGGATGCCAAGGCCGAGGAAGCGATGCTCGATCGCCTCGCCAACACGCCGCAGACCGGCAACACCACCTTCGCCGTCGGCGCCGACGTGTCCCGTTTCCAGCGTCGCACGGCCCCGGCGGCGCGATCGCAACAGCCGGCCCCGGCCAATGTCACCACCGCCACCGGCCCGGCAACGTCCGTCATGTCCGGATCGAGGGTTCGCGTCACACGCGGCAATGCCGTCACCGAAGTCTCCGTCGCAGGAAAGAACTGAGATGCGCCCCAATTTTTCACTGGTGCATGGCGCGGCGTTGGCCGTGGCGCTGGCCGCGCTGCCGTCGATCCCGGTCGATGCGGCACCGCGCGCCGCCGGTCGCGGCACGTCCGCCGCACCCCGCGCCCCCGCGCGCCTCGGCATGCCCCCGGTCGGCGTCACCAGGCCGGCGGTCGAGAAATGGCTGTCGGTCGGCGAAGGCGAACTCATCACGCTCCCGGCATCGGTGAACGAGGTCTGGACGTCGAACGCGGAGACGGCCGACGTCTATGTGGCCAATCCGCGCCAGATTCATCTGTTCGGCAAGGCGAATGGCGAAGCGACGATCTTCGCCACCAACCGCGCCGGCGCCGTGATCTATTCCGCGACCGTTCGCGTGGCGCAAAATGCAACGCAGATCGACCGCATGCTTCAGGCCGCGTTGCCGGGCACCGACTTCCGCGTGACCATGGTCGGACAGATCGCGGTCATCAACGGCAACGCCGCCGCTCCCGCCGATGCCGAACAGGCACAACGGCTGGTCACCGGCCTGCTCAACCCCGGCATGGATGCCTCGGCCGAGAACGCGACACTCAAGATCGCCGTAATCAACCGCATCCGCGTCGCCACGCCATTGCAGGTGAACCTGCAGGTCAGGTTCGCCGAGGTCAGCCGGACGTTCCTGAAGAACATCGGCAACAACATCACCACACGGACCCGCGGCAGCAGCAATCCGCTGCTCGGGCTGGGGTTCGGCCGGCAGGGGTCGATCACGAGTGTACCCGCCGGGTCCGACCCGAACCTGCCGACGGGCGGCACCAGTTTCACGCTGCCGGGCGTGACCAGCGGCGGTGGCACGTTCAGCCTGTTCGGGCGGATGCTCGGCACCGACTTCATCAACGCGCTCGACCTGGGCGAAACGCTGGGTCAGGTATCGACGCTGGCCAGCCCGAACCTTACCGCGCTATCGGGCGAAACCGGCACCTTTCTGGCCGGCGGCGAAATCCCGATTCCGATCGCGCAGGCGCTCGGCACCAATTCGATCGAGTATAAGCAGTTCGGCGTCAGCCTCGCCTACACCCCGACCGTGCTGTCCGACGGGCGCATATCGCTGCGCGTCAAGCCCGAGGTGTCGCAGCTGGATTATGGCAACGCCGTATCGGTCGGCAGCGCGCGGGTTCCGGCGCTCACCACCCGTCGTGCCGAAACGACAGTGGAGCTGGGGTCCGGGCAAAGCTTCATGATCGCCGGGCTGATGCAGAACACGCATAACAACAGCTTCACCAAAACGCCCGGTGTCGGCGATATCCCGATCCTCGGCGCGCTGTTCCGTTCCAACGGTTTTCAACGCAACGAAACCGAACTGGTTATCGTCATCACCCCATACCTGGTGCGGCCGGTCAATCCGGCCGACATCAAGCTGCCGACCGACGGGTACAAGGCACCGACCGATCTGGAGCGCGTCTTCCTCGGCAAGCTGGAAAGCGGTGAGCGAGGCGTGGATCGTCCGAAGCCGCAGCTGGCCGCCCCGCCTCCCGCTGCCCCGACACCCGCGGAGGGCCGCAACGCGACGCCGGCTCCCGGCTTTTCGAATTGAGGATGCTCACCATGACCATGCGTCCGCTTCTGTTGACCGCCCTTGCGCTGTCCGTGCCGCTGGCCGGCTGCGGAGAATATCGTGGACTTGAAACCGCACACCAGCCGGTGATTGCGCAGACCGACTATACGCTCGACCTGATCGCCGGTCCCGATGGGCTGGCGGGCGGAGAGGCACAGCGATTGCACGGATGGCTCGACGTGCTAGCCGCCCCCCCCGGCACGACTATCGCGATCGACGACCCCGCTGCGCAGGCAGTCGCCCGCAGCGACATCGCCACGATTGCCGGCGAACATCACCTGCGGCTCGGCGCGACGTTACCGGCCGGTGCCCCGTCGCCGGTTCCCGGCACGCTGCGCGTGGTCGTGACCCGCGCGACGGCGTCGGTGCCTTCCTGCCAGACGCCCGGCCCACGCGACGCTCTGGTCAACTTCGACGCGCATACCAGCAACACGTTCGGCTGCGCGACCAGCGGCAATCTCGCGGCGATGGTGGCGGATCCGCTCGATCTGCTCCGCGGCAAAGTCGATGACGGACGCAACGCGTCGGCAACCGCTGCCAAGGCGATCGGCGCGTGGCGCAAAGCCGTGCCGACCGGTACCGGCGGCACAGTCCTCAAGAGCGAAACGACGGGAGGCCGCTGACGTGAACGCGCCATGGAAAGTCGCCGGCAACGCCGCCCGCGCCCCCTTTCTCGCCTTCTGCTGCGACGATGCCTCGGCTGACACGATGCGCTCCGTCGTCGACGATCTCGGCTGGCCGCAGGAGAACGTCTACAAGGGCGGCCTGCGCGAAGCAGTGCAGACGCTGGCGGTCAGCTCCAGCCCGCAGCTGTTGTTCGTCGATCTCAGCGAAGCCAGCGATCCGCTTGGCGACATCAACGGCCTGGCCGAAGTATGCGAGCCCGGCACGATCGTGATCGCCGCCGGGCAGGTCAACGACGTGCGCCTGTATCGCGACCTGCTCGCCAGCGGCATCCACGATTACCTGCTCAAACCATTGGGCACGAGCGCGGTCCGCGATGCGTTCGCCGCCGCGCAGACGATGCTCAACGCGCCCCGCTTCACCGATACCGCGGCCGAGCAGCCTCATGCCGCCGTGGCGGTGATCGGGTGCCGCGGCGGCGTCGGCGCGTCGACGGTCGCCACCTCGCTCGCCTGGCAGATGAGCGACGTCGGGAAGCGATCGACCGCGTTGCTCGACCTCGACGTCCATTTCGGCACCAATGCGCTGGCGCTGGATCTGGAGCCGGGACGCGGGCTGATCGATGCGATCGACAATCCCAGCCGGATCGACGGCCTGTTCCTCGAACGCGCGCTGGTCCGCGCCTCCGACAAATTGTCGGTCCTGTCGGCAGAGGCACCGATCAGCCATCCGATCGTCACCGACGGCGGCGCCTATTACCAGCTTCAGGAAGAGCTGCGCGGTACGTTCGAGATCAGCATCATGGACCTGCCACGGGCGATGCTGATCCAGCATCCGCACCTGATGGCCGAGGTGAACGCGGTGGTGTTGGTGACCGACCTGACGCTGGCGGCGGCGCGCGACACGATCCGGTTGCTGTCATGGCTGCGCACCAATGCGCCGCAGGCGCAGCTGTGCGTAGTGGCCAATCGTGTCCAGCCGGGCGCGCAGCAGGAGGTGTTGCGAAAAGACTTCGAGGGGTCGATCGAACGCAAGGTGGACGTGGTGATATCCTACGACCACAAGCTGGCGACCCAAGCGGCCAAGCTGGGCAGGCCACTGACCGCCGCGGGCAAGGGATCGAAGACGGTCGCGCCGCTGGTCGAACTTGCGGATCGCCTTTTGGCCGCGACCGGCGAGCACCCCGTGCCGCTGAATGGTGCCGGGTCGAAGGGCGGATCGCTGCTGGCGCGCTTCACCGAGTTCATGGCCAAGAAGCCGGCGCAGAAATGACTATCGCCCCGCCTCTTCGTCCGGAGCCGCCATGTCACCGATGATCCTGCTGTTCATGGCCGCGGCGATGACGCTGGGACTGCTCGTCCTCGCCTTTGCCGGGCCGTCCACGCAAAAGGCCACGGCACGCCGGCTCGCGTCGGTGCGCGAACGACATGTCGTGGTACTTGGCAACACCATCGAGGCGCAGATGCGCCGCATCACCGGGCGCCGCGACACGCGCACCGATCAGGCTATGATGCGTATCCTGCCCAACGAAGTCGAACTGAAGAAGCGACTGGCGATGTCCGGCACGTCTTGGACGGTCGGCCAATACGGTCTTGGGGCCGCGGGTGTCGTCGCCGTCGTGTTCCTCCTGCTGCTCATCAAGGGCTTGCCCGTACTGCTCGCCTTGCCGCTCGGGGTGGTGTCCGGGCTGGCGATCCCGCATCTCACGGTAAAACGCCTTATCAAGCGCCGGCTGGCGGCGTTCACCGCGAAGTTTCCGGACGCGATCGAGTTGCTGGTGCGCGGGCTGCGTTCCGGACTTCCGATTTCCGAGACGATGCAGGTCGTTGGTGCCGAGGTTCCGGGTCCGGTGGGCGAGGAGTTCCGCGCGGTGTCCGACAAGATGCGCATCGGGCGTACGATGGACGTCGCGCTTCAGGAGACCGCCGACCGCTTGTTGACGCCCGAGTTCCAGTTCTTCGTCATCACCATATCGATCCAGCGCGAGACGGGCGGCAATCTGGCCGAAACACTCCAGAACCTTGCCACCGTCTTGCGCCAGCGTGGCCAGATGAAGCTGAAGATCCGGGCGATGTCGTCCGAATCGAAGGCCTCGGCCTATATCATCGGTTCGCTGCCCTTTATCGTCTTCGGGCTGATCTACATGATCAATCCACCATATATGCTGACATTCTTCAGCGACCTTCGGCTGATGATCACCGCCGGTGGCGGGCTGGTCTGGATGGCGATCGGCGCCTTCATCATGTCCCGTATGGTGAGCTTCGAGATCTGATATGCCCATGATCTTCGGTTTCGACCTCCTCACCGTCGCCATTGTCCTGCCGATCTTCGGCGTGGCGGTGCTTCTTGGCCTCTATGCAACGCGGGGGCTGCGTGATCCGATGACGCGCCGGGTGCGTGCGCTCAACGATCGGCGCGAGCAGTTGAAGGCGGGCATCACCGCGTCCACCGCCAAGCGCCGGACCAAACTGGTCCACCAGAGCAACACCGCCGACCGGGTCCGCAATCTACTGTCGTCGCTACGGGTGCTGCAGGACGAGCAGTTGAAGGATGCACAGCGCAAGTTGCTGCAGGCCGGCATCCGCAACAAGGAATGGGCCGTCGCGGTTATCTTTGGCCGGCTCGTCCTTCCGATCGTGTTCGGCGGTTTGATGGTCATCTGGGTCTATCTGCTCGATGCGTTTCCCGAATGGGGGGCGCTGAAGCGTTATGCCTTGGTCGCGTGTACCTTCGTGCTGGCGTACAAGGCACCGGACATTTTTCTGAAGAACAAGATCAGCAAGCGCAGCGACGCGATCCGCAAGGGGCTGCCCGACGCGCTCGATCTGCTGGTGATCTGCGCGGAGGCCGGGTTGACGGTGGACGCCGCCTTCCACCGCGTCTCGCGCGAACTGGGCAAGGCTTATGCGGAACTGGGTGAAGAATTCGCGCTGACCGCGATCGAACTGGGGTTCCTCACCGACCGGCGGCAGGCCTTCGAGAACCTGGCCACGCGCGTCGACCTCGACGCGGTACGCGGTGTCGTGACGACGATGATCCAGACCGAGAAATACGGCACGCCGCTCGCCAGCGCCCTGCGCGTGCTGTCGGCGGAGTTCCGGAACGAGCGGATGATGCGCGCGGAGGAGAAGGCCGCGCGCTTGCCCGCGATCATGACCGTGCCGCTGATCCTGTTCATTCTGCCGGTGCTGTTCGTGGTCATCCTGGGTCCAGCGGCCTGTTCGCTCAACGACTCGTTCATCAATGCCAAGCCGTAGGAACAGCCGCGTCGTCCCGTCGTTCACATGCGAAACGACCGGAGGATCGTCATGCTGTTCAACACGACAACGCAATATATCGCCCTGGCGGTCGCTCTGATCGCCGGTTGGCTGTTCGGGCTGGCGAGCCATCCGGGAGGGCGCAAGTGGAAGACGCGCTACGCCGCCGAGCGGGATGCGCATGCCACCACGGCCAAACGCGTGAGCGAACTGGAGCGCGATCACGACGTCGCGACGAAGCGCACGGTCGAACTGGAGCGCGAACATGGCGTATCGGGCACCCGCGTCGCGGAGCTGGAGCGCGAACGCGACGTCGCCACCCAGCGGGCGGTGGAGCTGGAGCGTCGTGTCGACGACCTGACGCGCGAGAATGACCGGCTCGCCTCCTCTTCCCGCCCGGTGATCGACGACCGGCGCATCCATGACGATCGACCGTTCGGAAACGACCGCTATGTCGAGGACGATCGCCTGCCGCCGGGCCAGCCCCGCGACCGCGGCTTCATCTGACCCGTGCCGCGCCGCCGTCCGTCACCGGCGGCGCGGGCGTGATGTCAGTTCGCCAGCGCTGCGCGGCGCCGCCGTTGTGAAACGCCGACTACCCCGAAGCCGAGCAGCAGCAGCATCCACGTCGCCGGTTCCGGCACGGTCCGCAATGCGAAGCTGTACTGGCTCGACAAGCCGCTTCTGACACCGGCGGGGGCGACCGGCGCAAATGTGTCGTCGATGCGCAATTCGTAACTGCCGGGATCGAGCAGCAATTGCGCCGAGCCGCTTGCCCCGTCACCCAGATCATCGAACCGCAACAACGTGTCGAACGCGCCGCGCAGACCCAGCGACAGCCCTTGCGACGGCGCGCCGCCGCTGGAGGTGATGCCGTAAGCCGCCACACCCCAGTTGACGTCGAACGCGGTCGGCGCGTCGGCGGTAAAGAAATAACGATACCCGGCACTGCTGGACAGGATTGCCGCGCCGTCGCCGACGGTGCCCGGCGCGAGCGTCCGCCGGAACGTCACCCGGCCGCGTTCGGGGCTGGTCAGCGTCGCGATCACGGAGGAACTGCCACGCACCGCCGTTCCGCTGCCGACGCCCGTCACGACTTGCGCCGCCGCGGTGATCGTCCCCGCACGGGACCCGGCATCGCTACCCTCCGACGCCGCGGGGCTATCGTTGATGGTGCCGGTCAATCGCGTGTCGACGATTTGCGTCCCGATCGTCACCGCCGCGTGGGCGGACGTGGCGGCGAACGTCGCGGTGCCGAGCAGCGCGGTCGCGAGGAAGCGGATCATGAGCGGGCCTGCAGCGCAGCCTGCGCCGCCGCCAGTCGCGCAATCGGCACGCGGTACGGAGAGGCGGAGACGTAATCGAGCCCGACCCGCTCGCAAAAGGCAATCGACGCCGGATCGCCGCCATGTTCGCCGCAGATGCCCAGCTTGATATCCGGCCGGGTCTTGCGCCCACGCTCGGCGGCGATCTCGACCAGTTCACCGACGCCCTCGACATCCAGGCTGACGAACGGATCGCGCGCGTAGATGCCCTTTTCGACATAGGCGCTCAGGAATCGGCTGGCATCGTCGCGGCTGACGCCCAGCGTCGTCTGCGTCAGATCGTTGGTGCCGAACGAGAAGAACTCGCCTGCTTCCGCGATCTCACCGGCCCGCAGCGCGGCACGCGGCAATTCGATCATCGTGCCGACCAGATACTCGATCGTCCGCCCGCGCTCGGCGAAAACCGCCTGCGCCGCGGTGTCGACCACCGCCTTCATCAACTCCAGCTCACGCCGGGTGCCGACCAGCGGGATCATCACCTCCGGGATCGGTGCCTCACCCGATTTTTCCGCGACGTCGATCGCCGCCTCGAAAATCGCACGCGCCTGCGTTTCGTAGATCTCGGGATAGGTCACCCCCAGCCGGCATCCGCGATGGCCGAGCATGGGATTGAATTCGTGCAGTTCCGCCGCCCGGCGCTTCAGCTGCTCGATCGCGATCCCGGTTGCGGCGGCGACTTCGGCGAACTCATTCTCCTCGTGCGGCAGGAACTCGTGCAGCGGCGGATCGAGCAAACGCACCGTCACCGGCAGGCCGGCCATCACCTCGAAGATCGCGGTGAAATCGGCGCGCTGTTCGGGCAGCAGCTTGGCCAGCGCCGCGCGACGACCGCCCTCGTCCTCGGCCAGGATCATCTGGCGCACCGCGGTGATGCGGGCGGCGTCGAAGAACATATGCTCGGTGCGGCACAGGCCGACGCCCTCCGCTCCGAATTCGCGCGCGACGCGGCAATCCGCGGGCGTCTCCGCGTTGGCGCGCACCCTCAACCTGCGCACGTCGTCGGCCCAGGCCATCAACGTCCCGAAATCGCCAGCCAATTCGGGCATGATCGTCGCGACCTCGCCCACCATCACCTCGCCGGTCGCGCCGTCGATGGTCAGCATGTCACCCTCGCGAATCTCCCGCCCGGCGACCCGCATCACCTTGTCCTTCGCCGAGATCGACAGCGATCCCGCGCCGGACACGCACGGCCGCCCCATGCCGCGCGCCACCACCGCCGCGTGGCTGGTCATCCCGCCCCGCGCGGTGAGGATACCCTTGGCCGCGTGCATCCCGTGGATGTCCTCCGGGCTGGTTTCGGTGCGGACCAGGATCACCGCCTTGCCATCGGCCGCCGCCCGCTCCGCCGCATCGGCGTCGAACACGACGAAACCGCTCGCCGCGCCGGGCGAGGCGGGCAGCCCCTTGGTCAGCACGTCGCGCGGTGCATCGGGGTCCAGCGTCGGGTGCAGCAACTGGTCGAGCGCTTGCGGGTCGACGCGGGTGATCGCCTCCTCGCGTGAGATCAGCCCCTCGTCCGCCATGTCGACCGCGATCTTCAGCGCCGCCTTCGCGGTGCGCTTGCCCGAACGCGTCTGGAGCATCCACAGCTTGCCGCGCTCGACGGTGAACTCGATGTCCTGCATATCGCGATAATGGGTCTCGAGCCGGTCGAACACCGCCGCCAGTTCGACATAGACCTCCGGCAGCGCCTCTTCCATCGACAGTGGCTTCGCCCCCGCTTCCTCGCGGGCGGCCTTGGTCAGATATTGCGGAGTGCGGATGCCGGCGACGACGTCCTCGCCCTGCGCATTGATCAGGAACTCGCCGTAATACGCGCGGTCGCCCTTGGCGGGATCGCGGGTGAAGGCGACGCCGGTGGCGGAGGTGTCGCCCATGTTGCCGAACACCATCGCCTGCACGTTGACCGCGGTGCCCCAGTCGCCCGAGATGTTATTGAGCCGGCGGTAGACCTTGGCGCGCTCCGACTGCCACGATCCGAACACCGCGCCGACCGCGCCCCATAACTGGTCGTGCACGTCCTGCGGGAACGGCTTGCCCCATTCCTTCTCGACGATCTGTTTGTACTCGGCGACCAGCGCCTGCCAGTCGGCCGCCGACAATTCGGTATCGAGCGTATAGCCGCGATCTTCCTTGGCGATCTCCAGCGCCTCTTCGAACGCGCCGTGATCCAGTTCCAGCACCACGTCCGAATACATTTGCACGAAGCGGCGATAGCTGTCCCAGGCGAACCGCTCGTCACCGCTCGCCGCGGCCAGCCCCGCGACCGTTTCGTCATTGAGGCCGAGGTTCAGGACGGTGTCCATCATGCCCGGCATCGACACCCGCGCCCCGGAGCGGACCGAAACCAGCAAAGGATCGGCGGCGTCGCCGAACCGCTTGCCGGTCACCGCCTCGATATGCGCAAGCCCTTCCGCGACTTCGGCGCGCAGCGAGTCCGGGAAGCTTTCGCCCTCCTCGTAATAGCGCGTGCACATCGCGGTGGAGATGGTGAAGCCGGGCGGCACCGGCAGGTCGATCGACGCCATTTCGGCGAGGTTCGCGCCCTTGCCACCCAACAGGTTCCGATCACCCTTGCCCCCGTCGGAGACGCCGCCACCGAAGCGATAGACGTAACGTTGGGTCATGATTCCAGGTCCCTGATTTCGCAGTGTTTAAAATGACGAATGTTGCGAATGTTGAGACACTGGCGTGCTGCTCTCAACCTTCGATCTTCGAGAAGTCCGCAACATTGTGCACTGCGGCGCGAACGCGCGCCAGTAGGTTAAGACGTGCTTCACGCTTGTTCGGGTCAGCGTCATTTACGATAACGCTATCAAAGAACGTGTCGATCGGGGCGCGCAGCGATGCCAAGGCGGACATCGCCGCGCCGAAATCCTCACGCGCGATCGCATCGGTGGCGGCGGGTTCTGCGGCGTCGAGCGCGGCGACCAGCGCAGCTTCGCTCGGTTCGGGCGTGTAGGACAGCGGTTTCGTCTGCGTCGCCACGGTGGACGCTGCGGCATCGTGCAACCCGCGCCCCGTTTCCACGCCGTAATTGCCCCCGTCCGGCGCGCCGACGCCTTCCTTCTTCAGGATGTTCGCGGCACGCTTGTACCCGGCCAGCAGGTTCGCGCCATCCTCGGTGCCGACGAACGACTGGAGTGCACGAACGCGGGCGAGCAGGCGGACGAGATCGTCCTCGCCGCCGAGCGCGAACACTGCGTCGATCAGGTCGTGGCGGATGCCGGCTTCGCGTTGCTGGACCTTGAGGCGGTCGGCGAAGAAGTCGAGGATCGACGTTGGCACGCTCTCGAAGCCGCCTTCAGCATCGAACGCCCACTTTCCGTTTATCGCATTCTCAACGGCGCAATACGTCGCAGAAAATAGCGGGAGTCGCAGCTGAGACTGCTCGACAAGGCTGATGACCGCCAGCGCGGCCCGTCGAAGCGCAAAGGGATCTTTCGAACCAGTCGGCTTCTCACCAATAGCGAAGAACGTCGAGATTGTATCCAGCTTGTCCGCCAGCGACACCGCCACCGTCACCGGATCGGTGGGCACCTCGTCGCCCTGCCCGACCGGCTTGTAGTGATCGCGCACCGCGTTCGCGACGGCTTCGTCCTCGCCCTGCGCGGCGGCGTAATAGCCGCCGATCAGCCCCTGCAATTCCGGGAACTCGCCGACCATGCCGGTGACCAGATCGGCCTTGGCGAGGCGGGCCGCACGCTCCGCCTGATCGGCCTGCGCCGGCGTGCCGACAATCCCTTCCTCGACCAGCCAGCGCGCCAGCTTTGCGACGCGTTCGACCTTGTCCGCGACGGTACCGAGCTTCTCGTGGAAGACGATCCGGTCGAGCTTCTTGGCCTGCTCCTCCAGCGGCACCTTCAGGTCGGTGTCGTAGAAGAAGCGGGCGTCGCTCAGCCGCGCGGCGAGCACCTTCCGGTTGCCCTCGACGATCTTCGCGCCGCCGTCGTGCGCGACGATGTTAGCGGTACAAACGAAAGCGTTGGCCAGCTTCCCCGTCCCATCGCGGCACACGAAATATTTCTGATTCACGCGCGCGGTCAGCTGGATCACTTCGGGCGGGACCGAAAGGAAGTCGGCGTCGAAACGGCCGAGCAGCGGCACCGGCCATTCGGTCAGCCCGGCATTCTCGGCGACCAGTCCTTCGTCCTCGACCAGCACCAGTCCGGCCTCGGCGGCGAGCGCGGCGGCACGATCGCGGATGATCCCGGCACGCTCGTCCTGGTCGACGATCACGTGGCAGGCGCGCAGCTTCTCTTCGTAGTCCGCCGCCGATCCGATCGTGATCGTGCCGGGGTGATGGAAGCGGTGACCCAGCGTCGCCGCGCCGCTTTCGACGCCGGCGATCGTCGTCGGCACGATCATCTCGCCGAACAGCGCGACGATGCCGTGCAGCGGGCGCACCCAGCGCAGCGACTCGGTCGAGCGCGAGGCGTCGCCCCAGCGCATCGACTTGGGCCAGGGGAATGCCCGGATGACGGCGGGGATCGCCTCGGCCAGCACCTCCGCGGTCTGGCGGCCGGGACGTTCGGTGACGGCGTAGAGCACGCCGTCGCGCTCGACCAGCTGCTCGCGGGTCAGCCCGGTCTTGCGCAGGAAGCCGTCCAGCGCCTGCGGCGGGGCGACGGCGCGCGGTCCCTTCACTTCCTCCGCCACCGCCTGCGTGGCGTCGGGCAGGTCGCGCAGGATCAGCGTCAGGCGGCGCGGCGTGGCATAGGTGACGGCCGAAGCGGCAGTCAGCCCCGCCTTCGCCAGTTCGGCCGCGAACAGCCGCGCCAGATCCTCGCGCGCCTTGGCCTGCATCCGCGCCGGAATTTCTTCGGAGCGCAGTTCGAGAAGGAAGTCGGTCACGCGGCCCACCCGTTCTTTTCCATATATGCCGCGCAGGCGGCCTTCGCGAGATCGCGGACGCGGCCGATGTACGCCTGCCGCTCGGCCACCGAGATCACGCCGCGCGCCTGCAACAGGTTGAAGGTATGGCTGGCCTTGATCGCCTGCTCATAGGCGGGGATCGGCAGCTTCGCGGCGAGGCTGCGCTCGCATTCCGCGGCCGATTTGCGGAACAGGTCGAACAGTGCGTCGGTGTCGGCGACCTCGAAGTTCCACGTCGACATCTGCCGCTCGTTTTCGAGGAACACGTCGCCGTAGGATACGCCCGCGTCGTTGAAGGCGAGATCGTAGACGTTGTCGACGTTCTGGATGTACATCGCCAGCCGTTCCAGCCCGTAGGTCAGCTCGCCCGCGACCGGCTTCATGTCGAAACCGCCCATCTGCTGGAAATAGGTGAATTGCGTCACCTCCATCCCGTCGCACCACACTTCCCAGCCGAGCCCCCACGCACCCAGCGTCGGGCTTTCCCAATCGTCCTCGACGAAGCGGATGTCGTGCAGCCCGGTATCGACGCCGATCGCCGCGAGGCTGCCGAGGTACAATTCCTGCAGATCGGGCGGGCTGGGCTTCAGGATCACCTGATATTGGTAATAATGCTGGAGCCGGTTGGGGTTCTCGCCATAGCGGCCGTCGGTGGGGCGGCGGCACGGCTGGACGTAGGCGGCGTTCCACGTGTCCGGCCCCAGCGCGCGCAGCGTGGTGGCGGGGTGGAACGTGCCCGCCCCCATTTCCATGTCATAGGGCTGAAGGATCGCACAGCCGCGCTCCGACCAATATTGGTGGAGCCGCAGGATCATCGCCTGAAAGCTGAGCGGGCGGGGAGCGCTGATGTCGGTCACGGTCGCGGTCTGTGGCGCATGGGCGGCGCGGAATCAACAAAGCCGTCGCCCCTTCCCTTCGCACGCGCGGCTCGTCATGGAGCAGGCATGAAGATCGCCGCCACCGCGCTCGCCCTGTTGCTCGCCCTGCCGGCCTGCGCGCAACAGGCCCCCGCCCCCGCCACCGCACAGGATGCCGATCCGGCGTTGTGGGTGGTGAAGGATCGCGACACGACCATCTATCTCTTCGGCACGGTGCACGTCCTGAAGCCGGGACTGTCGTGGTTCGACGAAGCGGTGAAGACGGCGTTCGACCAGTCACAGACGCTGGTGCTGGAGATGGTGGAGCCCGACGCGGCGACGCAGCAGAAGGTGGTGGCGGCCACCGCCTTCGATCCCGCCGGCACGCCGCTGACCCAGCGACTGCCGCCGAACTATCGCGGCGCCTTCGCCAGGGCGATGAACGACGGCGGCGTGCCCGCGGCGGCATATGACCGGATGCGCCCGTGGTTCGCGGCGGTCACCCTGTCGCTGCTGCCGATCCAGAAGCTGGGCTACGACCCCGCCAACGGCCCCGAGAAGGTGCTGGGCGCGGCGGCGAAGGCGGCTGGCAAGCCGGTGGTCGGGCTTGAGACGTTCGAGGGGCAGCTCGGCGTGTTCGGCGGCCTGTCGCAGAACGCACAGATGGCGTTGCTGGAAAGCACGCTGGACGAACTGCCAAAGGTGGATGCGACGTTCGGCACGCTGGTCGACGCCTGGGCAACGGGAAATCCCGCCGGGGTGGCGAAGGAGATGAACGAGTCGCTGAAGGACTCGCCGGAAGTGGCCAAGGCGCTGCTCACCGATCGCAACAAGCAATGGGCGGGGTGGATCGCGAAGCGGATGACGCAACCGGGAACGGTGTTCGTCGCGGTCGGTGCCGGGCATCTGGCGGGCGTGGGCAGCGTTCAGGATCAGCTGGGCGCGTACCGGCTGAAGGCGGTGCGCGTGAAATATTGAGCGCCGCGCGCGCCGTCGGAACATCGGCGAATACGGCGGCGGCGCACATCGTGGCTGTCGCGATGCTGCCGCCACGCACCTTGCCATTCGCGCCTCCGTCCGCTAAGCGCGCCGGCTTCCCGTCATGGTCATCCCTGGAGGCGTGTCGGGAAACGTATCACCAGTTTTCGGAGCATATCAGATGAGCGACACCATCACGCTCGCAGCCGAGACGCGTGACCGGGTTGGCAAGGGAGCCTCCCGTGCACTCCGTCGCGACGGCCGCGTCCCCGCCGTGATCTACGGCCAGAACAAGGAACCCGTCTCGCTCCATCTGGAGGAGAAGGCGCTGGTCAAGGCGCTGATGACGGGTCATTTCATGAACTCGGTCATCATGGTCGCCGGACAGCGCACGTTGGCCAAGGACGTGGCGTTCCACCCGGTCACCGATCGCCCGATGCACGTCGATTTCCTGCGCATCGGCGAGCATGAGTCGGTGACGATCGCGGTGCCGGTCGTGTTCGTGGACGAGGACGACGCCCCCGGCATCAAGCGCGGCAACGGCGTGCTGAACATCACGATGCACGACATCGAACTGGTCGTCGACGCCGCCGACATCCCCAGCGAGATCACCATCTCGCTCAAGGGCATGGAAATCGGCGACTCGATCCACATCGCCGACGTGAAGCTGCCCAAGGGCGCGACGCCGGCGCTGGAAGGCGACTTCGCGATCGCGACGATCGTGCCGCCGACGGTGCCGACCGCCGCCGACGATCAGCTCGACGCCGAAGTGGCAGAGGCGCAGTCGGCCGAGGCCGAGGCTGCCGCCGCCGAGCCGAACGACGACGACAACGACGACGACAAGGTGTCGGTCCAGAAGAAGGACTGATGCCGGCTCCATCGCCCGAGCGGCGGTGGGTCGTATACGGGGGGCAGGGCAGCGGCGACGCTCCCCTGCCCCTTCGCATGTAAAGGAACGGCGCGATGCAGCTGTGGGTCGGTCTCGGCAATCCGGGCGCGCAATATGCGATGCACCGCCACAACGTCGGCTTCATGGCCATCGACGCGATCGCCGCGGTCCATGGCTTCGCGGCCCCGTCGAAGAAATTTCAGGGCTGGTTGCAGGAAGGTCGCGTCGGCGGCGCGAAGGTGCTGTTGCTGAAGCCCGCGACCTTCATGAACGACAGCGGGCGCTCGGTCGGCGAGGCGCTGCGCTTCTACAAGCTGGACGTCGATGCGCTGACCGTGTTCCACGACGAACTCGATCTGGCCGCGATGAAGCTGAAGGTGAAGCAGGGCGGCGGCACCGCGGGTCACAACGGGCTGCGTTCGATCGACCAGCATCTGGGGCCGGACTTTCGCCGCGTGCGGATCGGGATCGGCCACCCCGGGCACAAGGATCGGGTGACCGGGCATGTGCTGGGCAATTACGCAAAGGTGGAGATCGAGCCGCTGAGCGACCTGCTCGGCGCGATCGCCGCGGAAGCCGACTGGCTGGCCCAAGGCGACAGCGAGCGATTCATGAACGACGTGGCGCTGCGGCTGGGATAGCGGGGGCTGCCGGTGGCGGTCGGCGCAACGTGGAGTGCGACGGGGCTTGTGTCCGGCCGACCGGGCTTCCATGCGACGGCAGCTTCCGGACAGCGCGGGGGCGACAGGACCGCGAACCATGCCCAGCCGCCAGCTATTCCCGACGATGTTCTACGAAGCCGATCTCGCCGACGCGGCGTTGCTCGACGACCTCGACCAATCGTGCCGCGCGCTGGCGGCGGACGACATCGCCGGCAAGCGGTGGTCGAAGGCGCACGGCTATCGCGGCTACACCAGCTATGCCTCGCTCAACGACCTGCCGATGCGCGATCCAGCGTTCGCCGACCTGAAGCGATTGCTCGACCGGCATGTCGCCGCCTTCGCAACGGAGGCCGGCTTCGATCTCGGCGGACGGCGAATGAAGCTCGACAGCCTGTGGGTGAACGTCATGAAGCCCGGCGGCACCCATTCCGGCCATCTCCATCCGCACAGCGCTGTTTCCGGCACCTTCTACGTCGCGGTGCCCGAAGGATCGGGCGCGCTGAAGCTGGAGGACCCGCGCCTGCCGATGCTGATGGCTGCGCCGCCGCGCGACGGCACGTTCGTGTACGCCGAACCGCGCGCCGGTTCGCTGTTCCTCTGGGAAAGCTGGCTGCGCCACGAAGTCATGCCGAGCAGCGCGAAGGCGGAGCGGATCAGCGTCAGCTTCAACTATCGCTGGTAGCGTCCGGATAATCGGCGCCCAGCGCCGCAGCGCGCAGCCCCTCGATCTCCTCGATCCGTGCGCGCAGCCGCGCGACGACCGCGTCATGGCCCCATTTGCCGAGCACGAGATGACGCGGAGGGGAGGCATGTTCGACCGCCGCGATCATCGCCTCGCCCGCGCGGACCGGATCGCCGGGCTGGTTGCCCGAATAGCCCCTGGTCGACGCCATCCGCGCCGCCGCCGTATCCGCATAGGCCGCGATCCGGCTCCCGGTCTGGCGCAGCGATCGCCCCGCCCAATCGGTGCGGAACGGTCCGGGTTCGACGCACGTCACCGAGATGCCCAGCGGTTCGACCTCCGCCACCAGCGCATCGGAAAAGCCCTCCACCGCATGCTTGGACGCCGCATAATAACCGGATGACGGAAAACCGACGAGCCCCGCGACCGACGTGATGTTGACGATCGCGCCCAGCCCGCGCTCGCGCATGCCCGGCAGAACCGCGCGGGTCATCGCGAAAAGGCCGAAGACGTTGGCATCGAATTGCGCGCGGATCTCGCCATCCTCGCCTTCCTCGATGCTCGACTGATAGCCGTAGCCGGCATTGTTGACGAGGACGTCGATCCGCCCGAACTTCTCCTCCGCCGCGCGCACCGCTCCGGCGATCGCGCCCGTATCGGTCACGTCGAGCGCCAGCGGGAGTACCCGCCCCTCATGCCCGTCCGCCAGATCGGCAACGCGCGACGCATCCCGCGCCGTCGCCACGACGCGCCAGCCGCGTTCCACGACCAGTTTCGCCAGCTCGCGCCCGAAGCCTGTCGAGCAACCGGTGATGAACCACACCGGATCGGCGGGAAGTGTCATGCAGAATTTCCTGATTTTACAGCTGGTCCCACGAACGCGCCGTTATGGGACCGCGTTCCCGCTGGCAATTTTCCGAAGAAAGGTCCATGTGGCAAACTTCATGGACTTCCCGAATCTCCCCCCCGCGCTCGCCAGCGCGCTCGCAACGCGTGGTTATGCCGCGCTCACCCCCGTTCAGGCCGAGGTGACGGCCGAGGCCGCGCACGGCCGAGACCTCCTCGTTTCCGCACAGACCGGCTCCGGCAAAACCGTCGCATTCGGTCTTGCGATGGCCGAACAGCTGCTGACCGACGACGGCGAACTGCCGCCCGCCGCCGCGCCGCTGTCGCTGGTAATCGCCCCGACCCGCGAACTCGCGTTGCAGGTCGCCAAGGAATTGATGTGGCTGTACGCCGGGGCGCGTATCGCCACCTGCGTCGGCGGCATGGATGCCAGCCGCGAACGACGCACACTGGCGCAGGGCGCGCACATCGTCGTCGGCACCCCCGGCCGCTTGCGCGACCATGCCGAACGCGGCGCGCTGAAGTTGGCGCAAATCCGCGCCGCGGTGCTCGACGAAGCCGACGAGATGCTCGACATGGGCTTCCGCGACGATCTGGAGGCATTGCTCGACCAGACGCCGAAGGAGCGGCGCACGTTGCTGTTCTCCGCCACCTTGCCGCGCCCGATCGTGGCGCTGGCCAAGGCATATCAGCGCGACGCACTGCGCATCTCGACGGTCAGCGAACAGCGCGGTCACGGCGACATCACCTATCGTGCGATCACCGTGTCACCGTCCGAAATCGAACATGCGGTCATCAACCTGCTGCGCTTCTACGAGGCGGAGACCGCGATGCTGTTCTGCGCGACGCGCGACAACGTGCGTCACCTGCACGCCGGATTGGTCGAGCGTGGCTTTGCCGCGGTCGCCTTGTCGGGCGAGCATTCGCAGAATGAGCGCAACCATGCCTTGCAGGCGTTGCGGGATCGCCGCGCGCGGGTTTGCGTCGCCACCGACGTCGCGGCGCGCGGCATCGATCTGCCGACGCTCAGCCTGGTGATCCACGTTGAAATGCCGCGCGATGCCGAGGTATTGCAGCACCGTTCGGGCCGTACCGGGCGCGCCGGGAAGAAGGGCACGGCGGTGCTGATCGTGCCGTATCCGCGCCGTCGCCGCGTCGAGATGATGCTGCGCGGCGCGCGCATCGCCACCGAATGGGGCGATGTGCCGACCGCCGAGGCGATCCGTGCCAAGGATCGCGAGCGGTTGCTGGAACGGTTGCTCGCGCCCGTCGAGGTCGAGGACGAGGACAAGGCGCTGGCCGCCGAGTTGCTGGCGCAGCGCACGCCCGAGGAGATCGCCGGCGCGTTCGTTGCCGCGCAGCGTGCCGCGCTGCCCGCGCCGGAGGAGCTCGCCGATCGCAGCGAGATGACCGAACGCCAGCAGAAGGGCCATCGCGACGGCTTCGACGACGTGGTGTGGTTCCACATGAACGTCGGTCGCCGCCAGAACGCCGATCCGCGCTGGGTGCTGCCGCTGCTGTGCCGTCGCGGTCACGTGACCAAGGCGGAGATCGGTGCGATCCGCATCGGGCCTTCCGAGACGCAGTTCCAGGTGCCCAGCGCGCTCGCCGGGCGCTTCGCAGCGGCGGTGAAGGCCAGCGCGAACGCCGATGGCGAGGACGAGAGCGGCATCCGCATCGAGCCGATGCCGAACGGCGCCGCGCCGATCCGCAGCGCCGCCGGCGGCCCCCCGCAGCGTCGCCACGGTGCCGGAGCAAGCGGTGGCGCGCCACGCGGCGGACCACGCGGGCCGCGACGCTGATCGAATGCGCGGTTAGCGCGTGAGGCGGCGACGCCGCCCCGCCGACCCGCCGGCCGGTGGGGCGGTAAATCCGTCCACGCCGACGCGCCGCAACGGCATCGATGAAAACGTTCGATCGACCGTCGCACCGCCGCCGGCCTGCCGCGGGGATTCCACCACCGCCGCTGCCAACGAATAGCGAACCCGAGGTCAAGACGGCGAGAGCGCACCCCTGACCCGCGGGGAGCACCGCCATGCAAGGCCGGTCGACATACGGGTGTGACGTGCCGAAACCGAGGTTTGCAGGCTGTCAGCGCCGAATATCGACCGGCTTCGGCACGTTACAGTCCGACGACGCCGCCATCTGCCTTGGTGATGACGACCGTGGCAGAGCGCGGGCGGCTGCCCGTCGCTGCGCCGGCCTGCGACGCGGGCCAGTTCGACGTGACCTTCGCTGCATCGCCGTCGCCGCCGGGATGCTGGACGTTGACGAACAGCGAGCGTCCGTCCGGGGTCGAACTGATACCGGTGATCTCGCATTCCACCGGGCCGACCAGGAAACGCTTCAGCTTCGTGCCGGGCGCGGCGCCGACCCGCGTCGTCACGGTACGGCTGGCGCCGCCGCCGGTGCTGGTCACCTGACGCGTGCCGCCATCGCCGACGCGCCCGGGCATGCCGACCAGCATCTGGTTGTTGGTGACGTCGGTGAACGCCCCGTCATCGGTCTGCAGCCACATCAGCGGCGCGACCTGTCCGCTGGCGTTGGTCGGCAGGCCGAACCACAGGCCGTCGGGCGAGGAGAAGTCGTTGGTGGCGTCCAGCGCGGACAGGTTGATGTTGGTCGGGTCGAGGTCGGAGCCGGCACCGAAGGCATAGATGTCCCAGGTGAAGGTCGTCGCGTCGCTGCGATCGCCGGTTTCGCGCAGGCGGATGACATGGCCGTTGCGGTTGCTGACCGAGGTCGATGGCGGATCGACATAGGCGCGCGGGTTGCTCGGATCGACGCGCGCGACCGTCCGCGAGCCATTATTGGTCAGCGTGCAGTACATCTCGCCGTTGACCGGGTTCACCGCGGTCCATTCCGGACGGTCCATCGGCGTCGCACCGAGCGCGTCGGCGGCGAGGCGGGTGTTGATGACGACGTCGGCCTGATCGGCGAAGGCATAGGCGGGATAACCGGTCGGGGTCAGCGGCCCCTGCCCGAAGACCAGCGGCAGCCACGTCCCCGTGCCGTCGTCCGCGAACTTCGCCACGTACAAGGTGCCGGCATCCAGATACTTGTCGCCGATGGCGAGTCGATCGGTCGCGGTGGCATCGGCATCGGCCCACGCCGCGTCGGACACGAACTTGTAGATATATTCGTTCTGCGCATCGTCGCCCATGTAAAAGGCCGGGCGGATGCCCGCGACAGTGCGGCCGGGCTGACAACCTTCGTGGTTCATCCGTCCCAGCGCGGTGCGCTTGCGGGGCAGCGATTGCGGGTTGTACGGATCGATCTCGACCACCCAGCCGAACGTGAACGGCTCGTTGCGGAAATCCTGCGTACCGTCCGCCGCGGCGTCGGCGAGGATGCTGGCGTTCCAGCGCGAGAAGGTCGTGCTGCTCGCATCCGCGGGGGTCACGGTGGTCCAGCGATAATTGCCGGTACGACCCTGCCCGATGCCATAGCGGCGCAACGAGGCGTTCTCCTTCTGGACCCCGGCGGCGGTGCGCAACGCCTCGTCACCGGCGGCGCGGGTGAAATAGCCCGCCCAGTTTTCCTCGCACGTCGCGTACGTGTTCCACGGCATGTGGCCGTTGGCGCAATTGTTGATCGTGCCGTTGCTGCGCGTGCCGTCGTTCGACACGCGGGTGCGCAGCGCGGCGCTGCCGCGCGCCGGGCCGGTGAACTGCATCGGCGTGTTGGGCGTGATGCGGCGGTTCAGCGTGCTGGCCTGGACGTAGCTCCACGCGCCGGTGTTGCCCGCGCGGGTGACCTCGACCACCGATACGCCGTGCGCCTCGATCTCCTTGATCGCCTCGGCTTCCGGACGGACGCCGGACGACGTCAAGCCGGTCGGGCCGTTGGGGTGCAGATAACCCTCGGTGATGTTCTCGTGGTTCATCACCAGGATGCCGCGCACATTGCCGGCGAGATCCGGCGTGGTGCCGGTAGCGGCCAACCCGAAATAGCTCATGCCGTCATGATGGTCGCCGGCGCGCTGCGCGAAATTGGCGTCGGTGCCGTTGTTGGCATAGGCGGAAACCCCTGCGGCGATCGGATCGCCCAGCCGGTACAGCACGGTGACGTTGTAGTTCGACGGCACGGTGACGACGTCGTTCCTGTTCTTCGCCACCGCCGTAAAATCCAGTGTGGCCGGCACGACGTTGACGGTCGAGCGTGCGCTGCTGGTGCCGCTGCGCCCGCTGGCACTGAATTCGAACACCAGCGCGGTCGCCTGTGCCACGTTCGGCGCGATGAAGGTGATCGAATTGCCGCTTGCCACGACCGGCACGGTCGGGCCGGCGACCTGCGTGAAGGTGGTGGTGCTGGCATTGTCGCTGGCGGTCGCGCTGAGCGTCACGACGCGTCCGCCCTGCGCCTGGACGGTGGTGCCGTCGGACACGGTGATGACGTCCCGGTCGTCGTCGCCACACCCCGTCAGCAGCGCGCCGCCGAACACGGCAGTGGTCATCGCGCTCATCCCGCCCATCAACGAGCGACGCGAATAACGGCGCGATACCAGCTCGTTGAGGTGGGTGGTGGTCGAAAGATTGGTGTCGATGTCACCGTCGTCGTAGCCGACGGTCTCGATCAGGCATTGTCCGGTCATGATATTCCCCGCTTCGTCTGGCGCTCCTTTGGCGGCGTGGTGCGGCAGCGCGATTGCAGTTCGACGACGACCGCATGACAAAGCGATGGCAGTGGCGTGACATACGGCGAAACGCTTGACCTGAGCGCTCCATACGCTATTGGACCGCCCGCGCGTCGTATGCCTTCGGGCAGCGACGCTCCGTCCGAGACAGCGGGTGACCCACACGGGTCTTAATTCCCCGCCGAGGCGGGGACAGGATCGATGCCACCTGCGTCGCGCTTCAATCGCGTGCGCCGCGGCTCCGGTCATTCCCCATCGCTGGACTATGCCGCCCGTTGCGAAAGCGCGTGGCGGTTCGTACCCGGAAGGGTCGCGCATCCGCGCGATCTTTCCCAATGTGGAGAATGGCATGGATCGTAGTCAGAAGACCGCGGCCGTCGCCGAGCTCAACCGTAACTTCTCCGAGGTTGCCGTGGTGGTCGTCACCCGCAACCTGGGGATGACGGTGGCGCAGTCGACCGACTTGCGCAACCGGATGCGGGACGCCGGCGCGACCTACAAGGTCTCGAAGAACAAGCTTGCCAGAATCGCGCTGGACGGCACCGACTATGGCTCGATCGGCGACATGCTGACCGGCCCCGTCGGCCTTGCGACCTCGACCGATCCGGTCGCGGCTGCCAAGGTTGCCGCCGAGTTCGCCAAGACGACCGACAAGTTCGAGATCGTCGGCGGCGCGATGGGCACGACCCCGCTCGATGTGGCGGGCGTGCAGGCACTGGCCACGCTGCCGTCGCTTGACGAGCTGCGTGCGAAGATCGTCGGCCTGATCGTGGCACCCGCCACGAAGCTGGCAACGATCACCCAGGCACCGGCCGCGCAGATCGCGCGCGTGCTGTCGGCTTATTCGGAGAAGGAGGCGGCCTGATTTCGGGCGGCATCCTTTTGAATTGTTGAACCGGTATTGAACCGCGGGGCACCTGTCCCCGTCTGAAGGAAGAACATCATGGCAGACCTGAACGCGCTGGTTGACCAGCTGAGCGAGCTGACCGTCCTCGAAGCAGCCGAGCTGTCGAAGCTCCTCGAAGAGAAGTGGGGCGTTTCGGCCGCAGCGGCGGTCGCAGCACCGGCCGCCGGCGGCGGCGCAGCGGCCCCGGCCGCCGAAGAGAAGACCGAGTTCGACGTGATCCTGACCGGCGACGGTGGCAAGAAGATCAACGTCATCAAGGAAGTCCGCGCGATCACCGGCCTGGGCCTGACCGAAGCGAAGGCTCTCGTCGAGGGCGCGCCGAAGCCGGTCAAGGAAGGCGTGAACAAGGACGAGGCCGAGAAGGTCAAGAAGCAGCTGGAAGAAGCCGGCGCGACCGTCGAGCTGAAGTAAGCCGCAGCGTAAGGGGCGGGCCGACGAGCCCGTCCCCACGCACGGCCGGCCGACGAACGGCCCAAGCCCGTTCGTTAGACGCCATGGGGTTCGCCCCCATGACGGCAGCCAGCAAAAGGGGCGACACCCGTCACGGGTGCCGCCCCTTTTTCGCGCCCGCCGCCACGGCAGCGTCCTTCACCGGGTATTGCCTTGCCCGGGTCGCAACGACCATGACGGCAACGGGTTTGACACACACCCCCCGCCCGCTTATATCCGCATCATCACCACAGCTTCCGGGAAACGGCACGCCTTGCGCAGCGCGTCGATCGGATTGGGAAGTTTTGGTTCCGGACGCTGAAAGCCGACGCATCTGATTGCGATCGGCTTTTGTGCGTTCGATCATGCGCCTGCATTTTGACGGCTGACGAGGCAAAAAGCTTTTATGGCGACCAATCCGATCGACGCGGGCACCGCGCGGACCGACAAGGGCGGGACGCGCAAGCGCCGCATCCGCAAGGTGTTCGGCAACATCCACGAAGTCGTGCAGATGCCGAACCTGATCGAGGTTCAGCGCGAGAGCTACGAACAATTCCTGCGTTCCGATGCGTCGATCGGCTATGTCTCCGGTCTGGAAAAGACGCTGCGCAGCGTGTTCCCGATCCGCGACTTCGCCGGCACTGCCGAGCTGGACTTCGTCAATTACGAGCTGGAGCCGCCGAAGTTCGACGTCGAGGAATGCCGTCAGCGCGGCATCACTTACGCGGCCCCGATGCGCGTTACGTTGCGCCTGATCGTGTTCGAGGTGGATCCCGATACGGAAACCCGCTCGGTGCTCGATATCAAGGAGCAGGACGTGTACATGGGCGACATGCCGCTCATGACCGAGAACGGCACGTTCTTCATCAACGGGACCGAGCGCGTCATCGTGTCGCAGATGCACCGCTCGCCGGGCGTGCTGTTCGACCATGATCGTGGCAAGACCCACGCGTCGGGCAAGTATCTCTTCGCCGCGCGCGTCATCCCCTATCGTGGCTCGTGGCTCGATTTCGAGTTCGACGCCAAGGACATCGTCAACGTCCGTATCGATCGCAAGCGCAAGCTGCCGGTCACGGCGCTGCTGTACGCGCTGGGGATGACCGGCGAGGAGATCCTCAACCACTTCTACAACCGCGTCGTGTTCGTGCGCGGCCAGGGTGGCTGGCAGATTCCGTTCGTGGTCGAGAGCTGGCGCGGCGTAAAGCCGACGTTCGACATCGTCGATGCCAAGTCGGGCGAAGTGATCTTCCCCGCAGGCACCAAGATCACGCCGCGTGCGTCGAACAAGGCCGGAAAGGATGGCCTCGAGACGCTGCTGATCCCGACCGACGAGATCTACGGCCGTTTCTCGGCCTATGACCTCATCAACACTTCGACCGGCGAAATCTATGTCGAGGCCGGTGACGAGATCGGGCCGGAAAACCTGGAGAAGCTCGACAAGGCGGGTATCGACCGCATCGAGTTGCTCGACATCGATTATGCGTCGACGGGTCCGTGGATTCGCAACACGCTGAAGGCGGACAAGGCCGAGGAGCGCGAGCAGGCGCTGTCGGACATCTACCGCGTGATGCGCCCTGGCGAGCCGCCGACGCTGGAGACCGCCGAGTCGCTGTTCGCTGGCCTGTTCTTCGATCCGGATCGCTACGACCTGTCGGCCGTCGGCCGCGTGAAGCTGAACATGCGCCTCGACCTCGATGCAGAGGACACGGTGACGACGCTGCGCAGCGAGGACATCCTCGCCGTCATCAAGACGCTGGTCGGCCTGAAGGACGGCAAGGGCGAGATCGACGACATCGACAACCTCGGCAACCGCCGCGTGCGTTCGGTGGGCGAGCTGCTGGAAAACCAGTATCGCGTCGGCCTGTTGCGCATGGAGCGAGCGGTCAAGGAGCGCATGTCGTCGGTGGACGTGTCCACCGTGATGCCGAACGACCTGATCAACGCCAAGCCGGCGGTGGCCGCGGTGCGTGAGTTCTTCGGTTCGTCGCAGCTGTCGCAGTTCATGGATCAGACCAATCCGCTGTCCGAAGTCACCCACAAGCGTCGTGTCTCGGCGCTCGGACCGGGCGGTCTGACGCGTGAGCGTGCGGGCTTCGAAGTTCGCGACGTTCACCCGACGCACTATGGCCGCATCTGCCCGATCGAGACGCCGGAAGGCCCGAACATCGGCCTGATCAACTCGCTGTCCACCTTCGCGCGGGTCAACAAATATGGCTTCATCGAGACGCCGTACCGCAAGATCATCGACGGCAAGGTGACCGGTGATGTCGTCTATCTGTCGGCGATGGAGGAGCAGAAACACACCGTCGCACAGGCGTCGGCCGAGCTGAACGAGGATGGCTCGTTTGCGGAGGAGCTGGTTTCCGCGCGGCAGGCGGGCGAGTTCCTGATGGCGCTGCCGGAAACGGTGACGCTGATGGACGTCAGCCCCAAGCAGCTGGTGTCGGTCGCGGCGTCGCTGATCCCGTTCCTGGAAAACGATGACGCGAACCGCGCGCTCATGGGTTCGAACATGCAGCGTCAGGCCGTGCCGCTGGTGCGGGCCGAGGCGCCGTTTGTCGGCACCGGCATGGAGGAGACCGTGGCGCGCGATTCGGGCGCAGCGATCTCGGCGAAGCGTGCGGGCATCGTCGATCAGGTCGACGCGGCACGTATCGTGGTGCGCGCCACCGGTGAGATCGACTCCGCCAAGTCGGGCGTCGACATCTACACGCTGATGAAGTTCCAGCGTTCCAACCAGTCGACCTGCATCAACCAGCGCCCGCTGGTGAAGGTGGGCGACGTGGTGAACGCCGGAGACGTCATCGCCGACGGCCCGTCGACCGAGTTCGGCGAGCTGGCGCTGGGGCGCAATGCGCTGGTCGCGTTCATGCCGTGGAATGGCTACAACTACGAGGATTCGATCCTCATCTCCGAGCGGATCGTGAAGGACGACGTGTTCACGTCGATCCACATCGACGAGTTCGAGGTGATGGCTCGCGATACGAAGCTGGGGCCGGAGGACATCACCCGCGACATCCCGAACGTCGGCGAGGAAGCATTGCGCAACCTCGACGAGGCGGGGATCGTCTACGTCGGTGCCGAGGTCGAGCCGGGCGACATTCTGGTCGGCAAGATCACGCCGAAGGGCGAAAGCCCGATGACGCCGGAGGAGAAGCTGCTCCGCGCCATCTTCGGCGAAAAGGCCTCGGACGTTCGCGACACCTCGCTTCGCCTGCCGCCGGGCGTCGCCGGCACGATCGTCGACGTGCGCGTCTTCAATCGTCACGGCATCGACAAGGACGAGCGCGCGATGGCGATCGAGCGCGAGGAGATCGAGCGCCTGAAGAAGGACTCGGACGACGAGCGTACGATCCTGAACCGTGCGACGTGGAGCCGGCTGCGTGAAATGCTGCTGGATCAGGTCGCGACCGGCGCGCCGAAGGGCGTGAAGAAGGGCATCACCATCGACATGGAAGTGCTCGACAGCGTCGAGCGCCACGAATGGTGGAAGTTCGCGGTGCAGGATGATGCCGTGCAGGCGAACCTGGAAGCGGTGAAGGGCCAGTACGACGAGGCTGCCAAGCGGATCCGCGACAAGTTCGAGGATCGCCGCGAGAAGCTGGAGCGTGGCGACGAACTGCCGCCGGGCGTGCTGAAGATGGTCAAGGTGTTCGTGGCGGTGAAGCGCAAGCTGCAGCCGGGCGACAAGATGGCCGGCCGTCACGGCAACAAGGGCGTCATCAGCCGCATCCTGCCGGCGGAGGACATGCCGTTCCTCGCCGACGGGACGCCGGTCGATCTCGTGCTCAACCCGTTGGGCGTGCCGAGCCGCATGAACGTCGGGCAGATCTTCGAGACGCACCTCGGCTGGGCGGCGCGTGGCCTTGGCCAGCAGATCAAGCATGCGCTCGAAGACTGGCGCGAAGCCAACCCTGACGCCAAGCCGGGCGACATGCCCGACGCGGTCAAGGACCGGCTGCGCACCGTCTATGGCGAGCATTATCTCGACGACATCGACTCGCGCGATGCCAGCGAGATCATCGAGCTGGCGCAGAACCTGACGCCTGGCGTTCCGATGGGCACCCCGGTGTTCGACGGCGCGGTCGAGAAGGACGTGTCCGACATGCTGGAGCTGGCGGGTCTCGACACGTCGGGCCAGTCGGACCTGTTCGACGGACGTACCGGCGACAAGTTCGACCGCCAGGTAACGGTGGGCATCATCTACATGCTGAAGCTGCACCACCTGGTGGACGACAAGATCCACGCCCGGTCGATCGGGCCGTACAGCCTCGTCACCCAGCAGCCGCTGGGCGGCAAGGCGCAGTTCGGCGGCCAGCGCTTCGGCGAGATGGAGGTCTGGGCGCTTCAGGCGTACGGTGCCGCCTATACCTTGCAGGAAATGCTGACGGTGAAATCGGACGATGTGGTCGGCCGCACCAAGGTCTACGAGGCGATCGTCAAGGGTGACGACACGTTCGAGGCCGGCATTCCGGAGAGCTTCAACGTGCTCGTCAAGGAAATGCGCTCGCTGGGCCTCAACGTCGACCTGCGGTCGATGGAAGAAGCCAAGGACGATGACGGCATCGCCATCGCGGCGGAATAGAGTGACCTTGCCCCTCCCTTCCGGGGGAGGGGTCGGGGGAGGGCCGGACAGGCGCTAACCCTTCCCGACAGATTTACGCCCTCCCCTACCCCCTCCCGCACGCGGGAAGGGAATTGGAGCGAAACATGAACGAACTGACCAATTTCGCCAATCCGCTCGCCAAGCCGGAGACGTTCGACCAGATCCAGATCGGAATCGCGTCCCCGGACAAGATCCGCAGCTGGTCCTTCGGCGAGATCAAGAAGCCCGAGACCATCAACTACCGCACGTTCAAGCCCGAGCGCGACGGCCTGTTCTGCGCGCGCATCTTCGGTCCGATCAAGGATTACGAATGCCTGTGCGGCAAGTACAAGCGCATGAAGTACAAGGGCATCGTCTGCGAGAAGTGCGGCGTCGAGGTCACCGTCTCGAAGGTGCGCCGTGAGCGGATGGGCCACATCGAACTGGCCGCGCCGGTCGCGCACATCTGGTTCCTGAAGTCGCTGCCGAGCCGCATCGGCCTGTTGCTCGACATGCAGCTGAAGCAGCTGGAGCGCGTGCTGTATTTCGAGGCGTATATCGTCATCGAGCCCGGCTTGACGCCGCTGGAGAAGTTCCAGCTGCTGACCGAGGACGAGCTGCTGTCCGCGCAGGACGAATATGGTGAGGACGCCTTTTCCGCCGGCATTGGCGCAGAAGCCGTGCGCATCATGCTCGAAAGCCTCGACCTCGAAGGCGAGAAGGTCGCGCTGCTCGAAGAGCTGGCGACGACCAAGTCGGAGCTGAAGCCCAAGAAGATCATCAAGCGGCTGAAGGTCGTCGAGAGCTTCCTGGAATCGGGCAACCGTCCGGAATGGATGATCCTCGAGGTCGTGCCGGTCATCCCGCCCGAGTTGCGCCCGCTGGTGCCGCTGGACGGCGGCCGCTTCGCGACGTCGGATCTCAACGACCTGTACCGCCGCGTCATCAACCGCAACAACCGCCTGAAGCGGCTGATGGAGTTGCGCGCGCCGGACATCATCGTCCGCAACGAGAAGCGCATGTTGCAGGAAGCGGTCGACGCCTTGTTCGACAACGGTCGCCGCGGGCGGACGATCACCGGCGCGAACAAGCGTCCGCTGAAGTCGCTGTCCGACATGCTGAAGGGCAAGCAGGGCCGCTTCCGCCAGAATCTTCTGGGCAAGCGCGTCGATTATTCGGGCCGCTCGGTCATCGTGACCGGGCCGGAACTGAAGCTGCACCAGTGCGGCCTGCCCAAGAAGATGGCGCTCGAGCTGTTCAAGCCGTTCATCTACGCGCGTCTGGATGCCAAGGGTCTGTCGATGACCCTGAAGCAGGCCAAGAAGTGGGTCGAGAAGGAGCGCAAGGAAGTCTGGGACATCCTGGACGAGGTGATCCGCGAGCACCCCGTTCTGCTGAACCGGGCACCGACGCTTCACCGTCTTGGCATCCAGGCGTTCGAGCCGGTGCTGATCGAGGGCAAGGCGATTCAGCTGCACCCGCTGGTCTGCTCGGCGTTCAATGCCGACTTCGACGGCGATCAGATGGCCGTTCACGTTCCGCTGAGCCTTGAGGCGCAGTTGGAAGCACGCGTCCTGATGATGTCGACCAACAACATCCTGTCGCCCGCGAACGGCAAGCCGATCATCGTGCCGTCGCAGGACATGGTGTTGGGCCTCTACTATCTCTCGATGGAGAAGCAGAACGAGCCGGGTCAGGGCATGATGATCTCCGACATGGCGGAGGTGCATCAGGCGCTGAACGCCGGTGCGGTGACGCTGCATACCAAGATCGTCAGCCGCGTTCCGCAGACCGACGAAAGCGGCAAGCAGTACCTCAAGCGCTTCGAGACGACGCCGGGCCGCATGCTGTTGGGCGAAACGCTGCCCAAGAGCCACAAGGTGCCGTTCGACACCGTCAACCGCCTGCTGACGAAGAAGGACGTCGGCGACGTGATCGACGAGGTCTATCGTCACACCGGCCAGAAGGAAACCGTGCTGTTCGCCGACGCGATCATGTCGCTCGGCTTCCGCCACGCGTTCCGCGCCGGCATCTCGTTCGGCAAGGACGACATGCTCGTGGCGCCCGACAAGGACAAGCTGGTCGACGAGACGCGCGACCAGGTGAAGGACTATGAGCAGCAATATCAGGACGGCCTGATCACGCAGCAGGAGAAGTACAACAAGGTCATCGACGCCTGGAGCCGTTGCGGCGATCAGGTCGCGAACTCGATGATGAACGAGATCAAGGCGGTTCGGCATTACGAGGACGGCGAGCATGCCGGTCGCGAGATGCCGATCAACTCGATCTACATGATGGCGCACTCCGGTGCGCGTGGCTCGCAGGCGCAGATCAAGCAGCTGGCGGGGATGCGCGGGCTGATGGCCAAGCCGTCGGGCGAGATCATCGAGACGCCGATCATCTCGAACTTCAAGGAAGGGCTGACCGTCCTCGAATATTTCAACTCCACCCACGGCGCGCGCAAGGGCCTGGCGGATACGGCGTTGAAGACCGCCAACTCGGGCTACCTCACCCGCCGTCTGGTCGACGTGTCGCAGGATTGCACCATCGTCGAACTGGATTGCGGCACCGAGCGCGCGCTGGAGATGAAGGCGATCGTGCAGGGCGGATCGACCATCGCTTCGCTGGGCGAGCGCATCCTGGGCCGCACCACGGCCGAGGACGTGGTCGACACCAAGAGCGGCAAGGTGATCATCCCCACCGGCACGCTGCTGGACGAGCCGATGGTCGCGCAGATCGAGGCGCTGGGCGTGCTTGCCATGAAGATCCGCTCCCCGCTGGTGTGCGAATCGAAGGTCGGCGTGTGCGGCAAATGCTATGGTCGTGACCTTGCCCGCGGTACACCGGTCAATATCGGCGAAGCGGTCGGCGTGATCGCGGCGCAGTCGATCGGCGAGCCGGGCACGCAGCTGACGATGCGGACGTTCCACATCGGCGGCGCGGCGCAGCTGAACGAGCAGTCGAACCTGGAGGCGCCGGTCGACGGCACCATCGAGTTCCGCGACCTGCGCGTGATCGAGGACCAGCGCGGGCGTCGCGTGGTGCTCAGCCGGTCGAGCGAGATCGCAATCGTCGACATGGACGGGCGCGAACTGGCGGTGCACAAGATTCCGTACGGTGCGCACGTCATGTTCGACGACGGCCATATCGTCAGCAAGGGCGACCGGATGGCCGAATGGGATCCGTTCACCATGCCGGTGATCACGGAAACCGGCGGTACCGTGAAGTTCCAGGATCTGATCGAGGGCAAGACCCTGACCGAGCAGGTCGACGAGGCGACCGGTATCGCGCAGCGCGTTGTGATCGAATATCGCGCGACGACCAAGTCGAAGGAGGATCTGCGTCCGCGCATGACCCTGCTCGACGAAGGTTCGGGCGAGGCGGCGCGTTACCTGCTGGCCCCCGGTGCGGTGCTGTCGGTCGAGGACAATTCGACCGTGCAGGCCGGCGACGTGCTGGCGCGTGTCGCTCGGGAATCGGCCAAGACACGCGACATCACCGGCGGTCTGCCGCGGGTCGCGGAGTTGTTCGAGGCGCGCATCCCCAAGGAAGCGGCGATCATCGCCAAGGTTTCCGGCCGGGTGGTGTTCGGCAAGGATTACAAGGCGAAGCGCAAGATCGGCATCCAGCCCGAGGATGGCGGCGAGGTCGTCGAGTATCTGGTGCCCAAGTCGAAGGTGATCGACGTCCAGGAGGGCGACTACGTCAAGCGCGGCGACAATCTGATCGGTGGTTCGCCGAACCCGCACGACATTCTGGAAACGATGGGCATCGAGCCGCTGGCGGAATATCTCGTCAGCGAAATTCAGGAAGTCTATCGACTGCAGGGCGTGAAGATCAACGACAAGCACATCGAGACGATCGTTCGTCAGATGCTGCAGAAGGTCGAGATCATCGAGTCGGGCGAAACCACCTTGCTGGTGGGCGAGCAGGTCGATCGCGAGGAAATGGACGCGATTAACGACAAGCTGGAGGATGGCCAGCCACGCGCAGCGGGCAAGCCGGTCCTGCTCGGCATCACCAAGGCGTCGCTGCAGACCCGCAGCTTCATCTCGGCGGCGTCGTTCCAGGAAACCACCCGCGTCCTCACCGAGGCGGCGGTCCAAGGCAAGCAGGACACGCTGATGGGCCTGAAGGAGAATGTCATCGTCGGCCGCCTGATCCCGGCAGGCACCGGCGCGGGCATGAACCGCCTGCGTGTCGCGGCTTCGTCGCGCGACGTCGTGCTTCGTGCGCAGCAGCGCAAGTTGCAGGAGGCGATGGTGGCGGCCGGTGCGGCGGCTACCGCCGCGAAGACCCGTGCGGCCGAGGAAGCACGCACAGCGCGCGAGAACGCGGGCACCGGCAGCGATCCGCTGGCCAGTGTGGTGCCCTCGGGCACCGGCACCGATGCCGATGCTGGCGAGTATCTGAACAAGGAGTAATCCTTGCTCAGGCCGGCCTGAGCCAAGAAAGCCGCCGTCCGGATCGTCCGGGCGGCGGCTTTTTTCATGGTCCTGCGTGGGCGGGTCGCGCATCGCTCCACCATCAGGCTGCCGACCAGCGTCGGTGGATCAGTGCGACAACTGCACGCGCGATCGCACACGTTGCAATTGCCGCGACACCCTTCCTTCACCAGATCCACGGCAAGCGCTGCACCGCAGCAAGCAACAATCAGCGAGGCCGTGATGCTCTATTTGATCTACATGATCGTGTCGTACCGCAACGAAGCCCGTGCGCGCGCCATTGCCGCGAACGACACCGATTATCGGCAGGCCGCCTGAAGGTCGCCGACGCGGGCGTTACTTCACGCCCGCGCGGACGTACGGCGTGAAGTCACTCAGTAGCAGCGCTGCTCGCGGGATCGTCGAGCCACGATTGAGTGGGCGGACGCGATCGTTGCGGCACAATTGCCCACCGTAGATTTCGGTGATGAGAATATCGTCGTCGTTCAGCGTCTCGGCCCGGGCGCGTAGCCGGTTGACGTAAAGCCGCTGTCCGACGCGCCAGACGATCGCTCTGCCGGAGATGATCCGCGGCGTTTCGTTCTGCGAAACCGTGATGCACCGCACCGGCTGCTGCGCGACCCGGCCCTTGAGCAGGTTGGCAAGCTGGGCGTCCGGGCCGGAGCGTGCGGCTCCGGCGGGAACGGCGAACGCGGCGGCCAGCGCCGCGATGACGATAGAGCCTTTCATGGTCGTCCTCCTACAGGCATCGCACCGAACCTGCACTGACGCGGGTTGATCTGTATCGACATGGTTGTGCCGGAACGCGGGTGCGCGCCGGCCCGTTCGAGTGGCATATGAAAGCTGCCCGCTGATGCCCGCCTCCCATGTCGCCACCCCTGCGTTGTCGGTGGCTGAACACGCCGCCATGCTGGCCGAGCAACTGGTCGATGGCGACCTGATCGTCGCCGTTGCGGATGACACCCGCGCAGGGGCACTGACCGATGCGTTGCAGGCGGCGATGCCTGCCGCGGCGGTCCTGTTCTCCCCCGGCAGCGACGCGTTGCCGGGCGAGGATGCTCCTCCCTCACCGGCCAACGTCGGGTTGCGGGTTTCGGCACTGCGTCGTGTCCGCGCGCTGGTGGAGAAGAATGGGCGTGCGCCGATCGCGCTGATCACCACCGGCGAGGCGCTGGCGCGTGGCTACCCCGTACCGGATGCCTTCGATGTCGTGCCGCCGACCGTCAGGCTCGACGCGCCGCTCGATCTCGCCGCTCTGTTCGCCGAGCTGGCCGAGCTTGGCTATGTCAACGACGAGCGGGTCGACGAACCCGGCGAAATCGCGCTGCGCGGACAGGTGCTCGACGTGTTCCCCGCCGACGCCTCGCTGCCGCTGCGCATCGAGGTGGCGGATGGACGCGTCGTCGCCCTGCGCTCCTACGATCCCGGCGACCAGCGGTCGATCGAGGATGTGGCGGAACGCGAGCTGGGCCGCGTGGCCGAGCCCGCCGACGGCGACGTCCGGTCGACCTTGCTGGATCATCTGCCCGGCGCGCGGATCGTTATCGACGATGCCGCGGACGAACGTCGGCGGCGGTTCCTGACGCTGGTCGCCGATGCCACCCGCCGCGCACCGAAGCGCGCGATGCGCGACGTGATCGACGACAAGGCGTGGGGCAGTGCGTTGGGCAAGCGAGAGCGGTTGACGCTGGTTCGTGACGGCGAAGCACCGCCACGGTTTGCCGAGCACAAGGCCCCGCTCCGCGCCTTCGCCACCCTCGCCCGCACTGCACGTGCCGATGGCGAGCGGCTGGTATTGCTGGGCAGCGCGCGCGACCTGCGCTTCCTGCGCGCACGTGTTGCCAAGGTGCTGAAGGAAGAGCCCGTCGCCGTCGCGGATTGGCAGGAGATCGTGACGGCGCAGCCAGGCGCGTTGCTGATGCTGGAGATGGCGGCCGATCGCGGTTTCCGCCGTGACGGCATATTGGCGATCGCCGCCGCCGACCTGCTCGGCAGCCGCGCCGAGCGCGAAGAGCGACCGGGCGGCGCGGCGGACGCAAGCTTGTTCGACATGGGCGAGATTCGCGTCGGGGACGTGGTGGTGCATGAGGATCACGGCATCGGCGTCGTCGCCGGGCTGGAGCGGTTGCCTGACGAGGATGGCGGCGACGCGATCAAGCTGACCTATGCCGACAACGGCGTGCGGCTGGTCCCGGTCGGCGAGGCCGATCGCATCTGGCGCTATGGCGCAGAGGCGGATGCGGTGACGCTCGACCGGCTCGACGGATCGAGCTGGCAGAAGCGGCGCGGCGAGATCGACGCCGCCATCGCGCAAAGCGCGCGCGATCTGACCGCACTCGCCGCCGAGCGGGCGGAACGCGATGCGCCAGCGCTCGACCCCGATCCCGCCGCCTACGAGCGCTTCGCGGCCGGTTTCGCCTTCACCGAGACGGCCGATCAGGCCAAGGCGATCGCGGCGGTTCGCACCGACCTCGCCAGCGGTCGCCCGATGGACCGGCTGGTGATCGGCGACGTCGGTTACGGCAAGACCGAGGTCGCGTTGCGCGCGGCGGCCATCGCCGCGCTCGCGGGGAGGCAGGTCGCGATCGCCGCACCGACGACGGTGCTGGCGCGCCAGCATCTGGAAACCTTCGTCGCCCGCTTCGAAGCCAGCGGCATCGCCGTTGCCGGTCTGTCGCGGCTGTCAAGCGCCGCCGAGAAAAAGCGCGTGAAGGCCGGATTGGCCGATGGCAGCGTGCAGATCGTCGTCGGCACCGGCGCGGTCGCCGGCAAGGGCGTGACCTACAAGGATCTTGCGCTGGTCGTGATCGATGAGGAACAGCGCTTCGGGGCGGCCGACAAGGACAAGCTGCGCGGCCTGTCGGCGGGCCACGTCCTGACGCTGTCCGCAACGCCGATCCCGCGCACCCTGCAATCGGCGCTGGTCGGATTACAGCAATTGTCGATCATTGCGACCCCGCCGGCCCGCCGCCAGCCGATCCGCACCGCTGTCGGGGCGTTCGCGCCAGAAACGCTGCGCGCCGCGCTGCTGCGTGAAAAGAGCCGCGGCGGGCAAAGCTTCGTCGTCGTGCCGCGTATCACCGACATGGCCACGCTTGCCGAACAGCTTGGCATGCTGATCCCCGAACTGGAAGTGTTGCAGGCGCACGGGAAGCTGCCCGCCGAAGAGATCGACGCCGCGATGGTCCGCTTCGGGCGCGGCGACGGCGACGTGCTGCTGGCCACGAACATCATCGAGGCCGGGCTGGACGTGCCGCGCGCCAATACGATGGTCATCGCGCATGCCGACCGCTTCGGACTGTCGCAGCTTCACCAGCTACGCGGGCGCGTCGGACGTGGCAGCCGCCGCGGGCAGGTGCTGCTGTTCACCGACCCGGATCATGAGATCGCGCCGCGCACGCTGAAGCGGCTGCGGACGCTGGAGGCGTTCGACCGGCTTGGTGCGGGTTTCGCGATCAGCGCGCGCGACCTCGACATGCGCGGCGCGGGCGACCTGCTGGGCGAGACGCAGGCCGGGCATATGAAGCTGATCGGGATCGACCTGTACCAGCAGTTGCTCGAAGGCGCGTTGCGGCGCGCACGCGGCGAAGAGGTGGAGCGGTGGACGCCGGAACTGCACCTCGGGATCGAAGGACGACTGCCGGAGACGTGGATTCCCGACGAGGAGTTGCGCGTCACGATCTACGCCCGGCTGGCGCGGATCACCGACGCGGTCATGCTCGACGCGTTGGAGGACGAACTCGCCGATCGCTTCGGTGCGATGCCCGATGCGGCGCGGACCCTGCTGGCGACCGCGCGGCTGCGTGTCGATGCGCGGACCGCCGGGATCGCGAAGGTCAGCGCCGGCCCGGCGGCGGTGGCGCTGGAGCCGCACAACGGCACCCGCATCGACGCCGCGACCTTCGGGCTGGAGGTTAAGGACCGCCGTTTCCTGCTGCGCGAACGGATCGAGGATCCGTTCGCCCGGCTGGAGCGCGCCGGTGAGCTGGTGCGCGAGATGGCGGAAGCCTGACGGCCCTGCCCCGGCCGCGCCGGGGGCAGGCCGGTCCGTTCAGAACCGCACGCGTGCGCCCAGCGACAGGATCACCGCGCGCGCGTCGGTCAGCGTGCCGTCGATCGCGATCGGCGTCTGTACCGGCGTCCCGGCATAGGCGGCGGTCGGGCGGTCGATCGTCGAATCGGCGAAGTCGACGTAGTTCGCCGCCGCATCCAGCGAGATTTTCGGCGTCACATCGAACGATGCACCCAGCGCGTAATTCCACCGGTTCGAATCCGGCACGCGTGCGTCGCGATCGCCGTCGCGGGTCGGGGTTAGCGCGCGCTGCACGCCACCGCGCACCGTCAGCCGCGGCGACACCGCATAGTCCACACCGCCGGCATAGCTCCACGTATTGCGATAGTTCTGCGGCAGTGCGGTGTTCAGCGGCGCGCCCAGCCGGATCGCGTCGAACTGGTCCCAGGTGTAACGGATCGTCTGCGCATTCAGCGTCAGGGCGTCGGTGACGCGGAAACGTCCGCCGACCATGACCTGCGCCGGCGTGTAGAAGCGTGCGCTCACATCCTCGACCGTCCCGTTCTGCGCGGCGAGCGGACCCAGCAGCCCGCCGATGGCCACCTTGCCGTTCAGCGTGTGTTCGATCGCCGATTTATAGCTGATGCCCACCGTGGCGCGATCGTTGTGCAACTGCACGCCCGCTGTCCAGCCCAGGTCCCAGCCTTCGCCTTCCAGCTTCTGGCCACCATCGGGCAGTGCTGCGGACAGATTGGGCAACGCGTTGGAAAAGCTGGATTCGACATATTCGATGTTGGCGGCCGCGCCGACTCGCAGCCAGTCGGTCACCGCCACCGCGACCGAAGGCTGGATGTCGAACGTGCGCAGGTAGGTGCGATCGGCGCTATACCGTACCCAGCTGTCACCGTCGTAATCGGTGGTGAAGCTGTACGGCGACGTCACCGCCAGCCCGACTGCGAGCCGATCGCCGAGCGGCACCGCCACGGCACCGGACGGCAACACACCGTTGTTGATCGGATCGCGCGATGCCGCCGACCCGCCGATCGCAGCGAACGCACCGCCGGGGCGGCGGATCGCGGTGCCGTTGTCGGTCACATCGCCCTTCGGCAGGATCACCGACGCGCTGATCGTCGCCTCGGCTTCGGGAATGCCCGCGATCGCGGCCGGATTCCACCATAGCGACGCCGCGCCGGTATCTGCAGTCTCGCCGGAGAACGCCCGGCCCGCGGCGCGTGCCGCCTGTTCCTGCAGATAGAATGCCTGCGCGTGCGCCTGACCAGCGGCGGCGAGTCCGCCGATGCCGGTGGCGACCGTCAGCGCCGCAAGGTTACGAAAAGACATGACGCGATCCTCTTATGGTTTTGTTTTCCCCTGCATCTGTCGTCAGTGAACGCAAGAGCAATCGATCCTCACCCGCACCCGACGAGGATCGATCCGGTCAATTGCGCAGCGGCTTGCCGGTCATCAGCATGCTTTCGACCCGGGCATGGGTCCGTTCGTCATGCGCACTCTCGATGAACGCCGCACGTTCGAGATCGAGCAGTTGCTGTTCGGTGACGGTATCCACCACATCGGCGTCACCGCCGGTCAGCACATTCGCCAACCGCCCGGCGACCACCTCGTCATAGGCAGTGGCGACGCCCTTGCGCCGGAAGTCAGCGACCGCACCGGCCAGACCGACACGCCCGCTTTCGCCCGGCAACCGGAACGTCGGTGGCTCCGGCGGCGTGTAGCCGTCGACCAGCGCCAACGCCTTCGCCTTCGCATCGGCGAGCAGGCGGTCGCGATTCATCGTGATGCCGTCACCGGCGCGCAGGAACGCCATTTCCCTGGCCTGTGCGGCGGAGCGCGACACCTGTGCGGTGGAAATCAGTTCGAACGCCTTCATCACCGCAGGCATCGGCCCCCCAGGCATCATCGGCAGCCTGACCAGCCGGTCGAGCAACTCGCCGTGCCCGCCCCACCCCGGCACCAGCCCGACCCCGGCCTCGACCAGCCCGACATAGCTTTCGGCATGCGCCTGCACCGCATCGGAATGGAGCAACACTTCGCAGCCCCCGCCCAGCGCCATGCCGGCCGGCGCGCTCACGACGGGGAACGGTGCGTATTTCAGCGCCTTGAACGCCTGTTGCCCGGCAACGATCAGCTTCTCGATCTCACCCCACGCCCCCGCCTTCACGGCGAACAGCGCAAGGCCCAGATTGGCCCCGGCCGAGAAGTTGCTGCCTTCGTTATAGATCACCAGCGCCTTGAACCGCTCCTGCACCAGCGGGATCGCCTGCTGGATCAGCGCGGCGACCTCGCCGTCGAGCGCGTTCATCTTGGCGGTGAATTCCAGGCAGAGCACGCCGTCGCCGATGTCCCACAATGCCGCCGACGCGCTGGTCGCCACCGGCTGCGACCGGCGCTTCACGTCCTCCAGCAACAGCACGCCTTCTGCGCGCACAACGTCGTGATAGTCGCCGTCGTGGCCGAGATGCTGCCGCACGCCCTGCTCGACGCGGTAGAACGCCCGCTCGCCAGCCACATCCAGGATGGCGGGAACGGCGCGCCCCTCGGCACGCAAGCGCGCGGCCAGTTTGCCCGACCCCAGCCGATCGATCAGTTCGAACGGCCCGAACTTCCAGTTGTAGCCGAGCTTCATCGCGTCGTCGATCGCGACGATATCGTCGGCGGCCTCACCGACGAGCATCGCGGCGTAGCTCAGGACATGGCCAAGGATCGTCCAGGCATAATCGCCGACCTTGCCGGGAACGGCGACCAGCGCGGCAAGATCCTTCTCTACGGCCGGGGGCAGCGCGGCGGGCTTCGCCTCGGCACGATACTCGCCCGTCGCCAGATCGATCGCCAGCCTGGTCCGCGCGCCGTCCGCGCCCTTTTCCAGTCGGTAGAAGCCGCCCTTGCCCTTACGCCCGGTGAACCCCTCCGCGATCATGCGATCGACCAACGGCAACGGCCGCACGGTATCGAAATAGGGATCGCCTTGCGGCAAGGTGTCGGACAGGCTTTTCGCCAGCAGCGGCATCAAGTCGACGCCGACCAGATCGATCAGTGCGAAGATGCCGGTTTTGGGCACCCCCATGGGCCGCCCGCCGATCTGGTCCGCCTCCTCGACGGTCAATCCCTGGTCGATCGCCGCATTCACCGCCACCGCCAGCCAATAGGTGCCGATGCGATTGGCGATGAACCCGGGCGTATCCTTTGCGCGTACGATACGCTTGCCCATGAAACGATCGACGAACGCTTCGACCTTGCCGGCCACACCGACATCGGTCGTGGTGCCGCGAACTATCTCCACCAGCCGCATGTAGCGGGGTGGATTGAAGAAATGGGTAATCAGGAAATCGCGGCGGAACTGCTCGGAACGCCCTTCCACCAATCGCTCCAGCGGGATGGTCGAGGTGTTCGACGATACCGCCGTACCGGAGCGCTTCGACGCCTCCAGCCGCGCGTACAGCGATTGCTTGATATCCAGCCGCTCGACGATCGCCTCGACGATCCAGTCGCATTCGGCGACACGATCCAAATGGTCGTCGATGTTGCCGGTCTCGATCAACTTCGCCGCGGCGGCCGACATGAAGGGCGCTGGCTCGGTCTTCAGCATCTTCGCGACCGCGGCCTTCGCCACCGCATCGCGATCCGCGCCGTCCTTCGCGGCCACGTCGAGCAGCAGCACCGGCACGCCCGCATTGGCGACCTGCGCTGCGATCCCGGCGCCCATCACGCCCGCCCCGATCACGCAGACCTTTTTGACGATGTCGTCCATCACACGCGCTCCAGCACGGTCGCGATGCCCTGCCCGCCGCCGATACATTGCGTCGCCAGCGCGTAGCGTCCGCCCTCACGCGCCAGCAGCGCAGCAGCCTTGCCGACGATCCGCGCACCGGTCGCGCCCAGCGGATGGCCGATCGCGATCGCACCGCCGTCGATGTTGATCGTATCGTCCCTCAGCCCGAGATCGCGGATGCAGGCGATCGCCTGGCTGGCGAACGCCTCGTTGATCTCGACCACGTCGAGGTCGTTCGTGCCTATCCCGGCCCGCTCCAGCGCCTTGCGCGATGCGCCGATCGGCCCCAGCCCCATCGTCTCCGGCTCGCAACCCGACACGCCGATCGCCTTGATCCGCGCGAGGATCGTCAACCCGTGCCGCCGCGCGAACGCCTCCGACGTCACCAGCACCGCACTGGCCCCGTCAGTCAACGGCGAGGAGGTGCCGGCGGTGACCGAACCGTCCTGAGAGAAGGCCGGCTTCAGGGCGCCCAGTGCCTCGACACTGGTATCCGGTCGCAGCGTGCCGTCCCGCGTCACCGAGCCCGCCTTCGTCGCGATCGGAACGATTTCTTCGCCGAGCCGGCCATCCGCGCGCGCGGATGCGGCCTTCTGCTGGCTCCTGACGGCGAACGCATCCTGTTCGGCGCGAGTGATCTGGTATTTCTGCGCAACGTTCTCGGCGGTCTGCCCCATGCCCATATAGGCACCGGCACTTTTGGCGGCGAGCTGCGGGTTGGGCATCGGATTATACCCACCCATCGGGATGCGGCTCATCGATTCCAGCCCGGCGCAGATATACGCCTCGCCAGCGCCGACCGCGATCTGACCCATGGCGATGTGGATCGCGCTCATCGACGATCCGCAGAACCGATTGACGGTCATGCCCCCTACCGACAGCGGCAGATCGGCGAGCAGCCCTATCATCCGCGCGACGTTCAGCCCCTGCTCGCCCTCCGGAAAGGCGCAGCCCAGCACGATATCCTCGATCAGCGCGGCATCGACGCCGGTTTTGTCGATCAATCCACGGATCGTCTGCGCGGCGAGATCGTCCGGCCGCACCCGCGCCAGTTCGCCTTTGCCGGCGAGGTGGAAGGGCGAACGGGCGTAGCCGGCAATCACGACGTCGGTCATCGAAAACCTCTTGGTTGGTTGACTACCGTTTACGTCAACGTCATCCAGGGCTCAAGATGCAAATGCTGGCCGATCCAGGTAGCTGCCGGACAATATCGTTCGGTGAAGCGAGCGCTGACCGTCAAAGGCCCAGCGATATGCGCGCCGCCAGCCGATCGCCCGCATGTTCACGCACCGCAAACGGCGAGAGATCGCGAACGTCCGCGACGTCCGTTCCGGTATATTCCAGCGCCACCGTAAGCGGGCCGGTGACGTGCTGCACCCCGACCGCCCAGTCGTTGTAGGCGCCGCCCGGCCGCAGCCGCGCGGCGCGGATCGGATCGTCGACGCTGCCCGACGATCGCCCGGCATGCGCGGTCACGGTGAACGGCGTCGCCGGAATGCCGGCACGTCCCCGAACCGCGAGATACAAATTGTCCCCGCCGATCGCGTCCTGCGCGGGGGCGTAGCGTGCTTCGACGCCCGCCTCGACCGGCCCCAGCGAATAGCTGACGCCGGCGCCGACCTCCCCATAGTCCATCTTGCCACGAGCACCGGTGAACAGGTGCGCGGTGGCGAACCCGTCGAGCCGGAACCCGCCGAAATCGGTCGAATATCCCAGCGTCGGCTCCGCCACGCCGTCCGCCCCGCCATGACGCGGGTCACCGCGGGTGGCGAGAATGCGTGCACCCAGATCGAACCCGGCGGGCAGATCGATGCGCGCATAGGCCGAAGGCGCGGCCTTGCCCTCGCTCCAGCTCAAACCGCGGCGACGCTCGTCCGTGGCGAGTTCGACGCCCGCCTGCACCTGCGCCGTCGCCGGAAGGGCCGCCACGCCCGACAGCGCGGCGGCGATAACGATCGCGATCCTCACCTAGCCACGCACCCGGTCGTGTGCGGAGTCGAGTTCGGCAACCAGCGATTCCTGATCGCGCTCCGCGACGGCGAGCAAATGGTCGCGAACCTTCCCGCTGCGCGCGGCGACGTCCTGCGCGATCGCGTCGCGCTGCGTATCGCACCAGCCCGGGCGGCTGCCGGTCAGCGGCTTTTCAGCGCTGATGGTGCGCGACATCACGTGCCCGGCGGCGTGACGCGCTTCCCGGTGAATGTCGACCGAGGCGGTCCAGGCACAGCGCATCGCGCTCGGGCGGCCGGGTGCGCCCACGGCACCAACCTGCTTGTGGCTGACGTCGACCGCGCTGCGGTACGTCACGTCGACGCGCTGGCCACGGTGATCCATCTGCACGCGGTGCGCTTCTTCGGCAATGGGTGAGCCGAGCAGCAGCCCGGCGACGATCGAGACGATCATGGCGTTTCTCCTTGCGGTGTCCCGGACCATGTTGCCCGGTGACCCCTTCGAGATACGTACGCTTCGCCGCACTTCAACGATCCGGTCACAGACGTAACAATTTGTCATCCACCGTGTCGATGACGGCAATGGTTGTCCTGCGTGCGGGGACGCGGCAGAAGGCGGCGACATGCCGTATTCGCCCGCCCTTCCCACCATCGCCGAGGCGATCCAGGCGTCGCTCAGCCCCGTGTTCGTGCTGGCCGGCATCGGTGCGCTCCTCAACGTGCTTACCGGACGGCTGTCGCGCGTGATCGACCGCGTCCGCGCGCTGGAGGAACGTCACGGAGGCATCGACATGGTGGAGCGCGAACGGCTGGTGTGGGAATTGCGGCGGCTGGCCAAGCGGATGAGGGTCATCAACGCCGCCCTGTTCCTCGCGGTGGCCAGTGCGGTGGCGACGTGCGTCGTCGTCGCGATGTTGTTTCTGGGTGCCCTTACGCGCAGCCATATCGGGCATTATGTGGCGTTCAGCTTCATCCTGTCCATGTCGTTGCTGATCGCGTCGTTCATCGCGTTCATGGTCGAGGTGCGGCTGTCGAGTCGTACGATCCGCGTGCGCGACGACCTGTTGCACTGAATCTGCCGGCGTAGCGGGGAGCGATGACCATCACCGACGAAATCGGGTTGCGGCCGGGCCGCCGCCAGTTGCTGCGCGCTGGTGGGGCGCTGGCCACCGCGGCGTGGCTGCCGGCATGGGCGCAACCCCTGTCGACGGGTCTGCTACCGTCGGCGGAACTGTCGGGTGAGGATATCCACCTGCGCATCGCGCACCGGATGCTGACGATCGACGGACGGGCCAGCCACGCCGTCGCGGTCAACGGCACCGTGCCCGCGCCGCTGATCCGGCTGCGCGAGGGGCAGAACGTCCGACTGCACGTCGAAAACGCGCTGGACGAGGAAAGCTCGATCCACTGGCACGGATTGCTGGTGCCGTTCCATATGGACGGCGTGCCCGGCATCAGTTTTCCGGGCATCAAGCCGCGCAGCACCTTCACCTATGAATTTCCGATCCGCCAGGCGGGCACCTATTGGTATCACAGCCATTCCGGATTGCAGGAGCAGATGGGGCTGTACGGCCCGATCGTGATCGAACCGGCGGAGATCGATCCGGTCGCGGCGACGCGCGAACATGTAATCGTCCTGTCGGATCACAGTCCGATCCACCCGCACGCCATTTTCCGCAAGCTGAAGCAGCAGGGCGGCTATTTCAACTACCAGAAGCAGACGCTGGCCGGGCTGCTCGCCGGTCGCGACCAGCGCGAGGCTGAACGACTGTCGTGGGGCGCGATGCGGATGGACCCCGCCGACGTCGCCGACGTGACCGGGGCGACCTATACCTATCTCGTCAACGGCCATGGCCCCCGCGACAACTGGACCGGGCTGTTCGTCCCCGGAGAGCGCGTGCGGCTGCGCATCGTCAACGCGTCGGCGATGACCACCTTCAACCTGCGTATTCCAGGCCTGACGATGACGGTGATCGCCGCCGACGGGCTGCCGGTTCGCCCGGTGAGCGTCGACGAGATGCAGGTCGCGGTCGCCGAGACGTATGACGTGATCGTCGAGCCGCGCGATGATCGCGCCTATGCCCTGGTCGGCGAAAGCGTCGACCGTTCGGGCATGGCGCTGGCGACGCTCGCTCCGCGCGCGGGCATGCGCGCCACCCCGCCGGCACTGCGCGCCCGTCCGCTGGCGACGATGAAGGACATGGGCATGGGCGCGATGGGCGGCACGGCCACCCCCGCCGCCGCCTGCGCGCCCGAACACGCCGCGATGGGGCATTGCGCCGCCTCGGCCGGTGGCGGGCACGACATGGCGGCCATGGACCACTCGATGCGCGATTTCGCCAACGCGCCCGAGGTGAAGCGCACGCCCACCGTCCAGACGATCGCGCCGATGCCGGTCGACCGCACCGGCGAGCCGGGACAGGGGCTGGCCGATGTCGGCCACCGCGTGCTCACATACCGCGATCTGGTCGCCACCACCCGCAATCCCGACGTGCGCGCGCCCGACCGTGCGCTGCGCATCCACCTGACCGGCAACATGGAACGGTATATGTGGGCGTTCGACGGCGAGAAGCTGAACGAGGTCACCGCGCCGTTCGCCTTTCTGAAGGACGAACGCGTGCGCGTCACGCTGGTCAACGATACGATGATGGGTCACCCGATCCACATCCACGGCCACTTCTTCGAACTGGTCACCGGTCACGGCGATCACGCGCCGCGCAAGCACACGGTGCAGGTCCAGCCCGGCGGCACCGTCACCTTCGACATCACCGCCGATGCGGTCGGCGACTGGGCATTCCACTGCCATATGCTCTATCATATGCATGCCGGCATGATGCAGGTCGTCAGCGTCCGCCCGCGCGACGAGGTACCGGCATGAGCATCGCGCTCGCCATCGCGCTGGCGGTTCAGATGCAGGGAATGGATCATTCGGGGCACATGCCCGGCATGAAGATGTCCAGGCCCGCGCCCAATCCAGCGCCCAGGTCTGTGGCCAAGCCTCGCGCCAGGGCGAAACCCGCCGCAAGACCGACGACGCACGCCAGATCGCACCATCCCGGCACGGCGAAGCCGGCGGCCATGGACTGCTCGCCCGAACATGCCGCGATGGGCCATTGCCGGTTACCCGTATCCGCGCGGCCGGCTCCGGCCCCACCCGCGCCGGCCAGCGCCACCTCCTGCCCGCCCGAGCACGAGGCGATGGGACATTGCACCCCGGATTCGCCACCGGCCGCCATGCCGGCTGCCCCGCCCGCCTGCCCGCCCGAACATGCCGCGATGGGGCATTGCGGTGCGGACCCTTCCGGCCCCACCCTGCCCGCTGCCCTGTCCACTGGCACGGCCCTGCCCGCCGGCAACGCCCCCGCGCCTGCCGCGCCGACGCCGCGTTATGCCGATCGCGTCTGGGGAGCCGCGGCGATGGCGGCGGCGCGGGCGCAGATGCGGCGTGAACATGGCGGCATGAAGTTCGATCAGCTGATGCTCAACATCGCCGAACTGCAACCGCAACGCGGGCGCGACGGCTATCGCTGGGATGGCGAGTGGTGGTTCGGTGGCGACATCGACCGGCTGGTCATCAAGAGCGAGGGCGAAGGCCGCTTCGGTCGCCGCGCCGAGGGGGAAGTGCAGGCGCTCTACAGCCGCGCGGTCGGCCCCTATTTCAACGTCCAGGGCGGGGTGCGTCAGGACATCGGCAACGACCGGCGCTATGGGGTCGCCGGGATCGAGGGGCTGGCCCCATATTGGTTCGACGTCGAGGCCACCGCCTTCCTCTCCGATCGCGGCGACCTGCTGGCGCGGATAGAAGGCTATTACGACCAGCGCATCACGCAACGGCTGATCGTCCAGCCGCGCGCCGAGCTGAACCTGTCGGCGCAGGACGTGCCGCGCGACCGCATCGGGGCCGGGCTGGTCGAGGCCGAGGTCGGCCTGCGTATGCGATACGAGATCCGGCGCGAATTCGCCCCCTATGTCGGCGTGTCATGGGAACGTTCGTTCGGTGACACCCGCCGCCTGCGCGGTCGCGACGGCGGCGTGGCGCTCGCACTCGGGATAAGGGCGTGGTTCTGATCCGGTGCGATGCCGCGGACGGCGTCACCTCCAGCCGCTCGATCACATCCGGGTACAGGTCGGCTTGGGCGATGCTTCCGGCGGGCCGCGACGACGAGGACGCCGGGCGGTTCGTCATGGCGCGCAGCCGATAAGCCGGACCCTCGGACCAGCCCGTTTCGCCGCCAGATGTCGCCTAGCCTGCGCCGCCGATCGCACCGGGCGTCAGGATGAGCGCCAGAAGGACCAGCGCCACCGCGACATAGGCCCAGCGGCCCATGCCCGACCACGCGGCCTCGCGCTTGAGCAACGTGCCACGTGCCTCTTTGGCAAGGCGCTGGCTGTAGATCAGCACGCCCGTCACCGCCATCGCGGTCAGCATTGCGCCGAAGGCGAACCAGATCGCCTTGGTCGCCAACCCGCCGAACGTGCCGAAATGCAGTGGATCGGCCATTTCGGCGATGCGCTGGTGCAGGTTCAGGTCGCGACCATCGAACACCGCGGTCACTCGCCCGGTCGACGGATCGATGGCGACGCCGTTGACCCGGTCGCGTACCAGCCACGCGCGGTCCTGCCCGAGGAAGACGACGCCGTTCTCTCCGGTGAACCGGACCTCGTAGATCTTCAGCGCCGGGCGGGCGCGGCGCGCCATCGCCGCCAGCCGGTCAAGTTCGGCGCCCACCGGCGGCGGCGCCTGCGCCACGACTGCCGGCAGCTTCGCCACCGGTGCCTGACCGCCCAGCGTCTCGACCAGATACCACAGCCCGGTGACGGCGATCAGCGCCACGAACCACAGGCTCCACAATCCGCCCAGCCGGTGGAGATCGCCGGTCAGCCGGCGCGCGTCGCCGCCGCGCGGCCGCCTGAAGAAGCCGCGCCACCATTTCTTGTAGGTGACGATCCCCGACACCAGCGACGCGAGCAGCAGCAACGCGAGCGAGCAGACGATCGGGATGCCGATCTTCGTCGGCAACATCAGGTGGCGATGCACCTGCCGCAGGAAGCGGTGGACGTTCGCCCAGCCATGCTGTCCGGTGACCTCAGCCGCCCACGGATCGATGTAGACGCGACGGGGCGCCTTTTTGCCGTGTTGCATCAGCGCTTCCGCCGCGAACCACGGATCGATCGGCGCATAGATCGTCTGAAGCCTGCCCGACGGGTCGGCCCGCGCAGCGGCGGCGGCCAGCCGGCCCCAGGATGCGGGTGGCGCATCACGTGGCTGTACGCGCATGGCCGGGGTCACCAGCCAGTCGATCTCGTGTGCGAATACCGCCAGCGTGCCGGTGAGAAGGATGAAGCCGAGGAAGATCGACAGCTTCAGCCCTGCCCAGCTGTGGATGCTCCACCACAACGAGCGTCGCCGCCGGGGTTGCTGGACCGCCACGGTCAGAAGCGCAGGCGAAGCTCGGCCAGCGCGCTGCGCGGCTCGCCGGGGAAATGCCCGCTCTGCGACGAGAAGCCGGAGGCGGCGTATCGCCGGTCGAAGATGTTGTCGACGCGCAGGAGCAGTTCGACGATCCCGAGACTCTTGGTGAGCGAGGCGTCGAAGATCGTGTACGGCTGCACCTGCTGCCCCGACAGGCTGATCCGCCGTGACACATGTTCCGCACCGAAGCCGATGGCCGTCCCGATCGGCGCGAACTGATAGCGGGTCCAGAAACCGAGCTTGTGCCGGGGCGCGTTGGCGAAGCGATCGCCGACCGCATTGGTCACCGCCTGACCGGCGGTCGTCTCCGTGATCCGCGCGTCGTTATAGCCGTAATTGGCCATCAGCACCCAGTCCGGCGTGATGTCCGTCGCCAGATCGATCTCGAAGCCTTTGCTCGTGACCTCGCCGATCGGCCTCAGTTGGTCCTGTCCATTGATCGGCGGCAGCGCGGCGTCGACCTGCAGGATGTTGCGCCGCACGATGCGATAGCCGGCGAGATTTGCCTGTAGCCGGCCGTCGAACAAAGCGGTCTTGATGCCGCCCTCGACCTGCCCGCCGGTGACCGGAGCGAAGGGGCCGCCGGCATCGGTGCTCTGGCTCGCCGCCGTCTGTGGTTCGAAGCTGCCCGACCAGCTGACGTATAACGAGGCGTCGGGTCGCGGCTTGTAGATCGCACCGGCGCGAAAGGTCACCTTGCCGTCGTCGTAGGCGGATCGCGCCGTCACGCGATCGCCCGTGCCGGTGGTGACGCCGTCATCGAACTTGTCGTAACGCACGCCGCCCACCAGCAGCACGGCCTTGCTGATGTTGATCTGGTCCTGAAGATAGGCACCCTGCCGCTTCGTGCGGGTGTCGGTGGTCGTGAACGGCAGCGCAGAAACGCGTGCGACGTCGCGTGCGGAGGTCGTGTAGACCGGATTGCTCAGGCTGAGCGGGGTCACGCCAGCGCGCAGGATGCGGGAATGAAGCACGCTGGTTTCGTCATACCAGTCGCCCCCCGCCTGGAATTTGTGGTCCGTACCGAGCAAGGCGACGCGCGCGGTCGCATTGGCCATGAACGACAGGCCGTCGACGTCGCGGATCTGATCGCGAAACTCCCGTGCGACCAGATCGCGGTTGCCCGCGACCAATCCACGCGGCTCGTGATATTGCTGCGTCTCGGTCGACGCGAAATAGCGCACGCCCGCATCGAAGGTGACAGCGCCGCCGATGTCCGTCGCATAGCGCGCCTGGTACGCGCGGGAAGCCAGATGCAGGAAATCAGTCGGCTCGTTGGCATTCCAGCGGATGTCGGCAAGAAACTTGCCCGCATCGTCGGTCAGGACGCCGCGCAGGCGATTGCCCGGCAAGTCGTTGTCGTAGATCGTCGCCTGCACCGTCAGCTTGCCGCCGGTGTTGGTCTTGATCGACAATCCGCCGTCGCCGATCAGCGACTTTGATCGGGTGTTGCGCCGGTACGGGGTCATCGCCTCGTAGAAGCCCCCGAGGCGATAGGTCACCACCCCTGCCCTGTCGATCGGTCCGGTCGCCTCGGACGAGATGCCGATCCGTTCGTAGGTACCCGCGGTCGCCACCGTGCGCAGCGATGGTTTGTCCGCCGGCGTCTTCGATACGTAGTTGATGATCCCGCCCGGCGATCCCGGCCCGAAGAAAAGCCCGGACGGACCCTTCAGAACCTCCACGCGACTGATGTTGAACAATTGCGGCACCGAGAAACCGATGAAGGGATTGCCGCGCTGGCCGTCGTAGAACGACTGGTCCTGACGAAATCCACGAAAGGTCACGCCGGCGTAGCTGAAGAAGCTGACGCCGCTGATGTTGCGATAGATATCGGTGGCGTCGCGCGCGCCCTGATCGGTGAACAGGTCGGAGTTGATGACCTGGAGCGCCTGCGGGATGTCGAGCGGGTTCTGGGCCGCTTTTCCGACGGTGGTGGTGTCCGCACGGTACAGGCGCTGCGCGCGACCGGTCACGATGATGTCGCCGTCGGGCTGGCCGCCGTCCTCGGCCGGACCGGATTTTCGTTCCTGCGCGGAAGCGCCGGCCGGAACCGCTACAGCCAACAACGCGCACGGCATAACAAAATGGCGCTTCAACCCAACCCCCTGCTAACGATAATCGCTCGCAGCTAGCTTCGTGGATCGGGTTGTGCAAGCCACCTGTCGGGACGGAGAACCACCCACCTCTGTTCGACCGGATCGGTCATCTCGACCCGCCCCGTCCAGTTCGGCCGCAACGTCATCCAAACACCTCAGTGATTTCAGCGGGTAACTTCGGTCACCCTCGCCCGACGCTGGTTCCGCTCGACGGATGCGACGCTGTGAAGCGGATGCGATCTTGCTGAAACGGTTGGCGCGTCGTGCGTTGAAGCGCCTTGATAAGGAGGTACCATGCCGTTCGATTCTCCATACGTCGCCTCGCCTGCCCGCTATGACGGCGACATGACCTATCGCCGCACGGGCAGGAGCGGGTTGAGGCTCCCGGCGATCAGCCTCGGCCTGTGGCAGAATTTCGGCGGGAGCGACGTGTTCGAGACGGGACGGTCCATCCTGCGCCGGGCGTTCGATCGTGGCGTGACCCACTTCGATCTGGCCAACAATTACGGCCCACCGTACGGATCGGCCGAAGAGAATTTCGGCCGCGTGCTGGCGACCGACTTCGTCCACCATCGCGACGAGCTCATCATTTCGACCAAGGCCGGCTGGGACATGTGGCCCGGCCCATATGGAGATATCGGCTCGTCCAAGAAGTATCTGATTGCGAGTTGCGACCAGAGCCTCAAGCGGATGGGCCTCGACTATGTCGACATCTTCTATTCGCACCGGGTGGACCCGGCGACCCCGCTCGAAGAGACGATGGGTGCGCTCGTTCAACTGCACCGGCAAGGCAAGGCGCTTTACGTCGGCATCTCTTCCTACGAGCCGGGGCTGACCCGCCGTGCGGCCGAGATCCTGGCTGCGGAAAGGGTGCCGCTGTTCATCCACCAGCCCAGCTATTCGATCCTGAACCGCTGGATCGAAAACGAACTGCTCGCCACCCTGGAAGACCTCGGCACCGGCTGCATCGCGTTTTCACCGCTCGCGCAGGGCATGCTGACGAACAAGTATCTGCACGGCGTGCCGCAGGATGCGCGCGCCAACCGTGGCGGTTCACTGTCGCAGACCTTGCTCACGGATCGGAACCTCGCCGCCATCCGTACCCTGAACGACATCGCTTCGGAACGGGGGCAAACGCTGGCCCAGATGGCGATCGCATGGGTGCTGCGCGATCCGCGCGTCACCTCGGCGCTGATCGGCGCGCGCACGGTCGAACAACTCGACGACTCGCTCGATTCGGTGAAAAGGCTCGCCTTCTCGACCGATGAACTCGCCGCCATCGACAAGGCTGCCGCGGACGGCGGAATCAATCTATGGGCGGAATCGTCCGCCATTGCGACGCTGCCCGCTGCTCAGGGGGTCACGGCATCGTGAGCGCCGGCCTCGCATACGCACGGCGGGCAGACCGGCGACGGAACTTCCCCGATCAGCTACAGCAATGCTTGAACTTTTTCCCCGACCCGCAAACACACGGGTCGTTGCGCCCGACTTTCGCAGCGGCCCCCTTCTCCGCCGCAACCGGCGCGATTCCGCCTAGGCGCGGCCGCGCACCGTACAGAAGCTGAACGACTTCGATAAGTTCGGCCGCCGCATGGTCTTCGCGGGCATCAAGCTCCATGCTGTCGAGATCGCTCTCGTTCCGGGCGATCGCGATCAGCGTCGTCATTCGCGACCATGCGGCCATATTCCCCGGATCGTCGGCCAGCGCCTGCCATGCCGCCGGGCGCAGCGCGACCGCCTCCGCGAAGCCGTCGATCCAATATTCCCAGAGAACCTCGCCATCACGCTCGTCGACATCGAGGATCGGCTGCAGCTTGCCACGGGCAAGGTCGCGCACGATCTCATCGCGCCGGGACGCGACCGCTTTGGCGAACCATTGCACATCCAGCGGATCTTCGAAGGGCGGGACGCCGGCGGCATCGGCACCCCATACGATCGTCATCCACTCGTCCGGCGAGATCGCCTCGGGGCAGACCACCAACCCGGTCAGAAAGCCGTCGAGTTCGGTCAGCAGCATCGGCTCCTCGACCGGCAGATCGGCCAATGCGCCGTCAAGCCGCCGGAAGCGCGATGGCAGTTTTCTCACAGGCTAAGGTTTCGCCGGCGCATCTCGGCCTCCGCCATTTCGCGCAGCGGCGTCGGGTCGCCCTCGACAAAGATGTCGGCGAAATCGAGCAAGTCGTCATCGCGGAGCGCGGACACGGCGGCCTCTACCGCGGCAAGCCGTTCGAGCGCGCGCGCGGTCTCCGCCACAAGGCGCCTGTTGCGTATTTTAAGCATGGAGGACTGCTAGCAGGATCGATCAGGAATGGCAGCGCCCGATTGCCTCCCAACATCGCGGCGACGTCTCTTTTTAGGTACATCGCGCCTGGCGGGAACGCGATGATGGCGCGCCCGTACCGTCACCCCGGCCCATGCGGCGGTTTCCAGACCAGGCACCCGGTCGCCGATGCACTCGACCGGGCCGGCAGCGGCCCCGTTCAGGCGGGTGGAGCCCGCGCGATAACGGCTTGGGCCAGACGGAGGCGAGCCTTCCATATCTTCACCGATGGATGTCCTGCGGCCAGTCCGGCAAGGCGTCCTTCGATCTGCGCGGCTTCCCGCCTCGCCCCGTCAAGCTCGGCTGGTGTCGGCGGAGGCTGGATATTGGCGCGGGCATGTGCGCCGGTGCGTCCCTTGCTTTTCGTCATGATCCATCGATGGTCCCGGATGCCCGCCCGGGTCAATGCGGACGACATCGACATGTCTGCCTTTACGGCGGCGGACGGCGGCGGACGACCGCAGTCGCCATCGCGACGACCGGCGTCGGCGGGACGTTCAGGCCCGCCCGCACGACGACGGAAACACGTCTGGACGCTCTCGCCGCTGGTCCATGCCCGTATCCGCGTCGTCTTCGAAGACGACACGATTTCGCCCCATCGCCTTGGCCTTGTACAAGGCGCGATCGGCCTGACCGTATAGTTCCGCGAACGGTCCGCTGCCGGCGCCTACTGCAACACCGATGCTGACGGTCACTTCAGGATGACATGATCCGGCCTCGCCTTTGCTGGCACGAAGGTCTTCACGTACGCGGTCGGCAAATTGCCGTAGTTGCCGGAGCGGCATTCCGCTGACGCCGAGCAAAAACTCCTCTCCGCCCAGCCGGCCGGCAAGGCAGGCGTGACGCCTCTCCAGCGCACGCAGGCAGTCGCTCAATACGACCAGCACGGCATCGCCGGCTTCGTGCCCGTATCGATCGTTGATCGTCTTGAAGCGATCGACATCGATCAACAGCAAGCCGAACGGCTCCTGCCGTAAGTCGCCGAAGGCCTGTTCGCACCGGCGAACGAAGCCTCGCCTGTTGAGCAGGCCGGTCAATGCGTCGCGTTCGGCCACTTCCGCCAGGGCCATTTCGGACGCGATCGCGGCATCGCGTTCCAGCCGTAAACCGCGCAGCCGACGTGTTTCCAGCGCCGACAGGCAGATGGCCTGAAAGGCGGAGCCGAACAGCAGCGCGATCTGCTCCCCGCCGCCGAACAGGCTGGTATCGAAATCGATCACCTGCGTCGTCGCCAGAACCAACATCGGCACGATCCACGCGACCAGAAGCGCGCGCGCACCGGGTGCCCTTTGCCGATAGCCAATGACGAGGCCCCCGCCGATGGCGGCGAGAATCGCCAGGATGAGGGTGGCGAGCCCGTTGCCGATCATCCCCAGATGACTGCCCGGCACGGCCGCCCAGCCACCGAGAACGAGCATGCCTGAGGACGCACACGATAACGCGCGACGCACCCCCAGAGGCAACACGTTCTGCAAGACGATGACCGCACTGCGCGTGGCGAACATGACGGCCACACACGCCATGACGGTCATTAACTGACTGGACGTCGTTCCGGCGATCCGCGGCCACACGAACAGGACGCATTGCGACCAGACCAGGCCCCAGCACACCATCATGGCGGCCCACATGCCATGCCACAGGAACAGGCGCTGGCGCACCGCGACCGCCATGGCGAAACTGTGCAGCGCCGTGACGGCCAAGAGGGAGATCGCCGCACCGATCAGCGCCGCGCACAACTCGAATTGTCGTGACACGACGCTGACCCGAACCACCCGTATGCGCAGCAACTCATAGCGCTGCAGACGATCGATCCTCAGCCAGATCGCGGTGAGGGGTTCGGACCGCGGGCGCGGCTGAAACGAGATTTGACCCCCGATGTGCCAATGATCCCCGAAGGCTCCGCGATGCACCGTCTGTATTTCGCTGCCTCCACCGGCGAACGTGAAAAGCACTTTCAGGCGGTCGAATCTGGTCAGGTGAACGAGCAGCGCAACATCACCGTCGGACAGGCTTCTTTCCGGCAACCGCAGCCACAGCGCAGCATTCTCGTATCCGGCGGGCTTGCCGCGGCAGTCCACCGACCAAGGCACACGATCCCCGGAGGCGGGGGCGCGCACGGTGAAGCAGGTACCCGCCGGCGGCAGGGCGAACGCCGGGCCGGATATCGCGCCGATCGCCACGCATGCCAGCACCAGCCGCACGATCTGCCCGATGGCGCGTTCAAATATCGGGCAGGTCACAGGCAACGATATCGATCCTAATGCTGCACCAGCCGTGGCACACGCAGCCCTCGCCATCAACTCCCGCGACCTGTTCGGCCGTATGCGGAAGGATGTCGACAAGAAATCGACGCGCCGTTCGCTTACGATTTTGAAGCGACAACGACCACGCGACTGGCGTCGACCATCCGCCATAGCCGGCGCCGGATCAATCAGCTATCCGCAACTTAGCCCTTGATATTCAAGGATTGCTTGACGGCAAGCGCATCATCAACGGTTTATGATGAACACTCCGCGATCCCGTCTCGCAACCCAGATACGCCTCGGCTGCTTCCTTCGACAAGAATACGTCCGAGTATAGCGGATCATGGGAGCTTTTCGTCTGGTGCTTACGAACCGAGTCCCGCACGACGACCGCCACCCGATCATCCCTCCGGTAGAGGACGGGCAGCACCCGTTCGATATGAGCGGCGACTTCGGGTGGATGCGCGATCGCGGCACGGAGGTCGATCATGAGGCGCACGCCGCTGCCGCTCCGCCGCGCCGCGAGCAGCAACGATGAAAGGTCGCGGAAATGGTCCTGTGCTTCGGCAAGGGTGGCAAGGCCGTCGCCGTGAACGAGGATATAGTCGCCCCGCTCCTCGATCCGCAGCGACATTAGAACGCCGCCCAGTCTTCCTGCTGCGTTTGCCGCAGCGCCGCTACCGTACGCGCCGGCCGCAAAGCGCGCGGGGCATGATGGCCAAGGCTTGCCGCCGTCCCGCGCCGCGCCGGCCGTTCGTCGTCATGCCCGGCCAGAACGAAGCGCGCGACCTCCTGGGCCAGCCGCTCGGCTTCCGATGCAAGGCTGCGGGTCGCGGCGGTCGCCTGCTCCACCATGGCGGCATTCTGCTGCGTCACGCCGTCCATTTCAGAGACGGCGGTGTTCACCTGTTGCAGGCCGACCGCCTGCTGCTTGGCCGACGACGCGATGGTGGCGACGATCCCCTGGATCTCTTCGACCCGGACGATGATCCCGCGCAACGCTGCTCCGGTGGCGCTGACCAGTTCGACACCGGCCTCGACCTGCTCGGTCGATGCGGCGACCCGCGCCTTGACGTCCTTGGCCGCATCGGCGGAGCGCTGGGCAAGGGCGCGCACCTCAGATGCGACGACGGCGAAACCCCGGCCGGCATCGCCCGCCCGCGCCGCTTCCACGCCGGCGTTGAGCGCCAGAAGGTTCGTTTGAAAGGCGATGCCGTCGATCACGCTGATGATGTCCGAGATTTCGGCCGAGGTGCGCTCGATACCGCCCATCGCCGCTACCGCGCGCTCGACGACCTCACCCGAGGCCTGCGCCTCGCGCTGCGCCTGCAGCACCAGCGTGTTCGCGGTCGTCGCACCTTCCGCCGTCTGACGGACGGTGGAGGTGATCTCGTCCATCGCCGCGGCGGTTTCCTCCAGCGCGGCCGCCTGTTGTTCGGTACGGCGCGACAGGTCGTCGGAGGCTTCGCGAATGTCGCTGCTGCCGCTGTTGATGCCCTCGGCGACGGCCGACACCCTGGTCAGCGTGGATGCCATGGACCCCATCGCCGCGTTGAAATCGCGCCGGACGGTCTCGAACTGCTGCGCCAGCGGTGTGTCGATCTGCATCGTCAGGTCACCCGCGGCGAGCCGGCTCAGCCCGGCGCCCAGCGCCGCCACCATGGCTTCGGCCTCTGCGTTCGAGCGCCTGATCGTCTCGGCATTGTTCTGGAATACCTGCATCGCACGGGTCATCCGGCCCACGCAGTCGCGATGATCGGAGAACAGAATGTCGCTGTCGAGATCGCCTGCCGCCAGCCCCTCCATCCGAACGACCGTCGTGACATAGGGATCGCTGATCAGCTTGCCGCTGTACCAGGTGAGCAGCACCGGCAGACACGCCAACCCCGCGCCGCCGAGCATGATGCTCCATGTCGCCGTGGGTGGCGATATCGCAGCCAGATAGATCAAGCTCAGGCTCAGCGCCGCAACCACGACCTGGAAAGCGACGACGATCCGGAATTTGCGACGTATCGGGGCATGATTTCTGAACCAGGTGATCATCGGTATACTCCTACTGGAGCCAAGAACTACCTTTGCTACGTAAACGATCCCCGACGCACGCAATCGATAAACATCTCACAGTCATCGATCGCATCGATCTACATTGTCTTAACATATTCGCCCATACATTTACTATAATTTGTAAAGATCGCGCCCTATGCGGGAAGCAGATATCTCCGCCCTTCCGTCTCGTCGTACTTTCGATTAATCATATGCCGCTTGTTAACGACGTTCGATCGACGAACCAAAATGCACGATGTTAAATCAAAGCTAATGGCCGCCAGCAAAATCGCCCTGAAAAGCGCTCGACATGAAGCCTGTCGTCAAGGCGATCAGCCGACCCGATGCGTGCTTGGCGAAGCCGGCGCCTCCCTCGCGATGTTCCACGCGCCGTCGCTTGCGCCGCTGCCTTTGACGTGATTAGGCCGCCACGCCCGCGCGCGCAGCGCAAGTGCCTGACGAAAGGGACGAAAGTGCATCTGATGTTTGCCGCCGCGCTGGCGGCTTCGGGACCGGCGGTCCCCGCACGGCCACAAACGGTTCCGGCCGGCGCAGCCACCGGCAGCCTGAACGCGCGATTGTCCGGCGACGTGATGCCGGTCCATGATCCCGTCATCATCCGGGAAGGCAGCACGTACCACGTCTTTTCGACCGGCATCGGCGAAGGCGGCCAGCGTATACTTTCGGTGCGCACGTCCCGCGACCTGGTTACGTGGAAGCGCGGCCGCGCCCCGTTCGATCGGCTGCCCGACTGGGCGGTGAAGGCGATCCCCGGCGCCAGCAACATGTGGGCACCCGACATCAGTTACGTGAACGGTCGCTACAGGCTATACTATGCGGTATCGACGTTCGGATCCAATCGTTCCGCGATCGGACTGGCGACCAGCGCGACCCTCGACCCGGCCGCCCCCGGTTATGGCTGGCGCGACGAAGGCATGGTGGTGATGTCCCGGCCGGAGGACGACTTCAACGCGATCGACGCGGCCTTTGTCGCCGATGCGCAGGGACGGCACTGGCTGTCGCTGGGCAGCTTCTGGACCGGCCTCAAACTTTTCCGGCTCGATCCGGCGACCGGCAAGCGCCTGAACCCGGGGGAGCCGCCGCGCGCCATCGCTTCCAGGACCGTACCCGCGGGCGCGCCGTCGATCGTGGAGGCGCCGTACATCTTCGCGCACGGTGGCTATTACTGGCTGCTCGCCTCTTATGATTACTGCTGCAAGGGGGTGAACAGCACCTATTACACCGTCGCCGGTCGCGCCAAGTCGGTGGAGGGGCCGTACCTGGGCAAGGACGGCAGCGCGCTGCTGAAGGGTGGCGGCACGATCCTGCTGCGCGCCGACCTGGCGGAGAAGCAACGCTTCCGCGGCCCCGGCCATGCCGGCCACTTCCGTGACAAGGACGGCACCGACTACATCGTCTATCACGCCTATGACCGCGACAGGAACGGTGCGCCGACCCTGCGCATCGCTCCGCTACGGTGGGACGCGGACGGATGGCCGGTGGCACCCGAACAATAGGTGCCCGGCGCGGGACAACCAGTAATGGCACCTACAATCAAGCCCGCAGGCCCAGTCTGAACTGGCAGCGTAGCAGGCGGCGGCGACTATTTGCCGTCTTTTCTCGCTGCCCCGTTCATTTGATCGTGCTGTGCTTTTCCATGGCCTCGGCGCAACGACAACGGTTCTAGAAGCATAGCAGGTGGGGACGCGCTCCCTGCCACTGCCGTCTTTTGACCGTGATCATCGATGCCTGCTCCTAAACAGCTAGCTCTATAGAGTTCTTCATCGTCAGGCTGGCCGTGCGGAACAGCTTCCCGGTTCCGCCTCCCCCCCACCTCCGATCCCCGTGCTCGCCTCGATCGCCCGGGAACACATGACCAGCGAGCTTTCAACACCCTTCCGCCTGCACGCTACGAATTAGGCGAGATGAACATGAAACGGTTTTCGACGCGAACCGATAAGCTACGAATTACAAAGATAGAATTGCCACCCTTGCTCTATTCGATGAGTTTGTCTTTTTCTTGATCAATATAGACAAGAAAATAATAGCCTTGATTCAGCGCAGCTTATGAGAATTAGCCAATCGTTACAATGTAACCGTATTGCGTATCTCTCGCACCATACTATTCATGTCCTGGAGGTTCGGCGCAGATCGAAACCCGAATAGGAGAGGAGTTTATATATGGCGCGTTGCCAAACGGAACACCCGCGTGTGGACCGTCGCTGTGCATTGAAGCTGACTGTCGGCACCGCCGTAGGCGCAAGCTTCCTCGGGCAGATACCTTCGGCTCGCGCGCAGACGACCGCGGATGTCGCCGCGCTTAACTTCATGCTGAACATCGAATATCTGCTGGCGCAGTTCACGAGCGTCGTGGTCGGCGAAACCGTGAATCCTGCCCGCATCACCGGTGGTGGCATCGCCGGCGTTCCACCGATCCCGGGCCGGAAGGTGACGTTCACCGATACCTTGTTGCAAACGATCGTTCGTGAAATGGCCGCCGACAATCGCGCCCACTTGGTGCCGATGCGGGTAGTTACAGGCGCTTCCGCCATCCATCAGCCACTTATCGATCTTTCCGCCACGGCGACGGCCCCATTCACCGTGGCTATGCGGCGCGCCGGCGTCGTCGGGGCAGAAGCCACGTTCGATCCCTACGCGTCGGAAGAAAACCTGCTTTATGCGCTTTTTTATCTGAAGAGCGTCAGCGTCGCCGCCTATCGCGGCCTTGCGGCGGGCATCACCAACCAGGTCGTCCTTCAAAACTTCGCCGGGCTGCTGGGCACGGAGTCCATCCATGCGGCGACCATACGCAGCTATCTCCACACGCGCGGCGCAACTGCGGCACGGCTCAGGACCAACGCCGACGCGATCGCAGCCTTCCAGCGCAGCCTCAACGGCGGAACAGTGTTCCAGGGGATCTCGCCGTCCGACCTGGCTGTTGCCGGAGGCACCGTGCGGGTGGCGAATGGGGCTCCGGTTCAGTTGACCGGTGACGTCGGGGGCAGGTCCGCCGCGCAAATCCTCAACCAACTATACCTCACCGACGCTGCGGTGACGTCCGGCGGCTTCTTCCCCAACGGGGTCAATGGAGCCATCCGCGCCAGCGCAGCCGCCTGACCGCCCCGCTCCTGAGCACGCCCCGCTCCTAAGGAAGAGAGACATGACAGATATTCCGTCCCCGGATTTCCGGGTTGCCGCCCCGCGCCCGGCGGAGACCGCCAGCCGTCGCGAGCTCTTCAGTGGAGCGACCCGGCTGGGCGCCGTTGGCAGCCTGCTGGCGATCGCGGCGTGCGAAAGCGAGGAGTCACCGCTCGCGAATACGCCGACGCCCACCCCCAGCGGCTCGCCGACGCCCGCGCCCACGCCGACCGAAACGCCGAGCATCATCTCCGTGTCGAGCGCCGATACGCTCGCGCTGATGCTGCAACTTCATTACCTCCAGGGTGAATTCTATTCCCGCGCGGTCCTGGACACGCCGTTACCCGCAGCCATGATTGGCGGCAGCGGCACGCCGGGGGAGGTTACCGGCCCGCGGCGGGTTTCGTTCAAGGACCCGTTACTGGGCGAATTGATGCGTGAGATCGCCGCCGAGAAGATTGGCCAGATCATCCGGCTGCGCGCGGCGCTTGGCCCCGCCGTCGTGGCACGGCCGGCCCTCAACCTTGCCGTGGACGATGCCGGGGCATTTACCCGGTTCGGGCGCGATGCCAAGGACGTGCCAGCAGCTGCGGCTGGCGCGGCACAGAGCCGCTACGACGTCTATGCCGATCAGGAACGACTGCTGCTTGGCGCCTTCATTCTTGAGGACGCGGTGATGACCGCATGGCGCGGCATCATCGCGCAGCTGACCGCCAGTGCCGAAGTCGATGTGGCGGTCGGGCTGCTTGCGACCTGCGCTCATCATGTCGGCCTGATCCGCACGCAATTGTTCCTGCGCGGTGCGATCACCGGAAGCACGCTGCACCCATCGGCCAACCGACTGAGCGACCTTCGGGACAGCTATTCGGCAGAGGACGACGATCAGGGAGTGGCGGTCGGTTCCGGGGCAAGTGTTCGCGCCAACATCGCCGCCACCGATGCGGATGGGGAGATATTTGGCCGGCGACCGCAAATGACCATCAACGTCTTCTACATGACGCGGAAGGTGGCCACCTCCGGCGGATTTTTCCCGGCCGGCCTTAACGGAGCGTTGCGGACCAGCACCGCCACCTGAGCCGGCGCGAAATCGGCACGTTCGCTGGTCGAGACGGAAACACAGGGCACGGTGCGGTGCCGGGATCTTACAATCTGGGGGGAAGAAAGATGAGCCGCAAGCAATTGCTCATTTGCGCATCGACGTTGGCGTTGATCGCGATCGTACCGATGAACCGGGCACGGGCGTCGAATGGTGGGGAATACGGGCCGAATCTGAACGATCGACCCGCCGCGTCGGGGGATGATGGGCCGGGACAAACCGCCGCGAAGGATCGCGCCCGAAAGGCGGCGCAGGCCGCGTCGACGCCGAACACGCGCGATGACACAGCTCAGGCCGCAAGCGGCGGTGGCGATATCGTCGTCCGCGGGATCCGCACCAGCCTTGCCAAGGCACGCGACACAAAGCGCAAGTCCAAGACCATCGTCGACGTAGTCGAGGCGGAGGACATCGGCAAGCTGCCAAACAACACGCTGGCCGACGTCATCGCGTCGATCCCGGGTGTATCGGTTACCCGTGAGGAGGGCGAAGTCGAGGGCCTTCAGTTGCGCGGGCTCGGCGATGTTCAGACGACGATCGGCGGAACTCCGGTCGCGAGCGGGGTCGGCAGGACATCATCCATCCAGAACCTCCCGGCCGATCTGGTCGCCAGCGTCGAGGTCTACAAGACACGGTCGCCCGATCAGGTCGAGGGTTCGGGTGCGGGAACCATCAACGTCGTGCTGCGCAAGCCCGTCGACTTCAAGCCCGGTTTCACCTTTACCGGCAACGCCAGCGGCCGCTACAATTCGCAGGCACGGCGCTGGAACCAGACCTACACCGCCATCACGAATTATCGCAAGGAGACCGCAATCGGCGATGTAGGAGCGATGCTGGGAGTCACGCTCAATACCAATCCTGTTCTTGAATCGTCAGCCTGGAACTACGCGCTTGGCACGGTTCTGCCACGGCAGGCGGTGGGCGCGCAGATCCTGCCGCAGCCAACCTTCGCGCCGGCCGGCATCGCATTACGCTACAATGACGGAACGCGAACCTCGCCCGCCATCAATGTCGCGTTGCAATGGGCACCCGATGAGGACACCAGCATCGCACTGGAAGGCAATTACAACAACGCGAAATTCGACTTTTCCACCAACTGGCTGGAACTGCCAGTGCTGAGCGGCGACACCCCCAATACGTCGCCCGCGTTAAGCAAGATCGTGCTCGTACCCGGCACCAATCGGATGGCGTCCGTCACCGTGTCGCCTGCCTCGCAACTCGGCCCCCGCAACTTCAATCAACGGATGAACAACAGCAACACGCTCCTGAAACTTTCCGCCAGCCGCACGACCGAACAAGTCGATCTATCGAGCGAAGTCGCATACTCCTCCGGAAAGTGGGACTTCAACGAAGTCACCCTCTTCAATCGTTTCGTCAACAGACCGATCTACGACGTCGCATTCGCCAGTGACCGTTTCCGATATCCGATGATGGACGTAAAACTTCGCGACCTGGACCTCCTGGATCCCAATCAATATCGCTTTCACGGCGCGTCGCAGCTACGCTTCGACTGGAGAAACCATTCCGTGGCCACCCGATCCGACGTCACGCTACGGACGTTCTGGAATCCGATCGAGTTCCTGAAATTCGGCTTCCGTTTCGCCGACAGTTACAACTCACGGCGGCAGGGCGGACGGAACTATATGGGTCTGGAACTCCGTTCCGATCAGATGCCGGACGGCTTCAACAAACTGGTTCCGATTTCCGAGGGCTTTGCAGGCACCGGCGTCCAGAACAACGTGCGATGGCTGACGTATGAACGCCATGCCGTACGGGACAATCTGGAGAACCTGCGCAAGATGCTCGCGACCTATTCACCGCGATTTGCAAATGAGGAAATTCCCGGCGACGAGGGGCTGAAATTCAATGGTCGCGAGCGATCTGTCGCCGCCTATACCACAATCGGCTACAAAACCGAATTGCTGCTACCAATCGACGGCATCATCGGTGCCCGCGTCACCAACACGATACTTGATAACAAGCAACTGGTTCTGTCGGTTCAGCGGCAGGTTGTTAAGGGGGTCAGCGAGGAGATCGCCACTCGCAAGGTGGAACATGGCAGGGGCAATTACGTCAACGTCGAGCCAACTGCGACGATGGTCATCCACTTCACGCCGAAACTGCAAACGCGCTTGTCCTACAACGTCGGCATCCGGCGGCCTGGCATCGACCAACTTCGCTCGTTGACCGTCAACAACGAGGCCGTCGGCTTCGCGGAAGGCGGCAATCCCAATCTCAAGCCGGAGACGACCACCCGCTACGACAGCATCATCGAATATTATTTCGACCAGACCGGCTTGATAACCGTCAACCCGTTCTACTGGAAAACGAAAGGGGCTTTCACCGATTTCTGGACCCTCGAAACGCTCGATACGAACACGGGTGTGCAGGTGCCGGTCAGGCGGCCTTACAATGCCGGCGACGGCTACAGGCGGGGCGTGGAGGTACAAGCGCAGCTGTTCTTCCGCTTCCTGCCAGGCATTCTCAGGAACTTCGGCGTGGCCGCCAATTACACCTATACTGAGGGCGAGCTGAAATTTTCCAAGATCCCCAACGCAACGACGGAGGCACCTGCCACCCTGCCACTGGTCGGCGTGTCCAGGAATACGTATAACGTCACCGGCATGTTTGAGCGCGGCACGTTGAACGCCCGCGTAATCTACAACTACAACGACCGGATCTTGCTGAATACGATCACCCCCCTGCGCAATTCGCTCTATCTTGCGCCACGCGGCTGGATGGACGTTGCCGTCAACTATAGCGTTCCGGACGGCCCATTGCGCAATCTCGGCTTTTCATTGCAGGTGCAAAACGCCTTGGCCAGTGTTCGCCGGGCATATTACGGATTTCCCGATCAGCCGGAAGGCGTCACGTACATGGCCCGAACCTATGGCGGAACGATACGTTACCGGTTCTAAATGGCGGATGCAGTGACGGGCAGCGGCAAGGCGCTTCGGCGCAAGGCGGTCGGCTAGCGGGTGGCGAGGCGATGTCATACAGACGACGCTATGCGATGGCGTTGCCGTAGGACAGCGGGGATGCTGGCGGCAGACACGCAACCGGCGTAAGGCCGAGCGGCTTACCGGGGCACCTGTTCAAACGAGGTGCCTCGTTCGGTCACGTCCGACTTGAACGAAGGTTCCGCTCGGACGCAAGGCCGAACATCGCGCGGTTCCGGGACGGGGGCGACGTGCCGGTGTACAGAATGGCGTCCCTTCGATCCGCCCGAGGAACCACCCATGCATTTCGCCCCCGACGTCTTCGCCTTTCTGGTCGCGGTGGGGTTCGTCGCGGGCGCGATCGATGCGCTGGCGGGTGGCGGCGGGCTACTGACCATCCCCGCGCTGCTCGCCGCCGGGGTGCCGCCCGTGGCAGCACTGGCCACCAACAAGCTGCAAAGCGCGGTCGGGACTGGCTCGGCGTTCCTCGCCTTCTGGCGTGCGGGCCATGTCGATCTGCGTCGCTTCGCGCTGCCGGCGGCGGGGGCGTTCGCGGGATCGGTGGCCGGCGCGGTCGTCGTCCAGCATGTCGATCCGCGGTTCCTCGCCGCATTCGTGCCCGTCCTGCTGATCGCGATGGCATGCTACTTCCTGCTGGCGCCGCCGATGAGCGAGGTGGACCGCCACGCGCGCGTCGGCCGGGCTGGCCTGACGGTCGCCACCACGCTGCTCGGCTTCTACGACGGTTTCTTCGGCCCGGGCACCGGATCGTTCCTGACCACCGCATTGGTCGCGCTCGGCGGACTGGGTCTGGTGCGCGCGATCGCCAATACCAAGTTCCTCAATCTCGCCACCAACGTCGCCGCGCTGGCCGCGATGATCGCGGGCGGCAAGGTGTTCTGGCTGCTCGGCGGTGCGATGGCGGTGGCGAACGTCGCGGGTAATCAATGCGGCGCGTGGGCGGCGATGCGCTTCGGCGGGAAGGGCGTACGCCCGCTGCTGGTCGTCATGTCGGTGGCGCTGACCGTCAAGCTGCTGGCCGACCCGGCCAATCCATTATGGGTTTGGCTGGGTTACTGAGCAGTCAGCGGCTGGCATAATCCCTGGCGCGGGCGATCTGCTCGCTGTCGCCGTTCGGCAGGTATGCGCCTGCGACATAGGCGGTGTCGGTCACCTCCACCGTCGCGCCCAATTGCGTGGCATCGAACAGCTTTTTGGCGAAAGCGGTCGGCAGGCGAATGCAGCCGTGCGATGCGGGGAAGCCGGGATTGCGCCCGGCGTGCATCGCCACCCCGTCCCATGTCAGCCGCTGCATGAACGGCATCGGCGCATCGTCATACAGATTGGAGCGGTGAGCCTGCTTCTTCTGGAGGATGGTGAACGTACCCAAGGGGGTCGGGCGATCGTCCGAACCGGTCGACACCGAAGAGGCCGCCACCAACCGCTCGCCCCGGAACACATAGGCGCGCTGATCCGATACCGAAATCAGCACGCTGACCCGCCCCGGCTCGTCCGCCGTCGGCGTCCACAGGAAGCGATTCGGCGGCAAAACCGCTGCCGCCTCGGTGATCGCCAGTTCGTCCATCGCCCCCGCCGACGCGGGCGTCACGACCCCGGCCGAAAGCAGCGCGGCGAGCAGAATGGGAGCGATTCGGCGCATAACGGCGGCTTTCCGACTTTCAAACCCGGACCGTCCGGGTCGTCATGATCAGCCAACGCGCGGCGATCGCATCGGTGCCGGGCGACGAAGCGTTCGGCATCTGCGGCAAATGCGCGGCAACCTAACTCAAACCGCCGTAAACGTTGACCATGTTTAACCTGTTCCGTGGTACATCACGGGTGTTGAAGCGGGGATTAGCGTTACTCATGACCATGCCGCAGGATCCGGTGCCGTCGCGTCGTGCTTTGCTGAAGACCGGTGGATTGTTCGCCGGCGCCTTGATGATACCGGGAGCCGTATCGGCCGGGGTGCGCGACCATGCGCGCCGCAATGCGCCTGAATCGTTGCTGCCGGACGGCTTCTTCCACCCCTCGCACACGCCGGTCACCCAGCCGGCGGTCGCCAGTGCGACGGTGCAGCCGCCGATCGTCGCCCCCGGCGTCAACCCGCGCCTGCTCAAGCGCGCGCTCGCCGCGCTCGAACAGCATGGCAGCCGCATCGCCAAGCGCGACCGGATCGCCGTCGCGGATTTCACGACCGGGTCGAGCCTGCCGCGCTTCCACCTCATCAACCTCGAAGACGGGCGCACCGTGTCAAAGCTGGTTTCGCACGGCAGCGGATCGGATCCGGCGCATACCGGCTATCTCCAGCATTTCTCCAACCGCAACGGCTCCAATGCGTCGTGCGAAGGTGCATTCGCGACCGCAGATTATTACGTCGGCAAGCACGGCCGTTCGCAACGGCTGCTGGGGCTGGACGAAACCAACAACAATGCGCTGGACCGCGCGATCGTCGTCCATTCAGCATGGTACGCCAATCCCGACATGATCCGGGAGCGCGGCATGCTGGGGCGTAGCCAGGGCTGTTTCGCGGTGGGTGAGAATGAATTGACCGAGGTGTTCAATCGCCTCGGGCCGGGTCGGATGATCTACGCCGCGAAGGTATGAACGCGGCGGCAATTCTCGCGCCGGACCTGAGTCAGCGGCAGTATCAAGGTCATCGCGCGAACGGAGCCCTACGGCCGATGCCGCTCCGCCGTCAGCGCGCGTCGAACGCCGCCAGTTCGTAGGCGATCGACGCCTCCACCAGCGTCTCCCAGATCTCGTCGACCGCCGCGACCGGCACCCCGATCCGCGCAGCCTCGTCACGGGCCTGCGCGATCACCTGCGCCTTGCGCGCCTCGTCACGCACCGCGCCGCGCGCCGGCTTGATACGCGCGGCCGCATCCATATAGTCGAAGCGGCGGCGCAGCAGCGCGACCAGTTCGCGATCCAGCGTATCGACGCCGGCGCGAACCTCGGCCATATTGGTGCAACGCTCGCCGGGCAGGATCTCGCTCATGGCGTGCTGCTTGGCGCGGTGCGGCGCTCCTGTCCAGCTTGACTTGCGCGCGCACCCCGGCTAGGCGCGCCGCTTCGCAATCGCCCCCGCACCCCGGTGAAGCGGCGGGCCTGCACCTTGCTTCATAAGGTGCGGCGCGAGACCGGGACCAACGCCGCTCTCCCTTTCCCGGATCGGAAGGCGGCATACGTCGTTCGCATTTTGCCAAGGAACTATCATGTCGAAGCGCCATAGCGCCAAGTACAAGCTCGATCGCCGTCTCGGCGAGAACATCTGGGGCCGCCCCAAGAGCCCGGTCAACAAGCGTGAGTACGGCCCCGGCCAGCACGGTCAGCGCCGCAAGGGCAAGGTGTCGGACTTCGGCATCCAGCTGCGCGCCAAGCAGAAGCTGAAGGGCTATTACGGCGACGTGACCGAGAAGCAGTTCCGTCACGCCTATGACGAAGCGTCGCGCATGAAGGGCGATACCTCGCAGAACCTGATCGGCCTGCTCGAGCGTCGCCTGGACGCGATCGTCTATCGTGCGAAATATGCACCGACGATCTGGGCCGCGCGCCAGCTGGTCAGCCACGGCCACATCCGTGTCAACGGCGTGAAGTGCAACATCGCGTCGCGTCGCTGCAACGTCGGTGACGAGATCTCGCTGGGCGGCAAGGCGCAGGAAATGGCGCTGGTCCTCGAGGCACAGCAGCTCGCCGAGCGCGAAGTGCCCGATTACGTCGCGCAGGACGGCAACGTGAAGGTCACGCTGGTCCGCGTTCCGACGCTGGACGAAGTGCCCTATCCCGTGAAGATGGAGCCGAATCTGGTCGTCGAGTTCTACTCGCGCTGATCGGCGGACCAGCCGGCGCGTTGTCGTCGACCAGTCGCAACGAACAAAGGGCGGTCCCATCCGGGGCCGCCCTTTTTCGTGGTGGGCGCGCGGCACGAAAATGCAGAGGCCTGTTGAAAGCCCGCGCGTAATCATGTGACGATTTGGCAGCGCGGTCACGCATCACGGTGCGACCGGACGGACGGTGGTGGATCACGGCGCCGGCACATCGGCCAACCCCGGCCCCGTCGCGCGCCGCCTCCGCCGCGGACTTCGCCCCACCCACATGGTTCGCCGCTGGCCTTGCCGGAACCCCGCGCCTTCGAGGAAGATGCGGTCAGGGATCGAGGCAGCGCGAGATCGCGCGCGGCCTGTTAACCGGATCTCAGCAAGCATTTGTCATAGGCGAGCTACACGCGGCTCGCGTGCGGGCTCTAAATAACGAAGTCCCAGCCACAGCGGCCGCTCACCCCCATGCGGTAAAGGAGGTTCTCGATGACGTCACGCGCCCTTTCGGCATGGTTCGCGCTCGGATGCAGCCTGCTCGCGATCCTCGTCGCGGTCGATCGCCCGCATTTGTTCGGCTTGTCGCCCGCCCCTGTCGTCAAAACCGAGCGGACGTCGGCTGACCCCACTACCGCGAAGCGCGCGGCACCCTGGCTCATCAGGCGCGCAGCTGCCGCCACCCGCTGACCCCGGCGCGGCCGGCATGGGCGATATCGTGCCAAAACCGGATCTTAACCACGTCGCACCATAAGGCTGACTTGCATCTCGCGATCGGAGTGTCCGTATGATCGTCGTCGCAGGTTATGCCATCGGCTCGTTGTTCACGCTGGTGGCGGTTGCCGACATCTGTCGCTCCCGCTCCCCGGCCCGCGTTCGACAAAGGGTGGACCCGCGCTGATCGAGCGCCGCTCGGGGCCAGCAAGGCACTTCCTGCCGGCCCCTCCGGAACGTCGTCGACCCCGCGCTAGCTGGCCGGTTTCATCCAGCCATGCATGGTCATCCAGCTGGTGAAGGCGTTGAACCAGCCGGTACTGGTGGTCGTCTTCGGATACATGCCGAAACCGTGTCCGCCTTGTTCGTAAAGGTGGAACTCGACCGGCTTCCTTGCCGCCTTCCATGCATCGATCAGGCCGAACCCGCCGTTGGCGAAAAACGGGTCATCGGCCGCCAACGCGACGAAGAGCGGCGGCGCGCCGGCCGGAACGGTGACGCTGGCCACCGGGCCGTAGATGTTGGCGATGAACGCCGGCTTCGCATCCTGCCCGACCATGGCGGTGGCCATGGTGAGCATCGCGCCGGCCGAGAAGCCGACCATGCCAATGCGGTTCGGATCGACGTGCCACTCGTTGGCGCGGCGACGGATCAGCGCGAAGGCGGCCCGCGCATCGGCGATCTGCGGCGTCAGCCCCGCCATCATCCTGTCCGGCGCGGGTCGGGGCGGGCGCGCCGCGGTGGTCGAGAACATTTCCGCCATCGAACGCTCGAAAGCAGGCATGTCGGACGGCGTCTGGTTCAGGCGATATTTCAGCACGAAAGCGGCGACACCCCTCGCCGCCAACGCCTTCGCCACGTCCCAGCCCTCGTTCTCCATCGACAGTGTGCGGAACCCGCCGCCGGGCGCGACCACGACGGCGGTGCCGTTCGCCTTCGCCGGATCGGGAAGGAAGGGCGTCACCGTCGCCACCCGCACGTTGCGCGCGAAGACGCTGCCATATTGGCTATGCCACGATTCCGGGGTGTCAGCGCCCGGAAGCGGTCCGGTGTCGAGTTCGATCGCACCGGGTTGCGCCGGGACGGCGATCGGCCGCATCTTGTCCTCCTGCGCATGCGCGGGGACCGTCAGGGCGCAAGCGAGCGCCGCCCCGATGATGGCGAGGCGCCTGCCGGGGAAAGCGCGGATCCGCCGTCCCGCTTGCGAACCGTTTCTGTTCAACATTTTACCTCTCCTGTCGTTAAGCCCGGTCCTTGTTGAGCCTGGGCGGGATCGTCGGTCATTTCGCTGCGCCGGCCAGCCGCGCACCGGCACTCGCGAGTGCGATGTACATGGCGCCTTCCGGGACGACATATTCGTTCTCGCCCCAGAAGAAGGGCCAGTCGTCGCGGTTCTCTGGATAATCCGGCTTGAGCAGCAGGACGCCGGGCACGACGCCGCCGGGAATGAAGGAGAAGTCGGCGCGATTGCTGCCATAGGCGACCTCCTTCGAAACCGCGCCCACGCCGGAGACGAACGAGCGATCCGACGCAGGATGGTGGCCGTGCAGGAAATCGAGCGCACGCGTGACCGGTGCGGCGTCGACGATACCGGGGAACGCCTGATGCAGTGCGAAGGCGGTGAGGCCGAAGTTCAGCACCGCGCCGCTGCCGGCCCAGCCACCGGTGGTGATCGGCACGCCGAACGGATTGTCCTTAAGGAACGCCTGCGCCTTGATCGCCCATTCGCGCGCGGCCGGCTCTATCCCGGTTCGATAGCTTGCCGGCATGTACGGCATCGCCTTGGCGACCGTCGTCGCGGTGGCGGCGAAGCTGCGCAGCATCGCCGGTGTCAGCGCCTGCACGCGGTCGGCATAGCGCCGGTCGCGGGTGGAGACGAGCAGCTCGACCGCGGCGGTGAACTCCTCCACCTCAAGCGGCCCGCCGGTGGTGTTGCCGTGCCGGAACAGGTCGGGCGCGTGGCCATGCTCATCCGTCCAGATCTTCTGCGCGAGATCGAGGCAGCGCCTCGCGAACGCCGGGTCGCGATCCTTCCAGGCACGATATGTCGCGGCGAGCGCGGCGGCCGAACCATAGTCGAGCGCCGACGCCTTGCTGGTGAAGGCCCAGCGATCGTCCGGGATCCCGCTGCGCCCGCCCTGCCCGTCATAGCGTCGCTCGAACGGCTTCAGGCGCGGGTCGTAGATCAGTCCGTCGGTCTTGCTGGCCGCATCGCCGAGGTGGGTATATTGCCCGACATCCGGTTCGACGATGCCGTGGATGGCATGGCCCGTCGCAGCATATTGCGCGAGCAACTGCATGCTGCCGTGGCGAATCTGTTGCAGGATGTCCGGCGTGCCGTCGGGCACGTGGATCTCGACCCGCCGCGCAGTCCAGTCGACCGACACGGTGTCGCGGTCGATACCGAACGTCTCCCACGCATCCACCAGCTGGCGCACCACCTGATATTGGGTCTGCGTGCGGACGTCGAAGTCGCCGGCATCAAGCCAGCCGCCGACCGCCAGCCCGGGGATCGTCTCGCCCGGCTTGAAGCGTGTGTCGGTGGTCGGCCCCTGCCGGTACAGGTCGATATGTTCGTGATCGAGCGGCGCTTGCCGGGCGTCGTCGCGATGGGGGTCGCCGTGCCAGACGCGATATGCTTCGTTTACCGCGACATGATCCATCGCGATCGGAAGATAGACGTCACTGGTCAAATTCCAGACGTTGCGCAGCACGGCGGAATCGATCGGGAAAGGAGCGGTGCGCGTCCCGTCATACTCGATGGCGTAGGTGCCCGGCGTCGTTACCTTGCTGAAATCCAGCTGTAGGTAGCGGTACCGAAGATACTTGCCCCATGCGCGCGCCGGAGCGGTGCCGACCGGTACGAAACGGCCTGCGCCGTCCAGCCGGAGCAGACGCGGCTGCAACGTACGTCGATCGTCGCGGTCGAGTTCGATCGACGCGATCTTGGGCCCGGCCGGCGTATAGCCGATCTGCGAATGCCCGATCACGGGCGGCCTCAGCCACCCCGGCACGCTGTTGGCATCCAGCGTCCACTCGACGACGCGCCCGGTACGGCCGCCCGGCAGCAACTGACGCACCACGAACCAGCCGTTCTGCGCCTGATTACGCCCGTCGAACAGCGACAACGCCCCTTCCCGCGTGGCGATGCTGACCCGGCGTGCGGGATCTTCGGGGGCGAGGTTCAGCATGCGTCCGGTCGCGAACGGCACCGGCTCCGCTCCCGGCCCGTCGCTGCGGCCGCTCGCCGGATTGCGCTCCGGCGTCAACGTCATCGCATCCGCGGGGTAGCGCGGGAACAAACCGGACCTGCCGTCGGCGCTGTAGCTGTGGCGAAAATAGGCCGACGGCACGAACTCCAGGTTCAGCCCGGCCTTGCCGACCTGCGATGCAGGCAGCGGCTTGTCCAGCAGCACCGACAAAACGATGCTTGCCCCGCGCCGTTCGGCCCGGACGGTGTAGGTGAAGTCGGGGTATTTCATGACCGCTTCGATCACGCCCGCCGCCTTGTCGACGCGCCGGCTGACGAACGCTGCGGCGGGATCCCACTGGCCGGGCGTGGCGGCCAGCCGGACATCGCCGTTGGTCGCCGTGCGGACACCCTGCTGGATCAATTCGACGCCGCTGATCTTGGCGTCGGCGAACAATCCCTCGTTGACGTTCGAGAACACGAGCCAGTTCACACCCGGTGCCTCGAAATAATCCGACCGGTCCAGCCGCAGCGTGGTTTGTGCGAAACCCGGCACGGCCATCGACAGAAGCGCGGCGGCGACCACGGCCTTACGATGCAGCGGCATCGGCTATCCTCCCTGAACTTTTTTCGTTTGTGAGCGGTAACATAGCCGCCATTTTCGCGCTGGCAACGGCTTGGTTCGGGTGGGATGGTCGATGCCGCATTTCGATGTCGCTGACGTGTGTTGCGCGGCGACGCCGCCCATGGGTCGTGCCGATCAAGTCGCGGTGTTCGAGGACGTGATGGCCGGCAGGACCGCCGCCCATGCAACGGTGCGCAGGTTGCACGACCGGCGTGCACCCCGCGCTTCGTGGCCCTGCCAGTGAGTCGGTCGGTACCGGCGCGCGCTGCGCAGGGCACGCTTGTCGAGGTCCGGTACGCGGGCGTCTACGGCCACGCTCGCCTGGCTCCGGCGGCACTGTACCCACGCCCACAACGAAGCGCACGAGATCGGAACCGGCGATGGAATATGCTGGTCGGTCAGCCGGGATCAGATCGCCGACGACCGGTTACGCACACCCCCCCGGTGATGCCCGACGCATATGGCTCGCGATCAGAGGACGGGAGTTTGTGCTGCCAACGCGATGGGTTGGTAAGGGACGAATGGTGGAGCCGAGGGGGATCGAACCCCTGACCTTCGCAATGCCATTGCGACGCTCTCCCAGCTGAGCTACGGCCCCATCGTCCGGGAGGCAGCCCACTAACCGGGGGCTGCCGGCTTGGCAAGCGGCTATTTGCCGCTCGCCTCACCTTTATACCAAATCAGTTGTTTTCGTCGTCTTCGTTGCTGGTCTCGACGCCCAGATCGTCGTCGCCGCCGAGATCGACCTCGTCATCGGCGGAGGGCTCTTCATCCTCGCCGGTGTCCAGATCCTCATCGTCGCCGGCCAGATCGGAATCCGCCTTTTCCTTGTCGGGCTTGGCGGCCTCGAACGGCATCGGTTGCTTGGACTTCAGGATCGGTTCCGGCTCCCATGCATAACCGCAGTTGATGCAGGTGACGGGATCGTCCTTCTCGAGGTCGTAGAAACGCGTCGCGCATTTCGGGCACGTACGCTTCGTGCCCCATTCCGGCTGGATCATGCCGTGAAAAGCCTTTCGGATGGGTGGTTCGAACAGGATAGTCCTGTGAAGTGGAGCGCGCCTTGCCATAGCGCAAGCCGGCTGGCAAGGCGCGGTGCGCATGGCGCATTCCCCTTCCCCCGCTCCGTACACCGTCCCCGCCCCGGCACGGCTGGCTGGCCGCATCCGCGTGCCCGGCGACAAATCGATCAGCCATCGATCGCTGATGCTGTCCGCACTGGCGGTCGGCGAAAGTCGCGTCGAAGGGCTTCTGGAGGGTGAGGACGTGCTCGCCACCGCCGCGGCGATGCGCGCGATGGGTGCGCGGATCGAACGCGGCGATGACGGCATCTGGCGCATCCACGGCGTCGGGGTCGGCGGGCTGCTCCAGCCGCGACAGGCGTTGGACATGGGCAATTCCGGCACCTCCACCCGGCTGCTGATGGGGCTGGTCGCCAGCCATCCGATCACCGCCACCTTCACCGGCGACGCGTCGCTGTCGTCTCGCCCGATGGCTCGGGTGACCGTGCCGCTGACGCAGATGGGCGCGTCGATCGAATCGTCGCCGGGCACGCGCCTGCCGCTGATGATGCGCGGCGCGTGTCCGGCGTTGCCGATCGAATACGAATTGCCCGTCGCCTCCGCGCAGGTGAAGTCGGCGGTGCTGCTCGCTGCGCTGAACACGCCGGGCATCACCCGCGTGATCGAACCGGTGCCGACCCGCGATCATAGCGAGCGGATGCTGGCCGGCTTCGGCGCGAAACTGACCGTTGAACACGGCCCGCGCGGACGCGTCATCTCACTGGTCGGCGAGGCGGAGTTGAAGCCGCAGTCGATCGTCGTGCCGGGCGACCCGTCCTCCGCCGCCTTCTGGATGGTCGCCGCTTCGATCGTGCCGGGCAGCGACGTGGTGATCGAGAACGTCGGGCTGAACCCGACCCGCGCCGGATTGCTGACCGCGCTGCGCATGATGGGCGCGGACATCGAAGAACTGGACGCGCGCGTCGTCGGTGGCGAGCCGGTCGCCGACCTGCGCGTGCGCCACGCCGCGCTGGCCGGGATCGTCGTGCCGCACGATCTGGCGCCATCGATGATCGACGAATATCCGGCGCTGTTCGTCGCCGCCGCCTTTGCCGAGGGCGAGACGGTGGCGCGCGGCGCGGACGAATTGCGCGTGAAGGAAAGCGACCGTATCGCAGCGATGCGCGCCGCGCTGGAGGGTAACGGCGTCACGCTGCGCGAGCATGAGGACGGATTGACCATCCGCGGTTCGGGTGGCGAGAAGATCGCGGGCGGCGGCACCGTTTCCACCAGCCTGGATCACCGGATCGCGATGAGCATGACCGTCGCCGGCCTTCACGCCCGCGCGCCGATCACGATCGACGACGTCGCGCCGGTCGCCACAAGCTATCCCGCATTCTACGATCAACTCGCCGCATTGTCGGGAACGACGGCATGATCATCGCCGTCGACGGACCCGCCGCATCGGGCAAGGGCACGATCGCGCGCGCACTCGCGCGACATTACGCCATCCCGCACCTCGACACCGGACTGCTGTACCGCGCGGTCGCGGCACAGGTGCGGCATCTGGATCTGGACCCGGCGATCGAGGCGGATGCCGTCGCGGCTTGCGATTTCGACGACCGGCTGCTGACCGAGCCATCGTTGCGCGACGACGCGGTCGGGCAGGTCGCGTCGATCGTCTCCGCGCATCCGCTGGTGCGCGCCGCGTTGCTCCAGCGACAGAAGCGGTTCGCGCACCAGCCCGGCGGGGCGGTGCTCGACGGGCGCGACATCGGCACCGTCATCGCGCCGGATGCCGAGGCCAAGCTGTTCGTGCGCGCCACGCCGCCGATCCGTGCGCGCCGTCGCCACGACGAACTGCGCAAGAACGGCTCCGCGATCAGCTACGATCAGGTGCTGGCCGATATCCGCACCCGCGACGATCGCGACAGCTCGCGCTCCACCGCCCCGCTGGTCGCCGCGTCGGATGCGATGGAACTCGATACCAGCTTCCTGTCGGTCGATGCCGCCGTCGCCCGCGCCATCGCGCTGGTGGAAACGCGCGTCGGGGCGTAGCGGAGCTTAACCGCCGATCGGCCGCAAACGATTGCCCGCGCAGGCCGCGCCCGGAGCCGGATCGCGAGTCGTTCATGATGGCCACCGGTGACACGCCTTACCCGCTGGCAAGGCTGCCCAACCTTGCTTCGGGAGCGCTTTTCGGCTAGGGCGCGACGGTCCGGCGGGCTGGGGCTCGCGGAGGCGTGGCGCGACAGGAGGTTCTGTCGTGCCTTTTCGCACATTCGCGAATGGCCCACCGCGCCCCCGATCCGTCTGATGTCGCGCACGGCACGGGGCCGGCGCGACGGTGATGGCCAAGACCGGCGGATCCAACCGCCTGGCCGGAAAACGACATAGGACAGTTTCTTTTATGGCCTCAGTGGCATCTCCCTCGCGTGACGAATTCGCGGCAATGCTCGATGACATGTTCGGCGGCGCCGACAGCTTCGAGGGCCGCGTGGTGCTGGGCACCGTCACCGCGATCGAAAACGACCTGGTCGTCATCGACGTCGGCCTGAAGAGCGAAGGCCGCGTGCCGCTGCGCGAGTTCGCGCCCGCACCGGGCCAGAAGGCCGATCTGAAGGTCGGTGACGAGGTCGAGGTGTACGTCGACCGCGTCGAGAACATGCATGGCGAAGCGATGCTCAGCCGCGACCGCGCGCGCCGCGAAGCCGCCTGGGACAAGCTGGAGCTGGAGTTCGCCAAGACCGCACGGGTTGAGGGCGTGATCTTCGGTCGCGTGAAGGGTGGCTTCACCGTCGACCTGAACGGGGCCGTGGCGTTCCTGCCGGGTTCGCAGGTCGATATCCGCCCGGTGCGCGACGTCACCCCGCTGATGGACATTCCGCAGCCGTTCCAGATCCTGAAGATGGACCGCAAGCGCGGCAACATCGTCGTCAGCCGCCGCGCCGTGCTGGAAGAGACCCGCGCCGAGCAGCGTTCGGGCCTGATCCAGTCGCTGCACGAGGGGCAGATCATCGACGGCGTGGTCAAGAACATCACCGATTACGGTGCGTTCGTTGATCTCGGCGGCATCGATGGCCTGCTGCACGTCACCGACCTCAGCTACAAGCGCGTCGGCCATCCGAGCGAGATGATCAACATCGGCGACACCGTGAAGGTGCAGATCATCCGCATCAACAAGGACACGCAGCGCATCTCGCTGGGCATGAAGCAGCTCGAGAGCGATCCGTGGGATGGCGCCGCCGCCAAGTATCCGGTCGGTGCCAAGCTGTCGGGCCGCGTCACGAACATCACCGAATATGGTGCGTTCGTCGAGCTGGAAGCCGGCATCGAGGGCCTGGTCCACGTGTCCGAAATGTCCTGGACCAAGAAGAACGTCCATCCGGGCAAGATCGTCTCGACCTCGCAGGAAGTCGAAGTCGTCGTGCTCGAGGTCGACGAGGACAAGCGCCGCATCTCGCTGGGCCTGAAGCAGGCGCAGAACAACCCGTGGGAGGCTTTCGCCGCCGCGCACCCGATCGGCTCGACCGTCGAGGGCGAGGTCAAGAACGCTACCGAATTCGGCCTGTTCATCGGTCTGGACAACGACGTCGACGGCATGGTCCACATGTCCGACATCGCATGGGGCGTTTCGGGTGAGGACGCGCTGAACCTCCACCGCAAGGGTGAGACGGTGCAGGCCGTCGTGCTCGACATCGATCCGGAGAAGGAGCGTATCTCGCTCGGCATGAAGCAGCTGGAGCGTGGCGGTCCGGTCGCGGCGGGTGCGGGCGATCGCCTGGGCAAGAACCAGGTCATCACCGTCACCGTCCTCGAAGTCCGCGATGCCGGGCTCGAAGTGCAGGCGGGCGACGATGGCGCGACCGGCTTCATCAAGCGCACCGATCTTGGCCGCGATCGCGACGAGCAGCGTCCGGAGCGTTTCCAGGTCGGGCAGAAGTTCGATGCGATGGTGACCGGCTTCGATCGGTCGAAGAAGCCGACCTTCTCGGTCAAGGCGATGCAGATCGCCGAGGAGAAGCAGGCCGTGGCGCAATATGGTTCGTCGGATTCGGGTGCATCGCTTGGTGACATCCTGGGCGAGGCCCTGAAGGCGCGCGACACTCGCAAGTAAGCGGTACCGCTAACAACAACGAAGGGGGGGATCGGCCAGCGGGCCGGTCCCCCCTTTTCGTTTCAACACAGCGGGATAGTGACCCAATTTGCGCAATCGTTGTCATTTCGGCGCTACCGTGGTCCGAAACTTACCTGTATCAGGTCGCAATGAACCTAACGCATTCGTCAAGGGACAACATGCAATGATACGGTCGGAATTGGTGCTGGGCCTGCTGAAGGATAATCCCGGCCTTTCCCAAAGGGATGTCGAGACAATCGTAGCGACGTTCTTCGACGAGATCGTTGCACGGCTGGCCGACAACGGGCGGGTCGAACTACGCGGTTTCGGTGCTTTCTCCACCCGTGCGCGCGATGCCCGCGTGGGTCGCAACCCACGCACCGGCGAGACCGTCGATGTCGATGCCAAGCGGGTGCCGTTCTTCAAACCCGGCAAGGAAATGCGCGTCCGCCTCAACGTCGCCTGACACGACGGCGGCGCGCAACGGCTTGACGCGGGGCGCTGCAACGGCTTCGTGCCCCGGCATGCGCGGGCGTGGCGGAATCGGTAGACGCTGGGGACTTAAAATCCTCTGCCATTGGCGTGCGGGTTCGAGTCCCGCCGCCCGCACCAGCATCATCCGGCTGACGGCCGCTCTCACGCTGACGCTGCTTGGCGCCGCCTGCGGACGCCGGGCGGATGTCGGGCCGGTGGTCGTCAGCGTCATCGGTGTCGAGCCGACGCTGGCCGGGCGTAATCGCGCTGCCTTGTCCACCGGCGACCGCTTGCTGACCGACTCGCTGGCCGAGGGGCTGGTCCGTTTCGATGCCGCGGGGCAGATCGAGGCCGGCGTGGCGGAGCGCTGGACGGTTATCGACGATGGCCGCAGCTACATCTTCCGGCTGCGCGCGGCGCAATGGAGCGACGGCGCTCCGGTGCGCGCCGCCGACATCGTGCCGCTGCTTCGCCGCCAGATCGCGCGCACCTCCGGCAACCGCATCGCGCCTTACCTGACCGCGATCGATTCGATCGTCGAGATGACGCCGGAGGTAATCGAGATCGAACTCGCGCGACCCCGTCCGGACCTGCTGAAGCTGTTCGCACAGCCCGAACTGGCGCTGGTTCGCGCGCGGGCCGACGGTGGCGCAGGACCTTTCCGCCGCCGTACCGTATCGGGCCGCGCCGCGCTGCTGACCCCCGCGCCCGATCCGAACCGCGACCCAGAGGAAGAACGCCCGACACCCGAACAGGATGTGCGACTGCGCGGCGAACGCGCCGCACTGGCGATCCTGCGCTTCGTGGAGCGGCATTCCGACCTGGTCAGCGGCGGAACGCTGGCCGACTGGCCGATCCTTCAGGCCGCCAACCCCGCCCCCGCCAATGTGCGAATCGATCCGGCAGCGGGGCTGTTCGGGCTGGCGATCGTCCATCGCGACGGGTTCCTGGCCGATGCCGCCAACCGCGCCGCGATCGCACAGGCGTTCGATCGCGCCGGACTGACCACCGCGACCTCGCCCGAATGGACCCCGCGTGAGACGATCCTGCCGGAACAGATCGACGCCGCTGCCCCGCCGGCCATTCCCGAATGGGCCAACGTCCCCGCCGAGCAGCGTCAGGCGAGCGCGCGGCGGCAGGTGGCGGCGTGGCGCGCCGCGAACGAACTGCCCGTCCTGCGGCTCGCGCTGCCGGGCGGGCCGGGCGGCACCTTGCTGTGGGCACGGCTGGCGCGCGACCTGTACGCGATCGGCGTGCGCCCGCAACGCACCGCGCTGGACGATCCCGCCGCCGACCTGCGCCTGATCGACGAGGTCGCGCCCTATGACAATGCCCGCTGGTATCTCGCGGAGGCATGCGTCACCTGCTCAGCGGAGGCGGCGGCAGCGATCGAGGCGGCGCGGCTCGCCGACACGCTCGCCCAGCGTGCGGAGGCGACCACGCTGGCCGATCGCCTGTTGACGCAGGACGTCGCCTTCGTTCCGCTGGCGCGACCTTTCCGCTGGTCATTGGTCGCGCTGCGGCTGCGGCAATGGCAGCCGAATCCGCGCGCGTGGCATCCATTGAACCGGCTGCGTCCCGACCCCAATTGAGAACGATGGTCGCACGCCCCACCCCGCTCGAAACGCCGTTTCTCGCTACCCTGCCGGTCGGGCGCGATCCCGCTGCGGTGCGCCGTCGGGTGGAGGCGGTCGAGCGACTGCTCGAAGGCATGTACGTCGTGCCCGGCATCAACCGCCGCGTCGGGCTGGACGCGATCGTCGGATTGGTGCCGGTCGTCGGCGACGTCCTCGCCGGGGCGATGGGCATGTGGCTGGTGTGGGAGGCGCGCAACCTGGGCATGGGGCGCATGGCGCTGGCGGGCATGACCGCGCGCGTCGGGTTCGATACCTTGCTGGGCATGGTGCCGTTCGTCGGCGACGCGGCCGACTTCTTCTATCGCTCGAACACGCGCAATCTGAAGCGGATCAAGAAACACCTCGATCGTCACCACCCCGCGACCGTGACGGTCCAGCGATAGGCCGGACGAAGGCTCAGCGCGGGCGGAACACCGTCCCGCCCGCCATCGGCCGCGGAACCCCGGTGGTGCCGGGAAAACTGATCGGCAGCCCGTCCAGCGTGCGCACCGCCATATAGGCGAAGCCCTCCGCTTCCAGCCCGTCGCCGTGCCAGCCGAGTTCGTCGACCGGTTGCGGCACCAACCCGGTGCGCGCCGCGATCATCCGTAACAAGGTCGGATTGTGCCGCCCGCCGCCTGCGACGAGCAAGCGCTGCGGCGTACGTGGCAACGACGCCAGTCCCTCTGCAACGCTGGCGGCGGTGAAGGCGGTCAACGTCGCCGCGCCGTCCGCCGCCGCCAGTCCGCGCGCCGGCTGGATGGTGAAATCGTTGCGATCAAGCGACTTCGGATAAGGCGCCGCAAAGAACGGATGATCGAGCATGGCGGTCAGCACCGTCTCGTCGATCCGTCCCGCCGCCGCCAGCGCGCCGTCACGGTCGAAGCGCGCACCGCTTTCCTGCTCCACCCAACTGTCGATCAATCCGTTCGCCGGGCCGGTATCGAACGCGGCGACCGCCTCGCCCTCCTCGACCAGCGTCACATTGGCGACGCCACCCAGGTTCAGGATCGCCACCGGTCCATCCAGTCCGGCGGCCAGGGCGGCGTGGTATACCGGGATCAGCGGCGCCCCCTGCCCCCCCGCCGCGACGTCGGCGCTACGGAAATCGGCGACGGTGTTGATTCCGGTGACATCGGCCAGCACCTGTCCGTCACCGATCTGCCACGTCCAGCGGCGATCGGGGCGATGCGCCACCGTCTGCCCGTGGAAACCGATCACACCCACCTCGCCCGCGACCGCTCCGGCATCGCGCAGCAGCTTTTGCACCGCCAGCGCGTGCGTCCGCGTGATGAGCTCGCCGGCCGCCACCAACGGCGGGCTGGCGCGTGGCCGCGGATAAGTGAGCGCAAGCGTGGTCGCCTCCGCCAGTTGCGCGCGCGCGGCGTCCGAATAGGGTTCGCCGCGAAAGGCGATGTGGCGCACCGCGCGACGCCCGTCGGTTTCGATCAGCGCGGCATCGATCCCGTCAAGGGAGGTGCCCGACATCAATCCGATCGCCAGCATCACCGCGCGCCCCCGTTCTCGACTAAATGCCCGCTATTGCCCGCATCGCCGCCACTGGCAAATCCGCCCGACCCGCATTATGTGCGGACGATCCCATGGCAACGCAAATCCCCTCTCCGCCCCGCGTGGGTATGGTCTCGCTCGGCTGTCCCAAGAACCTTGTCGACAGCGAACGGATCCTGACCCAGCTTCGCGCCGACGGCTACCAGATGTCGGCCGATTATTCCGGCGCGGATGTCGTGCTGGTCAACACATGCGGCTTCCTCGATTCGGCGAAGGAGGAAAGCCTCGACGCGATCGGCGAGGCGATCGCCGAGAACGGGCGCGTCATCGTCACCGGGTGCATGGGCAAGGAGGCCGAGGCGATCCGCGCGCGCTTCCCCGGCGTGCTGGCGATCACCGGCGCACACGAATACGAACAGGTGGTGGAGGCCGTGCACGCCGCCGCGCCTGCCGCGCTCAGCCCGTATGTCGACCTGATCCCCGACGCCGGTCTGAAGCTGACGCCGCGTCACTACAGCTATCTGAAGATCTCCGAGGGCTGCAACCACCGCTGCTCGTTCTGCATCATCCCGTCGCTGCGCGGCGATCTGGTCAGCCGCCGTCCCGATGCGATCCTGCGCGAGGCGGAGAAGCTGGTCGCCGCGGGAACGAAGGAATTGCTGGTCATCAGCCAGGATACCTCCGCCTACGGCATCGACATCCGCGACCAATCGCGCATGTGGAAGGGTAGCGAGGTGCGCCCGCACATGACCGACCTGGCACGCGAGCTGGGGCGCATCGCGCCATGGGTGCGGCTGCATTACGTCTATCCCTACCCGCACGTCGATCAGGTCATCCCGCTCATGGCCGACGGCCTGGTGCTGCCCTATCTGGACATCCCGTTCCAGCACGCCGCACCATCGGTCCTGCGCCGCATGAAGCGTCCTGCCAATGACGCCAAGGTGCTGGGCCGCATCAAGGCGTGGCGGGAGATCTGCCCGGATATCGCGATCCGCTCGACTTTCGTGGTCGGCTTCCCCGGTGAAACCGAGGAGGATTTCCAGTACCTGCTCGACTGGCTGGACGAGGCGCAGCTCGACCGGGTCGGCGCGTTCCGTTTCGAGCCTGTGGAAGGTGCGTCGGCGAACGCGCTGCCCGATCCGGTACCCGAAGAGGTGAAGGAAGAACGCTACGCGCGGATCATGTCGAAGACCGCCGCGATCTCCACCGCGAAGCTTGCCGCGAAGGTCGGCCGGACGCTGGACGTGATCGTCGATGCGGTCGATCTCGACAGCGGCGGTGCGTCGGGCCGCTCGATGGCTGATGCGCCGGAGATCGACGGCGAGGTGCACCTGCGCGACGCAGGTCATTTGTCGCCGGGTGACATCGTCCGCGCCGTGATCGAGGATGCCGACGAACACGACCTGTTCGGGGCGCCCGTTTGATCGGGCAAGTCGCTGGCCGCACCGGATAATATGCCCGTGTCTCATCATTGGTTAACTCCCCGTCCGTAAGGCGGGTGGATTACCGATGGAGACACCATGCCGCGCCGGATACGGTCCCTGCTGTCGTTGCTGAGTGCCGAGGTCGCTGCCCATGCCGATCGATCGGAAGCGATCGCCGGCCAGACCCGGCTGCTGGCGCTGAACGCCGCGATCGAAGCGGCACGTTCGGGCGAGGCCGGGCGCGGCTTCGGCGTGGTGGCGCAGGAAGTGAAGACGCTGGCGGCCCAGGCCAGCAATTCGTCGCGGGCGTTCCGGGAGGAATTGATCGGCCGCCTGGATCACGGCAGCGAGATCGCCGGCGATCTGGTGCGCGAACTCGAAGGCGGGCGGCTTGGCGAACTGGCACAGTCGATCGCCGACGCATTGTCCCGCACGCTGTTCGATCGCACGATCGACGTCCGCGTCCTCGCCAGCGACCATGCGGTGCGTGAAAGCCTGTTGCTGCCCGACGACCGGCGCGCCGCTACCCGCGCCCTTGAACGGATGCGCTCGCTGCTCGGCTTCTCGCCATACTTCCTCAATGCGTTCGTGGTCGGGTCCGATGGCGTGGTCGGCGTATGCGCGCATGAAAATGCCACGGTGCGTACGGTCCGGTTCGACAATTATACCCAGTTCCAGACGGTGATGAATGAACCGCTGCCCGCGGGCTGGTCCACCGACGAGGTCTGGATCAATCCCTGGTCACAGGATCGCAAGGTGCTGATCTTCGTGGCGCCTGTCGTTGTCGAAGGCGTAAAGGTCGGCGTCTGCTACCTCGAATATGATTTCGAGGGGCAGGTCGCGCAGCTGATCGACGTCATGAACCGCTCTTCGCGTCGCGCGACGATCTCGATCGTCGATCCGCTCGACCGCATCGTGGCGACAACCGGCACGCGGCGCTTCCACGAACGGCATCCGCATGCCGTGGCGGGCGCGACGCGCATTCAGTCGCTCGACGGGCTGGTGGTGGCGCAGGCGCGGGTACCGAGCGATCACGGCGTATCCGGCCTCGCATTCCGCTGCGTGATTGAGGATCATGTCGCCAGTGACAGTGAGATCGTCGCGGCGATGTCTGCCATCGCGGCCTGAGGCGCCGTACGCGGACGGCGCAGCCGGCACCGCTAACCTGATGATGCACCGGCGCGCGGCGACGCTGGCGGTGGCCGCGACTGCGCGGGCCATGCCCCCGCGTGCTGTGGTGCAGGCGGCTTGCGGGATCTGCCGAACATGACCGAAAACACACCACGAACGCTGGTAGCGGAGGAGGGACTTGAACCCCCGACACGCGGATTATGATTCCGCTGCTCTAACCAGCTGAGCTACTCCGCCCCGTTTCGCGGGGGGAACCAGCGTTCGTGAGGCGCGGGCTATAGCAGCCGAACCGTGGCGGTCAAGCCGCGAACATATGCTTCGACAGCATTTCCCACGGCCCGCCGCGATACCACCACGCCGCCAGCCCCGCGATCACCACCGGACGCGGCCGAAAGCCGTCGCGCAGCGTCGCCAGCAGCGCCTTCGCCACCGCCGGCTCGACCTTGTTCTGCACCGTGACGTGCGCGCGCCAGCCGCCCGCATCCTGCGGCGTCAGCAGGCCGGCGAACGCATCCGCCAACTCTGCGCGGACCGCCTCCAGTTCCGGGCTGTCGATACGATAGGCTACGCCGCGCCCCAGCGAGATCACATCGGCGATCCGCGCCGCCGGTGCAGGCACCGCCCGCGTCGCCGCCACCAGCCGCTGGCGCAGCTCCGGCGCCAGTGTCGGGGGCAGGTGGTGGAACATCGTCAGATGCGCGGCGAGCTGGTTGCGCTCGGGCGGGAAATGCGCCCGCCGCTCCGCATCGAAGTACGCCTGATCCGCTCCGCCGAACAATGCGGTCACGATGATCGGAGCAAGGGAGCCCGGCTCGGTCAAATCTCGATCTGACTGCCCAGCTCGACCACGCGGTTGGTGGGCAGGCGAAAGAACTCCATCGCGCTTTCGGCGTTGCGCAGCATCCAGCTGAACAGCTTCTCGCGCCAGATCGCCATGCCCGGCCGATCGGACGCGAGCAACGTCTGCCGGCTGAGGAAGAAGCTGGTGTCCATCATCCGGAATGCCGCGCCGCATGCGTCGAACGTATTGAGATGCGCCGGCACGTCCGGCTCCTCCATGAAGCCGTAGCGCAGGATGACGCGGTGGAAGCCCTGCCCCAGATCCTCGTGGAGGAAGCGATCCTCCTCGGGAAAATACGGCATGTCGGTGACGCGCACCGTCAACAGGATGACGCGGTCGTGCAGCACGCGATTGTGCTTCAGATTGTGCAGCAAGGCATGCGGCACGCCCTCCGGCGTCGACGTCATGAACACCGCCGTTCCCGACACGCGCGTCGCGGAGGTCGCCGCCGAATCGATGAAGATCCGGATCGGCATCGCCGCCTCGCGCATGCGCTCGATCATCAGCTTGCGCCCTTCCGACCAGGTGGTCAGCAGCACGAAGACGATCACGGCGACCAGCAGCGGGAACCACCCGCCATCGGGCACCTTCGTCAGGTTCGACGCGAAATACAGCCCGTCGATCGACAGGAACACGATTTCGAACAGCGCGGTCGCCCATAGCGGCCAATGCCACACCCGGCGGATCAACACCCCGACCATGCAGGTCGAGATGAACATCGTGCCGGTCACCGCGATCCCGTAAGCAGCGGCCAGATTGGACGATTCACCAAAGCCGAACACCAACAGCAGCACCATCACCATCAGCGCCCAATTGGCGGCGGGGATGTAGATCTGCCCGGCCTCGGATGCGCTGGTGTGGGTGATGCGGATGCGGGGCATCAGGCCCAGCTGCACCGCCTGCTGCACCACCGAATAGGCACCGGTGATGACCGCCTGGCTGGCGATCACCGTCGCCATCGTGGCCAGGATCACCAGCGGCAGGCGCCATGCCTCCGGCGCCATCAGGAAGAACGGGTTCTGCGCCGCTTCCGGCTGTTCCAGCAACAGCGCGCCCTGCCCGAGATAATTGAGCATCAGCGCCGGCAACACGAACACCAGCCATGCCGATGCGATCGGCCGCCGCCCGAAATGCCCCATGTCGGCATAGAGCGCCTCGGCCCCGGTCACCGCCAGCACGACCGAGCCGAGCGCCAGGAACGCCAGGCCGCCATCGTTCATCGCGAACCGTACCGCGTACAGCGGATTGAGCGCGAACAGGATGTCGGGGCGCTGGATGATGTGCGACACGCCCATAACCGCCAGCACGACGAAATAGACGAGCATGATCGGACCGAACAACCGCCCGACCCGCTCCGTCCCGATCGATTGCATGTAGAACAGCGCGATCAGGATCGTCACTGCGATCGGCAATACGAACGAGTCGAAACCCTGCTCGACCGTCGCCAGCCCCTCGACCGCCGACAGCACCGAGATCGCCGGCGTGATCATGCAGTCGCCGAAGAACAACGCGCTGGCGAGCACGCCGAGGATCACGAGGCTGGGACCCCATTTCTTCCCCGCGCCGGACCGCCGCTGGATCAGCGCGAGCAGCGCCAGGCTGCCGCCCTCGCCGTTGTTGTCGGCGCGCAGCACGATCAGCACGTATTTGAACGTCACGATCAGCATCAGCGACCAGAAGACAAGGCTGATCACGCCGAAGATATGCAACGGGTCCACCGCGAGCGGATGGTGCCCGACGAACACTTCCTTCAACGCGTAGAGCGGGCTGGTGCCGATGTCGCCATAGACCACGCCGATCGCACCAAGCGCCAGCTTGGCAAGGCTGCCACCACTACCCTGATGGTGATGGCCGCCGCCCCCGGCGTGCCCCCGCAGCGCAGGGTCGACGGTGTTGACGCTCATGCGCCGGCCACCGCTGTCGAAACGTCATGCGTATGCGTGGCCATAAGCGGCGCGCCTAGCATGCGCCCGATGCGCCCGCAACGCGGAACAGGCAGCGAACAGAGATGTTATGTCCGATGAAAGGACCATCCGATCATGACCGATACCCACAACCCCAAGAGCGAGCCGTTCTCCAATGCGGAGAAGGACCCGGACGACTGGACGACCGGTGACGAGGCGATGACCGGCGCGCAGGCCAGTTACCTGAAGACCTTGAGCGAAGAGGCAGGCGAGCCGTTCGACGAGTCGCTGACGAAAGGCGACGCATCGAAGCGGATCGACGCGCTGCAGGAAAAGACCGGCCGCGGCAAATAGCTCTGGGACGCCCGGATGGGGCGGGGGCGATCCGGATCGCCGCCACCTCGTTTGCTTACCGTGCGAAGGGCGTCACGGTCGAAACCCGACGCCCCTTAGCACGTCTCGACAGACCGCCTCATCATACCCACGGCCCACGCGTCTGGCGCGTCACCGCGATCCCGGCATCGCCATCAGCCGTTCGAGCAGCGCCAGCCGCCGCGCGATCTCCGCCCGGTACGGCGTCCCTTCCGGTGACAGCGCCGCCGCGCGCGCCCACAGCGTCCGCGTCTTCGCCAGATCGCCCGCTTCCAGATAGGCGAAGCCGAGGTAATAGGGCGGCGCGGGATGCTCGGGCGCCAGCTGCGCCGCGCGACGGAACGCCAGCAGCGCTGGCGGCGACACGCGGTGTCCGGCCTCTGCGGTCAGCGTCACGCCCGCCCATGTCCACAGCATGAAACTCTGCGGCAATTTCGACAGCCCGCCCAGGATCACGCGAGCCGCGGCATCGTCGTTCCCGCTGCGCGTCATCGCATCGGCGGCGACCAGATACGCGGTGTCGGCGGTGAACCGCCCGAACATGCTGTCGCGCAGCTGGATCTCCTCGATGTCGATCGGCGCGGTCGTAGCGGCGTGGCGCGGCGCGGCGGCGGGCAACATCGGCCGCCCCTGCCACGCATAGCCCACACCGCCGAGGCACAGCGCCGCGCCGACCATCGACCAGAGCAGTCGGTCTACCCGCAGCAGGAACGCCATCGCGGCGAACGCCAGCCCCGCCAGCAACAGGAGCACGACGAAGCCCATCAGCTCACTCGCCCTCCAGCGTGCGCGTCTCGTGCATTTTGCCGGCCATTTGCGGGGGCATATATTTCTCGTCGTGCTTGGCGAGCAGATTGGCGGCCACGAACGAACCGTCGGGGCGGAAATGCCCCTCGGCGACCACGCCCGATCCTTCGCGGAACAGGTCGGGCGCGATGCCGCTGAACCGCACCGGCGTCGTCGCGCGCCCGTCGGTCACCACGAAATCGATCGACACGCCATCGGGCGCGCGGCGCACCGATCCGCGCGCGACCATCCCGCCCAGCCGGACCGCCTTGTCGGGTGGCGGCAGCGCGCCGGCCACGTCACCGGGCGCATAGAAGAACGCCGCCTGATCGCGCAGCCCCGACAGCGCCAGCAATGCCGCCACGCCGATCGCCGCCAGCGCGAGCAGGACGAGCATCAGCCGCTGGTTCTTGCGCGTCACTTCTCGGCATCCCGCATCGAGCGCCAGCTCCACCAGCCAAGCACCGCCGCCGCGATCAGCGTCAGCGCATAGGCGGCGGTCACGAACGGCCACGGGTTCATGCGCGCGCCCGCCGGCGCAACCGCGCCTCGGCCTTTTCGCGCGCCAGCATCGTGCGCATCCGCATCAACACGATGGCTGCGAAGAAGAAGGTGAATCCTGCCAGCATGATCGGCAGCGGCCAGAGCAGCGACCGATCGATGCTCGACCCGGTCAACCCGATGCTCGGCCCCTGATGCAGCGTATTCCACCACACCACCGAATAGCGGATCACCGGCAACAGTACGGTGCCCGCGATCCCGTACAGCGCCGGGATGCGCCCGTCGCCATCACGCTCGCGATCGGCCTGCGCCAGCGCGATGAAGCCGAGGTAGACGAACAGCAACAGCAGCATGGAGGTCAGCCGCCCGTCCCATTGCCACCAGGTGCCCCATGTCGGCCGTCCCCAGATCGCACCGGTGACGAGGCACAGCCCGGCGAAGATCGCACCCGGCACCGCGATCGCGCGGGCAGCGATCGCGGCCAGCGGATGCCGCCACACCAGGAAGACGATGCTGGAGATCGCGATGCCGCTCCACCCGCCCATCCCTAGCCATGCGGCGGGAACGTGGATGTAGAGGATGCGCACGGTTTCGCCCTGAAGGTAATCGGCCGGCGTCTGCGTGAGTCCCGCCCAGCACCCGATCGCGATCAACGCCACGCCCACCCACCACAGGATCGGAGTGAGCGGACGCGCGATCTTCAGGAAACGCGCAGGATTGGCAAAGGCATGAAGCGCTGGCACGGCACCCGCGATAAGCGAAGCGGACGCGGTCGTCACCCCCGCAGAAAGCGGAAGGCCGACATCACCGCGCGACCTTCCGGAATCGTCCGCCGCGTGGCGATCAGCGGCCGATCAACCGCCGGGCGATCCGGTCCGCCACGTCCGCGGTGGGGTCACCGGTGGCCGCGGCTTCGTCCCACACCTGATCGAGCCGGCCGGGAATCTGCGCGATCCGGGCCATCACCTCGGCCTCGTCGCCATGACCGAGATATTCCAGCCCCACGTTGATGATCCCGCCGGCGTTGATGACGTAGTCGGGTGCATAGACGATGCCGGCATCGTGCAGCCGCTGCCCGTCGGCGCGTGTTTCCAGCTGGTTGTTCGCCCCGCCCGCGACGATCCGGGCCTTCAGCGTCGGGATCGACCGCTCGGTCAGGATCGCGCCCAGCGCATTCGGGCTGACGATGTCGACGTCGGCCGACAGGATCGCGTCGGGCGCAACCATGTTCGCCCCCAGTTCGGCCGCCATCCGCTCGCACCGCGCCTGATCGACGTCGGCCAGCGTCAGGACCGCGCCGTCCCTGGCGAGCAGTCGCGCCAGCCCGCCCCCGACCGAGCCGAGCCCCTGCACCGCGACGCGCACGCCGCGCACGTCGTCGCTGCCCAGCCCGCGCTTCGCCGCCGCGCGCACGCCCAGGTACACGCCGTGCGCGGTGTACGGGCCGGGATCGCCGCCCGCCGCGCCCTGCGCCACCGGCAGGCCGGAGACGTAGCGCGTTTCGCCCGCGATCACCTTCATCCGCGCTTCGGACATGCCGACGTCCTCGGCGGTGACGTAGCGCCCACCGAGCGATTCGACCGCGCGGCCGAACGCCACCAGTTGCGCCTCGGTGATCGTCGCGCCCGGCTTGTCCGCCAGCACCACGCCCTTGCCGCCGCCCAGGTCGAGCCCGGCCATCGCATTCTTGTAGCTCATGCCGCGCGACAGCCGCAGCGCATCGATGATCGCGCGCGAATCGTCCGCATAATGCCAGAAGCGCACACCACCCGCCGCCGGCCCCAGCCTGGCGGAATGCACCGCGATCACGGCCTTCAGCCCCGATGCGGGATCGGTGAACAGGTGCAGCCCTTCATGGCTGTCGAAATCGGGATAGTCCCAGACCGAGGTCATCGTCTCTCCATCGCGCACGGCATTTAATTTCCGAGCGACGCAATATTCTTGTCGGCAGAAAAATGCCAGCAAGAAACGGGAGATGTGGGAAGATGGGGCGACCGACGGGACTTGAACCCGCGACCCTCGGTACCACAAACCGATGCTCTAACCAACTGAGCTACGATCGCCGCGAAGGCCGTGCCCCTAGCGGCGCCATGCACCGTTCGTCAAGCGATTCAGAACCGTCCCTCGACCGTCAGCGTCCGTCCCGCGCCATTTACCGCGAAGCCGGCCCCTTCCAGCCGCGTTGCGATCGCCGGATCGGTGGGGATCAGCGTCAGCTCGGCGCGGTACCGGCCGTCGGGCCACAGTCGCAGGTTCACGCCCTCGCCCGCACCGCTCGCCAGCGGCAGCAGCAACGCGCCACCGTCGCACCGCGCCCCGCCGCTCAGCGCGCCGGGCAAGACCTGCCCGACGAACGCCCCCGCCAGCGTCGCGCGCACGCGCCCCTCGGCCGCCTCGCACGCGCCGTCGACGAAGCGCACCGTCACGCCGTCCAGATTGAGCGCGGTCACCGGCAAGGGCGCGAAGGCGTTGCCGGGCGACAGCGGTCCGGTCGCACCGATCACCGCGGCGCGATTGCGCCCGATTTCGACCACGCCCGACAGCCGCTGCGCCGGATCGTCCGCTTCGCCCGCCAGCGCGATCCGTGCCCGCCCGATCAGCAGCGCCAGCGGCGACAACCCCGCATCGAGATCACCCAGCGCGATGTCGCCGAATCGCGCCTCGACCAGCCGGCCCGACCACAGGCTGCCGGTCACCTCACGCGCGGTGAAGCCCTGCCCGTCCAACCCGCCCCAGCCCAGCGCCAGCCGCAGCGGCAGGAACACCGCCATCGCCGCCGCGAACAGGGCGAGGAACAGCGTCCGGCGTCCCGTGGTCAAAGGAATACGCATCTACGCCCCCCGCGTCCGCAGCGTCATCGTGGCGGTGACGCTGCCCGCGCCGTTGCCCGATACGCTCAGCGCGTCGACCAGCACGCCTTCGCCCTCCAGCCCGGCGATCCACTGCATCAACGCCCCGGCGCGCGCGGTAGCGATCGAGGTACGCACCCGCCCCGGTGCCTCGACATCCAGGCTGGCGAGCGCGAACCCCGCGGCATCCGCCCGCGCGCGCACGACATCGGCCAGCGGTGCGGACAGCGGCGTCGCGCGGCGTTGCAGCGCCTTGACCTGCACCAGCCCTGCCTGAGCGCTGCCCAGCCGCACCACCGCATCGGTGTAGCGCTCACGCGACGACGACAGGCCGTTGCGCACCGGCCGGATCACCGCGCCCCACACCAGCGTCACCGCCGCCAGCGCGATCATCACCAGCAACAGCCGCCGCTCACGCAGCGACCGTCCGTCGAACCACGCCTTCAACGCGTTCATGGCCGCACCGTCATATCGCCGGTCAATCGCCCGGCGGCTTGCTGGAACACGCTCGATTCGACCGCGAACCCCGCCGCGGTCAGCCGGGACTTGACGGTGTTCGCCTGCGCCTCGCCCGCCAGCGACAGCGACACGCGCAAGCTGCCATCGGGTTCGAACTGCAACGCCGTCACCTCGCTCTCGGGCACTGCTTCGACCACCGCATAGACCGCTGCGGCGGTGCGGGTGAAGCCCTGTCCCGGACCGCGCAGCTGCGACAATCGCTCACCCAGCATCCGCGCCGCATCGCCCTCTCCGGTGCCGCGCGGCAGCCCCTGTCGCGCCACCCCGGCGGCACGCTGTTCGATCGTGTCCGCTCCGAACGAATATCGCATGATCCGCACCACATCGATCGCCAGCGTCGCCAGCAGGGCCAGCCCGCCGAGCACCGCCAGCCGCCGCACCAGCACCCAGTCGATCGCGGTGCGCCGCCGCCGCCGTGCGAAAATGCCCTGTCGCAGGTCGATCGCCGGTTCCGCCACCGCGCCCGCCGCCGCCGCGCGCAACGCCGCCGGATCCAGCAGCCGCGGCTCCTCGCCACGCGTCACCAGTGCGGTCAGCACCGGTTCGTCCGCCCAGCCGGTCGTCCGCCCGCGCACCACCGCCTGCCCGGCGAGGTCGGCGCGCACATAGCCCTCGTCGGGTTCGGGCAGCAGCAGCGGCGCGGGCACGATCGCGGCAGGATCGACCCCGCGCTGCGCCATCGCCGCCAGCCAACCCGCCATCCGCGCCGGGGCGACGACCGCGATCGCCCGCTCGCCGTCCTTCTCGCGCCCGACCGCGACATGCAGGTCGTGCGCGGGCTCGGCGGTCGCATCGCTCACCACCACCCGCGCCGCGGCCAGCGCCTGCGCCGGGGATCGCGCCGGCAGCGCCGCCCAGTGCAGCGTCACCGCGTCGGCGGGCGCGACCGCGACCACGCGCTCCTGATCGTCGGGACCGGGCAGTCCCTCGCCCTCATCCTCCACCGCATCGTCGCGGATCCGCCACCATCGCCACGGCTGCGAATCATCGGAGGGCAGGAAAAGGAGCGTCGCAGCGGTCATGGTACATCCCCCCATTGCCGCGTCACGAGCCGCACGGGAAGGGTCCGCGCGTCGATCAGCCCCTCCTCGTGCAATTCCGCGCCGCCGTTCGCGACGTCGATGCGCAGCGCGAACCATTTGGTCGTCACGCCGGTCTGCGATTGCGCGCCGATGTCGGTCGTTCCGCCCGCGCTCGCCAGCTGCGCCCAGAACTGCCCGGCCTGCGCATAGCCGTCGGGGGGCCGGCGCAGCAGCGCCGCCTGCGCCTGCGCCACGCCCATCGTGTCGGGCAGCAGCATGGCCAGCAACGGTGCCTGCTCCGGCAACAGCGTGTTCACGTTCAGCACCGACGGCGTCGCCACCGGCAAGGTGCACAGATAGGGGCGCAACGTCCGGTACACTTCGGGTGTCACGCCGTTCACCGCGCGCCATTCGCTGACGTCGGCCATCAACGTGCCGGCGGTGCGATACCCGCGATACGCCGGATTTTCCGCCCCGCCGGGCAGCGCATCGTCGTCGCTGTCCAGCCAGTCGACGGTGGCCGCCGCCACCGCATCGCCGTCGGGCACGCGCAACAATCGTAACAGTCGCTGGAAACGCACCAGCGACTGCTGATTGACCAGATACGCATCACCGAACCCGAACGTCACCAGCCCGTTGAGGTTGAAGCAATTGCCGCCATCGATCACCCGTGCCGTCGCGGTGCCGCCGGGGATCGGCAGGCCGAACGGTCGCCCGCTCCAGCCGCCGGTCAACGCCACCCGGTCGCGCGCCTGCTGCATCAACGCGGTGACGCGGCGCGTCGCCAGCGTCTCCGCGGCATAGGCATAGCCGCGCGCCGCATCCAGTGCGACGGCATTGGCGGCCAGCCGCGTCGACAGGCGCAGGCGTTCCAGCGCGGTCGCCGCCATCACCGCGATCACCGCGACCAGCAGCAGGACGGTCAGCAACGCCGCCCCGCGCTCGCCCCCCCGGTGCGATCTAGCGCGACGCATCGATCGCCCCCTGCGGGGTCTCGGGTCCGCGCCCGGGCTGGTTCGCGCCGGTGTCCTCGGGCGAACGCGGCGCGCCGGTGCCCACCAGGAACAGCAGCCGCAACGATTGCCCGCCGCCGCGCACGATCGTCAATTCCATCGCCTGCGGCAACGATGCGCGCTGGTCGCCCTGCCAGGTGTCGCTCCATGCCCCCGCATAACGGAACCGCAATCGCACTTCCTGCACGCGGTCCAGCAGCAGCGCGCCCGGCAGCGGCGCAGCCCCGTCCAGCGCGGGGAAGCCGACCCGCTCGATCCCCTCACCGGTCAGGCGATATTCCACCTTCTGCAACGTCGCGCGCGGTGCCTGATCGGGATTGGCCCAGCCGCCGCGCACGAAGCGCAGGATCGGCTGCGTCGCACGATCGCCCGAAAACGCCGGGACCAACACGCCGTTCGCCTCGCGCGTCGGCCTGTCCTGCGCCTGCGCCAGATCGGCGGTCAGGATCGACACCAGCCGGTTGAGCGCGGCATTGTCGTCCAGCGCCGCCGCGGTTCCCGCCTGCGCGCGGACGCTGAACGCCAGCAACCCGACCCCCGCGGCGGCGATCATGCCGAAGATCATCAGCGCGATCATCACCTCGACCAGCGTGAAGCCCGCCTCGGCACGCGCGGGCCGCATCATCGCGGCTCGACCCGCAACCGGATCGATGCAGGTGATCGGCGACGCCGCCCCGCTCACGCCACCATCGGCGCGGCTGAGACACGACAACCCGATGTCGCGGCTCCGACCCGCACCACCTGGGTCGGCGACACCCATGCACGCCGGAAGACGCCTCACCGTCCCAAGCCCGTGTGAACCGGCACGAGCAGCGGGCGGACGGCCGACGGCGACGTTTGGACCGCGCCGCGTCCGAACATCGCATCGATGGGTACGGCGCCGCCCGCCCACTCGTGGTGGCGAACGCATCATCGCTCCCCCGCGCCCGCGCCGGCACGAGCGTCGTGCCGGTAGCAAGCTCCCGACGCTCGGCCGGACCCATCTTCCGGGCAGGCACCGGGTCGGCATGGGCAGGATGCCGAGCGCCTCACGGCCCCACCCGCGTCTGGATCGGGGCGGGCGGCGGACGGACCATCGTCGCGCGTCCCAGCACCGATCCGCCTTCATCGCTGACCGCGACGTCGATGCGTTGCACGTCGCCGTCGCCCAGCGGCTGCACATCGCGCGCCCACGTCCAGCTGCGCCCGCCGGCCTGTTCGACGCCGGTGGCACGGCCGCGCGTCGGCGGCTCCGCATCGGTCACCGCCTCGATGGCGACGTTGCGCGCGACGATCTGCGCCAGCAGCGTCGCGGAGACGATCCCGGTGGAACGGATCGTCTGTCCCTCCAGCCGGATCAGCGCCAGCGCGGCCAGACTGAACACCACCAGTGCGACCATGATCTCGACCAGCGTAAAGCCGCGCTGGCCGCTCCGCCGGGCAGCAACGGCCCCTTCGCGCGCATTTGCGACGAATGCCGCCTCGTTCGTGCAGGAGCAGTCCCTTCGGGTCGTCGCCCCGGACGTGACGGGAGGTCGGCATGCTCCACTGGCCTGCGAGGCGCGCGGCCCGAGAAATCCGGTGGGGGACGTCGACACCGGTGATCGCGGCACGTCGATGCTGGCCAAATCATCACAGCCGTCGACGCCGGCGCGGCGATGAGCGGCGCACATCGCCGCCATGCCCTGTTTCATACCCTCATCGTGACCCAGGCAATGCTGACGATCTTGGGCCGGCTGAACTCGCATAAACGTCAATAAGGTCGTCTGGCTCGTCGAGCGACTCGTGCTGACGTACCAGTACCGCGACCTTGGCCGCGCATTCGCCCGATCCCGGCGAAGACATCGGCCCGACCTTTGGCGATGCCCCACCGCCAGCGCCCCGACGCCGACATGCCAGCGCCCCGCGCCGCGCCGCGCCGATCGCCACTCACCCCGCGACACGGACATCGCCATTGGCCTCGACCACCACATCGGTGCGCATCCCCTCGCGGGTCAACGTCACGGTCATCGCGCGATCGGCCAGACCGGTGGTATCGAAGGTCAGCCGCTCGCGCGCCACGCCCGCAGCGGCAGTGCCCGGCTTCCACCGCTCCACCTTCAGCGCGCCGTCCATCGGTGTCCACGCGCCGCCGCGCCACTGGTCGTAGCCATAGCCGCCGGGCGTCACCCACAGGCTGACCGGGCGCGCCTCCACGATCGCCGCGTCGTGCGCCGCGCGGGTGCGCACCGCGAAGCGCGCCGCCTCGTCCATCAACCGCCCGCGTGAATCCGGCATCATCAGCACCGCCGCGGCCGACGCCAGCCCGATGACGGTGATGACCACCATCAACTCGACCAGCGTGAAGCCGCCGTCCTGCGCCCGGGACGGTCCGGCCGCGTTACTGCCAGGATCCGATGTCGGCATCGATCCCCTGCCCGCCATCCTTGCCGTCCGCGCCCAACGTCCAGATATCCGCGGCGCCATGCTGCCCCGGCGAGGCATATAGGTACGGCCGGTTCCACGGGTCCTGCGGCAATCGCTTGATATAGCCGCCCGCCTGATAACGCGCCGCGTCGGTGCCCGCCGGCGCGGTGACCAGCGCCTGCAACCCCTGCGTCGTCGTGGGATAGCTGCCCAGTTGCAGCCGGTACAGTTCCAGTCCCTGCTCGATCGTCGCGATATCGGCCTTGGCCTTCTGGATGCGCGCGGTGTCGCCCGAGGGCAGCACGTTGAGCGCGACGATCGTCGCCAGAAGACCGATGATGACGATCACCACCATAAGCTCGACGAGCGTGAAGCCGTGTTCGGCGGAGCGCCGCCGGGGCGTGAAGCCGTGTTCGACGGCGCGCCGTGGGAACATGACGCCGCGTTCCATGGAATGCGGCAATGACGTCAAACCGTTGCGCTTCGTTCGGGTCTTCTTCTCGATCGACATAGCCATTCTCATTGTCCGGCCAGCGTGTTCAGCTGAAGGATGGGGAGCAGGATCGATAGCACGATCGTCGCGACGATCGCGCCCATGATGACGATGATGAGCGGCTCCAGCAGCGACATGGCCGTAGCGGTGAAGCGGTCGAATTCCCGCTCCAGGTAGTCGGCGGCGCGCTCCAGCATTTCGTCCAGCCGGCCCGCCGCCTCGCCGCTCGCCGCCAGATAGACCAGCAACGGCGGGAACACGCCTGCGCGACGCATCGCCGCCGACAGGCTGCCGCCGCCACGGATCGATTCGGTGATTTCGTCGGACGCCACCTTCAACCGGCGATTGTGGATCGTTCCAGCAGTCAGGTTCAGCCCCTCCAGCAACGGCAGCCTGCTCGCCACCATCGTCGATAGCGTGCGCGCCATCCGCGCCGCGTGCAGGTCGCGCAGCAACCGCCCGAGTAGCGGCACCCGCAGCAACCACGTGTCGAACGCCAGCCGGAAAGGTGGTTGTCTGAGCATTGCCCATGCCCCCACACCCAGCGCGATCAGCGACAGCAACATCAGCCACCACCAGCCGACCAGTATGTCGGACAAGCCGATCACCATTCGCGTGAGCAACGGCAATTCCTGCCCCACCGTGTCGAACTGCTCCACCACCTGCGGCACCACGAAGGTCATCAGCGCCAGCACGACACCCATCGCCACCGCGGCGAGTACGGATGGATAGGCCATTGCGGTCAGCAACTTGCCACGAATTTCCGCCTGCCGTTCAAGCAATGTGGACAGCCGCTCCATGATTTCCGGCAAGGATCCCGAACTCTCCCCCGCCGCCACCATCGCGCGGTAGAGCGGCGGAAAACTCTTGGGCTCGCGCGCCATCGCATCCGCCAGCCGCCGTCCTTCGACCACCGCGGCGTGCACGGTCTGCACGATCGCGCGCACGCTGTCCTGCTCGGTCTGCCGCGTGATGGTGCGCAGCGATTCTTCCAATGGCGACACGCGGTTAAGCGTCGCCAGCTGCCGCGTGAAAAGCGTCAGCTGCTTGCCCGACATCTTGGCCCGGCCCAGTTCCAGCCCGAACAGCGGCCGGCTCCGCGCCTGCGGCGTACCGCCCGGTTCGATGCGCACGACGTACAAACGCCTGCGGTCGAGTACCTTGCGCGCCGCGTCCATGTCGGCCGCGCTGACGTGCCCGCGCGTCTCGTTCCCGCGCGTGTCGATCGCGAGATAGTCGAAGTCGGCCATCAGTGCGCCTCGGCGCTCGCCACCCCGGCGGCGTCGGCATTTTCGCTACGCGAGACGCGCACCGCCTCTTCGGCGGTCGTGCGCCCGTCCTCGACCAGCCGGCGCGCGGCGCTTGCCAGCGTGTCGCTGCCAGCGAAAGCGTGGCGGGTGATCGCATCCTCGTCGCCGCCGTCGTTGATGAGCCGGCGGATGACCGCGTCGACGCGCACCCCCTCGTACACGCCGATCCGGCCGCGGAACCCGGTGCGGTTACAGTGTTCGCATCCGACCGCCTCGTACACGGTCGACGCCGGGTCGATGCCCAGCAGCGGTGCGACCGTGTCGGCGGCGCGTACCGGGCGACGGCATTGGGTGCACAATCGCCGCACCAGCCGCTGCGCGATCACCGCGCGCAGCGTCGAGGCGAGCAGGAACGGCTCGACCTTCATGTCGCGCATCCGCGTGATCGCGCCGACCGCGTCGTTGGTGTGGACCGTCGACAGCACGAGATGCCCGGTAAGCGACGCCTGCACCGCGATGTCCGCGGTTTCACGGTCGCGAATTTCGCCGATCATCACCGTGTCCGGATCCTGCCGCAGGATCGCGCGCAGCCCCGCCGCGAACGTCAGCCCGACCTTGGCGTTCACCTGCGTCTGCCCGACACCCTCGACCGCATATTCCACCGGATCCTCGACGGTCAGGATGTTGCGGCTGCCGTCGTTCAGCAGGCGCAGCGCGGCGTAGAGCGTGGTCGTCTTGCCGCTGCCGGTCGGCCCCGTCACCAGCACGATGCCGTTCGGTTCGTCGATCGCATCGCGCAGCAGCGCGTACATCGGCGCGCTCATGCCGAGCCCGTCGAGATCCATGCCGGCGTTCTCCTTGTCCAGGATACGCAGCACCACGCGTTCGCCCGCGCGGCTGGGCAGCGTCGAGACGCGCACGTCCAGCAATTTTCCACCCAGCGTCAGCCCCATACGCCCATCCTGCGGAACGCGTCGCTCCGCGATGTCGAGCCGCGCCATCACCTTGATGCGGCTGACGACGACCGGCGCGACGTGCGGCGGCATCCTGAGCGTTTCGCGCAAGACGCCGTCGATCCGCATCCGCACGACCAGGCCGGTTTCGTACGGTTCGATATGGATATCCGACACGCCATTGCGCGCGGCGTCGGCGATGATGCCGTTGATGAGCCGGATCGCCGGCGCATCGTCCGCGGTGTCGAGCAGGTCCTCGGCGGTCGGCAGCCCCTCGGCCAGCAGATCGAGCTCGTCGCCCATCCCGACCGCCGCGGCCGCGGTCGCCTGCCCGTCCATCGCGTAATTCTCGCCCAACAGTCGGTCGAACACCGCGGGCGCGACCACCGTCACATCGAACGCCCGGCCCAGCACGCGTCGAACCTCGATCAACGCGCGCGGATCGCTGCCGTCGCGCAACGCCACGGCATCGCCATCAAGCACGACGCCGAACTTGCGTGCGAAGCCATAGGGCAGCGCGACGGGCGCGATGACCGGCACCGCACCCGTCAGCACCATCGCGCCGTCCGCTGCGGGCGGGAGCGGCGCCGCGACGGCATCGATCTCCGCGCCGGTTCGTACGATCATTGCCGCTTCTTGCTCCCGGTGATGACGGTGGTGGAGTTACGGTAGACGGGCACCGCAATGCGGGGATCCTCGATGCTGCCGGGCTGCCCGGCCGGGGGCAGCGGCGGTGCGGCACCCATATAGTCGCGCACCAGTTCGTCGATCGACGGTTCGGCGGCCGGATCCTGCAACCCCTGCTGCAATCGGAGGTAGCCGTAACGCCGCTCGGTCACGCGGCGATTTTCCTCGGCCGACCGGATCACGGTCGGGCGGATGAAGATCATCAGATTGGACTTGGAGCGCGTCTTCGCCCTGCTCTTGAAGAGATTGCCGAGCACCGGGATGTCGCCGAGGAACGGGATCTTCTCGATCGTACGCCGCTCCTCGTCGGACAACAGCCCGCCGATCACGCCGATCGCGCCGTCGTCGACGGTCAACACCGTCTCGACCTCACGCTTGTTCAGGATCAGGTCGGAGTTGTTGCTGCTGACCGGCCCGGCGATCGAGCTGACCTCCAGGTGCAGGTTCATCTTGATCGTGCCCGATGAATTGACCTGCGGGCGCACGTCCAGCCCGATGCCGACGTTCTGGCGCTGCGTCGTTCGGAAGGCGTTGTCGAAATTGTTCGACAGCGCCTCGCCGGTGGTGATCGGGATTTCCTGCCCGACCAGGGTGTGCGCTTCCTGATTATCCAGCGTCATGATCTGCGGCACCTGCAACAGGTTCGACTGCGTATCGCTTTTCACCGCATTGATGATCGCGCCGAAGATCGTGCTGCCGATCTGCCCGCCGAAGCCGCCGAAGCCGCCCTGCGACCCGATGATCGAGCTGATCGCGGATTGCGTCAGCTGGTTCGACGCGCTGTTGTTGACGTTGGTGATGGTGCGCGTGCCGTCAGGCGCGACGACGGTGGTCTGCGTGCTGCCGAGCCGCTGCGCGCCGACCGCACCCGCGATCTGGAGGATGTTCGGCGCCGAATTGCTGAACGTCGACGCCGCGAAGGCGCCGCCGTCGACATTGCCGAGCAGGAATTGCGCACCCAGCCGGTTCACGGTGTTGTCGGAAACCTCCGCGACGATCGCCTCCACCAACACCTGCTGACGACGTTGATCCAGCTTCTGGATGACGTCGGAGAGCTGGCGCTGCACATCGGCGGGCGCGGCGATCACGATCGCATTCGCACCGGCATAGCGCGTGACGACCGCCGCGGTACGCGCGCCCTCGCCGCGGATCGCCGCCTGTTGCGGCTGCCCACCGGATTGCTGCGCGATGTTCTGTTGCGGCTGGCTGCGGGTGGCCGGCTGCGGCGTCGCGCCGACGCCCGTCGAGCCGGTGCTGCTGGTGCTCAACCCGGTGCGGCTCAGCCCCTGTTCCTGAACCGCATCGGGCGCTTGCCCGACAAGTTGCTGGAGCACCGGCAGCAATTGGTTCGCGTCGGCGTTCTCCAGGAACACTACCCGGATCTCGGTGGCATTGCGCGCGCTCTGATCGAGTTCGCGCGCCAGTGACGCCAGTCGCGCCACCGTCTGCGGATCGCCGCGTAACGCCACGGCGTTGCTGCTCTCGATCGCCACCGCAGAAGCGCCCCCGGTCGCCGCGGCGGCACCGCCCTGCGCCCCCCCACCCAACAGCCCGGTCAGCGCGGTGGCGACCTCGGCAGCGCGTGCGTTCTTCAGCGCGATGATGCGTGTCGCCGAGGTATCGGCATCGATCCGCCGAACCACCTCGCGCACGCGGCGCACATTGTCGGCGAAATCGACCACTACCAGGCTGTTGCCGCCACGGTTCGCAGTGACCGACCCCTGCGCGCTGACCAGCGGACGCACCGTATCGACCGCCTGCGCAGCGTCCACTGAGCGCAGCCGGATGATCTCGGTCACCAACTGGTTGCGCTGTGATCCGGCCAGCCCGATCCGTCCCGGCTGACTGGCGGCATTGTCGATCGGCTGGACACGGAAAGCCCCGTTGGCGGTCGGCACCGCGATCAACGCGTTCGCGCGCAACGTCGAGAGAAACACCTCGAGATATTCGGTGCGCGACAGCGGGCGATCGGTGACGACGGTCACCTTTCCCTGAACGCGATTGTCGATGATGAAGGTGCGCCCGGTCACCTTTGCCGCATCGGCGATAAACGCGCGGATATCGGCGTCGCGAACGTTGAGCGTCGTTTGCGCCAGCGCCGGCTGCACGACAGCGATCAGGACGAGGGGAGAAAGGAGGGAGGCCGTGCGGTTCATCGTGCTACCGGAATGGTGAGCGGCAACGGCTGCCCGCCGCGCTCCACCGTGAGGGAAAGGGTGCCGCCCGCCGCGCGGGCGCGCGTGAGCATGTCGAGGTCGGCCGGACCGGAAATGTCACGTCCCGCTACCGAGGTGATGACGTCGCCGTCGCGCAGCCCGGCGGCGCGGAACGCCGCCCCGCCCCGCCCGCGCACGGTGACGCCGTTGATCTTGCCGCTCTCGATGCGCGGGATCGCGCTGATCTCCGAACGGAGCTGCTGCGGCGACACCGTGCCGCCACCCGACGCAGGTGCGATCGTGCTTGGCGGAGCAGGTGGCGGTGGCGGTGGCGTGCCCGGCATGAGCGGCGCGAGCGGTGCCGAAATCCCGGCCGATGAAGCGTCTGCCGCCGCGGTGCCCGCTGCCCCGGACTGGTCGAGGAACAGATCTTCACTCCGCCCGCCGCGATCAAGCGTGACATGATCGAACGCCACCGACTTCAGGACTACGCCGGGAACGACCTCCTCGCCGACCGCCACGCTTTTCTGCACGCCGTCCGGCCCCGCGATGATGGCAGCACCACGCGCCTGCGTGTTGTCCATTCGCGTGCCGAACAGCGTCAGTTGAAGCGAAGTGACGGTCGCCGGCCCCTGCGCCTGCGCGGCACCACTGACGCGGTAGAACGGATCGAAGCCGATCAATACGCCGGCCGCGTCGGCCGGCACGGTCGGTGACGCGGGCACCCAGGCGCCGAGCGGCGATACCGGCGTGAGCGCCACCCACGCCAGCCGGGCGCATTGAACCGCCAGCAACGCGATCAACGCCAATTCGGCGGCCGAGTAGATATTCACCACGGGCAACCGCCGCAGGATCGCCCGAGCGCGGGCATCGAACTTCAATCGCATCGGCCTGGCCAACTCCCCCGCGAACGGCCGCTAGGCTTAGCACATTACGACCGTATTGCGCCTTTGTGCAAAATATCTCTGCTTGGATGCTCCTTCGCGCCTGTGGCAGAAGCGTGAACATGGCCACCGATCCGATCGCCGCGCGTATCGCCATGCTTCCCGGTATTCAGCGGTTGCCCAATGCCAAGCTGACGCTGTTCGTCCGACGCGACTTCCTGGATGCCGCCACCTGCGCACGGTTGATCGACCTGATCGACCTGGGACGGCGACCGTCGACGATCGCCGACGCCAACGGCGACACCGCCTTTCGCACCAGCGAGACATGCGATCTGCCCGCCACCGACCCCGATGTCGCAGCGGTCGACGCAGCGCTGGCGGCCGCGACCGGGCTGGACCCGATGCACGGCGAACCGATGCAGGGCCAGCGCTACGCCGTCGGGCAGGAGTTCAAGGCGCATACCGACTATTTCGAGCCGAACGGCGCGGACTTCACCCGCTATTGCGGGGTGGCGGGCAACCGCACGTGGACGGCGATGATCTACCTCAACGAGCCCGAGGCGGGCGGCGCGACGCGCTTCAAGGCGGTCGACAAGACGATCCAGCCGGAAGCCGGCAAACTGGTCTGCTGGAACAACTGCCGTGCGGACGGAACGCTGAACCCGGCGACGATTCACCACGGCATGAAGGTGCGCGCCGGAGCGAAGTATATCGTCACAAAATGGTACCGGGAGCGCCCATGGCGCTGGTGAGCCGGCACCCCTGAAAGGGACGCCGGCCGACCCGGTCAGAAGCTGACGTTCGCGCCCAGCGTGAACATCCGCCCGAGGCGATAATTGTTGACGTCGACGCGATTGCCACCCTCGAAGGTCTGGAACTCCTGATAGCGTGTGCCGGTCAGGTTCCGCATCTCCGCCTTGATCTCGACCTTCTTGCCGACGAAATCGACGGTCTGCCGCGCCACGAAATCGACACGGATACCAGGCTTCTCGATGATGTCCGGCTGGAAGCCTGCACCGCCGAGCAGCGCCGGGCCGCGGTTGGTCACGCGCTCGCTGGCATAGTTGAACAGCAAGGTCGCCTGCGTGCCGTTGTCCTTGTCCTCGAACCCGACCTGAAGGTTGACGAGATGGTCGGACTGGCCGGTCAGCGGCGCACCATCGCGGAACAAGCTGACTGCCGGCGCAAAATTCGCCTGACACCCGCCCAGCGTGGTGCCCTCCAGCACCCCGGGCACGCAGGTGCGGTTGGCGGTGATCGCCGAATGCGTCCAGGTATAGTTCGCGATCAACACCGCGCGCTTGCCGGCCATCGCCTCACCGATGAAGTCGAGCGGCACGTACTTCTGCGCCTCGACCTCCACGCCGTACAGCTTGGCGCTGGGCAGGTTGGTGAACCCGGTCTGCAAGCGCGCGTCCGGGGTCGGGAAGAAGCCGACCTGCTCGATCGGATTGTCGATCCGCTTGTAGAAGCCGGCCATGGTGATGCGCTGGTCACGCGCGAAGAACCATTCGTAGCGCGCCTCCAGATTGTAGAGCTCGGAGTCTTTCAGGCGCGGATTGCCGAAGAACAGGCGATCCGATTCGAAGTCGCGAAACGCCTGCGGTGCCAGCTCGCGGAACTGCGGACGTGCGATCGTCTTCGACGCGGCGAGGCGCAGCTGCATATCCTGGGCGAAGTTCCATGTCAGCGTCGCCGCCGGCAGCAGATAATCGTTCTTCAGGCGCGTGCTGGTGGCGTTGATCGGCGTCACGCGCTGCGTCGCGGTTTCGTAGCGGACGCCGATGATCGCCCGCAGGCCATCGGTCGCTTCCGCCTCGACCTGCGCGTAGCCGGCATGAACACGCAGCAGCGCGTCATAGGCGTAGGAACCGTTCTGGCCCGCATCGAAGCGCATCTGCACTGCGGTGTCGGATGGATCGCCCGAACCCGGCACCGGGCAACCGTTCACCACATCGGGCGACAACAGGTAATCGGGGCGAAAAAGGTTGCACGGGAACGGGATCGCGCCGCCAGCCACCGTTTGATAGGTGAACGGCAGACGCGTCGAGGTGCGGTCGTTCTGCGAAAAGTAATAGCCGGCCGACAAGGTCATCGGGCGCTCGCCCGGCATTTTATAGGCGACGTCCGCCTGCCCCGAATACAGGTTCTCGTTCAATTCGCTAAAGACCACCGTCGCAAACCGGTCGAAGGCGTTGGTCGCCTGCCACAAGCCAGGACAGGTCACGCCGCGATCGCTGACCGGCGCATTGCCGAGGTCTGCGTTCAGCGACGTATTGCAGAGATAGATGAACTGCCGCTCGTAGGGCGAGTTGCGCTGCGAATTGGCGTACGCCCCGCGCACGTCGATAGAGAGATCCTGCACCGGCTTGAACTCGCCGACCAGTTGCGTTTCGATCAGCTTGCGTTCGAACCAGCTGGTGTTCTGCTGGAACAGCGGATTGCCGCTGGAATTGTTATAGACGGTCGCGGCAGAGGCGCGCCCCTGTTTCAGCGTGTCGTGGATGTAGACGTTGGTCCACCGCACGCGATTCTCGCCGAACTCCGCGCCAAACCCGAGCAGGCCGTTCACCACCGCACGATTGTCGGTGATGACGGTGCGGAAGTCGTTGCGCAACGTGCCGTCGTTGCTGACCGTGTCCTGCTGCGTCACATCGCGGGTGCGCCAGGTGTTCGACACGCCGAGGCTGCCGATCAGGCCGACACGGGTCGAGCCGAGATCGCCGGTGACGCCCAGGTCCATGCTGCCCGAATAATTGGCGGGCGTGTCGCCGTTGCGCTGAAGCAGCGTCGTACGTGCGTTTGAGAGTTGAAGCACCTGCGCGCCCGGGATGATGCCGTTGCCGGTCGGTGCCTGCTTGATGAAGTCCGGCACGTTGCGCTCGCCGCCGTCATAGCCGAGCCAGTCGGTGGTCGAGCCGAAATAGGTATAGCCCAGCTTGCCGGTCGTCTCGGTATCGATGCTGCCGGATGCGCCCACCGAGAAGAAGTTTTCGTCCGGGATCGCCTTGGTCGTCAAATTGATGACGCCGCCGCCGAACTCGCCGGGATAGTTCACCGAATAGGTTTTCTGCACCAGCGCGGAGCCGACGACCGTGGTCGGGAAGATGTCCAGCGGCACCGTGCGGCGCAGCGGTTCAGGGCTGGGCAGTGGCGAGCCGTTGAGCAGCGCCGAGGAGTAGCGGTCGCCCAGGCCGCGCACGAAGACATAGCCGTTGCCGACGACCGACAGGCCAGTGACGCGGGTTAGCGCGCCGGCGATATCGCCTTCGCCGGTCCGTGCAATGTCGGCGCTCGACAGGACGTTAACGACCTGCGCCGTCGCCCGCACCGCATTGGGGATGTTGCGGCCGACGACCACGATGTCGTCCCCCGCGCTGGCATCGACGCCCGGCGCAGAAATCTCCGCCTGATCGTCTGCGTCACCCGGCACTGCAGCGGCAGTCGCCTGCTGGTCCTGCTGCGATGAGGCATCGGTGCCGGTCGACGTGGTGCTGGTCTGCGGCGGACCCGCGGGCGTCGGGGGAGCTGGTGCGACCTGCGCGAGCGCCGCGGGGGCGACCAGCGTGGTCGTCAATAGAAGTAGCGAGGCGAGAGTGCGCTGGCGCATGGTCGAATTTCCAGTCTTGTTCGGAAAAAAGCGGACCCGGGTGGCGCGATCAGGCGCTCCCCGGGCTCCGCCGAGCTTCACGAGGGGCTAAGCGCGCCTCAGCGGCCCTGGCACTGGAAGTAGACCGAGTTGAAGGTCGGCGGCCCGACGTCCTGCAACGCTGCATCCGCCGGACGGATCGTCGTGCGCTGGGCCCCAGCCCCCGCGCTCGCTATGACGTTGACGCAGGCAGCACCCGCCGCGGTCTTCACGATACCGTTGACGAACGCGAAGTCGGCACCGCCACGCAGGCGGATCGCGGCCGGAGCCGAGTTCGTCTGGATGAAGGTGAAGTTGGCGTAGCGGCCGTAGGTGCGCGGCAGGAGATCCTCGCCACCGTTGGAGTCGATCTCGGTCGCGAACGAATCGGCGGTCGAACCACCGGCCTTCTGCGCGGCGATGATGAACTGCATGAACCCGCGCCAGCCGTTATCGACGTCGAAGCCGTCGTCGTCGGCGCCGGTCACCACGAAGTACTTCAGGTTGGTGGTGCCACCGAAGATCTCGATGCCGTCATCCGCAGAATTGTGGCTCTGGACGTGATCGATCGTCGTGCCCGAACCGGTGCCGCCAAGGGTCAGGCCCTGCAACTCGTTGCCCTCGCTGATCGCGATGCCGGTGTAGCGGATCTGGACATATTGCAGCGTGCCCGAGCTGTCGGCCTGGTTGGTGCCGCCATACAGACGGCCGGTCACGCCCTCGATCTGCTGCTGGCAGGGGTTGGCAGCGCCCGCGGAGGTGCCGTCGGCGGTGTTCGGCCCGGTACCGGTCGCGCAGACAGCGGTCGGTGCCCGGCCGAGCAGGATCACGCCACCCCACAGCCCCTGCGAGGAGTCGGAGACCCCGTTGTTGACCAGATTCTGCTGCGCCGTGAAGATGATCGGCGCTTCGGCAGTGCCGACAGCGTTCAGCTTGCTACCACGATTGACGAGCAGCATGTCGTTGGACGTTTCGGTCGAGTCCGCCGCCAGCACGACGCCGGGCTGGATCGTCAGCGTCACGTCATTCCTGCCGTCGACACCGACCTCGGTCTGGCCGCGCAGGCGATAGACGGTCCCCGGAACCTTGGCGAGCGTCAGGTCCGAGGTCATGACCAGCGGCAGGCGACAGTAACGGAAGGTGGCGGCCGTGGTGACCGCGCCGCTGCTGTTGCGGATTTCGTTCGTGCCATCATCGATCAGGCCGGTGGGGCATGACGCGGCGGCGGCGCCGGTACCGATCGATGGCACGGCGGTGCACGCCGAACTGTTCAGGAAGCTCGCGCTAGATGAATTGCAGGTCCAGCCCGAGAAGGCGTTGTCGTTCGGGCCGCTAAGCGCGCCGACGAAGCTGGTGTTCTGCAGGAACGCGCTGTTGCCCAGCACCGTCTGGGGGTTGCTGGCCGTCGCCAAAGATGCACCGCCGACCGGATAGACGCTGTTCAGCGTGGTACCGAAGCCGTTCACATTATTGTTCTGCCCCGCATTGATCAACGCGAGCTGTTCGTCGGCGGTGATCGTGACACCCGACTGCGTGGTCGCCAGCGCGAATTGCGCGGCGGTCAGCGCCGCCGGTGCGACCGGGCCGGTCGGCGTCGGCGTGGGCGCCGGCTGATTGATCGTGACGGGAACACTGCCCGCGCCCGGCGAGGCGACGTCGTCAGCCCCGCACGACGCCAGGAAGAACGCGGCACTGGATGCCAGCAGAATTTGGCTGCGGCGGCTGAAGCTGACCATGACTAACTCCCTTGATGATGTCGGGCTCGATCCCCTGAGCCCCAAAGCGATTCGGGCGCTGGTGCCCGCTCGCTTCGTCTCAAGCGCCGCTACGGGCGGGGGATGACAGCTGCATGGATGTTCAGAGACGCGGCGATGACAGGGATGTTGCCGTTGCGTTACAATCGTCCCGCGCGGAGACATGCGAAAAGCCCCGCCGATCAAAATGATCGGCGGGGCTTTTCGTGATCCGGATGGTGGGCGCGACAGGGATTGAACCTGTGACCCCACCCGTGTGAAGGGTGTGCTCTACCGCTGAGCTACGCGCCCATCCGTTGGCGGAGCGGCGCATCTACGCAAGCGCCCCTGCCCTGTCCAGTAGGAATTCGCGTCAGTTGAGCGAATCCTTCAGCACCTTGCCCGCCTTGAACTTCGGCTGGCTCGACGCCTTGATCGTCATCGGCTCGCCAGTACGCGGGTTGCGCCCCGTCGATGCCTTGCGCTTGCTGACCGCGAAAGTACCGAAACCGACCAGACGGACCTCGTCACCCTTTTTCAGGCACCCGGAAATCGTCTCGAACACAGCCTCGACCGCGCGGCTCGCCTCGTTTTTTCCCAGTCCCGCGGCTGTCGCTACCTGCGCGATCAGTTCCTGCTTGTTCATCCGCTAAATCCCGTTTGCTGCATCGTTACGTAGAAGGAATGGATTCGCGGATCGGAACCCGCATCGCTCCAGTAAGCGGCTACCTCCCCCCGGAGTCAAACAAAACCGCCGTGTCGCTGGAGCGACACGGCGGAGGCATCCGGTTCAATTACGACGGCATTTCAGTGGTGGAGTTCACCCCCCACCGGGGCGATCGGCGCGGGCGGCAAGGCGGCAAGCTCATCCGCCTCGGTCCAGTCGATCGCCTCCAGCGGACGCACCAATGCCAGGCGAAGCACCTCGTCGACATGCGCGACAGGCACGATCTTCAGCCCGTCGAGGATGTTCTGCGGGATGTCGGCCAGATCCTTCTCATTCTCCTTGGGGATCAGCACTGTCTCGATTCCGCCACGCAGTGCCGCGAGCAGCTTCTCCTTCAATCCGCCGATCGGCAGCACCCGCCCGCGCAGCGTCACCTCTCCGGTCATCGCGATCTCGCGTCGCACCGGCACGCCGGTAAGTGTCGAGACGATCGCGGTGACCAGCCCGATGCCCGCCGACGGCCCGTCCTTGGGCACCGCACCTTCGGGCAGGTGGATATGGATGTCCTTGCGATGGAACAGGCTGGGCTTGATCCCGAACGACGGCGCACGCGCCTGCACGAACGAATAAGCGGCCTGCACCGATTCCTTCATCACATCGCCCAGCTTGCCGGTGACCTTGGCCTGCCCCTTGCCGGGCACGGTAACGCTTTCGATCGTCAGCAGTTCGCCGCCGACCTCGGTCCACGCCAGACCGGTCACCGCGCCGATCTGGTCTTCGGTTTCCGACAGACCATGGCGGAACTTCAGCACGCCGGCGAACTCGGACAGATTATCCGGCGTGATCGTCACGCTGGTCGCCTTGCCTTCCAGAATGCGGCGCAACGCCTTGCGGCACAGCTTGGCGATCTCGCGTTCCAGCGTTCGCACGCCGGCCTCGCGGGTGTAGCGTTGGATCAGCGCGCGCAGACCCTCGTTGGTCAGGGTGAACTCGTCCGGCTTCAGTCCGTGCGCCTCGATCTGCTTGGCCACCAAATGACGCTCCGCGATCTCGACCTTCTCGTCCTCGGTATAGCCCTCGAGCCGGATGATCTCCATCCGGTCGAGCAGCGGCTGCGGCAGGTTCAGCGTGTTGGCGGTGCACACGAACATCACGTCGGACAGATCGATATCGATCTCCAGGTAATGGTCGTTGAACTTCGCGTTCTGCTCGGGATCGAGCACCTCCAGCAGCGCACTGGCGGGGTCACCGCGGAAATCCTGACCCAGCTTGTCGATCTCGTCGAGCAGGAACAGCGGGTTGGCGGTGCCGGCCTTCTTCAGATTGGTCACGACCTTGCCCGGCAGCGAGCCGATATAGGTCCGGCGGTGCCCGCGAATCTCGGCCTCGTCACGCACGCCGCCCAACGACTGGCGAATGAACTCGCGTCCACACGCCTTCGCGATCGACTTGCCCAGGCTGGTCTTTCCGACGCCAGGCGGGCCAACGAGGCACAGGATCGGCCCCTTCAGCTTGTTGGTGCGCGCCTGCACCGCCAGATACTCGACGATACGGTCCTTCACCTTTTCCAGCGCGTAATGATCCTCGTCCAGGATCGCCTCCGCGGCCGGAATATCCTTCTTGATCTTGCTCTTCTTGCCCCAGGGAAGGCCCAGCAGCACATCGAGGTAGTTGCGCACGACCGTCGCCTCGGCACTCATCGGCGCCATGGTCTTCAGCTTCTTCAGCTCCGAGGTGGCCTTGGTGCGGGCTTCCTTGGACAGCTTGAGCGTCGCGATCTTCTGCGCCAGCTCGGCAACCTCGTCGCCCTCGCCCTCTTCACCCTCGTTACCCAGTTCGCGCTGGATCGCCTTCAACTGTTCGTTGAGGTAATATTCGCGCTGGGTCTTTTCCATCTGGCGCTTGACCCGGCTCTTGATCTTCTTCTCGACCTGCAGGACGCCGAGTTCGCCCTCCATCAGCGCGAAGCCCATTTCCAGCCGCTTGAGCGGATCGGTCTCCATCAGCAACGCCTGCTTTTCGGCGACCTTCACCTGGATATTGCCCGCGACCGTATCCGACAGGCGGCCAGCGGCATCGATTTCGGCAAGCTGCGCCGCCAGTTCGGTCGGAAGCTTGCGATTGAGCTTCGCGTAATTCTCGAACTGATCGATGACCGAGCGCATCAGCGCCGCTACCTCCGGACCCTCGACCTCGGCATCGGCCACCGGCGCGATCGTCGCGGTGAGATACTCACCGGCCTCCTCCAGCATTTCCAGCGTGGCGCGCGCCTTGCCCTCGACCAGCACGCGCACGGTGCCGTCCGGCAGCTTGAGCAGCTGGAGCACGGTGGCGGTGACGCCCATCGTGTACAGATCGTCGCGCGCGGGATCATCCTCGGCCGGGTCCAGCTGCGCGACGAGAAAAATCTCCTTGTCGGCGGCCATCGCGGCTTCCAGCGCAGCGACCGACTTGTCGCGTCCGACGAACAACGGCACGATCATATGCGGGAAGACGACGATGTCGCGAAGCGGCAGAACGGGGAAAGTGGACGTCATGGAAACTCCGGTGCCGCCCGATGGGGGCGGTAAGTGTCGTTTATATGGTGCGTTGAGGCGCGGCATCAATCTCACGCTCGCGCTCTCCGTCCCAGGCTCGGTCATCGCTGCCCAGCTGCCGGTCAAGGGCGAGCCGCCGATCAGCGCGCAAACGCAGATCTCGGGCGGCGTCCGGGCGGACGGGCAGGACGATCTGGCGATGCGCGCCGCCGACCTGTCGTTTGCGCCCGACCCCGTCACGCGGCGGATGACGGCGCGGGCGACACTGGTGCTGGAGGCGAAGCGCGACGCGGCGCGGCTGACGCTCGATCTCGATTCGAACTACAACGTGCGGACGCTGGCGCTGAATGGACGGGCGACGCGGTTCACGCGGCTCGACGGGAAGATCGTGGTGATGCGTCCGCTGGCGAGCGGAAAGCGTGCGACGCTGACGATCGTCTATGACGGCGTGCCGCACGTCGCGCTGAATGCGCCTTGGGACGACGGAATGGTGTGGTCGCGGACTCCCGATGGACGCCCGTGGATCGCCAGCACCACCGAAGGCTATGGCTGCGACCTGTTGTGGCCGTGCCTCGATTTCCCCAGCGGCGAGCCGGAGGTCGCCACGCTCCATATCACCGCGCCCAAGGGGCTGAAGGCGCCATCGAACGGACGGCTGATCGGCGTCGACACGCTGCCGGACGGGCGGACGGTGTGGAACTGGCGGGCGCGCCAGCCCAATACCTACGCCATCGCAATCAACATCGGCCCGTACGAGGTCATCGAGGGTAGCTACCAAAGCCGCTTCGGCAACACGATCCCGCTACATTACTGGCACCTGCCGGGCGAGGGAGCGAAGGCGCGAACGCTGTTCGACGAGTTCGCGCCGACGCTCGATTTCTTCGAAAGCGTGATCGGACCCTATCCGTTCGCCGACGAGAAACTTGGCGTGGTCGAGACTCCGCACAAGGGCATGGAGCATCAGACGATCAACGCCTACGGCAACGATTATGCCAAGGCGCCGGAAGGATTCGATTGGCTGTTCCATCACGAATTCAGCCACGAATGGTTCGCCAACCAGCTGACCGCCGCCAATTGGGACGATTATTGGCTTCACGAGGGATTCGGCAGCTACATGCAGCCGTTATACGGACAGTGGCGCGAGGGCGAGGCGCGCTATGCGGTGATGATGGAGGCGCAGCGCAACCAGATCGTCAATCGCGCGCCGCTGGTCCGCGACCGGGTGCTGACCGAGGAAGAGGTCTACGAACCCGCCAGGGGCGGCGCGGGCACCGACATCTATTACAAGGGGTCGTGGACGCTCCACACGCTGCGCTGGCTGATCGGCGACGCGCGGTTCTTCGCGTCGGTTCGGCGGCTGGTCTATGGGCGGCGCGATCCGCAGCCCGGCAACTTCAGCCCGCGCTACGGCTCCACCCGCGAGTTCGAAGGGATCGTCCGCGAGGAAAGCGGGCAGGATCTGTCGTGGTTCTTCGACACCTATCTGCGCGATCGTGCGTTGCCCGAACTGACGATGACACGCGATGGCGGCACGTTGCGGCTGCGCTGGACGACGGAGGGCAGACGCGCCTTTCCAATGCCGGTCGAGCTGCGGATCGACGATGAAGTGCGACGGGTGGAGGTGCCCGCCGACGGCGCGACGATCACGGTGCCGGCCGCTGCCCACGTCGTGGTCGATCCGGCGGCGCGCATCCTGCGCCGATCGGTGGCGGTGGAGGACTATCAGGCATGGCAGACACAGCAACGAAGGGCACGATGACCCCCCGGATCGCGGAGATGGCCGCGATCTTCATGATCGGGGACGGATTGCTCGGGCTGACCCAGCCGGAACGCCATATCGCCTTGTGGCAGGACGGCGCGCTGGGTGCCGAACATACGGTGCGCCCCTTTGTGGGACGCCCCGGTCGCCGGAGGCTCTATGCGATCGTGCAGATCGCCGCCGGGCTGGCGCTGGCGGCGCGCCAGCGTCAGGGCACGACCGTCGTGAACAGGTAGACCGCGAAGATCACCAGATGCACCGCGCCCTGCAGCACGGTCGTCCGCCCGGTCCCGAGCGAGATCGTCGCGATGAACAGCGACAACGCGAGCAGGATGATCTTCATCGCGCTTAGCCCCAGCGCCAGCGGCAGGTCGAGCACCAGACTGACGATCGCGACCGCGGGGATGGTCAGCCCGATCGTCGCCAGCGCGGAGCCGAGTGCGAGGTTGAGGCTGGTCTGGATCCGGTTGCGCGACGCCGCCCGGTAGGCGGCAAGACTTTCGGGCGCGAGCACCAGTGCGGCGATGACCACGCCGACCACGGCAAGCGGCAACCCGGCACCGAGCACCGCTTCCTCGACGGTTTGCGACAGCGCCTTGGCGAGCAGCACCACCGCAACCAGCGCGACAAGCAACGTGCCGAGTGCAAGGCCGGTGGTCAGCCGCGACGGCATGGCGGCGTGGCCATCCTCGCCATCCTCCTCCGGCAGGAAATACTCGCGATGGCGCAACGTCTGCACCATCACGAACATGCCGTAGAGGAACAGGCTGACCACCGCGACCAGCACCAGTTGCGACGTCGCGTAATAGGGGCCGGGGGTCGTCAGCGTATAATTCGGCAACACCAGCGTCAGCACCGCCAGCGCGGCCAGCGTGCACAGCGCCGCGCTGACGCCGCGCAGCGTGAAGCGTTGCTCGCCATGCCGGACACCGCCGATCAGCAGACACAGCCCGATGATCCCGTTGAGGATAATCATGATGGCGGCGAACACCGTATCGCGCGCCAGGGCCGAGGCGTCGCCCGCGTCGGACAGCATCAGCGAGACGATCAGCGAAACTTCGATCACGGTGACGGCGATCGCCAGCACCAGGGTCCCGAACGGCTCCCCGACACGGTGGGCGACCACCTCGGCGTGGTGGACCGCCGCAAGCACACAACCGAACAGCACTATCGTCGCGCCGATCGTACCGGCCGCACCATACGTATAGAGCGAGAACAACACCGTCAGGATGCCGAGTGCCGGCAACCCCAACGTCCACAACGGCAGGTCGAGCCGGTGGAGCAGCGAGCGGCGAACGTCGGCGGGCGGCAGGGCGTCGTCTTCGATAGTCATGCGTTGGATCGGGCTCCCGTTTCCCGACCAATGCGCGAGCGACGGACACGATCCACGTCAAAGGCTCGCCACGTCGATGGCTTGACCTTGAACCACATGCGGCGGCGAACGGCGGAGCGCCATTTCCGTGGCGGGCGCGGTCCCGGTCGCCGCCGCCCCGATCCCGATCGGCAAGGAGCCGTCACCCGGTCACAGGTGACGGCTTCCGATCGTCAGGCGACTTCGCCGGCTTTCTTCTTTTCGGCATAGACGCGGACCGGGTCCTTACGACCCTCCACCACGTCCTTGTCGATCATCACTTCGTCCACCGAATCCATGCCGGGCAGGTCGAACATCGTGTCGAGCAGGATCGCCTCGAGGATCGATCGCAGGCCGCGTGCACCGGTCTTGCGCTCGATCGCCTTCTTGGCGACCGTGACCAGCGCATCGTCGGTGAAGCCGAGCTTGACCTCCTCCATCTCGAAAAGCTTCTGATATTGCTTGACCAGCGCGTTCTTCGGTTCGGACAGAATCTTGACCAGCGCCGGGATGTCGAGGTCCTCGAGCGTCGCGATCACCGGCAGACGTCCGACGAATTCGGGGATCAGGCCGAACTTGAGCAGATCCTCCGGCTCGGTCTGGCGCAGCACTTCTCCGGTGCGACGCTCCTCCGGGGTTGCGACATAGGCACCGAAGCCGATCGACTTGCCTTGCAGGCGATCGCCGATGATCTTCTCCAGCCCGCTGAACGCGCCGCCACAGATGAACAGGATGTTGGTCGTGTCGACCTGCAGGAACTCCTGCTGCGGATGCTTGCGCCCGCCCTGCGGCGGCACGCTGGCGGTGGTGCCCTCCATCAACTTGAGCAGCGCCTGCTGCACGCCTTCGCCGGAGACGTCGCGGGTGATCGACGGATTCTCGGCCTTCCGGCTGATCTTGTCGATTTCGTCGATATAGACGATGCCGCGCTGCGCACGCTCGACGTTGTAATCGGAGGCCTGCAACAGCTTCAGGATGATGTTCTCGACATCCTCGCCGACGTAGCCGGCCTCGGTCAGCGTCGTGGCATCGGCCATGGTGAACGGCACGTCGAGGATGCGCGCCAGCGTCTGCGCCAGCAGCGTCTTGCCGCAGCCGGTCGGGCCGACGAGCAGGATGTTGCTCTTCGCCAGTTCGACGTCCGCGCCCTTCGCGCCGTGGTTCAGCCGCTTGTAGTGATTGTGGACGGCCACCGACAGCACGCGCTTGGCCTGCTTCTGCCCGATGACGTAATCGTCGAGCACGTCGCAGATTTCCTGCGGCGACGGCACGCCGCCATCCTTCTTGGCGACCAGCGCCGACTTCGTCTCCTCGCGGATGATGTCGTTGCACAGTTCGACGCATTCGTCGCAGATGAAGACGGTTGGACCAGCGATCAGCTTGCGCACCTCGTGCTGCGACTTGCCGCAGAACGAGCAATAGAGAGTGCTCTTGCTATCGCCGCCACTAAGTTTCGTCATTCAGTCCATCCTTCGTCGCGGGCCGCCTGCCCGCCGTGTGCGCGGTGCAGCCTATCCCACCGCACCTTAACCAACAACGTACAAAGCGGGGCTTACGCCGTGGCCGATCCCGGTTCCGGCACCGCCCGCCATCGCGCATCGTGATCCGAGAATGTCATATCGAACCTTCGGAGGCCGGCTTCAAGGGTGGAGCGCCCGGCGAGCGCGCAGCCTGCTTCGACGGCGCCGACGCGCCACACGCGAATAGCGTCGGTCGGCCCGGCGGTCATCCGCTGCGGAGCGGACAGGATCGAGTTATGAGGAGCGGCAAATGCCCGGCCAGGATCGGACATCCGGAATGACGGCGCGGGCAAGCGACGCCCGCGCCGTCCGTCACGATCAGGCCGTCGCTCCGACGTCCTCGGTGGGTTGCGGACGCTTGTCGAACACTTCGTCGATCAGGCCGAACTCCTTGGCCTCATCCGCCGACATGAACTTGTCGCGGTCCATCGCACGCTCGATCTCCTCAAGCGAGCGCCCGGTGTAGCGGGCGTACAATTCGTTCAGGCGGTGCCGGATGCGCAGGATTTCACGCGCCTGGATCTCGATATCGCTGGCCATGCCCTGCGCACCGCCCGACGGCTGGTGGATCATGATCCGGCTGTTGGTGAGCGCGACGCGCATCCCGGGTTCGCCCGATGCCAGCAGGAAGCTGCCCATCGAAGCGGCCTGACCGATGCAGACCGTGCCGACGCGCGGGCGGATATATTGCATCGTGTCGTGGATCGCCATGCCCGCCGTGACGACACCGCCCGGCGAGTTGATGTACATGTAAATGTCCTTCTTCGGATTTTCCGATTCCAGGAACAGCAGCTGCGCGGTGATGAGGCTGGCCATCCCATCCTCCACCCCGCCGGTCACGAACACGATCCGTTCGCGCAACAGGCGCGAGAAGATGTCGAACGAACGCTCGCCACGGTTCGACTGCTCAATAACGATCGGCACCAAGCCGGCTTGCGTCTGCTGCATACCCAGCCCGGCGTTCGCCAGCTTGCCCGCGAAATCGCCGGTGTCGAACGGATTGTGCATGAAAAACTCTCTTCTCGGCTTTGGGAACGTCCGCAACATCGGTGCTCAGGCGAAACGGTTCAAGCCCCCATGCGACCCGTGCGGGCGAGCGGCAGCGCGACTCGTGGAAGTTGACAAAGCTCACATCACGTCACCCTTGCGATCCCTCCTGCAGCAGGCCGGGCGTCGGCCCCGCCCCTACCGCATGATCTGCGCCCCCCGCCGCCATCGTGCCACGGTCCGCCGCCTGTAGGACAGCCGCCGCGCCGGGGGCGGGATGTGCGAGATAGGCGAGCCGCCGCACCTCGCGCCGGCCATGGACCACCGTATCGAGAATCAAGCCGGCGAAGACGCACAATGCCGCCAGGATGATCAGCCCGGTCGTCAGGATGGCGGTGGGCACGCGCGGCACCAGCCCGGTTTCCACATAGGTCACCACCAGCGGGCCGGCCAGCACCACCGCCAGCAGCGCCAGCACCATCCCCAGCCCGCCGAAGAACCACAACGGTCGCTCGATCCGGTAAAGGGTACCGATCGTCCCCAGAATACGCCAGCCGTCGCGATAGGTGCTGAGTTTCGATACCGATCCCTCCGGACGCGCGAAATAGGGTGTCTCGATCTCCCCCACGGGCATCTTCAGTTCCAGCGCATGGACGCTGATCTCGGTCTCGATCTCGAAGCCCACCGACAGCACGGGGAAGCTTTTGACGAAGCGGCGCGAAAACACGCGATAGCCGGTCAGGATATCGGTGAAGCTGCGTCCGAACAGCCGCGTCAGCATGCCGGTCAGCATCGCATTGCCCAGCCGGTGGCCGCGCCGGTACGCCGCCGCGGCCTCGCCGATCCGGCAGCCGACGACCATGTCGAGTTGTTCGTCCAGCATCCGCGCAACCAGCGCGGGCGCGGCACTGGCGTCGTAGGTCGCATCGCCATCGGCCATGACGTAGAGGTCGGCGTCGATGTCGGCGAACATCCGCCGCACCACGGCGCCCTTGCCCTGAATACGCTCGGTCCGCACCACCGCGCCGGCAGCGCGCGCCACCTCAACGGTGCGGTCCCGGCTGTTGTTGTCGTAAACGTAGATCGTCGCGTCCGGCAGCGCGGCGCGAAAGCCCGCGATCGTCTGCGCGATCGCCGCTTCCTCGTTGTAGCACGGCAGCAGCACGGCCACCGACGGCCGTTTCCCAATTCGAACCATCATGTCACCCCCCGGCGGCCGCGAACGCTCGCCCTGGCGCTCTTATGTGCTAAAGCCTTTAAAATCGAGGGAACCTTACATTGAAGCGTGATGATCCGGAACCGGTCCTGACAAGGATGGCGGCGCGACAGCTTACGTTGTTGCTGCTCGCTCCGTTGCTGTTGTGGCCAGCGTTCGTCAATGGCGGCGCCTTTTTCTTTCCGGACACCTCGTCCTACATCCGCACCATCGATGCGCTGGCGGTGCGCGTGCTGAACCGGCCGAGCGACTGGACGTCGAGCCGGACACTACGGGTCGCGGCACCTTCCACCCGCCCGGCCCCGGCCGCTGCAACGGCCGTTACGGCCGCCGGTCCCTTCCAGCCGATGGGGCCGCCGGTGTTGGCGGGGCGATCGCCCTTTTACGGTGCGCTGACCTATCTTGGCGTCCTGGCCGGCAGTTTCTGGGTCGTGATCGCCATTCAGGCGCTGGCCGCGATGATGGTGGTGATCGGCGTCGTCCGGCATGCCGTCTCTCCCGCGCGTCACACCGCCTTCGCCGCGGCAGTCGCCGGCGCGGTCGCCGTGACGATGGTGACGCCGCTGCCCTTCTATGCCGCGATGCTGACGCCGGATGCGTTCGCAGGTCTGGCGATCGTCGCCGCCGCCACGCTGCTGGTCGGGTGGCGACGGGAGACGCGCATCGGGCGGATCGGGTGGATGGCGCTGATCGCCTTCGGTGCGCTGACGCATAGCGCGACGATGCTGATCCTGCTGGCGATCGTCACCGTCGCGGCGCTGTTCCGGCTGCTGCGCCACCCCAACGTACCGGCGCGCGCGGCGATCGCCGGGATCGTCGCGGCGGCGCTGGTCGGACTGGCCGGCGAAATGGCCAGTTCGGCGGTCGTCGAGCGGATGACCGGCCATCCGCCGGTGCGACCGCCGTTCATCACTGCGCGGCTGACCGCCGATGGGGTGGGGACCGATTATCTGCGCGAGCATTGCGGGACGGAGCGTTGGGTGCTGTGCCGTTTTCTCGATCGCCTGCCTTCGCCCAGCGACAGTTTTCTGTGGAGCCCCTACGCCTGGGACGGCGTCTTCATGACCATCCCGGCCAGCGACGCGCGGGCACTGTCGCGCGAGCAGATGCCATTCGTGCTGGCGGTGCTGCGCGACCGCCCGGGCGAGGTGATACAATCGTCGGCGGCGGCGATTCTGGAGCAGGCGCGGCAGGTCGGCCTGAGTGAATTCCACTACACGCCCGAGGAATATGGCGGCTTCGTCGAGCGCATGCCGCCGAACCTGGCCGCGCAGCTGCGCGAAACCGGCGCGTTCCGCCGCACGATACCGCTAGGCGTGGTCGTCGCGCTGGCGTGGCCGTTGCTGATCGCCAGCATCGCGGCGTTCATATGGGCATACCGCCAGCCCGACCTGCGTCGCCATGCCATGCTGGGCGCGTGGGTGCTGTTCGGCTGGGCGATCAACATCGCCGTCTGCGGCGCATTGTCGACGCCGCACGATCGCTACAACATGCGGGTCATCTGGATGTTGCCGCTGATCGCGACGGTGATTGCCGCCGCCGCGCTGGCGCGTCCGCGGCGTGACACGACGATCGTCGCTTTGCCCGCCGGGGCCTGAGCCGACCGGTCCGTTCGTTGCCGCGAACCGTCGAACCCGCGCAGCACGAACGGCGCGCGCCCGCACCATAACGAAGAAGGCGTCGCCGACCGGGAGGTGATCCCCGTCGACGACGCCTTCGGTCGTAACGCCAGTCCTGGCCGGCGGAAGCGCACCCGCGCCCCCGCCCCGGCAGGTCAGCCCCGGCAGGTCAGGCGGCGGGCTTCTTCGCACGCGGCTTCTTGGCCGGTGCGGCATCCGCTGCCTGCGTTCCCTCGGCGGACTCGGCGGCCTCGGGGGATGCCTCGGCAACCTGCGTCTCCGCTTCGACCGGCGCAGCCGCCTTCTTCACGCGCGGCTTCTTCGCCGGCGCGGTTTCGGCCCCGCCTACCTCATCGGCAGGCGCATCCTTGGCAGCCGACTTCTTCGCGGGCTTCGCAGCGGCATCGCCGCCCTCGCCGCCGCTCGCGCCCTTCTTGCCGCGCGCCTGCTTGGGCTTGTGGTTGTCGTGATCGTGGCTGTGCGTGCCGGTAGCGAAGCCGTCTTCGCTCTCGATCGCGGCTTCCAGCTCTTCCTTGGTCGTCTCGCGATCGGTGATCTCGGCCTTGTCGAACAGGAAGTCGACGACCTTGTCCTCGTACAGCGGCGCGCGCAGCTGGGCGGCGGCCATCGGGTCCTGCTGCACGTACTGGATGAAGCGCTGGCGATCGTCCGGGCCGTATTGCTGCGCGGCCTGCATCATCAGGCGCTGCATTTCCTGCTGCGTCACCTCGACGCCATTGGCCTGACCGATCTCGCTGAGCAACAGGCCGAGACGCACACGACGCTCCGCAATCTTGCGATAATCGTCGCGCTCCTTCTCCATCTCGTCGAGCGCGGCCTGCGGATCGGGCTCGTGCGTCGCTTCGTGCTGAAGCTGCTGCCAGATCTGGTTGAACTCGGCCTCGACCATCGACGGCGGCACTTCGAAATCATGCCCTTCGGCCAGCTGGTCGAGCAGCTTGCGCTTCATATAAGTACGCGTCAGGCCGTTGTTTTCCTGCTCGAACTGGCCCTTGACCAGACCCTTGAGCTGCTCGAGGCTTTCCAGCCCGAGGCTCTTGGCCATCTCGTCGTCGATCTGGCTCTCACCGGCGGTCTTCACCGCCTTGATCGTCAGGTCGAAGGTCGCGTCCTGACCCGCCAGTTCCTTGGCACCGTAATCCTCGGGGAAGCTGACCTTGATCTGACGCTCCTCGCCGGCCTTCGCGCCGACGACCTGCTCCTCGAAGCCCGGGATGAGGCGGCCCGCGCCCAACTCGACATCCATATCGGTGCCGGTGCCGCCGTCGAACGCAACGCCGTCCATCGTCTTGCCGACGAAATCCATCGTCACCTGATCGCCGGTTTCCGCCGCCTTGTCACCGGCGTCTTCCCAACGCTTGGCACCATCGGCGAAGCGCTTCAGCTGCTCCTCGATCGCCGATTCGTCGACCGGCACGGTCAGACGCTCCAGCTTCAGCCCCTCGATCGCGGGAGCCGGCACCTGCGGCAGCACCTCCAGCTCGATCTTCAGCTCGGCATCCTTGCCCGACTCGTAGCCCTCGCCCAGCTCGACAGTCGGCTGCATGGCGGGTCGCAGCTGCTGCTCGGCGATCAGCGCCTGGATACCCTCCTGGATCGACGTGTTCAGCGCGTCCTGCTCGATCGCCGGACCGTGCATCTTGCGCACCAGGTTGGTCGGCACCTTACCGGGCCGGAAGCCCGGCATCTTGATCTGCGGCGCAACGCGCTTCAGCTCCGCATCGACCCGCTTGGCGATGTCGCCCGCGGAGATGGTCAGGGTGTAGGCGCGCTTCAGGCCCTCGTTCAACGTCTCGACAGTCTGCATTGGCCGCTTTCGTCAGGAGAATTTTGTTAGTGGTGGCCACCCCGCTGACGCGGGGACTGGTGCGGGCGAAGGGAATCGAACCCCCACATCTTGCGATACCAGAACCTAAATCTGGCGCGTCTACCAGTTCCGCCACGCCCGCTAGTCGGACACCGCCGGTCGGCGGCATCTATACCGCGTTGCGCCCAGGAGCAAGCGGGCAACCCGCATCGTTGCGGCGCGTTAGGAAGGAAAGGAGAAAATACGATGGCCACCAACCCCGGAGACATCCCGGCCGACGTGCCGCAGCCGAGCCAGCCGGTCACGCCGGATGCCCCCCCGCCGGAAATCAATCCGCCGGGTCACGACATCGATGTGCCCGCACCCGGCGCACCTTCGGGTGACCCCGCCCCGGTCAATCCCAGCATCTGAGAGGCGAACATGACCGAAAATACGATCGATCCGACACCGAACCGCGACGATGATCGCCCCGACATCCAGCAGGCGGTCGAGGCGCGCAGCGACGCGGTGAAGCGCGGCGAAGGCGGCAAGGAGCCGCCGCGCTTCACCGACGCCGGCGCCTTCGACGGCAACAGCGGCACCGGCGGGGAGGTGAAGAACCAGGATCTGACGCAGCAATAGCGGTTCCCACCCCCGGAGGCGCGCTCGTCAGTCGCCGACGGCGAAGTCGAACACACGGGCGGTCATCACGCCGCCGGAATACATGCCGGACCCCGATCCGGCCGACATCGAATACAGAAATCCGTATTCGCCCGGCGCCAGATCGGCGTCGGGACGAACACGGAACACCCCGGGCGCGACGCGATCGTAGCTGAACGCGATGCGGTCCTTGTCCATGACGCCGGTCTTGGAGCCGGCGATATTGAAGCTGCCGACCCGCGCTTCGCGACGGTTCTGCTTCACGTCGAACCGGATCAGACTGAATTCGTTCGGCGAGGTGGTGGTCACCGTCGGTCCGGCCAGGAACGATCCCGTGTTCGCTCCGTGCGAAAGGCTGCTGTTCGCTTCGTCGAAGTAGAAAAAGAACTCCGGGCGCGGTTGCTGGCCGCGGATGCGCGCGCGCGCATTCGGGACCACCGACTTCATCTTGATCGAGGCGATGCCGCCGGTCATCATATAGCCCAGCATGCCGCCGGTCTTGGTCTGATTGGCGGTGGTCGGGTCGATCCGTGCCATCTGCGCGGTGTCGCCGGTTCCCTTCAGCAGGTAGATCCCCGCCGGATGGGGCACCCGCCAGTCGGGCGAATCGATCGACGAAGCGGAAGCGGCACCCGCCGCATTGCCGCCGGCGGCCAGCATCGCCGCAATGACGGCGGACGACACCCCCTGCTGCTTCAGGGCGATGATCTGGTCGGTGGACAAATCGAACTGACCGGGCGTCGCCTTGATCTTCGCGAGGACCGCCTCATCCCCCAGTCCCGCCTTCACCAAGGTGATCACCGTGGCATTGGTCAAGGTTTCGGCCGACGCAGCGGCCGGCAGCGCGCACGCAAGCAGCGCCGCAAGCAAGCGATTCATGATGTTAGTCCCCCCTCGCCGTCAACGGACGGCGGGGGGAAGCTAGCGAGCGTTGGCCCGGACGCAAGCGGCTGCGCCCCCGTTATGGGTCAATCAGCCGAGCGCCTTCTTCAGCAGGTCATTTACTACCGCCGGATTGGCCTTGCCGCCCATCGCCTTCATCGTCTGACCGACGAAGAAGCCGAACAGCGTCACCTTGCCGCCGCGATATTGCTCGAGCTGGCCGGGATTTCTGGCCAGCACGTCGGCGATCACCGCCTCGATCGCGCCGGTGTCGCTGGTCTGTTTCAGCCCGCGTTCCTCGACGATCTTGCCCGGCGCGTCGCCGGTTTCCAGCATCGCCTCGAACACCTGCTTGGCGAGGCTGCCGCTGAGCGTGCCGTCAGCGACCAGCGCCAGCAATTCGGCGGCCTGTCCCGGAGTCACCGGGCTGTCGACGATCTGCTTGCCGAGCCGGTTAAGCGCGCCGAACAGCTCGCTGGTCACCCAGTTCGCCGCCGCCACCGGCTTGGCCCCCGCCTCCAGCAAGGCATCGAACCAGCGCGCGCTTTCGACCTCGGCGGTCAGCACATCGGCATTGTAGGGCGTGATCCCCAGCCCCTCGTAACGGGCGCGCTTGGCATCGGGCAGCTCGGGCAACGAGGCGCGGCAATCGGCGAGGAAATCATCGTCGAGTTCGAGCGGCAACAGATCGGGATCGGGGAAGTAGCGATAATCGTGCGCATCTTCCTTCGAGCGCATCGACCGCGTCGTGCCGCTGTCCGGGTTGAACAGCCGTGTTTCCTGCACGATCGCGCCGCCGGCCTCCAGCACCTCGACCTGCCGGGCCGCCTCATGCTCGATCGCCGCCATCACGAAGCGCACCGAATTGACGTTCTTGGTCTCGGTCCGCATCCCCAGCGGCTCACCGGCCCGCCGCACGCTGACGTTGACGTCGGCGCGCATCGAGCCTTCTTCCATGTTGCCGTCGCAGCTGCCGACATAGCGCAGGATCGCCCGCAGCTTGCGCAGGTACGCGCCCGCCTCGGCCGGCGAACTCAGATCGGGGCGGCTGACGATCTCCATCAGCGCCACGCCCGAGCGATTCAGGTCGACATAGGAGCGGGTCGGATGCTGATCGTGCATCAGCTTGCCGGCGTCCTGTTCGACGTGGATGCGCTCCACACCGATCGTCTTGGCCGTGCCGTCCACCTCGATCTCGACGCTGCCCTCTCCGACCAGCGGATGGTACAGCTGCGAAATCTGATAGCCTTGCGGCAGATCGGCGTAGAAATAGTTCTTGCGATCGAACCGCGACCATTTGTTGATCTGCGCGTCGATCGCCATGCCGGTGCGCACCGCCTGGCGGATGCATTCCCGATTGGGCACAGGCAGCATGCCCGGCATCGCGGCGTCGACCAGCGATACCTGCGAGTTCGGTTCGGCGCCGAAGGTGGTGGCCGCGCCGGAGAACAGCTTGGCGTTGCTGGTCACCTGGGCATGGACCTCCAGCCCGATGACGACTTCCCAGTCGCCGGTGTCACCCTTGATACGATACGCGTTGGCGGTCACCTGTTCCGGTCCTCCTGTTCGACCGCCGCTCTAGTCAGCGGGCCGCGCGCTGGCAACGGGATGGTTCCGGCTTGACTTGGGAGAGTCCGTCCGGTCCATCCGCGTTCCACAGCCACGGGGGACCGCCACGATGTTCAGCCTTCGCCCGATCACGGCGCGCGTCATGCAGCGCCTGTCCGCCGACGGCTTCTGGCGCGGCGCGGAGACGGTGGAGTGCGACGCGGCGGGACGCGTCGAGCGCGCGCCACCGCTGTTCCTGCCTGGCGAGCTGGAGCGGATCGTGGCGCATTACCCCGGCGTGTCGCCGCGTGACGACCTCGACCGCCTGCTCCACCACGACCGCGTCGAACCGGCAACGGAGGCGCGAATCGTGCGCGATGTCGTGATCGCGGACGGCACGCTGATGCGGCGTGGCGGCGTGACCGTGCTGCGCTCCGATCGCAAGCGCGCTGTGCTGCGCGGGACGATCGCCACGGTGAACGAGGCGATGCTGTGCACCGACTGGGTCATCGAACGATATTTCGGACATTGGGTGGCCGATGGCTGGTCGCGCGAGCAACTGGCGATCGACCGCGGGATCGTGCCCGGCGTGCTCGATCCGCAGCGTTTCGGACACGGCGGGGGCTATCGCACGCTGATCGGCTTACCCGCCGTCGCGCTGGCGGACACATTGGTGCGCCGGTTATGGATGGTCGACGATCGCGGCTACAATCCGGGGCGGATGGCGCGGTATCGCCGCGTGCGGGCGCGGCTGCGCGCGGCGGTGCGCGGCGGAGGCCCGGCGCGCGTCTTCATCCGGCGCGGTGCGCAAGCCGCAGGACGCCAGTTGCTGAACGAGGAGGCGATCATCGCGGCGCTGGCAGCGCGCGGGTTCGCGATCGTCGCGCCGGAGGAGGAAACAGCGGAGCAAATCGCGGCGACGCTGCGCGATGCGCGGATCGTCGTGGGCGTCGAGGGATCGGCGCTGGCGCACGCCAATGCGGTGCTGGGCGACGGCGCGTGCGTGTTCGCGATCCAGTCGCCGACGTCGTTCAACTCGATCCACCGGCTGGCGACCGCCGACGCCGGCCTGCGGTTCGCGTTCGCAGTCGGCGAACCGGGCGTGGCGGAGGGCTTCACCATGCCGGTCGAGCGCCTGTCGGAAGCGATCGACATGGTGGAGGAAGTGCTCCGCTAAGACCCTGCTTCTGCCGTAACCCGACCCAATCCGGCGTGTCCGGGAGGGGGCCGTTCGAGCCCCCCCCCCCCTTTTGATCTAGCGCGTCACCACCAGCGTGGCGGGCGGGCGGTGAAGCCGGCACGTTCCTCGATCGCAAGGGCGGCATTCAGCACGCCTTGTTCGTCGAGCGGTCGCCCGATGATCTGCAGGCCCAGCGGCAGCCCGGCGGCGTCCAGCCCGCCCGGCACGCTCATCGCGGGCAGCCCGGCAAGGCTCGATGGCACGGTGAACACGTCGTTGAGGTACATCGCCAGCGGATCGGACGACTTCTCGCCCAGCGCGAACGCCGCCGACGGCGCGGTGGGGGTGAGCAGGACGTCGCAGGTCTCCCACGCACGCTCGAAATCGCGCGCGATCAACGCGCGGACCTTCTGCGCCTGCGTGTAATAGGCGTCGTAGAAGCCGGCGGAGAGGACGTACGTGCCGATCAGGATGCGGCGCTTCACCTCGTCGCCGAAGCCCGCCGCCCGCGTCTGCGCGTACATCTCCTGAAGGTTCGCGCCATCGGGCAGGTCGCGCAGGCCATAACGCACGCCGTCGTAGCGCGCGAGGTTGGACGACGCCTCGGCAGGGGCGATGATGTAATAGGCGGGCAGCGCGTATTTGGTGTGCGGCAGCGATACGTCGACGATCTCCGCGCCGGCATCCTTCAGCCACGCCACGCCCTGCTGCCACAGCGCCTCGATCTCGGCGGGCATACCCTCGACCCGATATTCCTTCGGGATGCCGACGCGCTTGCCCTTGAGCGAGGCGTTCAGCTGCGCCTCCCACTGCGGCACGGGCAGATCGAGCGAGGTCGCGTCCTTCGCATCGAAGCCGGCCATCGCCTCCAGCATGATCGCGCAGTCGCGAACGTCGTGCGCCATCGACCCGGCCTGGTCGAGCGACGACGCGAAGGCGATCGTGCCCCAGCGCGAGCAGCGGCCGTAGGTGGGCTTGATCCCCGAAATGCCGACGAACGCGGCGGGCTGACGGATCGAACCGCCGGTGTCGGTGCCGGTCGCGCCGGGCGCGATCCGCGCCGCGACCGCCGCGGACGAACCGCCCGAAGAACCGCCGGGCGCCAGTGGCGCATCGCCACCGTCGCTGCGCCGCCACGGGCTGACGACATTGCCGAAGTGGCTGGTTTCGTTCGACGAACCCATCGCGAACTGGTCCATGTTGAGCTTGCCCAACATGCCCGCGCCCGCGTTCCACAGGTTCTGCGATACGGTCGATTCGTATTCGGGGGTGAAGCCTTCGAGGATGTGGCTTGCCGCGGTGGTCGCCACGCCCTTCGTGCAGAACAGGTCCTTCATGCCGATCGGCACGCCGGCGAGCGGGCCAAGCTGCTCGCCCGCGGCCCGCGCCTTGTCGGCGGCCTCGGCGGCGGCGAGCGCGTGGTCGGGCGTCTCGACGAGGAAGGCATTCAGCGGGCGAGCGGCGACGACGGCCGCATTGAACGCGCCGGCCACGTCGCGGGCGGAGAAGTCGCCATCGCGGACGCCGTTGCGGATCGCGGCGATGCCCAGATCGGTGAGTTCGGTCATTATTCGATCACCTTGGGCACGGAGAAGAAGCCATGTTCGGCCTGTGGCGCATTGGCCAGCACGGCGGGACGAATGCCGCCGTCGGTGACGACGTCGTCGCGCAGCCGCAGGTGGTTGGGAATGACCGCGGTCATCGGTGCGACCCCGGCGGTGTCGACCTCCCCCAGTTGCTCGATCCAGTCGAGGATGTTGCCGAGTTCGGGCGCGAGCCGGGCGGCTTCGTCGTCGGTGATGGCGATGCGGGCGAGGCCGGCGATACGCCTGACGGTTGCAGTGTCAACGGACATGTCCGTGCCGCTACCATCCGACGGGGCGATGTTGCAACACGCGTCGCGCGGCGCGGTTGCACGATCCGCAACGATCGGGCACCAGCCTTGCGGTTGCCGGCGCAGCGATCTTGCTGCACCGCACAATGGTGACACGCTCTTGGCCCGCAAATTCCTCTATGTCGTCGTCGCACTGATCGTGCTCGCGACCGCGGCTGCCTTCGCCTACCGGCTGTGGGGCGTGGAAATGATGCGCATGGCGATGGTGCCGGGCGAATCGTTCCGCGATCAGCAGCGGGTGACCGCCGGGGAATACGCGCAGGACAAGATGTGGCTGGCGCGCCCCGCGCTCGCCGGCAATCCGGCGCTGTGGACGCCGCCGGGTTACGCGCCGCGCAAGACGCCCGGCGGCGCGGCGGTGTTCTTCATCCACCCGACATCGTACCTCAGCCGTGCGCACTGGAATGCGCCGTTGACCGACGACGAGGCGAACAACCGCGCCGCGCTGTTCCTGCGCGGACAGGCCAGCGCATTCAACGAAGCGGGCGAGATCTGGGCGCCGCGTTACCGGCAGGCAACGTTCGGCGCGTTCCTGACCGACCAGCGCGCCGCCGAGCAGGCGCTGGCGCTCGCTTACGGCGACGTGCTGGCGGCGTTCGAGGCGTTTCTGGCCGAAGCCGGGCCGACGCGGCCGATCATCCTGGCCGGGCACAGCCAGGGCGCGCTGCACCTCACCCGCCTGCTGAAAGACCGGGTGGCGGGAACGCCGCTGACCAGGCGGATCGTCGCGGCCTATGTCGTGGGATGGCCGGTGTCGGTGACCAACGACCTGCCCGCGCTCGGCCTGCCGGCGTGCACGCGCGCCGACCAGCGCGGCTGCATATTGGCGTGGCAGACGTTCGCCGAGCCGGCCGATCCGTCGCTGATCCTCGACCAATACGACCGCTCGACCGGGTTCGACGGCACATCGCGGCGCGGCACCGCCATGCTGTGCACCAATCCGCTGACCGGCACGCCGAACGCCGCCGCGCCGCCCTCCGCAAACCTGGGCACGCTGTTCCCGAACGCCGCGATGGACGAGGCGCGGATCGAGGCGGGGCGGATCGGCGCGCGATGCGGCGGGCGCGGCATGTTGCTGATCGGATCGCCGCCGGACGTCGGGCCATATGCGCTGCCCGGCAACAACTTCCACGTCTATGACTATAGCCTGTTCTGGGCGAACGTCCGTGCCGACGCGGCGCGGCGGCTGGCGGCCCGATGAGTGAGGGTCCGGTGACCGCCGGTTCATCGCCCACCGCCGTGATCCACGCCACCGCCGCGGCATTTCGGGCCGCGTTGCCCGATGGCGGGCGTTTGCTGGGGCTGGATGTGGGCACGAAGACCGTCGGCACCGCATTGTGCGATGCCGGATGGAGCTTCGCCAGCCCGGCGCAGCTGATCCGGCGGACCAAGTTCACCCTCGACAAGGCAGCGCTGCTGTCGCTGTCGCAGGCGCAGCACGTTCGGGGCTGGGTGATCGGCCTGCCGCTGAACCTGAACGGCAGCGAAGGCCCGCGCAGCCAGTCGACGCGGGCATTCGCTCGCAATTGCCGCGACATCGGGGTGCCGATCCTGCTGTGGGACGAACGCTGGTCGACCGTCGCTGCCGAGCGCGCGCTGATCGAACAGGATTTCAGCCGCGCCAAGCGGGCCGAGCGGATCGACAACCATGCCGCGGCGCACATCCTGCAAGCCGCGATCGACGCGCTGGTGGCGGTTTCCTGACGATCGTCGTTTATGCGCACCGCGTTCAGGCCGCGGAAATCCCTTATGGTGCCTGACGCCTTGTCGTTCGTCGCAACGGCGGTTCTGGCGATCAACCTGCTGACGATCCTTTGCTTCGCCACCGACAAGCGCGCCGCCGAGCGCGGCGAGCGGCGCATCCGCGAATCGACGTTGCTGTGGCTGGCGGCAATCGGCGGCAGCCCGGCCGCTTTCTGGGCACGCCGGCTCTTTCGCCACAAGGCGCGCAAACAGCCGTTCTCGCTGCGCCTTCAACTGATCGCCGTGATGCAGGCCGGCATCGCGCTCGGTCTGGCGTCGTTGCGCTTCTGACCGGCTTGCACCGTCCCTGCCCCGCCACTAGGCAGCGGCTTTGATGATGCAGTCGGACCACCGCCCCGCCACCCTGATCCCCGGAGGCGCGGTGTTTCCGCATCGCCACCTGACCGGGATCGAGGGACTCGAACCGCACGAGATCACCTTCCTGCTCGACGAAGCGGATGCGTGGGTGGAGGCGAACCGGACGCGCGCCACGCCCGACAAGCGACTGGCCGGCTTCACGCAGATCAACGCCTTTTTCGAGAACAGCACCCGCACGCTGCTGAGCTTCGAGATCGCCGGCAAACGACTGGGCGCGGACGTGGTCAACATGCACGCCGCACAGTCGAGCGTGAAGAAGGGCGAGACGCTGATCGACACCGCGATGACGCTGAACGCGATGCGCGCAGACGTGATCGTGATCCGGCATATGTCGAGCGGCGCGGTGCGGCTGATCGCGGACAAGGTCGACTGCCCGGTGCTGAACGCGGGCGACGGGCGGCACGAACATCCGACACAGGCGCTGCTGGATGCGCTGACCATCCGGCGGCGGCTGGGCGGCATCGCCAACAAGCGCGTGGTGATTTGCGGCGACCTGCTCCACAGCCGCGTCGCGCGTTCGAACATCCTGGCGCTGACCGCGCTGGCCGCGGAGGTGCGGGTGTGTGCGCCCTCCACGTTGATGCCGCCCGCGATCGAGCGGTTCGGGGTCACTGCGTTCACCGACTTCGACCGTGCGCTGGACGGGGCCGACGTGGTGATGATGCTACGGCTTCAGACCGAGCGGATGGCGGGCGGCTATGTCCCATCGAGCCGCGAATATCACTTGCGCTACGGATTGACGCTGGAACGGCTGAACACGCGCGCGCCGGGGGCGCTGGTGATGCACCCCGGCCCGATGAACCGCGGGGTGGAGATCGATTCGGCGGTGGCCGATCACGTCGAGCAATCCGCGATCACCGAGCAGGTGGAGATGGGCGTGGCGGTGCGAATGGCGTGTCTGGACGTGCTGACCCGCCGATCGCGCCATGTGGAGGGCTGGGCATGACACAGGCACTGCACCTGACCAACGCGCGGATCGTGTGCCCCGATGGTGGCGAGCGTCGTGGCGACTTGCTGATCGTCGATGGCACGATCGCCACCGGCGAGGCGCCGGGTGATGCCGAACGTGTCGACTGCCGCGGCAAGTTGCTGGCGCCCGGCATCATCGACGTCGGCGTGGCACGGATCGATCGTGCCGCGGCGCGAGCAGGCGGCATCGTGCGCGTTGCGCCGATGCCGGATCAAACGCCGGTACTCGACGAACCCGGCGCCGTGCAGCGGCTGGCGTTGATCGGGCGGCCTGATTTGTGGATCCACCCGATCGCCGCGGCCACGGTCGGTTCGAAGGGGGAGGATCTGGCCGAGATGGCGATCTGCCTGTCGGCCGGGGCACGCGCGGTCGGCACCGGGCGCGGGTGGATCGCCGACAGCGGCGTGATGCACCGCGTGCTGAGCTATGCGCGCGACCTGGAGGTGGTGGTGGTCAGCCATGCCGAGGACGGCGGGCTGGCGGCGGGCGCGGTGGCGACCGAGGGCGAGACGGCGACGCGACTCGGCCTGCCCGCGGCCCCTGCGCTGGCCGAGGCGCTGGCGATCGCGCGCGACCTGATGCTGGCGGAGGAAACCGGCGCGCGGCTTCACCTGCGGTGCGTCACCACCGCCGCGGGGTTCGCGCTGGTTCGTGCGGCAAAGGCGCGCGGGGTACGCGTCACCTGTGGGATCACCCCGGCATATCTGTTGCTGAGCGACAATGCGATGAGCGACTTTCGCACATTCGCGCATCTCTCCCCGCCGCTGCGCAGCGAGGACGATCGCAAGGCGGCGCTCGCGGCATTGACCGACGGGACGATCGACCTGCTGTGTTCGGGCCACGACCCGCGCGGCCCGGAGGAAAAGCGGCTGCCGTTCGCCGACGCCAGTGCGGGGGGAGCCGACGCGGCGACGCTGTTGCCGCTCGCGCTAGGGCTGGTGCGCGACGAACGCATCACGCTGCCACGGCTGTTCGCACTGCTGTCGCGTGGACCGGCGGCGTTGCTGGGGCTGGACGCGGGCACGCTGGCGACCGGCATGCCCGGCGACGTCATCCTGATCGACGATCAGGCACCGTGGCAGATCGATGCCGACCGGCTGCCGGGCAAGGCGGGCAACACACCGTTCGACGGCCTCCCGGTGCAAGGCAAGGTGATCGCGATGTGGAAAGGCGGCCGCGCGATCGCGGGCTGAGCGTCAGCGCGTCCGATGCGGCGGACCGGCACCGGCGAGGGCGGCGGTGACCGTCGCTTCGTCCGCAGGGCCGGGCATGTAACGGTCGAGGCCGTCGTCCGCGGCGACGGAGGCAGGCACAGCATGCAGCGCCAGCGCGGCCGGCTGACCGGGGTCGACCGCCGGCGCGATCTTCAGCAAGGCGGCGACCTGATCCGCCGTTCCCTGCGGACGGGCGAAGCGCATCCAGTCGAGGATCCGCTGACGCGCCGCCGCCGGAGGAAGATCGAGCCCGACCATGAAGAACGCGTCCGGCCATTCACCGGACAGCGCGAGTGCCAGCGCCAGATTTTGCCGGGTGCGGGCGTCGGCGCCGGGCACGCGCATCGCCGCCATCAACACCTCCACCCCCTGTTGCGGCGCGCCGGCCAACGCCAGTGCCAGCCCGCGATCGGCGGCGGGGATCATCCCTTCGTAGCGCGTGAGCGTCGCCACGGCCGCGTCGTCCTGCCCGGTGGCTATCTGCGTCAGCGCGAGGTTGAGGGCAGTGCGCGCGTCGGCCTGTCGCAGCGCCAGCGTGTCCGCGAACGCCTGCGCCGCCGAGGCGAAGCGTCCGGCGCGCAGATAGGCGGTGGCCAGCAACGCACGCGCGTCTCCATCCGCGCCGTCGCGGGCCACCGCATGCTCGGCATGGGTGATCGCCACGGTCCAACGCCGCTGCCGCAGTGCGCGCTTCGCCGCTTCGACGTCTTCGGCGCGGGTGGACGCGAGCGCGCCGCGCCGCCCGCCCGGATCGAGGTGCAGGATCGCGCACCCGGTCAGCGCCATCGCCAGCATCAGCGCCATGCCGGCGCGCACGGTGTTGCGGACCATCAGACCGGCACCCGGCGGCCGAAGCTGTGCGCTGGCGACCTTACCGCGCCATAGCCGCCACCCGGCACCCCCGCAGCGAAGACGGTGCGGCGAAAGTTCTTTTCCAGCCGATCGGAGACATAGGCCCAGAGCGCGGCGACCTCGGCCGCCGCGCGGCCAGCGGGTTCCGCCTCCATTACCGTGCGTCCATCGGTCATCGACGCGGCGTAGTCGGTGCGCTGGTGGATGATGACCGGGGCGACCGTGCCATGCTGCGACAGCGCCACGGCGGTTTCGGCGGTGATCGGGGCATAAGGCGTAGCGGCGTTCATCACGAATAGCAGCGGCTTGCCCGACCGCTCGCAGAGTTCGACCGTGGCCCCCACCGCGTGCAGGTCGAGGGGGCTGGGCCGCGTCGGTACGATGATGAGTTCGGCGACGTGGATCACCGCCTGGATCGCGACGGTCAACGCGGGCGGCGTATCGATCACCGCAAGCCGCGCGCCCTGTTCCCGGACAGCTTCGAGATCGGCGACGAGGCGCGGCACGCCGGTCGCCACGAACGCCGGATTTCCCTCACCCCGCGCTGCGGCCCAGTCGACCAACGTTCCCTGCGGATCGATGTCGAGCAACACCACTGGTCCGGCACCGGCGTGCTGTGCCTGCACCGCCAGATGCCCGGCGAGTGTCGTCTTTCCCGACCCGCCCTTCTGCGATGCGACCGCCAGTACGCGCATATCGGCTGTCGATGCCCCCGTTTAATCCGTCCCGATGCTTTGGCACGCAGACGGTGGAGGAAGCGTTAACGACGCATATTCAACAAGTTCGCCATTCGGCGCGCGGCACGCCCTGCGCCCATAGCAACGCGGTGAGATCGCCATGCTCGATCCGCGCGCCCGCGGCGGCGGCGACGATCGGCTTGGCGCGATAGGCAACGCCCAGCCCGGCAATCTCGATCATCGCCAGATCGTTGGCTCCGTCGCCCACCGCCAGCGTCGCAGTATCCGGCAAGCCCAGCGCGTCACGGGTCTCGATCAGCGTGGCGCGCTTCGTCGCTGCTCCCACGATCGGGCGGGCGACGGTGCCCGACAGCGCGTCACCGTCGATTTCCAGCACGTTGGCGATCGCGCGGTCGAAGCCGATCTCCGCCGCGACCGGATTGGCGAAGCGGCTGAAGCCGCCCGAGACGAGCACGGCCGTCGCGCCCCAGCCCCGCATCGTCCGTACCAAGGCGACGGCGCCGGGCATCAACGTGACCCGCTCGCGAAGGCATGCGTCGATCACATCGGCGTCCAGCCCCCTGAGCAGCGCGACGCGCGCATCCAGCGCCGCCTCGAAATCGAGTTCGCCGCGCATCGCAGCCTCGGTGATCGCGGCGATCTTCGGCTTGAGGCCGGCATAACCGGCGAGTTCGTCGATGCATTCGACGGTGATCATCGTCGAATCCATGTCGGCGACCAGCAGCATCTTGCGACGCTCCGCTGCCGGTTGGACGACCAGGTCGACGCCGTCGAAGGCTCCTTCCAGCGTGGCGCGTGCATCGACCGGCGCGCGTTCGAACCGCCAGTCCGCCGCGTCGCCTTCGTCGATCCACGCGAGCGTCGTGGGGACGCAGCCGGCCGCCGCCAGCCGATCACGCGCGTCGGCCATGATGTTGGGCGTCAGCCGCCCTGCTGCTATCAGCGTCGCCGTGAACATGCCCACCCCCGAGAAACCAAAGCTGGCGCTCATCGCAGGGCCGACCGCCAGCGGCAAGAGCGCGCTGGCGATCGAACTGGCCGAGCGGATCGGCGGCGTGGTCGTCAACGCCGATGCCAGCCAGGTGTATCGCGACCTGCGTATTTTGTCGGCGCGGCCCACGCATGAGGATGAGGCGCGCGTGCCGCACCGGTTGTTCGGCCATGTCGACGGCGCGAAGGCGTGTTCGGCAGCAAGTTGGGCGGCGGATGCGGCGGCCGAGGTACGGCGCGCGCACGCCGCAGGCCGGGTGCCGGTGCTGGTCGGCGGAACCGGGTTGTACCTGCGCACCTTGCTGGACGGAATCGCGCCCGTGCCGGAGATCGACGCCGACATCCGCGCGTCGGTGCGCGCGCTGCCCGTTGCCCAAGCCCATGCGGCGCTCGCCCGCGCGGACCCCGCCGCCGCCGCACGGCTGGCGGCACGCGACACGACGCGCGTGGCGCGCGCACTGGAGGTGGTGCGGGCGACCGGGCGCACGCTGGCGGCGTGGCAGGCGGAGCGCTCCGGCGGCATCGGCGACACCGTAACGGTGCGCGGCGTCGTCCTGCTGCCCGACCGTGATGCGCTGTTCGCACGTTGCGATGCGCGGCTCGCGGCGATGTTCGACGACGGCGGCATGGAGGAGGTCGCCGCGCTGCTCGCACGCGAGGACGTTCCCGGCGACGCGCCGGTGCGGCGCGCCATCGGCGTGTCCGAGATCGCCGCGCTGCTCGCGGGCGTGGTCGATCGCGACACGGCGCTGTCCGCGGCGCAGCAAGCGACCCGCCGCTATGCCAAACGGCAATATACGTGGTTTCGCCACCAGATACCGAGCGACTGGCTCCGCTGCACCGCAACCACTTCGCAATTTTATTTCACTGAAACGTGTTGACCCGCAATTTTATATGCCGTAGCGCGCCGCCATCCGCCGGGCTAAGGACGTTCGGCATTTTCAACGAGGAGACGTGACGTGACCGAGAAGAGCGGAGCAGACATCCTGGTCGAGGCGCTGTGCGATCTCGGCGTGGAGGTCGTGTTCGGCTACCCGGGCGGTGCCGTCCTGCCGATCTATGACGCCCTGTTCCGCAACTCCGTGGAAAATGGCGGGCGAATTAAGCACATCCTGGTGCGTCACGAACAGGCCGCGACCCATGCCGCGGAGGGTTATGCCCGTTCGACCGGCAAGCCCGGCGTCGTGCTGGTCACCTCCGGCCCCGGCGCGACCAACGCGGTCACGGGGATCACCGACGCGCTGCTCGATTCGATCCCGATGGTGGTTATCACCGGACAGGTGCCAACCGCGCTGATCGGATCGGATGCGTTCCAGGAAGCGGACACCGTCGGCATCACGCGTCACTGTTCCAAGCACAATTACCTGGTGAAGGATCCCGCGCGCCTCGGCCCGGTGATCCACGAGGCATTCCACATCGCCACGTCCGGCCGTCCCGGTCCAGTCGTGGTCGACATCCCCAAGGACGTGCAGGTCGCGACCGCGCGCTATGCCAAGCCCGGCCCGATCCAGCACAAGACGTATCGCCCGCAGCTGAAGGCCGATCGCGGCGCGATCGAGCAGGTCGTCGACATGCTGGCCGCTGCCGAGCGTCCGGTGCTGTACACCGGTGGCGGCATCATCAATTCCGGGCCGGCGGCGTCGCAGCTGTTGTGCGAACTGGCGCGGATCACCGGTGCGCCGGTCACCTCGACGCTGATGGGACTGGGCGCCTATCCCGCGAGCGGGCCGCTATGGCTGGGCATGCTGGGCATGCACGGCACGTTCGAGGCGAACATGGCGATGAACCAGGCCGATCTGGTCGTCGCGATCGGATCGCGGTTCGACGACCGGGTGACCGGACGGCTCGATGCCTTTTCGCCGAACAGCCGCAAGGTGCACATCGACATCGACCGGTCGAGCATCAACAAGACGGTGCGCATCGATCTGGCGATCGTCGCCGACGCCGGCCACGCCATGGAAGACATGGTGCGCGTGTGGAAGGCGCGCCAGCATCCCAAGCCCGACACGACCGAGTGGCAGCGCCGGATCGAAGGCTGGCGCGCGGTGAAGTGCCTCGACTTTCCGGAGACCGGGCCGAACGAGAACAACGGCGAGATCATGCCGCAGCGCGCCGTACGCGCGCTGTTCGACGCCACGCACCATCGCCAGCCGATCATCACGACCGAGGTCGGCCAGCACCAGATGTGGGCGGCGCAGCATTTCGGTTTCGAGCTGCCGAACAAGTGGCTGACCAGCGGCGGGCTGGGCACGATGGGTTATGGCCTGCCCGCGGCGATCGGCGCGCAGCTGGGCAATCCGAACGCGCTGGTCATCGACATCGCGGGCGAAGCGTCGATCCAGATGAATATCCAGGAGCTGGCGACGGCGACGCAATATCGGCTGCCGGTCAAGGTGTTCATCCTGAACAACGAATATATGGGTATGGTCCGCCAGTGGCAGGAGCTGACCTATGAGAGTCGCTATGCCGAAAGCTACTCGGATTCGCTGCCCGATTTCGTGAAGCTGGCCGAAGCCTATGGCTGGAAGGGTATCCGCATCGAGCGGCCCGACCAGCTGGAAGCGGGAATCGCCGACATGCTGGCGCACGACGGGCCGGTGATGGTCGATTGCATGGTGGCGAAACTGGCCAATTGCTTCCCGATGATCCCGAGCGGCGCGGCGCATACCGACATGATCCTGCAGGCCAACGAAGTCAGCGGCACCATGGACGACGAGGCCAAGGCGCTGGTCTGACCCACCTTCCCTCCCTTTCGGGAGGGGCCGGTGGAGGCGGAACGCTTGTAATCCGGCGCCCTGTGCGCCGGACGCTCCGCGCACCCCCGGACGACACCCACCCCGACCCCTCCCATGTGGGAGGGAGTGAGGAACGTAAGTGCACATCCGCGAAGAGAAAGCCGAACGCCACACGCTGGCGGTGATCGTCGACAACGAACCGGGCATCCTTGCCCGCATCGCCGGGCTGTTCACCGCGCGCGGCTATAATATCGAGAGCCTGACCGTCAGCGAGATCACCACCGACAAGGCGGTCAGCCGGATCACGATCGTGACCAGCGCCAGCCCGGCGACGCTGGAGCAGATCGTCGCGCAGCTCGACCGGCTGGTGCCGGTCCATCGCGTCCACGACCTGACCGCCGAGGGCGACCATGTCGAGCGCGAGCTGGCGCTGGTGAAGGTGCGCGGCACCGGCGACCAGCGGATCGAGGCGCTGCGGCTGGCCGAGGTCTACCGCGCCCGCGTGGTCGACGCGACCACCAGCAGCTTCGTCTTCGAAGTGACCGGCGGCTCGGCGAAGCTCGACAAGTTCGTCGAGTTGATGGCCGAGGTCGGCCTGATCGAGGTCGCACGCACCGGCATCGTCGCCATCGCCCGCGGGCGCGAGGCGGCCTGAGTCAACCACCACCATGTCGCCCTGGCGCAGGCCGGGGCCCTTCGGCGGGACGCAAGGTGCCTGCCGCACGGGCTGCCCGCCTCGACCGGTGCGACGGACATTGCGAAAGGGAATGAGTATATGAAGGTCTATTACGATCGCGACGCCGACCTGAACCTGATCACGTCGAAGAAGATCGCCATCGTCGGCTATGGCTCGCAGGGCCACGCCCATGCGCAGAACCTGCGTGATTCGGGCGTGAACGAGATCGCCGTCGCGCTGCGCGAGGGATCGGCGACCGCGAAGAAGGCGCAGGACGCGGGCTTCAAGGTGATGTCGGCCGCCGAGGCGGCGGCATGGGCCGACATCCTGATGATCCTGGCTCCCGACGAGCATCAGGCTGCGATCTACGAGAACGACATCAAGGGCCGGTTGAAGCCGGGCAGCGCGCTGGCGTTCGCGCATGGCCTGAACGTCCACTTCGGATTGATCGAGCCGCCGGCGGACATCGACGTCATCATGATCGCGCCCAAGGGCCCCGGCCACACCGTGCGCAGCGAATACGTCCGCGGTGGCGGCGTCCCGTGCCTGATCGCGATCCAGCAGGACGCCAGCGGCAACGCGCACGACGTTGCGCTCGCCTATGCCAGCGGCGTCGGCGGCGGTCGTTCGGGGATCATCGAGACCAACTTCAAGGAAGAGTGCGAGACCGACCTGTTCGGCGAGCAGGCGGTGCTGTGCGGCGGCGTGACCCACCTGATCCAGGCCGGGTTCGAAACGCTGGTCGAGGCCGGCTACGCCCCTGAAATGGCGTATTTCGAGTGCCTGCACGAAACCAAGCTGATCGTCGACCTGCTGTACGAGGGCGGGATCGCGAACATGCGCTACTCGATTTCGAACACCGCCGAATATGGCGACATCGTCACCGGCCCGCGGATCATCACGGACGAGACGAAGAAGGAGATGAAGCGCGTGCTGGCCGACATCCAGTCGGGCCGGTTCGTGAAGAACTTCGTCCTCGACAACCGTGCCGGCCAGCCCGAGTTGAAGGCGGCGCGCAAGGCGGCGGCGGCGCACCAGATCGAGAAGACCGGTGCCGAACTGCGCGCGATGATGCCGTGGATCGGCGCGAACAAGCTGGTGGACAAGGACAAGAACTAACCAAAGAGCGGCAGTCGTCAGCGAAGCTGGCGGCTGCCTCGCACAAGCCCGGCCGGCCCGGCGAAGCCGGCCCTTCGAATACGGCTTCGCCGGGTTGGACGGGCCGGTACGGCGTGATGCTCGACCGCGATGTCGGGTGCATGTCGATGGCATCGCGCACCGCGTCGCGACCATCCCCGCGCCCCTCCCCGCGCCGGTCGACATGGCCGCTTCGTCACCCCAAAGCCGATTGCCGCCCTCACCCCGCTGCTGTAATCGCCCGCCCATGCGGACGGCGACGTACCGAGCTTCGTCGTACCGGACCCGTCGTGATGCGGGCAGTCGCGTCGTGTCCACGCTATTGGCGCTCGGCATCGCCGCGGCGATCATCCTCGCTTTGTTGACGATGGGCGGCGTAGTGCGCGGCGACTTCGGCGACGGCCGCCGACTGACCACGTTCGATGTCCGCAACGAAGGCGCGCAGCAGCAGAAATCCGCGACCCGACAGGCCGAGCGACAGCGCGCCACCCCCGAACGCAGCGAGATCACGCCGCCGCGTGTCACGGCCGAGCGCCCGACGCCGGTGCCGCCGCTGCCCGAGCAGCCGCTGCACCTGCCCGGAGTGATGATCCTCAACAAGGCGGATTACGCCGCATCCGACATCGGCACGATCCGCGGCACCGCTGGACCGCCGGCGACCGGCAAGGGCAGCGAGGGACGCGGCGACGATACGCAAACCGTCGGGCTGGGTCCGGGCGGCGAGCCGCTTTATGCCGCGGAATGGTATCGCCGCCCGTCACGTGCGGAAACCGAGCCATATATGCCGCGCGGCAAGACCGGGTGGGGCGTGGTGGCATGCCGCACCGCGCCGCGCTTCCATGTCGAGGATTGCCGCGAACTGGGCGAATCGCCGGGGTCCGGGATCGGGCGCGCGCTCCGTCAGGCGGCGTGGCAGTTCCTGGTGCGCCCACCGCGCAAGCGCGGCACCGATATGATCGGCGTATGGGTGCGGATCCGTTTCGACATCACCCCGCGGGGCGGACCGGACGAAGCCACCGACGACAATGGCTGACCGCGCGGACGCGAAATGATCCGTTTCGCGCACAGTGTCTTCGCAGCGACGCGGATTTGTGGTGCAACGCAGATCACAACAGGAGATCAACACCATGCGCCCCATCCTCGCCGCCGTCATCGCTGCAACGCTCGCCGTTCCCGCAGTCGCGCAGCTGGCCACCACCCCGCAGCAGCCCGGCCAGCCCGCGGCGTCGCGCGTTACCGCCGGCACCTATCAGGTCGATGCCGCACACACGCAGGTGACGTGGGAAGTCAACCACATGGGCTTTTCGATGCTGCAGGGGCAGTTCGGGGCGCAGGGCGGGTCGATCACCATCGATCCCAAGAAGCCCGCCGCCACCAAGGTCGACGTGACCTTCGCGATCGACGAGCTGTCCGTCACCTCGCAGCAGTTCGCCAAGCACCTGAAGTCGGGTGAGTTCTTCGACGCCGCCGCCAATCCGACCGCACGGTTCGTCTCCACTTCGGTAACGCCGCGGGGCGCGACCCGGGCGACGCTGAACGGCAACCTGACGATCAAGGGCGTGACGAAGCCGGTGGCGCTGGACGTCACCTTCGTCGGCGCAGGCACCAACCCGATGAGCAAGAAGGCGAATCTGGGCTTCACCGGCACCGGCACGATCAAGCGTAGCGACTTCGGCCTCGGCTATGCCGCCCCGGTCGTCTCCGACACCGTGAAGCTGACCGTGCAGGCGGCCTTCACCGCCTGATCCGCCGGCTGCGACACGATCCGGCACCGGGCATCGGCCCGTGCGGGATCGTGTCGCCACCCGCGTCAGTCACCCAGCGTATAGGCGGTGGTGAATTTGCCGTCCTTGCGGTTGCCGATGCTCCAGATCATCGCCCTTCCACCGGCGTAATTGACGGCATAGGTTTCCACCCGCGCGTCACCCTCCTGCTCGGCCCTGACGAAGGAGACCCGCTCGACCGTGCCCTGCGCCGCGAGCGCCGGCTTCATCGCGGGCATCTGATCGCGGCACGCGGACAGCAGCGGCTCCGCCATCACCTCCGCAGGGCAGCGCCCCTCCGCCGCCTGCGTGACGATCAGGCGCAGCGCCGCGCCGTATTGGCCCTGCTCCGCAGCCTGCGCCGACCCCGCGGCGAGCACCGCCACCACCACCAACATGACCTTGCGCATCCGGTCCCCCCTGTTTTGACAAGGAGGTATCGGCGCGATCCTTGATACTCGCAAGCGCCGTCGCCTCAGGCGGCCCGGCGTAGCTGGACGAAGCCGTCGAAGGTGGCGCGCACGCCCGGCGCCGCACCGGCGATCAGCGACCGCACGTGGCGGACGAAAGCATCGCCATCGTCGCCCGCCACACGTTCCGCCATCGACCACTCGCCGAACTCGCGTACGGCGACATCGCGCGACGACAGCATCACGACTGCACGATGACGGGGATCGGCCTCGATCCGCTTCATCGCCTGCTCCACCGCCGTCGCCTCGCCTTCCAGCGCCTGGAGGAATCGCCGACCATCGGCATAGAGGAGCCCGGTCAGACCGTCGCGGGCGTTGTTGCGGCGGGATGCGGCCAGAATCGGGGCAGTGTCGGCCATGCCGACGGCGGAGCTGATGTAAACGACCTGCAGCATGGAAACTCCGGGAATTGCCAGCCCACATGACCGACTAAAGGTTTCATTTTGCTCAATTTAACGATGCGGCTGGACACAAGGCTGCGCCGCGCGCTACGAATCGGCCCGATGACGCGCCAACCGGCCCTGCTTCTGCGACTTACGCGCCCTTAGGCGCGCACTTGCCGACGCGTGCATCGCACGCGCGACGCGCCTAAGGGCTGTTCCGATCTTCCCTTACCGGTCCTGCCGAAGAGAGCCCGTCATGCTGCGCGACCCGTCCGCCAAATACCGCCCGTTCCCCGCCATCGACCTGCCCGATCGCCGCTGGCCGTCGCGGACGATCGCCGCTGCGCCGCGCTGGCTGTCGACCGACCTGCGCGACGGCAACCAGGCACTGATCGATCCGATGGACGCCGAGAAGAAGACGCGCTTCTTCGACTTGCTGGTCAAGGTCGGGCTGAAGGAGATCGAAGTCGGCTTCCCCAGCGCCGGCGCGACCGAATTCGACTTCATCAGCGGTTTGGTGCGCAAAGGCCGCGTACCCGACGATGTCGCGATTCAGGTGCTGACCCAGTCGCGCCGCGACCTGATCGTGCGCAGCTTCGAAAGCCTGGAGGGTGCGAAGACGGCGATCGTCCACCTCTACAACGCGGTAAGCCCGGCGTGGCGCAAGATCGTGTTCGGGATGACGCGCGAGGAGGTGAAGGCCATCGCGATCGAGGGAGCCAAGGTGCTGCGCGACGAAGCGGCCAGGCGCCCGGACACGCGCTGGCAGTTCGAATATTCGCCGGAAACCTTCTCGACGGCCGAACTGGACTTCTCCGTGGAGGTCTGTGCGGCGGTGATGGACGTGCTGCGCCCCACCGCCGACGCGCCGATCATCTTCAACCTGCCCGCGACGGTCGAGTGCGCGACGCCCAACGTCTACGCCGACCAGATCGAATGGTTCGGACGCAACATTCCCGACCGGGACGCGGTAGTGATCTCCCTGCACACCCATAACGATCGCGGCACCGGCGTGGCGGCGGCGGAACTGGGGTTGATGGCGGGCGCCGACCGCGTCGAGGGCTGCCTGCTCGGCAATGGCGAGCGCACCGGCAATTGCGACCTCGTGACGGTCGCGCTCAACATGTACACGCAGGGCATCGATCCCAGGCTGGACCTGTCGAACATCGACGAAATCGTAAAGACCGTCGAATATGCCACGCGCATTCCGGTGCACCCCCGCACCCCCTATGCCGGCGATCTGGTGTTCACCGCCTTTTCGGGCAGTCATCAGGACGCGATCAGGAAGGGGTTCGCGGCGCAATCGGCCCGCAACGACGATTATTGGGAAGTCCCGTACCTGCCGATCGATCCCGCCGACCTTGGCCGCAGCTACGAGGCGGTCATCCGCGTCAATTCGCAGAGCGGCAAGGGCGGCGTGGCGTGGGTGCTTGAGCAGGACAAGGGGCTGAAGCTGCCCAAGCGGATGCAGGCCGACTTCAGCCGCCACGTCCAGGCGCTGGCCGACGAAAGCAGCCGCGAGTTGAACGCCGCCGACATCTGGGGTGCCTTCGAACAGGCGTATCTGCCCGGCGATCGCGACCGCTTCGTCCTTCGCGACTATGAAGAGAGCGGCGCGTCGGGCGAGCGCGTGTTCGTCGGCCGGGTGGCGATCGACGGTGAAGAACGATCGCTGTCGGGGCGGGGCAACGGGCTGATCTCCGGCGTGATCGCGGCGCTGGCCGACAGCACCGGGCCGGCGCTGGACGTCGCAGATTACACCGAACATGCCATCGGGCATGGCGCGGGCGCGCAGGCGGTAGCGTATCTCGAATGCCGCACCGGCGACGGGCGGACGGTGTGGGGCGTCGGCATCGACAGCGACATCGCCACCGCCAGCGTCCGCGCGGTGCTGTCCGCGGCGAACCGCGCATGACCCGTCGCTATGCCGCCTTCCTGTTCGACATGGACGGGACGCTCATCAACAGCATTCCCTCGGCGATCCGCGCATGGACGAACTGGGCCGAGCGCCACGGCATCGACGTCCCCGAGTTGATGGCGGTGATGCACGGCGTGCGGGCGATCGAGACGATCCGCCGCTTCGCGCCACCCGGCGTCGATCCGCAGGCGGAGTTCGAGGCGCTGTTGCAGGCCGAGATCGACGATGTCGCGGATGTCGCCGAGATCGCGGGCGCGACGGCGTTCGTGGCTGCGCTGCCGCCGGAGCGGTGGGCGATCGTCACCTCCGCACCACGCTCGCTGGCCGAGGTGCGACTGCGTGCCGCGGGGATGACGCCGCCCGCCGTGATGGTCACCGCCGATGACGTCGAGCGCGGCAAGCCCGCTCCCGATTGCTTCCTGCTGGCTGCCGAGCGGCTGGGCGTGTCGGCCGCGGATTGTCTGGTTTGGGAAGATGCCCCGGCGGGGATCGCGGCCGCCGAGGCGGCGGGGGCCGACGTGATGGTCATTACCGCCACCCATCATGCCCGGATGGAAACGCGCCACGGGACGACGGTGGATTATGCGACGCTGACGATCGCGGAAGCAGAGGACGGCAGCCTGCTGCTGAATGGTACAGCCGTCCCGCAGGCATGACGGGCCGGCACGGCGGCGTTCAGTTGACCGTTTCGGGTGGCGCGATCGGCAATGGCAACGGTGCGATCGACACGCCTTCCTCCACCAGTTGGCGCGCCTCCGCCATGCTGGCCTGACCATGGATCGGTGCGGTGGCCGTATCGCCGGCGTGCATCGCCCGCGCCTGCTCGGCGAAGTCGCGGCCGACCCACCGGGAACCCGACAGCGCGCGGGCCTGCGCCTCCGCGACCATCGCCAGCAACGCCTTGGCCTGGGCGGGAGCGGCGCCGCGATTGCCCTTCGCCGCAACGTTCGGGGCCATCAGCGCCTTCTCGATTTCCGCCACCCCACAGATGGGGCAGCTCAGCAGCCCGCGTGCCTTCTGATCCTCGAAAGCCGTCGACGACGCGAACCATGATTCGAAGACATGTCCGTCCGGCACGCAGCGTAGGTCGAAGACGATCATCGCAACAGGACGGTCCGCCCGATCAGGGCCGCCACGTCACCGACCGAGCATCGCGTCGAGCTTCCCTGCGCGTTCCAGCGCGGCGAGATCGTCCGACCCGCCGACGTGCGCGCCGTCGATGAAGATCTGCGGCACGGTGGTGCGCCCGCCCGCGCGCTCGATCATCTCGCCACGCCGGGAGGTGTCCATGCCGATATCCGTCTCCTCCACCGCAACGCCCTTGGACGACAACAGCTTCATTGCGCGGGCGCAATACGGGCAGAACGCCTTGGTGTAGATTTCAACCTTTGCCATGTTACCTAGGTGTGATCGCGACGCTGCGGTGTCAATCTTCGTCGGTGACGATCACCCGCGCCCATGCCAGAATCGTCACCGATGCCGCGCCCGCGTCGAGCAACATCCGGACGCAGGCATCCGCCGTCGCCCCGCTGGTGAACACGTCGTCGACCAGCACCAGCGCACGACCGCGCACAACGCTTCGTCCGGCGGCGGTCACCCGGAATGCGCCAGCGACCGTCGCGCGACGCTCACGCGGGGATCGGTCGCGCAGCGGCGGGGTGGCGCGATGCCGCTCCATCGCACGGAGGTCGACGGGCACGGCCGAGAGGCGCGACAAGGCGGTCGCGATCAGCGCCGCCTGATTATAGCCGCGCCACCACAGTCGATGGCGGTGAAGCGGCACCGGCACCAGCAGGGACGCGTCAGGCGGTACGTGACGCGCCATCAGTCGGGCCGCCGTATCCGCATAAGCGGTGCGGCCCGCATATTTCAGCCGCAGCGCGACGGTGCGTGCCACCGGACCATAGGCCACCGCCGCGCGGACCCCGGCGTGCGCGGGCGGATCGGCCAGGCAGACGACACAGCGCGCCTCTGCACCGCGATCATGCGCGAAGGGCACGTTACACGCGGCGCACCACGGTGGCCCGAGAAAGCGCAGGCCCGACCAGCAATCGGCGCAGAAACGCCCCTGCCCGGCCACAGTGCCGCCACAGCCCGGGCATCGCGGCGGCAGGACGAGATCGATCAGGCGGGACAGCACGCACGGACTTGTGACGCGCGGTGCGAACGGGCACAAGCGGATGCAGGATCATGCAGCCACCCGACATCTTCGATCGCACCGCGCGCCGCGCGCGCCGGGACCGCGCCGTCGCCGATTACGCCGCGCACGATTTCCTGCGCTCCGCGATGCTGGAAGGCATCGCCGACCGGCTGGACGCGGTGAAGCGCGACTTTGCCGACGTGCTGGATGTGGGATGCTTCGATGGCGGGTTCGTACCGCCGCCCGGCACGCGCGTCGCGCGGCTCGACGCGGGGTTCGGCTTCGCGCGCGCCGCCGGCGGAGTGCAGGGCGACGAGGATCGCCTGCCGTTCGCGGACGCCAGTTTCGACCTGGTGGTGGCGGCCGGCACGCTGGACAGCGTCAGCGACCTGCCCGGCGCGCTGACGCTGATCCGCCGTACGCTGCGCCCGGACGGACTGTTTCTCGGGGCATTCGTCGGCGGCACCAGCCTGTCGACCCTGCGCGCGGTGTTGCGCGACGCGGAGGGTGATCGCCCGGTCGCACGTCTCCACCCGCAAATCGACTTGCGTTCGGCGGGCGACCTGCTGGTCCGCGCCGGGCTGACGCTGCCGGTCGCCGATGTCGAGACGCTGACGGTTCGCTATGGCTCGTTCGGCCGGTTGCTCGACGACTTGCGTGGCATGGCGGCGGGTAACGTGCTGGCGTCGCGCCACGCGCTGCGACGTGACGTTCTGGCGCGTGCGGCGGCCGCGTTCGCCGCGCGCGCCGCACCGGACGGGCGCACCGCCGAACGGTTCGACATCGTCTTCCTGACCGGCTGGTCGCCATCGCCGGACCAGCCCAAGCCGGCGAAACGCGGGAGTGCCAGCACGTCGCTGGCGGCGGCGCTGCGGCCGCCGGGCGCCTGATCGTCAGAGCAGTTCGGCGTCGCCGTCCCTGGCCAGCAACCGGCCCATCGCATCGAACAATTCGTCCATTGCCACAGGCTTGAAGATCACATCGTCGGCCCCGCCCGCCAGGCAGCGTTCGCGCAGGTCGACCGCGGTGTCCGCGGTCACGACGATGATCGGCATCCGCGCCTTTGCATCGGTGCGCGCGCGGATGTGGCCGATCGCCGTCATGCCATCCATGCCCGGCATCCGAAGATCGACCAGCGCGATGTCGAAATCATGGGCATCGATCAGCGCGAGGCCGATCTCCGCACTTTCCGCCTCCACCATTTCCGCGCCGGCGACATGCAGCATGTCACGAACAACGCGGCGATTCATCCTGTCGTCCTCGATGAACAATGCCGTCATCGTCGCCATCTCCGGACCCTTCCCTGCGCGGCATCCCGAAAGGCGCGAGACACCGCAACGTAGTGCCCGTCAAGCGGCGTGCTGAACCGGCCGAACGGGCATCGCGTCTATTGCGTCCACTAACCCCTTTTTGGAAACAGGCTTCTCGATAACCTTTGTGAGCCCTGTGGTACGCATTTCACGGCGTTCCCGCTCCTCAAGGGCACCAGTCAGCAATGCAACGGGCGCATCGCGGGCCGCAGCGACCAGCACGGCAAGTGCATCGGGAGCGCGACCGAAGGTGTCGGCATCGACCAATATCCGATCCGGACGAATGCGGGCGATCTGCTCCAATGCCTCTGCCGCATCGCTGAACGCGACGGTGCCGCGCGCGCCGAACAACGCGCGGAACATCGCCCGCACGATCGGATTGCGCTCCACCACCAAGAGGCCGCCCTGCGCGGCTTCGACGGCTGGCACCGCTGCTGGAACGCACGGCAGGTCGAGCGTGAAACATGATCCGGTGCCGACCCGGCTGGTCACCGTGACGTCGCCGCCCATCGCCTGCGCCAGGCTGCGGCTGATCGACAGGCCCAGCCCGGTCCCGCCGAAATGCCGGGTGGTGCCGGCATCCGCCTGCCGGAACGATTCGAAGATGATCCGTTGCGCTTCTGTGCCGATGCCGATCCCGCTGTCGGCCACGGCGATCCGCAAGCGCCCGCCCTCGTGCGCGACCAGCAGCGACACCGATCCCTCTGCGGTGAACTTCACCGAATTCGACAGCAGGTTGAACACCACCTGCCGCAATCGCGCGGCGTCGCCCACGATCCATCGCGGCGCATCGTCGAGCTCCACCTCGAACCGCAAACCCTTGGCGAGCGCCGGGTCGCGCCACAGCCGCGCGGCTTCCTCCACCGTCGCGCGCAGATCGAACGGAGCCGCCTCGATCGTCAGCCGGCCCGTCTCGATCTTGGCCATGTCGAGGATGTCGTCGACCAGCGCGCGCATCGTCAGCCCGGCCGCACGCACCACGTCCAGCCGGTCGCGGGTCACCCGGTCCAGCCCGGGATTCGCGATCATCACCTGTGTCATGCCGAGAATGCCGTTCAGCGGCGTGCGGATCTCATGGCTGGTCGTGGCCAGGAACTCGGTCTTGGCGCGCGACAGTTTCTCAAGCTGGGCGTTGCTGGCCGCCAGACCGCGATTGGCGTTACGTTCCCGGTTGCGGCTGCGCCCGATCAGCGCCAGCCCGATGCCCAGCAAGCTGATGACCAGCACGGTCGTGCCGACCACGCCGTACAGCAGCCAGCGCTGCGTGCGGGCGGTGGCGCGTTGATAATCGATGGTGCGGGACAACGCCGCCGCCTTCAGCCGCGTGATCCGCAACTCCTGATTGGCATAATCGAACCGCGCGCCGGCCAGGGCGGCGCTGGTCGAACGCGCGATCTCGGTCGCCTGATCGTCGAGCCGCTTCAGCGCGGAGAGATGCGCCAGCGCCGACGGAGCGTCGTGCGCGGCGGCGAACACGCGATACGCGATCTCGTGCGCGTCGCCGTCCGACAATACGGTCCGGGTCAGGTCGATCCCGGCAAAGCGCTGGTCCAGCAACTGCCGGGCGCGGGCGATATCGCCTTGGTTCAGGGCGACATCCGCTGCCGCCGCAAGCAATTGCGGGCGGATCGGCGCCGCGCCGGGGCGCTCGGCTGCGCGCAGCGCCCGAGCGGTACTTTGCGCGGCGTCGGCGACGTCACCATCGCGCAACTGCGCCAACGCCAGATTGCCGAGCGACTGCGCAACCATCGGCGCGCTGTGCAATGCCTGCGCCGCGGCCAGCGCGGTACGAAACTCGCGCTGCGCTTCCGTGAAGCGGCGCAGCGCCAACAACGCGTTGCCGCGCCCATTGTCGACCGCCACCGTCAGGCCCGGATCGTTCGGATACACGTCGCGCGCCTGATCGAAATATCGCAATGCCGTCTCGTAATCGTGGCCGCTGACATACAGCAGCGCGATCAGGATCAGCGCGCGGGCGCGGCTGCGTGCGTCGTGCAGCGCCACGAACATGCCATGCGCCCGTTGCAGCGTGGTCAGCGCACGGGCGACCCGGCCTGCATCGGTCAGGGCACTGCCCTGCGACAGGGTGATGTCCGCCAGCAATCGCGGCGGGGCGGCAGCGGCGCCGGCCAGCCGATGCGCCTGTTCCAGCGTCCGCAATGCGCCATACGGATCGCCGACGCGCATCTGCGCCTCGCCTTCCAGCCACAGCAGGGTCGCGCCCGGAACCGCACGCGCGTCCGCCGGCTTCAGCCGCGCCCGCGTCGATCGCGCCAGTGCGATCGCCTGTTCGGGATCGCTGGCCATGCGCTGCTCGATCGCGGTCACATCCGGCGTCGGTGCCGCCACGGCGGGCAAGGCCAGCGCGAACGAAGCGGCGAGGATGGCGTCACGCGCGATCCGCACCAGCCCCGTCATGCGCGTTTCCACGTCGCCGCCAGCCGCGTGAAGGACGATCGGGTCTCGTTGGTGGCCAGCCGATGCCGCCCCTCCGTCAGGAACGCCGCCAAGGCATCCAGCGGGACGGGCGGGCTGATCAGGTAGCCCTGCACCATGTCGCACCCCATCACCGACAGCAACGCAAACGCGGCCGGTGTCTCCACCCCCTCCGCCACCACTTCCATGTCCAGCGCATGCGCCAGATCGATCGTCGAGCGGACGATCAACGGATCGCGGTTCGAACTGGTGAGCTGGGTGATGAACAATTTGTCGATCTTCAGCTCGCGCGCAGGCAGCTGTTTCAGATAGGCCAGGCTCGACAGCCCGGCGCCATAATCGTCGATCGAGATGCTGACGCCAAGCCGGTCGAATTGCTGAAGATGCGCGATCGCGCCTTCCGGGTCGCGGATCACCGACGTCTCGGTCACCTCGAAGCCGAGTTGCGCATCCGGCGCGTCGGCGATGCAGGCCGCGATCCTGCGCGCAAAGCCGGCGTCGGCGAGCAGATGGCCGGAAATGTTGATGAAGATACGCAGGTCGTGTCCCAGCGTGCGCAATCGTCGCTGGTCCTCGATCGCGCGGGCGATGGTCCATAGGGTCAACCGCTCCATGCGCTGCGCGCGTTCGGTAGCGGGAATGAACTCGGTCGGCGGCACCATGCCGCGTTCCGGATGCTGCCAGCGGACCAGCGCCTCGATACATTCGATCGCCTGTCGGCGAACGTGCACCTTGGGCTGGTAATGCAACACCATCTCGCCCCGTTCGACCCCGCGATCGACGGCGTCGGCGATCGCGTCGTCGCCAGCATCGGACCGGATATGATGGCGCGGCACCAGCAGCGGCCCCGACAAGGCGTCCGCCAGGTCGGCTTCCGCTTCCTCGATCAACAGGGCCACGTCGCCGTCCGCCTTGCCGATCGCCCCTCCGAAGACGAGATCAAGCTCATGAGGGTCGCCATCGATCATCGCCGGTGACGCGCAGCTGCGACGACTTGCCGCCATCACCTCCGCCAGCGCATCGCGCCGGTCGCCGACGAACTGCACCTCCAGCATGTCCCGCCCGGGTGCCTCGACCGCGGCCTGCGGCATCAGCGCGGCAAGTCGATCCACAAGTTGCGACATGATGTTGCGGGTGCCCGCGACGCCGATCGTCCGACGCATGGCGTTGTGGTTGCGCCACCGGATCAGCACGCAGACGCGCCACCGCCCGGCTTCACCCGCCGCACCGATCACGAAGCGGTCCGCGACACGCAGCGGCGGGGCAAGATGATGCAAACTGGCCATATCCGTTGCGGTCGTAGAACGCACTCTTGAAGAATGACTTAAGTCCTCAAGGCCAATGGTGAATAGATAGTTAACGACATTGAGCCATGCCTAACAATCCATTAAGACGAAGTCACCCATAAGGGTCGTCAAAAAAAAGAGGGAGTTGGTCATGTTCGCATTTGTCATCGCTATGATCCACGGGCTGGTCGTTAAGCCCTGGTAATCGCCGGGATGGTCCGGCTGCGGAGCCGTCCAGCTTTGGGACGATTTCCGCCGCCGGACCGCCCTTCGTTCACGCCCGCCGCTGCGGCAAGATGACGGGGCTTTTGTCCGCCGCCATCAGCAGCGCATCATCTCACGACAAGCCATTCGGCCCCACATAGCGCGCGCGGCGCGTAGAGGTCTTGAACGGCGATACGTCGAGGCGCGATCCGCCGCCCGGCCCGTCAGGCAGAGTGTGGCGACCGGCCGACCGTCGCGAGCGTGACCTTCCCGCCGCTAGACCCGGTCCGCCTTTCCCGTTCGTCGGACATGCGCGCGAAACGCCGTTGCGCGGCTCTTGCGCCGTCCCGAACGCGGGCCGGATAACAAGCCCCCCCGACCCGAAAACAGCTCCGCACCTGCAGGAACGGTCGATCATCCGACCGTGAGCCGCTGGCCCATGATCTTGCGACCGGGGCGGGTAGGCCCACCCCGGAGTCGCATCCGGGGTGAGGCTCCAGCAAGAAGGGCGTCGGCCTAGAAGTCGCGCGAGTAGCGAAGCTGGACGTTCGATCCGCCGAACGATCCGGCTTGCGACAGGATGCTGATCGCCTTGGTCAAAGCGATGGTCAGCTGCGTCGCGGTGAAGCCGCGGGCATCGGTGACGATCTCTATATAGATGTCGTCCGTCAGGTACTTGCCTGCCGCCAATGCCGATCCCCGCCCGGAAGCCTCATCCGCGCCCAGAATGCGCAGGCGATCGAACCCGGTCGCCGAGCGCAGCTTGCCGAGCGGGTTGAGTCCGCCCCCGGACCCGCGCAGCGAGTTCAGCGCGGACGCCAGCTGCAACGCCTCGGTCGCGGAGAGATTCTCCGGGTTGGTCCCGAACAGCAGCCGGCTCAACACCTCGTCCTGCGGCAGCGCCGGGGTAGAGGTGAACGCGATCTGCGGACGCTGGCCGGTTCCGGTGATGTTGATGTTGAACGTCACCCCGTCGTTGCTGGTGGTCGCCAGGATGTTGATGTCGGGATCGGTAAGCGCCGCACCGCCGCGGAACCGGACCTGACCGCGCTGCACGTCGAACCTCTTGCCGGCGAAGGAATAGGTGCCGCGCACCAGATCCAGGCCGCCGGCGATCGTCGGAGCGGCGGAGGTGCCGCCGACGCGCAGGTCCATCGACCATTCGCTTTCCAGCCCCATGCCCGACACGAACAACTGGTTTTCGGCACGGACGCGCAGGTCCAGCTTGAACAGCCCGACCGGCGGCGCGGCGGGACGGTCGGTCGGACGCGCCACGCGAACGTCGCTTTTGCGGCGGACCCCGGTCAGCTCCGGTACTTCGGCCGCACCCTGGCGGATGATCTCGTAACGCGCATTGGGCACGCGGATGTCGCCGGAGATCAGGCCGCCGTTCGCGCCGTTCTGGATGCGGATGTCGCCACTGGCGGTCGCGCCCAGCGCATCGGAGCGCGCCAGCTGCGCATTGCGCATTGCCACCCGCACGTCGAGCGGGAAGCCCTGCGCCGCGGCCAGGCTGACGTTACCTTGCGCCTGCACCGTGCCATCCCCGGCCCTGGCCTGTAGTTGCGACAATTCGAGCCGGTCGTTGTTGAAGCGCGCCGCGATGCGCATGTTGGTCAGGCGCGTGCCGTAGGTCTCGTTGGTGTAGGTCAAATTGTCGGCCCGGACGAGGCCGTTGATGCGCGGCGCACCGACGGTGCCGCCGAAGTCCGCCGCAATCGCGATCGGCCCGGACAATTGCTGTTCGGCCAGTCCGGCTAGGCTGAACAGCACCGCGGACGGTCCGTTGTAACGAATGCCGCCCGACAGCGGTCCTTGCATCAGGCGGGTCGCCCAGCTGCCACTGCCGCCTGGCGTCAGCGTAGCGACCATCCGGCCGACCGGCGTGCCATTGCGCTTGATCAGGGCGCGCCCCTCACCCGCCGCGCTGGTCAACCGTCCCTGGAACAGGATGTCGACCGGCTCGGACACGGAGGTCAGGCTGGAACGCGTGAAATTGGCGACGTTGACGCGCGCGTCGGCGCGGGGGAACGCCTGCCCGGCTTCCTGCACGTAATCGACACTGCCGGTCGCTTGCCCGCCGACGCCCAGATTGGGCACCAGCGCGCTGATCAGCGACAGATCGAGCTTGTCGAGCCGCAGCTGTGCCTGCGTCGCCGCGCCGCCGAATTTGCCGGCCAGTCGCAGCGAGCCCTTGTCGAAGTCGATCCGTGCCGGCTCCAGCCGGTAACCGCTGCGTTCCGGCACGATTCGCGCGGGGACGGCGGTACGGAAAGCGACGTTGTTCGCCGCGCCTTGCAAGGCGACCAGATACTGGCTGGGCGACAGGCGCGAGTTGACCGCGACGCGGAACGGCACGCCGTTCGATCCGGTGAACAGCGCCTTGGCCGTGCCGGAGCCGCCGCGATAATCGACCTTCACGCGCCCGGTTTCCAGCACGGTCGCGCCGTAGCGGAGGTCGGCGACCTGCGCATCGGCGACGATCTGCGGCTTGTCGTAGAGAACGATGTCGGCGTCGATCAACGCGCGACCGATCGTGAAGTCGACCATGCCCGGGATCTTCGCCGACACGGCACGCGCGTTCACGCTGGCACGCTGGTAGCGGCCCTGCGCACCCAGCGAGGCGAGGCCGTTCAGTCCCTGCCCGTTGAAGCGTACCTGCCCCGCAAACGGGCCAGCGGCGGTCTGCACGACACGGCCGGCGAACTGGACGCCCGCGAACAGGACGCGGCGGATATCGACCGCCAGCTGCGCGCCCGGCGTGACGCGGACGTCGGCGGTGAACGGCCCGTAATTGGTGCCGCCGCTGGCGTTCACCTGATAGGTGCCGCCGCGGCCGACCACCCGTGCATCGAGGTTCGCCAGCCCGATCCCGACGCCCGGACGCGGCGCGCGCAGTCGCACGACGGGCGCGGTGGCGGAGCCGGTGACGCGCGCGAACAGCGGGCCATATTGGGTCGAGAAGGCGTCGGCATCGACCAGCAATGCGCCGCTGGCCGGATTGAACTGGCCCCGACCGCGGGTAATGCGGAATTGCGGCGCGTTCATCTTCAGGCTCTGGAAGGTGACGACGCCCTCGGGCGAGTAACCAAAGCGCGTACTGAGCACCGCATTGCCACCCAGGAAGGTGCGGACACCTTCGTTGAACAGCTGCCTGGTCTGTACCGCGACCCGACCGGTGACCCCGAAGCCTCCGCGGGCGCCGGGCACCAGTTTGGCATCGGTCTGGATGTTCAGGATGCCGACGCTGTCGACGCGGAAGTTGTTCACGCGCCCCTGCAGCCCGCCGGTGTAGCGGCCGGTCTGCATGTTGGCCGCGATGATCGCGGTCGCGTCGATCGTGTCCGAACGGATGCGCAGATTGTCCGACAGGATATTGGGCATCTGCACCGCGATATCACCGTCGATCCGCGCGTTGGTGGTGAGGCCACCCAGCGCCGGATTGAGCCCGGCGACGCGGCGCGCGCGCGCATGAACCGGCACCAGAATACGGTCGCTGTCGACGCGCGCGAGACCTTCGGCGTAAAGATTTTCGACGCTCATCTCGCCGAAACCCAGCGAGGCTGCACGCACCTTGTAATCGACGGTCGGCGTGGCGAACGCGCCGTTCAGCACGACACGCGCATTGACGTCGCGGCCACGAAGATTGGGCGCGATCACACCCGGCGTAAGAAGACGCGCGTCGACCGCGAAATTGCCGAATCGACTGTTCTTCAGGTCCAGCATCCCGCCCGCATCGACGGCAAGCGCGTCCGACGTCAGCTTGATACGCGTATCGGCGCGGCGTTCGCCCAGCGTCACGTCGGCGGCCACCTGCAAGGCCGGGGCGGTCAGGCGTTCGACCGGTCCTTCGAGGTACAGGCCGGGTCGCGTCGGCCCGCGCACCTTGAAATGCCCGTCGCGGGCGTTCAGCGACAGGTTCGCCAGTTCTCCTCCGCCCAGCGTCGCGATCGCGCGCCCCTGCCACGCGGCCCAGCTGCCGCGGCCGTTGATGGTGGCTGTCAGCGGCGCCTTCAATCCGGCAAGTTGCGCGACCACGCCCCCGGCCGGCGCGTTGAGCCGCACGTCGACGTCGAGCTTGTTGTCGTCGGGCACCGCATCCAGCTTCACGCGGGCGACGTCCCCCCCGACGACACCCGGCGCGCGCAGCGCAACGGCGTCGACCAGCAATTGAGCGCGCCGATCGGCGATATGCGCCTGCCCGTCGAAGCGCGCGACATGCCGCGCGCCCGACACCGCAGGCTCCATGACGAAGCGCGCCACCTGCAAGCGGTAGATGTCGATGTCGAGGTCCGGCAGCAACGGCGCGTTCGGGTCGGTCGGCTCGGTCGAGGGCTTCAGCTCGGGATTGCGCCGCAGGGTGATGAGCTGGCTGCCGACGCTGCGCACGTCGACGTGATTGTCGATGAACGCGAACGGACGCCAGTCGACATCGAGCCGCGGCGAGGTGAGGAACACGCCCTTGGGATCGCTGACCCGCACGTCGCTGAGCCGCATCCGGCCGTACAGCGACCCGTCGATACGGCCGACCTTGATGTTCAGCCCGGAAGCGGTGGTATAGCCTCCGATCTGGTCGGCAACGAAGCGTCGCCCGGGATCGGTGTTGATCCCCAGCACGATCACGGCGACCAGCACCAGCAGCGACAGGATCGCGACGCCGATCCACTTCAGAACGCGCTGCCACAACGGGCGGCGGCTCACCATTCCCTCGTCGGGCGCCAGCGTGTCGTCAGTCATCAGAACGCCTGCCCGATCGAAATGTAGAGTGCGACCTTCGCATCGCCCTCACGCGGATTGAGCGGCGTCGCCACGTCGACGCGCATCGGCCCGAAATTGGTGTAGAAACGCCCGCCGATGCCCGCGCCGAAACGCAGGTCGCTCGCGGTCGGCAGGGTGCTTTCATACGCGTTGCCGGCGTCGATGAAGGGCACGATCCCGAAATTGCCGAAGCGGTAGCGCGCCTCGATCGAGAATTCGTTGATGCTGCGTCCGCCGATCGGCCGCAAATCGCGCAGTTCGTCGCGATCCTCCTGCCCCGGCACCAGCGACGACGCCGGCTCCAACGGCCCGAGCCGCTGGAAGCCATAACCGCGCACCGATCCGCCGCCACCGCCGTAATAGCGCCGCGACGGCGCGATATCGTCACGCGCGATCCCGAAGATGCTGCCCGCGCGCGCTCGCCCGGCGATGACCAGCTTGTCCGAGATCGGATAGTAACCAGTCGCCTCCACCAGGCTTCGTCCATACGGGCGAACCGACCCCTGGACCGACGTTTCCGGGCTGAGGCTCAGCTTCAGACGGTACCCGCGGGTCGGGTTCAGCAAGTCGTCGGAGCTGTCGAACAACACCTGACCCGGCAAGGCCAGCACGCCATAGGTGCGGCGCGTCCGGTCGTTGGTGGCGAAATCGTACACGCTCTCGTTCGTGCCGACCAGTTCGAAGCCGTAGGCGTAGGTAAAACGCTTCTGCCAGATCGGGGTGGAATCATAGGAGATCCGGCCCGACAGCGTCCCGGTGAACGCATCGAACGCGTCGTAATTGGCGCGCAGTGCGCTGGCGACCAGCGTTACGGTGCGATCGCGCTTGCCGGCGTTCTGGCGGCGGAAAGTCGCCGACAACCCCTGTTGCTGCGTCCCCGCGATGCCGCCCAGGATCAGCGCGCCCTCGGGCGGGAAGCGGTTGCGGTTGGTGAAGGTACCCTCGGCCGTCACGCCCTGCCCGGTCTGGAAGCCGAGGCCGCCGGCCAGACTCTTGGCCGGGCCGCGCGTCTGGCGGACCATCAGGTCGACCTGCTCGGTGCCGTCGGGCAAAATCGTGCCGGTACGAACCGGTTGCACGCCCACGCCGTTGAACAGGCCGGTCGCGACCAGCGCCTCACGCAGGTCGTCCGCCTTGCGATTGTCGTACAACTGCCCCTGATCGAAGCGCGGGAAGACATTAAGATGCTTCAGGTCGAACACCGGATCGCCTTCGGTGCGCAGCGCGCCGAACGACGAACGCGGACCGGTGTCGACGGGCAGCGTATAGTCGCCGCGCGCGGTCTGTTCGTCGAGGAGGATGTCGCGCTCCCCAACCTTGACAAACGGATAGCCCTGCTGCGGAAGTTTCAGGCTGACGTTCGCCTCCGCGCCCTGCACGCGCGCCGCCTCGATCGGGTCGCCGGTACGGAGCGGCAGTTCGTTGCGGACGAGATCGGGCGGGGTCGTCGGCTGGGTCTGTACGGTGATCGTGCCAAGCTTGTATTGCTGACCGGGCGTCGCGCTGACGATCGCCTTCAGCTGCTGCTTCTCGCCCGTCACGTTCTCGATCGTGGAGACGGCGGTACCGTCGTAATAGCCGAGCGACTTCATCAGTCGCACCGCCAGTTGCTCGTCCTCTCGCCCGCGTGCCGCGACCTGCGTGGCATTGTCGGCCTTGCCCTTGCCATCGCGCAGCGCGGACAGCGAGTTGAACTCGTCGGTCAGCCCCAACGGATCCAGCCCGCGCACTTCGCTGGCGTAGCGGATGTCCGGCGCGTCGTCCCCGTCCGCCGCCGCGACGCTTTGCAACGGCGCGGAGTTGAAGGCCGACAAGGGTTCCAGCGGCTGCGCGAGCTGCGGGTCGACCGGCGGCGCGGGCGGCAACGTGCCGGAGACGATCGGCTGCTGCGCGGCCTGCTGCACCGGCTCCGAAATGGCGGCGGCGTCTGGACCATCGGTCTTCATGGGTTCCAGCGGGGCGTTTATGTCGCCGGAAAGCGGCGGCAGCGCCTGGTCGAACTCGGCATCGGGAACGATCGGGGCGTTCGCCTGTGGATCGGCGGCGGCGTCCGCCGGAGTCGTCCGCGGTGCGTCAGGCCCTTGCGCGGGTGCCGAACCGGGATTTTGCAACTGCGCGTGCACCTGTCCGGCAGCAAGCGCTAGCCCGGCGGACGCCAGGAGCAGACGGGAGTGACGAACAGAAAAAACCAAGAATTACGCCCCTTTGCGCAAGGCGCCCCGGTTCTCCCGATCGCACCTTCGTGCTTCGTAACGATCCATTAGCGGATCGGTTGCGATCGCCCGGCATGAGTGAATCGTACCGGGCGATGGCTTGCGCGGTCGATGCGCGCGCCGGTGTTGATGGCGTCACCGAAAGTTTCACGTGCGACTAAAAAATAAAATCGTCACGTTGCGAAACATTTGCGACAAATGGCACGTAGCCGGATGGCGCTTCCCGCATACAGACAGGGCACAGTGTGACGACAGGTTCGATGGTACGGCGGATGCGTGCAGCAGCCGGGCCGGCAGGCACGGCGGCGCTGCTTGCTCTTGCGGCGTGCAGCGGCGGCGGGGGCGAACAGGCCAAGGGCAAGGATGGTCCGGGCGGCGCGGGCGGCGGGCCGGTGCAGGTCGGCTATGTCGTCGTGCAGCCGACCGCAGTGCCGACGATCAGCGAATTGCCCGGCCGCACGGTCGCCTATGAAAGTTCGCAGGTCCGTCCGCAGATCACCGGCGTCATCCAGAAGCGCTTCTTCACCGAGGGCGCGCTGGTGAAGCGGGGGCAGCCGCTGTATCAGATCGATCCGTCGCTCTATCGCGCCGCCGCCAATCAGGCGAGCGCCAACGTCGCCAATGCGCAGGCGACGTTCAGCGCCGCGAAAATCCGCGCCGAACGCTACAAGCCGCTCGCGGACATGGAGGCGATCAGCGCGCAGGATTATACCGATGCGGTCGCGACGCAGCGGCAGGCGGCGGCGACGATCGACGTCAACCGCGCCCAGCTGGACACCGCGCGCGTCAATTTGCGCTTCACCACCGTCCCCGCGCCGATCACCGGGCGGATCGGGCGATCGCTGTTCACGGTCGGCGCGCTGGTCAGCACGACGCAGGCCGATCCGCTGGCGACGATCCAGCAGCTCGACCCGATGTTCGTCGACATCCAGCAATCGAGCGCCAACCTGCTCGCACTGCGCCGCAGCCTGGCGGCGGGCGGGTCGGCCCCGGCGCGAGCCGATGTGATCCTGAAGCTGGAGGATGGCAGCGATTACGGCATCCGCGGCACGGTCGAGTTCGCCGAAGTCGTTGTCGACCCGAGCACCGGCACGATCACGCTGCGCGCGCGCTTCCCCAATCCCGACGGCCTGTTGCTGCCCGGCATGTTCGTGCGGGCGCAATTCGCGCAGTCGATCCTGAAGAATGCCTTCCTCGTGCCGCAGGCAGCGGTCAGCCGCGATGCGAAGGGCGCGGCGACGCTGTACGTCGTGGGCTCGGACAACAAGGCGGCGCAGCGCACCATCCAGGCGGATCGTACGCAAGGCGCCTACTGGATCGTCACCGGCGGGCTGCGTGCGGGCGACCGCGTCATCACGCAGGGACTGGCCAACCTTCGCCCTGGTGCTGCCATCACGGCGGTGCCAGCGAACGCGCCGCAGCCGGTGAAGGCGCCGTCGCCCGAGCAGATGGAGAAGATGCAGGCCGGCAAGAGCAAGGCGGGCTAGCACCACATGTCCCGCATCTTCATCGACCGCCCCATCTTCGCATGGGTGCTGGCCATCATCGTGATGCTGGCCGGCGTCGGCGCGATCCTGTCGCTGCCGATCGCGCAATATCCCGACGTCGCCCCGCCGCAGGTGTCGATCCGCGCGACCTTCCCGGGTGCCAACGCGCAGACGATCCAGAACAGCGTCACGCAGGTGATCGAACAACAGCTGACCGGGATCGACGGGCTGCTGTACTTCCAGTCGAGTTCGTCGAGCCGCGGCTCGGTGACGATCACCGCGACCTTCGACAAGGGTACAGATCCCGACATCGCGCAGGTGCAGGTTCAGAATCAGGTCCAGCAATCGCTCAGCCGCCTGCCGCAACAGGTGCAGCAACAAGGGCTGGTGGTTCGCAAGTCCAACCCGGACTTCCTGCTGATCGTCGGCGTCTATGACACCACCGACAAGCTGACCAACCAGGACGTCTCCGACTATCTCGTCTCCAACCTTCAGGATCCGCTCGGACGTACCCAGGGCGTGGGCGACACCAACGTGTTCGGCTCGCAATATGCGATGCGGATCTGGCTCGACCCTGCGCGGCTCAACAGCTTCCAGCTAATGCCCGGCGACGTCGTCACCGCGATCCAGAACCAGAACACCGAAGTGGCGGCCGGCGAGATCGGCGGGCAACCGATGCCGTCGTCGCAGATGCTGAACGCGGTGGTCACCGCGCAGTCGCGGCTTCAGACCCCGGCGCAGTTCGCGCAGATCATCCTCAAGACCGCACAGGATGGCGGCACCGTTCGCCTTTCCGACGTCGCGCGGATCGAATTGGGCGCGGAGAGCTACAATGCGTTCAGCCGCGTCAACCGCCACCCGGGTGCCGGCATCGCGGTGCTGCTCGCGCCCGGCGCCGACGCGCTGAAGACCGCCGAGCTGGTGAAGGCGCAGGTCGCGCAGGCGGCGAAGGGCTTCCCGGCGGGGCTGACCTACGCTTTCGCCAACGACACCACCGACTTCATCAAGCTGTCGATCGAAGAAGTGGTCAAGACGCTGATCGAGGCGATCATTCTGGTCGTCATCGTCATGTTCGTCTTCCTGCAAAGCTGGCGCGCGACGCTGGTGCCCGCGATTGCGGTTCCGGTCGTCCTGCTCGGCACGTTCGCGGTCTTCTATGTCGCGGGCTTCTCGATCAACACGCTGACGCTGTTCGGGCTCGTGCTCGCGATCGGCCTGCTGGTGGACGACGCGATCGTCGTGGTCGAGAACGTCGAGCGGCTGCTGGAGGAAAACCCCGGCATGACCCCGCGCGAGGCGACGATCGAATCCATGAAGGAGATCACGGTCGCGCTGGTCGCGATTGCGCTGGTCCTGTCGGCGGTATTCATGCCGATGGCGTTCTTCGGCGGATCGACCGGCGTGATCTATCGCCAGTTCTCGCTGACGATCGTGTCGGCGATGGTGCTGTCGGTGCTGGTCGCGGTGATCCTGTCGCCGGCGCTCACCGCCACGCTGCTGAAGCAGTCGCATGACGAACACGGCGACCCGATCGAGCAGAGCTGGATCGGCCGCAAGCTACCGCGCGTCGCCCATGCGCTGGAGCGGGCGCGCGACGGTTTCAACACCACCTTCGATCGCGGCGTGGCGCGCTATGTCGCGGGCGTGCGGCGGGTGATCGACCGCAAGGCGCTGTTCCTGCTCATCTACCTGCTGACGCTGGCGTTGCTCGCATTGCTGTTCCTGCGGATGCCGACCGGCTTCCTGCCGACCGAGGATCAGGGCAGCGCCATCGTGCAGTTCCAGCTTCCCGCCGGCGCCACCCGCGCCCGGACGGAGGAGGTGCAGCACAAGGTCGAGGAGTATCTCGCCGGCAGCGAGGGCAGGAACGTCCGGACGATGTTCACCGTCAGCGGCGGCGGTGGCGGCGGGGCCAGCGGGCAGAACACCGGTCAGGGCTTCGTCAACCTGCGGCCGTGGGCCGATCGCGAAGGGAAGGAGAACACCGCCGACGCGATCGTCGCACGTGCCTCCGCAGCGTTCCGCGGCCTTCGCGACGCACGCGTGTTCGCGCTGGTGCCGCCGGCGGTGCGCGGATTGGGCCAGTCGAACGGCTTTACGATGGAGTTGCAGAATTCCAGCGGCATGACGGCGGAAGCGTTCACCGCCGCGAAGGACAAGTTGCTCGCCGCCGCCAACGCCGATCCGGCGCTCGCCTCCGTCCGGTTGACCGAATTGCCCGACGTCGCGACGCTGAAGGTCGATATCGACCAGCAGAAGCTCGCCGCGCTGGGGCTGACGCAGGCCGACGTCAACACCACGTTGTCGACTGCCTGGGGTGGACGCTACGTCAACGACTTCGTCGATCGCGGGCGCGTGAAGCGCGTGTTCGTGCAGGGCGACGCGCCGTATCGTGCCGCGCCGACCGACCTGAACCAGTGGTTCGTGCGCGGGTCCGGCGGCCAGATGGTGCCGTTCGCCGCCTTCGCGCAGATCGGATGGAGCCAGGCACCCGTCACGCTGTCGCGCTTCAACGGCATCCCCTCGTTCGAATTCCAGGGTGCCGCGGCGGAGGGCCGAAGCTCGGGCGATGCGATGGCGCGAATCGAGGAACTGGCCGCGCAGATTCCGGGAACCAGCGTGTCATGGGCGGGGCTGTCGTTTCAGGAGCGGCTGTCGGCGGGGCAAGCGCCGTTGCTGTACGGCCTGTCGATCCTGGTCGTGTTCCTGTGCCTCGCCGCGCTGTACGAAAGCTGGTCGATCCCGTTCGCGGTGTTGCTGGTGATCCCGCTGGGGCTGATCGGTGCGATCCTGTTCACCACGCTGCGCGGGTTGGTGAACGACGTCTATCTACAGATCGGCCTGCTGACGACGATGGGACTGGCGGCGAAGAACGCCATTTTGATGATCGAATTCGCCGAGCAGGAAGAAAAGAAGGGCAAGCGCGTCATCGATGCCGCCTTGTCGGCGGCGCGCATCCGCTTGCGCCCGATCCTGATGACCAGCCTGGCCTTCATCTTCGGCGTGCTGCCGCTGGCGATCTCGACCGGGGCGGGCGCGAACAGCCGCATCGCGATCGGCACGTCGGTGATCGGCGGCATGATCACCGCGACGGTGCTGGCGATCTTCTACATCCCGCTGTTCTTCGTGCTCGTCCGGCGCGGGTTTCGCGACGGCTGGAAGGGGCTGCGCCGCGGTGCCGACCCCAGCCCCGATGACGACGGCCCGCACGACCAGGATGGCGGCGATCGCGGCGGGGCGGCCGCGTCCGACGAAACGAAGCGCCTGCCGCGCCCGATCGACAAGCCCGCGCTGCCAGCGCCCGAGGGGGCACGATGACCCGCCTGTTCGCCACATTGTCCGCCTCGGTCGCGCTGGCCGGCTGCTCGCTGGCGCCGACCTACGTCCGCCCCGCACCGCCGGTGCCGAACTCATGGCCCGTCGGTGACGCGTATCTGCGCCAGAGCGAGGCCGCGCTACCCAGCGTCAGCTATCGCGACATCTTCCGCGACCGGCGATTGCAGGCGTTGATCGATCAGGCGTTGGCCAACAACCGCGACCTGCGGGTGGCGGTCGCCAACATCGAGGCGACCCGCGCGCAATATCGCATCCAGCGCGGCGACCTGTTTCCGCAAGTCAACGCCACCGGCGCGTACAGCTATCGCGAGAGCAGCCGGTCGGGCGTGAACACCGGGATCAACACCGGCACCGGGGCTGGTGGGACCGGAACCGGCGGCACGGGCACCGGCGGCGTCGGAACGGGCGGCACCGGACCTGGCACCGGCGGGACCGGCGGCGTCGGGACCACCGTCGTGTCGGGATCGAACAGCACCTTTCAGGCGCAGCTCGGCCTGACCGCTTTCGAGATCGACCTGTTCGGCCGCGTCCGCTCGCTGACGGGCGCAGCCCTGTCGCGCTATTTCGCGCAGGAGGCCGCGGCCCGGGCGACGCGGCTGACGCTGATCGGCGATCTCGCCACCGCGTGGCTGAACTATGCCGCCGATCAGAGTCTGCTGACCGTTGCCGAACAGACCGCCGTGGCGGCGCGCGCCAGCGTGCGGCTGACCGATGCGCGACGTCGCGGCGGCGTGTCGCCGCGCACCGACGTACGACAGGCCGAGCAGATTCTGGCGACCGCCGAGGCCGATCTGGCCGAGCAGCGCACGCTGCTGGCGCAGGACATCAACGCCATCCAGCTGCTGGTCGGCGCGCCGGTCGATCGCGCGCTGCTGCCCGGCGGGATCGAACAGGCCGCGCAGGCGATCGGCGAGTTACCGGCCGGGATCGACTCGGGCGTGCTGCTGCGGCGGCCGGACGTGGTTCAGGCGGAATATTCGCTACGGGCGTTCAATGCCGAAATCGGCGCGGCGCGCGCCGCATTGTTCCCGCGCATCACGCTGACCGGGCTGGTCGGCTTCGCGAGTACCGCGCTGCGCACCTTGTTCTCGGGCGACTCGTTCAACTGGTCGGTGGCGCCGGGCATCAGCTACCCGATCTTTCGCGCGGGCGCGGGGCGTGCCGGGGTCGACTATAGCGTGGCGCAGCGCGACGCGGCGCTGGCCAATTACGAAGTGACAATTCAGGGCGCATTTCGCGAGGTGTCCGACGCGCTGGCGCGTCGCGGGACGATCAGCGAGCAACTGGCCGCCAATCAGCGTTTCTACACCGCCGCAGTGGACACGTTGAACCTGACGAACGCGCGTTACCGTGGCGGCATCGACACGTATCTGACGTCACTGGATGCGCAACGGCAGCTGTATTCGGCACAACGTACGCTGGTGCAGACGCAGCTTGTGCGGGCCGCCAACCTCGTCACCCTCTATCGCACGCTGGGTGGCGATTCGCTGCTCGACGTGACTGATGACGGGCCGCGACCTGTGCCGGTCGGGGGCAAGTAAGGCGCTGGCGCCACCCCGGATCGGGTCCGGGGTGGCGATCGAATGCCGGGAGCCGCTGACGTCACCTCATGCTCAGGCAGCGTCGCTCCCGCCGCCGGGGCTTACCGATGCACGGCCGAACTGCATGATCAACTGTCCGATTTCACGAGCCTGCTCCATCGAACGCTGACCCTGGGTGCGAAGATAGTCGCTCTGGATCTGCATCACCTGCGACAGATCCTTGGCCTGTGCCGCGGCACGCATCGCGGCGAACGCTTCCTGCGTGTTGCTTTCGACCTGATCGAGGATCTTGGTGCTGATCGTCGATCCGCTCTCCAGCATGTGCTGTCCCGACGCGCGCATGCGGTCGGTGGCGTTCTGCGCCGCGTCGGCGGCGGCCCGGCCCATGTCGTTCCTGTCGTCGGTCATCGTCGATCTCCCTTGTCGAAGCGTGAAGCTGCCCGTTCCCGGACAACCCGGCAAGGCGTGCTTGGTTGCCGCGGTGCAAACGCCGGGCTGGTGGAGCGCCCGGCGCGCGGGTAGAACAGGCGCATGTCCCGGATCACGAAAATGTCCCCTGCCCTGCTGTTCCCGTTGCTAATGGCTGCCGCACCGCCGCAGGAATCGCCTGCACCTGAGCCGGCGTGTGCCGCGACCCGCCCCGTCCTGCCGGTCGGATTCGAGGGGTGGAGCGTGCGTACGCCGACAGATGCGGGTGCGGGTACGCGCAGCGCGCCGGTCATGGTCCTGGGCCGCGCGACGGACTTGCGGCTGGTGCCCTTCGACCGGCTGATACCCGCCACGCCGCCGGTCCGAATCCCGGAAGCCGGAAGTGTCGCGGGGATGGCGCTGTTCCAGGTGGCGCGCGCCGGGACGTACCGCTTCGCGCTGGGCGGCCCCGCGTGGATCGAGATCGTTCGCGGCGGTCATGTCGTCCCGGCGGTGGCGCACGGGCATGGTCCGGCATGTACCGGCATCCGCAAGATGATCGACTTCCGCCTCGCGCCGGGTCGCTACATTATGCAACTCACCGGCGCGTCGGCGGCCACGCTGCCGGTGATGATCGCACCGGCGCAGCGGGTGGCGGCATGATCGCGTCGCTGATGGCGCTGGTGCTCGCGCTGCCGCAGAGCGGTGCCGCGACGCCGATACCGCCGCCTTCGCCTGCCTCATCGCCTCCGTCCTCCACGGTGCCGGTGCCGGCAGTGGCTGCGGCGATGCTGACCCGCGTGGTGCTGACCACCGAGGCAGGGCCGATCGTGATCGGCGTCGACAGCCGCGCAGCACCCGTGACCGCGGCCAACTTCTTGAAATACGTCGACGGCCGCAAGCTGGACGGCATCGGCTTCTACCGCGCGGTGAAGGTCGCCGACGGATTCGGGCTGGTCCAGTTCGGCACCCGCAACGATCCCAGGCGCTCCCTGCCCGCAATCTCCCACGAACCGACCAGCGAGACCGGCCTTAGCCATACCGACGGTACGATCTCGATGGCGATGGGTGCGCCCGGCAAGGCGCGCGGCGACTTCTTCGTCGTGGTCGGCGACCTGCCGTCGATGGACGCGAAGGACGGCCAGCCGGGTTTCGCCGCCTTCGGCCGCGTGCTGGAGGGGATGGACGTGATCCGCACGATCCTGACCGCGCCGACCTCGCCCACGATGGGCGAAGGCGCGATGAAAGGGCAGATGCTGTCGCCCGTCGTCCGGATCACCACGGCACGTCGCGCGCCCTGACGCGCTTCCGCGTTCATGACGGATCGGTTACACGCGGGGGCGAAGGAGTTCGTCATGACCAGCACGCTCGCCACCCGAACCGACTGGAGCGCGATCGCCGCCGCCGATCTTGCCGACGTCATCGCGCTGCGCCGCGCGATCCATGCGGAGCCGGAGGTCGGGCTGAACTGCCCGCTGACCACCGCCAAGGCGAAAGCGGCGCTGTCAGGCCTGCCGCTAGAGATCCACGACAGTACCAGCACCACCGGTTTCGTCGCGATCCTGCGAGGCGGACGCGCGGGTGGCGACGGATCGAACGGGCGGACCGTGCTGCTGCGCGGCGACATGGACGCGTTGCCGATGACCGAGGAGACCGGGCTGCCGTTCGCCTCCACCATCCCCGGCGCGATGCACGCCTGCGGCCATGACGCGCATACCGCGATGCTCGCGGGGGCGGCACGGGCGTTGTGCGCGCGTCGCGAGGAACTGAGCGGGACGATCGTCTTCATGTTCCAGCCCGGCGAGGAGGGGCATCACGGCGCACGGCACATGATCGCCGACGGGCTGCTCGACATCGCCCGGCCCGAGGCGGCATTCGCGCTACACATCCTGCCCAATGCGCCGGCCGGCATGTTCGTCGCGCGGGAGGGCGCGATGCTCGCCTCGACCGACACCGTGCTGGCGACGATCCGTGGCACGGGCGGCCATGCCGCCATGCCGCACGAGGCGATCGATCCTATCCCGGTCGCCTGCGCGATCGTCACCGCGTTGCAACAGCATGTCGCGCGGCGCGTACCCGTCGCCGATCCCGCCGTGCTGACGATCACGCAGTTCCACGCCGGATCGTCGCACAACATCATCCCCGGCGAGGTCCGGTTGATGGGGACGTTGCGCACGCTGTCGAACGGCACCCGTACCAGCATGCGTGAGGCGTTCCACCGCATCGCGCAGGGGATCGCCGCCGCGCACGGGTGCGTCGCGGACACGTCGATCGACGAAGGCTATCCGGTGACGATGAACGATCCGCGCGCCACGCGCGTGATGCGCGAACTGGCTGCGGAGGTGCCGGGTGCGGCGGGATGGACGACGATGCCAGCCCCGATCATGGGGGGCGAGGATTTCAGCTATGTGTTGCGCGAGGTGCCGGGTGCGCTGGCGTTCCTGGGCGTCGCCGCGCCGGGCAGCGACTGGCGCACCAACCCGCCGCTGCACAACACGCGCATGACCATCGACGAACAGGTGATGGCGACCGGCGTGGCGATGCACTGCGCGGTGGCGGAGCGCTTTCTGGAACGCGGACTGGACTGACCGCGATGACGGCGATGACGATGCTGCGCGACGCGACGGGTGCGGCGCACGAACGGGTCGATGCGGCGTTCGGCGGGCACGACCTGTCCGCCCCCGCGGCGTATCGCGCCTTCCTGCGGGCGCATGCGCTCGCGTTGCCGGCCGCCGAACGGGCGATGGCGGCGCTGCCGTTCGCGCTCACCCTGCCGACGCGAACGTCGTTGCTCGCCGACGATCTCGGCACGCTGGGGATGGCGATGCCCGATCCGCTGCCTTTTCCGATTGGGGACGACGCGGCCAGCCGGTGGGGCGTGCTGTACGTGGTCGAGGGGTCGCGGCTGGGCGGCGCGTTGCTCGCGCGGCAGGTGCCGGAGGGCATGCCCCGCGCCTATCTGGGCGCGGTCCACGCACCCGGCCAATGGCGGGCGATCCGCGCCGCGCTGGATGCGGCGGCGACTGGGCGGGATGCCGACTGGAACGCGCGCATGGTGTCTGGCGCGCTGGCGACGTTCGCGCTTTACGCCGCCGCAGCCGGCGGCGGCGCGTAACGGCTCAATCCGCCTCGATCGGCGCGCTCAGTACCGCCCGCACGCCGGGGTCATTGTCCAGATATTCGACCTGCCCGTCGATCCGCTGGACCACCGCGCGCATCATGCGGCTGCCGAACCCTTCGCCTTCGTTGGTCTTGCCCACCCCCTGATCGGCGACGATCAGCCGAAGCCGGTTGCGATATTGCTCCAGCGTGATCTCGATCGGCCCGCCGTCCCGATCGGGATAGGCGTATTTGGTGGCGTTGATGACCAGCTCCGCGGCGATCAGCCCGATGTTCACCGCCCGATCGGTGGGGATCAGCACCGGCGCGAGCGCGAGCGTCATGCACCTTCCCCATTCGTCGCCCAAGGACGCCTTCATATCGTCGAGCAATTCGCTGAGATAGCGGCTGAGATCGATCGTCTCGATCTGATCCTCGCGATACAGGCGGCGGTGGACCAACGCGACCGCCGACAGCCGCGACCGCGCCTCGCGCAGCTGGTCGGCCACTACCCCCGGCCCGGCATCCCGTGCCTGGATCGCCAGGAACGACGACACCAGCTGCAGGCTGTTCTGCACGCGGTGATCGACCTCGCGCATCAGCAGATCCTTCTGCGCCAGCAGTGCGTCCTTCTCGACGCTGGCCCGCTCCAGTTCCTGGTTCAGCCGGCGCAGCTCGTTCGAGGCCCGCGCCTCCCGCAGCAGGCGGCGCAGCCGGCTCGCCCCCTCCACCTGCTCCAGCGTCCAGCGACGCGCCCGGCCACGGACCGTTTCATGCCACGATTCGAACGACGCCCGCGGATGCAGCGTGGCGCCGGGTTCGAGCGGCACCGCCTTGTGCGGATTGCCCGCCCACTCGATCTCCTCGATCTGTTCGACCCGCAGCCACATCAACAGGTGGCGATCATCAAGGCGCAGCGCGAGCACGCCGGTGATCGCACCGAAGCTGCCCGCGCCGTTCCATTCCGTCGCCAGTTCGCGGGTCACGAACGGCAACGCATCCTCGCGCAGCGACAGCGCCTGCACCAGATCGAGCACATCCTCCGCCGCCGGCACCACGCCGCTGCCGGTCACCGCCGCGCCGCGGATCAACACCAGCCCGTCGGCGTCGAGCATGCGGCGTACATCGTCGGCACGTTGCCCAAGGATCTTCAGCGGATCGCCGTCCTGAAACAGCAACGGGCGCAACGCATCTTCATCGCTGCGCAGTGTAAGGCGGCTGCGATAGGCCTCCGCCTCCTCCTTCGCCAGGATCTGCCGCGCCAGCGCGCCGGCCATCGCCGCGGCGGCCGCACGGATGCTGCGCGACAGCGTGCGGGGGGTCATGTGGTGGCACGCCACCAGCCCCCACAACAATCCGTCCTTCACGATCGAGATCGACGCAGACGCTTCCACGCCCATGTTGCGCAGGTATTCAACGTGCACCGGTGAGACGCTGCGGATCGCGACGTCGCTCAGGTCGACCCCTTCGAACCCGGCGGGGCGTAGCGGTGCCGGCACGTAGTGGACGTCGGGGATCACACGGGTGCGGTTGCGGACGTACAGCGCGCGCGCCTGTCGCGGAATATCGGTGGCGGGGAAATGATGGTGCAGGAACGACGACAGCGTGGGCGCCCGGTCCTCGCCCACGACGCACCCCGCCTCATCGTCGAGGAAGCGGTAGATCATGACCCGGTCGAAGCCGGTCAGCGTACGAAACGCCGAGGCGGCGCGCTCGCACAGCGCCTTCAGCGTACCGGCGCGCTCGAACCCGGCCGTGATCGCGTCCAGCCAGCCGAGCATCCCCGCGACCGACCGTGGTGCCTCCCCGACCCGCTCCAGTTCGGCGATCAGCCACGGGCCGGCGCGATGCAGCGCCACGTCGTGCCCGGCGACCGGCTCGGCCAACACCGTGCCACCCGGCCCCACCGGCGCGGCATCGGTGAGCCCCGCGACGTCCTGCCCGAGCAGAAGCGACAGATCCTCCCCGAGCCAATCAGCCCGAAGCGCGTCCTCGATCGGGCCGGCCCCCGCCACGACGCGCATGGTCCGCGGATCGGCGACGAGCAGGATTCCGTGAGGCTGGACCGCGCCCGACAGGTGGATGGGTTCGCGGTCGCAAGGCGTGAGTTCCGCGCCTGCCGGAAGTATCGCGCTCTCCGGCGCTGGTTGCGGATCCATCGTCGATCAATATGGTACCCGCGCGCCCGCTGGCAACCGCACTGACCCAAATCAACCATTTTCTCCTTTTAAGACAATCAACGGGATGCTCGCAGAGGTAATTGCCTGCGCGTCACGGCATGCTATCGGGGTGATGATGTCTGATTCTCCGCCTCGCGAGCCGCGCAGCAGCGTCATCCTCTACGCGCGGATCGAGCATGGCGAGCGTTCGGTCGAGGTGCGGGTGCGCAACCTGTCCGCGACGGGTGCCTGCGTCGACAATCCGGGCGAGCTTCAGAAAGGTAACCGGATCGGGGTGACGATGGGTTCGCTGGTCGCGTTGTCGGCGGAGGTGATGTGGACCTCGCCGACGCTGGCGGGGCTGCATTTCAGCGACGGCGTGATCGACCTGGCGGAGGCGCGCCGACCACGCGAACGCGGCACCGCCGGGACGAAGGCGAGCGCAGGATGGATCAACAACGTCCAACACGCCTATCGTCGCCGCGACACTTGACCATCACGCTTGTCGCGATGGCGCCCGCACCCTAGCACGGCGGCATGACCCGCCTGACCGTCAACAACGAGGCCGTCGAATACCGCATGGCCCCGGACACACCGCTGCTATGGGCCTTGCGCGACGCGTCCAACCTGACCGGCACCAAATACGGCTGCGGCACAGGCAGTTGCGGGGCGTGCACGGTGGATGTCGACGGACGGGCGGTACGATCGTGCCAGTTGACGCTAAAGGCGGCGGAGGGCGCGTTCGTCACCACGATCGAGGGGCTGTCGCGCGATCGCGGACATCCGGTGCAACTGGCGTTGATCGCCGACAACGTTCCACAATGCGGTTACTGCATCCCGGGCATCACCATGGCTGCCGCTGCGCTATTGAAGCACGATCCCGCGCCCGGCGAAGCGGCGATCCGCGCGACGATCACCAACATCTGCCGGTGCGGGATCTATCCACGCCTGGTCGAGGCGATCCAGAAGGCCGGCCGTGCCATGCGGGGTGACGAACGACTGCCCGCCGCGCCGCGTCCCGGGATCGATCCCGTCGACGCGGCGCGCCGTGTCCCCGCGCTGGACCCGGCTCAACCGTCCCGACCGTAGACGTCGTTGCGAAACGCCAGTCGCGTCGGTCCGCCGGTCGCGGTCAGATAGGTCAGGTACACCGGCGTCGGCACCGACAGGGCCACCGCCTGCTCGGGCTTCGTGCCGGGACGCAGCGGCTTGCCCATCAGCCATCGCGCCAGCCGCGGCGCATCCTCCAGCCGGATGCAGCCGTTGCTGAAATGGCGATCGTCCTTTTTCAGGAGCGCGCGATTGGGCGTGTCGTGAAGGTAGATCCCCTCCTGGTTGGGAAAGAGGAATTTGACCTTGCCCATCGAGTTCGACGGACCCGGCAGCTCGCGCAGCCGCAAGTCACGCTTTCCCGCAGCTACCGCACGCCAGTCGATCGTGTCGGCGGGGACGGGGCGCGCGTTGTCGCTCCAGTCGCTCAGCGCCTCCATCTTGAGCGACGCCAGCGTGCGCCCGCCCAGCACCTTGGTCGCGATATTCTTCTTCACCAGATAATCCGGTACGTTCCAGTACGGATTGACGATCGCCCATTGCAGCGTGCCCGCCAGCATCGGCGTCTGCGTTTCGCGCGTGCCCACCACGACGCGCATCTCGCCCTTCGGCACCCCGCGCTCATAGAACCACAGCCGACCGGAGGAAGCATCGACCTCGACATGCCGGGTCCATGGTCCCGGCAGGATGCGCGCACGATCGAGATTGCGCCGCAATCGGGCCAGCGCCGCGGGTGCGATCCCGCCGCTGCGCGCCTGCGTCGACAACGCGCGAAGCTCCACGTAGCGCGGACTCATCCAGGCCATGTCGCTGACGTACTTGGCGAACGATGTCGGGAAGCTGGCCGCACGCAGCACCGCCTCGGGCTTAGGCCGCTTCGCCTTCAACGCCGGGTCGGCCCAGATCATCCCGACATTACGCGGCCGGCGCTGATCCCGGACGTAGCGGACGAACGAATCGGACAACGCCAGTTCCGCCTTTGCCACCGCCGTCGGATCGCCGCCACGCGCCGCCGCGATCCGCTCGCGCAGCTTCGGCACGTCGTAGGAAGATGGATCGAGGGCGTCGAGATCGGCACTGCCCAGATGCCGCAGCAGCGTATCGGCGGCGGGACCGATCCGGCCGTCGGGCGCCCACAGCGCCCGATAACCACGATCGGCATAGACCCTCGCCATCCAGCCGCCGGCGTTGCTGCGGATCGCGGTGGCGACCGCGCGCTCACGCGCGGCGCGTGCTGGGTCGACGCGTGGCTTGGCGGGCTTGGCCGGCTTGCGCGTGGCCATCGCCGGCGCAAGCGGCACCGCCAGCATCAGCACGGCCAGCATCAACGATCGGGTGGAAGGGCGACGACGCCGCCCTTCCTCTCCTTCTGCCATCAGCCTCGTTCGCCGCGGCGAGTCGGTGCGGGCGGCGGGGGCGGCGGCGCCGGCGGGGCATAGGGGTGATAGATGCCGTCGGACGTGTAGTAACCGTCGACGATTCCGTCGCCATCACGGTCGGCCGCGGCGCTGCCGGCGACCGCACCGGGGGGCGGCGGGGGCGGCAGCGGTGCCGGCGGTGCCTTTTTGGCGCAGGCGCCGAGCATCAACATGCCGCATGCCGCGACCATGACCGAACGATAACGCATGAACTTTCTCCCTCTGGCGTCAACGACATCGTCGCGTTGCGCCGTTCCCCTGTCATGGCACGGCTGGTCCATTGCCGGCGTCGCCACCATCCGTGCTGCGACCAGATGTGCGTGTGGCGCGACGACATGGTTAACATGCGGCGCTTGACGGTTATCACGACGAGGCGCGGAACCTCATCGCGCTTCCCGTTTTCTCCGTGATCGACAACTGATGAAGGACACATGCCATGGCGGCCGACCGGCTCGACATCGACAACAGCACCCTGCTCGACAACATCGACGAGCGGCAAGTGGAGTTCAACGCCGAGGCCGATGGCGACGAATACGAATTCGCGGTCCAGTATGACGTGCTGGAGGCGCTGAGCGGCGACGAGCCGGATGGCGACGCGATCGACACGTTCAACCGCTTCTCCGACACGATCATCGAGGCTGCGTTGTCGGCGCTGGCACGCAACGCCGATGCAGTCCCGATCGTGGTGAGCGAAAGCGATCTGGAATAGCCCGCACCACCCATGCTCCATCCCGCCGCAACAATGTTGTTGCGGCGGCGACCGCGCCGGTCCACTCTTCCACTCCTGAAATGAAAAGTCGCCACCAAGGCGGCAGGGAGAGGATGATGGACGGACCGAGCTTGATGGTGATCGGCGTTGGCGCGATCGGGGCGCTGGCCACATTGGTGATGGTGGCGGTCCTCGCGCGCCGCGCGCCGCAACGATAGGGCGGCATATCCCCGATAACGGGTGATCACATACGGCGACAAAGGCCGCGGGCACCCCGCCCGCGGCCTTTTCTTCGGATCAGAAGTTGACCGTCGCCCCGATGGCGATCTGACGGCCCAGCGGGTCGTAACGCTGCGGGATCGTGTTGTTGCGCGCCAGCGCGATATTGTACGAATTGGGCACGAACGGCGCGACCTTGTCGAGCACGTTGTTCGCGATCAACCGCAGCGCGAACTGGCGGGTCAGGTTGAAGGTCAACGCCAGATCGAAATAGTCCATCGGATCGACCCGGTAGTAGGTGCTCTGTTCACGATCCGGCGTGCCGCCGATCGCCGCATCGCCCGAGTTGTTGGCGTTGGTCAGCGAACCGACGTGACGCCAGTTGAGCGAGGCGTTGAAGAAGTCGTCCGGCGACGTCCACGTACCACGCAGGCCATGCGACCATTTCGGGATCAACTGCCCGCATCCGTTGCCATAATAGCCGGCGCAATTGCGTTCCGGCTGGATCGGCGAGTCCTGGCCGCCCGCGAACGACGTCAGCGATCCGTTGAACCCCAGGTCGAAGCGACCCGCGGCATTGGTGTTGATCGTGTATTGCGCCTGGAAATCCCACCCGCGCGAGATCGAGCGGTAATAATTGGTGGTGCCGCGGCGGATGAAGCCGTCGGTCGGGCTGCCGGCCGCGGGCGAGTCGAGCGTCCCGTCGGCCGAGCGAACGATGCCCGAACAGAAGAACGGATCACCGCCGGACCGCAGACAGCCGTCGAGGTAATAATTGTCGTCGTTATAGCCGAGCGAATTGTCGATCTTGATCCGGTAGTAATCGACCGAGAAGGTCAGGCCCGGAATGAAGCTGGGCCGCACGACGACGCCGTAGGTCTGGGTGTAGGCGGTTTCCGGATCGGCGGTGAATCCGCCGGAGCGCACCGTGCACTGGTTGTCGCCGGGGCACAGCAAGGTCGGGCTGCCGTACAGCGAGTCCGCCAGGCCGGTCGCGCGGCAGACGTCGATCGACGCCGCCGGGGCGCCGAACGACCCGTCCGGGTTGCGGGTCGGCGCGCAGAAGTCGCCGCGCGTGCCACCCTGCTGCGCGAAGCTGATGTTGGTCGCCTGGCTGATCTCGACCACGGTCGGCGCGCGTTGCGCCTTGTTGAAGCTGGCGCGGAACGTCAGGTCGCGGACTGGTGCCCACAGCCCCTCTGCCTTCCACGTCGTGAACGTGTCCGGGTTGGTGCTGTACTTGGACACGCGGAAGCCGCCATTGGCCTGCAACAGGTGCGCGAAGGGCTTCTCCTGCACCAGCGGGGCCTGAACCTCGATGTTCGATTCCCACACGTCCTGCGACGCATTGAAATTCTCGCCGGCGTTCAGTTCGCGAAAGCGCTCGTTCGCGGAGGAGCGATAGCTGTCCTTGCGATATTCCGCGCCCAGCGCGACCGCGACGCCGTCGTTCGCGAACGGCGAGGTGATGCCGTATTCGCCGAGATCCCCGGTCATGTTGGCCGTGACGTCCCACAGGGTGCCGACGCCGCGGGTGCGGGCGCGATTGCCCGCCAGCAGGTAGTTCAGCACGCTGCCGTCGTTGCCCGCGCGGAACGCATCGAGCGGGCGGCAGGCGGGATCGGTGCCGTTGACCACCGAAACGCAGGTCGGCGTGCCGCCGACGTTGACGACGTTCAGCGCGTTGTTGACGCGGTTGAAGTCGGGGATGTCGCCGTACGCCACGTCCTGCTGGTTGCGGGCGTACACGCCGCCTACGTCATAGGTCCATGCCGTGCCCACCTTGCCGCGCACGCCGGCCACCGCACGGATGCCGCGGTTGACATATTGGTCGAGGGTATAGGGCAGGTTGTTGAAGCCGTAGCGCACGTCCAGCGGCACCAGCGCCGACGTACCCGCCGCCGGGCCGCACAGCGCGCCCGCCTGCGATCCCGACAGGAACGGATTGTCGCAATTGACCTGGAACGGCTGGTCGCCGTAGCTGGTGGAGCTGAGGATGCGGGTCGGATAACGATTGTTCGACGTATCCTTGAACCAGATCGCGGAGCCGTACAGTTCCAGTTCCGGGGCCAGCGTCAACGTGGCGAAGCCGCCTGCGTTCACACGCTCCATATCGCGCTGCAACGGATAGCCGCGGCGGTCGAACACGTTGCTCGATCCCTGGCCGTACGGGACGAAACCGCGCGTGCCGTCGGGATTGTTGATGAACTCCGGCTGCGCGATCGAGCCGACGGAGGCGTTGCCCGGCCGCACGTAGCCGCCCGGAGCGTAGGTGGAGACCGTGCACGACAACGGCCCGTCGATCACCGGCTGCTGCACCTCGCACGCGGAAGTCGAGCGCGCGTTATAGGGGACGAAATTGGCCTGGCGGTAATTGACGAAGCCCATCAGGCTCAGCTTGTCGTCGAACAGCTTCTTGCCCGCGGTCAGCGTCAGGTCGCTGCGCCCGCCGTCATTGGTCAGCCCGCGCACCGGCGTGACGCCCGCGGCGCGCGCAACGTCGCCCGCGGTCGTGCCCTTGTTCTGGTGATTGTAGAAGCTGTAATTGCCGTCGACGCGAACCCCCTCGAAGCTGGGGCGCAGGATGAAGTTCACGACGCCGGCAACCGCATCGGAACCGTAGACCGACGACGCACCGCCGGTCAGCACGTCGACCCGCTCCAGCAACGACGGCGGGATGATGCCCGTGTCCTGCCCGTTCTGCGTGCCCAGCCGCTTGCCGTCGATCAGCACCAGCGTGCGCTCAAACCCGAGGCTGCGCAGCTTGATGCGCTGGCGACCGTCGGAATCCTGATAATTCTGCTGACTGTCGGGGGCGATCTGCGGCAGGCGGTTCAGCACTTCCTCGACGTTCAGCGGCGCCTGCGCACGAATGTCCTGCGCCGTGACCGATGTGATCGGCGCAGCCGACGCGACGTTGGGGCGCTGGATGCGCGATCCGGTGACCACGATGTCGCCCGTGGCGGCGGGCGTCTGGTCCGGCTCCGCCTGGATCGCGGCCGCGCGCTGCGCTGCGGCGTCGGTATCCCCCGGAGCCGCCTGTTGCGCGAGCGCGGGTGCCGCAAACAGCATGGCCCCCGCCAGTGCCGTCACTGATACGCTGTGACTGAGGAATGTCATCGACCGCTCCCGTACATACTTGAATGTGTTGTCGTTTCTTCCTTTACGGTTGGATGACAGCCTGGCTATCGTCAATACCTTAATAGAACCAACTACATAACCAATGCATGTTTGCGTTGCGACCGGCGGTAGGACGTGCATGGTAGCCGACGACACGACAAGGGTGGAGGGATCGCATGACGAATCGACGTTCGGTGATGACCGGACTGGCCGCGCTGGGGGCGTCGGCGCCGGTCATGGCGCGTGCGGCACCGGCCGATGCGGCGCTGATCGTTTCGACATGGGATTTTGGCGCCGCTGCCAATGACGCCGCATTCGCCGCGATGAAGGCGGGCGCCACCCTGATCGACGCGGTCGAAGCGGGCGCGAAGGTGCCGGAGGCCGATCCCGCCAACCATTCGGTCGGCTACGGCGGCTATCCCGACCGTGACGGACATGTCACGCTGGACGCGGTCATCATGGACGACAACGGCGGGGTCGGCGCGGTCGCCGCGCTGGAAGACACGATCCACGCCATCTCGGTCGCGCGCCGCGTCATGGAGCGCACGCCGCACACCATGCTGGCTGGCGAAGGCGCGACCCGCTTCGCCCGCGATCAGGGGTTCGCCAGGGAGAACCTGCTCACGCCCGACGCCGAACGCGCGTGGCGCGAATGGCTCAAGACCGCGCAATACCAGCCGGTCGCGAACAGCGAGACGGGCACCTATGGCAGCCGGCGTCACGTCACGCCCGGCGGCGCACTGGATCACGACACCATCGGCTTGTTGGCGCGCGATGCCGGCGGACGGATGGCGGGCGCGTGCACGACCTCCGGCATGGCGTTCAAGATGCGCGGGCGGATCGGCGATTCACCGCAGGTGGGCGCGGGCCTGTACGTGGAGCGCGGTGTCGGCGGTGCGACGTCGACCGGGCTGGGCGAGGAGGTGACGCGCGTGTCGGGCACCGCCCGCGTCGTCGCGTCGATGCGCGCCGGCATGTCGCCGCAAAAGGCATGCGAAGAGGTGGTGCGCCATATCGCGCACCTGCGCGGCGCGGCGATAAAGGGCGTGCAGGTCGGCTTCCTCGCGCTCGATCCACGCGGAAATGTGGGGGCGTTCTGCCTCCTGCCCGGCTTCAGCTATGCCGTCACCGATGCGGCCGGCCGCACCACCGTCCGCCCCGCACCGGCGCTGTTCCGCGCATGAACCGTCGCCTGCTCGAGGTCTGCGTCGAGGATCCGCGCGGCATCGCCGCGGCGGTTGCGGGTGGCGCGGATCGCATCGAATTATGCGCCGCGCTGGATGTCGGCGGGCTGACCCCACCCGCCTCGCTGGTGCGTGCGGCGGCGTTGGCGCCGGTGCCGGTCCACCTGCTCGCCCGTCCGCGGGCCGGTGGCTTCGTCTATGATGCGGCCGAGCGCGCGCTGGTGGCAGACGACATCCGCACCGCGGCGGAGGCCGGATTGGCCGGCGTGGTGATCGGCGCGAGCACGGCCGATGGAGCGCTCGACGCGGCGACGCTCGCCGCATGGATCGCGCTTGCCCGCGATCTCGGCGCGGCACGCGGTCGACCGCTGTCACTGACGCTGCACCGCGCCTTCGACCTTACCCCCGACCTGCCGGCGGCGCTCGAAATCGCGGTGGCGCTCGGCTTCGACCGGATCCTCACCTCGGGCGGGATGCCCCGGGCCGCCGACGCACTCGCGATGCTGGCCCGGCTGGTCGAACGTGCCGGTGACGAGATCATCGTGCTGGCTGGCAGCGGCGTATCGCCAGCGACGCTGCCCGCGATCCTGACGAGCGGGGTGCGCGAGGTGCACGCCTCGTGCCGCCGCGCCACGGCGGAGCAGAACCCGGCGCTGGTCCGCTTCGGCTTTGGCGCGTCGACGGCGAAGATCACCGATGTCCGGGTCGTCGCGGACCTCGCGGCGATGCTATCCGACGAGCGGACTTGAACAATACCAATCTAGGACTTAATCCTCGCCCAGCGAGCGGGGCATCATGTCCGCACCATTTCAGGAGCCGCAGTTCATCATGCCCGTGATCGCCGACCAGACGTTGATGTTCACCGAGGCTGGCGAATCCGCCGCCGCGGTCGCGCGCATGATCGCGGCGAACCGCGACACGCTCACCGCGCTGGCGCGGGAGCTGCGCGCCGATCCTCCCGCCGTCGTCGTCACCTGCGCGCGCGGATCGTCCGACCACGCCGCGACCTATGGCAAATATCTGATCGAGACGTTCGTCGGCGTGCCGGTGGCTTCCGCCGCGCCGTCGGTGGCGTCGGTGTACGGTTCGGCGGTCACCACCCCGGCCGCACCGCTGTGCATCGCCATCTCGCAAAGCGGACGCAGCCCGGATCTGCTGGCGACCGTCGCGGCGCAGAAGGCGGCGGGCGCGCGGATCGTCGCGCTGGTCAACGACGCGACTTCTCCGCTGGCCGACGCCGCCGACACGCTGGTACCGCTGATGGCAGGGCCGGAAAAGTCGGTTGCGGCGACCAAATCCTACATCACCGCGCTGGCTGCCTTGGCGTTGCTGGTCGCCGAATGGTCCGGCGACGAGGCGTTGGGCCACGCGGTGGCCCGCCTGCCGGAGCGGCTTGCGACCGCATGGACGCTCGACTGGAGCGAAGTGGTCGCGATGCTGCGCGACGCGAACAACCTGTTCGTGATCGGGCGCGGGCTTGGCTACGGCATCGCGCAGGAAGCGGCACTGAAGCTGAAGGAAACCTGCGCGCTCCACGCCGAGGCGTTCAGCGCCGCCGAGGTCCGTCATGGCCCGATGGCGATCGTGAACGAGGGCTTCCCCTTGCTCGCCTTCGCGACTTCCGACGCGATCGGCGACGGCGTGCGAGAGGCCGCGGCGGAGTTCGCCGGGCGCGGCGCGCGCGTGGCGCTGGCCGATGCGCGCGCGGATGGCGGGGGCAGCCCGCCCGCGCTGGCGGATCATCCCGCGATCGAACCGATCCTGACGATCCAGAGCTTCTATCGCATGGCCAACGCGCTATCGGTCGCGCGCGGGCTGGACCCCGATTCGCCCCGCCACCTGAGCAAGGTCACCCGCACGCTATGACGCTGCACCGCTTCACCAACGGCCATATCGTCACGCCCGACGGGGTGTCGTCCGCCGCGACGATCGCCGTCGAGAATGAACTGATCGCATCGATCACGCCCGAAGCGGACGGCGTCAACGGCGCGGTCGATCTCGACGGCGGCTGGGTGATGCCGGGTTTCGTCGATACGCAGGTGAACGGCGGCGGAGGCGTGCTGTTCAACGACACGCCCACCGTCGACGGGCTTGCCACGATTGCCGCCGCGCATGCCCGTTACGGCACGACCGCGACCATGCCGACGCTCATCAGCGACACGCCCGACGTCATCGCGCGCGGGCTGGACGCGGTGGACGCGGCGATCGAAGCGGGCGTGCCCGGCGTCGTCGGCATCCATGTCGAAGGTCCGGTGATCGCGGTATCGCGCAAGGGCATCCACGATCCCGCGCGCTTTCGCCCGCTCGACGATGAATTGCTGGCGCTGCTCACCCGTCCGCGGCGCGGGCGCGTGATGGTGACGCTGGCGCCCGAACGCGTCACGACGGCGCAGATCGCCGCGCTGGTCGCGGCGGGCGTACGGGTGTGCCTTGGCCATACCGACGCCGATTACGCGACCGCCAGCGGCGCCTTCGCCGCGGGTGCGACCGGCGTCACGCATCTGTTCAACGCCATGTCGCCGCTGGTCCACCGCGCCCCCGGCGTCGTCGGCGCGGCGCTCGACAATGCCGATGCGTGGTGCGGAATCATCGTCGACGGCTTCCACGTCGACGATGCCGCGCTGCGGATCGCGCTGCGTGCACGCCCGGTCGACCGTTTCATGCTGGTGTCGGATGCGATGCCGTGCGTCGGCGCGGCGCAGAAGGATTTCGTGCTGCAGGGCAAGCCGATCCGCGTCGAGGACGGTCGCTGCGTCGGTGCGGACGGAACGCTGGCCGGATCGGACCTCGACATGGCGGGCGCGGTGCGCAACGCCGTACATCGGCTGGGCCTGACGCCCGAGCTGGCGGCGGGGCTCGCGGCGACCAGCCCGGCGGCGTTCCTGGGCCTGTCGGACGAGCGCGGGACGCTCTCGGTAGGCAAGCGTGCCGACTGGGCGATCCTGACCGCCGACCTGCATCCCGCAAGCACCTGGATCGGCGGACAGCCGGTCGCCTGACCTTCCTTCGTTCGGAGCTGCCATGGCCATCCTCTCGTTGACCGCACCGCTCGCGGGCTGGGCCGCACCCTTGGACGAGGTGCCGGACGCGGTGTTCGCGGAGCGGATGCTGGGCGACGGGCTGGCGATCGATCCCACCGGCGACGTGCTGGTCGCCCCGTGTGACGCGCACGTTCGGACGGTGCAGCCGACCGGTCATGCGATCACGCTGGTCACGCCGGAAGGCGCCGAACTGCTGATCCACATCGGGCTGGACACGGTGACGCTGGGTGGGCGCGGGTTCGAGATGCTGGTGGCCGCGGGTGAGCAGGTGACCCGGGGCCAGCCGCTGATCCGCTTCGATCTCGACCTGATCGTGCGCGAGGCGCGGGCGGCGGTGACCCCGATCGTCGTCACGAATGCAGAGGCGTTCGCCATCGACACGCGGATTGCGCCGGGCATCGTCGCCATCGGCGATACGTTCATGACGCTGACGGCGCGCGGTGCCGCCGCCACGCGATCGGCCGTCGACGGCCCTTCGGCCACGCGCACGATCGTCGTGCCGCTGCCCCACGGCATCCACGCCCGCCCTGCCGCGCGGATCGCGGAAACGGCGCGGCGCTTCGATGCCGCCATCACGCTGGACAAGGGCGGCACGCCGGTCGGCGCGACCAGTCCCATCGGGCTGCTGTCGCTGATCGTCGCGCAGCACGACCGGCTGACGATCACCGCGACCGGCACCGACGCCGACGCCGCCGTCGCAGCCGTCGCCGAGCTGATCCTGCACGGCATCGAGGAGGAGCCCGCCGCCCCTGCCCGCCAGGCTCCGCCTCCCTCTGCGCCGCCCCGACTTCCCGACACCCTGCCCGCTGGCGCGATCGCCGGGGTCACCGCGGCCCCGGGGCTGGCGATCGGGCCGGTCGCACGCTGGGACGTGCAGGATCTCGACGTGCCCCGGGACGGGTGCGGGATCGCCGCCGAAGAAGCCGCCTTCGCCGCGGCCTGTGCCGACCTTTCGGCCGATCTGACCGCGAAGGCCGCCGCCGCGCGCGGCCCGATGCGCGCGATCCTCGATGCGCATGGCGCGATGCTGGGCGACGACGCGCTGCTCGATGCCGCGCGTGCCACGATCGCACGCGGGCATAGCGCCGCCTTCGCGTGGCGTGCCGCGATCCGCCCGCAGGCCGATGCGCTGCGTGCCGGTGGCGATCCGCGGCTGGCCGAACGCGCCGACGACATGCGCGACCTCGAACGCCAGCTGATCGGCCGGCTGATGGGTGTCGAGGACAGCGTCATGGCGTTGCCGCACGGCGCGATCCTCGTCGCCGACGACCTGCTGCCGTCCCAATTCATGGCGCTCGACGTGGATCGTCTCGCCGGGGTGGCGGTGGTCCGTGGTGGGCCGACCTCGCACGTCGCGATCATGGCCGCCGCGCGCGGCGTGCCGATGCTCGTGGCGCTTGGCGAAGCCCTGAACGGAGCAGCGGTGGGCGCGCAGGTGATCCTCGACGCCGGCGCCGGCCTGTTCCATGCCGCGCCGGACGCCGCCACGCTGGCCGATGCGCAGGCGCGGATCGCCACCGCGGCCACCCGCCGTGCGGACGCGCTCTCCCGTGCAGCAGAGGAATGCCGCACCGCCGACGGCACGCGCATCGAATTGTTCGCGAACTGCGGCTCGCCCGCCGATGCCGAGGTCGCGGTTCGCAACGGCGCAGAGGGCTGCGGCCTGCTGCGCACCGAATTGCTGTTCCTGGATCGCGACACCGCCCCCGACGTCGCCGAACAGACCGCCGACTATCAGGCGGTGGTCGACGCGCTGGATGGCCGCCCGCTGATCGTACGGCTGCTGGATATCGGCGGCGACAAGCCGGCCCGTTATCTGCCGATCGAGGGTGAGGAAAATCCGGCGCTGGGCCTGCGCGGGGTGCGCGTGGTGCTCGCGCATCCGCACATCCTGGAGGATCAATTGCGCGCGATCCTTGCGGTGCGCCCGCTCGGCCGCTGCCGGATCATGGTGCCGATGATCGCCGGGGTCGACGAATTGCTGCGGGTCCGCGCGGTGCTCGACCGGCTGACCGGCGGCGCGCGCGACGTCGAACTGGGCGTGATGGTCGAGACGCCGGCTGCCGCGATCGGCGCGGACCTGCTTGCCGTGGAGGCCGATTTCCTGTCGATCGGCACCAACGACCTGACGCAATATACGCTGGCGATGGACCGCGGGAACGCGGCGGTCGCCGGTGCGCTCGACGGCCTGCATCCGGCCGTGCTGCGGCTGATCGGTGAAACGGTGCGCGGCGGCGCGGTGCGCGGGCGCTGGACCGGCGTGTGCGGCAGCCTGGCCTCCGATCCGCTGGCGGTGCCGATCCTGCTGGGTCTGGGCGTCACCGAACTGTCGGTCGCGCCGGCGGTGGTGCCCGAGATCAAGTCACTGGTCCGCGATCTCGATTTGGCGGCGGCCCGCGACCACGCCCGCGCGGCGCTGGCCTGCCCGGACGCCGCTTCGGTCCGACGCCTCGCACGGGAGTTTGCGCGATGAAGAATATTCTGGGCGCGCTCCAGCCGCTGGGCCGCGCGTTGATGCTGCCGATCGCGGTGCTGCCGATCGCCGGCCTGTTGCTGCGGCTCGGTCAGCCCGACCTGCTCGACATCGCGTTCGTCAGCGCCGCGGGCGACGCGATCTTCTCACACCTCGGCCTGTTGTTCGCGATCGGCGTCGCGACCGGTTTCGCGCGCGACGGCAACGGCGCGGCGTGCCTTGCCGGCGTGATCTGCTTTCTGGTCGCGACCGAGGCGGCCAAGGTGCTGCTCATCGTCCCGCCGGAGACGGGCGCGGGGCTGAGCGGCCCCGCCGCCGAACTGGCGATCGCGGCGTGGAAGGCAAAGGCGATCACGCGGCTCGACGTGCCCGCCGGCATCATCTCCGGGCTGGTCGGGGGGCTGTTCTACAACCGTTTCTCGACGATGAAGCTGCCCGAATATCTTGCCTTCTTCGGAGGGCGGCGCTTCGTTCCGATCGTCAGCGGCATCGCCGGGCTGGTGCTGGCCGTGCTGATCGGCACCGGCTTCGCCGCGATCGCCAGCGGCATCGACCGGCTGAGCTACGGCATCGCCGCCTCGGGTGGCGCGGGACTGTTCCTGTTCGGGCTGCTCAACCGCCTGCTGCTCGTCACCGGATTGCACCATCTGCTCAACAACATCGTGTGGTTCGTGATGGGCGACTATCACGGCACCACCGGCGACCTGCGGCGCTTCTTCGCGGGCGATCCCACGGCCGGGCCGTTCATGGCGGGTTTCTTCCCGGTGATGATGTTCGGCCTGCCCGCCGCCTGCCTCGCGATGTACCATGCGGCGCTGCCCGACCGGCGCAAGGCGATCGGCGGCATGCTGTTCAGCCTGGCACTCACCTCCGCGCTGACCGGCGTGACCGAGCCGATCGAGTTCAGCTTCATGTTCCTCGCCCCGGTGCTGTACGCGGTCCATGCCGTACTGACCGGCGTGTCGATGGCGCTGATGAACGCGCTGGGCGTCAAGCTCGGCTTCGGCTTTTCCGCGGGGCTGCTCGACTATGTCCTGAACTTCAACCGCGCCACCCGTCCACTGCTGCTGCTGCCGGTCGGCCTCGTCTACGCCGCGCTCTATTACGGGTTGTTCCGGTTCTTCATCGCGCGCTTCGACCTGAAGACGCCGGGCCGCGAACCGGCGGAGGCGGGCACGCCGGTCGCGGTGGCAGCCGGAGAGCGCGGCGCAGCGTTCGCGCGCGCGCTGGGCGGGGCGGGCAACCTGACCGAGGTGGGCGCCTGCACCACCCGCCTGCGCCTGAACGTCCGCGATCAGTCGGCGGTGGACGATGCCGCGCTGAAGACGCTGGGCGCACGCGGACTGATCCGCCCCTCCCCCACCGCGTTGCAGGTCGTGCTCGGCCCGATCGCCGATGTGGTGGCCGTGGAGATCCGCGACGCGCTCGCGTCCGGCGGCGTCGTGACGGCGGCCGCGCCGAAGGTCGCCGATGCCGCCGATGCCGCCGACGCCCCCGTGGTCTTGTCGCCGCCGGTGCTCGCGGCGCTGGGCGGGACCGATAACGTGCGCGCCGCCACCCTCCATCCCGGCCGGGTCCGCGTTACTTTGATCCACGACATCGTGGACGACGCCGCACTCGCCGGGCTGGGCATCCGCGCCGTGGCGCGGCCCGCCGGCGGCATGCTGCACCTGCTGGTGACCGATACGACGTCGCTGACCGTCTAGCGGCTAGGGCGGTATTCTCTCCCCGGCGTCAGGCCGTGAGTCCGGACGGGGACGCATGGCCGGGGTGGACGCGCTAAAGGTCGGACAATTCCGCTACGAAATCATAGGCGTCGCCGCGATAATAGGATCGCGTGAACTCCACGGCGCGCCCGTCGCGCCGAAACCCGCGGCGTTCGATCAACAACCCGGCATGACCGGCGTCGACGCCGAGCATTTTGGCATGTTCCGGTCCGAACGGCACCGCGCGCAACCGCTGCAACGCGCGCACCGGCCGGCTGCCCGCCTTGTCCAGCGCGCTGTAGAGCGAGTCACCCACCGCCTCGGCGGAGGGCAGGCAATAGCCGGCGATCGCCGACATCTCGAACGCCATCGGTTCGTCATCGGCGTGGCGAATGCGCTGAAAGCGGAAGACCGGGGCGCCGGGCGACAGGCCCAGCGCCATGCTCTCCTCCGGGTTCACGGTGCTCGCCACCCGGCTGATCCAGCTGCTCGACGCCGTCTTCCCACGTGCGGCCATGTCCTCGGAAAAGGACGATAGCTTGGAGAAGCTCTTCTCGACCCGTCCGGCGACGAACGTGCCGGCACCGCGGCGACGGGTCAGCAGCCCATCCTCGACCAGGCCGCCGATCGCCTTGCGCACCGTGATGCGCGACACGTCGTATTCGGTCGCCAGATCGCGTTCGGCGGGAATGGCATCGCCGTGGTTCAGGATGCCGCCGTCGATCGCCTCGCGAATCACCTGATGCAACTGGAGGTAGAGCGGCGCGGCGTTCCCTTCGCGAAACCGTCCCACCTCGTCCGAAAAGGCCATCCACGTCCTCCCACTCGTTATCGTGCGTGCGATCCCCATACGCCGACGAACCGTAGCTTATGGCCGCAAACGCGCAAACCCGTCTGCCGACCCTATTCTTGATGCGGAACGAAGCAGCGGAGCGGCAAAGATGTCGCAAAAAAGTCACAAGTCGGAAGATAAAGTGAAAATCGCTTTCGGGAATGAAACATTTCGCGCTGGGGCTATGTCCGTCCTGATTCAGATTGGTTACAAGACCAGTCTAGGACCGATGGAGACGACAGCAGCACTCGCGGCAAGTCCTTCATCGGCCGGATAAACGATAACGCCCGACGATCCGGGCATCTTGGGGGATTCAGATATGCGCTTGCGTCACGTGATGCTGGTTTCCACCGCCATGCTCGGCTTTGCCGGCGCAGCGCAGGCACAGGAAGCGCCCGTAGCTCCTCCCGCGAACACCGCGCCCGGCAGCGGCGCGCCGGAGGCGGAAACCGCCGGCGAGGATATCGTCGTCACCGGTTATGCGGGTAGCCTTCGCCAGGCGATCGAGCTGAAGCGCAACGCCAATGCCGTCGTCGATTCGATCTCGGCCGAAGACATCGGGAAGTTTCCCGACCGCAACGTCGCCGAGTCGCTCGCGCATATTCCGGGCGTGTCGATCGATCGACGCTTCGGCGAAGGCGAGAAGGTCGCGATCCTGGGCACCGACCCCGCGTTGAACCGGATGCTGCTGGACGGCCACGCGCTCGCCTCGGCGGACTGGGGCGGTAACGACAACGATCCGTCGAGCCGCACCTTCAACTATTCGCTGCTCGCACCGGAACTGGTCGATCGGCTCGAAGTCTACAAGTCGCCGGAGGCACGGCTCGAAGACGGCAGCCTGGGCGGCACGGTGATCGTGCGTACGCGCCGACCGCTGGAACTGGCCGCCAATTCGCTGTTCGCGTCGGGCGGCTATATCTACAACGACCGGTCGGAGAAGGGCAGCATCCGCGGCTCCGGCCTGTACAGCTGGCGCAACGATGCGGAGACGTTCGGCGTCCTCATCGCCGCGACCTATGACAAGCAGCAGCTGGTCCGCTCCGGCATCGAGTTCTTCGGCTACGAACAGGCCGACGGCCGCCTGTTCCAGACCGTTAACGATGCCAAGGGCGATCCGACGCGGGACGGCAACGGCAACCTGATCCTCGTGCGGGATGCGGGCGGTCAGGCCGTTTTGAAGAATCCGGCAGCGACCGTCTCCGGCGGCACGCGCAACGATCTGGCCGCCGCAAGCATGCCGTTCGGCATCAACTACGCCTATTTCCAGCAACAGCGCGAACGCACCAGCGTTTCGGGCACGGTGCAGTATCGCCCCGCCGAAAATCTGACGCTGACCCTCAATGGCCTGCACATCGACGGCAATTACAACAACTACAGCCAGTCGATGTACACCATCCCGGGTGCGTGGAGCGGCGCCGACCTGCAATCGGCGACGGTCTCGAACGGTCTGGTCAGCGCCGCCTCGTTCGGTGCGGCGACCAGCCAGCGCAATGCACAGCTCGACACGCTGGTGCGCGCCACCAAGCTGAAGACCGACAATCTGAACTTCTTCGCCGATTGGGAAGGCGACGATGGCGCCAAGGTGTCGTTCCTAGGCGGGTGGAGCAAGGCCAGCGGCGGGCGCAACCCCGAATATCTGTTCAACGTGCAGACAAAACTGCCGTTCAGCTACGCGATCACGCCAACGTCGGCGGCGGTAAACTTCACCGGCGATCTGACCAACCCGGCGAATTACTTCACCAATCCGCAGAACAACCCGGTCACGATCGAGGGCCGTCCATTCAACATGAACGGCGCACAGGTCAACGCCGCCCAGATCGGCGGGCTGGATTATAGCGTCACTACCGACCGCGACATCTTCGGCGGCTTCGATGCCACCGTTCCGCTGGGTGACAGCTTCTTCAAGCAACTGCTGATCGGCGCGCGTATCACCGACCACGTCAACCGCATCGACGCCCGCGGCGTGAACAGCTACTTGGCTTCGTCGCGGCTCGGCACCCAGCTTGGCGTCGAAACGCTGACCACCCCGGACGGCATCTTCGACGGCTCGGGCGGTTCGGGTTCGGCGACCAAGTACCTGAACCTGCCGCGCGAGTCGGTGATCGACATTCTCGCGAACAGCATCAACACCCCGCAGTTCAACAAGGTCGGCGCGACGACCCGCGTCGAGGAGCGCACCGCGGCCAGCTATATCCAGGTCAATTTCGACCAGGGCGGCCTGCGCGGCAACCTGGGCGGTCGCATGGTCTATACCCGCGACCTGTCCTATTACGCGCTGTCGCTGCCGACGCTTGGCAACGACAATCCGGTTCCGGTGCCGACCAGCACCTCGACCGACTATCTGAAGTTCCTGCCTGCGCTGAACGTCGCCTATGAAATCAGTCCGCAGATCATCGTGCGCGGGGCGGTCGCCAAGGTGATCTCGCGTCCGCGCTATCAGGATCTGGCCGCCTCGATCTCGCAGAACGACGTGACGTTCGACGCCGGCGGCGGCAACCCGAACCTGAAGCCGTATGAATCGACCAATTACGAATTGACCGCCGAATTCTACCCGCGCGCCGGCGCCTTGCTGTCGCTGGAACTCTATCGCCGCGAGATCGACAATTACATCGTATCGACCACGGTCAACAATCAAAGCTTCTTCAATTCGCTGGAGGGTCGCGTCCGGAACATCTACCGGGTGACCAGTCCGATCAATGCGGGCAAGGCGAAGGTCAACGGCGTCCTGGTCAACGGTCAGGCGGAGATCTGGGGCGGGTTCGGCATTCAGGCGAACTATGCCTATCAGGAAAGCTCGACGACGCTCATCCCGGGCGTGGTCGGCGCGCTGAACCTGCCGTATCTGTCCAAGCACACCGTCAACGTGATCCCGTATTTCGAGAAGGGACCGTTTCAGGCGCGGGTGAGCTATAACTATCGCTCGTCCTACTTCCGCGCGATCAGCCGCCTCAATTCGTTCGACATCGTTGCACCGTACAACCAGCTGGACGCCTCCGCCTCGCTGGCGCTGACCCGGAACATCTCGCTGACGGTCAACGCGCAGAACCTGCTGGACGAAACCTATCTGCAGTACAGCGGCACCCCGGATCGCCCGTCCGCTTCCTACAAGAACGGCCGCACCTTCATCGGGAGCATCTCGTTCAAGCTGTGACATCAACTACTTACCCATAAGCCGCTTGGGCCTTCGTCGTTGACGGAGGCCCATTTTTATACGCGCGGGGCATGGACGCGGCGGGCCGCGGTCGGCATGATGGCCCTAATACCAAAACGGGACCAAGGAGCTGAGATGACCGGCAAGGCGACCATCGCCATGATCGGAGCTGCCGCTGCGGGGGCGCTCGCCGCCCCCGCCGTCGCGCAGACGCCGCCATCGCTGCTTCCAGTGCCGCGCTCGGTGGTCGCGGGCACGGGTACGATCACGATTGGCGATGGCGCGACCGTCGGCACGAAGGCGTCGGAGGCGATGGCGGCGGCGCGGTTGCTGGTGGAGCATGTTCGCACCACCCGCGGGCTGGCGCTGGCCCCGGCACAGGGTGACGCCCGCATCACCTTCGAACGGGACGCCGCGATCACCGGCGCGGAGGCGTATCGCCTGATCGCCGCCCCAGCCGGCATCCGCATCCTCGCGGCGACGCCCGCCGGCTTCGTGCATGGCGCGATGACGCTGGCACAATTGCTCAGCCCGGACGCACGGACCGGACAGCCGGTGCGTGTCCCCGCACTGACGATCGACGACGCCCCGCGCTTCGCCTGGCGCGGGTTGATGATCGATCCGGCGCGCCACTTCATGCCGCTGCCGGCATTGCGCCGCATCGTCGACCAGATGGCGGCGGTGAAGCTGAACACGCTTCACCTCCACCTGACCGACGATCAGGGCTGGCGCTTCGAGGTGAAGCGCTATCCCAAGCTGACCGAGATCGGCGCGTGGCGCACCGCGCCATCGATCGGTGGACCGGCATCGACGGAGCGTGTGGGCGGGTTCTATACCCAGGACGAACTTCGCGCCCTGGTCGCCTATGCCGGGGAACGCGGCGTCACGATCGTGCCCGAGCTCGACCTGCCCGGCCATGCGACCGCGCTGGTCGCCGCCTATCCGGAGCTTGGCATGCTGGGCGATCGTCCGCCGGTCGGCAATCGCTGGGGCATCGAGGCGTATCTGTTCAATCCGGGGCCGCGCGGCATCGCCTTCGTCAAGGAAGTGCTCGACGAACTGACCGACGTGTTCCCTGGCACCTACGTCCATCTGGGCGGCGACGAGGCGGTCAAGGACCAGTGGCAGCGCAGCCCGCAGGTGCAGGCGCAGATCACGTCGCTCGGCCTGAAGGACGAAAACGCGCTGCAAGGCTGGATGATCGACCAGTTCGGCGAATATCTGCAATCCCGCGGCCGGCGGCTGATCGGCTGGGACGAGATACTGGAGGGCGGCCTGCCCGCCTCCGCATCGATCATGTCGTGGCGTGGCGAACAGGGGGCGGTCGCCGCCGCCAATCAGGGGCATGACGTGGTGCTGTCGCCCGGCACGCCGCTCTACCTCGACCGTGTGCAGAGCGGCTTGCCCGACGAGCCGCCGGGGCAGAACGTCGCCAGCACGCTGGCGGCGGTCTATGCCTATGATCCGATGCCGGCCGGGATCGCGGCCGACAAGGCGCAGCATGTGCTGGGCGCGCAGGGCAATGCGTGGAGCGAATATCTGGTCACCCCGGCCGCGGTCGAGCACAAGCTGTTCCCGCGCGCCGCCGCCATCGCAGAGATTACGTGGTCCGCGAAGGAAGCACGCGATTTCGGGGATTTCCTGCCGCGCGTGCGACGGCAGGCGGACCGCTGGACGAAGGGCAGGGTCAACGTCGCCGACAGCGCGTTCGCCGTCGACTTCGCGGTGCAGGGCACGCGCGGCGACGCGCTGCGTCGCGGGCGCGTGCCGCTGACCCTTGCGACGCAGGCCGGCTATGGCACGATCCGCTACACGCTAGACGGCTCCGCGCCGACCGCACGGTCGTCCGCCTATCGCGCGCCCTTGGCGCTGAAGCCGGGGGTGACCGTGCGTGCTGCCGCGTTCGACGCTTCCGGGCTGCCCACTGCGGCCCCGCGCCGCTTCGACACGTCGCGCGCGGCGTTGCTGGCGCGCGGCAACGCGCAACTCGCACCGTGCGGTATCGACCGGTTCGGGCTGCGCGTACCGCTCACCCCCGACGCCACCGACAGCGCACCCGCGTTCAACCTGAACCTGTTCGACACCTGCTCGGTCTATCCGGCCGCGCCGTTCGATATCGCGGGCGGATATAGCGTCGAGGTGGTGCGGCTTGCGCGCAACTGGGCGCTGGCGCACGATCAGTCCAAGCTGCGCGAACATTATGCGGTATCCCCGCACGGCGAGTTGCTTGTGCAGCTCGGCTGCGCGGCCGCCGCCGCGGCGCGCAAGGCCGGCGACAAGACTGCGCAACCGGTCGCGCTGGGCGCGTTCCCGCTGCCCGATCCGGCCACCGCGCCGCAACGTTTCACCTTTGCGGGCGCACTGCCCGCCATGACCGGGGATCAGGATATTTGTTTCCAGTTCACCTCGCCGCTGAGCGATCCATATTACGCCGTCGCCGACGTCCAGCTGACGGAGCGCCGCTGATGCGCGCACGCTGGCTGGCGATCCCGCTGCTCCTCGCCTCCACCGCCGCGGTCGCCGCGCCGAAGACGGTGACCACGCTCGACGACGGCTGGCAGGTTCGCATCGACCCCGCCGACGCACCCGCCGCGAAGGCGCATCCACGCGCCGCCAAATGGTTTCGCGCGACGGTGCCGGGCAGCGTGCAGCAAGCGTTGATCGCCACGAAACAGGTACCCGATCCATTCAAGGGCACCAACGAGGCGGCGATCCAATGGGCCGGGCTGACCGGATGGCAATATCGACGCACGCTGAAGCTGACGCCGGAGCAACTGGCGCGCGACCATCTCGATCTGGTGTTCGACGCGCTCGACACGTTCGCGACCATCGCGGTCAACGGTCAGGCCGTGCTGACCACCGACAATGCGCATCGCACGTGGCGCGTCGATGCGAAGCAGCATCTGAAGGCGGGGGACAATGTCATCGCCCTCACCTTCGCCTCGCCGATCCGCAAGCTGCAGCCGATGGTGCTGGCCGAGGCGAATCCCCTGCCCGGCGAATATGATTCCGCGTTCGGGGACGAGCCGAAGGGCAAGCAGACGTCGCCCTATATCCGCAAGCCCAAGTACGACTGGAGCTGGGACTGGGGTCCCCGCATCGTCAACATCGGCCCGACGCAACCGATGCGACTGGAGGCGTGGGACGATGCGCGACTGGCGGCGATGCGCGTCGAGCAGGTCGCGCTGAACGATGCCGAGGCGCGGCTGGATGCGCGGTTCGACGTGGTCGCCGATCGCGCCGGCCCGGCGGTGCTGCGCGCGACGATCACCGCGCCCGACGGCAAGCTGGTCACCGCGGAACAGACCGTCACGCTCGCCCCCGGCGACAACCGCGTCACGATCCTGCTGACGATCGCGCGGCCGCAACGTTGGCAGCCGGTCGGCTACGGCGCACAGCCGCTGTACCGCGTCGCCGGCGCGCTGGTCGAAAACGGCGCGGAGAGCGACCATGCCGATCGCCGCATCGGGCTGCGCACCGTCGAGTTGATCCACGGCAACGGGGCGTTCGGCTTCAAGGTCAACGGCACCGCGATCTTCGCCAAGGGCGCGAACCTCATCCCGTTCGACAGCTTCCCGGCGCGGGTGACGGCGGGGAAGATGCGCGGGCTGCTGGCGGACGCCAAGGCCGCGAACATGAACATGATCCGCATCTGGGGCGGTGGCTATTATCTGCCGGACGCCTTTTTCGACGCTGCCGACGAACTGGGGTTGATGATCTGGTCCGACTTCATGTTCGGCGGCGCGGTGACGCCGCCGGATGCCGCGTTCCGCGAGAATGTGCGGATCGAAGCGGAGCAACAGGTCGCGCGCGTCTCTGGCCATCCCTCGATCGTGTTGTGGGCGGGCGGCAACGAAGTGCTGTCCGGCTGGGAGAATTGGTCGGATCGCAAGGCGTTCAAGAAGCGCGTCGGCGCGGACGAGCAGGAACGGATCGGTGCCGGCATGGCGGTGCTGTTCGACCGCGTGCTGCGGCAGGCGGTGCGCGATTTCGATCCAGGCGTTCCCTATTGGCCCGGTTCCCCGTCCACCGACTATGAAGGTCCGGTCGACACCGATGCAGCGGGCGATCGGCATTTCTGGGATGTGTGGTCGGGGTCGAAGCCGGTCGCCAATTATCTGAACAGCTGCCCGCGCTTCATGTCCGAATACGGCTTCCAGGCGATGCCGGATCTGGCGACGATCAAGGATTTCGCCGGCACGCTGAACGTGGCGCCGACCGACCCGGTGATGAAGGCGCACCAGAAGTTCCTGGCAGGCGAGGGCAACGACCGGTTGCTCCATTACATCCGCGAGCGGCTGGGCGAGCCGAAGGGACTGGCCGATTACGCCTATCTCACCCAGGTCAACCAGGCGCAGGCGATCGAGATGGCCGCACTCCACCACCGCGCCTGCCGCCCGGTGACGATGGGGTCGCTCTACTGGCAATTGAACGACGTCTGGCCGGCGATCTCGTGGTCGAGCATCGATTATGAAGGGCGCTGGAAGCTGCTGCATCACGCCGCCCGCCGCTTCTTCGCCGATCAGGTGATCGTCGCCGAGCACAAGGACGCCGCGACGCGCATCGCGCTGGTTTCGGATGCGACCACGCCGGTCGCCGCGGTGTGGCGCGTACGCGCGCTGCGCACCGACGGCCGCGTGGTCGACGAGCGCAATGCCGCGGTGACGCTGGCCCCGCTTTCCGCCACCGAGGTCGCGACGATCCCGGACGAGGAGTTGTTCGGGCTGACCGACGCCAGGGACAGCGTCGTGCTGGCCGAATTGTCGATCGGCGACCGCTTGGTCGATCGCCGCATCGTCGAACGGGTGTTGCCCAAGGACGTGCGCTGGCCGGACCCCGGCCTCACCGCACGCTGGAACGGGCGCGACGTGACGATCACCGCCACGGCGCTGGCGCGCGCGGTGATGCTCGATTTCGGCGCGACGCCCGCCCAGCCCGCCGACGACGGCTTCGACCTGTTGCCCGGTGAAAGCCGGACCATCGCCGTGGCGTCCGACGCGACGCCCGCACAATTGAAGCGCGCGCTGACCCTGCGCTCGCTGGGAGGACGCAAATGATCTGGCTGTTGCTGGCGAGCGCCGCCGCCGATCCGGTCGCGACGACGATCGCGACCATGACGATCGAGGAAAAGGCCGCGCAACTGCAAAGCACCGCGCCCGCCGATCCGAAGGCCGGGCTGCCCGCCTATGACTGGTGGAACGAGGGGCTGCACGGGCTGGCGCGCAACGGCCATGCCACCGTCTTTCCGCAGGCGATCGGCATGGCGGCGACCTGGGACACCGACCTCGTCCACCGTATCGGCGACGTCGTCGCGACCGAAGCGCGCGCCAAATTCAACGCGAAGCCCGCCTCCGCCGATCGCCGCATCTACGAAGGGCTGACGATCTGGTCGCCTAACATCAACATCTTCCGCGACCCGCGCTGGGGGCGCGGGCAGGAAACTTACGGCGAGGATCCGTATCTGACCGGCCGGCTCGGCGTGGCCTTCGTCACCGGCTTGCAGGGGCCGGACCCGCTACAGCCAAAGGTGATCGCGACGCCCAAGCACCTTGCGGTGCACAGCGGGCCGGAAGCCGGGCGCGACGGGTTCGACGTCGATCCCAGCCCGCAGGATCTGGAGGCGACATACCTTCCCGCATTCCGGCTGGCCGTGACCGAGGGCAAGGCGCTCTCGCTGATGTGCGCCTATAACTCGATCCTCGGCACCCCCGCCTGCGCATCCGGTCCGCTGCTCAACGATCGCGTCCGGGGCGACTGGGGCTTCAAGGGTTTCGTCGTGTCGGATTGCGACGCGGTGGCCAACATCCACCTGTTCCACCATTACCGGCTCGATGCCGCTGCGGCCGCCGCCGCTGCGGTGAAGGGCGGCAACGACTTCAACTGCGGCACTACTTATGCCGCGCTGCCCGACGCGGTGCGCCGCGGGCTGGTGAGCGAAGCGGAGGTCGATACCGCGCTGCACCGCTCGCTCGACGCACGCCGCGCGCTCGGCATCGCGTTCGGCGCGACCAGCCGCTGGTCGTCGATCAAGCCCGACGCGATCAACACTCCTGCCAACGCCGCGCTGGCGCTGGAGGCGGCGCGCAAGGCGATCGTGCTGCTGCGCAACGAAAACGCGCGCCTGCCGCTGGCACGCACGACAAAGCTGGCGGTGATCGGCGCGAATGCCGACGATCTCGGCGTGTTGCAGGCCAACTATCACGGCACCGCCGTGCGCCCGGTCACCCCGCTGGCAGGATTGCGCGAGCGTTTCGCGGAGGTTGCCTATGCACAGGGTTCCGTACTGGCGGATGGCGCGCCGGTGGTGCTGCCGGAAACCGCGCTGAGCGGACTGAGAGCCAGCTACAGCGTCGGCGGCCGCGAGGTGGTGACGCGCGCCGAACGTCACATCGACCTGGACCTGACGCGTGTCGCCGCAGCGCCGGGGCTGCCGGTCACCGGCTATGTCGCACGCTGGACCGGTACGCTGACGCCGCCTGGACCCGGCGCATACCGGCTGGTGCTGGATCAGGCGCAATGCTGGAAGGATTGCAGCACCCACGACACTGCGACGCTGACGATCGGCGGCCGCGTCCTTCACGACGGCGCCCTTCCCAAGGGCCGCGTCGATCTCGCCTGGGACAGCGACGGACAGCCGCAGCCGATCGAGCTGGTGCTGAACCACGCCAGCCAGGACGAGACCTTCCGGCTGATGTGGCTGCCGCCCGAGGAACCGATGATCGCCGAGGCGGTCGCCGCGGCGCGGACGTCCGACGTGGTGGTGATGGTCGGCGGGCTGTCACCCGATCTGGAGGGCGAGGCATTGCAGGTGCAGGTGCCCGGCTTCGTCGGCGGCGACCGCAGCGACATCGCCTTGCCCTTCGCACAGCAGCGGCTGCTTGCCGCGCTGAAAGCGACCGGCAAGCCGATCGTGCTGGTGCTGGCGAGCGGCAGCGCCGTGGCGGTCGATCCCTCGCTCGCCGATGCGGTGCTGGCGCTCTGGTATCCCGGCGAGGCGGGCGGCACCGCGCTGGCCGACGTGCTGACCGGCACGACCAATCCGTCCGGCCGCCTGCCCGTCACCTTCTACAAGGCGACGACCGACCTGCCCGCGTTCGTCGATTACGGCATGAAGGAACGGACCTACCGCTACTTCACCGGCACGCCGCTTTGGGGCTTCGGGCACGGCCTGTCCTACACGTCGTTCGGCTATGACCGGCTGACCGCCACCGCCAGCGTCGCCAGTGGGCAGCCGCTGACCGTCACCGCGCGGGTCACCAACGCTGGCCGCCGCGATGGCGAGGAAGTGGTGCAGGCGTATCTCGTCCCCCCGCGTCGCGCGGGGGGCGGCCTGACCTCACCGGTGCTGCAACGCCAGCTCGTCGGGTTCCAGCGAGTGTCGTTGCGCGCGGGCAAAAGCGCGACCGCGCGGCTGACGATCGATCCGCGCATGATGAGCATCGTCGAGCGCGACGGCCGCCGCCACATCGCACCGGGCGCATACCGCCTGTGGGTCGGCGGAGGTCAGCCGGGCAGCGCGTCCGGGGCGTGGACCGACGTGACCATCACCGGACAGGACATGGACCTGCCGAAGTGAGGGTCACGCGCCGTCGTTGCGACGGCAGCCGGATACCGACGAGATTGACCTGTCCGCCCCCCGCCGGTCGCCATGAAGGCGCGATAACAGGGCGACGGGGAACGTCGATCATTACAAGGATGTACGCATGAACATCGACCGCCGCCATTTCGTCGCCGGTGCCGCCGCGCTCTCCGCGACGCCCGCGTTCGCCGCGCCCGCGGCCCGCCCCGCCGCCGGACTCGCCAGCAAGCGCCCGGCCCTTGCCGACCGCCGCTTCACCTCGCCTGCGGTCGAGCGTGAGCTGGCGCGGGTGGCCAAACAGATCGCCGATCCCAAGCTGCGCTGGATGTTCGGCAATTGCTATCCGAATACTCTCGACACCACCGTGAAGATGGGCACGGTCGACGGTCGGCCCGACGCATTCGTCATCACCGGTGACATCAACGCCTTGTGGCTGCGCGACAGCTCGGCGCAGGTCACGCCCTACCTCCATCTCGTCCGCGAGGACGCGAAGCTGGGCGAGCTGTTCCGCGGGCTGATCGCACGGCAGGCGCGCTCGATCCTGATCGATCCCTACGCCAACGCCTTCACGCAGGATCCAGCAGCGATGACCGAGCTGGAATGGTCGCTCAAGGACCAGACCGAGATGAAACCCGGCGTGGCGGAGCGCAAATGGGAGATCGACTCGCTATGCTATCCGATGCGCCTCGCGCACGGTTACTGGCGGGCCACCCGCGACGCCCGCCCGTTCGACAAGACGTGGGCCGCCGCCGCGCGCGCCAGCGTCCGCACCTTCCGCGAGCAGCAGCGCAAGGATGGCCGCGGCCCGTACAGCTTCCTGCGCACCTCCAACCGTAATACCGAAATGATGCCGCTGGAGGGCTGGGGCAATCCGATGCGCCCGGTCGGGCTGATCGTCTCCGGGTTTCGCCCGTCCGACGATGCGTGCCAATATCCGTTCCTGATCCCGTCGAACCTGTTCGCGGTCACGGCCCTGCGCGAAATGGCGGTGGTCGCCAACGATGCCGCGCAGGACGCCGCACTGGCGCAGGACGCTACCGCGCTGGCGGCGGAGGTCGAGGCGGCGCTGCGCCAGCACGGCACGATGCGGCTGCGCGACGGCCGCGAGGTATGGGCCTATGAAGTCGACGGATTCGGCAACGCGATGTTCATGGACGACGCCAACGTGCCGTCGCTGTCCGGCCTGTCGTACCTCGGCTGCGTCAAGCCCGACGATGCCCTGTGGCGGCGTACCGAGGCGGCGGCGTGGAGCGACGCCAATCCGTACTTCTTCCGCGGCAGCGCGGGTGAGGGGATCGGCGGCCCGCACGTCGGGCTGGGCCAGATCTGGCCGATGTCGCTGATCGTCCGTGCCCTGTCGAGCAGCGACGCGGGCGTCATCCGCGCCTGCCTGAAAACGTTGCGTGATACCGATGCCGGCACCGGCTTCATGCACGAGACGTTCGACAGCAACGATCCCGCCAAGTGGACGCGGCACTGGTTCGCCTGGGCGAACGGGCTGTTCGGCGAACTGATCGTGCGGCTGGCGCGCACCAGTCCCGCGATCCTGAAGGAAGCGCTGTAATGCTGACCCGCCGCGCGCTGCTCGCCACCACCGCGACCGCCGCTGTCGCCCCGCTCCCGGCCTTCGCCGCCACCACGCCGCGCGCCGCGCCGAACCTGTTCGTCGGCACCGGCGGCGACGGACACACCTATCCCGGCGCGACGCTGCCGTTCGGGATGGTGCAATTGTCGCCGGATACCGATGTCGATCGATGGGACACATGCTCGGGCTACCATCACGGCGATGGCTCGATCATGGGGTTCAGCCACACCCATCTGTCCGGCACCGGGATCGGCGACATGCTGGACGTGCTGGTGGTGCCGACGCGCGGGCCGGTGAAGCTGCTTCCCGGGCCGCTGAACGATCCCGACGCGGGTTACCGGCAACGTTATGCCGACGAACATGCCGAGCCGGGTTATTACCGCGTCGCCCTCGAAACCGGCGTGCGCGCCGAACTGACCGTGACCGAGCGGACCGGCTGGCATCGCTACACCTTCCCGCGTGGTGCCGGGCACGTCCTGGTCGACCTGTCGCACCTCGTGCTCGACAAGTCGGACGCGCGCCCGCTGATCGACGAGGCGAGCCTGCGCATCGATGCCGACGGCACGCTGACCGGCAGCCGTCGCGTTCACCGCTGGGCCAAGGGCCGCCGCATCCACTTCGCGATGCAATTGTCGCGCCGCCCGGATCGCGTCGCCTTCTACGGCGACGATGACGCGGAGCAGCCGGCAGGCGCGACCGGGGTGGCGGGCAAGCGCGTGAAGGCGGTGCTGTTCTACGAAGATGCCGGCGCCGCGCCGATCGTGGTCCGCTGCGGCATCTCCGCCGTCGACGTGGCGGGGGCGCGCCGCAATCTCGCTGCGGAGGCGAAGGACTGGAACTTCGACGGCACCCGCCGCGCCGCCGCCCGCGCATGGGCCGGGCAACTCGGCGCGATCGCCGTGGAGGGCGGCACCGCCGACCAGCGCGCGATCATGTCCTCCGCGCTCTATCACGCGCTGGTCGCGCCGACGCTGTTCTCCGACGTCGACGGCCGCTACATCGGGCTGGACCGGCAGGTGCATGAAGTGCCCGCCGGACAGCGCGCCTATTCCACCTATTCGCTGTGGGATACGTACCGCACGCTCCACCCGCTGCTGACGATCGTCGCGCCGGATCGCGCGAAGACGCTGGTCGACGATCTGATCCGCCAGACGCAGCAAAGCCCCTACGGCCCGCTGGTCTGGCCGTTGCAGGGTGTCGAGACCGGCACGATGATGGGCTGGCACGCGGTGCCCGTGCTCGCCGAGGCGCAGGCCAAGGGCATCGCGGCGGATTACGCCGCCGCATGGCCGGCGATCGCCAGACGCTCGTTCGATTTCACCGCGCCCGATCTCGACAACAGCAAGGGCCGCGACCTCTACGACGCGAAGGGCTATGTTCCCGCGGACAAATGGTTCGAAAGCGTCAGCCGCACGCAGGAATATGCCTATGACGACTGGGCGTCGGCGAAACTGGCGCGCGCCGCCGGGAAGGATGCGGATGCCGCACGCCTGCTGAAGCGGTCCGGCAATTGGCGCAACGTCATCGACGGATCGATCGGCTTCGCCCGACCGCGCTTCGCCGACGGCAGCTGGTGGACGCCGTACGACCCGATCCAGCTGGGGCACATGCCCAAGCCGTGGTGGCGCGACTATACGGAGGCGAACGGCTGGCAGGCGACCTTCCTGAACCAGCACGACATCTACGGCCTGATCGCGCACATCGGCGGCCATGCCAGGTTCGAGGCGAAGCTGGACGCGCTATTCACCGCACCCTCGACGCTGCCCGAAAACGCGCCGCCCGACATCGCCGGGCTGGTCGGCCAATACGCCCATGGCAACGAGCCGGATCAGCACGCCGCGTACCTCTACGCCTATGTCGGCGCGCCGTGGAAGACGCAGGCGATGGTCCGGCGGCTGTGCACCGAAATGTACCACAACGCCCCCGCCGGGGTGATCGGTAACGACGATTGCGGGCAGATGAGCGCGTGGTTCGTCATGTCCGCGCTCGGCTTCTATCCGGTCGATCCGGTCGAGGCGGTCTATGTGTTCGGCTCGCCGCTGTTCGAACGCGCGACGGTGGCGCTGTCCGGCGGCAAGCGACTGGTGGTCGAGGCCCCCGGCAACACCGCCGCCACGCCCTATGTCACCGCCGTGACGTGGAACGGTCGCCCGTGGAGCAAAAGCTGGATCGCCCACGCCGATCTGGTCAAGGGCGGCACGCTGCGCTTCACGATGTCCGCCACGCCGAATCCGGCGTTCGGACGCGCGATGAACGATCGTCCGCCGTCGTTCGGCCACGCGCCGGCATGACACGCGCCTTCTTCGACTGGAGTCCTCGATGACCGATCTCACCCGCCGTGCCCTGATCGCCGCCGGTGCCGCGACCACCGCGCTCCCGGCGCTGGCGCAGGGCACCGCCGCGCCGCGGCCATGGGGCGCGACGCCGTCCGCGCGGCAGCTCGCCTGGCACCGGCGCGAGCAATATGCCTTCGTGCATTTCTCGATCAACACGTTCACCGATCGCGAATGGGGCTTCGGCGATGAAAGCCCCAAGTTGTTCGATCCGACCGACTTCGATCCCGATCAGATCGTCGCCGCGGCCAAGGCAGGCGGGATGCGCGGGATCATCCTGACCGCCAAGCATCACGACGGCTTCTGCCTGTGGCCGACGATGCTGACGGAACATTGCATCCGCAACAGCCCGTATAAGGGCGGCAGGGGCGACATCGTGCGCGAGATGGAGCAGGCGACCCGCCGCGCCGGTCTTGCGTTCGGGCTGTACCTTTCCCCCTGGGATCGCAACCACGCCGAATACGGCCGTCCCGCCTATATCGATTACTATCGCAAGCAGGTGGTGGAACTGTGCACCCGCTATGGCGAATTGTTCGAATTCTGGTTCGACGGTGCCAACGGCGGCGATGGTTATTACGGCGGCGCCCGTGAGACGCGGAAGATCGACGCCCCGAAATACTACAACTGGCCGTCGATCATCGCCCTGGTCCATCGGCATCAGCCGATGGCCTGCACCTTCGACCCGCTCGGCGCGGACGTGCGTTGGGTCGGCAACGAGGATGGCGTGGCCGGCGACCCGTGCTGGCCGACGATGCCGAACCACCCGTACGTCCAGTCGGAAGGCAATTCCGGCGTGCGCGGCGCGCCGCTCTGGTGGCCGGCGGAAACCGACGTGTCGATCCGCCCCGGCTGGTTCTACCACGCGGACGAGGATGCGAAGGTCAAGAGCCCGGAGCGACTGCTGCGCCTCTACGACGAATCGGTCGGGCGCGGCACGAACCTGAACCTCAACCTGCCGCCGGACCGGCGCGGCCGGCTGAACGACCATGACGTCGCGGTCCTCCGCAGCTTCGGCGAGGCGCAGGCCCGAACCTATGCGCGCGATCTGGCGCAGGGCGCGGTCGCGCATGCCACCGCGGACCGCGGTCGCGGCTTCGCCGCCGCGCGCGTGCTCGACGGCCGCCACGACACATATTGGTCGACCCCCGACCGCGACACGCGACCGACACTGACGCTCGACCTGCCGCCCGGACGGACGTTCGACGTGATCCGTCTGCGCGAGTTTCTGCCGCTCGGCGTCCGCGTCACGCGCTTCGCGCTCGACCTGCAGGAAGCCGGCGCATGGCGCACCGTCGCCGAGCATCAGGGGATCGGCGCGCAACGGATCGTGCGGCTGGCGAGACCGTCATCGGCACGGCGGCTGCGGCTGCGCATCCTCGACGCCCCCGCCTGCCCCGCGATCAGCGAGATCGCGCTGTTCCGCCAGGTGCAGCCGGTGCCGGTCGCACCGCCACGCTCCTCCGACACGACCATCATCCCGCGCGACGGCTGGACGATCGTCACCGCCACCGGCGCGGGAGCCGAGGCACTGATCGACGGCGACGCACAGACGCGCTGGACGGTACCGTCGCCCGCCGCGGGAAGTCCGGCCAGCGTCACGGTGGATCTCGGCCGCAGCCAGTCGCTTGCGGGGTTCAGCCTGACCCCGTCGCGCACCGTCGCCAAGGATACCGCGCCACCGCGCGGCTATATCGCGGAGACCAGCGCCGACGGTAAGGTCTGGGCACCTGCGGCGACCGGCGAATTCGGCAACATCGCCTATGCGCTCGCGACGCAGCGGATCGCGTTCGCGGCGCGCCCCGCCCGCTACCTGCGGCTTCGGTTCGAGGCACCCGCGATCCCGGCCGGAAAGATGACGATCGCCGATATCGGCGCGTTCACCGGCTGATCGCTCGCTCCGGCCCGTGAAGCGAGACATCCGGACGACGCCGGATGACTTCGCGCTTCGCCGCGTCAGAACGACGACCAGTCGTCCTCCACGGTCGCCAATGCGGTATTCCCCGTCGAACGCACCACGCGCGGCGTGCTGCGCACCGGCGCGGCGACGGCGCGCGGCCGCTGCACGGGGGCCGGCGCGCGGGCCGGCTCATCGACCGCGAAGATCGCCACCGCCCCGGCCAGCTGCTCCGATTCGCGTGCCAGCAGGTTGGCGGCGGCGGTCGATTCCTCGACCATCGCGGCATTCTGCTGCGTCACCCCGTCCATCTCATTGATCGCGATGTTCACTTGCCCCAGGCTTTGCGCCTGGTGATCGGACGCGCGGGCGATCGTATCCATGATCGTGCTGACGCTGCCGACGCGGTCGATGATCTTGTTCAACGCCTGACCGGTTTCGCCGACCAGCTGCACCCCCGACTGGACGTGGTTGATCGCCGACAGGATGCGCGTCTTGACGTCCGACGCCGCGTCGGCGGAACGTTGTGCCAGCGCACGCACCTCGCTGGCCACCACGGCAAAGCCCTTGCCCGCCTCGCCCGCACGCGCCGCCTCGACGCCGGCGTTCAACGCCAGCAGGTTGGTCTGGAACGCGATCCCGTCGATGACGCTGATGATGTCGGCGATTTCGCGGCTGGCCTTGTCGATGCCGTTCATCGCCTCCACAGACTTGCGCACCACCTCGCCGCCCTGCTCCGCGGCGTTGCGCGCGTCGGCCATTGCCGCGTTCGCGCTCGCGGCGTTGGTCGCACCCTCGCGGACCGTGCCGGTGATCTCGTCCATCGCGGCCGCCGTCTCGCGCAACGAGGACGCCTGCTGTTCGCTGCGTGCGGAAAGATCGCGGGCCGACTGGCTGATCTCGTCGGCATTCTGCTTGATCGTCTCGACGCTGCGCCGCACGTTGCAGGTCAGGTCGGACAGCTTGGCCGCCGCGCCGTTGAAATCATGCGCCAGTGCCGCGAACGAGCCCGGCAGCGCCGTCAGCCGCACCGTCAGATCGGCCTCCGACAGGCGGTGAAGCCCGTCGCCGATCGCGCGCATCGCCAGTTCGCGTTCCTGGTCTGCGGTCAGCTTGGCCTGCGCAGCGTCGCGGAAGACCAGCACGGCGCGCGCCATGTCGCCCAGTTCGTCGGCGCGGTCGGCATTGGGCACGTCGATCCCGTTCTTGCCCGCCGCCAGATCGGCCATGCGCCGGGTCAGCGCGGTGATCGGGCGCGCGATGCTGCGGCTCAGCGCCATTTGCAACATCACCGCCACGCCGATCAACGCCAGTCCGCCCAGCACCAGCGCGATCGTCGCGGTGGTCAGCGCCTGCGCCTGTCGTTCGGAATTGCGTGCGATCGCTGCCGTTTCCTGCTCACGCAAGTCACGTAGCGGCAGCACGATCGCACTGGTCAGCACCTTCTTGCCCGCGTCGCGCACCGCTTGCTCGGCCGCCTCGCGCTGCCCGGCCTTCACCATCGCGACCAGCCGGTCGCTCCAGTCGTGACGCCATTTCGCGGCTTCGTGGCGGGAGGTGGTGACGAGTTCGCGGCGCTCGGGGCTGGTCAGCAGCGCCTCCAGCGCTACCGTCGTGGCGTCGTGTTCGGCGCGCGCTTCGTTGAAGGATTTCAGGTACGACGGGTCCGCCGTGACCAGATATCCGCGTAACTGGCTGTTTTCGCGGAGGATTGATGTCTCCAGCGTCAACGCCTTGGCATAGACTTCCTGGCTGTGGTTGCTGCCCGCCGTCGCCGACCGGATCATCCAGACGTTCGCAAAGAACACCACCATCATGATCGCCGCAGAAGCATTGATGACGAGGAAGGAGAAGCCCAGCTTTCTTGGAATACTCAAGGTCCGGAACATCAAAACATCTTCCTGTAGCTGGTCGGGGCGTTGATTCCGCAATTCCCGAAATGACATCTCGCAGGACTTAGGTGAGATTAGTTAAACGGGAATAAAGGCGCCCGATCGATCGACTTTATCCTTCGTCCGCACCGGCCCAGTCGATCCACGCACCGTAGGGATGGCAGGTGGCGAGCAGGCGCGTCCCGCCGTCCGGCCAGCAGGTCAGGCGCAGTTCCACGGCCGTGCGCTGTGCGTTCCATTCGAAGCATATCCACGCCAGCGGCCGTTCACGGTCTGCCAACGCGCCCGCCGCGGCGATCGCCTCCGCAAGACGGCGACGCTCCGATGCTCCGACATACTGCATCACCATCGAATGGAACACGACGCGCACCTGCCCCGGCGGCGCGGGCGAATCGAGTTGGCGAAGCAACCAGCTTGTGGCGTCCGCGCGCGTCAACGAAGGGGGGTGTCGGCGTGCGATCGCCAGCGCATGGGACAAGCGTGCGGACCGCTCCGGCTGATCCGCGAAGACATAGGCCATCAACCGCTCGCATGTCGCCGGATCGTGCGGGTCGAGCGGATGGAGATCGACCCCGCGCGCCGCCGCCACCTCGACCGGTTCGTCCGGCGCGGACGAGCCGCGCCATTCGGGCGCGATTCGCACCGACGATCCCGGCTGGCCCGCGACGACGCCACCCAGGTCGTAGGCATAGCGATCGAGATTGAGGTTCAGGCCTGCGCTGGAGCCAAGCTCGATCAGTTCGACCGGCAATGGAAAGCGCCGTCGCACCATCATCAGCGCGGCCAGGATCGCCGCCGCACGCCCGACCTCGTTGGTCTGCGGCGCGTCATGCAGCCATTCGGCGATGAAACCATCGTGCGCGGCCAGTGCGGCGCGCACCGCACCGTCCACATCGTCGTGCGCGCCGCGGTACAGCGCGCCAAGCACCGGCGGCGTGTTGCGGCGGGCGAGCGCATGAAGCGCAGCGTTGAAGCGCATCGCCACCGCCGCCGCCGCCGGATCGCCCGGCCAACCCGCCAGAATCGCCTGTGTCAGCGGCGCATGGATCAGATGCCGGTCGCCCGCCGCCAGCACATCGGCGACGAACGGAGAACCGATCGCCCGCATCACGGCCGACTGACGTGCGAGTTCGCCAGTCGCGGCGTCGCCATGCTCGGCCCCTGGCAAATTAAGGTTCCACGCTTCTAACAAGTTTACCTGCAATCAGGCGTAAGCGCCCTTCGACGCCGGTCAATGCGGCCAATTGGTTGTCATCAGATTAACCGCCGAAGACTTCTTACAATTCACGTCGAAAGCGATCGGTGATTAACGGCATATTAGGAGGCATCGGGCACATCGGGAAACAGCCCGGCGCTCCGTTGCGACAACAGGAGATGCCGGCGACCGCAAGCCAGGGGGCAGGAAGATGAACGCGCGTCACCGTCGACCAACCCGCCCTGCTGCTATCTGACAGGAAGTTCCGCGATGTCGATCGTCCTCACCTCCCGCATGGACACCGCCGCGGCGGGACCGCTGCATCAATCGCTGAAGAAGCTTATCGAGGCGGCGCAACCGATCGCGATCGACGCCAGCGCGGTCGACCAGATCGGTCAGGCGTGCCTGCAGGTGCTGGCCGGCGGCCGGGCCGCGGCGGTGGCGCGCGGCCTGACGTGGCAGGTGGCCTTGCCCAGCGTGGCGATGATCGAGGCTGGCCAGCTTGCCGCCCTCGACGTCGTCACCGCCGCCTGATCCCCCGACACTTTCTCGCGCAGGAGCCCGACCTTGGACCTCGACGCAATCCAGCAGATCTTCTTTCAGGAATGTGAGGAAGGGCTCGCCGGCATGGAAAGCGCGTTCGCCGCGCTCCGCGACCAGAATTACGATGGCGAGACGATCAACGGCATCTTCCGTGCCGTCCACTCGATCAAGGGCGGAGCCGGCGCGTTCGGCCACGAACGCCTGCAAGCCTATACCCATCAATACGAGACGCTGCTCGACCTGCTCCGCAGCGAGACGCTGGCGCTCACCCCGCCGTTGGTCGACCTGATCGTCGCGGCGTTCGACATGCTGGCCGATCACGTCGCGGCGGCACGCGACGGCGGCGACGTCCCCGACGATGCCGCGATGCTCGCCCGGTTGATCGCGGCGGCAAGCGGCGAGGCACCCGCCGCCGCGGCCAAGCCGGCGGAGGCGGCACCCGCGGCGGAGGTTCCGTCCACGGACGCGCCGGCCGGCATCGCCGATGACTTCGACGATCTGATGGCGATGCTGGACGATGTCGGCTTCGCGCTGCCGGTCCTCGAATTGCCCGAGGAAGCCGCACCGGCGTGGCTGGTGACGTTCCGCCCGCCGTCCAACGCACTGGATCACGGCGCCGAACCGCTGCTGCTGCTGCGCGAATTGCTGCGCATGGAAGGTCGCGTGCTGTCGTGCGACGCCGACGCGATGCCGGCGTTCGCCGCACTCGATCCGGAGACCTCCTATCTCGCGTGGCAAATCGCGGTGCCCGGCACCGTCGAGGAAGACGACATCCGCGCGGTGTTCGAATTCACCGATGGCAGTGCGGTGACGCTGACGCGCGCCGATTGCGCGACCCCCGCCGTCGCTCCGCCGACGATCGTGGTGGAAGAATCGTCGGCGGCACCTGCGCCGACCCTCGCGATCGTCCCTGCCCCCGCACCGGTGGCGCTGGTCGCCCCCACTCCCGTGTCCGCCCCTGCACCAGCCGCCGCCGCGCCTGCTCCGGCTGCAGCGGTGCGCACCGCGCCGTCGGCGCCGCCCGCCCCGGCCGCCCAGACGATTCGCGTCGATCTCGACAAGCTCGACCGGCTGGTGAACCTCGTCGGCGAACTGGTCATCACCCAGGCGATGCTGGCGCAACGGCTGAGCGAAAACGACATGGCCGGCATCTCGGAGCTGACCGATCTCGATCACCTGACGCGCGAGTTGCAGGAATCGACGATGGCGATCCGTGCGCAGCCGATGAAGACCGTCTTCAGCCGCGTGCCGCGCATCATCCGCGAACTGGAGGGCGAAACCGGCAAGCGCGTCCGCCTGGACATCGAAGGCGAGATGACCGAGGTCGACAAGACCGTCGTCGAGCGGATCGGCGAGCCGCTGACCCACCTGATCCGCAACGCCGTCGATCACGGACTGGAAACGACCGAAGAGCGCGTCAAGGCGGGCAAGCCGGAAACCGGCGTCGTCACCCTGTCGGCCGCGCATCATTCGGGCCGCATCGTCATCACCGTCGCCGACGACGGTCGCGGAATCGACCGTGCGCGCGTCCGCGCCAAGGCGGTCGAGCGCGGGATCATCCTGCCCGACGCGGTGCTGAGCGACGAGGAAGTCGACAATCTGATCTTCGCGCCCGGCTTCTCCACCGCGGCGACCGTATCGAACATCTCGGGCCGCGGCGTCGGCATGGACGTGGTCCGCAAGAACGTCCAGGCGCTGGGCGGCCGGATCGGCATCCATTCGCGCTTCGGTTCGGGATCGAGCTTCTCGCTCAGCCTGCCGCTGACGCTGGCGGTGGTCGACGGGATGATCGTCACGGTCGGCGACCAGACGTTCGTCATCCCGCTGAGCCATATCGTCGAAAGTCTGCGCCCGTCCGATCGCTCGGTCACGAACATCGGCGTGACCGGCGCGGTGCTGGACGTGCGTGGCGCCTATGTGCCGATCTACCCGGTCGCCGAGCAACTGGGCATCGGGGGCGGTGAGCGCGATCCCGAGAAGGCGGTGCTGATCGTGGTCGAGGGCGATCAGGGACAGGCCGCATTGCTGGTCGATTCGATCCAGGACCAGCGGCAGGTGGTCGTCAAGAGCCTGGAGGCCAATTACCAGGCGATCGACGGGCTGGCCGGTGCGACGATCCTGGGCGACGGGCGCGTGGCGTTGATCATCGACGTCGACGCGCTGACCTCGCAGCGGTCGCGCCGCGGCCAGCTGGCGCACGCGGCATGAGCGCGGCCGCCCTCGCCGGGCCATCGAGCCGGCGCGAGTTCGACTTCGCGCCTGCGGACCATCAGGCGATCTCGCGCATCGTTTATGAAACGCTCGGTATCCTGTTGCCCGATGGCAAGGCGCAGCTGGTCTATGGCCGGGTCGCACCACGGGTGCGCGCCTGCGGGCTGAACAGCGTCGCCGCCTATCTGAAGGTGATCGAGGACGACGAGGAGGAGCGCAGCCGGATGCTGGACGCGCTGACCACCAATCACACCAGCTTCTTCCGCGAATCGCACCATTTCGACGATTTCGTCGAACGGATGTGGCCGACGCTGGCGCAACGCTTGTCGGGCGGCGGACGCGTGCGGCTGTGGTCCGCGGCCTGTTCGAGCGGCGAAGAACCCTATACCTGGCTGATGGCCGCGCTGGGCGCAGAGAAGGCGACCGCGCAACGTCTGCTGAAGGGCGACTTCCGGTTGCTCGCCACCGACGTGTCGCCCAGCGTTCTGGATACCGCGCGTGCCGGGCAATATTCGGCCGATACGCTGCGCACCGTACCCGCGCGGCTGCGTGCGACGTGGGTCAGCGACCGGCTGGTGATCGATCCGCTGTTGCGCGACGCGGTGTCGTTCCGACCGCTCAACCTGCTCGGCCCATGGCCGATGAAAGGGCGGTTCGACGCGATCTGCTGTCGCAACGTCATGATCTATTTCGACGAACCAACAAAAGCCAAGCTGCAATCACGGCTGGCGGATCATCTGGAGACCGGGGGGATGCTGTACATCGGCCACTCGGAACGACTGTCGCCCGACGTGGCGAAGCGTTTCGAATGCGTGGGGCGCACCGCCTATCTGAAGGTGCGCGCATGAGCGTCCGCACCCTCGTCGTCGACGATTCGCTGACCATGCAGGCGCTGATTCAGCGCACGCTGGCCAGCGATCCGCAGATCCAGGTCGTCGGCACCGCCTCCAGCGCGGACGAGGCGCGGATGCGGATCAAGGAACTCGATCCGGACGTTGTCACGCTCGACATCGAGATGCCGGGGATGAACGGGCTCGATTTCCTCGAACGGCTGATGCGGCTGCGCCCCACCCCGGTGGTGATGCTGTCGACGCTGACGTCCGAAGGCGCGGATGCCAGCATCGCCGCGCTGGAACTGGGCGCGTTCGAGTGTTTCGACAAGCTGGCGTTGCGCCGCCCGGACGATGCGATCCGCCTGCCCGCGCTGGTGCGCGCCGCGTCCGGATCGCGCGGGCGCAGCGTCGCCGCCGCGCCGCGTGTGGCCGAGCCGGCGGCGCAGGCCGATTACCGCCCGCGCGACCATGCGATGCTGGCGATCGGCGCGTCGACCGGCGGGGTGGAGGCCTTGATCGAGCTTTTGTCGGGCTTCCCCGCCAATTGCCCGCCGACGGTGATCGTCCAGCACATGCCGCCCAGCTTCACCGCCAGCTTCGCGGCGCGGCTCGACCGGTTGTGCAAGCCGCACGTCGAGGAGGCTCGCGCCGGTGCGGTGCTGGCACCCGGCAAGGTGTATCTGGCACCCGGCGGCGACAAGCATATGGAGATCGCCGGCCCGGCGACGCGCCGTTATTGCCGGTTGCTGCCCGGCGCCAAGATGAGCGGGCACCAGCCATCGGTCGACATCCTGTTCCACTCGGTCGCGAAGATCGCGGGTGCCGATGCTGCGGGCGCGATCCTGACCGGCATGGGCGCCGACGGTGCCGAGGGGATGCTGGCGATGCGTCAGGCGGGATCGGTGACGATCGGCCAGGACGAGGCGTCGAGCGTCGTCTACGGCATGCCCGCCGTCGCCCATCGGATCGGTGCCGTCGTGCAGCAGATGCCGCTGCGCCGCATCGCCGCGCGCCTGCTTCAGGAATGTCGCGCATGACCGGCATCGTGCTTCGCGACGGCCTGCGCCGCATGACGGTGGCGCAGGGCGAAACGCGCGTCAGCGGCGAAACCGACGTGGTGCTGAGCACCGTGCTGGGCAGCTGCATCGCCGCATGTTTCTACGATCCGGTCGCCAAGGTAGGAGGTATTAACCACTATCTGTTAGCGGAGGGTCATGCCTCCGATCCCGCCTCGATGCAGCGCTACGGCGTCTATGCGATGGAAGTCCTCATCAATGCCATGCTGGCGATGGGCGGCGTCCGTTCGCGGCTCAAGGCGCGGATCTTCGGCGGCGCGACGATGCGCAGCGGATTTCGCGACATCGGCGGGGACAACATCGCCTTCGCGCGCCGTTTCCTGCGCGACGAGCGCATCCCGCTGGTCGGCGAGGATGTCGGCGGCAGTGGCGCGCGGCGGGTCGAGTTCCGCCCGGCGCTCGGACTGGCGCGGTGCCGCGTCGTGACCGAACGCTCGATCCCGGCACCGGTCGTGTTCGCACGCCCGGCCGCCCCGCCCCCGCCGCCCGCGTCGCTCGGCGACGTCGAATTCTTCTGACGATGACCCGCATTCTGCCCAGGAGCCGCAATCCGTGACCAAGACGATCATGACCGTGGATGATTCGCCCAGCATGAGAATGCTGCTGCGCGCCGCGCTGACCGACCTGGGGTATCAGGTCGTGGAGGCCGAGGACGGCGTCCATGCGCTGGAGACGCTCGCCAATTTCGACGAGGAGGACGAACCGGACCTGCTCATCACCGACATCAACATGCCGCGTATGGACGGGTTCGGGCTGATCGAGAACGTCCGCGCCGACGGCCGCCGCACCTTGCCGATCCTGGTGCTGACCACCGAAAGCTCCGACGAGAAGAAGCAGCGTGCCCGTCAGGCCGGCGCGACCGGCTGGATCGTCAAGCCCTTCAACCCCGAAAAGCTCGCCGCCGCGATCCGGCGCGTGCTGCACTGATCGCAGAAGGAACGCGCCTCATGTCCCGTCAGCTCATCACCTTCCAGCTCGGCGACCAGTATCTGGGCGTCGACATCATGGCGATCCGCGAGATCCGCGCCTGGTCGCCCGCCACCCCGTTGCCCAACGTGCCCAGCCACGTGCGTGGCGTCGTGAACCTGCGCGGCGTCGTGCTGCCGGTACTCGACCTGCGCCACCGCCTGGGCTGGGGCATGACCGATCCGACCGCGCGCCACGTCATCATCGTCGTGCGTATCGGCGAGCAGTTGCAGGGCGTCATCGTCGATGCGGTCAACGACATCGTGACCGTCCAGAACGAGGACATGCAGCCGCTGCCCGACATGGGCGACGCCGCCGCGCAACAGTTCCTCGACGGCCTGGCGACGATCGACCAGCGGCTGATCCTGGTGCTGGCGCTCGACCGACTGGTGGAGCGGGCCGCGATGGCCGACGCTGCCTGAACACGAATAGTTAACGCGCCTGCAGTAGGACGGGATCATGGCTGGAACGAAAGTATTGGTGGTCGACGATTCGCTGACCATGCGCGCGCTGATCTCGGGTGCGCTGGAGCGGATCCCGGGCGTGGAAGTGGTCGGCATGGCCGATGGCGCCGCGGAGGCGCGCGGGTTGGTCGAATCCGCCCGCCCCGACGTGATGACGCTGGACGTCGAGATGCCGGGGATGAGTGGGCTCGATTACCTGGCCGAGATCATGGACAGCAAGCCCATGCCGGTCATCATGTTCTCGACGCGGACGCAGGACGGTGCGGCGGAAACGATCGAGGCGCTGCGGCTGGGCGCGATCGACTGTTTTCCCAAGCCGCGCGTCGCCGCGCCGGCCGAGCTGGACGCGATCATCGCCAAGCTGGCCAAGCGGCTGAAGGCAGCCAAGAAGGCCGACCTGAAGCCCAAGAGCGCGCCCAAGGGAGCCAAGGCGCCGCCGATCGACTGGAACGGCCGCCTGCTGTTGGTCGGTGGTGACGCGTCGAGCACCAAGTCGATCTTCGACCTGTTCGCGGGCTTCCCGGCGAACTGCCCGCCGACCGTGGTGGTGCAGCATCTTGGGCCGGGGCTGGTCGACAGCATGGTCGAGAAACTGGCCGAGCAATGCGCGGCCAAGGTGGTGGTCGCCGCCGACGGGATGAAGCCGGAACAGGGCACGATCTACCTCGCGCCGCACGGCGACGCGCATCTGGTGATCGACAGCTGGCCGAACGGCACGCTGCGCCTGCTGCCCAAGGATCCGGTCGCGGGCGAGCGCCCGTCGATCTCGCTGCTGTTCGCCTCCGCGGCGAAGGCCGCCGCGGCCAACGCGGTCGGCGTGCTGCTGCTCGACGCCAATGAGGATGGCGCCGGTGGCCTGCGTGCGATGAACGCGGCCGGCGGCTACGCCTTTGCGCCGGCCGAGAGCGGCGGCGGCTACACGCTGACGCGCGGCATGGTGTCGCAGCCGGTGACGAGCGAGGGGCTGGTCGCGGGCGTCATGAAGATGTGCTCCAAATGAGCGCGGCGGCGGAACTGGCACCGCATCCGGAGGGCATGACGGCCGGGGCTGGCGTGACCCGTCCGCTAGCCAAGGCCCTGGCAGCCGAGCTGGTGCTGGCGTCGAGCATGCTCGCCGACCTCGCCTATGACCTGGGCAGCGACGGCGACACGCTGCGCCGCCACATGGCGAGCCTGCAACGCATCGACCATGTCACCCAGATGCAACTGGCGATCGCCGAACTGCTGCGCGGTGACGATGCGAGCAACGGCGACATCCGCGGCGTGACCCTGCAGGACATGGCCGATCGCCTGCACGCCTTCGTGGCGAACGTCGACGCGTAGGTCCGGTCGATCCGGCGATGAACGATCGCGGATCGTCGGCCGGATCGAGTCCACGGCACCGCTTTTTGCGACCCTCGTGGAAGTGAGGGGCCGAATACGGTCCGGGGCGACCGCAAAGGGGGGCAAGGCTGGATGGAAGCCGGGCTGGTTTCGGTTCGACACGGCCCATACTGCCCCTCCCGACGTCGCGGCATTCGGCGGTGCCCGGCGGCGGATCGTCGCCGCCGCGTTGATGCAGGGTTCCGCTTCCCAAGGATAACCGGCGAAACGCATTCTCGCTCGCGTGCCGGGCGCGACGAAACGGTCCCCGGACGTCGCGACGACCGCGACGACCGCGCCGGTCAGTCGTGCGTCGCTGGCGCTTCCTGTGCGTGCAGGTTCACCGTCAGCTGCAGGGTCAATGCGTGGTCCATCTGGTTGCGTCCCCCGGCGCGGCCCGGCCGGAACTGGTTGAGGTACCCGATGTCGAGACTGGTGTCCGCAATCGGCCTCACCATGATCCCGACGATGTTCCGCATCCGCTCATAGCCGCTACGCTGGCCCCAGCTGGTGCTGTTCGGAAGCCAGAAGCTTTCGTGACTGACGAACAGCGCGGTGCCCTTCGGCCCGACACGGTGATTGTAGCGGACCAGCGGCCGCACCCGAAATCCGATCTCGTCGCCGCGCGGATTGAAGCGTTCGTCGACGCGAAAGCGCGTGGTGAAGCGGCCGAAGGTGGCGACCACCTGCTGGCGTATACGGTCCTCGTCTGCGGCGGTGTTCAGGCTGTGGGTGCCCACCTTGCGGTATCCCGCACCCAATTCGATCCCGCGCGCGATGCGATAGGACAGCAGCACGCCGAATTCGGTCTGGTACAATCCCTCCTGCCGATCGCTGAACCGGCCGATCTGCTCCAGCGTGATGCGCGCCTCGTCGGTGACGGGGACGTTGGTGTTCGCCTGCAACCAGAGCTGTTCGTCGTGCTCCTGCGCCGACGCCGGCAGCGCAGCGATCGACGCCGCGGCAGCCGCGGCCAGCACGGCGCGATGGCATCCGTCCGGGAGAGTTACAGTCAGTGCCGTGCGCTTCATGGCGGCGATATGACGGCTGCTTCGGCGCGCGGCAATGGTATGTTACAGATCCATCGTCGAGGTGCGGCCGACGCCCGGCTCAGACGGTGGATGGCGCGTGTGGATCGGTGACACGCAGGCGTCAGGCGCAGTCGGGATGATCCCGACGCGATGACGTTGCCGCAACTGATTCGTCATGGCGCGTATCGCTAGGCAAGCCCGGGCGTTCCGGGCCGGATCTGGATCGCGTCGCTGCGCGCGCCGACGAAGCACGCTCGGGACGACGGCATTCTGCCCCCTTCGCGCTCAAGAACGCGCCGCGACGTCCGGATCGCGCGCATACGGAAAGGGCGGCCCGTTGCCGGACCGCCCCTTCGTTGCCGTGGCAGGTCGCGGGATCGCCGAAGCGATCTCGCGCCATCCGCGTATCAGCGCTTCGAGAACTGGAAGCTGCGGCGTGCCTTGGCGCGGCCGTACTTCTTACGCTCGACGACGCGCGGATCGCGGGTCAGGAAGCCTGCCGCCTTGACGGGGGCGCGCAGCGCCGGCTCGTAGCGGGTGATCGCCTGGCTGATGCCGTGCTTCACCGCGCCGGCCTGACCCGACAGACCACCGCCCTTGACGGTGCAGATCACGTCATACTGGCCTTCGCGCTCGGTGATACCGAACACCTGGTTGATGACGAGACGCAGCGTCGAACGCGCGAAATAGATTTCCTGATCGCGACCGTTGATCGTGATCTTGCCCGAACCCGGCTTCAGCCAGACGCGCGCGACCGCGTCCTTACGACGGCCGGTGGCATAGGCGCGACCGAACTTGTCGATCTCCTGCGCACGCAGCGGCGCGCGCTGTACCGGCTCCTGCACGTCGCCGGCCAGATAGGCATCGGCCGACGTCTCGACCTGATCGCCTTCGTTGGTCTCACGCTGCTGCTGCTGGAGCGCGGCGCCGAGATCGGAAAGGGACTGGCGGTTGTCGGACATTATGCGCCCACCTTGTTCTTGCGGCTCATGCCGGCGATGTCGAGGACCTCGGGGTTCTGCGCTTCATGCGGATGCGCCGAACCGGTGAAGATGCGCAGGTTGCGCATCTGCTGACGGCCGAGCGGGCCGCGCGGGATCATCCGCTCGACGGCCTTTTCCAGCACGCGCTCCGGGAAGCGGCCTTCCAGCACCTTCGCGGCGGTCACGCCCTTGATGCCGCCGGCATAGCCGGTGTGCTTGTAATAGATCTTGTTGGCCAGCTTGTTGCCGGTGAAGCGCACCTTGTCCGCATTGATGACGATGACATTGTCACCGCAATCGACGTGCGGGGTGAAGCTCGTCTTGTGCTTGCCGCGCAGCACGTTGGCGATCACCACCGCCGCCCGGCCGACCACGAGGCCCTCCGCATCGACGATGTGCCACTTCTTCTCCACCTCATGCGGCTTGGCCGCCTTGGTGGTCTTCATCAGCGCCTTCATGGTGCCTGGTGACCTTCATTTCGCGTCTAAAAAGATAAGGACGCGCCACCCCGCCGGGTGCACGCGCCGTTACGGTCCCAATGCCGCCGGTCGGCGACGATGTCAACGTTTCCGCGGCTTTGCTGACGGGTATTATGATACCACGCCCGTGGGAGCGCCGGTTATCGCCGTCGCCGGCAAGCTTACGCGCGGCGGCGACTGACCGCGTGCGCGGCGGCGATCGTGGCGATCAGCAGCAGCGCGGCATTGGCCTGATGCGCGACCGCGACGACGATATCGACGCCGGTCAGCAACGTCGCGACCCCCAAGGCGATCTGCACCACCACCAGCACGACGACCGCCAGCGCAGCGCCCGGCGCCCGGCGCATCCGCGCGCGATACGCCAGCCACAGCAGCGCACCGGCGGCGGCGAAGGCGATCCAGCGATGGAGGAACTGCACGACGACCGGATTGTCGAACGCGTTGCGCCACGCCGGGGCGACCATCGGCACGTCGGCGGGGAACCACGCGTCACCCATCAACGGCCAACTGGAAAAGGCATAGCCTGCATCGAGGCCGGCGGTGAACGCACCCAGCACGATCTGAACCGCCAGCACCGCGATCACCAGGGCCGCCCCCATGCCCAGCCGTGCGGGGCGGGCACCCGGATCGGCGGCCAGCGCACGCAGGTCGCGCGCGGTCCAGACGATCCCGCCCAGGATGAACAACGCGGTGCCGAGGTGCGCGGCCAACCGCAGATGGCTGACGTCGGTGCGCACCGACAGGCCGGAAGCGACCATCCACCAGCCGATCGCGCCCTGCAATCCGCCGAGCGCGAGCAGCGCGCACAGTCGCCAGCCGTAGCCGCGCGGGATCTGCCGCCGGATCGCAAACCAGACCAGCGGCACCGCAAAGGCCAGCCCGATCACGCGCCCCAGCAATCGGTGGAGATATTCCCAGAAGAAGATCGCCTTGAACCCGTCCAGCGTCATGCCGCGGTTCAGCTGCTGATATTCCGGAATACGCTGGTAATTGGCGAACTCGGCCAGCCATTGCGCATGGGTCAGCGGGGGGACGATGCCGCTGATCGGCTTCCATTGGGTGATCGACAGGCCGGATTCGGTCAGCCGGGTGATCCCGCCGACCACCACCATCGCCACGATCAACGCCGCGACGATGTGGAGCCAGCGCGCGATCGCCGCCGGCCGGGTGGAGAACGAGAAGCCCGAGCTTGCCTGTAGCATGGCGCCTTCTAGTCGCCGGGGGGGGCGAAGGAAAGCGCTTCCGCCCGCTACGCCCCGGCCAGCGCTGTCTCCAGCATATCCAGCGCGACCTCCAGCGCCGCCTCGCGCACGGGGCCGCGGCCGATGTCGCCGAAATGGCATTCGCGGTGCCACACACGCTCGTCGCTGCGCCGCCGGCAGGCGAGATGGACGAGACCGGGCTCGTCCCCCGGCGCGCCCGCGCCCGCGAAGCCGGTGATCGCCAGCGCCACGTCCCCGTCCGAATGGAGCAGCGCCCCTTCCGCCATCGCGCGCGCCACATCCTCGCTCACCGCGCCGCAGCGATCGATCCGCTCCGCCGCGACGCCCAGCAATTCGCATTTCGCCTTTGCCGAATAGACCACGAAGCCACGCTCGAACGCATGGCTCGCGCCTTCCACATCGGTCAGCAGGGAAGCGAGCAGCCCGCCGGTGCAGCTTTCGGCGGTGACGATCGACAGTTCGCGTGCGCAGGCTGCCTCCAGCACGCGGCGCGCGGCGTCGATCACCGCCGGCGGGATTCCTTGCAGCGGCTCGGTCACGATGCGGTCGCCGCGCGCGGGCGGCGTCCCCATGGCTCTTCCCGGAACCACTTGGTGACGATGTACTTGGTGCCTTCCAGCACGGCCATCCCCTCGTGCAGGGTCGCGGTGTTCGGGCTGCCGTCGGCCGCCATGTTGTTCCACACCAGCAACATGCCCCGGCGCGGCGCGACGCGCAGCCCGCCCTTGGGGAACCAGGTCGCCCCGCCTTCCTCGACATCGTCGAGGTAGATCATCGCGGTGAAGGTGCGCTGCCCGCCGTTCTCGCGCATTGCCGGCCAGTAGCTTTCGGCCTCATGGAAGTAGTCATGATGCGCGCGAAACAGCTGCCCGGGTGCATAGCGCTGCCCCTGCATCGTCTCGCCGAATTCCGCGCCCAGCCCCAACGCGCTGGCGATCGCCTCGTCCACCCGGCGCACGTCGGGGGCGTTGCGGTCCATGTCGCAGCTGTCGCTGGTGCGCGCCTCCGGCCCGCCGCGATCGCTGAACAACCGCGACGGGCGGCGGTTGGCGTCGATCACCTGCACCAGCCAGTCGCACGTGGCGTCGTCGAGGAAATCGATGCAGCGCCACGCCGCGACCGTGTCGCTGGGCAGGCGCTGCATCCGCGAGTCGGCGTCGAGCCGGGCGGCCACCGCCTGCCCGTGCGCGGCGCGAACGGCGGAGGGATAGCCGGGGGGTGTGGTCGCAAGAGACATGACCGCACGAATTTCGCGCGACGCCGCGCCGGATTCAAGTGACCTGCGTCAATCGAAGATGCCATGAATCACATCCGCCACGATACCGTCCTCGATATCGACCAGCAGCGCATCGTCATAATAGCGCACCCAGCGATACGGCTCCCCGGCGTCGGGCAGGCGATAGGTATAGGGATCGTAGATCCAGTAATGCGGCGTGTAGAGCATCGACGCCAGCGGCACGCCGACCCCGAACCGCCGGTAGCCGCCATCCCAGCCATATGGCGCATAGTAACGCGGCAGACGGAACGCGGCGCCGCGCTGCGTCCGGTAGCGGTTCCAGTCGTAGCGCGGGTCGCGTCGCCAGTCGCGATCCCACCCAGCGGCGCGACCGGAACGCCAGATCGTGGACGACGGTGCACGATCGTACCCGCCGAACCGCTGCCGCGGCACCGCCCGGTCGCTGCGCCAGACGCGATCGGCGGGCACCGCCCGTGACATGCCGCGATCCCGGCCACGCTCCCGACCGCGATCGCCATTGCCTTCGCGATAGCCGCCGCCCGGCTCACCGCGGCGGTCCACGTTTCCACGCCACCCGCCGTCGGTGTTGGCCGGGCGGGGATCGTCCCGGTCCATTCGGCGCCGATCGCCCCCGCGCTCAACCCATTGCCGATCGCCCCGCTCCCGACCACCGAACACGGGGCGTCCGTCGCGTTGCCGGGGATCGCTGCCGATATCGCGCTCCGGTTTGGGGCGCGGCATCGCGACGGCGGGCGGGTCCGGGCGCTCGGCCCGCTCGCGCCGCCACGTGCCGCGATCCATCGACCGTCCATCCTGCGCCTGAGCCTGAGCCTGAGCCTGAGCCTGAGCCGGCGGAGCCAGCGCCGTCATCGACAACAACCCCGCCATCACCGTCTTCCACATCGCGCGCACCCTCCGCCGGATCATGCCGCCTTCCTGCCGGACGACGATGCAACCCACACTGAACCGGATCGTCAGCCGATTGAAAGGCGGGCGCGGATCAGCCGTCGTGCAACAATGCGCTGACGCGGTCGACCAGCAGGCGGCGCGAATACGGTTTGCGGATCAGGCGATCCTCGCTGACCAGCGGGATTTCCGCGGGATCGGCATGGCCGGTCACGAACAGGATGCCGATGTGGCGATGCAGCAGTTCGACGCGCTGGGCGAATTCGATCCCGGTCATCCCCGGCATCGCGATATCGGTGACGACCAGCGCGATGCGCGGTTCCCGCGCCAGCGCCTCCAGCGCCGATGCGCCGTCGCTCGCCTCCACCACGTGGCAGCCGGCCTCGCGCAGCGTTTCCACCGCGATCTGTCGTACCCGGTCGTCGTCGTCGAGCACCATGACCGTCACGTCGCGCAGCGGCTCTCCGGGCGGCAGAGGCGCCGGCGGCGCGACATCGGCGGGTGGCGTATCGGCACGCGCGGACGCCGCCGCGCGCGGCACGAAGACGCTGATCGTCGTCCCCTGCCCCGGCACGCTGTCGATCCGCACCCCTCCACCTGACTGTTTGGCGAAACCAAACACCTGCGCCAGCCCCAGCCCCGATCCCTTGCCGACCTCCTTGGTGGTGAAGAACGGCTCGAACGCCCGCGCCCGGACCGCCGCGGTCATGCCCTCGCCGGTATCCTGCACCGCGACACGGACGTAATCGCCGGGCGGCGGCTCCTCCGGCGAAGTGGGTGGCCCGCGCGTGACGTTGTCGACCGCCAGCGTCAGCGTGCCGCCGCCGGGCATCGCGTCGCGCGCGTTGATCGCCAGGTTGAGGATGATGAGTTCCATCTGCGTCGGATCGACGAGGGCTGGCCAGATCGGTCCGGCGCTGCGCGTCTCGATCGCGATCTCGCGCCCCAGCGTGCTGGCGAGCAGATCCTGCATGTTGGTCATGGTGCGGTCGAGCTCGACCACCCTCGCCTCAAGCCGCTGCCGTCGCGAAAAAGCGAGCAATTGCGTGGTCAGCGCCGCGCCGCGCTCGGCGGCGATGCGGATATGGTCGAAACGCGGCTGGAAGCGCCCGTCCACCAATCCGCGTCGCGCCGCCGCGACCAGCGCGTCGACATTGCCGAGGATCACCGTCAGCAGGTTGTTGAAATCGTGCGCCACCCCGGACGTCAATTGCCCGACCGCCTCCAGCCGCTGCATCTGGTGCAGCGTCTCCTCCACGCGCTCGCGCTCCGCGATCTCCTCGGTCAGTTCGGCGGTGCGCTGCGCGATCCGCGCCTCCAGCCGCTCGCCCGCCAGATGCGCCTCCGTCACGTCGATCCCGCACGACAGATAGCCCTGGAAGACGGTGCCGAGGTAGCGGGGCCGCGCCTCGATATGGATCCACCGCTCCTCGCCGCCGGGCGTGAGCAGCGGGTATTCGCCGCTCAGCGCGGATGGACTCGCCAGCCACTCGATCCGCCGCCGCCGCGTATGCTCGCGCCGGTCGGGACGTAGCAGGTCGACCCAGCCGTGTTCGACCACCGTCTGCGGCGCAACGCCCAGGATCGCCTCGAAACCGCGGCTGGCGAAGGAGATGCGACCGTCCGGCTCGGTCATCCACACCACGGCGGGCAAGCTGTCGGCGACGGTGCGGAAACGTTCCTCGCTCTCGCGCCACGCTTCCGCCTGCAACTTGCGCGCGGTGACGTCGGTCAGGGTGCCGACGATGCGCACGCAGACGTCGCCGTCGAACAGGCCCCGCCCGCGCACCGATAGCCAGCGCACCTCGCCCAGCCGGTCGCGCGCCACCCGGTATTCGATGTCCAGCAGCCCGCGTGTGGCCGGGTCGACCACTGCCGGATATGCCGCCTCCAGCATCGCCCGGTCGTCCGGATCGATCAGCTCGCGGAACTCGGCCCGGGTCATCGGCGATGCATCCGGCTGCATGCCGTAAAGGTACATGCCGCGCGGCGAGCAGACGAAGCGGTCGCGCACCACGTCATAGTCCCAGATCGCCACCTCGCCCGCCTCCGTCGCCTGCTCCAGCGCGGCGCGTCCACGCGCCAGCGCCTCGCGCGCGCGATGCCCCTCCGTACGGTCGATGCCCTCGATGAAGATCGCGGTCACCTCTCCGTCTTCATCGGCGATCGGCTGGCAGATGAAGTCGATCCAGTAATCGCGCATCGTGCCGGGTTCTTCGCCCGGCAACTCGACCAGCATGTCGAGCGCCCGGAACGGCGTGTTCGTTCGCCGCACCTCGTCCAGCCGCGCGATGAAGCCGGCGGCGGCGACCTCGGGCAGCGCCTCGGCATAGGGGCGGCCGACCAGCGGGCGGTTGCCGGTCATCCGCCGATAGGTGCTGTTGGCCAGTTCGATGACATAATCCGGCCCGCGCAGCACCGCGATGAAACCGGGCGCCTGATCGAACATCGCGCGCAGCCGCTCGCGCTCCTGCCCTACCGCCGCTGCGTCGCGAACGCGCTCGGTGGTGTCGGACACGATTGACAGGATGCCGCCGACGCTGCCGTCGGGCAACAGGATCGGCGAATAGGACACGTCGAAATACACGATTCCGGTGCGGCCCGCGCGTTCGAAGGGGAGCGCGCGATCACGGTCGGCCACCGTCTCGCCGGTGGTGCGCACGCGTTCCATCAACGGGCCGATCGTCTCCCAGGTCTTGCCCATCCATTCGGCGGCCGGACGCGCGAAACCATCGGGGTGCGCCGATCCCATCACCGCGGCGTGCGCGTCGTTGTACAGTGTGTGATATTCCTCCCCCCAGAAGATCGCGACCTGCGCGGCGGAGGGCAGGCACATCGTCAGCGCGTTCCGCAACGTCGCCGGCCAGTCCGCCGGGGGGCCGAGCGGCGAGGACGACCAATCCACCGCCAGTATCCGCTTCCCCGTCTCGCCCCCAAGGGCCAGCGAGCGGGCAAAGTCATCCAACGGTAGATTATCTCTTTGCATCAGTGCGTAGCGTAGCGTGAACGCCAGACCGCGAATAGTTGGCAAAGCGTCGCTTCCGTCGGTATTTACGCAGGCATGAATCCCGCTTTCCGCTCGTTGCATCGCCACGGCATGGTGCGCGTCGCCGCCGCCACCCCGCTCGCCACCGTCGGCGATCCCGCCGCCAATGCGGAGGGGACGATCGCGCTGGCCCGCACCGCACACGACGCCGGCGTGGACCTGCTGGTCTATCCCGAGCTGAACCTCAGCAGCTACGCCATCGACGACCTGCACCTGCAATCGGCGTTGCAGCGCGCGACGCTGGCGGCGATCGCCGCGGTGGTCGCCGCCAGCGCGACGTTGCGCCCGGTGCTGCTGGTGGGTGCGGCGCTGGAGCGCGGCGGGCGGCTGTACAATTGTGCGCTGGCCGTCGCGCGCGGGCGCGTGCTGGGCGTGGTGCCCAAGACGTTCCTGCCCAATTACCGCGAATATTACGAAAAGCGCTGGTTCGCGAGCGGCGCGGGGCTGACCGGGATGACGATCGCGATCGACGGGCAGGATGTGCCGTTCGGCACCGACCTGCTGTTCGCCGCCGATGACCTGCCGCATTTCGTCATCCATGCCGAAATCTGCGAGGATTACTGGGCGCCCACCCCGCCGTCGACGATGGGCGCGCTGGCCGGGGCGCTGGTGTGCGCGAACCTGTCGGCATCGAACGTGGTGATCGGCAAGTCGCGTGAGCGGATGATGCTGTCCGCTTCGCAATCCGCACGCGCGATGTGCGCCTATGTCTATTCCGCCGCCGGCCCGGGGGAGAGCACCACCGATCTGGCGTGGGACGGTCAGGGCAGCGTCCACGAACTCGGCGAGTTGCTCGCGCAATCCGAACGGTTCGCGCACCAGCCGGGGCTGACGATCGCGGATGTCGATACCGAACGGCTGGTGCAGGAACGACTGCGCAACGGTACGTTCAACGACGCCGCGATGGTCGCGGGCCATCCCGAAACGCGCTTCCGCCGCATCGCCTTTTCGCACCGGCCCGATTTCGCGGACCTGGGGCTGAAACGCGAGCTGCGGCGCTTCCCGTTCGTGCCCAACACCCCCGCGACGCTCGATCAGGATTGCTACGAAGCGTTCAACATCCAGGTCGAGGGGATCGCCAAGCGGCTGGTCGCGGCACGCGCGCAGCGGCTGGTGATCGGCGTGTCGGGCGGACTCGACAGTACTCATGCGCTGATCGTCGTCGCCAAGGCGCTCGACCGGCTGGGGCGGCCACGCAGCGACATCCTGGGCATCACCATGCCCGGCTTCGCCACCAGCGCGGGCACGAAGGACAATGCGTGGAAGCTGATGCATGCACTGGGCATCACCGCGGAGGAGATCGACATCCGCCCCGCCGCGACGCGGATGCTGCAGGACATGGGTCACCCTTATGGCCGCGGCGAGCCGGTGTACGACATTACGTTCGAGAATGTGCAGGCGGGCCTGCGCACCGACTATCTCTTCCGCATCGCCAACCAGCGCGACGGGCTGGTAGTCGGCACGGGCGACCTCAGCGAACTTGCGCTCGGCTGGTGCACCTACGGAGTCGGTGACCAGATGAGTCATTACGCGGTCAACGCCGGCGTGCCCAAGACGCTGATCCAGTTCCTGATCCGCTGGGCCATCGGCACCGACCAGTACGACCGCGAAACCGATGCGGTGCTGGAAGCGATCCTGGGGCAGGAGATCAGCCCCGAACTGGTGCCCGGCGCGGAGATGCAGAGCACCGAGAGCAAGATCGGACCATATGCGCTGAACGACTTCTTCGCGCACTACCTGATCCGCCACGGCCTCGCCCCGTCGAAGGTCGCGTTCCTGGCATGGCATGCGTGGCACGATGCGTCGGCGGGACGCTGGCCGCTCGGCTATCCGCAGGAAGCACGCACCGCCTATGATCTGGCGACGATCGTCCACTGGCTGGAGCGATTCCTGATCCGCTTCTTCCAGACCAGCCAGTTCAAGCGTTCGGCGCTGCCCAACGGCCCGAAGGTGTCGGCCGGCGGCGCGCTATCCCCGCGCGGCGACTGGCGGGCACCCTCGGACGGAACCGCGGCAGCGTGGCTGGCCGAACTGAAGGAGAACGGCCCGGAGGTGTGAAGCCGCCCTTCATCCGACGCGCCGCTTCAACCCACGCCGTTGCCCGCGCCCGCCCCGGGGCGCTTACGCCCCGACCAGCAGCCCCTCGCGCGCGATCTTCTCGCGCCAGACCAGCGGGGCGAGCTGGTGGACGTTGTTGCCCTCCGCGTCGACCGCAACCGTCACGGGGAAGTCGCTGACCTCGAATTCATAGATCGCCTCCATGCCGAGGTCGGCGAACCCGACGACCTTGCTGCCCTTGATCGCGCGCGCGACCAGATATGCCGCGCCGCCGACCGCCATCAGATACGCGCTCTTGCCCTCGCGGATCGCCTCGGTCGCCGCCGGGCCGCGCTCGGCCTTGCCGACCATCGCCAGCAGGCCCTGGTCGAGCATCATCCGCGTGAACTTGTCCATCCGCGTCGCGGTGGTCGGGCCGGCGGGGCCGACCACTTCCTCCCCGACCGGATCGACCGGCCCGACGTAATAGATCACCCGGCCCGCGAACTCGACCGGCAACGGCTCGCCGGCCGCCAGCATGTCGGCGATGCGCTTGTGCGCGGCGTCGCGCCCGGTCAGCATGCGGCCGTTCAGCAGCAAGCGGTCGCCCTGCTTCCACGTCTGCACGATTTCCGGCGTCAGCGTATCGAGATCGACGCGGATCGCCGCCTTGTCCGGCGTCCAGTCCACCTTCGGCCATTCGTCGAGCTTCGGCGCTTCCAGATAGGCCGGCCCCGATCCGTCGAGCGTGAAATGCGCGTGGCGCGTCGCGGCGCAATTCGGGATCATCGCGACCGGCTTGCCCGCGGCATGGCACGGCGCGTCCTTGATCTTCACGTCGAGGATCGTCGAGAGCCCACCCAGCCCCTGCGCACCGATGCCCAGCGCATTGACCTTGTCGAAGATCTCGATGCGCAGCGCCTCCACGTCGTTGCGCGGCCCGCGCGCCTTCAGCGGCCCCATGTCGATCGGCTCCATCAACGCCTGCTTGGCCAGCAGGACGCAATGTTCCGCGGTGCCGCCGATGCCGATCCCCAGCATCCCCGGCGGGCACCAGCCCGCGCCCATTTGCGGCAACATCTCCACCACCCAGTCGACGATCGAGTCGCTGGGGTTCATCATCTTGAACTTCGACTTGTTCTCGCTCCCGCCGCCCTTGGCAGCGACGTCGACCGACACCGTATTTCCCGGCACCAGCTCGACGTGCAGCACGCACGGCGTATTGTCCTTGGTGTTGCGGCGGGTGAAGGCAGGGTCGGCCAGTACCGATGCGCGCAGCTTGTTCTCGGGATGGAGGTAGGCGCGGCGCACCCCCTCATCGACGACGTCCTGCATCGAGCGCGTGTTGTCGTCCAGCCGGCACTCCATGCCCCATTTGACGAACACGTTGACGATGCCGGTATCCTGGCAGATCGGGCGATGCCCCTCCGCGCACATCCGGCTGTTGGTCAGGATCTGCGCGATCGCGTCCTTGGCGGCGGGCGATTGCTCCGCCTCGTACGCCTGGCCCAGCGCGCGGATATAATCCATCGGGTGGTAGTAACTGATGAACTGGAGCGCGTCGGCGACGCTCTCGATCAGGTCGGCGGTACGGATCACGATCGTCATGGGCGGGGTGTATAAACCGTGACGCGCCGGGGGCAACCGCACCACCGGTTCGTGCGCGCACCGATGCGCGGCGTGTAAAAATATTTTGCCCGTCTTGCATTCCCGGAATCGGCGGAACTCCGCGCGTCGCCGCACTTAGGGCCGTTTGCAACCCTATCGCGGGACTTGCCCGAACCGCGCATCTGCCACAATCTGTAGAGGTAGAGGCCGGCTATCGGCGCTAGCGGTGGTAAAGCGAACGGTCCGAACGAGGATCACGCCGGACCATCGTGGCGCGAACCGGCCGGTGATTTCGAACAGCCGATCCGCACGGATCGCACCACAGACAGGCGGGATGCGAGCGCATGAACTTCACGACCACGAACGGGGACGCGATGACCAGCGAGACGATCGACACCGCAGCGATCGACGCGGCGACCACCGAGGAGGCGATCGCCCGCCACGGCGCGCGCAACCAGCCTTTCCCGCTCGACGTCGATCATGGCCGTGATGCGCTGCTCACCGACTTCGGCAAGGAAACGCTGAAGGACCGCTATCTGCTGCCGGGCGAAAGCTACCAGGATCTGTTCGTCCGCGTCGCCTCCGCCTATGCCGACGATGCCGCGCACGCGCAGCGGCTGTACGACTACATTTCGAAACTGTGGTTCATGCCCGCCACGCCTGTGCTGTCGAACGGCGGCACCGGACGCGGCCTGCCGATCAGCTGCTACCTCAATTCTGTCCCGGACAGCCTGGACGGGATCGTGCAGACCTGGAACGAGAACGTCTGGCTCGCCTCGCGCGGCGGCGGGATCGGCACCTATTGGGGCAACGTGCGCGGCATCGGCGAGCCGGTCGGGCTGAACGGCAAGACCAGCGGGATCATCCCGTTCGTGCGCGTCATGGATTCGCTGACGCTGGCGATCAGCCAGGGGTCGCTGCGCCGCGGGTCGGCCGCCTGCTATCTCGACATTTCGCACCCGGAGATCGAGGAGTTCCTCGAAATTCGCAAACCCTCGGGCGATTTCAACCGCAAGGCGCTGAATCTCCACCATGGCGTGCTGATTCCGGACGCGTTCATGCATGCGGTGCGCGACGGCACGGAATGGCATCTGAAGTCGCCGAAGGACAATTCGGTCCGCGCCACCGTCGATGCCCGCGCGCTGTTCCAGAAGCTGGTCGAAACCCGGCTGGCGACGGGCGAGCCGTACATCGTCTTCTCCGACCATGTGAACTCGACGATGCCCAAGCATCACCGCGAGCTGGGGCTGAAGGTATCGACCTCCAACCTGTGCAGCGAGATCACGCTGCCGACCGGCAAGGACCATCTCGGCAACGATCGCACGGCGGTATGCTGCCTGTCGTCGCTCAACATCGAGACGTGGGACGAGTGGAAGGACGAAAAGGGCTTCATCGAGGACGTGATGCGCTTCCTCGACAACGTGCTGCAGGATTACATCGACCGCCACGAACCTGGCATGGAGCGCGCGGCGTATAGCGCCGGGCGCGAGCGGTCGGTGGGCCTCGGCGTGATGGGCTTCCACTCGTTCCTTCAGGCGCGCGGGCTGCCGTTCGAGGGGGCGATGGCCAAGAGCTGGAACCTGCGCATCTTCCGCCACGTCAACGCACAGGTAAATCAGGCGTCGATGACGCTCGCCGCCGAGCGTGGCCCGTGCCCCGATGCCGCCGACGTCGGCGTCATGGAACGATTCAGCTGCAAGATGGCGATCGCGCCGACCGCGTCGATCAGCATCATCTGCGGCGGGACCAGCGCGTGCATCGAGCCGATCCCGGCCAACATCTACACCCACAAGACGCTGTCGGGCAGCTTCGCGGTAAAGAACCCGTACCTGGAAAAGCTGCTCAACGAGAAGAGCAAGAACGCCGAGTCGGTGTGGAGTTCGATCCTGGAACATGGCGGGTCGGTGCAGCACCTCGACTTCCTCAGCGCGGAAGAGAAGGATTGCTTCAAGACTTCCTTCGAGATCGACCAGCGCTGGCTGCTCGAACTGGCCGGGGATCGCACGCCCTATATCGATCAGGCGCAGTCGCTGAACCTGTTCATTCCCGCCGATGTCGAGAAGTGGGATCTGCTGATGCTGCACTTCCGCGCGTGGGAACTGGGCATCAAGTCGCTGTATTACCTCCGCTCCAAGTCGGTGCAGCGCGCCGGCTTCGCGGGGTCCGAGGGGTCGGGCGGGGTCGAGGCCGACAATACGATCGATCTTCCCAAATTCTCGCTGGGCGAGACGACCGACTATGACGAATGCCTCGCCTGTCAGTAACGGGCGGGACCGGTAACGCGGTGAACTGAGCAAAGGCGACCGTCGCCCCGGCCCGGCGCCGGCATGACGGTCGCCGCACGGCGGGACGATTAACGTCTCCTCAGTGATGTTACGTTAATGCGACGGATCATGCCGCTGCTCGCTCCCCTCCGACGTACGCGTGCGCTGATCGGCACCCGCGTGGCGACGGCGGAAGGCGGCACGCGGTCGATCCTGTGGCTATTGATCGGGCTGATCGTGATCGCGCTGCTCAGCGGGATTCTAACGGTCGCGCTCCTCATCGGGGAGCTGGATGCGGACGCCGCCGCGCTGGTCCGCGCCAAGGCGCGCGCCGCGATCCAGTATGAGGCGGAAATGGCCGGCGAGGCGGTGTTTTCCCCGTCCCGGTGGGATGCCGCCGCCGACGCCGCCGACCACGTCTATGGCACGTTCGACCGGCAATGGGTCATCACCAATCTGGTCGGGGGTGGCTCGCCGACGCTAATTATCGATCATCGCGGCGACACGCTGTTTGCGGTCGATGGCGGCGTGCGCCCGCTGCCATCGCTGGCGCAACTCACCAGCCCCGCCGTCGCGCGCGAGCTGGCGTCCGAGGCACCCGCGACGGTGGACGCGGCGCGTCGGATGCGCGTTGCCAAGGTGATGACGGTGCGGCTGGGCGGGCAACCAGCCGTAATCGCCGCGATGCCGATCACCCCCGCCTCCGTGGACAAGCGTTCGCCGGCCGGACGCCCGCGCCTGCTCGCCAACGCATTCCTGCTCGACGAGGAGCGACTGGCCTCGCTGGGCAAGATCTTCGACCTGCCCGGCCTGCACTGGACCGCGCGCGGCGAACGCTACGATCCGGTCCATGCCGTGGCGATTCCCGACGGGCACGGCCGGACGATCGGCGTATTGGCGTGGGAACCATCGGCACCCGGCATGCGCGTGCTGCGCAAATTGCTGCCGGCGATGCTGGTCGGTGCCGGACTGTTCCTTTTGCTCGCCGGGTTGCTGGTCACGTACGTGCTGCGCGCCGGCAGGGGACTGGAAGCCGCCCTGGCCGGCGCGGCTGCCGCCGCCGCCGCGCGTGAGGCGGCGCTGCGCGATGTGGAAGCGGTGCTGGCGCAGGCGGAATCCGCCCGGGTCGAGGCCGATTGCGCCCGTATCGAAGCAGAGGCAGCGCGCGGGGAGGCGATCGTCGAGGCGCGCCGTCGTGCCGACACCGACGAACGGCACCGCCGCCAGCTGCGCGCCGCGGCGCACGACACCGCCGGCCAGCTGGAGCAATCCGTCGCCGGGCTGGTCAGGCAATTGCTGGACGCCGCGCGCGCGCTGGACGGCAGCGCCGATCGTACGCTGGGCACGATCCAGCAGCAGCAACGCGAGGCGGACATCGCGCGCCACCGCTGCCGCGACAGCGCCGTCGCGATGCGCGGCATGTTGCGGACCGTCGCCGACCTGACCGAGATGGTGAAGCATGTCGGCGGCGAGGCGCAGCGTTCCGCGCGGCTGGCGTTCGACGCCTCGCATCATTCCGCCGCCGCCTTCGCCGCGAACGAAGCGCTGGAAACCAGCGTCTACGCCGTCGAAAGCGCCACCCAGCGCATCAACGCCCTGACCGGGCAGACCAACCTGCTCGCGCTGAACGCGCGGATCGAATCGGCGCGCGCCGGAGAGGCGGGTCGCGGCTTCGCGGTGGTCGCGCAGGAAGTACGCAGCCTCGCCACCCAGACCGCGGAGACCAGCGGCGACATCTCCAACCGGATCGCCGGCATCCGCGAGGCGACCGGATCTACCGTGGCGCGCGTGGTGGCGCTGCACGAGGCGATCGCCACGCTCGATCAGTCCGCACGCGAGACGGCGGGCATGGTCGCGCAGCAGGAACTCGCCGGGCAGGAAATGACCCGCGCGATCGACGCGATCGATCATAGCGCGGCGACGATCGACGAAGCGGTCGGCGCGATCGCGCAATCGCTGTCCGACACTACCGACGCGGCGCTGCTGACCCGCGAGATCGGCGGCGAGGTCCGCGCCCGCGCGGAGACGCTGCAGGCCGAATGCGGCCGCATCATCTCGACGCTCCGCGCCGCCTGACACGCCACCATTCGCGCTTTGTTCCGCTTTTCGCTGGCGATGGCGGATCATCTCGGCTAATCCGCCGCATCGTCAGCGTGATGCCGTGCCAGAACCTCGCAAGATCATCCATGTAGACATGGACGCCTTCTACGCGTCGGTCGAACAGCGCGACGCGCCCGAACTGCGCGGTCGGCCGGTCGCGGTCGGTGGCCATCGCGCGCGCGGCGTGGTGGCGGCCGCCAGTTACGAGGCGCGCACCTACGGCGTGCGCTCCGCCATGCCCTCGGTGGTGGCGGCGCGGCGCTGCCCCGACCTCGTCTTCGTCCCGCCGCGCTTCGATGTCTATCGCGCGGTCAGCCGGCAGATCCATGCGATCTTCGCCGACTATGCCGACGCTATCGAGCCGCTCTCGCTCGACGAGGCGTATCTCGACGTCAGCCAGGATCGCCGCGCACTCGGCTCGGCCAGCGCGATCGCCGCGGAGATCCGCGCGCGGATCCACGCCGACACCGGGCTGACCGCCAGCGCCGGGGTCAGCTACAACAAGTTCATCGCCAAGCTGGCGTCTGACCAGAACAAGCCCGACGGGATGTGCGTGATCCCGCCTGCGAAAGGCGCGGCATTCGTCGCGGCGCTGCCGGTCAAGCGCTTCCACGGCATCGGCCCGGTCACCGCGGAGAAGATGGCGCGGCTGGGCATCCACACCGGCGCCGACCTGCGCGATCGTCCGCTGGAGTTCCTGCGCGCGCATTTCGGCAGCCATGCCGACTATCTGCACGGCGCGGCGCGCGGCGTGGACGAGCGCCCGGTGCGTGCCGAACGCCGCGCCAAGTCGGTCGGCGCGGAGCGGACGTTCGAAACCAACCTGACCGAGGCCGCCGCGATCGACGCCGCGCTGGAGACCGTCGCCGACGCGGCATGGACCCGGATCGAGCGGGCGGACGTGCGCGGCCGCACCGTGACGCTGAAATTGCGCCACGCCGATTTCCAGACGATCACCCGCGCCCGTTCGGTCGCGGGCGTCGTCGGTACGCGCGCGGAGATGCTCGACATCGGCCGGGTGCTGCTGTCGCCGCTGATGCCGGTGCCGGGCGGCATCCGCTTGCTCGGCCTGACATTGTCGGCGATCCTGCACGATGCCGACGCGGTGCAACCCGCGCTGCCGCTGTGAAAGGATCCGCCACCATGAAGCCACCGATCGGCCCCGCCACCCGCCTGTGCATGTCGCTGGCCGCGCGCCCCGGCACGTTCGGATCGCGCTTCCAGAACCATCTCTACGATGCGCTGGGGCTGGATTACGTCTACAAGGCGTTCACCACCACCGACCTGGCCGGCGCGGTCACCGGCATCCGCGCGCTGGGCATCCGCGGCTGCGCGGTGTCGATGCCGTTCAAGGAGGCGGTGATCCCGATGCTCGACGGGCTGCGCGATTCGGCGGCGGCGATCGACAGCGTGAACACGATCGTCAACGACGATGGTGTGCTGTTGGGCTACAACACCGATTACAGTGCGGTGCGCGACCTGATCGAGCCGTTGCCGCGCGTGCCGTTCCTGTTGCGCGGCAGCGGCGGCATGGCGAAGGCGGTGGCGACCGCGCTGGTCGATGCCGGCTTCGCGCAGGGCACGATCGCGGCCCGCAACGAGGGCGCCGGGCGCACGCTGGCCGAAAAGCTCGGGTGCCGCTGGCAGGCGGAGGCGGATGGCGAGGCGGCGCTGCTGGTCAACGTCACGCCGCTGGGCATGACCGGCGCGGATCAGGATGCACTGGCCTTCACCCGCGAACAGATCGGCGCGGCACGATTGGTCATGGATGTCGTGGCGCGACCGGTCGAGACACCGCTGCTGCGCGCCGCGCGCGATGCGGGCAAGCAGATCGTGACCGGCGCGGCGATCGCCACGCTACAGGGGCTGGAGCAGTTCGTGCTCTACACCGGCATCCGACCCACCGCCGCACAGGTCGCCGCGGCGGAGGCCCATGCGCTGGGGTGAAGCGCGGATGGGGGGCGTTCCCACACCCGGGCGCGCTCGCTATCAGCCTTTCCGGATCGCGAAAGCTTCGTTCCCGTCCCGGTATCGTTACCCGCCGCCCCGGCGCTCGGCCGGGGGGGGTAAGTAACGTCACGCGAAATGGCCGGCCGGACTCGCAAACGCCGCACCGTTCCGCAAGCCAGCCCGGCTGCCCCGCGGAACGGTGCGTGACGTTCCCCTACCCCAGCACCGCCACGCCGGTGCGATCCTCCAGCGCCTGCGCGCCCAGCACCACCGCACCCAGCGGTCCGGCATTGCCGCCCAGCGCGGCGGAGACGATGAACGTGTCCATGTCCGCCACCGCCGGCAAGGCGACATAGCCGTTCAGGTTGGCCGCCGTTGCCGCGCGCAGCCGCGGCAGCAGCCACGGATTGCCGACCATCACGCCGCCGCCCAGCACGATCCGCCGCGGCACGCCGGTCAGCGTCAGCGTCGCGAACAGCGACGACAGCGCGCCGACCACCGTTTCCCACGCCGCGTGGTCGTGCGGCAGGTCCTCGCCCTTGATGCCGGTACGCGCCGCGATTGCCGGCCCCGCCGCCAGCCCCTCGACGCACGCGCCGTGATACGGGCACACCCCGGCCCAGTCGTCGCCGGGCAGACGCGGCGGGCGGATGTGGCCGAATTCGCTGTGGGTCAGCCCGTCGACCGGGCGGCCGTGCGCGATCATTCCCGCGCCCACGCCGGTGCCGACCGTGACATAGGCCAGGTCGCCCAGCCCCTGCCCCGCGCCCCAACGCGCCTCCGCCATCGCGGCGCCCACCACGTCGCTGTGGAAACCGACCGGCACGTCGTAGCGTGCCGCCAGCCGCCGGGCGATGTCGGTGCCTGCCCAATGCGGCTTGGGGGTGGAGGTGATCTTGCCATAGTCCGCCGATTGCGGATCGATCGAAACCGGCCCGAAGCTGGCGATACCGATTGCGGCCACGCCCCGCCACTTGTCCATGGCCGCTTCCAGTGCGGGCAGCGTCTCCTCCGGCCGGGTGGTCGGCACGCGCACCTCTTCCAGGATCGCATCCGGCCCGCTGGAGAGCACCGCGATGCACTTCGTACCGCCCAGTTCCACGCCCGCAATCAACGGCTGCTGCGCCATTCAGTCTTCCTCCTCGACCGCGGCGTCGATCCGCCGCAGCATGTCCGTGAATTGCGCCAGTTCGCGCGCGCCGAACCGCCCGAATATCCGACGCTCCAGCGCGGCGGCCTGCGGCGCGACCTGCGCGTACAGCGCTTCACCGTCGCCGCTCAAGCGCAGATGGTGCGAACGGCGATCGGTGGCGTTGGGCGTGCGGCTCAACAGCCCGCGTTGTGTCAGGGAGATCGCCGCGCGGCTGACCGTGACCTTGTCCATCCGGCTGCGGTCGCACAATTGCGCCTGCGTGACCGGCGCATGCTCGGCTATCAATGTCACCAGCCGCCATTCCGGGATCGTCAGGCCGAACAGCGTCTCATACGACCCCGCGATCCTCCCGCTGACGCGGTTCGACGTGACCGACAGGAGATAGGGCAGGAATTGATCGAGATGAAGGCGTTCGGCCATGGGACACCTGCGCTAACACGGGACGGGAGGGAGCGGAACCAGAACCCGAAATGTTGCATTAATGTTACGACGCCTACAAGAAGCTTCGGATTCGGCGGAAAAGCGTTCGAGGTGGCGCGACGGAGCAGACGATGGCATTGATACGGGCGAACGGGATCGAGATCGATTACGAAGACGAAGGGCCTCGTGACGGCCCGGCGATCCTGATGGTGATGGGTCTGGGCGCGCAACTGGTCCGCTGGCCGCAGGCGATGGTCGATGCGCTGGCCGCGCACGGCTATCGCGTGATCCGCTTCGACAATCGCGACGTGGGCCTGTCCACCAAGTTCGATCATCTCGGCGCACCCCATATCGTGTGGACCGCGATGCAGATGCAGTTCGGCCGCGCACCCACGGTTCCCTACACGCTGACCGACATGGCGCAGGATGCGATCGGCCTGCTGGACGCGCTGGGCATCGACCGCGCGCATGTCGTTGGCGCCTCGATGGGCGGGATGATCGCGCAATTGATCGCGGCGCGCTGGCCCGAACGCGTCCGCACGCTCACCTCGATCATGTCCACCACCGGCGCGCCGGCCTGCTCGCGTCCGTCGATGCGCACCACCGCGCTGCTGCTGCGTCACCCGCGTAGCGACGATATCGAGGCGATCGTCGCACATGGCACGCTGGCCGGACGCGCGGTCGGCGGGCGCTTTCCGATGGAGGATGCGGTGATGGCCGACCGGATCCGCGCGGAGACGCTACGCAACCGCTGCCCCACCGGCTTTCTGCGCCAGATGGCGGCGATCATCGCCGATGGCGACCGCACCGATCGCCTGCGCCGCATCACGGCGCCGACGCTGGTGATCCATGGCAGCGACGATCCGTTGGTGCCCGTCGCCGGCGGTCGCGCCACGGCGCGCACAATCCCCGGCGCGCGGCTGCTGGAGATCGACGGCATGGGTCACACCCTGCCGCCGGAGCTGGTCGATCCGATCGTCGCGGCGATCGACGACCATATCCGCCATCGCCGCCGCGACCCGATCCCTCAGGCGGCCTGACCCAGCTGCCGTGCTGCGCGAGCGGCCGGCGCGGCGGCCCGCCCGTGACGCAGGCCCCCGCCGATCAGCGCGAAGCCCAGCAGCATCATCGCCCATGTCCCCGGCTCCGGCACCGCGCCGCCGGTGACCTGCAACAGCGTCGGGGCAAGCGTCAGCCGCGTGCTGTAATCCACCCCGCCGGACCGATCGCCGGCGCTGAAGACGGTGGCGAACGCGCCCGTGCCGCTCACCGCGAACGTGCCGTCCTGACGATAATCGGGGGACGTGAACGACGCGTCGAACAACGAGAACCGCAAATCGTCGGTCGCGATACTGTACCAACTGCCGTAATCGGCGCAGCATCCCGCATAGCTGTCGTACCCCGCCGACAGCGAAAGGGTGCGCGCCACCGCGTTCTTCACGATCTCGCCGCTGTCGTCGATGCCCGACGATGCGCCGAAGCAGCCGAACCCGGGGATGCACATCGGTGGCATGTCCTCGTCGCCCGTCCGGACCGCACGTTCCACGCCGTTGATGGTCAGCATGGCGGCGACCGGCGGTCGCGTTCCGTCCTGGATCGATCCGCCCCCGCGCGCCGACGATCCGCCGGTGTCCGCCACATACAGCGCCAGCGGCATCGCATCGTCGACCTCGAACCGCGCGGTGAAGCCGCGCCCGACCACATCCTCGCCGAACGCCGCCCCGCCGTCGCTGGCGTCCCCGATGACGTTGCCGGTGACGATATAGGTGAAGATCGCGGCGCGCACCGGCGTCGCGACCATGGCGGAGATCGTCATCGCCATTCCGATCAGAAGCTGTCGCATGGTCCATTCTCCCTGGCGCGACGGCAACCGGGTGCGTGCTGCCCCGGATCGGTATCGGCGCGCGCCCGGCAGCATAGCAGCTTTTCGAACACCCGATCAGTCACTTGGTGAAGAAGGTCGATGCGGCCGCCCACCAGCCGGCATGGCAATCCGCCGTGCCGCCGCGGATCGATCCCGCGTCCGGGCGATTGATGCCTTTGCGGGCGGCGTGCCCGTCAGGGACATCGCATGTTCGTCGACTTCCGCGACCAGCCCCCGCCGCCGCCGTGGCAGCCGCGCCGCCCCAGGCCGCGCCTGACCGCGCGTCAGGAAAAGACGCTGGCGGCGATCATCGGTGTCAATATCGTGTTGCTGATCGTCGCGCCGATCGGCGGCGTGACGTTGCTCGGCGCGGTGGCGCTGCTGTTCCGCTGACCGCGCACCACACGAACGAAAAAGGAATTTTCGGGTAACGACCGATACTTGTGCAGTCGCCGGCCCACGCGTATGATCCTGTCGCGCGCCGGGGGGCCCGTAATATTTGGGGGGTTGCGGTGACGCTCGACGTGGCCACGCTGTTCGTCGCCAGCATTGCGATCGAGTTCGTCCTGGCATTGTATTTCTGGACGCTGTGGCTGGGCCGCCGCGAACAGCGCATGCACCTGTGGATCGCCGCGTCGATCACCACTGGAATGGCGGGATCGCTCGGCTTCATGCTGCGCGGTGTCGCGCCGGACTGGATCGCGGTCTGGGCGGCGCAGGTGTGTTTCATTCAGGTGTTCGCGTTCCTATGGGCCGGGGTGCGCCGCGTCCACGGTCGCACGCATCCGACGCGCGTCGTCTGGGCGGGGTCGCTGCTGTGGAGCGCGGCGTGTCTGATCCCGGCGTTCTTCCATGCCGAGGCGGTGCGCAACGCCGTCGCCACGCTTGCCTTCACCGCTTATTGCGTGGCGATGTCGGCGGAGTTGCTGCGCCGCGCCGGTGCGACGTCGCCCAGCCGGCGGTTGACCGCCGCGCTGCTCCTGTCGCTGTCCGCCGCGTCGGTGGCGATGACGGTCTATTCGGCGCTGCGCGATGACGTCGTGACCCCGCTGTCCAGCCCCTCCTCGCTTCCGGCGTTGTGGCTGCTGCTCTACACCGCGATCTACCTCACGCTGGTGGTGGCGCTGACCACGCTCGAACTCGGCAACGAGGCGCAGCGCCAGCGCGAGGCGGCGGCCACCGACGCGCTGACCGGGCTGCTCAACCGCCGGGCCTTCATCGACGGCGCGGCGCGGCTGGCGACGCATCCCCGCGGCGCGACGCTGCTGATGCTCGATCTCGATCATTTCAAGCAGATCAACGATCATTGGGGCCATGCCGCCGGTGACCGCGCGCTGGTGCTGTTCGCGGGCGCATTGCTGGACGTGACGGTACGCAGCCCGCATGCGGTGGTGGCGCGGATCGGCGGTGAGGAGTTCGCGGTGCTGCTGCCCGGCACCCGGCGCGCCGACGCGCTGGCGATCGCTGCGGAAATCGCCGCCCGCACGCGTGAGCTTCGCCACACGCCTGGCGCGCCCCGCATGACCGTCAGCATCGGCACCGCCGCCGGGCCGATGAACGACCGCAAGCTCGACGAATTGCTCGCCGCCGCCGATCAGGCGCTCTACCGTGCCAAGCGCGGCGGGCGCGATCGTGTCGAACAGGAATACGCGCCAAGCGGCGGCAACGCGATCGCCTATGTCGCGGGCGACACCGACCTCGCGGCCTGAGCACCGCTCCGCGTCACACCACGATCTCGCCCGCCGGCGGATGCCCCAGGAACGCCGCCGGGCTGGCGGTCGCCCCGTACGCCCCGGCCAGAAAGATCGCGATCACCTCCCCCTCGCTTGCCGGGGGCAGCGCGATGCGGTCGCCCAACCGGTCGAGCGGGGTGCACAGGCAACCCACCACCGACACCGCGCCGTCGCCCGCCGCCGCGCCCATCCGACCCGCCACCGCCAGCGGATAGTTGCGCCGCACCACCGTCCCGAAATTGCCGCTCGCCGCCAGCTGATGATGCAACCCGCCGTCGACCACCACGAACCTCTCGCCGCGGCTCTCCTTCACGTCGACGATGCGGGTCAGGTACACGCCCGCCTCCGCGACCAGCCAGCGCCCCAGTTCGATCGCGAAGCGGCTGTCGCGCAACACCGCGGCGCGCGTCGCCAGCGCCTCGCCCAGCGCCGCACCGACCGCCTCGACGTCCAGCGCTACGTCGCCCGCGAAATACGGCACCCCGAAACCGCCGCCCAGATTGACCAGTGGCGGGACGGCGCCCGCCTCCTCCGCCAGCCGCGCGGCGAGCGCCAGCGTCGCACCCTGCGTCTCGATCAGCGCACCCGCGTCCAGCGCCTGCGACCCGGCGAAGATGTGGAACCCGCGCCAGTCCGCCCCGCCCGCGATCACCGCGCGCACCAGCGCGGCGGCCTGCTCCGCATCGACGCCGAACGGGGAGGCGCGGCCGCCCATCTTCATCCCCGATCCGCGCAGTTCCAGATCGGGGTTCACCCGCACCGCCACGCGCGGCCGCACGCCCAGCCGCTCGCCCGCCGCCAGCGCACGCCGCGCTTCCCCGGCCGATTCGAGGTTGATCGTCGCCCCGGCGCGGATCGCCGCTTCCAGTTCGTCATCACGCTTGCCCGGCCCGGCGAAGCTGATCGCCGCCCCCGCCCCGACCGTCAGGGCGCGCGCCAGTTCGCCCGCCGATGCGACGTCCAGCCCGTCGACCAGCGGCGCGACCCGCGCCAGCAGCACCGGCAACGGATTGGCCTTGATCGCATAATGCAGGTCGACTCCCGCCGGCATCGCCGCACGGAACCGCGCCACCTGCGCCGCGACCAGCGCCGCGTCGTACACGAACAGCGGCGCGCCATGCGCCGCGACCAGCGCCGCCGCATCCCGCCCGCCGATCGTCAACGCCCCGGTCTGCGCAGCGAAGGCGGGCGGGATCGGCCCCATCGGCTTCATGGGCGCTCGCTCCTCGCCGCCGCCGCGATCGCCGCGCGGTCCAGCTTGCCATTGGCGTTGCGGGGCAAATCGTCACGCCAGTCGATCCGCACCGGCTGCATATAGGCGGGCAATTCGCGTTTCAGCCGTGCACGCAGCGCCGGTTCGGCAGCGGCATCGCCGCGCGCGACCAGCACGATCGCCTGCCCCAGCCGCGCGTCCGCGATGCCCAGCGCCACTGCCTCCGCCGCCTCGCCGCCCGCGGTGGCGGCTTCCTCCACCTCCTGCGGGCTGACGCGGTGCCCGGCGGTCTTGATCATCTCGTCGTCCCGCCCGACGAAGCGCAGCAGCCCCGCGTCATCGGCGACGACCGTGTCGCCGGACCACACCGCCATGCCGCCATAAAGCGATCCCGCCGGCGCGGGGCGGAACCGCAGCGCGCTGCGCGCCGGATCACGCCAATATCCCTTCGCGACCAGCGGCCCGGCATGCACCAACTCTCCCGCCTCGCCCGGCACCGCCAGTGCGCCGTCGCCCCGCACCACCATCACCTCCGCGAACGGCACCGCCCGCCCGATCGAGTCGGGATACGCATCGACCAGCGCGGGGTCGAGATACGTCGATCGGAATGCCTCGGTCAGCCCGTACATCGCAAACAGCCGCGCCGCCGGGAACCGCGTCCGCAACGCGCGCACCATCGCCGGGGTCAGCGCGCCGCCCGAATTGGTCAGCCGCCGCAGCCCGCCCGCCACCTCCTCGGGCCATTCCGCCTCCAGCAATTGCGTCCACAACGGCGGCACCCCGGCCAGCGTGGTCGCCGCGAAACGCCCCGCCGCCTTCACCACGTCGCGCGGCGTCAGGTAATCGAGCGGCGTGACGCACGCCCCCGCCGCCCAGGTCGAAAACAACTGGTTCTGCCCGTAATCGAACCCCAGCGGCAGCACCGCCAGCACCCGGTCGTCGGGCAGAATGCCCAGATATCCGGCCACGCCGATTGCGCCCAGCCACAGATTGGCGTGGCTCAGCATCACGCCCTTCGGTCGCCCGGTCGATCCCGAGGTATAGAGAAGCGCCGCCAGCGTATCCGGGTCCGCCCCCGATCGCGGCAATGCGTCGCCGCTGCCCGGCGTCGTCACCACCGCGCAGTCCGGCGGCACGTCGCCGGGCTCCAGCGTCGCGGCGCGCGATTCCTGCGTCACCAGCACCGCCGCCCCGCTGTCGGCAAGGATATGTGCGACTTGCCCGCGCCGCAGCACCGGATTGACCGGCACATGGACCAGCCCGGCCCGCGCCGCCGCCAGCGGCATCCAGCATGCGATGCGCGTCTTGGGCAGCCACGTCGCCACCCGCGCGCCCGGGTCCAGCCGCAACGCCGCCAGCCATCCCGCCAGCCGCGCCACCGCCGCCTCCGCCGTGGCATGATCGACCATCCCCTCGCGATCGAGCAGCGCGGGCGCATCGGGCCCGCCGCGCAGGACGTGGTCGATCGGGCGCGGCGTGGCATCGATGGGCACCATGTTTCGCCTTCTAGGGTCAGGCGTTGCGGAATCCACCCCTTGCGCCTAACGCGGCGCCGGGCGTCGGCTTCGCAGCCGCAGCAGATGGGAACGAAGCGTGATACCCGAAGGCACGAGCGAGATCGAAACGACCGTCCGCGCGGTGCTGGTGGACGCGCTCGGCCTGTCGCCCGAACGGGCCGCCGACTTCCGCGCCGACACCCCGCTGTTCGGCGCTCTGCCCGAGTTCGACTCGATGGCGGTCGCGGGCGTCTTCACCGAGCTGGAGGATCGGCTCGGCATCGTCATCGAAGACGACGAGGTCGATGGCGAGATGCTGGAGACCTTCGGCGCGCTGGTGACGTTCGTCGCGGGCAAGGCGCTGGTCTAGGGAAGCAAGGCGTCGTCGCGAACGCCGGGCCATTCTCCGGGCGTCGCGCGCGTGGCCATGGATGGCATCGCGGCGCTCGCAACGACGAAGCGGGCGACGCCGACCGCCCGCGAGTTATCGACGACGCTCGCGGCGGCACCCACCATCATCGCGGGCAAATCGACGCGATCCACAGCGGCCTGATCCGACCGCGGTCCATTCCCGACGCGCGCCATCAATCGCTGCGCCCGGCGGCGTCGCACCCCACGAGCAAACGCAGGATCACCCCGCCCCGACACCTCGGCCACCGACCCCGGGTGCCGGATCGCACCCGGACAGGCGAACCTACTCCGCGGCTTCCTTCACCGCCTCGAACTCCGCCGCCGCCAGGAAGCGTTCGGCGTCCAGCGCCGCCATGCACCCGGTCCCCGCCGCGGTCACCGCCTGCCGGTACACCTTGTCCATTACGTCGCCGCACGCGAACACGCCCGGCACGCTGGTGCGCGTCGATCCGGTCTCCACCGCGATATAGCCGTCCTCGTCCAGCGAGAGATGGCCGCGGAACAGCTCGGTCGCCGGATGATGCCCGATCGCGACGAAGCCGCCGTCGACGTCGATCCGCGACACCTCGCCGGTCCGCGTATCCTCCAGCGACAGCGCGACCAGCCCGGCGTTGCCGCCGCCGTCCACGAACTCGCGCACTTCCTTGTTCCACAACACCTTCACGCCGGGATGCGCGAACAGCCGCTCCTGCAGGATGCGCTCGGCGCGCAGCGAATCGCGGCGGTGGATCAGCGTCACGTCATGGCTGTGGTTGGTCAGGTACAGCGCTTCCTCGACCGCGGTGTTGCCGCCGCCGATCACCGCTACCTTCTTGCCACGATAGAAGAAGCCGTCGCATGTCGCGCAGGCGCTGACGCCCTTGCCCTTCATCGCGTCCTCGCTGTCCAGCCCCAGCCACTTGGCCTGCGCGCCGGTGGCGATCACCAGCACCTCGCCCTCGTACACGTCGCCGCCGTCGCCGATCAGGCGGAACGGTCGCGCGGTCAGGTCGACCTCGACGATCGTGTCCCACATCAACCGCGTGCCGACATGCTCGGCCTGCGCCTGCATCTGCTCCATCAGCCACGGCCCCTGGATCACTTCCTTGAAGCCGGGATAATTCTCGACGTCGGTGGTGGTGGTCAGCTGGCCGCCGGGCTGGATGCCCTGCACCACGATCGGCGCCATCCCGGCGCGCGCGCCGTAAATGGCGGCGGACAGACCGGCGGGCCCGGAACCCAGGATCAACATGCGAGTCGAATGTGTCGTCATGCCGCGCGATGTAGGATGCCGGTGCGCCCAAGGGAACCGCGCGTTGCGCGTAAGGGCAAGTCCTGCTTTGGTCCGGCCATGACCGACTTTACCGCTTTGCTCCAGCCCGATCGCGGCCAGCCCGCGCGCGACATCCATGTCGTCCACCCCGATCGTTTCGCCGAATGGCTGGCACGGCAGCCCGCGCGTATTCGCACCGCCGTCGCTGCGAACAAAGTCTCCGGGCGCGCCGGCAATCGCGCGATTCTGCCCGGCGAGGCGGCGGAGGACTGGGCGATGCTGCTGGTCTGCGACGAGGCGCTCGATTCGCCGTGGCGGATCGCCTCGCTCGGCGAAGGATTGCCGGAAGGGACGTACCGGCTGGCGGATGGCGGCGCCACCGGCGCGGCGGGGCTCGGCTGGCTGCTCGCGCAGCACCGCTTCACCCGGTATCGCAAGCCGGAGCCGGCGGGCGCGCGCGTCCTGCTGACCACCGACGTCGCCTCGATCGACGAAACCGTGCGCCTCGCCGCCGCCACCGCCCGCGTCCGCGATCTGGTCGACACCGGTGCCAGCGACCTTGGCCCGGCCGAGCTGGAGGCGGAGGTCGATGCGCTCGCCGCTGCGCATGGCGCGACCGTCACCGTCACGCGCGGCGACGCGCTGGCCACCGGCTATCCGATGATCCATGCGGTCGGACAGGCTGCGGCGCGGGATCGCGCACCGCGGCTGATCGAGCTGGAATGGGGCGATATCGCGCACCCTCGCGTGGCGATCGTCGGCAAGGGCGTGTGCTTCGATTCGGGCGGGCTGGATATCAAGCCGTCGGCTGGCATGCGGCTGATGAAGAAGGACATGGGCGGCGCGGCGCACGCGCTGGCGCTTGCCGGGCTGGTGATGCAGGCGCGGCTGAAGGTGCGCCTCCACCTGCTGATCCCCGCGGTCGAAAACGCCATCGCCGGCAATGCCTTCCGCCCCGGTGACGTGCTGCCGACGCGCAAGGGCCTGACGGTGGAAAACACCAACACCGATGCGGAAGGGCGGCTGATCCTGGGCGACGCCCTGACGAAGGCGGTCGAAGGCGCGCCCGACCTGCTGCTCGATTTCGCGACGCTGACCGGCGCGGCGCGCGTCGCGCTGGGGCCGGACCTGCCCGCCACCTTCGTGCAGGACGAGGCGCTGGCCGCCGACCTGCTCGCCGCCGGCGACACGGTCCGCGATCCCTTGTGGCGGCTGCCGCTGTGGAGCGGTTATGACGACATGCTAAAATCCGACATCGCCGACATGGTCAACGCGCCCGACGGCGGCTTTGCGGGCGCGATCACCGCCGCGCTGTTCCTGCGCCGCTTCGTGCCGGCGACGATCCCATGGGCGCACCTCGACACCTTCGCGTGGCGCCCCGCCGCACGTCCGGGCCGGCCGAAGGGTGGCGAAGCCTATGGCCTGCGCGCGACATGGGCGCTGCTGAAGGCCCGCTTCGGCTGAGCCCGCGCCGCGCCACTTGACGCGACCACCTTCGTTCGGTCGGCGGGCACCGCGACAGGCCACCGGCCCATCCGACCCCGCCTGCCCGAACGACGCGCCATTACGCCGCCCCCTCGATGATCGGCACGAACTTCGCCGCGGTCAGGCTCGCGCCGCCCACCAACGCGCCGTCCACATCGGCCACGCCCATGATCGCACGCGCATTGTCGCCGGTCACCGACCCGCCATAGAGGATGCGGACGCCGTCCGCCGCCTCGCCGATCAATTGGCGCATCTTGGCCCGCGCGATCGCATGGATGGCGGCGATGTCCTCCAGCGTCGGGGTACGTCCGGTTCCGATCGCCCAGCGCGGTTCGTAGGCCAGCGTCAGCCAGTCGCCGCTCGCCGCCTCGGGCAGCGACTTTTCGATCTGGGCCTGCACCACGCGCTCCGCACGCCCCGCGTCGCGCTCCGCGCCGGTTTCGCCGCAGCACAGGATCACCGACAGCCCCTTGCGCCGCGCCGCCGCCGCCTTGGCCCAGGCGTCCTGGCTGGTCTCGCTCTGATATTCGCGGCGTTCGGAATGGCCGACGATCGTGAAGCGCGCGCCCGCCTCGCGCACCATCGCGGCGGAAACGCAGCCGGTGTACGCGCCGCCATCCGCCTCGTGGATGTCCTCCGCGCCGATCGCCAGGCCGGGCACGCGCGCGGCGGCGGCGGCGATCAGCGTCGCGGGCACCGCCACCGCCACGTCGACCCCGGGGTGCGCGGCGGCCGCGGCCGCGATCGCGTCCAGTTCGGCCAGCATCGCAATGTCGCCGTTCATCTTCCAATTGCCCGCCACCAGCTTGCGCCGCATCGCCCGAAACTCCCGCCTTTGATCCATGTGGGGACCAGCGTTAGCCGCGTGCACGGCTTGATGCCAACCGGACCTGTGCCTAAAGCGTCGGGCCTCACTCCTGTCCGGTCTGCCTTTCTCCATGCTCAGCTCCCTCCGCGGCATCATCCATTCGAAGGTCGGCATGATCGTCACCTTCGGCATCCTGATCGTGATCGCGATCGCGTTCGCCGCCGGGGACGTGACCGGCTTCTCCAGCGCGGGCGGCATCCTCGGCCATCCACTGGCCAGCGTGGATGGCGAGAAGGTGACCGCCGACGACGTCCGCCGCCGCGCGCAGGACGAATTGCGTTCCGCACGCCAGCAGCAACCCGATCTCGACATGGCCGGGTTCGTGCAGGCCGGCGGGGTGGAAGGCCTGATTACCCGATCGCTGACCGGGCTGGCGCTGGAAACCTTCGGCGAGGAACAGGGCATGCGCGTCAGCCGCGCCCTGATCGGCAGCGAGCTGAAGGCGATCCCCGCCTTCGCCGGCGCCACCGGGCAGTTCGACCAGCAGGCATATCTGCGCCTGATTGCGCAACGCGGGATGACCGACGCGCAGGTCCAGCGCGAAATCGCGCGCGAGACGATGTCGCGCTTCCTGATCGTGCCCACGGTCGGCGCGACGCAGGTGCCGCAACAGCTCGCGCTGCGCTACGCCTCGCTGCTGCTGGAGCGACGCGGCGGACAGGCCGCACTGATCCCCGCCGCCCCCGCCGGCCCCGCGCCCACCGACGCGCAGGTGCAGGACTGGTACAAGCGCAACGTCGCGCGCTACACCACGCCCGAACGCCGCGTGATCCGCTACGCGCTGGTCACGCCGCAGCAGGTCGCGGCGCAGACCGCGCCCAGCGACGCCGAGATCCAGCAGGCGTATAATGCCGACAAGGCCAAATACGCCGCCAAGCCGTTGCGCGACGTCACGCTGGTGACCGTGCTCGATCAAAAGGCCGCGCAGGCGCTGACCGACGAGGTGAAGGCCGGCACCGCGCTGGCCGCCGCCGCCCGCGCCGCCGGGCTGGAGGCGCGCACCGTCACCGCCGCCGATCGGGCGACGCTCGCGACGCAAACCGCGCCCGCGGTCGCCGCCACGCTGTTCGCCGCGCCGCAGGGGACGCTGGTCGGCCCGTTGCGCGGTTCGATCGGCTTCGTCGTCGCGCGCGTCGAGAAGGTGACGCAGCAGCCCGGCAAGACGCTGGCCGAGGCGCGCGCGGAGATCGTCGCCGCGCTGACGAAGCAGAAGGGCGCCGACGCGATCGGCAAGATCCGCGACGCGGTCGAGGATGCCCTGGCCGACAACGCCAACATCAACGAGGTCGCGCGCGACCAGAAGCTGACCGTGCAGGCGACCCCCGCCGTGCTGTCGAGCGGCGCGAACCCCGATCAGCCCGGGACGCAGCCGGATGCCGTACTGGCGCCGATCGTCGCCGCCGGCTTCGCCGCGGAGGACGGCGACACGCCGACCACCGTCGCATACGGTCAGGACGGCGGCTTCGCGATCGCGGCGCTCGATCGCATCGTCCCCGCCACACCGGTCCCGCTGGCGCAGGCGCGCGCGCAGGTCGTCGCCGATCTCACCGCCGATCGCGCCCGCCGCGCCGCGCGGGCCGCCGCCGACGCGATCGTGGCGAAGGTCAACGCGGGCGCGCCGCTCGCCACGGCGGTCGCGCAGGCCGGGATCAAGGCACCGGTGGAGCGTGTCGAGGCGACCCGCGCACAGATCACCGCCAATCAGGGACAGGTGAACCCGGTGCTGGCGATGATGTTCGGGATGAAGCAGGGCACCGCCCGCGCGATCCAGGCCCCGGATGGCCGCGGCTGGCTGGTGCTGCGCGTCGACACCGTCGTGCCGGGCGACGCCACCGGGCAGCCGGCGGTGATCCAGGCGACGCGCACCGATCTCGGCCGCTCGATCGGCGGCGAATATGCGCAGCAATTCGCCAACGCCGTTGCCGCCGCCCAGGGTGCGAAGCGCTACCCCGATGCCATCGCCCAGCTGAAGAAGGATCTCGTCGGTGGCGACGCCGGTCAGTGACGCCGGTGCCGCGCCCCGCGCGGCCGACCCCGCCGTCGCGGCGCTGGGTGCCGGGCGTCCCGCGCTCGTCTGGCGGCGGCGGATCGCCGATACGGAGACGCCGGTCGCCGCCGCGCTCAAGCTGATCGAGCCGGGGCGCGGCGACTTCCTGCTCGAATCGGTCGAGGGTGGTGCGGTGCGCGGGCGTCACTCGATGATCGGCCTCGCCCCCGATCTCGTGCTGCGCGCGCATGGCGACCGCGCCGAACTCAATGCGCGCTGGCTGGACGATCGCGACGCCTTCACGCCATGCGCGGCACCGACGTTGGCGGCATTGCGCGATCTGGTGGCGTCGATCCGCATGGATCTGCCCCCGGAACTACCGCGCGCGCTCGCCTGCCTCGTCGGCTATTTCGGCTATGAGACGATCGGGCTGGTCGAAAATCTGCCCGCACCGGAGACGGACGCGCTGGGCCTGCCCGATCTGATGTTCGTGCGTCCGACCGTGATCCTGATGTTCGATCGCCTCGCCGACGAACTGTTCCTCGTCGCGCCGGTGTGGCCCGATGCCGCGCAGATGCCCGACGCACAGGTGTCCGCCGCCGAAGAACGGCTCGACGCGGTCGAGACGCGGCTCGCTGCCGCCGCGCTGCCGCCTCGCCCGCGCGTCCAGTCCGCGGAGCCTGCGCTCGCCCCCGTGCTCGCCCCCGGTGCCTATGCCGGCATGGTCGCACGCGCGAAGGAATATATCGCCGCGGGCGACATCTTTCAGGTCGTGCTGGCGCAGCGTTTCACCGCGCCCTTCCCGCTCCCTGCGTTCGAACTGTACCGCGCGCTGCGCCGCATCAACCCGTCGCCGTTCCTCTACCATCTCGATCTGCCCGGCTTTGCGCTGACCGGCTCCAGCCCCGAGATCCTCGTGCGTGCGCGTGATGGAGAGGTCACGATTCGCCCGATCGCCGGCACCCGCCCGCGCGGGCGCACCGCCGCGGAGGATGCCGCCCATCGCGACAGCCTGCTCGCCGATCCCAAGGAGCGGGCCGAACATCTGATGCTGCTCGATCTCGGCCGCAACGATGTCGGCCGCGTCGCATCGCCTGGCACGGTGCAGGTCACCGACAGCTACGGCGTGGAATTCTACAGCCACGTCATGCACATCGTCTCGAACGTCGTCGGGCGGCTCGCCCCGGAACATGACGCGATCGATGCGCTGTTCGCGGGCTTCCCCGCCGGCACGGTCAGCGGCGCGCCCAAGGTTCGCGCGTGTCAGGTCATTGCCGAACTCGAACCCGAAAAGCGCGGGGCCTATGCCGGCGGGGTCGGCTATTTTTCCCCCGACGGATCGATGGATTCGTGCATCGTGCTGCGCACCGCGGTGGTCAAGGACGGCACGATCCACGTCCAGTCGGGCGCGGGCATCGTCGCCGACAGCGACCCCGCCTACGAACAGCGCGAGTGCGAAGCGAAAGCGGGCGCGATCCTCGCCGCCGCACGCGAGGCGCTTCGCCGTGCGGAGGCGTCCGACTTCGGTCAGTAACGCTCCCACCGGGCGCGAACCGTCACCGCAAGCAGCGCGGGGCGTTCCGGCGTCCCAGCGGTACGCCCCGATCACCTCGCCACCCGCGTCGGTGGCGAAGCGTGTGTCAGGCCTTCACCGCCCGCCGGGGATCATCGAGTCGTTCTTCTCCGCCGCCCGGCGCTCCGCCGCCCACGCACGGTTGATCGACAGCGCACAACCGGTCTGCCCGCCCGATCCGACCGGCGAACACGTATCCGGCAGCCCGCCGGCGACGCGGCTCACCTGATCCGCCGTCGCGACGCGATTCGTCCATGCTTGATTCTTCGCCACCGGCTCGGCGCTGTCGCGCAACGGCTTGGGAATGCGGAATTGCTCGTCCGGGTTGATCCGGCTGCACACCACCACTTCGTCGCCCTGCGCCTTGGGACAGGCTTCGTTCCCCTCCAGCGTGACGCTGCGCACGCGCTGCGGCGCGCGACCGGCGTCTCCCGCGGATTCGACCTGCGCCGCGGCGGCCATCGGCATCGCCAGCCCGACGGCGAACAGGATAGCAACAGCTTGACGACGCATTGACGTTCTCCTCATCACCGCGAACGCGCGGCATGGCGCTTTTCTCCGCGCCGGACCATCCCGGCGAATGACGTTTCATTGCCCGCTTTTGCGACATTCTCCGGCGCCGCGCCGCGCCTGCGCCATTGCGATGGCGCGCGCATCGGCTATGGCAGGGTCATGATCCTGGTGGTCGACAATTACGACAGCTTCACATGGAACCTGGTCCATTACGTCATGGAACTGGGGGCGGAGGTGCGCGTGGTCCGCAACGATGCGCTGACGGCTGCCGATGCGCTGGCGACGGGCGCGCAGGCGATCCTGATCTCGCCGGGGCCATGCACCCCGAACGAGGCGGGGATCAGCCTCGATCTGGTCGCCGCCTGTGCGGAGGCGCGCCGCCCGCTGTTCGGCGTATGTCTGGGGCATCAGGCGATCGGCCAGCATTTCGGCGGGCGCGTGGTGCGCGGGGGGCTGATGCACGGCAAGACCAGCCCGGTGGACCATGACGGCAGCGGCGTGTTCGCCGGTCTGCCCGCGCCGTTCACCGCGACGCGCTATCATTCGCTGATCGTCACCGACGTGCCGGATTGCCTGGCCGTCAACGCATCGGCCACCGACGGTTCGGTGATGGGGTTGCGCCACCGCGAATTGCCGATCCACGGCGTGCAATTTCATCCCGAAAGCATCGCGACCGAACATGGCCACGATCTGATCGCCAATTTCCTGCGCCTCGCCGGCGTCGACCACGCAGGCCGGATCGCCGCGTGACCGCGCTGGCGTTGCTGCCCGACCCGTCGTCGCCGCTGTCGCGCGAAGCGGCGGCGCAGGCCTTCGCCGATATCCTCGACGCCCGCAGCAGCGAAGAGGCGATCGCGGATTTTCTGATCCGCCTCGCCGAACGCGGCGAAACGAGTGTCGAGATTGCCGAGGCTGCGCGCGCGCTGCGTGCCCGGCTGCTGCCGATCGAGGCACCGGCGGGTGCGATCGACGTCTGCGGCACGGGCGGCGATGGCCAGCACACGCTCAACGTGTCGACCGCCGTCAGCCTGGTTGTCGCGGCGTGCGGCGTGCCGGTGGCGAAACACGGCAATCGCGCCGCCTCGTCCAAGGCGGGGGCCGCCGACACGCTCGAGATGCTCGGGTTGAACATGGAACGCGCCGGCGCCCAGGCGGAGGCGACGCTGCGCGAACTCGGCATCTGCTTCCTGTTCGCGGCCAACCATCATCCCGCGATGAAGCGCATCACCCCGATCCGCCGCCGGATCGGCCGCCGCACGATCTTCAACCTGATGGGGCCGCTCGCCAACCCCGCGCACGTCACCTGCCAGCTGATCGGCATCGCCCGCCCCGATTACGCGCCGATCTACGCCGACGCGCTGGCGCAGCTGGGCAGTGCGGCGGCGGCGGTCGTCGCGGGAGAGGAAGGGCTGGACGAAATATCCGGTGCCGGCCCCACCCGTGTGGTCACCGTCGGCGACGTGCCGCTGCCCGCGCGGATCGTGCCCGAGGATGCCGGCGTCGCGCGCCATCCGACGATCGCGATCCGCGGCGGCGACCCGGCCTATAACGCCGCCGCGCTCCGCCGCCTGCTGGCGGGCGAACATGGCGCGTATCGCGACGCGGTGGTGCTCAACGCCGCCGCCGCACTGGTGCTGGCGGGGCGCGCGCGCGATCTGGCGGACGGCGCGCTTCACGCCTCCCGGGCGATCGACGACAAAAGCGCTGCGACCCTCCTCGATCGCTGGATAGATTGGTCATGACCATCCTCGCCGACATTTGCGGAACGAAGCGTGCCGAGGTGGCGGCGCGAAAGGCGCAAACGTCCTTGTCGGAGTTATCGGCCCGTGCCGCGGCGCAGTCCGCGCCGCGCGGATTTCGCGCTGCGCTCGACGCGGCCGTCGCGAACGGCCGTCATGCGCTGATCGCCGAAATAAAGAAGGCCAGCCCGTCGAAGGGACTGATCCGTGAGGATTTCGATCCGCCCGCGCACGCCCTCGCCTATGCCGATGGCGGCGCGACGTGCCTGTCGGTGCTGACCGATGCGCCCTATTTTCAGGGGCATGAGGATTATCTGATCGCCGCACGCACCGCCTGCGCCCTGCCGGTGCTGCGCAAGGACTTCACGGTCGATCCATGGCAGGTGCTGGAGGCGCGCAGCATCGGGGCGGACGCGATCCTGCTGATCGCCGCCGCGCTCGACGATGCGTGCATGGCCGAATGTGAGGCGGCGGCGATCGAACACGGCATGGACGTGCTGGTCGAGGTGCATGACGCAGCCGAAATGGCGCGCGCCGCACGGCTGCGCACCCGCCTTGTCGGAGTTAATAACCGCGACCTGAAGACGTTCACCGTCGATTTCCGCCGCACCTACGATCTGGTCGCCGATGCGCCCAAGGGCTGCACCTTCGTCGCCGAAAGCGGACTGTCGACGCGCGCCGATCTCGAGGAACTGGCGGCGCATGGCGTGCATTGTTTCCTGATCGGTGAGGCACTTATGCGCCATGCCGATGTGGCCGCCGCCACCCGCGCGCTGGTCGGATAGTGACCGGCCTCACCCACCTCGACGCCGACGGCGCGGCGCATATGGTCGATGTCGGCGACAAGCTCGTCACCCGGCGAGAGGCAGTGGCGACCGGCCAGATCGTCATGTCCGATGAAGCACTTACCGCGATCCGCGCCGGGGCGGTCAAGAAAGGCGACGTGCTCGCGGTGGCGCGGGTCGCCGGGATCATGGCGGCCAAGCGTACCAGCGACCTGATCCCGCTGTGCCATCCGCTACCGATCACCCGCGTGACGCTGGATTTATCCCCCGATGCCAGTGGGATCACAGCCACCGCGACCGTCGCGACCGATGGCAAGACCGGCGTGGAGATGGAGGCGCTGACCGCCGTCTCGGTCGCGCTGCTGACCGTGTACGACATGGCCAAAGCGATCGACAAGTCGATGACGATAAAGGACATTCGCCTGCTGGAAAAGCGTGGTGGCCGCTCGGGCGACTGGCGCGCGGCATGACGTTGCTGCCCGTCGCAGAGGCACAGGCCCGCGTCCTCGCGCTCGGCCAGCCGGTCGATAGCGTCGAAGTGCCGCTCGATCAGGCACTTGGCCGCTGGGCCACTGCTCCGGTGATCGCCCGTCGCACGCAACCCTCGTGCGACCTGTCGGCCATGGACGGTTATGCGCTGCGCTTCGCCGATCTTCCCGGACCATTTCAGGTGGTTGGCGAAAGTGCCGCTGGCGCGCCGTTCACCGGCTCGGTTGGCCCGGGCGAGTCGGTCCGCATCTTTACCGGCGCGGCCATGCCCGATGGCGCCGACACCGTGCTGGTCCAGGAGGAAGCCGCCCGCGACGGGGCCATTCTGACGCTCGCCGGCGAAGGCCCCGCCCACCTCGGGCGAAACGTGCGCCGTCGTGGGCTGGACTTCTCCGCAGGCGAGACACTGGTCGAGCGGGGTCAACGACTTACCGCCGCACGACTTGCCGTCGCCGCGACCGGCGGCGTCGCGCGGCTGACCGTCGCCCGTCCGGTGCGCGTGGCATTGGCGGCCACCGGTGACGAACTGGTCGAACCCGGCACGCCCGGCGATGCGCTGCCGGAGTCCAACCGCTTGTTATTGCGGGCCTTGCTCGACGGGATCGGTGTAGAGATCGTCGACCTCGGCATCCTTCCCGACCGGCTCGATCGCCTCACCCACGCCTTTGCCACCGTCGATGCAGACGTGCTGGTGACCACCGGCGGCGCCTCCGTGGGCGATCATGATCTCGTGCGCCCCGCGCTAGCCGCCGCGGGCACTAAGCTCGATTTCTGGCGGATTGCGCTGCGTCCGGGCAAGCCGATGCTCGCGGGACGGCGTGGCGCGATGGCGGTGGTCGGACTGCCGGGCAACCCGGTCTCCGCGTTCGTCACCGCGTTGCTGTTCGTCCGCCCGCTCGTCATGCATCTCGCCGGCGCGGCCGATCCATTCCCCCGCGTTTCCCGCATCTTGCTCGGCGAGGATTTGCCTGGCAACGGTGAGCGGACCGACTATCTGCGCGCCGAAATCCGCGATGGGCGGGCGTTTGCGTCCACGATCCAGGACAGTTCGATGCTGCGTACTCTGGCGCGTTCGACGTGCCTGATCGTGCGCGAACCCCACGCCCCCGCCGCGACGGCGGGCGACTCGGCGGAAGTCCTCATGATCGCTTGACGGACTGCGATATGTTCCATAAAGGTTCGCACTCCGTTCACAAGGAAGGCGCCGGACATGCTGACGCGCAAACAGCACGAGCTGATCTGCTTCATCGAGGATCGTCTGGCCGACAGCGGCGTGTCGCCCTCGTTCGAGGAGATGAAGGATGCGCTGGAGCTGAAGAGCAAGTCGGGCGTCCACCGTCTCATCAGCGCGCTGGAAGAGCGCGGCTATCTTCGCCGCCTGCCCAACCGCGCGCGCGCGCTGGAGGTGCTGAAGGCACCGGAGCGCGGCGTCGAGGCGAAGCGCGCCGCGCCGCCCTCGGTCAAGCGCACGCTTCCCGGGCCTGCGAACGACGTCGTCGAGATCCCGCTCCACGGCCGGATCGCCGCCGGCGTTCCGATCGAGGCGTTCGAGGGTTCGACGATGTTGCCGGTCCCCGCCGCGCTGCTGGGCACGGGCGAGCATTTCGCGCTGGAGGTTTCCGGCGATTCGATGGTCGAGGCCGGTATCTTCGATGGCGACTATGCGCTGATCCGCCGCCAGGAAGTGGCGCGCGACGGTGAGATCGTCGTCGCACTGATCGACGACAGCGAAGCGACGCTCAAGTATTTCCGTCAGGAAGGTGCGATGATCCGGCTCGATCCGGCCAATCGCGCCTACGATCCACAACGTTACGCCCCCGCACAGGTTCGCGTACAAGGTAAGCTGGCGGGCCTGCTGCGCCGCTATTCCTGAAATCGCTCACCGGAACATTTCATTATTTAGCAGTAACTTACTATTGATCTCGGTGAAAGTGCGGCGGTTGCGGCGGGTGGCCGCGTCGCCGATCGCGACGCGTTGATATTGGGCAGTGCGTAGGTTCGTCTGACGGCAAGCCGGGGCGTTGTTTTGCGCTGACCGACTTGCGTTATGCGAACCGTCCCGCTTCCCGCACTGCCCCGTCGGCTGCGACGGGGGCGAGAACGGGAAGTGATGATTTCCCGGCATTCAGTACGATGCCGCGCGGGCATCGACGATCGATCAGCAAGCACGCCGTCTGCCGACTACGGCCGCAGCGGGTTACCGGTTCAACGATGGGTGAAGGGCAGTGCTTCGGTCCGGGGCGCACGACCTCCCGCCGCAGAAGCGGCCCGTCGCGCACCGTTCACGTCGGCCGACCGCCCCACGATGCGACGGCCGCGACCTTCCACCGCCACCACCCACGGATGGGCGTCGCCGGCACGGTTGACCGTCGCAACCCGCCGCGTCGCCAACGTCACCGCCACGCCGCCCGTTCGCGCCAGAGCCGCCCGGTCGAGCGTCAGCCAGCGCGCGCGGCAGCGGCGCGGCAGGCGGCGGTCGCTGATCACCACGTCGGCCATGCGGCATAGCGGGACGAACGAAGCCGCCGGCACCATATCGCCGCTACGTGTCGCCAGGATACGCCACTGCCGCCCGCCGGCCTTCCGCTCCATCCAGCACAGGTCGCGGTTGCAACGCGCCCCGCGTGCCTCGCTCAGCAAGGCCGGCGCGCCGTCCAGCCCACCCGCTTCCGCAAGCAGATCGCGCATATAGTCGCCGGTTCGGTCGCGAAGGATCGCGACTTCTCCACCGTCACCGCGCAGCGCCAGATGCCGCCCGTCGCCGGTCACGATCAGGTCCGGGGTCGGCATCGCCAGTGTCCACGCCAGCCCGATCGCCACCGGCATGATCCCGAAATACCGCCACCGCTTCCGCCAGATCGCCAGCCACAGCCCACCCGCCACGATCGCGCCGAAGGCGGCATGCGGCATCACCGGCACCGCCGCGACCGCGCCCGGTGCCGAAGCGACGGTGCGCGCCAGCCAGAGCAGCACGGCGAGCGCCTGCCCCACGACCCACCATGCAGCCGATCCCAGCCCGACCGGGTCGAGCAACAGCGCGAGCGCCTCGGCCGGCATCACCACGAACGTCGTCAACGGGATCGCGATCATATTGGCCAGCGCGCCGTACAGTCCCGCCTGATGGAAGTGGAACACCGCGATCGGCATCAGCGTCAACTCGACGGCGAGGCCGGTGAGCAGCAACGATCCCAGTCCGCGCAGCACCCGCCGCCAAAGAAGGGCGTCATCGACGACGAACCAGCGGCGCACGCGTGGATGTTCGTGAAGTGCGACAATGACGGTAACCGCCGCGAACGACAGCTGGAAGCTCGCACCCACCACCGACTCGGGCCATGCCAGCAGGACGGTCATCGCGCCCGCCGCCACCAGCCGCAGGGTCAGCGCCTCCCGCCCCAGCGCCAGCGCCACCAACACCATCAGCGCCGCCACGCAACTGCGGATCGTCGGCACCTGCGCGCCGGTCAGCCATGTATAGCCGATCGCCGCGACCGCCCCCGCCGCCGCGGCGATCAGCGGCAACCGGCCGGTCAGCGCCAGCCGTGGCGACAGCGCAAGCAACCGCAGCGCCAGCCACATCACCAGCGCGACCGCAGCGGTGATGTGCAATCCGCTGACCGAAAGCAGATGGGCGAGCCCGGCGCGCCGCATCGCTTCCGCATCGGGTTCGTCGATCGCGCCGGTATCGCCGGTGGCGAGCGCCGCGGCGATCCCGCCCGCGCTGCCGGGCAGCCGCGCCTCGATATGTGCGGTCAGCCGCTCGCGCACCCCCGCGCCGGTATCGGACGCGGCGGTGACGACCGTCAGCGGCGCGAAGCCGCGTCCGCTCGCTCCCAGCCCCGCAAACCAGGCCACGCGTGAGAAATCATACGCGCCGGGGACCGCTGGCGGTGCCGGCGGCATCAACCGCGCGCGCACCCGGATCGTCGCGCCGCGTGCCACGCCCGGCGGCAACCCGTCCGCCGCCATATTGACGCGCACCCGCGACGGTGGACGGGCGCCGCCGTCCCACGCCTGCACCGCCAGCGTCATCCGCACCAGCCGCCGTGCCGGCAGGGGCTCGACGCGCACCACGTGACCCTGCACCCACGCGATCGTCGGTCGCGACAGCACCGGCGCGGCGACGCGGACGGCGCGCGCCCACACCATCCCCAACCCGATCGCGAAGCCGAAGGCCAGAACCGTGAGGAACACCGGTGCCCGCCCGCCACGCGCCACGGCCAGCCCGGCCAGCCCGGTCGCGCACGCCAGCAGGAGCGCCGCTGACCAGCCGCGCGGATCGGGCAGCACGAACCACGCGGCCGCCCCCGTCCCCAGCGCGACGGGCACCCACAACACCAGCTGGTCGCGCTCGACCTCCAGCCGCCGCTCGACCGCCGATCGTGACAAAGCGATTCCATGCCGCGCGCGCGTTTGAAGCGTCGACCATGCTTTGCTAGAGGCGGGCGCGGCTAAACTGGCCATCCGATTTTCCAGCCTGGGAGCAAGCGCGCTTGAGCGCAACCGACAAAACCGCCAGCGCGCCCGATCGCGCCGTCGTCACCCGCTTCGCCCCGTCACCGACGGGGTTCCTGCATCTGGGCGGCGCACGCACCGCGCTGTTCAATCTGCTGTACGCGCGCCACCACGGCGGCACGTTCCGGCTGCGGATCGAGGATACCGATCGCGCACGCTCCACCCAGCCCGCGATCGAGGCGATCCTGAACGGCATGCGCTGGCTGGGGCTGGACTGGGATGGCGAGGAGGTCTTCCAGTTCGCGCGCGCCGATCGCCATGCGGAGGTCGCGCACGCGATGGTGGCGAGCGGCCACGCCTATCGCTGCTATTTGACGCAGGAGGAGCTGGAGGCGATGCGGGCTGCCGCACAGGCCGCCAAGCAGCCGCTGCGCGTCCGCTCGCCGTGGCGCGATCGCACCGATCATCCCGCCGACAAACCCTTCGTGGTCCGCCTGCGCGCGCCGACCGAGGGCGCGACGACCATCCACGACGAGGTGCAGGGTGCGGTGACCGTCCAGAACGCCGAGCTGGACGATCTCGTCCTGCTGCGGTCCGACGGCACGCCCACCTACATGCTCGCGGTGGTGGTCGACGATAACGACATGGGCGTCACCCACGTCATCCGCGGCGACGACCATCTGAACAACGCCTTCCGCCAGCTGCCGATCTATCGCGCGATGGGGTGGGCCGAGCCGGTTTATGCGCATATTCCGTTGATCCACGGCAGCGACGGCGCGAAGCTGTCGAAGCGCCACGGCGCGGTCGGGATCGAGGCCTATCGCGACGACCTGGGTATCCTGCCGGAGGCGCTGGGCAACTACCTGCTGCGGCTCGGCTGGGGTCATGGCGATGACGAGATCATCGCACGGGAGGATGCGATTCGCTGGTTCGATCTGGATGCGGTCGGCAAGTCGGCGAGTCGCTTCGACCTGAAGAAGCTCGAGCATCTGAACGGCCATTACATCCGCGCCACCGACGATGAGCGGCTGGCCGCGCTGGTCGCGGAGAAGCTGGGGTTCGACCATGACGATACCCGGCGTTCGATCCTGCTGGCGGCGATGCCGTCGCTGAAGCCGCGCGCGGCGAACATCAACGAGCTGACGGAGGCGACCGCCTTCCTGTTCGCGGCGCGCCCGCTGATGGTGGAGGATGCCGCCCGCCCGTTGCTGGACGGTGACGCTCCCGTGCTGCTGGCACGCCTGCACACGGCGCTTGACGCAGTGCACAACTGGGATACGGAGACGACCGAAGCGGCGGTGCGTTCGGTGGCCGAAGAGGCAGGCGTAAAGCTTGGCCAGGTCGCCCAGCCCCTCCGCGTCGCGCTGACCGGCCGCAAGACCTCGCCGGGAATCTTCGACGTACTCGTCCTTCTAGGACGCGATGAAAGCCTGGCCCGCATCGCGGACCACATCCCCGCCCGCGGGGACTGACAGGAGAAGATCATGACCGAAGCCGCCAAAGTCTCGCTCGCGGGCAAGGACCTCGATTATCCCGTGCTGTCGGGCTCCGTCGGCCCCGACGTGGTCGACATCCGCAAGCTGTATGCGCAAACTGGCGCGTTTACCTACGATCCGGGCTTCACGTCGACCGCGTCGTGCCAGTCGAAGCTGACCTATATCGACGGTGACGAAGGTGTCCTGCTTCACCGCGGCTACGCGATCGGGGAACTGGCCGAACAGTCCAGCTTCATGGAAGTCTGCTACCTGCTGCTGAACGGCGAGCTGCCGGACCAGGGCGAACTGGACAGCTTCGACCGCACGATCACGCGCCACACGATGGTGCATGAACAGCTCGCGCAGTTCTTCCGTGGTTTCCGCCGCGATGCGCACCCGATGGCGATCCTGTGCGGCGTCGTCGGCGCGCTTTCCGCCTTCTACCACGATTCGACCGACATCCACGATCCGCAGCAGCGCATGATCGCGTCGCACCGGCTGATCGCCAAGATGCCGACGATCGCGGCGATGGCGTACAAGTACAGCGTGGGCCAGCCGTTCGTCTATCCCGACAACTCGCTGAGCTACACCGGCAATTTCCTGCGCATGACGTTCGGCGTCCCGGCGGAGCCGTACGTGGTGAACCCGGCGGTCGAAAAGGCGATGGACCGCATCTTCATTCTCCACGCCGATCACGAACAGAATGCGTCGACATCGACCGTCCGGCTCGCCGGTTCGTCGGGTGCGAACCCGTTCGCGTGCATCGCCGCGGGCATCGCGTGTCTCTGGGGTCCGGCGCACGGCGGCGCGAACGAGGCGGCGCTCAACATGCTGCACGAGATCGGCACGCCCGAGCGCATTCCGGAGTTCATCGCCCGCGCCAAGGACAAGAACGATCCGTTCCGCCTGATGGGCTTCGGTCACCGCGTCTACAAGAACTACGATCCCCGCGCGACCGTGATGCAGAAGACGGTACGCGAGGTGTTCGAGGCGCTGAACGTGCAGGACCCGCTGTTCGAAACCGCGCTGCGACTGGAAGAGATCGCGCTGAGCGACGATTATTTCGTCGAGAAGAAGCTGTTCCCGAACGTCGATTTCTATTCGGGCGTGATCCTGTCGGCGATCGGCTTCCCGACCAGCATGTTCACCGTGCTGTTCGCGCTGGCGCGCACCGTCGGCTGGGTGGCGCAGTGGAACGAAATGATCACCGATCCCGACCAGAAGATCGGCCGCCCGCGCCAACTCTACACCGGCCCGACGCAGCGTGCGTACGTGCCGGTCGGCCAGCGCTGAGGCCCGGCGGATGCCCCGCCTCCGCCCGGTCCTGATCGCCATCGGCGCGCTGTGCGCGCTGATGGGGGCGCTGTGGATCGCGCAGGGGCTAGGCTATGTGGACTGGCCGCGCTCCAGCTTCATGCTGGGGCGCGCGGTCTGGGCGGATTACGGCACCGGACTCGCGGTGTTCGGACTGTTGCTGATCCTGCTCGGCCGGCGATTGCGCTGACGCCGGCCGTCAGGGCGCGGCGGGGAGCGACAGCGTGAAGCACGCCCCCTCGCCCGACACGCTCTCCACGGTCAACGCGCCGTCCATCGCCTGCGCGAGGCGCCGGGCGATGTAGAGGCCCAAACCATTACCGTCCGGCGCGCTGCCGTCGCCGCGGACGAACTTCTCGAAGATGCGCGCCTGCTCGTGGGCCGGAACCCCTTGGCCCCGATCGTAAACGAGCAGCCGGACCTGTCCGCCGCCCGCCTCCAGCCGCATGTCCACCGTGCCGCCCTCCGGCGAATAGGTGACCGCATTGCCCAACAGGTTGACGACGATCTGCAACGCGCGGCGGTGCTCGCCGATCGCCGATGCCGGCTCCTTGCCCGTGCGCGACACGATCGTGACCCCGCGCGCCGCCGCGGCCACCGCCAGCAACACCGCGGCTTCGCGCGCGACGTCGGCCAGGTCGATCCGGTCCCGTGCGGTGGTGAAATCCATGCGTTCGATCGCCTCGATATCGACGAGGTCGTCGACCAGCCCCATCAGGTGCCGCCCCGCCGTGGCGATGTCGGCGGCGTAATCGACATATTCCGCGTCGACCGGTCCGTCGGCGGCCGCGCGGATGTTCTCCGCCTGCGCGACGATCGTGCGCAGCGGCGCGCGCAGCATCCGGTGCAGCCGGGTATTGAAGTCGCTGATCGCCCCGCCACCGGTGACTGGGACCGCGAGCACACCCCCGACGAAACCCGCGAAGCCGCCCGCAGCATCATGCCGGACGTGCCCGGCCAGTGTTACCGGGATGCCGGTCGCCCGGAGGATCGCCTGCTGACCGGTGAAATCCTGCGCCCTCGACAAGGCCTCCAGCAACGGCATCGCGCCACCAGCATCCGCCTCCAGCACGAACAGACCCGCCAGCGGCTGACCGACGATCGTCACCGGATCCAGACCGACACGCGCGATCGACGCCGCGTCGATCCGGGTGACGATCAACGCGGCGTCGACCTCCCAAGTCCATGCCGCGTCGGTCGGCGGCACGATCTCCACGATCGCGCCCGGCACGACAGGTGCCATCGGTCGCTCGCGCAGCAAGGTCGCCGCCAGTGCCACGGTCCGGTCGTCGCCCGGCACCGCGCGGACATGCCAGTCGGTGTCGCTGCGGTCGTCACCGATCGTGATCGTGCGCGCCACCGGCACGCGCAGCCCGCGCGCGATCCGCACCAGCGCGCCGACCGTCGCCAGCGCAAGTTCCGCACCTACTACGCCCCCGGCACGATCGTTCAACTCGACGAAGCGCGCGTCGCCGCTCAACACGCGGTCGTCGGCATCGACCAGCGCGTGGAAGACACCGCGGGTCACGCTGGTGGACATCGCGCCAATGCCCGCGCCGCCTCACGGAAATCGCGCGGCAATCGCAGCCCTGCCACCGCCGCGGCCGCGACGGCGGGATCGAGCGCGGCCAGCGTGTCGAGCGTCTCGATCAGGAGTGACAGGTCGCGCTCGCGATCCGCCTCGCACAGCAGGAAACCGGCGCGCGCCAGTGCGTCATGCGGCAGACCCGCCGCGCGCAGCGCCAGCCATAACCCGTCGCTCGCCGAATCCAGCACCAGGGCACGCGCGTCGTTCGCCTCGATCGACACGGCGTCCGCCAGCAGCGCCACGAAAAGGGCCACCCGCGCGCCGTCCAGAGCGCGGACCATCAGCTCGGCGCGCTCGGCAGGCGATGGCGCAAGCGCGCGCACCAGCGCCGCCGCCGCGGGATCGACCGCTCCTCCATCATCGGCATGATCGGCGATGCAGCGATGCGTCGCGTCGGCAAGCGCCCGATCCCCCACCGGGCCGGCGGTGGCGCCCAGTTGCTCGCGAAGCGCGGCGGCGACCCACCATGCTATGCGGGCGTGCAGCGTGGCGGACAGCATCGCCCGCCGCCCGCTCGCCCCGCCGCGACGCGTCCCATCCGCCACCAGATAAGCGACCGCGGCCACCCGCTGCGCCGGTGCGCCGCGCTCGACCAACGTGGCGACCAGCGTCGGTGCGGCATCCGGCGCGCGCATCGCCGCCAGTGATTCGTCGAGCAGGTCGACCCGCGCCTGCGCGATCAGTTCGCCGATCACATCGGCATCGCGCATCAATCCCGCTTCCAGCAGCCGCGGCCATGCCAGCGACCTGTTCGTATCGAGGATCACCGCCGCCTCGTGCCGGTCGGCCATCGTCAGGTCGCGCGCGGTCTCGCCGGCGATCCGCTGCTCGATCGCGCACACCGTCGCCTCCGCCAGCCGCAGCGTCGCGGCACGGGTACGGTCGTCCAGCCGCCCTGGTTGCGACAGGAAGATATCCGCCACCGCCACCTCCAGCCGTGCTTCCGCCACGCGCGCCGCATCGGCGACTCGCGACGCGAGTCGCGCCGATTCGGCCGTCAGCGAGGCGCGATGGGTAGCGGCGGACATGCCGCAGTCTTAACCGCCGATCGTTAAGGCCCGGCTAAGTCTGGCGCAGGCGTTCGACGGCGGCGATCAACGTCGCCGAGGCATAGGTCGCCACCGCGGCGATCCCGATGACGGGCAGTCCAGACAGCGCGAACAACGTCAGTAGCGCCAGATAAGCGGGGGCCACGCCCCACCATGGCCGTCGCCCGCCCGCACTCGCCGCGCGTTCCCCTACCCCGCCCACGACCAGCGCGAACAGCGCCAGCAGCCGCGCGCTCGTGGTTGCGGTCTGTCCATCGACGACATGCGCCAGCAACAGGATCGCCAGCGCCGGCGCGACGAGGATCGCGACACGATTCGCGCGCAGCATTCCGGGTTCGTCGCGGAACAATGCCAGCGCACCGGCCAGTTCGGCGGCAAGCACGCCGACCAGGACCAGCGCCAGTCCGCTGCCCGGCAGGCCGAAAGCGATCGTCGCCAACCCGGCCAGCGTCGCCGTCCCGGCCGCAGCGCTGCACGCCTCGGTCCCGATGCCGTTGCGCGCGATCCACGGGATGGCGAGTCGCGCCAGCGGGCGGAGCACCACCCGCTCGAACCAGCTCGGGCGCACCGCCATCGATGCGGAAAGCACCGCGCGCCCGCGCTCCTCCAGCGCTACGCCGCGACGCTCGATCCCGTGTCCCATCGCCATTCCGTCCAGCCGCAGCGTGACGTGGCGCGCACCGGCCTGCTCGGCGGCGTGAAGCAAGGTGGATTGCAGGTCATAATCCTCGGGCAGCCGCGCCGCATCCGCCACGCGCCCCGCATCGATCCGCGCCACCCCGGCCCATGCCGCACCGCCGCCGACCCGCTCGAAGCCCGGCGACGCCTGCGCAGCCGGCACGACCAGCAAAGCATCGCCGGCCTCTCCGGCCACGCGGCTCACCACATCCCCGGTCGTGACCAGGCCGTCGGCGATCATCACGACACGCGCCAGCGGGTGCAGCTTGGCCAGCGCGTCGGCGGCACCGCGCACTGTATCCACTGCCACCCCGCGACGCCCGATCCGCGCCAGCGCGCCGATCAGTTCGGGCGTCAGCCGGGAAACGACGACGACGATCTGCGCCGCATCGCATGCCAGCAGCAACCGCGCCTGATATTCGATCAGCGTGGCCGCAGCGAACGGCAGCGTCGCCGCCAGCATCCCAGAGCGATCCTCCGCCTCATGGGTCGCGAATAACAGGCCAGCCAGCATGGAACAGGCTGTTAGGATCGGCGGTCGCGGCTGGCAACAACCGTGACGTGACCGCTGGTTGCGCCGAACCGAACGGGCCGGGTGGCTTGAAACGGCTTTGCGGGGGCGGCAAACGTGTTACACCGGCATCATGAACGGGGGGCCGTCTTCCATTTTCGACATTCGACCAGCTGGCGCCGAGGCGCCGGCAGTATCTTTCGTCCCGACGCCGCCTGCGGAGCCGCAAACGTACGTGACCGATCCCGTCTTCTCCGATGACGACGACGCGGCCGCGCCGCTGCGTCGTCGCGCGATCCTGGGCTGGGTCGCCGCGGTGCTTGCTGTCGCATGGATCGCCACGCTGCTGTGGATCGCGGGCGATGCGTTGCTGACCATGCCGCCGCTCGCACTCGCGCAATTCGGCGCAGCTGCGGCGACCGTTCCCGCACTCGCGGGCATCGTATGGCTGCTAGCGTTGCGGACCAGCGATGCGGAAGCGCGGCGTTTCGGCGCGACGGCGCGGGCCATGCGCCTCGAATCGGCGGCGCTGGAAAGTGCGGTGGCCGCGCTCGGTGACGAGATCGAGGATCGCCGCACGACGCTCGCCGAACAGGTACGGCTGCTGACCGCGCTGGGCGAAGCGGCGACGGCGCGGCTCGCGACGATCGGTGATGACCTGTCGGCCGAGATCGGCCGCGCCGACGCCCATGCGCGCGCGCTGGCGGCGGCGACCGGCCATGCCAACGAACAACTGGCGGCATTGCTCGCCGCTTTGCCTGCGGCCGAGGACGAAACGCGCACGCTGGCCGCGACGATCGATCACGCCGGGCTGGTCGCCTACGAACATACCGCCGCGCTTGATGCGCAGGTCGCGGCGCTGACCGCGCGCGGTCGGGAGGCCGAGACGGTCGCCGGCGGCGCCGCGGAAAAGCTGGCCGCCTACATGCAGCGGATGGAGGCGACCAGCGCCACCGCCGGGCTGCGGCTGGACGGCGTCACCTCCGACGCTGCGGCGGCAGTCGACGCGCTGCTGGAGCGGACCGCCACCGCCATCGACGCCTCGCGCAAGGGCATCGTGGCGCAGGGCGAGGCGATGCTGGCGATGGTCAACGCCAACCAGCAGGCGCTGGATCACGCCGCGCGCGGCAGTGCCGAAGCGCTGGGCGAACGCATCGCGTTGGTCGAGGTGGTGATCGAACGGATCGCCGCGCGCCTTGATGCGCAACGTGGTGCGGGCGAAATGCTGTTCAGCACGCTGGACGATGCGATCGATCAGGCCAGCGGTCGTTTCGACCTGCTTCACGCGCAGGGCACGGAACGCAGCCGGCAACTCGCCGCGACGATCAGTGCGCTGCAGGCGACCACCGAGGCGTTGATCGATGCCGTGAATACGGGCAACGGCTCTGCCGAGCGGACGATCACGACCACCGAGAACCTGCTTGTCGCGCTCGACGCTGCCGCGCGTGAGATGGACGAGACGATGCCCGATGCCATCGCGCGGCTCGAATCGCGCGTCGGTTCCACCAAGCAGGTGATCGTCGCCGCCAAACCCGAACTGCTCGCGCTGGTGACCGCGGCGGAGAGCACGCACGACGCGATCGAGGCGGTGGCGCAGGTCGTTGCCGAGCAACGCCAGACCGTCGAGACGCTGACCACCCGGTTGAGCGAAGGGCTGGAGCGCGGTCGCGCGCAGGCCGGCCTGATCGGCGAGGCGGTGGACGACGCGACCCGTCGTGCCGACGATCTCGCCGAGAAAGCGGCACCGCGCTTGCTGGAAGCGCTGCTGCGTGTGCGGGAAACCGCCGCCGCTGCCGCGGATCACGCGCGCGAGGCACTGGCGCGGGTCATCCCCGAGGCTGCCGATGCGCTGGAAAGCGCCGGCGTCGCCGCGCTGGAGCGCGCGATCGAAAGCGGCGTGCAGCATCAGGTCGAACAGGTCGCGCGCATTTCGGAGAACGCGGTCGTGGCCGCAGGCCGTGCCGGCGAACGCCTGCAATCGCAACTCAACGGCATCGAGGAGACGATCGCGCTGATCGATCAACGGCTGGAGGACGCGCGCACCGCAAGCGAGGAAAACGAACGCGATACCTTCGCACGTCGTGCATCGTTGCTGATCGAATCGCTCAACTCGGCGTCGATCGACTTGACCCGAACGTTCGCACCGGAAATTTCGGACAGCGCCTGGGCCGCTTATCTGAAGGGCGATCGCGGCGTCTTCACGCGGCGCGCGGTGCGCCTGCTCGACGGCAGCGAACAGCGCGACGTCGCGCGCCTCTATGACGACGACGCGTCGTTCCGCGAACAGGTCAATCGCTACATCCACGATTTCGAGGCGATGCTGCGCACCATCCTCGCGCAACGCGACGGTTCGCCGTTGGGCGTGACTTTGCTCTCCTCCGACATGGGCAAATTGTACGTCGCATTGGCGCAGGCCATCGAACGCCTGCGATAACCGGGTCGAGGGTCGGCCTTCCGGGTGAGAGCAGCCAAGGGCGTTTCCAGGCCCGATCGGCATTCAGCCGGCGCCCTGCAAGCACCGTCATTGCGGGCGTAGCGCAGCAGTCGGGGGCTTTGTCGGAACCCTGCGTCGCTTCGCTGCGCTCGCAATGACGCGTGGATGGGACAAGTCTGCCTGATCGTGCGGGAGCGGTCAGCCCGATCGGATGAATGATCTTCATCGGCATGCAGTCCGGCACCCGTGAAGCGCTGAATGTCGATCCGGCCTGGCCCTGACCCCATCACCCGGAGGTAACGGCGCTCAGGGTCACTCCCAGATGACGATGGCCCTGACGACGGACGAACACCGCGTCGCGCCAGCCTCCGCGCGGCCCGGCCGGCTCAGATTTGTTCCGCCGCCATCAGATAGTCGCGCATCCGCTGCTCGCCATCCCCGGTGATCCGCAGCAGCACGCGGCGGCGATCGTCCGGATCGGGCACCCGCGTCACCATACCGCGCTCGACCAGCATCGCGATCTGCCGCAGCGCGGTGGTAAGTGGCGCGCCGGACGCGATCGCGGCGCTGGTCGTGTAGGTGCTGCGTCCAGCCAGATGCCGCACGAACAGGTCCAGCATCACGTCGAATGCCGGTTCGCCGAACATCTCTTCCTCGAAATACTGGCCGCGCAGCCGGCGCTTGAGCAGGATGCGCTCGGCCACGCCGCGCAGCACCCGGTCCTCCTCACCCGGCGGCGGGCCATCCAGCAACTCGACGGTCGCCATCATCAGCCGCGCGGTCCGGCATTGAACAGGCTGATGTGGTTGGTGACCCACAATATGCGGTCGTCGGCACCGACGTATCGCTTGGTGATTGAGAAAGGCGTGCCACCGTCCTTCAGCGCGTCGGCACGTTGCTGGTTCACCTCGCGGTCGTCGGGATGGGTCAGCATCAGGACGCTTCGGCCGATCAAGCCGTCACGTTTGTACCCGAGCACTGCGGCATAATCCTCGTCTGCGTCCACGATCCGGAAGTCATCGTCCGTCAGGCAACTCAACAGCCTGCGCGCTCCGGTCCGCTTGCCGGCCCGATCCATGTTCCTTCGCCCCCGTCGTCACCCTGGCACGTCGACCGGTCGGTCGCGCGCGACAATAGGGACATTCCGGCGAAATCACTGCGGTGCAACAATAATCTGGTCTTAACCGAATGGCGGGTGGCGTCATGCCCGCCACCCGGCTTTCGATCAAAGCCGCGCGTCGCCGGGATAAGCGAACAGCAGGTCGGCGTCCTCTGACGCATGCAGTTCCTCCTGTCCGGTAACGGTGACGCATTCCCCCGCCTTCCAGGCCACGCCGGCGACCACGCCCTCGCCGCGAATCGGCACCAGCCAGCCCGTCTTGCCCTCGGGCAGCGCTATCGGGCGTTTGCCGCCGGTCCAGCGCTCCAGCACGAACGTCGGCCCCTCGACCATGATCGTCCGTCCGGGCGCGACCTCCCCGGGCTGCGGCGGCGCGACATACGGGGTCAGTTCGGCGACCGCGACGCCGTCGTCCAGATGCAATTCGCGCGGGCGACCGTAATCGAACAGGCGATAGGTGGTGTCGGAGTTCTGCTGCACCTCGATCAACGTCAGTCCGGCACCGATCGCGTGGATCACGCCCGAATGCGAATAATAGAAGTCGCCGGCCTTCACCGATTTCCAGTCGAGCTTGTGTTCGAGGCTCCCGTCCTCGGCAGAGGCGCGCAATTCCTCGCGCGTCATCGTCTGCAGCGGACCGACCGCAATCGTCGAATCGGGTTCCGCGGCCAGGATCGTCCAGCATTCGTCCTTGCCGCGCGGCAGGCCACGCTTGTGCGCCTCCTCGTCGGAAGGGTGGTTCTGCACCGACAGTTTCTCGCTGGTGAACAGGTATTTGATGAGCAGTTCCGACTGCTCGGGGTGCGGCGACTGAAACCACACTTCGCCGATCGGTTCGGCACCGGCCGCGGGATCGGGGAAGCCCGGGTACAGATGATGCCGCCCCCACGGCTTCTCGACGCGCTTGGTGGCGAGCAGGGTGGCGGGCATGGCAAAGGTCCTTCGTCAGATCGTTGACGGCGGCATCAACGCACCCGCGCTACTGCGTGTTGCACGATCGCGAAAGCCGTTGTTCCGCAGCCGTGGTCTACGCTAAGAGCCGAATAGATGCGTACCCTCTTCCACCGCCCGCTCACGCCGCGCCCTCGCGCGCCCCGCCTGTTCGCGACCGGGATCGTTGCCGCGTTGGCCATCTCCCTTGCCGGCTGTTCAGGCGGCGGGCGCAACCGCGCCGACCTGCCGTATGTCGCGCGCGATGTCGGCACGCTCTACTCCGCGGCCAAGCAGCGGCTGGATCAGGCGCGCTACAAGGAGGCGGCGGCGCTGTTCGACGAGGTGGAACGCCAACATCCCTATTCGATATGGGCGCGCCGTGCGCAGTTGATGGGCGCGTTCAGCTATTACCTGTCGGGCGATTACACGCAGGCAATCCAGGGGTCACAGCGCTTTTTGTCGGTGCACCCGGGCAACCGCGACGCGCCCTACGCCTATTACCTGATCGCAATGAGCTATTACGAGCAGATCAACGACGTCACCCGCGATCAGAAGATCACGCAGCAGGCGCAGGACGCGCTGGGCGAGTTGATGCGCCGCTATCCCAACTCGCGCTACGCCGCCGACGCGCGGCTCAAGCAGGATCTGGTTAGCGATCACCTGGCCGGCAAGGAAATGGAGATCGGCCGCTTCTACGAACGCCGTCGCCAGTGGCTCGCCGCGATGCTGCGTTTCCGGCGCGTGGTCGATCAATATCAGACGACCACCCACGCGCCCGAAGCGTTGCTGCGCCTGACCGAAACCTATCTGGCGCTCGGCGTGCGTAACGAGGCCGAGAAATCGGCGGCGGTGCTCGGTGCCAATTATCCCGGCACCGACTGGTACAGCCGCGCCTATAAGCTGATGAAGGACAATCCACCGGCGACCATCGCTCCGCTCGCTCCGGGCGAGGCGATCGTGACCACATCGACCAAGCCGGCGATCCCCGGCGAGGCCACTGGCGGCACGCCGAAGGCCGATGCCCCCGTGCCATCGACGCCGGCGACGACCGGTGGTGATTCGACGGCGGGCGTTCCGACGCCGGGCGTTGGTTCGCCGTCGCCGGCAACGAACCCGACCGGCGGCTGAGCGTTCCGGCACGCGCCGCGACACGTTCGTCGTCGCGGCGCGTGCGCACAGAACAAAAAGGGTAACCAACCGCGAATTTTGCGGGTAAGGCACCGCTGGCATGCTGACCGCACTTGCCATCCGTGACGTCGTGCTGATCGAGGCGCTGGAGCTGGAATTCGGCCCTGGGCTGGGCGTGCTGACCGGCGAAACCGGCGCGGGCAAGTCGATCCTGCTGGACGCACTCGGCCTTGCACTCGGACGGCGCGGGGAAAGCACGCTGGTGCGCGCGGGCGCGACCCAGGCCGTCGTCACCGCCACTTTCGATACGCCCCCCGCCGTCGCTACGCTGCTGACGGACAACGGGCTGGAGATCGACCGCGGCGAGCCACTTATCATCCGCCGGCTGGTCAAGGCGGATGGCGGCAGCCGCGCCTTCGTCAACGATCAGCCCGCCTCCGCCGCGCTCCTGCGCGAGATCGGCCCGATGCTGGTCGAGATCCACGGACAGCACGACGATCGCGGCCTGCTCGCGGCATCCGGGCACCGCACGCTGCTGGACGCCTATGCACGCGGCGGGGTGCGCGACGTCGCCAGCGCCTATGCCGCGTGGCGCGAGGCGCGTGACGCGCTGTCGACCGCGCGTGACGCGATCGCGGCCGCGCGCGCCGATCGCGACTGGCTGGATCACGCCGTCAACGAACTGGAGGCGCTGGCCGCCGAACCGGGCGAGGAAGAGACCTTGGCCGAGCGCCGCCGATCGATGCAGCGCGCCGAGAAGACGGCCAGCGAACTCGAGGCGGTCGTCGAGCATCTCGAAGGCAGCAACGGCGCGCTCAGCCACTTGCGGCAGGCCGCGCGCGTGCTGGAACGGATCGGCGAGGATCATGCCGCGCTGGGCGAGGCGCTTGAGGCGGTCGACCGCGCGCTGATCGAAGGCGGCGTTGCTGAGGAAAAGCTGCGCGAGGCGTCGTTGGCGCTACTCCACGATCCGCGCCAGCTTGAGGACGATGAGGCGCGGCTGTTCGAATTGCGTGCGATGGCACGCAAGCATCGTGTCCAGCCGGATGCGTTGGCCGATCTCGCCGCCGAACTGAGCGAGCGGCTGGCACGGCTCGATGCCGGAGAACAGGGGCTGGTCGATCTGGAGGCGGCGGTGTCGTCGACCCGCGCCACCTATGATGCGGCCGCCGAACAGCTGACGGCGATCCGCATGGCCGCCGCGACACGATTGGATGCGGCGGTCGCTGGCGAACTGGCTCCGCTCAAGCTCGATGCCGCACGCTTCCGTACCGTCGTCGCGCCGCTGCCCGAAACCGATTGGTCGGCGGCCGGGCGCGACCGGGTGGAGTTCGAGATCGCCACCAACCCCGGCGCGCCGTTCGGGCCGCTGGCCAAGATCGCATCGGGGGGCGAATTGTCGCGCTTCATTCTGGCGCTGAAGGTCGCGCTGGCCGAAGAAGGCGGCGCGGCGACGATGATTTTCGACGAGATCGATCGCGGCGTCGGCGGCGCGGTCGCCAGCGCGATCGGGGAGCGACTGGGGCGTTTGGCGGAGACCACGCAATTGCTCGTGGTGACGCATAGCCCGCAGGTGGCGGCGCGCGGCGCGACGCATCTGATGATCGCCAAGGCCAGCGATGGCACCGTCACCCGCACCAGCGTCCGCCCGCTCGACGCATCCGGTCGGCGAGAAGAAATCGCGCGGATGCTATCGGGGGCGACCGTCACCGATGAAGCGCGCGCGCAGGCCACGCGATTGCTCGAAACCGCCTGACCTGCGTGCCGGGGGCGTCATCTGCCCCCGTTCCGCCGAAGCCGTCAGTCGCGCCGACGTGTCTCCGCCGGGGCGTTATCCTCGCCCCCGCTGCGATCGGTGCGCGCGGTCATGCCGGTGGCCGATGCATCGTCCATCATCTGGGCGTCCTCCTCCGGCTCTTCGGGCGGGGGCAGCGGCGCGGTATCGTTGCTCGGCTCGGCAGTCGGTGCAACCACCGGAGTCGGCTCTTCGGTCGGGGTGGGCGTCGGCTCGGGCGTCGGCTCCAGCTCCTGCACGGTCATGTTCATCTCGGGCGGCTCCGGTTCCGACCGCGAGCATCCCGCCACGCCCAGACTTGCCAGTGCGACCAATGCCAACCGATGCCGCCATGCCGTCATTCGTTCATCCTTCACTTCGCCGCCAGCGCCTGCGCCGCGGATCGCCGCTCGACCGTAGCAGCCAGCTTGCCGTCCCAGCCATAGGGATCTTCGCGGAAACCTACCTGCCCGTTCGCGCCCGCAAACGCCGACCAGTAAAGCAGATAGACCGTCACGGGCTCGGCCATCTTCGCGCGCACCGTCTTGCCGGCGGCCACCGCAGCGTCGATCGCCTCCGGCTGCCAGTCGGGCGTGGTCGCCATCAGCAGCTTGGCGAGGTCTTCGGGTTTCTCCAGCCGAACACAGCCATGGCTGGCCAGCCGGTCGAACTTCGAAAAGCCCGATCGCGCCGGCGTGTCGTGCAGATAGACCGCGAAATCGTTGGGGAAATCGAACTTGAACCGCCCCAGCGCACTCTGTTCCGATGCCTGCTGCAACCGCTTGCCGCCGTCGGGCGTCGCGATCACGCGGAAGCCGTTGCGCTTCAGGTAACCCGGATTGGCGCGCTCCTTGGGCCACAGTTCCTTGGTCGCGATCGATGTGGGCACGTTCCACGGCGGATTGATGACGATGCTGTTGATCTGCGACACCAGCATCGGCGTCTCGTTGCCCGGCCGGCCGGTTACCGCGCGCATCGACATGGTCGGGCGGTCGCCGTCGAATGCGGTCAGCACCGCGGCGGCGATGTTCACCTGCACACGCCGCCGGTCCAGCGTGGGAGGCAACCAGCGCCACCGCTCCAGATTGGCCATGATCTGCTGCACGCGCTGCTCGACCGGCACATTGAGCGCGGCCAGCGTCTGCGCGCCCACCTGCCCGGCGGGGTTAAGCCCATAACGCCGCTGCGCCCGCCGCACCGCCTCCAGCAACGCGGCGTCAAAACGGTCGCCGGTGCCAGCCAGTTCGCTGTCCTCGATGGCCAGCCGTTCGCGCAGCTTGCCCACCGCCGCACCGCTCGTCCCGTAAGCCGGTGCGGTCGTCAACGTCGGCCAACCGCCGGCCCCGGCGATCTTGCGATAGCGCGCCAGCCCTTCGATCAGCGTGTCATACCCTTGATAAGGCGGCGGCAGCGACCGCATCCATGTCGTGATCCGGTCGCGCTTCACCGCGTCAGCGAAGCCAGGTAGCGGATCGTAGGCGGTCGGCCGGATGCCCCAGTCGCGCTGGAAATCCGACGGCATCAATCGTCCGCCATGCACCGCCCGCGCGTGATCCAGCGCGACGCGGACCAGCGATGGCCCGTCGAGCGACTCCAGATCCGCACGTGGCGTGCGGCTCAGCCCCTGCGCAACCTCGTCCTGCGCGATCAGGCGGGCGAGTTCGCGCTGCTGCGCAACGCTCAGCGTGGGCAGCGGCAGGTTCGGCTCCACGATCGGGATCGGGGGCACGGCCGGAGTGGGTGGCGTGACCGGCACCTGCGCGGCGGCGGGGACGGCGGCCAGCGCGGCAGTGAACAGCAGGCGGTGGAAGGCGGAACGTATCATGGTCGAGGGTCTAGCACCTTTGGTGGACAGCGTTGAGCCGCCGAATCGCACAATCGCCATCGGGCACCATGCGACACGTCGGCATCCTGCCCGTCAAACGAGCGGTACCGCGAAAGGTCGCGTGTCGCGTTCACCGCCTTAACCATTCCTTATGCACGCCCGCTTTACGGACGACCCCGAAAAGCAGGTTGGCTTGACGGGAAGATGGCGATGACGACGGCGGTGTCAAAGACGGTCCTTCATCTGTCTGCGGCGATGATCGCGCTGGTCGCAGCACCTGCGGTCGCGCAAAATCTGCGCGGCTCGGCCGCCGACGCCAAGACCGGCGACGCCGCGCAGGAGGCATCGCCGAATACCGCCGACATCGTCGTCACCGCCACCCGCCGGTCGGAACGCCTGTCGAACGTGCCGATCGCGGTGTCCGCCTTCGGTCAGGCCGCGCTCCAGAATTCGGGCGCGACGGACATCCGCCAGATGACGCAGATCGCCCCGTCGCTGCTCGTATCGTCGACGGGCAGCGAGGCGAACGCGTCCGCGCGCATTCGCGGCGTCGGCACCGTCGGCGACAATCCCGGCCTCGAAAGCTCGGTCGCTGTGTTCATCGACGGCATCTATCGCAGCCGCACCGGTTCCGGCCTGAACGATCTGGGCGAGGTCGAGCGGATCGAGGTGTTGCGCGGACCGCAGGGCACGCTGTCGGGCCGCAATTCCTCGGCCGGCGCGATCAGCATCTATACCAAGCTGCCGGAATTCGACTTCGGCGGCATGGGCGAGGTCACGTACGGCAATTACGACATGATGCGCGCGCAAGCGGCGTTGACCGGGCCGATCGTCAAGGATCTGCTCGCCTTCCGTATCGATGGCGTCGCTTCACGTCGTGACGGCTTCCTGAAGGACGTCGTCAACGACACCGACTTCAACGATCGCCAGCGCTATTTCGTACGTGGGCAATTGCTGTTCACGATCACTCCGGATCTGGCCGTGCGGTTCATCGGCGACTACACGCACCGTGACGAAAAATGCTGCGGCGCGGTATACGTCGACACGAACGAGAAGGTCGATCCGACCCCGGGCGTTACGGGCGATTATGCAATCAACCCGGGCGGCAATCGCATCACCTCGATCCTGCGCAGCCTCGGCGGCGTACTGCCCAGCGAGGGCGATCCCTACAACCGGCGCATCGCGCAAACGGCGGGCCGCGCCTATTCGAACGTCACCACCGACGGCGGCTTGTCGATGCGCGTCCGCTGGAACCTCGGCGCGACGCAGCTGACCTCGCTCACCGCCTATCGCGAGTACAAGTCGGGCGGCGCGGGCGACATGGACTATAGCAACGTCGATCTCGTCTACCGCCCCGACGACGGGCAAAACTATCGTCAGTTCAAGGTTTTCAGCCATGAGAGCCGCCTCTCCGGCTCGATCTTCGACAATCGGCTCGATTGGCTGGTCGGCGGCTATTACGCGCACGAGAAGCTGCAGGTCGTCGACAATCTACGCTTCGGCGCGCAATATGGCGCGTTCGCCGCGTGCCGGATGGTGGCGACGATCAACCCGCTTGCCGCGCTTCGCAACCCGACCAACCCCGGCTGCCTCAGCGCCGCGGGTCGCGGCGCACTTACCCCCGCTGTCGGCACCGCGATCATCGGCGGGATCGAACGGCTGAGCACGCTCAACAATCTCGGGAGCCTGCGTGACGTCTACGACCAGACCAGCGAGAACTTCGCCTTCTTCACGCACAACATCTATCGGATCACCGACCGCCTCAGCGCGACGATCGGGTTGCGCTACACCAACGACCACAAGACGCTCGCCGCCGGTTTCAACAACAACAACACCATCTGCCCCGCGCAGCAGGCGGCGCTGCGCCCGCTGCTCGCCAGCGGCAACGCGACGCTTCAGTCGCTGGCCGGTGGCATCATCACGCTGTCGTGCACCGGCAATTCCACTTCGCCGCTGACCGGCGTCGCCCTGGACGACCAGATCCGCGAAGGCCAGCTGACCGGCACGGGCGTCTTGTCGTGGAAGGCGCACGACAGCACGCTGCTCTATGCCTCCTACGCACGGGGCTACAAGGCGGGCGGATACAATCTCGACCGATCGGACCTGACCGCAAACGTGTTCGCCACGCCGGTCGCCGCCAACGCCGTGAACCTGCGCTTCGACCCGGAAACCGTCAACGCCTACGAACTGGGGCTGAAGTTCACCTCGCGCCAATTCACCGCCAACGTCGCGGCATTCCGGTCCGAATTCGCCAACTTCCAGCTCAACACCTTCAACGGCACCAATTATATCGTCCAGAACATCGGCGGGTGCGACGCGGGGCTGAACGGCGCCGACCGCGACGCGTCGAGCACGACGGGCGCGTGCACCGGCAAGGTCGGCAAGGGCCTGGTGACGCAGGGGGTTGAGCTGGAAGTGGGCATGTACCCGACGCGGGACGTGACCGTGAACCTCGGTTACACGTTCACCGACGCCAATTACGCCCGCGACCTGGTCGGCAGCAAGGCAGGCGAGCCGTTGAACGCCGCCCTCTTCCTGCTTCCGGGCGCACAGATGTCCAACGCGCCGCGCCACACCGTCACCAGCTCGGCCAGCTGGACGCCCGACATCGGCGGCAACGGCATGAGCGCCTTGTTCTACGTCGATGGCCGCATGACCAGCGACTACAACACCGGCTCGGACCTGTTCATCGAGAAGGTGCAGGACGGCTTCTTCCTGATGAACGCACGCGTCGGCCTGCGCGGCGACCAGCAACGCTGGGCGGTCGAGGTCTGGGCGCAGAACCTGCTCGACACGAACTATCAGCAGGTCGCGTTCAATGCGCCGTTCCAGGGTGCCAACACGCAGTCGCAGGTCCAGGCGTTCGGCGCACCCGGCTTCGCCACGGCCAACACGGTGTTCACATCGTTCCTGGCCGAGCCGCGCACGTACGGGCTCACGTTGCGGACGCGCTTCTAAGGAGAAATCGAACGCCGATCGCCGGCCTTCCGCGTCGGCGAACGGCTGCCGGTGCGGGCACGGTTGAGCGGCAGGCGAGCGGTGGCGAGCGGTGGCGAGCGGTGGCGAGTGTCGGCCATGCTCGCGGCGCGACACTGCCGAAAGAAGGAGCGTGGGGTCGCATCGCTGCGCCTTACCGATCAGCCGTGACGTCGCGCGCGGCCATATGCGCGCTTGTGGTCTTTTCGGTTTTTCAGGACCGTCGACGTGCGTTGATACGGCCGATCGTCGCTGCGAACCTGATCCGCCGAATGCTCCGTCCCGGATAGAAGAAGGCGCTTCGCACCAAGTCCGGATCGACGGAGAATACGCCATTTAGGAAAGCGTTGTCTTCTCGACCGAACGATCCGCCGGCGCAGGTGACGATGCGGGTCGACTTGCCCGCGCCTCCGCTGCCGACAGTGGCCAAGCCTGTACCGCGCGACAACGCACCGCAACGGAACTGATGACGGTTTGCACCCGTGCTGCACGGCGTCGTAACGGGGCGCACGAACGGGCTCGCCCCGCTCGCTCGCAGCCGCCGCGCATCGGGACATCCAGCCGACCGCACGTGCCGGGCCGCTTGGGGCCCCGCACAGACGTCCACATAACGCGTGCCGAACAGGGTCGCTCTACATTCTTTTTTGTTGCCCCCTACATGGCTGACGGCGCTTCGCGGGTTCTCGCGATGAACCCGGGGGGTGAAAGATAGCCCGGCGCGCCTGCGGATGCGCCTTATTGTAACGCGCCAGCCATGCTGGCAGCTGTTCGATGATTCTCCGAGCATCCGGCGTGGGGCTCGCGCGAACATCGTCGCATCCAAAACTTCGGACGAACGCCTCGGCCATGCCGTTCGACTGCGGCTGTTGACCGGGCGTGCGCGGGATCATCCCGTTGTCGCGGGCGAACCTGCCGGTATCGCGGGCGGTGTAGCTGCTGCCATTGTCGGTCAGCCACTCGATGGGCTTGGATCGGCGGTTCACGGGTCCGCAGCGGTGCGCGACCGTGGCGACCATCAGGTTCTGCACGTCCCCGGCGGTAAGCCGCCCGTCGCCACATGCCCCATCGCGTCGCGATCGCAGCAGTCGAGCGTGAAGGCGACGCGTACTTCGCGCCATTGTCGCGGCACGTACAACCGGCTGACGGTCGGATATGGGCAGTGGCGCGGTCGGACGCGACTGATCGCCACGACGCCACCGACACCCCGACCAGCCGCGTCTAGCCCGCCGCGGGCGTCTCGCCGTACATCATGGTCACGCGAGCGATCGTCGCACGCCTCCGCCGGTGACCGCGCTCAACGCTCCGCCTTACGCATAGGCATATGGACCACCCGCTGCCAACGCACGCTGATACGCCGGCCGTGCGTGGATGCGATCCAGCCAGCCGATCGTGTTCGGGCGGCTTGCGCCCAGCCCCGCGCGATGCCGCGCGGCCTCCAGCGGGAAGCTCATCATGATGTCCGCGCCGCTGAACGCGTCGCCTGCGAACCATGGACGATCGGCGAGCGCGCCCTCCACATAGTCGAGATGCCGGTCGATCATCGGCTGGATACGTGTCCCGACCCGCTTCCCGACGAGCGGTATGCGCGACACCACCAGCTTCACCAGCAGCGGCGGCATCAACGAGCCTTCGGCATAATGCAGCCAGAAACGATAGGCGAGCGCATCGTCACGCCGCACCGGCGCGCCCAACCGACCGTCGGCGCGGTCGACCAGATATTCCACGATCGCTCCGGTCTCGGCGATCACGCGCGGTCCGGTGGCGTCCGGCGCATCGATATCCTCGATGACCGGCGACTTGCCGAGCGGATGCACGCGGCGCAGTTCCGGCGGCGCGAGCATCGTCGCCTTGTCGCGTTCATATCGCCTCACCTCATAAGGGAGATCGAGTTCCTCGAGCAGCCACAGGACCCGTTGCGAGCGGGAGTTTTCGAGGTGATGGACGACGATCGTCATGACAGTTCCTTCGGCGCGCGGGCGGACACCACCCATATCGCAGCGGAGAACGTGACCGCGCCGTCGCGTATCCGCCGCGACAGCATATCGCCGAGCCGTCGCTCCAGTTCGACCCGCTGGTCGGGCTCCGCCGCAGCAAGGACGGACGCCGCCGGGCCAATCCTGCGGTAGAAGGCGAGCGCGTCAGCGACGGGATCGTCACCCGTCCCGACCACATAGTCGACGTCATGCGCATGCAATCGCACGTCGCGCCATCCTGCGCCGGTCAGCACCTCCTGAACCGTCGCGCGTTCCGACAGCGCGAATGGTCCCGGCGCATAGCCCGGCGCTACCGGACGGACGAGATCGAGCGCATTATCGAGCGAGGCTGCCCAGTCGTTCTCGGCCCGCGCCCGGAAACAGGAAAAGACGAGCGGCGCACCCGCGACGGCACTGTTGCCCAAGCTCGCGAAACCCGCGACCGGATCGTCGAAAAACATCACGCCATGCCGCGATACCAGCAGGTCGACGGGTGCCAGCCCCGGCAGCACCTCGGCTATGTCGCCGGCCATGAAGCTGACACCGGCACGCGCCGGGCGAGCGCGAGCCACCGCGACGAGCTCGGCCGACAGGTCCACGCCGGTGATTGTCAGGCCGGGCCGCGCCGCAGCGAGCGTCAGCGCTGTGCTGCCACCGCCGCATCCCAGGTCGACAGCCCGCCCGCGTGCCGGCGCCACCGCCACGATCGCCGCATCCAGCACCGCGGCCACGCCGGCCAACGCCTGTTCGGTACGGGCATGTTCCTGCGCCCATACCGAACCGACCGCGCCGCTCCACTCCGTCGCGCCGGTCACGCCCTACCGTCGCGAAACGAAGCGCATCGCACGATCAAACGTCGTCTTCCTCGCTCGGCCCCGCCATCATTCCGTCCGATACCTGTTCGGTGCGGCCGCGGATCGCCTTTTCCAGCCGGTCCATCATCTCCGGGTTCTCGCGCAGGAAATTCTTCGAATTCTCCCGCCCCTGCCCGATCCGTACTGAATCGTAGGAGAACCAGGCACCGGCCTTCTCGACCAGCCCGGCCTTGACCCCGATATCGAGGATCTCACCGACCTTCGAGATGCCTTCGCCATACATGATATCGAACTCGACCTGCTTGAACGGCGGCGCGACCTTGTTCTTCACCACCTTCACGCGGGTCGCGTTGCCGGTCACCTCGTCGCGATCCTTGATCGCGCCGGTGCGACGGATGTCGAGGCGGACCGAGGCGTAGAATTTCAGCGCATTGCCGCCCGTCGTCGTCTCAGGATTGCCGTACATCACGCCGATTTTCATGCGCAGCTGGTTGATGAAGATCACCATACAGCGCGAACGGCTGATCGAGCCGGTCAGCTTGCGCAGCGACTGCGACATCAGCCGCGCCTGCAGGCCGACGTGGCTGTCGCCCATCTCGCCCTCGATCTCGGCGCGCGGCACCAGCGCGGCGACCGAATCAACCACCAGCACGTCGATCGCATTCGACCGCACCAGCGTGTCGACGATCTCCAGCGCCTGCTCGCCCGTATCAGGCTGCGACACGATCAGTTCGTCGATGTTGACGCCCAGCTTCTTGGCATACACCGGATCGAGCGCGTGCTCGGCGTCGACGAACGCCGCGGTGCCGCCGCCTTTCTGCGCCTCGGCGATGACGTGCAGCGCCAGCGTCGTCTTGCCCGAGCTTTCCGGACCATAGACCTCGATCACGCGCCCGCGCGGCAACCCGCCGACGCCCAGCGCGATGTCGAGCCCCAGCGAGCCGGTGGAGATCGTCTCCACCTCCATCGATTGCTTCGCGCCCAGCTTCATCGCCGAGCCCTTGCCGAATGCGCGGTCGATCTGTGCCAGCGCGGCGTCGAGCGCCTTTTGACGGTCTGTGTTCGCGGTTGCCATGCCGGTATCGATCACCTGAAGTTTGGCGGCCATTGCCGTGGAGCCTTTCGCTAGAGCAACCGCGCGCACCATTCAACGCGCCGTGCCGTTGTATTCACTTTGTTCCGTAAGAACAAGTAGCGAACTTTGGCGCACATTCAACCACTCAGGCGATCGTGGTCGCGGATTGCCACCAGTCGGGTGTCTCGATCGCGATCCGCGCCGCCGCCGAATCGCGCGCCGCCGCATCCTCGAACAGCGCAAAACAGGTCGCGCCCGATCCCGACATACGCGCCACGACCACGCCATCGCACGCACGCAGCCGCGCCACCACGTCGCGGATCACCGGGGCCACCGCCTCGGCGGGCGGCTGCAGATCGTTACGTCCGGCCAGCGCGCGGGCGAGCGTCGCGCCCGTTGTCGCCAACGCGCCGCGGTCCACCCCGTCCCAACGCGCGAACACCGCCGCGGTCGACACCGCCACGCCCGGGTTGACCAGCAACGCGGGCATATCGCCCAGCCCCTCGATCCGGGTCAGCGCATCGCCGCGCCCGCGCCCGAACGTGGCGCGGCCCAGCAGGCAGGCGGGCACGTCGGCTCCCAGCGCCGCGGCGATCGTCATCAGCCGCGGCGTTTCCTGCGATACGTCGTGGAGCCGCGCCAGCGCACGCAGCGTCGCGGCGGCGTCGGCCGAACCGCCCCCGATCCCGGACGCGACGGGCAGATGCTTGTCGAGCGTTATCGAATGGCGGGCATCAGGTGCAAACGCCTGACAAAAGGCTCGTTCCGCACGGGTCACCAGATTGTCGGCGGCCGGCCCGACTGCTGCCGCAAACGGCCCGGTGACCGCGAAAGACTCCCGGTCGGCCAGCGACACCGACACGCGATCCCCGTCGCGCGCGAAGACGAACAGCGTCTCCAGCTCATGATAGCCATCGGCGCGGCGCGCACGGACATGCAGCGCGAGATTGATTTTCGCAGGCGCGGTTTCGGTCGGCATCTATTCGGACAAGCCCCCTGCGATCCGCGCATCCAAACGCTGCGCCGCCTCATCATCGGCGGTGACCCGGGCCGCGCGCCACGCATGGCGCGCCTCGAATCGCCGCCCCGCGCGCCAGTAGATGTCGCCGAGATGTTCGCCGATCTCCGCGTTCAGCGGATCGGCGAGCGCGGCGCGTTCGACCAGCGGCAGCGCGCGGGCGGGCTGCCCGCGCAGATAGAACGCCCAGCCAAGCGAATCCGCAATCGCCGCATCGTCGGGCTTCAGTCGGGCGGCCTTCTCCAGCATCGCCTGTGCCGCCGCCATCCGTTCGCGGTGAAGGATCAGTGCATAGCCGAGATAATTGAGCGCCAGGGGCTCGTCCGGGCCGCCCGCCACGGCCCTTTCCAGCGCGGCACGCGCCTCCGGCCATTGCCCCGCCCCGTCCAGCGCCGCACCATATTGCAGCCAGTCGGCCCAATCGGCCTTGTCACCGGCGCGCTCGACCAGCCGGGCGTATAACGGAACCGCCGCCCCCGGCCGGTCAAGCTGCATGTGCAGATCGGCAAGCCGCTGGATCTCCCCGGTCGGCGCATCGGCGGGGGCGGACAGCCCCGCCAGTGTGGCGGACGCCGCATCGGCGCGGTCGTTCTCCGCCAGCATCTGCACCCGCCCGGTCGCCGCGATCGAGGCATAGGCGCTGTCGGCCTTCACCTCATCCAGCACCGCCAGCCCGGCGTCGAGCGCGCCGTCACGCGCCAGCACCCCCGCCAGCAGCAATCGCGCCCGGTCGCCGCCGGGGTCGGCGCGCAACGCGGCGCGCAGCAGCGTGTAGGTCAGCGGCCCCGGCTCCCCGGTGGCGAGGTCGGCGGCAACGCGCGTGAACAAGTGCGACGCGCCGAATGCCAGCGACGGAGCCGCCCCGCGCGCGGGGACCACGCCCAGCGCGGTGTCGCCGCCATCCTCGCCGACCAACGCGCGCGCCGCCGCCGCCTTGCCCTGCCCGATCAGCAGTCGCGCGGCGGCGACGCGCTGGTCGAACGCCGCAAGATCGCCGCCGCCCAGCGCCCGCAACGCCGCCACCCCCTCGTCCGTGCGCCCCGCCGCGATCAGCAGCAGCGCGCGCGTCTCGCTGGCGAAGCGCCGCGCGACCGGCTCGTCGGGCGCCTGCGCCAACGCCGGGAGCGGATCGCCCCCGGCGTCCAGCGCCACCCACCCACGCAGCGGTGCGGATAGGATGCGCAGCCGATCGCCATCGAACCGCGCCAGCGCGGCGGTCGCCGCCGCACGGTCACCTTCGCGCGCCGCCTTGGCCAGCGCCAACAGCGCGGTATCCGCAGGGGCGGCGCGCAAATCGGCCAGCGTCGCTGCCGCGCGATCGGCCAGCGCCATGTCGCCCGCGCGCACCGCCGCACGATAGGCGCGCGAGGCGGTGGGTATGTCGCGCTGGTCGTCGGCCAGCACGCGCGCATAATCCCGCGCGGCAGCCGCCAGGGCGCCGTCTCCCTCGGCGATCCGCGCCCGCGCATACGCGGCCAGATCGCCTGTCGCGGCGGTCGCGGGCGCGGCCATGGCGAGGAGCGACGCGGCAATGGGCACGGAGAGGCGACGGGAGAGCGGGATGGCGATCTTTCGGTATCGGGCGGAACGATTGCCGGGGTAATGACCGCGATCGACGAGGTCCAGTGGCGGTGCGGGGCGCATCATCCCGCATCAACTCGCGAACCGGCGACAGCGTTCACGAGACGTGCGGCGCGATGTCGCGTGATCCAGCCCGTCATAGCCGACAGCCGCAGCCTCGCGCGCATCCTACCGCCGCCGCACCGCACGACCGCACAACGGTTCCGAGACCTGGGGCCGACCGACGGATGACGACCCGTCCGATCGCCAACTCGTTCACATATTGGGGTAGTTCGGCCCGCCCCCACCTTCGGGCACCACCCAGTTGATGTTCTGGGTCGGATCCTTGATGTCGCACGTCTTGCAGTGGACGCAATTCTGCGCGTTGATGACGAACTTCGGGTCGCCCACATCTTCGCCGACGATCTCGTACACGCCCGCCGGGCAATAACGCTGCGCCGGTTCGTCGTAGAGCGGCAGGTCGTACTCGACCGGCACCGCCGGGTCCTTCAACGTCAGATGAACCGGCTGGTCCTCCTCGTGGTTGGTGTTCGACAGGAATACCGAGGACAAACGGTCGAAGGTCAGCACGCCATCCGCCTTGGGATAGTCGATCTTCTTGACCAGATCCTTGCGCCACAAGGTTTCGTGGTCGGGATGATGACGCAGCGTGAACGGCATCTTCAGCCCCAGATATTCCGCCCACATCGTTACCCCCGACAGCCCGGAGCCCAGCAGGTCGCCGAACTTCTTGACCAGCGGCACGACGTTGCGGACGATCGACAGCTCCTTCTTCACCCAGCTGCGCTCGAACGCCTCCGGATAGGCCGTCAGTTCATCGCCGCCTCGCTGCGACAGGATCGCGTCGACTGCCGCCTCGGCGGCCATCATCCCGGTCTTCATCGCGGTGTGCGTGCCCTTGATCCGCGGCACGTTGAGGAACCCTGCGCTGTCGCCGATCAGCGCCCCGCCCGGGAACACCAGCTTGGGGATCGACTGCAAACCACCGTCATTGATCGCGCGCGCGCCATAGCTGACGCGCTTGCCACCCTTCAGCAGCGCGGCGACCTGCGGGTGCGTCTTCCACTTCTGCATCTCCTGGAACGGCGACACATAGGGGTTGGAATAGTTCAGCCACGTCACGAAGCCGATCGACACCTGCCCGCCGGCCTGATGATAGATCCATCCGCCGCCGTTCGCGCCATGCTCGCTGATCGGCCAGCCCTGGGTGTGGATCACCTTGCCCGGCTCGTGCAGCGCAGGGTCGATGTCCCACAATTCCTTGACGCCCAGTCCATAGACCTGCGGATCGCAATCGCGGCGCAGGTCGAAGATGCGCATCAGTTCCTTGGACAAATGCCCCCGGCACCCTTCCGAAAAGAAGGTGTATTTGGCATGGAGTTCCAGCCCGGGCTGATAATCGGGCTTGCGCGTGCCGTCGCGCGCCACGCCCATGTCGCCGGTCGCGACGCCCTTCACCCCGCCATCCTCGTCGAACAGTATCTCGGCGGCGGCGAAACCGGGGAAGATCTCGACGCCCAGCTCCTCGGCCTTGCCCGCCAGCCAGCGACACAGATTGGCGAGGCTGCCGGTGTAGGTGCCCTTGTTGTGCAGGAACGGCGGGGTCCACAGGTGCGGCAGATCGAACTTGCCGTTCTTCGTCAGCACCCAATGCAGGTTCTGCGTTACCGGCACCTCGGCCAGCGGGCAGCCGGCGTCGCGCCAGTCGGGCAGCAATTCGTCCAGCGATTGCGGGTCGATCACCGCCCCCGACAGGATGTGCGCACCGACCTCGGACCCTTTTTCCAGCACGCAGACCGAGATGTCGGCGTCACGCTCGGCGGCGCACTGCTTCAGGCGGATCGCCGCCGACAGCCCCGCGGGGCCGGCACCGACGATCACCACGTCATAGGGCATGGATTCGCGGTCGCTCACTTCGTCATCTCCTGCGCGGGCGCCGCGTCGGGCGCTCGTCGTATCGTGCCAACGCTCTATCGGCATCGGCGGTGCCAGTAAGTTGACCTTCGCGTCAACTCCACATCCTAATGAGCCGGATGGGGGCGGACCAGAATCTCGATTGGGCGGCAAGCGCGGCCAGCGTGCTCGAATGGTGGCACGACGCCGGCGTCGACGTAAGCGTCGGCGACGAGGGATTCGCCTGGCTGGAGACCGCGGCACGCCAGGCGGAGGCGCGGCGATCGGCTCCGGTGCCCATCGAGCCACGATTGCCGGGACGGGTGGGTCATGCCGCCGCGATCGTCGACGACGCGCTGCCCGCTGACCATGATGCGTTCACGGCATGGCGGATCGGCGACGCGACGCCGGAGGCGCGCTGGGGCGGCGCGGCGATCGCCGCCAGCGGGCCTCCGGGCGCGGACCTGATGGTGTTCGTCGACTGCCCGGAACGCGACGACCGCGATTTGTTGATGGAGGGCGATGTCGGGCGGCTGTTCGAGCGGATGCTCGCCGCGATCGGCCGTTCCCGCGCCGATATCGGGCTGGCCTCGGTGTGCGTGCGCCGCCCGACCACCGGCCGCGTGCCCCGCGACGTGGAGGCGCGGCTGGGGGAGATCGCGCGCCACCATGTGTCGCTCGCCGCGCCGAAACGGTTGCTGGTGATGGGCGATGCGGCCAGCCGTGCGATCCTGTCGATGAATGTGGCCGACGCGCGCGGGCGTTTTCACACGCTTAACCATAAGGACGGCACGGTCACGCAGGTCGTGGCGAGCCATCATCCGCGGTTCCTGCTGGACCGGGCGGCTGCCAAGTCGGAAGCATGGAAGGATCTGTTGATGCTGACCGGGGACGTCGAACGATGAAGCGCGCTTACGCTGCCGGGCTGCTGCTTGCCGCCGCGACGCTCATACCTGCCGCGCACGCCGCGCCGGTCGGCGGCGTACTGCCGGTCGTCGCGCCTCCCGCTCCGGCACCCGCCCTCCCTGCCGACGCCGGCATCCCGTCGCAGCTCACCCCCGAACAACGCAGTGGCTATCGCGCGGTCTTCGCCGCCTTGCACGAGGGGCGGTGGAACGACGCGCAGCTCGGGCTGGACGCGATGGCCCCCGGCCCGCTCCATTCCTACGCCCGCGCCGAACTCTTCACCGCAAAGGGATCGCCGCGTGCCGATGGCGTGGCGGTGGCGCGGCTGCTGGCCGAAGCCCCCGAACTGCCGCAGGGCGATGCCTTGGTGCGCGTCGCGCGCGCGCGCGGGCTGACCGACCTGCCGGTGCTGCCGGAACAGCAACGCCTGATCTGGCAGGACGGCGCGCCGATTCGCGTGCGTGCCCGCGCGACCGGCAGTGATCTGGTCGCCGCCGATCTGGCCGTGAAGATGCAGCCGCTGGTCAAGGCGGATCTCGGCGCGGAGGCGCAGGCGCTGCTCGAATCGACGCCAGGCCTGTCGCCGGAGGCGCAAACCGAATGGCAGGCACGCGTCGCCTGGATCTACTTCCTGCAAGGGCTGGATACGCGGGCGCGCGATCTGGGCGCACGCGCCGCGGCGGGCAGTGGCGACTGGGCGATCCAGGGCCGCTGGACGCAGGCGCTGGCGGCGTGGCGGCAGAACGATTGCGCCACCACGCAGGTCGAGTTCGAGAATGTCGCCGCACGTTCCGCCGACACCGACATGCGCGCCACGGCGCTGTTCTGGGCGGCGCGCGCGGACACGGCTTGCGGTCGCCCTGACCGTGTCGAGGCGCGGCTGAAAACCGCGTCGCAATATGGCGAGACCTTCTATGGCCTGCTCGCGCGGCAGGCGCTCGGGTTGGGAATGCCGGCGGTCCGTCCGCAGCGTATCTCGGGCGACTGGGCGCGGCTGGAGCGTCGGCCCAACATTCGCGTCGCCGCCGCGCTAACCGAAATCGGCGAGATCGAGGAGGCGGATCGCGTCGTGCGGCAACAGGCGCGGATCGGCGACCCGACCGAGTTCGGCCATCTCGTCCGGCTCAGCGAGACGCTCGATCTGCCCGCCACCACCGTATGGCTGGCGCACAACATGCCGCAGGGTGCCGTCGCCACCGCCGACACGCGCTATCCGATGCCGAAATGGACGCCCGACACCGGCTGGCGGATCGACAAGGCGTTGGTCTATGCGCACACGCTGCAGGAATCGGGCTTCCGCAACAAGGTGCGCAGTCCGGCCGGCGCGTTCGGCCTTATGCAGATCATGCCCGCCGCCGCGACCGATTACATGCGGGAACGCGGCATCGCCGTCGATCAGAACGCGCTCGCCCGCCCGTCCACCAACATCGACATCGGCCAGCGCCATATCGAAAAGTTGCGCGACATGGGGCTGACCGGCGGGCTGCTGCCCAAGGTGATCGCCGCCTATAATGCCGGGCCCAAGCCGGTCGGCGAATGGAACGCGCTGGTCCGCGATGGCGGCGATCCGCTGCTCTATATCGAGAGCATCCCTTATTGGGAGACGCGCGGCTACGTCGTCACCGTGCTGCGCAATTACTGGATGTACGAGGCCCAGGGCGGCAAGGCGAAAAGCCCCAGTCGCGTCGCACTGGCACAGGGCATGTGGCCGCGCTTCCCCGGCCTGCCGGGCGCGACGGCGGTACGCATGAAGACCCCGGTCGCCCGCGATACCGCGCTCGCGGTCAACGCCAGCGTCGACGTGCGCACCCCGGTGCAGGCGAACTGACGGATCATCTTCATCGGCTTTCGGTCCGCCACCCGTGAAGCGCTGAGTGCCAATCCGCCCTGGATCGCGTTCAGCCACCATCTCGCGACGAACGCGCGGCGCTGGACGCCGCCACGCCCGGGGGTTAACCCACGGAGATGCCGATCGACGAGAACCGCAACTTCCTTCCCGTCCGCATCGCGGTGCTCACCGTGTCCGACACGCGCGGACTGGCCGAGGATCGCTCCGGCGACACGCTGGTCGCGCGGTTGTCGGCGGCGGGGCACGTGCTGGCGGATCGGGTGATCCTGCGCGACGATGCCGACGCGATCGTCGCCCGGCTTCACCGCTGGATCGACGATGCGGAGGTCGATTGCATCATCACCACCGGCGGCACCGGCGTTACCGGGCGTGACGTCACGCCCGAAGCGGTCGAACGCGTGGCGGACAAGATGATCCCCGGCTTCGGCGAGCTGTTCCGCTGGCTCAGCTTCCAGACGATCGGCACCTCGACCGTTCAGAGTCGCGCCTGCGCCTGCGTCGCGCGCGGCACCTATATCTTCGCGCTGCCCGGATCGACCGGCGCGGTGAAAGATGCGTGGGACGGCATCCTCGCCAGCCAGCTCGACAGCCGCCACCGCCCCTGCAACTTCGTCGAACTCATGCCGCGCCTGACGGAGCGGTAGGGCTCGCCTGTGCCGCCAGCATCTCGCCCACCACGTCGTAGCAATCCTCGACATGCTTGTTGCCGATCAGCTTCATCATCCCGAAGCTCAGCCCCGCCGCAACGCCCGATCCGATGACCGGCACGTAAGACGCCGCCGTCTTCGTCGCCAGCCGGACTCCGACCTGCTTCAGCACCGTCGCGATCATCCCTTCGGTTATCAGCTTTCCGATGAAGCCGCTGCCGATCCGCGCGACGGTCACCGCCACCTGCTCCTTCATCTGCTCGTCCAGCTCGTCGACCTGCGTCGGGTCCAGCCCGAACTTCTTGTTGACGGCCGGCAACAGCGAGCGGAGGTTGACGATGTCGCTGGCCGCGCCCGCGATGCCACCCGGAAGTGCGCCGGTCGCGGCGGAAAACAACGATCGCTTGGTCACCAGCCGCCGGCATTCCGCCCGGACGCGAGCGAGTTGCTGCTGGTCCTTGATATGCATCGTTTTCCCCAAGATGTTCGGTGTCGATCTACGCCGGATCGGATCGGGTGGGACAGGCGCGGCTATGGGATATCGCGCCGTTCCGGATGCACTTTCGCCACCGACGATGTTCTTGATACGTTCGCGCCTTGGTGCTAGATTGCCTCGATGGGGTCCGGCAAGATTCGCGCCGTTCGCGGTGCCACGCTCAATACGCACAGCACCCGCTTCAACCTGCCCCAGGCGGAGGAGGACGGCGACTGGCTCGATGCGCGTGCGGCGATCGACGGCGCGCCACCGCCGGTGCGTACCTCGGTAACGGTCGAGCACCCGCGCACGATCATCTCGCGCAACCAGTCCCCCGACGTACCCTTCGATCGCTCGATCAACCCGTATCGTGGCTGCGAACACGGCTGCATCTATTGCTTCGCCCGGCCCAGTCACGCCTTCCACGATCTGTCACCGGGGCTGGATTTCGAGACGAAGCTGTTCGCCAAGCCGGATGCCGCCGTCCTGCTGCGCGCCGAATTGCGCAAGCCGGGTTATGCCTGCGCACCGATGGCATTGGGCACCAACACCGATCCCTATCAGCCGATCGAGCGCGAGTGGCAGGTCACGCGCCGCCTGATCGAGGTGTTGGCCGCGTGCGATCACCCGCTGGTCATCACCACGAAATCCGACCGGGTGGTGCGCGATCTCGATCTGCTCGCCCCGATGGCGGCGAAGGGGCTGGTGGCGGTCGCGATCTCGATCACCTCGCTCGATCCGCGCATCGCGATGACGCTGGAGCCGCGCGCGACCGCGCCGGAGCGGCGGCTGGCGGCGGTGCGCACGCTGACCGACGCAGGCGTGCCGGCCTATGTCAACATGGCCCCGATCATCCCCGCGATCACCGATGACGAGGTCGAGACGATCGTCGCGCGCGCCGCGGCGGCCGGGGCGCTGGGCGTGTCGTACATACCGGTGCGGCTGCCGTGGGAGGTCGCGCCACTCTTTCGCGCGTGGCTCGACGCTTATTATCCCGATCGCGCGGCCAAGGTGATGGCGATCATCCAGTCGCTGCGTGGCGGCAAGGACAACGATCCGCGCTTCGGGATGCGGATGAAGGGTCAGGGACCGTGGGCGGAACTGCTGCGAACGCGTTTCCGGATCGCGCGCACCAGGGCCGGTTTCGAGGATCGACGGCGGCGGCTGGAGCTGCGCTGCGACCTGTTCCGCCCGCCGGCCGGCGCGCAGGGTGAACTCTTCTAGCCGCTCGTCGCTCGATACCGCACGATAAGCGGCACCCTCACCCTACCGAGCGCAGCCGCGTCTCCTCGATCTCGAACTCGACCTTCGTCACCCCCGGCAGCGCCTCGATATGCTCCGCCAATTCGGCATCCAGCACGAAGTCGCGATCGAGGATCACCGTCGCAACCTCGCCGTCGTCGATCGGCACCTTCAGCGTTACCTTGCCGCGCGCGCCGCGTACCGGACCGATCAGCGTTGCCAGCGCCTGCACCGCCGCCACATCGACGACATGCACCTCCAGCGCGAACCGCGTCGACGTCGCCAGCGTCTCGAACGGCTTGATCGACTTCACCGTCACCCGCGGCGTTTCCTCGCCCGGACGGCGATCCAGCTCGACCGTCGCCAGCCCGCACCCGCCGTTGCGTGCCGCCTCTTCCAGATCGGCGGCCGGGCCATCGTCGAAACACGTCGCCACGAATTGTCCGCTCGCATCGGACAGCGTCGCCATCATATAGCGCTTGCCACGGGCCGACGTGCGCCAGCGCGCATCCTCGACCAGCACCGCCATCGTCGCCATCACCCGCGCGCCCTCGGCAATCGCAAGATCGCCCAGCGTGACGTAGCTGCGCGCGCCATGCGTCTTGGCCAGATGGCGGTAACGGTCGACCGGATGCGCGGAGAAATAGAAGCCGAACGCTTCCTTCTCCTGCTCCATTCGCTCCGCCAACGCCCAGCGTGCCGACGCCGGCAGTTTGATTGCATCCCCAGCACCGGCATCGTCGCCGAACAGACCGCCCTGCCCGCTCGTCCGTCCTTCATGCGTGCGCGCGGCGATCGCCAACACGGTTTCGGCGACCGCATGGACGCCGGCCCGGTTGCCGTCGATGCAATCGAACGCGCCCGCCGCCGACAGCGTCTCCAGTTGCCGCTTGTTGAGCAATCGCGGATCGACGCGCGCCGCCAGATCGTCGAGGCTGCGGAACGGCCCCTTGCCGGCACGCTCCTCGCACAATTTCTCCATCGCGCCCTCGCCAACGGATTTCAGCGCCGCCAGTGCGTAGCGGACCATCGGCCGGCCGTCCTCGCCAGGCTCGACGTCGAATTCGGCGACGCTGCCGTTGATGCACGGCGGCAGCAGCCCGATGCCCAGCCGCCGCGCATCGTCGACGAAGATCGCCAGCTTGTCGGTCTGGTGCAGGTCGTAACACATCGACGCGGCGAAGAACTCCGCCGGGTGATGCGCCTTCAGCCACGCAGTCTGGTACGCCAGCAAGGCATAGGCGGCGGCGTGGCTCTTGTTGAAGCCATAGCCGGCGAACTTGTCGATCAAGTCGAACAGCTGGTTGGCATAAGGCGCGGGGATCTGGTTGTGCGCGGCACAGCCCTCGACGAACGTCGAACGCTGCGCGTCCATCTCCGCCTTCACCTTCTTGCCCATCGCGCGACGCAACAGGTCGGCGCCGCCCAGCGAATAGCCGGCCAGCACCTGCGCGGCCTGCATCACCTGTTCCTGATAGACGAAGATCCCGTACGTCTCGCTCAGGATCGGCTCCAGCAGCGGATGAGGATAGGCGATCTCCTCCGTCCCCTGCTTGCGCCGGCCGAACGACGGAATATTGTCCATCGGCCCGGGGCGGTAAAGCGAGACCAGCGCGACGATGTCGCCGAAATTGCTCGGGCGGACCGCGGACAGCGTGCGCCGCATCCCTTCCGATTCCAGCTGGAACACGCCGACGGTGTCGCCGCGCTGGAGTAATTTGTAGACGCCCTCGTCATCCCATTCCAGCGCGTCCAGATCGACATGGATGTCGCGCTTCTTCAGCAGCTCGACCGCCTTCTTCAGCACCGACAGCGTCTTCAGGCCGAGGAAGTCGAACTTCACCAGCCCCGCACCCTCGACATACTTCATGTCGAACTGCGTGACCGGCATGTCAGAACGCGGATCGCGGTACAGCGGCACCAATTGCGCCAGCGGCCGGTCGCCGATCACCACGCCCGCCGCGTGGGTGGAGGAATGGCGCGGCAACCCCTCCAGCTTCGTCGCCAGATCCCACAGATGGCGGACCTGATTGTCGTTCGAATATTCCTTGGCAAGTTCCGGCACGCCGTTCAGCGCGCGCTTCAGGTCCCACGGATCGGTCGGGTGGTTCGGCACCAGCTTGGCCAGCCGGTCGACCTGCCCATAGCTCATCTGGAGCACGCGGCCGGTATCCTTCAGCACCGCGCGCGCCTTCAGCTTACCGAAGGTGATGATCTGCGCCACCTGGTCGCGGCCGTATTTCTCCTGCACGTAACGGATCACTTCGCCACGCCGCGTTTCGCAGAAGTCGATGTCGAAATCGGGCATCGACACGCGTTCGGGGTTCAGGAACCGCTCGAACAGCAACCCCAGCTTCATCGGATCGAGATCGGTGATCGTCAGCGCCCAGGCGACGACCGAACCCGCGCCGGAACCACGGCCGGGACCGACCGGTATGTCATGATCCTTGGCCCATTTGATGAAATCGGCGACGATCAGGAAATAGCCCGGAAAGCCCATCTGGATGATGACGTCGACCTCGAATGCCAGCCGCTGGCGATACGCCTCTCGCCACTCGGGATCGTCGGCGGGCTGTCCGCCAAGCTGCTCGATCCGGTCCAGCCGCGCCTCCAGACCGGCGGCGGCGTCGTTGCGCAGCATCGTCGCCTCACCCTCGCGGTCGCCCGCCAGGCTGGGCAGGATCGGCTTGCGCTTCGGCGCGGCGACCGCGCAGCGCTGCGCGACCACCAGCGTATTGGCCAGCGCCTCGGGCAAGTCGGCGAACAGCGCGGCCATCTCGATCGCGGGCTTCATCCATGCATGGCCGCAACTGCGCGGGCGATCCTCGCTGACGACATAGCTGGACGACGCGATGCACAGCATCGCATCGTGCGCGTCGCTGAAATCGGCCTCCTCGAAACAGCACGGGTTGGTCGCGACGATCGGCCAGCCCCGGTCATAGGCGAGGTCGAGCAGCAACGGCTCCGCCTTGTCCTCCACCGCATCGTCGCGACGGCACAGTTCGAGATACAGCCGGTCGCCGAAGATCGCGTGCAGCCGGTCGCCGTAAGCCGCGGCGCGCGCGGGCTGATCCTCCGCGAACAGCCGCGCGACCCCGCCCTCGCCCCCGGCGGTCAGCGCGATCAACCCGGTGGCATGGCGTTCCAGCACGTCGAACCCGACATGCGGCACCAATTCCAGCGGCCGGTCGAGATGCGCACGGCTGACCAGCGCGCACAGATTGTTATAACCGTCCTCATCCTGCGCATATAGCGCGATCCAGTCGATCGCGGGGGCCACCCCCTCCGGCATGTCGGGGCGTGCGATGCCCAGCATCGTGCCGATCACCGGCTGCACGCCCGCGCCCATCGCCGCATCGGAAAATGCCATGGCGGCGTACAGGCCGTTGCGGTCGGTCAGCGCGGCGGCGGGAAAGCCCAGCTTGGCCGCGCGCTTGGCGATCGCCTTCGGCTCGATTGCGCCGTCGAGCATGGTGTAGCTGGAAAAGATGCGGAGAGGCACGAACCCGGAATGCGGCATCGGCATAAACTAGGCGTGCCGACCCGATTCGACCATCCCCGACACGTCCGCCGGAACCGCCGGCACGCCGGTCCGTTCGCCAGACCCGAACAGGAGTGATCGGCATGGTACAATTCGGCAGCAACCCGGCAGGCGGCCTTCGCCCCGCGACCGCGTCGATCGGGGCGGGCTGGGGCTGGATCATGGCGTATGGCATCGTCTCGGTGCTGGTCGGCATCGCCGCCTTCGTATGGCCGTTCGCCGCCACCTACGCAGCAACGGTAGTGATCGGGACGTTGCTGTTCGTCTCCGGCGTGTTCTCGATCGCCGCCGGCCTGTTCGGACAGGGCCACGAAGGCCGGCTCTATGCGGTCGTGTTCGGCGTGCTGACCGTCATCGTCGGCGCGGTCATGGTGTTCGAACCCGCCACCGGCGCACTGTCGCTGACGCTGATCGTCGCGATCTGGCTGGGGGTGCGCGGCGTGCTGGAAGTGGTGCTGGGTCTGCGGATGCGGCGGCGGCGCGGGCTGATGATCGCGCTCGGCGTGCTCAACATCCTGCTGGCCGGCTTCATCCTGTCGACGGTGCCATGGTCGGCGCTGACGCTGCCCGGCTTCATCCTCGGCCTCAGTTTCCTGGTCGGCGGCATCACCGCGATCACCGCCGCGAGCGACCATCGCAAGGGTGCCGAGGCCTTCGCTATTCCCGGTTGAACGAACGACGCGGCGAGCCATGGTGCGCGCCGGGTCGAACCGGCGAGGCGGGTCGTTGTTTCGCCACCCCCGGTCCGATCCGGAGCATGCGATCTGTCGCCGGTCAGAAGCGCCTACAGCAACGCCTCGATATCGGCGGCGATGTCCTCGGGCTTCGTCGTCGGTGCGTAGCGGTGCACGACCCGCCCGGTGCGGTCGATCAGGAACTTGGTGAAGTTCCACTTGACCGCCTTGGTCCCCAGCAGTCCCGGCGCCTCGGCCTTCAGCCGCTCGAACAATGGATCGGCATCCGCGCCGTTGACGTCGATCTTCGCGAACAGCGGGAACGTGACGTCATAGGTCAGCGAACAGAAGTTCGCGATCTCCGCCGCATCGCCCGGTTCCTGTGCGCCGAACTGGTTGCACGGAAACCCCAACACGGCGAACCCACGTGCGGCGAAGCGGCGGTACAGCGTCTCAAGCCCCTCATATTGCGGCGTGAACCCGCATTTCGAGGCTGTGTTGACGATCAAGAGGACTTGCCCGCGCCAGCGCTCCAGCGACACCGCGCTGCCGTCGGCCGCGATAACGGTCAGTTCGGTGATCGCGCTCATCGGGGTCGCTCCAGCAGATAGTCCAGATTGCGCCGCACCTGCGGCCATTCATGCGCCAGGATCGAATAGACGACGCTGTCCCGCACCTCGCCCTCCCCGGTCACCATATGCCCGCGCAGCACGCCGTCCATCCGCGCGCCCAATCGCTCGATCGCGGCGCGCGAGGCACGATTGTGCCAGCTGGTGCGGAACTGCACGCACTGGCAGTCCAGCACCGCGAATGCATGGTCCAGCAACAGTCGCTTCGCCTCGGTGTTCAGGCCGGTTCGTTGCACGCGCCGTGCATACAGGGTGCCGCCGATCTCGACGCGGCGATGCGCCTCGTTCATGCGCAGGAACCGCGTCGCGCCCGACACGCGCCCGGCGGCATCCAGCACCGTGAACGGCAGCGCGCGCCCCGCCGTCCGCTGCGCCTCGATCGCGTCGAACCAGCCGTCGATCGTCGCCGCATCGGGCACGACCGTCGCGAACACATGATCCAGCCCTTCGCCGAACGCCGCCAGCAACGCCGCCCGGTCGTCGCGCTCCAGCGGGCGCAGCGTGACATGGCGGCCGGCCAGCGTCGGCACCTCCCGCCACGCCGCCGACGTCACGGCGCGACTTCCAATTGCCCTTCGTGAAGCCGCACCACCCGGTCCATTCGCGCCGCCAGCCGCTCGTTATGGGTCGCGATCAGCGCCGCCGATCCCTCGCCACGCACCAGCCGCAGGAACTCCGCCAGGACCCGGTCGGCGGTCGCCTCGTCCAGATTGCCGGTCGGCTCGTCGGCCAGCACCAGCGCCGGGCGATTCGCCAGCGCACGCGCCACCGCCACCCGCTGCTGCTCGCCACCCGACAGCTTCGAGGGACGATGCGTCAAACGATGCCCCACGCCCAACGCGGTTAGCAGCACCGTCGCACGCTCCTCCGCCGCGGCGCGCTCGGCACCATGGATCAGCTGCGGCAGCACGACATTCTCGATCGCGTTGAAATCCGCCAGCAGATGGTGGAACTGGTAGACGAAGCCCAGTCGGTCGCGGCGCAGCGCAGTGCGCCCCGCCGCATCCAGCTTCGCCGCCTCGGTCCCGGCGATGCGGATCGATCCGGAAAATCCGCCCTCCAGCAACCCGACCGCCTGCAACAGCGTCGACTTGCCCGATCCCGACGGCCCCAGCAACGCGACGATCTCCCCCCGCGCGACCGTCAGGTCCACCCCGCGCAGGACGTGGATCGTCGTTTCGCCCTGCGTGAAGCTGCGCGCCAGCCCGGTGGTCTGCAGGACGGGTTGCGCGCCATCGAACATCGGCTGGCTGTGCGGCCCTGCGCGCGTATCGTTCGCGTCATTCATACCGCAACACCTCGACCGGATCGGTATTCGCCGCCTTCAGCGCCGGATAGATGGTCGCCAGGAACGTCATCAGCAATGTGATGAGCACGATCGCGGTCACCTCGACCGGATCGACCTTCGACGGCAATTCGGTCAGATACCGGATCGACGGATCCCACAGGTTCTGCCCGGTCACCAGCTGGACGAAATTGACCACCGCCTGCCGGAAGAACAGGAACACGGTGCCCAGCAGCAGCCCGGCGAACGTGCCCAGCACGCCGATCGACGTGCCCACCGTTATGAAGATCCGCAGCATCGCGCCCCGGCTCGCCCCCATCGTGCGCAGGATCGCGATGTCGCGCGTCTTCGACCGCACCAGCATGATGAGCGAGCTGGCGATGTTGAACGCCGCCACCAGGATGATGATGCACAGCACCACGAACATCGCCACCCGCTCGACCGCCAGCGCGTCGAACAACTCGGAATTCAGCCGCCGCCAGTCGCTGATGACGCCGTAGGGCTGCACCTGTCGCGCCAGCGGGGCCAGGATCGGGCCGACCTGATCGGCGTCGCGCGTCTGCAATTCGATCATGCCAACCGTGTCGCCGGTCAGCAGCAGGGTCTGCGCATCGGCCAGCGGCATGATGACGTAGGCCTTGTCGTAATCGTAGACCCCGACCTCGAAGATCGCGCCGACGACATAGCCGACGCTGCGCGGCACGGTGCCGAACGGGGTGGAGCGGCCAAGCGGGCTGATGACGGTGATCTCCGACCCGATCGTCGCGCCCAGCTGTTCCGCCAACCGCGCGCCGATCGCCACGTTGCCGCTGTTCGGGGTCAGCGATGCCAGGCTGCCGGCCACCACCTTGCTGCGGATCGTCGGATTGGTGCGAATGTCCTCGGGCCGCATACCGCGCAGCAGGATGCCCTCCGCACGACCGTTGAAGGTCGCGAACAACGGCTGCTCGATCATCGGCACCGCGCTGGTCACTCCCGGCGTCGCCTTCGCCAGCGTGACGACACGCTGCCAATTGTCGAGCCGGTTGTTGTAGCCCTGCACCACGGCGTGCCCGTTCAGCCCGACGATCTTGTCGAACAGCTCGGCGCGAAAGCCGTTCATCACGCTCATGACGATCACCAGCGCGGCGACGCCCAGCATCACCGCACCCAGCGAGAATCCCGCCACCAGCACGATGAAGCGCTCACCCTTGCCCGGCAGCAGATACCGCCGCGCGATCATGCTTTCATAGCGGGACAGCAACATGGACGTGGCGATAGGGAGCCGTGGGCGCTTCCGCAATGGGCGCTGTGGCGGAATCGTCACAGGAGCGCCACAATCGGTTTTGCCCCGGTTCATTTGTATCGACAGCGAACACGCTCCACCGCATACCTCGGGCACTGGCACACAGGCAAAGGCCGTGGTTCGGGGAACGCCATCAAGTCCCGCTTTTTCTTACAAAAAGCGCGTGGGCAATGGGCAGGATAGGGGGCTGACGAGCGATCGTCACGCAGGCGCCCGGGTCGTAAAAGCGGCCCGGGCGTTTGCCGTTCCGGGACAGCCGCGACCCCGCCTAAAACCTTGCCGATCGCGGGAAGCGAAAGCCGGTATCGACCCACTTCCCCGTGGCAGGGATGCCACTTTGCCCAGCTACAGAACCTGCACCAGCAGCCGAGCGTAGCGAAGCATGCGGCTTGGCGCGGAACGGCGGATTGCTTCGCGCCTGTCACGACGGCTGGATGAAGCGCGGCACCCGCGAAGCGCCGAATGTCGATGCGGCCTAGAAGCCGAAGCCCACCGTCAGCCCATAGGTCCGCGGGTCGCCGACGTTCCCCGCGATCAGGCCGGTGTTCCCAGGCGTCGTCGCCAGCACCTCGTAATATTCGGCGTCGAACAGGTTGCGGACCCAGCCGAACACATTCACCCCGCTGTCCGTCCGGAAACCCAGGCGCGCGTTCACCAGCGTATAGCCCGCCACGTCGGTGTAGATCGATCGCGACGCATTCGACGAAAACTTCGTCCGCGAATTGGCGTCCACCCCGGCATAGGCTTCGCCCGTTTGTCCGAACACGTCGGCCGGAAGGTTATATTCCCCGCCATAGGAGAAGGCGAACTTGGAGATTCCCGGCAGCCACTGGCCGGAGATGTCGCACGCCACCGGGCTGTTGGTGCCCGGCGCACCCGGCGCACCGATCGTCCCCCCGCTGCCGCCGCCCGACAGTTCGGGCGGGCACGGCGCGTTCCTGAAGTCGACATATCGGTGATCGGTGAACGCGCCGTTGGTATAGAAGGTCAACCGGTCGCTGGGCCGCACGGAGAAGTCGGCTTCCACCCCGCGCACCCGCACCTTGCCGGCATTGGCCAGATAGCCGCGCAACGTGGAGGTCGAGCTGTTGTTGACCACCGCCTGATAGTCGCTGATCTCGGTCCAGAAACCGGTGACGTTCAGCGTCACCTTGCGGTCCCAGAATTGCGTCTTCGCGCCCAGCTCGAAATGGTCGACCTTCTCGGGGTCGACCTGTGCCAGCTGCGTCTGGACCACACCGTTCACCACCGGCACGCCGTTCAGGTTCAGCCCGCCCGATTTGAAGCTGTGCGCATAGGTGGCGTACAGCAGGACGTCGCGGGACGGCTTGTACGACGCGGTCAGATCGTAGGACACGTTCCATTCGCGGAACTTCTGGTCGCGGAACTCCTGCGGCTGGATCGCGTCGCGCTGCGCCGCCTGCCGCGCGGTGCCGCCGGTGCCGGGCACCAGATTGCCCTGCGCATCGCGCACCACGCTGATGTAGCTGCCGGTCTTGTCGTCATAGTTCAGCCGCACGCCCGGCGACAGCGTCACGTCCTCGCCCAGCTTCCAGTTCAGCTTGCCGAACAGCGCGCCGGAAAAGTTCTTCAGGCTGATGTCGTTGGCCGCGGTCAGCCCGTCGAGCACCGAGGGATCGCGCGACAGCGGGTTCGACGGATTGATCAGCCACGCGCTCGCCGCCGGTCCCTGACGCTGCGTGCCGGTGGTATCGATCGTCTGATAGAAACCGAACAGGCCAAGGACATAGTCGAAGCCCCTGCCCTCACCGGCATAGCGGAATTCCTGCGTATATTGATCCTGCCGCGTCGGATTCTGCGACAGCGTGGTGATCGGCAGCCCGGTGAAGTCGCGGTCGTTGGCCGGCAGCCAGTCCCAGAAGCGATAGGCGGTGATCGACGTCAGCGTCCCCTCGCCCAGCCGGTATTCGCCACGCAGCGACAGCCCGCCCAGCTCGTTGCGCGCGCTCAGCGTCGCGTCCAGATCGGTCAGCCGGTCGAACGGATTGCGACTGGGCGGCTCATATCCCTGCGCGGCCGCCAGTGCGTCGAACTGGCGATTGAGCGGACGCTGCGTCGCGCCGACCCGCACGAAGATCTGCGCGCAGCAATCCGGGTTCTGGCGTGAATAATCGCCCGACAGCGTCAGGTTCAGGTCGTCGGTCGCCTTCCACAGGATCGCGGTGCGGATGCCCAGATTGTCCTGCGCGTTCACATTGTCGCCGGACGCGACATTGTAGACGGTCCCGCGCCGGCTGGTCGTCGACAGCCCCAGCCGGATCGCGACATTGTCGGTCAGCGGTCCGGAAACCGACGCCTTGGCCTGCTTGAACTCCAGATTGCCGACCGACACTTCCGCGCGGCCCTGCGGGGTGAAGCTGGGCGCCTTGCTGGTGATGTTGATCGCGCCCGCGACCGTGTTCTTGCCGTACAGCGTCCCCTGCGGCCCGCGCAGCGTCTCGATCTGCTGCACGTCGAGGAAGTCGAGCGTCGCCGCGGCGACGCGGCTCAGATATACCTGATCGATATAGATGCCGACGCCCTGCTCGATCCCGTCGTTGGTCAGGCCCAGCGGCGCGCCCAGGCCGCGGATGTTGATCGACGAATTGCGCGGGTTGGTGGAATAGAATTGCAGCGTCGGCTGGAGTTGCTGCAGCCGCTGGACGTTGAAGCTGCCGGTCGCGTCCAGTTCCTTCACCCCGACCACGGAGATCGGGATCGGCACGTTCTGCGCCGATTCGGCCCGCCGGCGCGCGGTGACCACGACGTCCGATGCGGCGGAACTGCGCTGCACCTGTTCCTCGCTCCGGTCGGGATCGCCCGGCGTCGTGGCGGGCGCGATCCGCTCTCCCACCACGACCGGCGTGGATTGTTGCGGCGGCTGCGGCACGGCGACGGGTGCGCCGGACTGGGCGGCCAGCAACATGGCGAGCGTGACGGACATGCGATTCCCCTTTGGTCGTCTTGATGGCCTTCTGCAGCTTTGCGCATATCCCATCAAGAAACTAGGAGTTTAACACCCCCTTGAATCGCTTCGTTCCGAACCCAAATTCATGCTCGTGCGGCGCCGGTCACCGGGCCGCACGGAACAGGTGCCGCGCAATGCCGGGCGCCGCTTTCAAATAGCTCGCTGGAGGATTTGACGATGCGTTTCGACCTTACCCCCTATCGCCGCTCCACGATCGGTTTCGACCGTCTCTTCGATCTGATCGAAGCCAATGCGCGGAGCAGCGCAGAGAATTATCCGCCCTTCAATCTGGAGCGCGTGGCGGACGACCGCTACCGCATCACGCTGGCCGTCGCCGGGTTCAGCCGCGAGGAGATCGAGATCACCGCGCAGCAGAACCTGTTGCTGGTGACCGGCAAGAAGGATGACAAGGCGGACAACAACCAGTTCCTCCACCTCGGCATCGCGAACCGCAGCTTCGAGCGGCGGTTCGAACTGGCCGACTTCGTGTTCGTGGAGGATGCACGGCTGAACGACGGACTGCTGGTGGTCGATCTGGTCCGCGAGGTGCCCGAGGCGATGAAGCCGAAGAGCATCGCGATCCGGACCGGCGCACCGCTGACCGCCGTCGAGAACCAGGCTCCCGGCGAAGCACGGGCGGCCTGAACGGGATCGGCGCTTCTTTGCTCCCTTTCGAGGCGCCGGTGGGGGCGTCCGGGCCGCAAGGCTCGGGCGCCTTTCCCTTGCCGGCTTGAGCCCGGAGCGATGTTCGCCGATCGAGACGCTCCGCCACCCCGGATCGGCTCCGCGGTGACACTCCGGCAATGCTACGCCGCCGCGCGCACCCGGCGGTCGCGCCGCAACGCCGCCCCCATCGCCGCAAACCCCATCAGCATCATCGCCCAGGTCGTCGGTTCCGGCACCGCCGGCAGCCCGAACCCGAATTGCCGGTTGATGTCGTTGTACAGCGCGCGGTGGATCGCCGCGGTCGGATGAGTGCCGTCGAACGAGAAGAATCCCGTACACGCCGGCAAGGCCCGCGCTCCCCGGCAGGTCGTCGTCGCGGGCGAAGCCGGATCGGGCAGGGTCAGCGTCGCGGGCAAGTCGTAGGCGGCGGGGTTCGCCTGCACGCGGCCGAAGAAGTCGAGGTAGCTGTAGCGCATCAACGTGGTGCCCTGCGCCAGCGACAATCCCGCCAGCGCCTCCGTCAGATAGCCTTCCGCCGCGAGCGAATAGCCAAGCGGCAGCCCCTCGGTCGCCACCGGAAAACCGGTGAGCAGGATGTTGCGCGCGCCGATGTCGTTCAACGACTGCACGGCCCGGGCATAATTGCCGGCGGCCTCCTTCAGGAACGACGTGTCGCTGTCATAACCCGCCGGGTTGCCGGGCAGACTCGCCGCGAACACGTCGTTCCCGCCGAAGTTCAGCAGGAACAGGCCGCCGGCATCGACCCCTTTGCCGGTCGCCGCCACGGCCCGGTAGACCGCCACCTGCTCCAGCGCGTCGGGAAGCAGCGAGGTCGACGTCGCGCGTGCGCCGCCAAAGGCATAATTGCTGCCGCCGCGCAGCGACGCCACCGTCGGCGTACCATACATCGCCATGCTCAGCAGGTCGGTGTAATCCAGCCCGTTGGTGAACCGCCCCGCGACATATCCGTCCGCCGGGTTCGCCCCCAATCCCAGCGCCCGGACGTTGCCCGCATCGACCAGGCTGTCACCGAACACCGTCAACGATGAATAAGGCGGCGCGACCTGCGCCATGGCCGGGGCGGCGATCGTCATCGCACACGCCAATGCCGTCATTCGTCCGATCATGACTATCCTCCCGTTTTATCTTGTAAACGGAAGGTTAACGCACGTGAGGGGGGCTGCGCAACGACTTGCGCACGACCATCGCCGCAGGCACGGCGCAGCAGGTCGGGATACCCCGGATCGCCGCGCCGTGCCTGCCGTCGCGACGCGTTTCAGACCAGCCGGCTCTGCTTCAATGCCGCGGCGATGAAGCTGGCGAACAGCGGATGCGGCTCGAACGGCCGGCTCTTCAACTCGGGATGGAATTGCACGCCGACGAACCACGGATGGTCCGGACGCTCGACGATCTCGGGCAGCGTGCCGTCCGGCGACATGCCGGAAAACACCAGCCCGCCCTGCTCCAGCGCCTCACGGTAAGAGGTATTCACCTCGTAGCGATGACGATGCCGCTCGCTGATCGTGTCGCTGCCATAGATCGAGCCGACCACGCTGTTGCCGGTCAGCGCCGCCGGATACGCGCCCAACCGCATCGTGCCGCCCAGATCGCCGTTCTCGGCGCGCTTCTCCAACCCGCGATCGCCCATCCATTCGGTGATGAGACCGACGACCGGCTCCGGCGTCGGTCCGAATTCGGTCGACGACGCCCCGGCGATCCCGGCCAGATCGCGCGCACCCTCGACGCACGCCATCTGCATCCCGAAACAGATCCCGAAATACGGCACGTTATGTTCGCGCGCGAACCGGACGGAGGCAATCTTGCCCTCTGCCCCGCGCGAACCGAACGCACCGGGGACGAGGATCGCGTGGCATGGTTCAAGATGCGCCGCGATCTCGCTGTCGTCGTCACCCTCGAACAATTCGGCGTCGATCCAGCGGATATTGACCTTTACGCGGTTGGCGATCCCGCCGTGCACCAGCGCCTCGTTCAGCGATTTGTACGCGTCCTGCAGACCGACATACTTGCCGACCACGCCGACCGTCACTTCGCCCTCGGGCTGCATCAGCCGCTCGACGATTTCTTCCCAGCGGCTCAGGTCGGGCGGCGACGACGGCGTGATGCCGAACGCACGCAGCACTTCCGAATCGAGTCCCTCGCCATGATATTGCAGCGGCACCGCATAGATGCTCTTGGCGTCCAGCGCCGGGATCACCGCGCTTTCGGGCACGTTGCAGAACAGCGCGATCTTGGCGCGCTCCGATTCGGGCAACGGCTGCTCGCAGCGACACACCAGCACGTCCGGCTGCACGCCCAGCGCCGCCAGTTCGCGCACCGAATGCTGCGTCGGCTTGGTCTTCAGCTCGCCGGCCGCCGCGATATACGGCACCAGCGTGACGTGGATGCTGATCGCATTGCCGCGCCCCACTTCGTTCTTCAGCTGCCGGATCGCCTCGATGAACGGCAGCGACTCGATATCGCCCACCGTCCCGCCGATCTCGCACAGGACGAAGTCGAGGTCGTCGGTCTCCGCCTTGGCGAACGCCTTGATCGCGTCGGTGACGTGCGGAATCACTTGCACCGTCGCGCCCAGATAGTCGCCGCGCCGCTCGCGCTCGATGATCGTCTTGTAGATCCGGCCGGAGGTGACGTTGTCGGACTGGCGCGCCGACACCCCCGTGAACCGCTCATAATGGCCGAGGTCGAGGTCGGTCTCCGCCCCGTCGTCGGTGACATAGACCTCGCCGTGCTGATACGGGCTCATCGTGCCCGGATCAACGTTCAGATACGGATCGAACTTGCGGATGCGCACGCGATAGCCGCGTGCCTGCAGGAGAGCCGCGAGGCTCGCCGCCATGAGACCTTTGCCGAGCGAGGAGACCACGCCGCCGGTGATGAAAATGTACCGCGCCATGGGACGCAACCCCTAACCTTCAACTACGCAAAAGGGCAAGCGCGCAGGGACGCTGCGCGCGACGAACCGACCTCGATGTCGGTGGATCAGCGCGCCAGCGGCACGCCGTTGTCGGCGGGGGCGGGCTCGGCCGCGGGCGGGGCCGCCTGTCCGGCGACCGGGGGCTGCGCCGGGGTCTGCGCGGCGGGCGCGCGACGCTGGAGCGAGGTATCGACCGACACCGCGCCGCGGCTGGCCGCCAGAAACGCCAGCGTGATGCTCATCAGGATGAACAGCGCGGCCAGTACGGACGTGGCGCGGGTCAGGAAATCCGCCGCGCCGCGCGCCGACATCAACCCCGACGGGCTGCCCGAAGAGGTCAGGCCGCCGCCTTCCGACCGCTGCATCAGGATCACGGTGACGAGGGCCGCCGCGATGATGGCCTGGAGGACGATCAGGAAGGTGAACATGGGCTGGGCGCGATTCCGAAGCGAGGAACGGGCGGTGGCGCGCGGATGGGCGCGCCCCGGATGACCGGCCACATAGGGGAGCGGCGCGCCGGGATCAACCGCGCCGCCGGACCCCCGACGCCGCGCTGCCGTCCCAAATTCGTGACATTACTGAAACCAGCCGCGAAAGCGGGCGTTACCCTGACGACGACCGGGATCATCCGGGCTTTTATCGAAGCGGGACGAGGACATGGCGACATTGGTTCAACCCGAACTCAGTTCGTGGATGAAGGCGCTGGTCGATTACGTGCGCTCGGGCGAACCCGATCTCACCAATCGCCAGATGGCGCTGCTGCTGGTCGTATACCTGCGACCTGGCCCGCACACCGTGCGTGGGCTGGCGCGGATTTTGAACGTGTCGAAGCCCGTCGTGACGCGCGCCTTGAATCGGCTGGGTGCGCTGGGCTATCTGCGCCGCCAACGCGACGATAGCGACAAGCGCAACATCTTCGTCGCCCGCACGACCGAAGGGGCAGATTTTCTTGAAGAGTTCGGCCAGTTCATCGGCGATGGGGACGCCGCCCCTGCCGCTGCCCGTGTCGGCGGCGCCGTCGACGCGGCCCGGGCGTAGCGGATTCGCGCTGACCGGCCGCTCGCGCGCGCTCGATCCGCTGACTCACGCTGTGCGCCCCGACATTGCCGACGTACGGCTGGCCGACCGCGTCTTCGCCCCGCATTATGCCGCGCCGCTGCGCCGTATTCTGGTGTGCGACGCGGTGCTGCGTGCGGAGCGCGACCCCGCCAGTGCGCCGCTCGCCTCCTTGCCGGCCGGCGCACCGTTCGACCTGCTCGACATGACCGGCGGCATCGCCTGGGGAATCGCGATCGACCACGAACGCGTCGGCTATATCGATGGTGCTGCGGTGCAGCCGCAATGACCGTGCGTGTCTTCATCGACGGAGCGGTCGGCACCACCGGGCTGGAGATCCGGGAGCGGCTGGAATCGCGCCGCGACATCGCGCTCATCACCCTGGACGAAGGCCGCCGCAAGGACGATGCCGCCCGCGCGCAGGCGATCAACGACGCCGATGTCGTGATCCTATGCCTGCCCGACGACGCGGCGCGCGGCGCGGTGGCCATGATCGCCAACGATCGCACGCGCGTGATCGACGCTTCCACCGCGCACCGCATCGCCGATGGCTGGACCTATGGCCTCGCGGAACTGGAACCGGATCAGGCCGACCGGATCGCGTCGGCGCGCTTCGTCAGCAATCCGGGCTGCTATCCCACCGGCTTCCTCGCGCTCGTCCGGCCGCTGGTCCGCGAGGGGCTGCTCGGCGCGGACGCCTTGCTCAGCGTCAACGCCACCTCGGGTTATTCCGGCGGCGGCAAGGCGATGGTCGCCGAGTTCGAGGGTGGCGAGGCGAACACCGCCTTCCGCCCCTATGCGCTGGCGCTGTCCCACAAGCACGCGCCGGAAATGCGGCAGCACGCCGGGCTGGTCCACGCGCCGATCTTCCAGCCCGCGGTCGCGCGCGCCTATCGCGGGATGGTGGTGCAAGTGCCGCTGCACCTGGCGCAGCTGACCCGTCCCGCATCGCTGACCGATGTCGCGGCGGTGCTGGCCGGTGCCTATGACGGCGGGCGGGTGGTCCGCTTCGCGCACGAAGCGGCGATCGTCGTGCGTGTCGAGGACGATGCGAACACCGATCGCATGACGCTGCGCGTCACCGGCAACGCCGCCACCGGACAGGCGTTGCTGATCGCGACGCTCGACAATCTCGGCAAGGGTGCGGCCGGCGCGGCGGTGCAGAACCTGAACATCATGGCCGGGCTCGATCCCGTCGCCGGCCTGACCCTGTAAGCAATCAAGGAGACGCGAGTTGGAGCGCAACCCGGTCGGCAAGCTGCTGTTGTTCGGTGCGACGGGCGATCTCGCCAAGCGGATGCTGCTGCCGTCGCTATACGGCCTGCACGCCGACGGGCTGTTGCCCGCGGGGCTGACGATCACCGGCTCCGCACGCGGCGACCTCGACGACGAGGCATTCCGCGCCGTCACGCGCAAGGCACTGGACGAATTCCTGCCCGACGATCGCAAGGACGAGGCTGCCTTGTCGTCGTTCCTCGACCGCATCTTCTTCCAGCCGGTCGACCTGTCGGATCAATCGACCTTCCAGGCGCTGGCGGACAAGATCGGCGACGTCTCGGGCGGCCTCGCCATCTATCTGTCGACCGCCCCGTCGCTGTTCGAGCCGGCGGTGAAGGGCTTGCAAAGCGTCGGCCTCGCCGGTGACACGGTGCGGATCGGCCTGGAGAAGCCGCTCGGCTACGATCTGGAAAGCAGCCGCGAGATCAACGACACCGTCGCTTCGGTCTTCCCGGAGGACCGCATCTTCCGCATCGACCATTATCTCGGCAAGGAAACGGTGCAGAACATCCTGGCGCTGCGGTTCGGCAACTCGATGTTCGAGCCGATCTGGAATGCGCAGGGCATCGACAACGTCCAGATCACGATTGCCGAAACGGTCGGGCTGGAGGATCGCGCCGGCTATTACGAGGGTGCGGGCGCGCTGCGCGACATGGTCGCCAACCACATGCTGCAACTGGTGGCGCTCATCGCGATGGAGCCCCCCGCCCTTTACGACGGCACCGCGATCCGCGACGAAAAGGCGAAGGTCTTCCGCAGCTTGCGTCAGATTTCGCCGGACGAGGTGCGCCAGAACACCGTCACCGGCCAATATGAGGAAGGCGCGGTCGGCGGGAAGGTCGTGCGGGGCTATGACGACGAACTGGGCTATGACAGCGGCGTCGAGACGTTCGTCGCGATCAAGGCGCATATCGACAATTGGCGTTGGCAGGGCGTGCCCTTCTACCTGCGCACCGGCAAGCGCATGGCCAAACGCCGCAGCGAGATCGCGATCCAGTTCAAGCCGGTGCCGCACTCGATGTTTTCCGGGCGCGGCGGCCTGCTGCAACCCAACACGCTCATCATCCGCCTCCAGCCGGAGGAATATGTCCAGCTGCTGGTGATGACCAAGGAGCCGGGGCTGGACCGCGAGGGGCTGCGCCTGCGCGAGGTGCCGCTGAACCTCAGCCTCGATGCCGAATTCGCGGGCAAGCGCCGCCGTATCGCCTATGAGCGGCTGCTGCTCGACCTGATCGAGGACGATCAGACGCTGTTCGTGCGCCGTGACGAGGTGGAGGCGCAGTGGAAGTGGATCGACGCGATCCGCGCCGGTTGGACCGCGAACCAGATCAAGCCGAAACATTATGCCGCCGGCACCTGGGGCCCGGCCGGCGCGATCGCGCTGACCGAGCGCGACAATGTGACCTGGCAGGACGATTGAGCGACCGCCGCGCGCCGATGGGCGGCGCGGCATGTGAGTATCAGATACTGGCTCCCGCCCCCGCGGGGCCGACCGAGGTGTAGAATGACCGAGATCGAATGGTGGGAATATGACGACGCGGCCGAGCTGGCCGATGCGATCGCGGGCGATATCCAGTTCGTGATCGAAAGCGCGATCGACGCGCGTGGCTCGGCGGTGATCGCGCTGGCCGGCGGCAAGACGCCCCTGCCCGCCTATGAGAAGCTGGCCAAGGCCAAGCTCGACTGGAAGCGCGTGACGATCATTCCCGGCGACGAACGCATCGTGCCGCTGGGCGACGCGCTGTCGAACGTCACCGCGCTGGGCAAGATCTTCATTCCGAAGGGCGCACGCGTGATGCCGATCGTCCCCAAGGCGACTGACGATTACAAGGCGGCGGGACGCTCGGCCGACGCGCTGATGCAGGATCTGCACTGGCCGCTCGATCTGTGCCTGCTCGGCGTCGGCGGCGACGGGCATACCGCGTCGATCTTCCCCGGCCCCGATTACGACGAGGCGCTGAACGGTCCCAAGGAACGCCGCGCACTGGGCGTGATGCCCGATCCGCTGCCGCCCGAGGCGCCGGTGGCGCGCGTGTCGCTGACGCGGCAGGGCATCGTCACCGCACGCGCGCTGATGATCGCGGTGACCGGCGCGGACAAGCGCAAGGTGATCGAGGACGCGATCAAGGAAGGCGTCGGCTCGCCCTATCCGATCGGGCGCGTGCTGGCGGATGCCGAACTGCCCGTGGATATCCACTGGGCGGCCTGACCGACCGACTGGACAGGTCATCGCGCTCCCCGGCCTTGTTCCGGGGAGCGTGCTGTCGCAAAGACTTAGCGAAACCGGCCCCGCGGGGCCGTGAATGCCGGGACCGGCCCGGCGTGACGAGGACGTAACAGCATGAACCCCGCCGTCAGCGCCGTCACCGATCGCATCATCGAGCGCAGCCGCCCGACCCGCCAGGCCTATCTGTCGCTGATCGAGCGGGAACGGCAGGGCTGGATCGGCCGTCCGCGGCTCGGCTGCGCCAACCTCGCCCATGCCTATGCCGGCACGCCCGAGGATCGCGATGCGATGAAGACGCAGCATGCGGCGATGAACATCGGGCTGGTCACCGCCTACAACGACATGCTGTCCGCGCACGCCGTCTATTATCGCTATCCCGAACAGATGAAGGTCTGGGCGCGGGAGGTCGGCGCGACCGCGCAGGTCGCGGGCGGCGTTCCCGCGATGTGCGACGGCGTGACGCAGGGCTATGCCGGAATGGAATTGTCGCTGTTCAGCCGCGACACGATCGCGCTGTCCACCGCCATCGCGCTCAGCCACGGCACGTTCGAGGGTGCGGCGCTGCTCGGCATCTGCGACAAGATTGTCCCCGGCCTGCTGATGGGCGCGCTGCGCTTCGGTCATTTGCCGATGATCCTGATCCCCGGCGGGCCGATGCCCTCGGGCCTGCCGAACAAGGCCAAGGCGGCGGTGCGGGAGCGGTTCGCCACTGGCGAGGTCGGACGCGAGGAATTGCTGGAGGCCGAGATCCAGGCCTATCACACGCAGGGCACCTGCACCTTCTACGGCACCGCGAACACCAATCAGATGATGATGGAGGTGATGGGCCTCCACATGCCGGGTGCCGCCTTCGTGAACCCGGGCACCAGATTGCGGCAGGAACTCACCCGCGCGGCGGTCCACCGGCTCGCGGCGATCGGGTCGCACGGCGACGATTACCGCCCACTGGGCGCGTGCGTCGATGAAAAGGCGATCGTCAACGCCGCCATCGGCTTGCTGGCGACCGGCGGCTCGACCAATCACCTGCTCCACGTTCCCGCGATCGCGCGCGCGGCGGGGATCGTGATCGACTGGGAGGATTTCGACCGCCTCTCCGCCGCCGTTCCCACGCTGGCGCGGGTCTATCCCAACGGCTCGGCCGACGTGAACGGGTTCGAGGCGGCAGGCGGCATGCCCTATATCATCGATCAGCTGCTGTCCGGCGGCTACCTGCACCGCGATATCATGACCGTCGCCGGCGATGACCTGACCGCCTATGCCAGCGCGCCGGCGATCGAGAACGACGTGCTGACCTGGAGTCCCGCCGGCGCCAGCCGCGACGAGACGATCCTGCGCCCGGTGACGCAGCCGTTCGCCCCCGATGGCGGGATGCGCATCCTGCAGGGCAACATCGGCCGCGCCTGCATCAAGGTGTCGGCGGTCGACCGCGAACGCTGGATCGTCGAGGCACCGGCCCGCGTGTTCGCCGACCAGCTCGACGTGCTGGAGGCCTTCAAGAACGGCGAGCTGGAGCAGGATGTGGTGGTCGTCGTCCGCTTCCAGGGGCCGCGCGCCAACGGCATGCCCGAACTGCACAAGCTTACGCCGCCGCTCGGCGTGCTCCAGAATCGCGGGTTCAAGGTGGCGCTGGTCACCGATGGCCGCATGTCGGGGGCCAGCGGCAAGGTGCCGTGCGCGATCCATTGCTCGCCTGAGGCGTTGCCGGGTCTGAACGGCGCCGGCGGCGCGATCGGCCTGATCCGCGACGGTGACCTGATCCGCGTCGATGCGGAAGCCGGCACGCTCGACGCGCTGGTGCCCGCCGACGAATGGGCGCTGCGCGAACAGGCCGCCTCGCCGCCGCCCGCCACCGGCATGGGCCGCGAATTGTTCGGTATGTTCCGCGGGCTGGCGGACGAGGCCGAAAAGGGTGCCAGCGCCGTCTTGGCGGGCGCGGGACTCTGACAGGACGACACCCCGGTTGACGGCGTGATGAAGAAGGCGGGGAGGAGACGAATATGCAGGTCGTAGCGGTCGATATCGGGGGCACGCACGCCCGTTTCGCGATTGCGGAGGTGGAGGGCGGCCGCGTGCTGTCGCTCGGCGAACCTGTCACGTTGAAAACCGCGGAACATGCCAGCCTCCAGACCGCCTATGAGGCGTTCCGCGAACGGCATGGCGGCACGCTGCCGGACGCCGCCGCGATCGCAGTCGCCTCGCCGATCACCGGCGACGTGATCCGCATGACCAACAATCCGTGGGTCATCCGTCCATCGCTGATCCCGGAGCGGCTGGGCGCCGCCACCTGGTCGATCATCAACGATTTCGGCGCGATCGGCCATGCCGTCGCGCAGTTGCCCGACGCCGATTTCGAACATCTCTGCGGCCCCGACGTGCCCTTGCCGGCGCAGGGCGTCACGACGGTCTGCGGCCCGGGAACCGGGCTGGGCGTGGCGCAGGTCTACAAGCACGACGGCCGTTACAACGTGCTGCCGACGGAGGGCGGGCACATGGACTACGCCCCGCTTGACGGCATCGAGGATGCGCTGCTCAAGCGACTGCGCAAGACCTTCACGCGCGTGTCGGTCGAACGGATCGTCGCCGGCCCCGGCATCGTCGCGATCTACGAAACGCTCGCCGAGCTGGAAGGGCGCGCCTACATCCACAAGGACGACAAGGCGATCTGGACCGAGGCGCTGGAGGGCACCGATTCGATCGCGCTCGCCGCGCTCGACCGCTTCTGCCTCGCGCTCGGCGCGGTGGCGGGCGATCTGGCGCTCGCGCATGGTGCGAAGGGCGTCGTGATCGCCGGCGGTCTCGGCCTGCGCATCAAGGACAAGCTGCTGCGCTCCGGCTTCGACCAGCGCTTCGTCGCCAAGGGCCGTTTCCAGTCGCTGATGTCCGGCTTGCCGGTCAAGCTCATCACCCATCCCCAGCCCGGCCTGTTCGGTGCCGCGGCCGCTTTCGCGCAGGAGCATCACGCATCATGAGCACCATCGAAACCGTCATGCGCACCAGCCCGGTGATCCCGGTGCTGGTCATCCACGACGCCGCGCAGGCGCGCCCGCTCGCCGAGGCGCTGGTCGCCGGCGGGCTGAAGGTGCTGGAGGTGACGCTGCGCACCCCCGCCGCGCTCGACGCGATCCGGGAGATGAAGCAGGTTCCCGGCGCGATCGTCGGCGCGGGCACCGTGGTCACCGTCGATCAGGTCGCGCAGGTCCGGGATGCCGGGGCCGAGTTCATCGTCTCCCCCGGCCTGTCGACGCGCACCGGCGACGCGATCATGGAGGCGGGCATCCCGTGGCTCCCCGGCGTCGCCACCGCCGGCGACATCATGCGCGGGCTGGACATGGGACTGGAGCATTTCAAGTTCTTCCCCGCCGAAACCAGCGGCGGGGTAAAAGCGCTGAAGGCGCTCGCCGCACCCTTCTACCAGTGCAAATTCTGCCCGACCGGCGGCATCACCGCCGCCAGCGCACCCGATTGGCTGGCGATCGCGCCGGTCCTGTGCGTGGGCGGCAGCTGGGTGACCGAGGGTACCCTGCCCGAGATCGAAGCCCACGCCCGCGCCGCCGCCGCCCTCCCGCGCTGACCCACGCTTCGCCGGGCGACCGAACCGGCTCACATCATCCCGTCACCCCCGGACCCGGTCCGGGGTGACGTACCGCGCTGCCCCTTTCCGCCCCGTCGATCGCCCGCTAGGCTGCGGAAAACAGGGGGTCTCCATGCGTCATCTGCTCGCCGCCGCCGCCGCACTCGCGTCCATCGCCCAGCCCGCGCTTGCCGAGCCGGATTACGCCGCGGCGATCCGCGCCGATTACGATCGCTCGCTCGCCGCGATGTGGGACGATTTCCATCGTCACCCCGAATTGTCGTTCAGGGAAACCCGCACCGCCGCGAAGATGGCCGCCGCGCTGAAAGCGGTGCCCACGATGCAGGTCACCGAAAAGGTCGGTGGCACCGGGGTCGTCGGCGTGCTGCGCAACGGGGCCGGCCCGGTGGTGCTGGTCCGCGCCGACATGGACGGGCTGCCCGTGGCGGAGAAATCCGGCCTCGCCAACGCCAGCACCGACCGGCAAGTCGGCATCGACGGCGTCGAGGCGCCCGTCATGCACGCCTGCGGCCACGACACGCACATCGTCGGGCTGCTCGCCACCGCGCGCCGCCTCGCCGCGATGAGGGATCGCTGGTCCGGCACGGTCGTGTTCGTGGTCCAGCCGGCCGAGGAACGCGTCGGCGGCGCGGCGGCGATGGTCAGGGACGGTCTCTACACGCGCTTCCCCAAGCCCGATTACGCGCTGGCCTATCACTCCAATTCCGAGGGGCTGGCCGGCACCGTCTCCGCCTCCGAGGACATCCAGTACAGCTCCTCCGACAGCGTCGACATCACCGTCCCCGGCATCGGCGCGCACGGCGCCAGTCCGCAGACCGGCAAGGACCCGGTCTACATGGCCAGCCAGCTGGTCATCGCGCTACAGGGGCTGGTCAGCCGTGAGCGCCAGCCGCTGCGGCCCGCGGTCATCACCGTCGGCAGCTTCCACGCCGGGCTGAAGCACAATATCATCTCCGACGAGGCGAAGTTGCAGGTGACGGTGCGCGCCAATGACGAGGCGACCCGCGCGCAGCTGCTCGCCGGCATCCGGCGCGTCGCGCGCGGCGTCGGCGAACTGAACGGCATGCCCGCCGACAAGCTGCCGGTCGTCAAGGTCATCGAAGGCACGCCGACGACGATCAACGACGCGGTCCTGGCCCGCCGCCTGAACGCGGTGATGGCTACGACGCTGGGCGCGGACAAGGTCATCCCGTTCCAGCAAAAGGGCATGGGCGCGGAGGATTTCGCCGCCTTCATCGAGCCGCAATATGGCATCAAGGGCTATTATTTCGCGGTCGGCGGCACGCAGAAGGCGGCGTTCGACGCCGCGGCGAACGGCGGCGCGCCGATCCCCTCGCATCATTCGCCGTTGTTCAAGGTCGATCCGCAAGCGGTCGTCACCACCGGCGCGACCGCGATGACCGCGGCGGTACTCGACCTGCTCAAGCCCGGCGGGGCCACCGCCTCCTGAGCGCACCCTCCCGCAGATGACGGCACGATGCCGTCACCTGCGGGAGGTGAACCCGCTCTATCGCGGCAGGATCGGCGGGGAATAATCCGCCGCGTTCATGAACACGCTGTCGACGCGCGTCACCAGCTTGCCCGCCGCCTCGGAGGTCGCAACCACCTTGCGCCACTCCGGGTCAGTCCCGAACGCCGCCCAGTCGGCGTCGCGAGCCGCGCGGCTGGGATACGCCAGCACGTAGATCAGCCGCCCCTCCGGTGCCGCCTCGGTCGCGATCTCGTTCCAATATGCGACGTTCGTCATGCCGTGCTTGGCGAACAGCGCGGTCGTATGCTCGCGAAAGCGCGCGTTCAGCGCCGCCGCCTTGCCCGGCGCGGGATAATAGGTGCGCAGTTCGTACACCGCCGTCTTCGCATCCAGCGCCGCCGGCCCGGCCTGCGCCGCCGTGCCCGCCATCATCAACCCAGTCGCCACGATCATGCCCAGCCGCATCGCCATCCTCCCTCGTTCCCGTCGCCGCTTATCGCCATCCGCCGATCCCCGGCGCAAGCCCGTCCCCACGCTTTCACCTTGTCACGCATCAATTCGCCGCCCGGCCGCGCGACGCACGGCGCGGGATGGTGTACGGATCGCGCATGACCGACACCGCCATCCTCATGCCCGCGCCGATGCCCGCCGCGGTGATCGACGCGCTCGACCGGCGCTTCGCGCTGCACCGCTTGTGGGAGCAGCCCGATGCCGGCGCCTTCCTCGCCGATCACGGCGCCGCGATTCGCGGTCTTGCCGCCAACACGCTGGCGGGGCGTGTCGACGCCGCATTGTTCGACCGCCTTCCCGCGCTGGAGATCGTCGCCAATTTCGGCGTCGGCTACGACAATATCGACGCACGCGCCGCCGCCGATCGCGGGATTATGGTCACCAATACCCCGGGCGTGCTCGATGCGGAGGTCGCGGACCTGACCATCGGGCTGTTGCTCGCGACGATCCGCCGCCTGCCGCAGGCCGATCGCTACGTCCGCGAAGGGCGGTGGCCCCATGCGCCGTTCCCGCTGTCGCCGACGCTGCGCGGGCGCACCATCGGCATCCTCGGGCTCGGGGCGATCGGCAAGCAGATCGCGCGCCGGCTGGAGGGGTTCGACGTCAGGCTCGCCTATCATGGCCGCAGCCGCCAGGCCGATGTCGCGTACGATTATCACGACACGCCCGTCGCGCTGGCGACGGCGTGCGACGTGCTGATCGCGATCGTTCCCGGCGGTGGCGGCACCCGCCACCTGATCGATGCGGACGTATTGCGGGCGTTGGGTGCGAACGGCGTCCTCGTCAACGTCGCGCGCGGCAGCGTGGTGGACGAACCCGCGCTGATCGAGGCGTTGCAATCGGGCACGATCCTCGCCGCCGGGCTGGACGTCTATGCCGACGAACCCAGCGTGCCCGACGCGTTGCTGGCGCTGCCCAACGTCGTGCTGCTGCCGCACCTCGGCTCGGCTTCCGAACACACCCGCGCCGCGATGGGGCAGTTGGTGGTCGACAATCTCACCAGCTGGTTCGGCGGCCATGGCCCGCTGACCCCCGTGCCCGAAACCGCCTGACGAGGCCCGGAACGGCGGATGCGGCCGCCTCCGCCACCGGCCGACCTCACCAATCCGCGATCGCCTCGCCCGCCCTGATCGCCCGACCTTCGCGCAATTCGCCGCGCAGCCGCGCTGCGGCGGGCAGGAACATCACGATCGTCGAGCCATGCTCGAACCACCCCATCTCCGCGCCCTTCTCCACCGTCGCGTCGCACGCGCGCCGTCCCGCGCCCTCCTCGCGCAGCAACCGCCCGGTATCGAGGAACGTCAGCCGGATGCCCGCCACCAGGATCGCCGCCACCGGCACCAGCAACAATTCGCGCCCGCCGGTTCCGCGCGCCTCGATCACCGCACGCTCGTTGCGACAGAACAATCGCTCCACCCGCTTCAACGCCACCGGATTGACGTTCCAGCAATCGCCTGACTGATACGTCACCCCCTCCACCGTCAGGTCGGCGGGAGCGTGGAAACGGTGGTACATTCCCGCGGTCAGCCGCAACGTCACGAACCAGCCATCCACGAAACGCCCCGCAACCATCGCATCGGGCACCAGTTCGTCCAGCCGGTACGGAAAACCCTTCACCTGATAGACGCACCCGTCCTCGACCCGGCCATGCGCGCCGACGATCGCGTCGCACGGGCTGGCTACCACTCCCTCGCCCGCCGCGAACACCCGTGCGCCGGCCCGCAACCGCCGGACGAACCCCTCGCGCAAGCTCGCGAAGCGCGTCGTCTCCGCATCCGACAGATCGACGTCGCAGAAGAACCGCCACGCGGCCAGCGCTGGCCGCGCCACCCACGGATGCTCCACCGCCGCGATCCGCCCGACCAGATTGGTCGCCCAGCGCCGTGGCAGCCGGTTGGTCAGCAGGAAGTTCAGATCCTCCTGCATCAGCATCCGCATCGGTCCGTTGCGCATTGTCACACCTGCGTCATCGCGGCGCGCGTAGTGGCGCCATGGAAAAAAAGACCCTCGCCGCCGTCGCCGGGCTCGTCGCCGGTACCCTGTTCGCCGCGACGAAGGGCCGTCAACGGCTCGCCCTGTCGCGCGCCAAACATCCCGGCCCCGCCGGCCACGTCCGCATGGCCAAGCGGATGGCGGCGCACATCCCGTATTACGCGCATGTCGACGACGGCTTCTTCCGCGCCGATGCGTGCGACGATATGGTCGCCGCGCGCCGCCGCGCCGGCTTTGCCCGCCTTGCCGCGCTCTACGCCGAACGATTCCCGGAAACGCTCGCGCTCACCGCCGGAACGCGCCCCGGGCTGTCGGACCTGCAATTCACCGGCCGCTACCGCGTGCCGTTCCCGTTTGCCGCGACGGTGCGCGAACATCTGCCCGTCGGCGCGTTCATGGCCCGCTCCGACGGAGCATGGCTGACCGATCTCGACGGCAATCGCTTCGTCGACCTGACCGGCAGCTACGGCGTCAACCTGTTCGGCAACGACTTCTACAAGGCGACGATGCGCGAGGCCGTCGCCATCGCGGAGCCGCTGGGCGGCGTGCTCGGCAGCTTCCACCCGGTCGTCGCCGACAACGTCCGCCGGCTGCGCGACCTGTCGGGGCTGGACGAGGTGTCGTTCCACATGTCGGGGACGGAGGCGGTGATGCAGGCGGTGCGCCTTGCGCGCTACCACACCGGACGCCGCCGGCTGGTCCGCTTCGCCGGCGCGTATCACGGGTGGTGGGGCGACGTGCAGCCCGGCATCGGCAACCCGGTTCCCGCCGATCATACGCTGACCCTTGCCGACCAGTCGGACCGCACGTTGGCAGTGCTCGCCAGCCGCCGCGACATCGCCTGCGTGCTGGTCAACCCGTTGCAGGCGCTGCACCCGAACGGCGGCGCGCCGTCGGACGGCCAGTTGGTCGACAGCGCGCGCGCCGCCGGTGCGGATCTGCCCGCCTATATCGCATGGCTCCGCCGCCTCGCCGACACATGCCGCGCGAACGGCATCGTGCTGATCCTCGACGAGGTGTTCATGGGCTTCCGCCTTGCCCCCGGCAGCGTCGCACGCGCCTGGGGGATCGATGCGGACATGATCGTGTGGGGCAAGACGCTGGGCGGCGGGCTGCCGATCGGCGTGCTCACCGGCCGCGCCGCGCTGATGAAGCGGTGGCGCGACGATCGTCCGGTGGACATCTGCTTCGCGCGCGGTACCTTCAACGCGCACCCTTATGTCATGGCCGCCACCGACGCCTTCCTGCGCCGCCTCGCCACGCCAGAGGTGGCGGCGATGTACGATGGCATGACGGCGCGCTGGGATGCGCGTGCCGCCCACCTCAACGCCGCGCTGGCCGCGGCCGGAGTGCCGGTGACGGTCGCGCACCTCGAAACGGTCTGGACGCTCCTCTACACCCGTCCGTCGCGTTATAATTGGATGCTGCAATATTACCTCCGCGCCGAGGGGCTGGCGCTGTCGTGGATCGGCACCGGGCGGCTGATCTTCAGCCTCGATATCGACGAGGCCTTGTTCGAGGAGATCGTCGCGCGGATGGTCGCGGCGGGTCGTGCGATGCTGGCGGATGGCTGGTGGGACGGGCCGGACGCGACGAACAGGCAGTTGAAGCGCCGGACGCTCGGGGAATCGCTGCGCGCGCGCCTGCGCGGCGGCTGATCTCACCCCTTATGGCGGGAGCAGCGGAACGAACCGGCGCGTCGATATGCCGCGCCGGCCCGTTCCGCCGCGGGCGCGCGTTCAGGCCGCGGCGTGGTGCTCGTCGGTCCGCCCATGCTTCAGCAGTCGCACCGGCGCGCTGCGATACAGGCGAAAGTCGCTGAACGGATCGGTGACGATCTTCGTCGCCCACACGATCCCGGTCTCCAGATCGCGCTCGATCCACAATTGGCCGACCCGGAACAGGATCGCGGACACGCCGAAGAACAGCCATCCGAACCCGACATGCCGCAGGAAGCCCGTCGTTCCCGCGGTGCGCTCCAGCACCCCGAACAGCGTCGGCGACAGCGCCAGTACCACCGGGATCGCCAGCCACAATCCCATCAACACGTATTTGCGCATCAGATTGTAGCCGACCTTCACCTCCTCCTTATATTCGTGGCTCACGCCATTCTCTTCGTCGTAATCGCGCGGCTCGAAGAAGAAATGCCCCGCCTGCCGGCTGGTCATCGCCACGCCCCACGCCAGCAGACTGGCCAGCGCGGCATCGACGAACAGCAACGCATAAGCGGTGATGAACGTGCAGGCGCTGACGAAATGCAGGCTCTGGTTGATCAGGTCATGATGATAGAAGCGGTGATCGTCCCAGCGCTGCTCCTTCAACTGCGCGCGGAACCCCGGATTGCCCTGTTCGTCCACGAAACGAAGCTTGCGTAACGACGGCATCATGCCTTCTCCTTGGCAATCCGGACGAGCGAGAAATGGCCCAGCGGGGGGATCGGCCGGCGTTCGGCCAGCCGCACGTCGTCGCGCGTCGCGATCCAGTCGGTGTACAGCGCAAACGGGAAGTCGGTGCGAAAGCCCATCCGCTTGGTCACCGGCATCAACGCTTTCTCGATTCCGCCGCGCACCCCCTGTTCCGCGCCGACGCGCGTGGTGATGACGATCTCGCCACCCGGGCGACACACGCGCGCGAACTCGTCCAGTGCGCGCTGCGGATTGGCGACCGCGCTCACCACATATTGCGCGACGACGACGTCGAACGATGCGTCGGCGAAGTCGAGCGCCTCGGCGTCGCCGACCCGGATGGCATCGACATTCGGCAGGTTCAGCCGCCGCGTCCGCGCCCGCGCCTTGTCGAGCATATCCTGCGATATATCCACGCCGGTCACCCGGCTGGTCGTGGCGTAACCGGGCAGCGAGATGCCCGTGCCCACGCCCACCTCCAGGATGCGTCCGCCGATCCGGTCGGCGGCGCGGATCGCCGCGGCGCGGCCCTGCCGGAACACCGGGCCGAACACCAGATCGTAGACCGGTGCCCAGCGGTCATATGCCAGCGCAACGCCGGCCGTCGTCATCGTCGCAGTCATGCCCGCCACTTACCTTAGCTCATGGGCCGAAGCCGGCCCGGGGACCGCGAACCTTGTGCGACGGACAGGTGTCAGGGTGACGACGATTGGGTGACGGCGGCCGTCACGCAAACGCCACGCCGCTGACACATGCGCGGGCGGTCGTTTCGGCGACGGCGTTGTTTAATCGCACGCTTGATCTGGATCACGGACCCAAGCTTGTCCGCGCTACGTTCGCGGCACGGGGCTTTTCCCTGCAAAAGGAAGATGTTGATGGCCGTCAAGTTTGCCGGAACGATGAACGCGATCAACCGCGGTCTCGACGCTACCAAGCCCGCAAAGGGCGCCGACATGATCGAGGATTGGGAAGCCGCCCTCGCCGAAACCGACGTTCCCGGCGCCAAGGGAATTCTTCGTGATCTCGGCTCGCTCCGCAAGCAGCTGGAAAAGGACGCGCCCGATGCCGACCGCGTCCATGCCCTGCTCCACCGGCTCGGCGTGGCGACGACGAAGATCGCCGACAAGGCCGACAAGTCGCAGGACAAGCTGAAGGCGCTCGGCGAGGCGCTGACCGAAGCCGGCGAGGAAGATACCGACGAGGAGGAAGACACCGCCGCCGCCGCCGCCCCGCAGCGCGCCCGCAAGAAGAAGTAATCGGCCGACGCGAGCGCAGCGGAACGGCCCGAACTTCGGACGAACCCATTGCGCTCGCGCCAGACCGTCATTCCTGATCGGCTCCCGCCACCTCCATCTCGAAGGTAGCGGGGGCCTGATCCATCGCGAAGATCAGCCCGCGATCCCCAGCGCCGCGGCCACCACCTTGTTGACGATCCGGCCGCCGCGCACGTTCACGCCCTCCATCAATCCGGCGTCCGCCTCCGCCGCGGCATAACCGCGATCGGCCAGCGCCAGCCCGTAAGGCAGCGTCGCGTTGTTCAGCGCATGGCTGCTGGTCAGCGGCACCGCACCCGGCATGTTCGCGACGCAATAATGGATCACGCCGTCCACCTCATAGGTCGGCTCGGCATGGGTGGTGGCATGGCTGGTCTCGAAGCACCCGCCCTGGTCGATCGCCACATCGACCAGCACCGCGCGCTGCTTCATCAGCTTCAGCATCGGGCGCGTCACCAGCTTGGGCGCCGACGCGCCGGGGATCAGCACCGCGCCGATCACCGCATCGGCCTCCGAAATCTCGTGCTCGATCGATTCCAGCGTCGAGACGCGCGTCCGCACCCGTCCCTGGAACAGCTCGTCCAGTTCGCGCAGCCGCGGGATCGAACGGTCGATGATCGTCACCTCCGCGCCTAGCCCCACCGCCATGCGCGCCGCATGCGTGCCGACCACGCCGCCGCCCAGCACCACGATCCGCGCCGGCTGCACGCCGGGGACGCCACCGATCAGGACGCCGCGACCGCCGTTGACCGCCTTCAACGCGGTGCCCGCCGCCTCGATCGACAGCCGCCCCGCCACTTCGCTCATCGGCGCCAGCAGCGGCAGATGCCCGCGCGCATCGGTCACCGTCTCATAGGCGACGGCCGTCACGCCGGATGCCTGCAAACCCTTCGCCTGCTCGGGATCGGGGGCGAGGTGCAGGTACGTGAACAGGATCTGGTCCTCGCGCAGCTGCACCCATTCGCCGGGCTGCGGCTCCTTCACCTTCACCACCATCTGCGCGGTGGCGAACACTTCCTCGGCGGTATCGACGATCCCCGCGCCCGCCGCGCGATACGCCGCGTCATCGGCGGCGATCCCCGCCCCCGCGCCGGTCTGCACGATCACCTCATGCCCGTGCGCGACATATTCACGCACCGCGCCGGGCGTCAGGCCGACCCGATATTCGTGGTTCTTGATTTCCTTGGGCACGCCGATGCGCATGGGTCCGTCTCCTGTGTTTTGCGGCAATATAGCGCGGCTCGCCTGCCGAAACCCGGCGAACTACATAAGCGATGCGTGACAACGCGCCGAAATCCGGCATGATCGCCGCCGATGACGCAGGAAACCTTCGCCGCCGATCGAATCGACCGCCGGCTGCTCGCGATGTTGCTCGACAATGCGCGCGCCACCGCCTTCACGCTGGCCGAGGCGATCGGGCGATCGGCCACTGCGGTCGCACGGCGGCAGCGCGCGCTGGAGGAGGCCGGCGTCATCACCGGCTATGCCGCACGGCTCGATCTCGCCCGGCTCGGCTGCGGCACGGTCGTCCACATCAAGGTGACGCTGGAAAGCCAGCGGATCGACGTGCTCGATGCGTTCGAAACCGCGATCGCCGCCAGCCCCTCCGTCGTCCGCTGCGACCTGATGTCGGGCAGCTACGACTATCTCGTCACCGTCCGGGTGCAGGATCTGTCGCACTTCGCGCGCATTCACCGCGACGAATTGTCGCGCTTGCCGGGCGTCACCCAAATGGAAAGCGGCTTCGTCCTGCGCGAGGTGGTCGCATCGCGACTGCCGCTTGCTCTGCTGGACGCATAAAACACTCGTGGCCGTGCGCGAGGATCATGATCCCGATCAACTTTTCAGGCTGAACTTGATCTGGATTTATCCTTTGATTGCGGCAGATTAAGGCCGCTTTTAACCTGACTTTCAGCAATAGGTCGTATATCACGCCTTGCTAATATCGATCAGTAGATAGATCGGAAGCAACGGAGTTCGTGATGGTCAGATGGTTCCAGTATCATGCGCCCATCCGCGCGAAGTTCACCGTACTCGCCATCATCTACATGGCACTGTCGGCGATGTCGCTCGGATCGACGGCGGCAGTCGCCTATGGCTTGTTGCCGGGCATGACCGGGATCATCATCGCAGCCGCCGCGCTCGCAATGGTAGCGATCGTCGCAGTCGCCTCACGTCAGTTGATCTGCGGCCCCTATGTTTCGACGGTGGTGCGGATGGAGGGGCTGGCCGCCGGTGATCTTACCAGCGCGATCAACTACACCAGCTCGCGCGATTGCGTCGGCCGCATGACCAAGGCGATGGAGGTCTTCCGTGCCAATGGTCAGGCGCTGGCCGCCGCCTCGGCGACCCAGCGCGAGGTGGTCGAGGCGCTCGGCCAGGGCCTTGGCCGGCTTGCCGACAGCGACCTGACGCACCGCATCGATCGTCCGTTCACCGCCGATTACGAGGCGCTGCGCGTGGACTTTAACCGCGCGATGACCGCGGTGTCGGATGCGATCGTCGCCGTCACCGCCGCGAGCAACGGCATCAACAGCGGCGCGTCCGACATCCGCCAGGCTTCCGACGATCTGTCGCAGCGCACGGAGCAACAGGCCGCGTCGCTGGAGGAAACCGCCGCCGCGATGGACGAGATCACCGGCACCGTGCGCGAGACGGCGGCCGGTGCGCGTCGCGCCAACACCGCCGTGAGCGAGGCGCGGACCGAGGCGGAAAGCTCGGGCGAGGTCGTGCGCCGCGCGGTCGAGGCGATGGGCGGGATCGAGCGGTCGTCCTCCGAGATCATACTCGCGCGCGCGGTGAACGGNCGCGAGACGGCGGCCGGTGCGCGTCGCGCCAACACCGCCGTGAGCGAGGCGCGGACCGAGGCGGAAAGCTCGGGCGAGGTCGTGCGCCGCGCGGTCGAGGCGATGGGCGGGATCGAGCGGTCGTCCTCCGAGATCAGCGAGATCATCAGCGTCATCGACGGCATCGCCTTCCAGACCAATTTGCTGGCGCTGAACGCCGGCGTCGAGGCGGCCCGCGCCGGGGACGCCGGCCGCGGCTTCGCCGTGGTCGCCAGCGAGGTGCGCGCCCTGGCGCAGCGTTCCGCCGACGCCGCCAAGGACGTCAAGACCAAGATCCTCGCCTCGACCGAGCAGGTCGACGCCGGCGTGTCGCTGGTCAGCGAGACCGGCAAGGCGCTGCAACGCATCATCGCCCGCATCGGAGAGGTCAGCACGCTCGTCTCGACGATCGCCTCGTCCGCCGAGCATCAGGCGACCGGGCTGCAGCAGGTGAACACCGCCGTCTCCGAGATGGACGGGGTGACGCAGCAGAATGCCGCGATGGTCGAGGAAGCGACCGCCGCCGCGCGCAGCCTCGCCCAAGACCAAGATCCTCGCCTCGACCGAGCAGGTCGACGCCGGCGTGTCGCTGGTCAGCGAGACCGGCAAGGCGCTGCAACGCATCATCGCCCGCATCGGGGAGGTCAGCACGCTCGTCTCGACGATCGCCTCGTCCGCCGAGCATCAGGCGACCGGGCTGCAGCAGGTGAACACCGCCGTCTCCGAGATGGACGGGGTGACGCAGCAGAATGCCGCGATGGTCGAGGAAGCGACCGCCGCCGCGCGCAGCCTCGCGGGTGAAGCCGATCGCCTGCTCGCGGAGGTGTCGCGGTTCCGCACCGACGGGAAGCAGCGTCCGTCGGCCCCCGTCCACGCCTCCCCCGTCCACGATCTTCAGGCACGCGCCGCGGCCGCCGGGCGCGACATCGCCCGCACCTCGCGCCGTCCGGTCACCGGCACACGCGGCAACGCGCTGGCCGTCGCGGAAGACGAATGGTCGGAGTTCTAGGGCCAGTCGACGATCAGCCGCCACCCTGGAAGCGCGGGCGTCACGCAGATCGATGATCTTCATTGCCGGGCAGGCCGGCATCCGCGAAACGGTGAATGTCGATAAATCCAGCGCAACCCGGCCGTCGCCGTGCCGCGCCACAACGATCGGCCTTTATCGAAACGCCTCCTTCTTGCCGGCCCCCGGAAGCGCCGCTTCCCCGCGCTCGGCAAGCGGCGGTGCCCCGGATCGACTCCGGGGCGACGGCGCGAACCCGTCGACCGTGTCCACGGTCCGCCCGGGCCGCTCCGTCCAGCGGGGGTAGTGTGGCCGCGGCGGGAGCCGGTGGCGCTATCCCCGCCCCGCCGCATAGATCGCATCCAGCACCCGCGCCGTCGCGACATATTCCGCCGCCACCGCATCGAACCGCGCTCCCGCCGCCAGCCGCATCGCCCAGTCCACGGCGGCGCGTCCGCCCCACTCGTCCGGCGGCACCGCCAGCATCTCGCGCGACGTGCCGCGGAAATGCTCCGCGGTGAAATCGTAGAACGATCCGCCGACGTTGCGCAGCGCGGCACCGCCCTCGGTGCCATAGAATGCCGCCTCGATCACCGCATCCTGCCCGGCGTGCAGCCGCCACGAACACGCCAGCCGCACCGTCACGCCATTGTCCAGCCGCACCGTCGCGGCGGCATAATCCTCCACCGCGTCCGGGCCGACCGGCGCACCCCCCGCATAAAGCGCGGCATCCACCCCGGCCACCGCCGCGCCCGGGTTCAGCCACAGCGCAAGATCGGCAAGGTGGATGCCCAGATCCATCACGCACCCGCCGCCCGATTGCGCACGATCGTAGAACCAGGGCTTGTCGGGGCCGTAAGCATTGTGGAACGTCAGATCGATCGCGAACACCCGCCCCAGCGCCCCGCCTTGCACCAGCGGCGCGATCGCGCGCATCCCCGCGGTGTGGCGATACGACAGGTCGACGCCCAGCAGCCGGTCCGCCCGCCGCGCCGCCGCGACGACCGCCTCGTTCTCGGCCGCATCGCGCCCCAGCGGCTTCTGGCAGAATACCGCCACCCCCGCCTCCAGCGCCGCGATCGACTGTGCGGCGTGCAACGCGCTCGGGCTGGCGATCACCAGGCCGTCCAGCTCCAGCGCCAGCATCTCGTCCAGCGACCCGCACACCTTCGCGCCCGCCGCGACCGCCTGCGCCTCTGCCAGCATGTCCGCCGATGGATCGCTGATCGCCACCGCCGCCACCGCGCCGCTGTCGACCATCGCCGCCATCCGGTGCCGCCCGATCCAGCCGGTGCCCAGGAAGCCGACCCGTGGCTTGCTTTCACTCATCGATCATTCTCTTTCTCTTCGATCCGTCCAGGCGCGGCGATCCGCCGCCGCTGCCGCCCCGCGAGACCGGCCTCACCCGAACGTCACCACCGCCTTGACGAACCCGGCCGGCTTGTCGCGCGTCGCCGCCACCGCCTCGTTCAATTCGGTCAGATCGAACCGGTGCGTCAGCAGCGCGGACAGATCCACGCGACCGCCCGCCACCGCCGCCACTGCTTCGTTCAACCCGCGCAGGTTCACGCGCGGATCGCGTTCGTGCGCGTTGATGACGTCGATGCCCTTCCAGTTCCAGTCCTGCATGTTCACCTGCCGCGGACCGTCCTGATGATATCCCGCCACCACCAGCCGGCCACCGAACCCGACGATCGCGGAGGCGAGGTCCAGCGGCCATTGCTTGCCCACCGCCTCGATCACGCGCTCGCACAGCGCGTCGCCGGTCAGCGCCTTGACCCGTTCGATGATCGCCCAATGGTCGGCCATCGCGATCGTCTCCGCCGCGCCGTTCGCCCGTGCCAGCGCCAGTGATTCCTCTCGGCGGGAAATCGCGATCACTCGCGCACCCGCGTCGCTCGCCAGTCTGGTCAGCACCGCGCCCAGAAAGCCGATGCCGACGATCGCCACCGTCTGCCCCGGCAGCACGTCGGCGCGGCGGAAGATGTTCATCGCACATGCCAGCGGCTCGCCCGGAAACGCCTGTCCGTCCAGCGCGTCGGGCAGCGCCACCAGCTGGTCGACGCGCGCGACGTCATAAGGTGCGAAGCTGTTGCCCGACAGCATCGTCACCCGCTGCCCGATCGCCACCTCGCCGACATCGGCACCCAGCGCGTCAACCACGCCCCAGCCCTCATGCCCCATGCCGCCGGGCGCGCCGGGATAGGTCGACCACGGCTGCCCCTCCCAAGGCTCAATGTTCGATGCACATACGCCGCATCCCTCCAGCCGCACCCGCACCTCACCCGGTCCGGGTTGCGGCACGGGGGCATCCTGCATCTCGAAACGTCCCGGCCCCACCAGCACCGCCGCGCGCATCATGCTTCCATTTTCCTGGTCCAAGCGTTTGACTTCCCATGAATGTTTCTACCGACCTCAACGGCGCGCTCGCCGCCAACATCGATCGGCTGACCGATCGGCAACGCCGCGTGGAAGCCGAAGCGCCATGGTCGGAACGGCTGGCCGGCCGCATCACCGCCTTCACCGGGTCGATGCTGTTCGTCCTGCTGCATCTGTGCTTCTTCGGCGGCTGGATCGTCTGGAACCTGTGGCTCGCGCCGAAGTTCGATCCGACGTTCGTGGTGCTGGCGATGATCGCGTCGGTGGAGGCGATCTTCCTCTCCACCTTCGTCCTCATCAGCCAGAATCGCATGGCGGCGCAGGCGCAGGCCCGTGCCGATCTCGACCTGCACATCAACCTGCTGGCCGAACACGAACTCTCCCGCCTGACCACCCTGGTCCGCCGCATCGCCGAGCGGCTCGACATCGAACCGCCCGCCGACCTGGCCGAAATCGAGCAGGACGTCCGTGCCGAGGATGTGCTCGACACCCTCGATCAGGTCACGCCGCGACAATCTGCGGGGTGACCGCCTTCGGCGCGGCGGTGGCCGGCGCGTAACGGTCGATCATCCACGCACAGAAATCCGCGAACGCCTGCGGGTCGCGCGCCGCGCTGCTGTGATGCGGCTGGATGCCGAGATGCTCGGGCGTGAAGCAGAACGTCACCGTGGTGTCGAACTCGGCCAGCGCTTCCATCTGCCGGTCGAACCAGTCGATCGCGTCGGGACGGAAGCTGTCGGCCCAGCTCAGCCCGGTGCGCAACTTCTTCGTCCCCAGCCGGCGCATCCACTTGACCGCATCGTCCAGCCGCGGGTCCTGATAATGGAACCACTGCATCAGCCCCATCTCCGACGCGACCTTGGCATAACTGTCGAGCGACGGCTTGGGCGTGCCGTCGGCGCGGATCAGCCCCATGTAGAAATGCCGGTAATAGCTCGATCCCTCCGCCTCGCGGTGGCGGGTGGTCGCGCCCCATTCCTGCGGCAGGTCGAACAGCGAATACCAGTAGATGCGCGGCACGCGACCGATCAGCAGCTCGGCGGTCTTCTCGACGCCGAACACCTGCACCTCCTCGGCCCCGAACGATCCGACGCCGACCTCGGTAACCCACACCGGCTTGTCCGTCACCGCCTCGATCTCCGCGATCTTGGCGGGCCAGTCGTGGATGCTCCACAGGTTCCAGTCCAGCGGGAAGCCGTGCACCGCGATCACGTCGACCGCGTCGAGGCAGCCGTGCCCCTCCAGCCTTTTCACCCACAGCGGATCGATCGGCGACATGCCGCCCAGCACGCGCGTGACGTTCGGGTTGACCGCGGCGATCGACGCGCCCGCGCGCGACACCGTGTCGGCGAACAGCGACCAGTCGGGGTCGACCTCCGGGTCCCAATGCGACTTGTTGTTGGGCTCGTTCCAGATCATCGCCGCTTCGATCACGCGCGCATTCCCCCCATGGATGGATAGACCGCCGCGGCCCCGTGCTCCGCGAAGGGCACGTCGGCGATGCGGCAGAGATAGACGTCGTCCTGCGGATGCGCGGTCACCGTGAAGCCGGCGGCGCGCAGCATCGCTTCGGAACAGGCGCGGTTGGGCGCCCACCAGTTGGTCCAGTCGCCCGCGAACTTCCGCTCGATGAAGTGCATCTTCGGGTAATCGCGATCGTCGAAATATTCGGGCGGCGTCCACGTGCCCGGCACGTAGAACGGGTGATCCTCCGGCACCTGCGCATCGTCCTTCGACCCCTGCTGCATCGTCTGGAACAGCATCATGTCGCCCGCGACATGTTCGCGGATCAGGTCCAGCGCCAGCAGCGGATGGCGCAGGTGATACAGCACCCCCATGAAGATCACGAGGTCGAACCGCTCGCCCAGCTGCGCGACGTCATAGACCGACAGGTTGCGGAACTCGACGCCGTCGCCGAACCCCAGCGCCTCGCTCGCCAGCCGCGCCTGCGCCAGATACCGGTCGTCGGAATCGATCCCCACCACGCGCGCCGCGCCGCGCCGCTTCATCTCGACCGAGTAGAAGCCGGCGTTGCACCCGATGTCCAGCACGGTCTTGCCGGTCAGGTCGTCGGGGAGGCACACGCCGAATTCCGCGAATTTGTTCGCGGGGTAATCCAGCAGGAAATGGTCGGGCGCCGTCTCGAGCCCCCCCGGCAAATGGATATTGTGAAACCACGGCGCGAGCCGTTCGACGCGCGCGCGCAAATCCGCAGCCATCATGCCCCCATCATTCATCGTCAAGCATCAACGATGCTGCCTGCAGGCCGTTCCACCTGCTGATCTCGCTCAGTATTTTCGCGCGGAACCATGTGCCGGGTACGCCGCGTTTGCGCCGCGATGACCGCTGCCGACTGGACCGATGCGATGCGCGACGCGCGCTACGGCGACGCGTGGGCGATCGAGCAGGCGACGCTTGGGGCGCGTGATCCCGCCACCCGCGACGATCCCCGGCTGCCATATCATCAGCGCTGGGTCTGGGATGGTCGCGGCTTCGACGGCCGCGACGTGCTGGTCCGCTGCTACCACGGGCTTGGCGACACGCTGCAATTCGCGCGCTTCCTGCCCGTACTCGCCGCACGCGCCCGCTCGGTCACCGTCGAGGCGCCGGCTCGCCTCCACCCGCTGCTGCGCTTTCCCGGCATCGCCCTCGCCGCCTTCGACCATGCGCAGCCGTTGCCGCCGGCCGAATGCGACATCGAGATCACCGAACTCGCCTTTGCACTGCGCTGCGCCCCGCGCGACGTGGCGCTGCCCTATCTCCACGCCGCCCCCGCGCCATTGCCGCCGGCCACGATCGGCCTGTGCTGGCAGGCGGGCGACTGGGACGCCGAACGCTGGGTCCCGCCCGGGCTGCTCGCACCGGTCGCGCACGATCACCGCTGCCTGTCGCTGGTCGGCGCACCCACGACGCTGCCGGTCCTCAATCCGGCGGGCTGCCCGTTCGACCTGCCCGCCACCGCCGCGCTGGTCGCGGGCTGTGCGCTGGTCGTTACCGTCGACACGATGATCGCGCATCTCGCCGGCGCGCTCGGCCGCCCGACATGGCTGCTGGTGAAGGCCGCCCCCGACTGGCGCTGGAACCCGGCCCGCCGCGACAGCGACTGGTATCCGTCGATGCGCCTCTACCCGCAACCGACCCCCGGCGACTGGGCGACCCCGCTTGCGGCGGTCACCCGCGATCTCGCCGACCTGCAAGGAGAAGACCATGGCCAGCCTGCCCAGCCCGTCGGTGCCGGTTTCCTGGGGTGAGTTGCTCGACAAGATCACCATCCTCGAAATCAAGCAGCACCGCATCGCCCGTGCGGAGGCGCGCGCCAACGTGTCGCGCGAACATTCGTTGCTGGCGCGGATCGGGGCGGGCGTGCTCGGGCTGGACCGGGTGGCCGCGCTGTTCGGCCGCCTGAAGTCGGTCAACGAGGATCTGTGGGAGATCGAGGATGCGATCCGCCGTCAGGAAGCCGCGCGCACCTTCGGCGGCGAATTCGTCCGCCTCGCCCGCGCCGTCTACGTCAAGAACGACGAACGCGCCGCGCTCAAACGCGAAATCAACCTCGCGCTCGAATCCGATCTGATCGAGGAAAAAAGCTACGCCGATACCGCGTGACCCTCACCGCGCGATCGCTACCCGCTCGTTCAACGTCACCAGCCGCGCGCCGTCACCCTCCAGCGCCAGCGTCGTCACCGACGCTGGGTCGCACCCCAGTGAAAAGATGCGGTCCAGCGGCAGGCCAAGGTAATGCGCCACCACTCCGCGGATCACGTCGCAATGCGACACGCACAGCGTGACGCCGGCGGGCAGCGCTGCGACGATACCGACCGCACGCGCCACCGCCTCCGCCATCGTCTCGCCGCCCGGGCAGCGCGCTTCGCCGCGCGCCGCATTCCAGTGCCGCCAGTCCGCATCCTCCTCCAGCGCGGCGAAGCTGCGTCCGGTGAAGCCGCCGAAATCCACCTCGTCCAGCGCCGCGCTGGTCTCCACCGCCAGCCCGTGCGCCGCTGCGACCACCGCCGCCGTTTCCCGCGTGCGCGGCCGCGGGCTCGACCAGATCCGCGTCGGCGGCTGCGCCGACAGCCGCCGCGCCAGCGCCGCCGCCTCGTCGCGCCCCTGCGCATCCAGTGAAATCGCCGAGCGCCCGCTAAGGATGTGACCGACCTCCGCATGGTGGCCGTGACGGGCAAGCAACACCAGCCGTGTCACGCGCATTGACCTGGATCAGTCACTATTCACCTGCCAACACGTTACGATAGCGCAATAAGTTCGGGAACTAAGCTAAGTAGAAGATGTTCTTGCCTGCGTAATCAAACAGCAATGCGCGCTCGTGTCATTGATGTCGATCAATCATGGGGCGGGAAGGATCAGCGTGGAAACCATTCTCATCACCGGTGGAGCCGGGTTCATCGGGCGATTCGTGGCCGATGAATTGCTCGCACGTGGCAACAAGGTCCGCGTCCTCGACAGTCTGATCGAGCAGGTACACGGCGATTGCGAACGCCCGCCGCTGCTGAACGACGAGGTGGAACTGATCCGTGGCGACGTCCGCAACGGCGATGTGGTCAGCAAGGCGCTGGACGGGGTCGACAGCGTGATCCACCTCGCCGCGGAGGTCGGGGTCGGCCAGTCGATGTACGAGGTCGAACGCTACACTTCCACCAACGACGTCGGCACCGCCGTCCTGTTCGAAAAGCTGATCGACAAGCCGGTGCGCCGCGTCGTCACCGCCTCCTCGATGTCGATCTATGGCGAGGGGCTGTACCGCGACGCCGACGGCAATCTGGTCCAGGATGCCGAACGCAAGGGATTGCGCGACGGCCTCAGCAATTGGGAGCCGGTCGATGCGCAGGGCCGCCCGCTCACCCCGGTCGCCACGCCGGAGTGGAAGCAGCCCAACCTCGCCTCGATCTACGCGCTCAACAAATACGTGCAGGAACGCACCACCCACATCATGGCCGCGCCTTACGGGATGGAGGGGGTGTGCCTGCGCCTGTTCAATGTCTACGGGCCGGGTCAGGCGCTGTCGAACCCCTACACCGGCGTGCTGGCGATCTTCGCCTCGCGGTTGCTCAACGGGCAGCAGCCGATGATCTTCGAGGATGGCGAGCAGCGTCGCGATTTCGTCCACGTCACCGACGTGGCGCGCGCCTTCGCCGACGCGCTGGTCCTGCCGCAGGCGGTCGGCGGCACGTTCAACATCGGTTCGGGCCATGACCGTTCGGTGCGGGAGATCGCGACCGAACTGGCCAGGGCGATGGGCAAGAACGATCTCGAACCGGAAATCGTCGGCAAGGCGCGGATCGGCGACATTCGCCACTGCTTCTGCGACACCACGCTGGCGCAGGACCGCCTCGATTTCCGCGCTACGCAGGATTTCACCGCCGGCCTTGCCGAACTCGCCGAATGGGTCGCGCAACAGACCGCCGAGGACAAGGTCGCGACGATGCGCGCCGAACTCGAAAAGCGCGGGCTGGTCGCATGAGGACCGATGCGGTCAGGGGGCCGGTGCTGGTCACCGGCGGCGCCGGCTTCATCGGGTCCAACCTTGCCGATCGGCTTGCCGGCGACGGGCATGACGTCGTGGTCTATGACGCGCTTGCCCGCCCTGGCGTGGAGCGCAATCTGGCGTGGCTGCGCAGCCGCCACGGCGCGCGCATCCGCTTCGTCCATGCCGACATCCGCGACGCCGCCCGGCTCGCGGACGAGGTGGCGCAGGCTTCGGCGGTCTTCCACTTCGCCGCGCAGGTCGCCGTGACGACCAGCCTCGACGATCCCGTCGACGATTTCACCACCAACATCACCGCTACCTTCCAGTTGCTGGAGGCGCTGCGCACCCGCGCCCCGCACGTGCCGCTGATCTTCGCCTCCACGAACAAGGTCTACGGCGATCTCGGCGATCTCGATTTCGTGCTGGAAAACGACGCCTATCACCCCGTCGACGCGAACGTCCGCGCGCACGGTATCGGGGAGGCACGCCCGCTCGACTTCCACACGCCCTATGGCGTGTCGAAGGGGGCGGCGGATCAATATGTCCTCGATTATGCGCGCAGCTTCGGGTTGAAGACCTGCGTGTTCCGCATGAGCTGCATCTACGGCCAGCGTCAGATGGGCACCGAGGATCAGGGCTGGGTCGCGCATTTCCTGATCCGCGCGCTCAATGGTGAGGCGATCACCCTCTATGGCGACGGGCATCAGGTCCGCGACGTCCTCGATGTCCGCGACGCGGTGAACGCCTATGTCGCGGCGTGGCAGCGGATCGACGATGTTGCCGGACGTGCCTTCAACCTCGGCGGCGGTCCCGACAATGCGGTCAGCCTGCGCCAGCTGCTCGCGCATATCGCCACGCTCACCGGCCGCCCGGTCGACGCCCGTTATGCTGGCTGGCGCGCGGGCGACCAGCGCTATTTCGTCGCGGACACCCGCGCCGCGCAGGCCGCGCTGGAATTGCCTGCCCGCCGCGACTGGCGCGAAGGCGTCGGGGCTTTGGCAGACTGGCTGGAGCATGAACGCGGCACCGTCGCCATCGAGGCGGCGGCGTGAAGCCACGCGCCTGCCCGGTCGCCGCTACGGCGCCCGGCGACGCCCGGCATCCCGCGCCCGCAACGGCGCACGACGGGAGGGTCGCGGCGTGACGCGCGACCCACGGGCCGATCGGGCGGTACCGCGCCCCGAACGGCGTCGCCGCATGGATCGCCGACATGGCCTGATCGCGACGGGCCGTCGCCGGTCGGCGCATGACCCTGCCTGTGCCCGCCGATCGGCCGGCGAGCGGCACGCCGTCGCATGACCCGCCGCGTGTTGATGACCGCCGATGCGATCGGCGGCGTTTGGCAATATGCGCTCGGCCTCGCTGCCGATCTCGTCCGCGCCGGCTGGACGGTGGACATCGCCACGCTCGGCCCGTCTCCCTCGCCCGCGCACCACGCGCAGGCCGACGCGGCGGGCGTCACGCTGATCGACACCGCGCTCCCGCTCGACTGGCTCGCCGCCGACGCCGCGGCGGTGACCGATGCCGCCGCCGCGATCGCCGATCTCGCCCGCGCGCGCGCCGTCGACGTCGTGCAACTCAACCAGCCCGCGCTCGCCATCGCCACCTTCGCGATGCCGGTGGTCGCGGTCGTGCACAGCTGCGTCGCCAGCTGGTGGGACGCGGTCGAGAGCGGCCCGCTGCCCGCCGATCTTGCGTGGCAGCGCGATCTGACCGCGCGCGGCCTCGCCCGTGCCGATGCGATCGTCTGCCCCACGCGCGCCTTCGCCACCACCGTCCAGCGCCTCTACGCCTTGCCCGCCGCCCCGATCGCGATCCACAACGGACGCGCCCTCCCCGCCGCCACTGGCGCGCTTGCCGACCGTGCCTTCACCGCCGGGCGGCTGTGGGATCGTGCGAAGAACGTCGCCACGCTCGATCGTGCCGCCGCCACGCTGCCGCTGCCCTTCGCCGCCGCCGGCGCCACCGTCGGCCCGCATGGCGAGCGGATCATGCTCGACCATCTCCAGCCGCTCGGCCAGCTGGACGATGACGCCATCGCCGCGATCCTTGCCACCCGCCCGCTCTTCGTCTCCTCCGCCCGGTACGAGCCGTTCGGGCTGGCCGTGCTCGAAGCGGCGCTCAGCGGCTGCGCGCTGGTGCTGTCGGATATCGCCACCTTCCGCGAATTGTGGGACGGGGCCGCCACCTTCGTCCCGGCCGATGACGTCGCCGGCTTCGCCCGCGCGATCGCCGCCCTCGCCGCCGATCCGGCGCGGCGGCTGGCATTGGGCGCGCGCGCCCGCACCCGCGCGTTGGACCATGCTCCAGCACGCACCGCATCGGCGATGATCTCCGTCCTCGATCGCGCGATCGACGCCACCAACCGGGTTGCCGCATGAAACTCGTCTACTTCACCCACAGCCTCGCCTCCTGCTGGAACCACGGCAACGCGCATTTCCTGCGCGGAGTAATGTCTGAGTTAATCGCGCGTGGTCATGACGTGCATGTCTACGAACCCGCGGGGTCGTGGAGCCTCGACAACCTGTTGAGCGACAACGGGCAAGCCGGTCTCGCCGCCTATCACGCCGCTTACCCCGAACTGTCCTCGCGCACCTTCGCGCCCGATGCCGATCTCGCCGGGCTGGTCGACGGTGCCGATGTCGTGATCGTCCACGAATGGAACGCCCACGATCTGGTTGCCGGTCTGGGTAAGCTGCGCCGTGAAGGTGCGCCTTACACGTTGTTTTTCCACGACACCCACCACCGCGCGGTCAGCGCGCCGGAGGAGATGCGCGCCTACGATCTCGATGGCTACGACGGCGTGCTGGCATTCGGGGAGGCCTTGTCGCGCGTCTACCGCCACTGGGGGTGGGGCGACCGCGTCTGGACGTGGCACGAAGCTGCTGACACCCGGCGCTTTTTTCCTATAGATGCCGACCGCGAGGGGCTGGTGTGGATTGGCAATTGGGGCGACGGCGAACGCACTGCGGAAATCGAGGATTATCTGCTCGCCCCCGCGCGCGCTGCCGGCTTACCGCTTGATATCTATGGCGTCCGCTACCCGGACACCGCCACGGCGATGCTGGCCGATTATGGAGCGCGCTATCACGGCTGGGCGCCCAATGCCGCCGCCCCGGCGATCTTCTCCCGCGCGCTCGCCACGGTCCACGTACCGCGCAGATATTACACGACGATCCTGCCCGGTATTCCCACGATCCGCGTCTTCGAGGCGCTCGCCTGCGGCCTGCCGCTCGCCTCGGCGCCATGGGACGATGCAGAGGGGCTGTTCCGCCCCGGCAGCGACTTCCTCTTCGCGCGGACGTCGGAGGAAATGACCAGGATCCTCAAGGACTTCCGCAACGATCCCGCCCTGCGCGCCGCCCTGGCCGCATCGGGGCTGGAAACCATCCACGCGCGCCACACCTGCGCGCACCGCGTCGACGAACTGCTGGCGATCCTCGCCCGGCTCGACGCTCCCTCGCCTGCACGGAGCATCCCAGCGTGAAGATCGCTTTCTACGGTTCCAGCCTGCTGTCATCCTATTGGAACGGTGCCGCAACTTATTACCGCGGCATCCTGCGCGCGCTTGGGGAGCGCGGCTACGACATCACCTTCTACGAACCCGACGCCTTCGATCGGCAGCAGCACCGCGACATCGATCCGCCGGCTTACGCCAAGGTCGTCGTCTATCCCGCCACCGAAGAAGCGATGCGCAACGTCCTGACGGAGGCCGGAAAAGCCGATATCGTCGTCAAGGCCAACGGCGTCGGCGTGTTCGACCGCGAGTTGCTGGAGGGCATTATCGCGCATGCCCGTCCCGACGCACTGAAGATCTTCTGGGACGTCGATGCCGCCGCCACGCTGGACGAGATGCGCGCCGATCCCGACCACCCTGTCCGCGCCGCGCTGCCGCACCTCGACATGGTGCTCACCTACGGCGGCGGCGATCCGGTCGTGAACGCCTATCGCGGCTTCGGCGCAGCCGAATGTATTCCGGTTTACAACGCCTTGGACCCGCAGACCCATCACCCCGTTGCCGCCGACGATCGCTTCGCCTGCGACCTCGCCTTCCTCGGCAACCGCCTTCCCGACCGGGAAGCGCGGGTCGAGGAATTCTTTCTGCGCGCCGCCTCGCTGCTGCCTGAGCGGGAATTCCTGATCGGCGGCAACGGCTGGGATTCCAAGGCGATGCCCGGCAACGTCCGCCATCGTGGCCATGTCTTCACCGCCGAACACAACGCCTTCAACTGCACGCCAAAGGCGGTGCTGAACGTCGCACGCGATTCGATGGCGCATATCGGTTTCTCCCCTGCCACCCGCGTGTTCGAAGCGGCGGGTGCCGCCGCCTGCCTCATCACCGACGCATGGGAGGGGATCGAGTTGTTCCTGATTCCCGATCGGGAGGTGCTGGTCGCGCGCGACGGGCAGGATGTCGCCGATCACCTCGCTGCACTCACCCCCGATCGTGCGCAGGCGATCGGCCAGGCCGCGTTGCGGCGCGTGCTGGCCGAACACACCTACGACCTGCGCGGAGCACAGGTCGATGCGCTGTTCAAGGCGCATGCCGCGCGCCAGCGGGAGGCGGCGTGATGAAGCTGGTCGTCCTCGGCCTTTCGCTGAGTTCCGCATGGGGCAACGGCCATGCCACCACGTTCCGCGCGCTGCTCCGCGCCTTCGCCGCACGCGGGCATGACGTGCTGTTCCTCGAACGCGACATGCCGTGGTACGCCGCACACCGCGACGAACCCGATCCCGATTACTGCCGCCTCGCATTGTACGACAGCCTGCCCGCACTGGCCGAATGGCGTGCCGAGATCGAGGGTGCGGACACGGTCATTGTCGGCTCCTATGTGCCCGACGGTATCGCCGTCGCGCGGCTGGTGCAGGCGTGGGCGCGCGGCACCACCGCCTTCTACGACATCGACACGCCCGTCACGCTGGCGCAACTCGCGCGCGGCGCCTGCGATTATGTCTCGCCGGAGGTGATCCCCGGCTACGACGTCTATTGCTCGTTCACCGGCGGGCCGACGCTGCGTCTCATCGAGGAACGCTACGCCGCCCCCGCCGCCCGCGCACTGTATTGCTCGGTCGATGCCGACCGCTACCGCCCGACGGGTGCGGCCAAACGCTGGGACCTGTCGTATCTGGGCACCTACAGCGACGATCGCCAACCGACGCTGGAACGCCTGCTGATCGAGCCTGCGCGCCGCAATCCCGATCAGCGCTTCGTCGTCGCCGGCCCGCAATATCCGGCCACGATCCAGTGGCCCGCCAATGTCGAGCGGATCGAGCACCTCGGCCCCGCCGATCACGCTGACTTCTACTCGGCCAGCCGCGCGACGCTGAACGTCACTCGCGCCGATATGATCGCCGCCGGCTGGTCCCCCTCCGTCCGCCTTTTCGAAGCGACCGCCTGCGGCACCCCGATCATCTCGGACAAATGGCCGGGCATCGAAGAATTGCTGATCCCGAACGCCGAAATCGTCTTGGCAGAGGGTGTTGCGGACGTCGCAGCGGCACTGAGGCGTGACGATCTCGACGCGATCGGTGCCGCCGGGCGTGCTCGCGTACTGGCCGAACACACCTCGCATCACCGCGCCGCGGAACTGGAGGCACACCTGCACGAAGCGGCAGCGGCGAAGCGGACGCCCGCTCTTCCGGCCTGACACCTGCCACATCGACGGTGCCGGGGACTCGATCCCCGGTACCGCCGTGGCGCCGGCTGGTTCGCTCTAGGCCGGCGGATTACGTCAGCGCGCCCTGCGCCTCCGGGGAACGAAGCGCGCGCCGTCCGGTTGTGCACCGCAAGCGCGCGGTCGGCGGTCGATCGGCCATCCCCTGCGCGTCCTATTCACTCCCGAAAGAAGGACAAACGCGATGAACACCGACACGCTGGCAGGCTCGACCACGGACGTAGGCGGCAAGCTGAAAGAAGGTCTGGGCAAGGCGTTCGGCGACGACACGCTCCGTACCGAGGGCAAGGCCGATCAGGCCGAAGGCACGATCCAGAAGACCTATGGCGAAGCCAGGGACGTGGTCGAAGGCTCGATCCGCCCCGTCATGGACTATGCGCGGCAGTTCATGCGGGAGCGGCCGTTCACCGCCGCCGCGGTGGGCGGCGTGCTGGGCATCGCGATCATCAACTCGCTGCGCGGCAAGTAAGCCGCGACCGTGGGCGGGAGCATCGATCAGGTGCTCTCGCTCCTGTCATGCAACCCGGCCCTGGTCCGCACATCGCTTGAGCGCAGCGGCTAGCACGTCGGGCGCGCTCGGCTTGGGACATACCGTCGCGCTCGGATAGCGTTCCCGTAACGCCACGTCATCGGCATGACCCGAATGAAATAACAGCGGCACTCCGGCGGCGTGCAGCCGGTCGGCGGCCGGAAACACCGTACCGTCGGCCAGGCGCACGTCCAGCACGGCCACCGCGAACCGCGCGGCCCCGCGATCGATCTCCGCGTGGGCCTCCGCAATCGTCGCACATGGCCCGACCACGCGAAAGCCCGCCTCCTCGATCGTCTCCTGAAGATCGAGCGCGATGAACAGCTCGTCCTCCACCAGCAAAACATCGTCGGCGTCGGGGTCAGTCACTGGCCAGAATACCCATTGGAAGTTTCATACGCAGCCGGAACGATCGTCCCGCTGCCTCGCTCCGTACCTCTCCGCGCAATTGGCGCACGCTGGTCTCGACCAGCAACGAACCGAACCCGCGCGGTGCGGCATCGACATCGTGATCGCGGCTTCCGCGCTCGTCCCAGACCAACGTCAGCCCATCGTCGCCTACGCTCCAGCTGACCGACAGGCCCACGTCGTCCATTTCGCTCGCATCGCCATCCAGCGCGCCGTATTTCACGGAATTCGTCGCCCATTCGTGCAGCACCAGCGCAAGCGAGGACAGGCAGTTACGATCGAGTGCCACCATCGGCCCGTCGATCACGATCCGTGAATGGTCGCGGTACGGCGCCAGGGTCAAGTCGACGAGTTCGGCCAGCCCGATCGCCTGCGGCTGTCCGGCGGGTGCGGCGAGCGAATGGGCCGAACCGAGCGCGGCGATGCGATGGCGCAAGTCGTTCGCGAACGCGCGCACGTCATGCTGGCTGCGAGCCGCGACCGTGATCATTCCCGCGATCACCGCGAACAGGTTTTTCACGCGGTGATTCATCTCGCGCAGCATCAGGTCGCGGGTATGCGCCAGCGCATATTCGGCGGTGACGTCGATCGACACGCCGACCAGCCGCGGCGGCTGGCTGCCCGCCACCACCCGGCCGAACCCCTTGATCCAGCGCTGTTCGCCATGTGCGGTACGGATGCGGAACGTCGCCTCGTAATCGGCGCTGCGTTCCATCGCGCGCCGCAACGCCGCCTCCACGGTGCCGCGATCGTCCGGCTCGATGCGGTCGAGCAGCGCGTCGATGCGCGTCGCCTCCGTCGCGCTCAAGTCGAACAGGCGCCGCTGCGCATCGTCGAGCATCGTGTCGCCGGTTTCCGGTCGATATTCCCACACGCCGATCCCCGCGGCCCTGACCGCCAGTTCCAGCCGCTCGCGCTCGGTGGCAAGCTGCCGCTCCAGCGACAGCGCCTCGGTGATGTCGGTCAGCACCAGCGACGCACCGTCCACCGCGCCGCTCTGCGTCCGGTACGGCAGCACGCGCAGCGACAGCACGCGCGTGCCGTCGGCGGTGGTGACGCGCCGCTGTCGCGCGGCGCTGCCCCCGGCGACCGCGCGCGCGTCGTCCAGATGCTCCGATCCGCTCAGCCTGCTCGCCACGTCGGCCAGCGGGCGTCCGCGATCGCCGGGTTGCAGCGGAAAGATCGGCGTCGCGGCGGCGGTGTAGCTGCGCACCTTCAACCCGGCGTCCAGCACCACCACCGCCAGTTCGGTCGACTGATAGAAATTGCGGAGGTCGGAATTGGCGAGCGTCAACTGCTCGACCTTGCTCTTCAACTCGTCGTTGACGGTCGACAACTCTTCGTTGGTCGACTGCAACTCCTCGTTCATCGACATCATTTCTTCGTTCGAGCTTTTCAGCTCCTCGTTCGCCGTCTCCAGTTCCTCGATGGCGGCGCGCAGCCGATGCCGCGTCTGCCGCAGCTCGTCCTCGATCGCCTCCAGATGATCGTCGTGCGCGGCCAGATCCTGTTCGTCACGGTCCGACGGGCGGAACGGACCGCTGTCGCGGAACACGCACAACAAGGTCCCGTCGCCCAGCGGATCGCAGATCACCTCCACCGGCTGCACGCCATAATCGCCCTGCACCTGAACCTCGCGCGCGATGACGCGGCGTCGTTCCTCCCGCGCCTGCCGCAGCAACGGCCCGATGATCGTGCGCAATCCCGGTCGCGCCAGGTTCACCGCGCTGCTGCCGCCGCTGCGCGTAACCGGGAACTCGAAGTAACGGCTCAGCTTGCCATAGGCCGAAATGATCCCGCCATCCTGGTCGACGACCATGCTGGCGGGGGCATAGCGCTCGACGATGCGTCGGATCGCCACGCCTTCATCGGTCAGCGCCGGCCCGTCGCCACGCCCCTCGCGATCGCGCCGCTGAATGATCTGACGCGCGCTGCCCGGCAATTCGATCGGGTAGGTCGGCGCACCGGGCGTGCGTTCGAACAGTCGGGCGGGCTGGTCGATCGGCGCGAACAACTGCTCAAACCGTCCGATGCTCTCCGACGGGCCAAGGAACAGATATCCGCCGGGGCGCAGCGCGTAATGGAACAGGGGGATTACCGATTGCTGCAGGCGATCGTCGAAATAGATGAGCAGGTTGCGGCACGACACCAGATCGATGCGCGAAAACGGCGGATCCTTGATCAGGCTGTGATTCGAAAACCGGATCATGTCGCGGATCGGTGCCGCCATCGTGAAGCGATCGGCATGCGGCACTGTATATCGCTCGCGCAACGCCGGTGGCACGTCGGCGAGCGCCGCGGCCGGGTAGCTCGCGTCACGTGCGATCGCCAGCATCTGTTCGTCGATGTCGGTGGCGAAAATCTGCACTGCCGGCCGTTCGCCCGCGACGCGCGCCGCCTCCGCGAACAGCATCGCGATCGTATAGGCCTCCTCGCCGCTCGAACAGCCCGGCACCCAGACGCGCAGATCCTCGTCGGCGGTGCGCTGGCGCAACAGCGGCTCGACCACGCGGGTGCGCAGCGTTTCGAACGCGTCGGCGTCGCGGAAAAAGCAGGTGACATTGATCAGCAGGTCGCGGAACAGCGCCCGGCACTCCTCGCCATCGGTGCGGATCCGGGCCAGATAGGCGTGCCCGGTATCGATGCCCAGCACATGCATCCGCCGTTCGACCCGCCGCACGACCGTCGAGCGCTTGTACCCCGAAAAGTCATGCCCGGTCGCGTTGCGCAGCACGCTGCACAACGCGTCGACGTGATCCGCGACCACGCCCGCCGGCGCCCCCGCGGCTGCGCCCGCACGGGGATCGGTGCCGCGTCGGCGGAAGAACTGTTGCAGGCACGCCAGAATGTCGCCCGCCGGCCTGACGTAATCGATCAACCCGGTGCCCACCGCCGACAGCGGCATCCCGTCATAGCGCGCGCTCTCCGGCTGCTGGACGATGCCCAGCCCGCCATGCTCCTTGATGGCCCGCAACCCGGTGGTCCCGTCCGCGCCGGTCCCCGACAGGATCACGCACGCCGCATTCGCCTGCTGGTCGACGGCCAGCGACAGGAAGAAGTCGTCGATCGGCCGACGCAGCCCGCGCGGCTGCTGGAAATCGGTAAGTTCGAGAACGCCGTCGCGGATCGCCAGGCCACGCCCCGGCGGGATGATGAAGACGGTGTCCGCCGCGATCCGCTCGCCGCCCGCGCATTGCTGTACCGTCAGCGCGGTGGCGCGGTCGAGCAGTTCGGCCAGCATGCTTTCGTGATGCGGATCGAGATGCTGGACGACCACGAACGCCAGCCCGGTCGGCAGCCGCGCGGGGGCCAGCATGTCGCGCAACGCTTCCAGCCCGCCCGCCGACGCCCCGATCCCGATCACCGGGACCGCCGCTGCCGGCCTGTCGACGGCGGCATTGTCGTGCGGGGTGGCGAGCTTATGCATCGGTGGCGAAGTCGATTTCCGCGAGCATCATCTTGGCCTGCGCGACGGTGGCGGCGCTGTTGGCGATGGTCATCAACGTGCCCTCCACCACGATCCCGGCGTCGCTCGCGATCGGCACCAGCCGCCCCAGCGTGTGCCCGAGCTGCGCATCGTATTCCGCCAGCAATTCGGGTTGCGAGCGACTGACGTCGAATTGCGACGCGAAGAAATAGCGGGTCGTCCCGTCGATGCCGCGCAGCCGGGACATGTAGAGCAGGTTGACGAACGGCGTGCCGTTCTTGCGGAAATTGACGATCGGCGTACGGACGCTCGCCTGATCCGTCCGTGCGAGAAACTCGCGCAGCCGCGCGCGCGGCTCGACGTTTGGTGCCTCCCGCTGCAACATTCGGCAATTTCGGCCGACGACGTCGTCGGAGACATAACCGGTGAGCGCGGAGAACGAGTCGTTGACCAGCAGAAGATGGTTGTCGTCCTCGGCCGTGGCCAGCGCCAGGGCGACGCGGGAATGGGTCAGGTAATCGACCAGCGTTCGTGGAAGTTCCGGGGTCACGCGCACTCCGATCTCGACGGAATCTCACCCGATTACGCACGATGCTCCGACAATAACAACCCGCTTCGCCGCTGCGGCGTCACGGATCGGCACGCCCGTGCCCCGCGACGGCGCGGCCCGATGCCGGGGGATGACCCGCCGAACGCCGCCGCCCCGCATCCGAAGGTTTGAAAGGACAGCGGTATTCATCGGCACCGCCGACAGCGATGCACAAGGCCGCAACCTGCTGAAGATGCCAGCCTATGTCACCACCGACGTGCTGCACGCGATCGCGCCGACCCGCATCGACGAAGATCGCATCCCGGCCAGCCACATCGTGCGTGGGCGCGCGCCACCGGCCGCGCGATGGCCACCACGTCGCGACTGAACTTTCGGGGCGAAGCCAAAGAACGTCGGGTCCTCCCGAAGCCATCATCTCGAACGCCGCAGCTTCGCCATGCTCGCGCTGACGTATCGTTCGGCCTTCCCGCTCAGCATTCCACCACGTTGACCGCCAGTCCGCCCAGGCTCGTCTCCTTATACTGGGTGCGCATGTCCTCGCCGGTCTGGCGCATCGTCTCGATCACCGCGTCCAGGCTGACGACATGGCTGCCGTCACCGCGCAGCGCCAGATAGGCGGCGTTGATCGCCTTTACCGCGCCCATCGTGTTGCGCTCGATGCACGGGATCTGGACCAGCCCGCCGATCGGATCGCAGGTGAGGCCGAGGTTGTGCTCCATGCCGATCTCCGCGGCATTCTCGATCTGCCGGTTGCTACCGCCCAGCACCGCCGCCAGCGCCCCTGCCGCCATCGAACAGGCGACGCCCACCTCGCCCTGGCACCCCATTTCCGCCGCGGAGATCGAGGCGCGCTTCTTGTACAGCATCCCGATCGCCGCCGCGGTGTACAGAAACCGCCGCGCACCGTCGCGCCGCACCGCCGTCGGTTCGTCGTGCGCGACCAGCGTCTCGTAAAAACGCAGCACCGCCGGCAGTACGCCCGCCGCGCCGTTGGTGGGGGCGGTCACCACGCGCCCGCCCGCGGCATTCTCCTCGTTGACCGCCAATGCCCACAGGCTGACCCATTCGAAGACCTCGGCCGGGTTGTGCCCGGGCGTGTCGCCGGTCAGCGCCTGCGCCAGCGCGCTGGCGCGGCGTCGCACCTTCAACCCACCGGGCAGCACACCGTCCTGCGCGATCCCGCGATCGATGCACGCACTCATCGCGTCGCGCACCGCATCCAGGAACGCATCCGCCTCGTCAGGGCTGCGCCATGCCTCCTCGTTGGCGCGCACGATGTCGGCGATCGACAAGCCGGTCAGGTCGCCGGTCGCCAGCAATTCGGCGCCCGATGAGAACGCATGACGCACGTGGACGTTGTGCGCCGCGGCGGGCGCGCTCTTGCGCAGTATCGCGCCCCCGCCGACCGAGAAATAGGTTTCGGCATAGCCGGTGCCGTCGCCCAGGCGCGCGGTGAAGGTCAGGCCGTTGGGATGCTCCGGCAGGAAATCGCGGGGGTGGAAGACGATATCGACCGCCTCGGCGAAGGGGATCATGCGCTCCCCCGCCAGCGCCAGCTTGGCGCGGTCGCGGATCGCCGTCAGCAGCGCCGGCGTCTCGTCCGGGTCGAGCCGCTCCGGCTCCCAACCAGCCAGCCCGAGGATCGCTGCGGTATCGGTGGCATGACCGCGCCCGGTCAGCGCCAGTGACCCGTACAGGTCGCACCGTACCCCCACGACGACGGCGTCCTGCGCCACCGCGCGCTGCGCGAAGTCGAACGCCGCGCGCATCGGCCCGACGGTGTGGGAACTCGACGGTCCGATGCCGATCGTGAACAGTTCGGCGACGCTGATCGGGCGCGTGGCGCAGCGATCCAGCGTGGTGGCGGGCATGTCGGCGTGCATCTGTCCTCCCCGGTGGTCTGGCCCGGTTGGTGGGGCCCGGTCCGGGTCGCTGCCCGGCTGCATGCCCCATCTGTCCCTTGCGCCTGAGATCGCTATCCCGTCGGCGGGCGCGGGACATGCCCGTCGCCACTCTCCAGATGTCCGTCGCCGCCGTGGTCCTTCTGCCTGAGAGTTTCCGGGGCGGTTGCTCCTTCGGCGCCGGGCATGCCCGGTCTCTCCCACGTCGACACACTAGGTATCGGCCGGGACACCGGACCGGTCAAGCACCCCTCGACGCCGCGCACCCCCGCTATTATATACCGTCCGTTATGGAATCGATCACCACCGTCTCTCCGCGCGGTCGCCCGCGCGAGTTCTGCACCGATGCAGCGCTCACCGCCGCGCTCGGCGTGTTCTGGGCCAAGGGCTATGACGGTGCCTCGATGGCGGACCTGACGGCCGCGATGGGCATTACCAAGCCGAGCCTGTACGCCGCCTTCGGCAACAAGGAACAATTGTTCAATCAGGCGCTCGACCGCTACGAATCGGAAAAGCTCGCCTTCACGCGGGAGGCGTTGCAGCAACCCACCGCGCGCGAGGTCGCCGAACATTTCATGCGCGGCGCGGTAGCGGCGCAAACCAGCAATTGCGATCCCAAGGGCTGCCTCGGCGTCATCAGCACCACGGCCTGCGGCGGGGAAGCCGATTCGATCCGCGACCATGTGCATCAACGCCGCGCCTCCTCCAACGCCGCGCTGGTCGATCGCTTCCACCGCGCGCAGCGTGAGGGGGATCTGCCTGCGCACGTCGATCCGCAGGGACTGGCGCATCTTCTCTACGCCGTGTTGCAGGGGATGGCGGTCCAGGCCGCCTCCGGTGCGACCCGCGCCGACCTCGACCGGATCGTCGACACCAGCCTGTCGATGTGGCCCAGCGCCTGACCCGGAATAAATTACCGGCCGGTACAGAAAGCAATTGACGCCCCGCGCGGCCCTTTATATACCAGACGGTATGGAATGAGGAGCTACCCCGGCACCTCGCCATAACGGAGGCCGGCCATGGATCCTCGTCTGTACGCCTGCCCCGTCGCGACCTGAAAACCGCGAAGACCGCCATCCGTCTCGATCCCGCGCCATTCCACCCGTCGTCGTCCCGACGCCGGACACGATAGCGCCTGCCCGTTTCACCCGTTCGCTCCAGGGAGTTCCCCATGGCCTATCTCATGCTCGACGATCCCCGTGCGGTCGTCACCACCGCCCCCCAGCCTGCCCCGCTTCCGGTGGCGACGATGCCCTGCGCCGATCCGACCCCGACCCGGCTGACCGCGCTGGAATGGTCGGTCGTGGCGCTGGCCCGCAAGGACCGGCTGTCGTCGCTGCGTCGGCCGGGGCGGCTCGCCGTCGCGCTCGGGATCGTGTTCAAGCCGCAGCACAATCCGATGCTCGCGGACGAACGGCTGGAGGCGCTGCGCCGCATGGCCGTGCTCGGCTGGCATTACGGCTACACCGTGCCCACCACGGAATTGAGCCGCTTCCTCGACGCCGGCTTCTCGCCCGCGCAATACGACCTGATGATGGACAGCATCGGCGTCGCGAAGCTGCGCACCGCACACCGCTAACCCAGCGACAACCGCGCGCCCAGCGCGGCGGCCAGTGCCGGGATCATCGTCGCCGCACCGACCTTCAGGAACCGCACGAAGCCGACGTCCTCGCCCTCGCGCCGGATCGCCTGCAACCACAGGATCGTCGCCAGGCTGCCGGTCACCGACAGGTTCGGTCCCAGGTCGACCCCGATCAGCAGCGCGTCGACGATCACGCGCGGCGGATGCGCCTGCGCCACCGCGGTGCCGGCGATCAGCCCGGCGGGCAGGTTGTTCATCAGGTTGGACGCGAACGCCAAGACGGTTCCCGTCCACGCCGCGCCCCGCACCGGGTCCGCCGCCGCATCGCGCAAGCCCTGCGCGACCCATGCGATCACCCCGGTGCGGTCCAGCGCCTCGACCAGCACGAACAGCCCTGCGACCAGTGGCAGCACGCTCCACGACACCGCACGCGCGGTCGCCAGCGGCGATCGCCGGACCAGCGCCGCGATGCCCAGCGTCGTCGCCATCCCCGCCGCAAAGGTCGCCGACCCCAATGGCCGGTCGAGTGCGGACACGACCAGCAACAGCACCGCCGTCGCCGCGATCCCCGCCAGCGCCGCCTTGCCGCCGCGCGACAGCCCGGCGCGCCCGGCCACCGTCTCGCACGTACCCGCCAATCCCGCCCGCTCGACATGACGCAGCATCGCGAACGTCACCGCGATCGCCGCGATGGAGGGCAGCGCGAACGACGCGAACCACGCGCCCAGCGGCGGCATCCGCCCGCCATACAGGACGAGGTTCGCCGGATTGGAGATCGGCAGCACGAAGCTGGCGGCATTGGCGATCAGCGCGCAGGCGAACAGCAGCGGCAGCGGCTCCGCCTTCGCACGCCGCGCGGCGGCATAGACCGCCGGGGTCAGCACCACCGCGGTCGCGTCGTTCGACAGGAACGTCGTCGTGACGATCCCGGTGGCATAGACCAGTGCGAACAAGCGACGCGGCGATCCGCGCGCATGGCGCACCGCAACCGCCGCCACCCAGTCGAACAAGCCCTGCTCGCGCGCGGTCTCGCTCAGCAACATCATGCCGACCAGGAAAAGGTAGACGTCGGTCCCCTTGCCGATCGCCCGCAGCGCGTCGGAAGGTGCCAGCAACCCGAACGCCAGCAGCGACGCCGCCCCGCTCACCGCCCACACCGCTTCGGGCCAGCGGAACGGACGCGCGATCACTCCCGCGGTCGCCGCGGCGCAGATCGCCCAGGTCGCGCCGGTCGCGACGATCATCGAACGACGGGTGAGGCGACGAACATGCCGGCTCCCTGCCCGATCGCCACGGTGAGCGCCAGCGCTCTGGCGGCAGGCACGGATCGGTGACAGACAGGGCCGCATGACATGGCATTTCTGGATCGATCGCGGCGGCACCTTCACCGACGTGGTGGCGCGCCGTCCCGATGGCACGATGGTAACCGCCAAGCTGCTGTCGGAGGATCCGGGCCGTCGTCACGACGCGGCGGAGGCGGCGATCCGTCAGCTGACCGGCGTAACCGAAGGGCCGTTACCTCCCTGCGCGATCCGCATCGGCACCACGATCGCCACCAACGCGCTGCTCGAACGACGGGGCGCGCCGGTGCTGCTGGCGATCACCCGCGGCTTCGGCGACGCGCTGACGATCGGTTATCAGGACCGGCCGGATATCTTCGCCCGCGACATCCGCCGCCCGGCGCCGCTGTTCGCCGAGATGGTCGAGATCGACGAACGCCTGGCGGAGGATGGCACGTTGCTGGTTCCGCTCGACCGGGCGGCGGCGGCGGCGGCGTTCGCCCGCGCCTATGACGCCGGTCTGCGCGCCATCGCGATCGTGCTGGTCCACGGCTGGAAACACCACGCCCACGAAAGCGCGCTGGCGGAACTCGCGCGCGCCGCCGGCTTCACGCAGATATCGGTCAGCCATCGCACCGCGCCGCTGATCCGGCTGGTCGCGCGCGGCGATACGACGCTTGCCGACGCCTATCTGTCGCCGGTCCTGCGCCGCTACGTGCATGGACTTGAAACGTCGCTCGGCGATGCGGCGGCGGGCGGGCTGCTGTTCATGCAGTCCAGCGGCGGGTTGGTCGCGGGCGATCGCTTCGGTGGCAAGGACGCGTTGCTGTCCGGCCCGGCGGGCGGGATCGTCGGCATGGCGCGCACCGCCGGGGCGGCGGGGTTCGACCGCGTGATCGGCTTCGACATGGGCGGCACCTCCACCGACGTGTCGCTCTACGCCGGCCGATACGATCGTCGTTCGGACGCGGTGCTGGCGGGGGTGCGCGTCGCGGTGCCGATGATGCGCATCGATACGGTCGCGGCGGGCGGCGGATCGATCTGCCATTTCGACGGCGGGCGGCTGCTGGTCGGTCCGGCCTCTGCGGGGGCGGACCCCGGCCCCGCCTGCTATCGGCGCGGCGGGCCGCTGACCGTCACCGACTGCAACCTGATCCTCGGCAAGATCCAGCCGGCGCACTTTCCCGCGCTGTTCGGCCCCGATCGCAACCTGCCGCCCGACGCCACCGCCGCGCACGCCGCGCTCGACGCGCTGCTTGGCGAGGTGGCGGCGGCAACCGGCGAACGGCTCGATCCGCGCGCCGTGGCCGAGGGGCTGGTGGCGATCGCCGTCGCCAACATGGCGCGTGCGATCCGCGCCGTTTCGGTCGCGCGCGGTGAGGACCCCGCCGGCTATGCACTGGCCTGCTTCGGCGGCGCGGGGGGGCAGCACGCCTGCCTCGTGGCCGATGCGCTGGGTATGGAGCAGGTGCTGATCCACCCGCTCGCCGGCGTCCTGTCGGCGGTCGGTATCGGGCTGGCGGAACGCAGCATCGTCCGCGACGCCACCGTCGCGCTCCCGCTCGATGCTCCCGCACTCGCCACCGCGCTCGCGACGCTGCGCGACGAAGCGTCCGCCGCCCTCGTGGCGCAGGGTGTCGCCCGCGACACGGTCCGCACCGACGCACTGGCGCACCTGCGCTACGCCCGCAACGATCAGACGATCGCCGTGCCCTGGGGCACGCCCGCTGTGATGCGGGCCGCCTTTGCGGCGGCGCACCGCCAGCGATTCGGCTTCACCGGCGACGATGCACTGGTCGTCGAACAACTTCGTATCGAGGCACGCAGCGGTGACGCCGACGCCGGTCTTCCCGCGCCCGCGCTACCCGCCGTCTCCGCCGCCCCGCTCGCCACGGTCGACATGTATCTGGCCGGTGCGGCGCACCAGGTGCCGGTTCATCGCCGCGAGGGTTTGGCGTTCGACGCGCGCGTCGCCGGTCCGGCGCTGATCGTCGACCCTGTGTCCACCGTCGTCGTCGAACCCGGCTGGTCGGCGCGCGTCCTCGCCGAAGGGACGTTGCTGCTCGAACGCGGCGCGGCGCGGCGTGGTACGGCCGCCGATGCGAAGGTCGATCCGGTCCGCCTGGAGATTTTCGCCGGGCTTTTCATGGGCATCGCGGAAGAGATGGGGGCCGCGCTCCAGCGTAGCGCCGCCTCGGTCAACATCCGCGAGCGGCTGGATTTCTCCTGCGCGCTGTTCGACGCCGACGGCGGGCTGGTCGCCAACGCCCCGCACATCCCGGTCCATCTCGGTTCGATGGGCGAAAGCATCCGCACCGTCATCGCCGCCCGCTCGGGCACGATGCGCGCGGGGCAGGTCTATGCCCTCAACGATCCCTATCGCGGCGGCACCCATTTGCCCGACATCACCGTCGTCATGCCGGTGTTCGCGGACGGCGATGCGCCGGTGTTCTTCGTCGCCGCGCGCGGTCATCACGCCGACGTCGGCGGCACCACCCCCGGCTCGATGCCGCCCGACAGCCGCACGCTGGCGGACGAAGGCGTCGTGTTCGACGACGTGCTGCTGGTCGAGGATGGCGTCCTGCGCGAAGGCGCGGTCCGCGATCTGCTGGCCAGCGGCCCCTACCCGGCCCGCAACATCGACCAGAATATCGCCGACCTCGCCGCGCAGGTCGCCGCCTGCGCCCGCGGTGCCGAAGGGTTGCGCCACCTCGCCGCACGACAGGGCACCGAAGTGGTCGCCGGCTATATGGCGCATGTCCAGTCGCATGCCGAGGCGATGGCGCGCCGGATGATCGTCACCCTGCCCGACGGCCACTTCCGCTACGCGATGGATGACGGTGCGGCGGTGGAGGTCGCGGTGCGCATCGACCGTGCGACGGGCGGCGCGACGATCGACTTCACCGGCACCAGCGAACAGCGCCCGACCAACTTCAACGCGCCCCTCGCGGTGACGCGCGCCGCCGTCCTCTACGTGCTGCGGCTGCTGGTGGACGAGGCGTTGCCGCTCAACGAAGGCTTCCTGCGCCCGGTGACGATCGTCGTACCCGAAGGATCGATGCTCAACCCGCGCTTCCCCGCAGCGGTCGTGGCGGGGAATGTCGAGGTCAGTCAGGTCGTCACCGATGCACTGCTCGGCGCGCTTGGTGCGATGGCGGGCAGTCAGGGGACGATGAACAACCTCACCTTCGGCGACGACAGCTATCAATATTACGAGACGATCGCCGGCGGCGCGGGGGCCGGCCCCGGCCACGACGGCGCGGACGCGATCCAGACGCACATGACCAACAGCCGCCTGACCGATCCCGAGGTGCTGGAGACCCGCTACCCCGTGCTGGTCGAACAATTCGCGATCCGTCGCGGCTCCGGCGGCGCGGGGCGGCACCGTGGCGGCGACGGCACCCTGCGCCGGCTGCGCTTCCTGCACCCCTTGCGCGCCGGCATTCTCAGCAACCGCCGCATCGTCGCGCCGTTCGGGCTTGCGGGCGGTGCCGACGGCCTGCCCGGCGAAAACCGGGTCGAGCGCGCCGACGGCACCGTCGAACCGCTCGCCTCCACCGCGCGCATCGAAATGCGTGTGGGCGATACGCTGGTGATCGCGACGCCGGGCGGCGGTGGCTATGGAGCGACCGAATGACCGATAACGGCGCGCCTTGCCGGGCGGCGGCCGTCACGGCCGACTGCGACCGACCTCTCCTGACACACCGTGACAGGAACATCACGCAACCCGCTGCCCCAAGGGCAGGATCACCCTGTATGGCCAGCGAACGCGCCCAAGCGCGAACCCTCGTTCGGTCTCAACATTCGCAACATTCGCGCCGCGGGAGCATCCGCTAGATGCTCGTCCTTGCCGGCATCGTCGTCATCGCCGCGGGCTTCCTGCTGCGCTTCAATCCCCTGTTGGTCATCGCCGCCTCGGCACTGGTCACCGGCCTTGCCGCCGGGCTGGACCCGCTGAAGATCCTCGCCACGTTCGGCCACGCCTTCAACGACACCCGCTACGTCACCGCCATCTACATGGTGCTGCCGGTGATCGGCCTTCTGGAACGCCGTGGGCTGCAATCCCGCGCCCGCGCGCTCGTCGCCGGGCTGCGCGGCGCGACCGCCGGGCGGCTGCTGATCGGCTATCTGCTGTTCCGGCAGGTCACCGCCGCGCTCGGCCTCACCTCAGTGGCGGGACCGGCGCAGACCGTCCGCCCGCTCGTCGCGCCGATGGCGGAAGCTGCGGCGGAGCGGCAGGGGGCGGCGGACCATGCCGAACGGGTCAAGGCGCTGGCCGCCGCGACCGACAATATCGGGCTGTTCTTCGGGGAGGACATCTTCATCGCGATCGGCTCGATCCTGCTGATGAAGGGCGTGCTGGAGGGATATGGCATCGCGCTCGAACCATTCCAGCTGTCGGTGTGGGCGATCCCCACCGCGATCGCCGCCTTCGCGATCCACGGCGTTCGGCTGCTGCTGCTCGACCGGTGGCTCGCGCGCGGCGCGGCGCGGCGATGATCGGCCTCAACCTCGTCTATGGGGCCGCCGGGCTCGTCTTTGCGATCTTTGCGGCGCTGTCGGCGCGTGATCGGCGCTGGGCCAATGCCGCATTCTTCGCGCTGATCGCGGTGTCGTTCCTGGCCGGCGACCGGCTGGGCGATATCGCCAACGGCGTGCTGGTGCTGGCGCTGGTCGCGATCGCCGCCTCGGGCCGGATGAAACGCGCCGCTGCCGTCGCACCTGCTGAGGACCGCCACGGCGCCCGCGTGTTCGTCCCCGCGCTCGTCATCCCCGCGGCCGCGCTGCTCGGCACGCTGGCGTTCAAGCAATTTCCCGGCATCGTCGACCCGAAACAGGCGACGCTGGTCGCGCTGACGCTCGGCACGGTCGCGGCGCTGCTATTGTGCCACGCGCTGCTCGGCGCGCGCGCTGCCGAGCCGTTCGTCGCCGGGCGCGGGCTGATCGACGACATCGGCTGGGTCGCGATCATGCCGCAGATGCTCGCCAGCCTCGGCGCGGTGTTCGCGCTGGCCGGCGTCGGAGAGGTCGTCGGCGGGCTGATCGGCGCGGTGATCCCGGCGGGCAGCATGCTGGGAGCGGTGCTCGCCTACGCATTGGGCATGGCGCTGTTCACGATCGTCATGGGCAACGCCTTCGCCGCTTTCCCCGTCATGGCCGCCGCGGTCGGCGTGCCGCTGTTGATCCGGCAGGGCGGCGGCGATCCGGCGGTGGTCGCGGCGATCGGGATGCTCGCGGGGTTCTGCGGGACGTTGCTGACGCCGATGGCCGCCAACTTCAACCTGCTGCCAGCCGCCTTGCTCGACCTGAAGGATCGCTACGGCGTGATCCGTGCGCAGGCACCGACCGCAATACCGCTGCTCGCCTTCAACATCCTCCTCCTCTACGCGATGGTCGCATGACGCAATTGGACCGAGCCACCGCCGATCGCTTCGCCACGATGACGCTGGGTCACGTCGGTCGCGAATATCCCAACGTCCTGATGCATGTCCTGAACGGCCCGGACGATGCGAAAAGCCCGTCGCAGCTCCATCCGGTCTTTCACGGCAGCTTCGACTGGCACAGCTGCGTCCATGGCTGGTGGCAATTGCTGCGCCTGCTGCGCCTCTACCCTGATCTCGACATTGCCCCCGCGATCCGCGCGCGCGCCGATGCGATGCTGGTGCCGGACAAGATGGCCGGCGAAGTCGCCTATTTCGAACGTCCCGGCGCGGCGGGGTTCGAGCGTCCCTACGGCTGGGCATGGGCGCTGGCGCTGCATGACGAGGCGTGCCGCCACCATGCCGGTTGGGGCGACGCGCTCGAACCGCTCGCCGCATTGCTGGCGGCGCGGTTTCGCGCGTTCCTGCCGCGCCTCACCTATCCGTTGCGCGTCGGCACGCACTTCAACACCGGCTTCGCGCTGACGCTGGCATGGGATTGGGCGGCGGCGCGCGACCCGGAACTGCGCATTCTGATCGCCGACGCCGCCACGCGCTGGTTCGCGAGCGATCGCGATTGCCAGGCGTGGGAGCCGGGCGGCGACGAATTCCTTTCGCCCGCCCTGTGCGAGGCATTGGTGATGAGCCGCGTGCTCGACGCACCCACCTTCCGCGCGTGGTTCGACGCCTTCCTGCCCCGCGTCGCTAGCGGCGAACCGGTCACCCTGTTCGTCCCCGCGCGCGTGTCGGATCGTTCGGACGGCAAGATCGCGCATCTCGACGGGCTGAACCTCAGCCGCGCATGGTGCTGGCGCGCGATCGCTGCGGCGCTCGGCCCCGCGCATCCGGTCGCGCCGCGCGCGGAGCAGGCAGCGGTCGACCACCTCGCTGCCAGCCTGCCGCATCTCGGCGACGATTATATGGGCGAGCATTGGCTGGCGACGTTCGCACTGCTGGCGTTGGAAACACCATAGCCTTCAACGCGATGCCTCCTTTTACGCTCGCGGTGGGTTGATGACCGGTACCGTGCGGGGAACATCATGAACCGACCACTTCCGGACTGCGGCATCGCGCTGGTGCTTGCCGGCGGCAACGCGCTCGGCGCGTATCAGGCCGGCGTTCATCAAGCGCTGGAGGAAGCCGGCATCGTCCCCGACCGCGTCGTCGGCACGTCGATCGGTGCCATCAACGGCGCGATCATCGCCGGCAACGCGACGGCGGACCGCACCGCACGCCTGAACGACTTCTGGCGCCCCGCCCCTCCGGGCAGCGACACGCCCGGCTGGTGGGGCACCGTTCCCGATACGTGGCGGCGCACCGGTGAGGTGCTCGGCACCTTGCTCCACGGGCGCAGGGGGATGTTCTCGGGACCGGGCAGCGCGACACTGGCCGGTGCGCCCGCCGTGTTCGACACCGGCCCGATGCAGCGAACGCTCGCGACGCTGGTCGATTTCGACCGGCTGAATCGCGACACGATCCGCTATGCCGCGACCGCCGTCGACCTCGACAGCGGCGATGACGCGATCTTCGACAGCGCCGATCGCACGATCACCCCTGACCATATCCGCGCCAGCGGTGCATTGCCGCCCACCTTCCCCCCGGTCACGATCGACGGCACGCGCTATGTCGACGGTGGCGTGTCCGCGAACCTGGCGCTCGACGCGGTGCTGGAGACACCGGGCGATGCGCCGTTGCTGTGCATCGCGGTCGACCTGCTGCCGCTCGCCGCGCCGCGCGCCACCACGCTGGGCGAGATGACCGAACGGGCGCAGGACCTGACGTTTGCGATACAGACCCGCCGCAGCATCATGCGCTGGCAGGAACGCTACGCCGCCGACCCCGCCTTGCGCGACCGCTCGGTCGTGCTGGCGCATCTCGCCTATGCCGATCAGCAGCCCGAAGTGGCGGGCAAGGCGCTGGACTTTTCCCCGCTATCGGTGCGCCGTCGTTGGGATGCGGGGCAGCGCGACGGCGCGGCGCTGGTCGCACGCTGGCGGCAGGCCGCGCTTCCGATCGGAAGCCGCGGCCTGCACGTCGTCACAGCAGCTTGTCGAGCGTGATCGGCAGGTCGCGCACCCGCTTGCCCGTCGCGTGCCATACCGCGTTGGCGACCGCCGCCGCGACGCCGGTGATGCCGATCTCGCCGATCCCGTGTGCGCCCATCGGGGTGTGCGGGTCGGGAATATCGGTCCAGATCACGTCGATCTCCGGCACGTCCATGTGCACGGGGATGTGATATTCGGCGAGGCTGGGGTTCATGATCCGGCCGTTGCGCTCGTCGAACTGCGTCTCCTCCATCAATGCCATGCCCAGACCCATGATGATCCCGCCGCGGAACTGGCTGGTGGCGGTCTTGGGGTTCAGGATTCGCCCGCAATCGAACGATCCCAGCAGCCGGCTTACGCGTAGTTCGCCAGTGACGGCGTTGACCCGCACTTCGCAGAACAACGCGCTGTGCGAATGCATCGACCAGTGCATCAACTCCAGCGGCATCGATCCCGCCTTGGTCACGGTCACGCTGTCGCGCTGCGCGCGCGCCAGGATCGAGCCATAGCTTTCGCGGCGTGCCGGATCGTCGCGCTTCGCCAGTCCGCCGTCGTCGCTGGCGACCTCGTCGGGCGACAGCCCGGCGAGTGGCGAATCGTTGCCTGCGAGGGTCAGCAACTCGGCGACCAGCGCATTATGTGCCGCGATCACCGCCGCACCGATTGCGGCGGTCTGCTGCGATCCGCCGGCCATGATCGCGCCGGGGATTGCCGAATCGCCGTAACCGACTTCGATCTGCGCGATCGGAAGTCCCAGCCGCTCCGCCGCGACGATCGCTGTGGTGGTGGACGTGCCCATCCCCATCTCCGCCGCCGCGACCTCCACCGTCGCGCGCACCGTCGCGCCGTCGCGCGCCAGCGTGATGCGCGCTTCGCCGCCCGGCATCCGGTAATAGGGGTAGGTGCCCGTGGCGCAGCCGGTGCCGATCAACCACTCGCCCTCGCGACGTACGCCGGGCGTCGCGTCGCGCCCCGCCCAGCCGAACCGCTCCGCCCCCTGCCGCCACGCGGTGACGATATGTCGTGAGGAGAACGGCAGTCCGTTGACCGGATCCTGTTCGGGCTCGTTGCGGATGCGTAGTTCGATCGGATCGATCGCCAGCTCGGCTGCCAGCTCGTCGATCGCCACCTCCAGCGCGAAGGTGCCGACCGCTTCGCCCGGCGCACGCATGAACGTGTTGGCCAGCATGTTCATCCGCGCCACCTCCACCTTCAGTGCGATGTGACGCGCGGCATAGGTGCAGCGGGTCCCGAGGATGAACGGCTCGGGCATGTTGTTGTGCGGCGTCATCACCGACAGACCGGTGTGGATCAGCGCATCGAACGTCCCGTCCCGCTGCGCGCCGATCGCGACCCGCTGTTCGGTCAGCGATCGCCCGCCGACCGTCCGGTACACGCCCTCCCGCGACAGTGCGATGCGGACAGGCCGTCCCGCCAGCTTCGCGGCCGCGGCACCGATGATCTGGTGATCCCACAATCCCTTGCAGCCGAACCCACCACCGACATAGGGCGAGGTCAGCCGCGTCTTGCCCTCCGCGACGCCGAACACGTCGCCGATCGTCTGCGCCTGTTGCGTGACCATCTGGCTGGCGTCGTGGATCAGCAACTCGTCACCCGCCCAGGCGATCGTCGCGGCGTGCGGTTCGATCGGATTGTGGTTGTGGCGCGGCGTGCGATACGTGCGATCGACCTTCACCGGCGCCGCGGCCAGCGCGGCCTCCGCCTCCCCGATGTCGTTACGCAACGGTTGACCGAAGAACATGCCCTGCTCGGTCCCGTTCGCCTTCGCGCCCGCCAGCGTCGTCGTCGATGGTTCCTCGGCATAGCTGAAGCGCAGCAGCGCGGCGGCGTGATCGGCCTGCTCCTGCGTCTGCGCCAGCACGCACGCGATCGGCTGGCCATTCCAGTGGATGCGATCGTCCTGGAAGATCGGCAGGTCGGCGGGGCCGACCGCGTTCGGCCCCGAACCGAACACCGCCGGCGTCTTCATCGGCGGCGCGTTCAGGTGCGTCATCACCAGCACCACGCCCGGCGCAGCCTCCGCAGCGCCGCCGTCGATCGCCGATATTCTCCCGCGCGCGATCGTCGCATAACGCAGCGCGGCAAAGACCATGCCATCGAAGCGGAACTCGGCCGCGAACGGCGCGGCCCCTTTCACTTTCAACGCGCCGTCCAGCCGCGATACCGGCGTGCCGATCAGCCCGTGCTTGCGCGCGATCAACGGGTCGGGCACCCCGCCCGGTATCCAGCTGTCCGGAGCCAGCGGCACCAGTTTTTCCATCGCGCCCTGCATCAGCCCCTGCGCCGCCTGTTTGGCGGTATCGACGATGCTCATGCCACCTCTCCCCGTGCCAGTTCGCTCAGCACCGCCGCCAGCGTGCGGGTGGTCAACGCCGGCTTGAATGCATTGTCACGCAACGGGCGCGCATCGGCGAACTCGCGCGCCGCCGCCGCGTGGAACGCCTCTTCTGTAGCCGGGCCATTGCGAAGCGCGGCTTCCGCACGCGTCGCGCGCCACGGCTTGTGCGCGACCCCGCCGAACGCGATCCGCACGTCGGCGATGCGATCGCCCTTCATCTCCAGCGCCGCCGCCACCGATACCAGCGCAAAGGCGTAGCTCGCGCGGTCACGCACCTTGCGATAGGTGGAGCGCGCCGCCATCGGCAACGGCGGCAGCGCCACGCCGGTGATCAGGTCGCCCGGCTCCAGCATCGTGTCCCGTTCGGGCGCGTCGCCGGGCAGCCGGTGCAAGTCACCGAACGGCAGCACCCGCGCGCCGCCACGCCCCTCGACATGCACCACCGCATCCAGCGCAGCCAGCGCCACGCACATGTCCGACGGGTGCGTAGCCACGCAGGCCTCGGACGCGCCCAGCACGGCGTGGATGCGCGTGAACCCGCCCCGCGCATCGCAACCCGATCCCGGTGCCCGCTTGTTGCAGCGCGAACCGTCGGTGTCGTAGAAATAGGTGCAGCGCGTCCGCTGGAGCAGGTTGCCGCCCACCGTCGCCATGTTGCGGATCTGCGCCGACGCGCCCGCCAGGATCGCACGGGACAGCATCGGATAGCGTGTGCGCACCGTCGGATGGGCGGCCAGCGCCGTGTTGCGCACCCCCGCCCCGATCCACAGGCCGCCGTCCTCGCTGTCGTCGATCCGGTCGGACAGACCGGTGACGTCGACCAGCAGGTCGGCCTCCGCCACCGTCTCCCGCAGCAGGTCGACCAGATTGGTCCCCCCGCCCAGATACGCCGCCCCGGCCGTCGCGCCCAGCCGCAACGCCTCGCCCGTGTCGCCGGCGCGCGTATAGCCGAACGGCGTCATGCCCCCGCCTCCGCCGCGAACGTGTGCCGGATCGCATCGACGATGCCGTTGTGCGCGCCGCACCGGCACAAATTGCCGCTCATCCGCTCCTGCACCTCCTCACGCGTCAGCACGACGTCGCCGGAGAGGTCGCTGGCAAGATCCACGGTCACATGACTCGGCACGCCGCGCCGCGCCTCCGCCGCCATGCCGATCGCCGAACATATCTGCCCGGGCGTGCAATAACCGCACTGGAAACCGTCATGCTCGATGAACGCCGCCTGCAACGGGTGGAGCGCGTCGCCGTCCGCCAGCCCCTCGATCGTGGTGATCTGCCGGCCGTCATATTGCACCGCCAGCGCGAGGCACGACAGAATGCGCTCGCCATCGACCAGCACCGTGCAGGCACCGCACGCGCCCTGATTGCAGCCCTTCTTCGTGCCGGTCAGGTGCAACGTCTCGCGCAGGTGATCCAGCAACGACACGCGCGGATCGGTGGGTGGTGCCGCCGGCACCCCGTTGATGATCAGCGACATTCATCCGTCTCCGTGGGCGTGGACCGCCGGAACGTCAGGATAACATTGATTTACCCGGCGGGAAGCCTTTTCAGGGTCGCAGCGGCCATCGACACGCGACGCGCGCTTGCCTTGCAACGCGGCATCGGCAAGCATGGATCGACAAGGGGATGACAGATGATGAAGCCGTTTCTGACCGGCCTGTCGGTGTTGGCCGCGTCCACCGCGGCCGCGCAGACAGCGCCGGTGGCGACCACCTATATCCACGCCGGCACCTTGCTCGACCGTCCCGGCAAGCCACCGCGCGGCCCAACGACGATCGTGGTGCGCGACGGCAAGGTCGCGGAATTGCGCGACGGCTTCGTCGCGGCGGCGCCGGGCGCACGGCTCGTCGACCTGCGCGGCGCCTTCGTCATGCCCGGCATGGTCGACATGCACGTGCATCTCTGGGGGATCGGCGGCGATCCGCTGCGCGCGCGGCTCGCTGCGCTCAATCGCGACCGCTTCGACGATCAGATGACCGCCGTCGCCAATGCCCGCACCACGCTGGCCGCCGGCTTCACCTCGGTCCGTGATCTCGGCGGCGATCCGCGCGGCATACGTGCGTTGCGCGACGCGATCGACGCCGGAACGGTCGAAGGCCCGACGATCACCAACGCCGGGGAAATGATCTCCGTCACCGGGGGCCACGGCGACGCCGGAAACGGCCTGGGCGAAGAGTTCGCCGAAGCGGTCCACGCGCATGAGATCAACCTGTGCGACGGCCCGGACGATTGCCGACGCGCGGTGCGTGCGCAGGTGTCGCTCGGCGCGCGCGTCATCAAGTTCGCGGCGACCGGCGGCGTGCTGTCGAACGTCAGCGGCGGGCTGGGTCGCGCGATGACGCCGGAGGAGATGCGCGCGATCGTCGACGCCGCCCACGCGCTCGGCCGCAAGGTCGCGGCGCACAGTCATGCGGCGGAGGGCACGAAGGCGGCGCTGGAGGCCGGCGTCGATTCGATCGAGCACGGCACGTTCCTCGACGACGACACCATCGCGCTGTTCAAGGCCCGGGGCGCGTGGCTGGTCCCGACCGAAATCGCGCCGGTCGCCGCGCTGGCACAGGCACGCGGCGGCGCGCTGCCGCCCGCAACGATCGCCAAGGCCGAAGCCGCCGCAACCGCGATGGCGGCCAACCACCGCCGCGCCTATGCCGCGGGGGTAAAGGTGGCGTTCGGCACCGACACTGGTGTGTCGAAGCATGGCGACAACGCCGGCGAGTTCGCGTTGATGGTGGAAAACGGGCTTACCCCGACGCAGGCGATCGTCGCGGCGACGGTGGGAGCAGCCGAACTGCTCGGGCGCGACGATATCGGCACGCTTGCCCCCGGCAAGACTGCGGATATCATCGCCGTGACCGGCTCCCCGCTTCAGGACGTCTCCAGGCTGCGCCACGTCGATTTCGTCATGCATCGCGGCACGATCGCGAAGGCGACGCCGAACGACGGCTGACGCCAGCGCCCGTTTCGATCGAATCACAGCTTCTGCCAAGGAAACCGACGTTGCGCCTTACCCTTGCCATCGCCCTGCTCACCGCCACCCCCGTCGCCGCGCAACAGCAACAGCAACAGAATGCCGCACCTGCCGACGCGCCGACCCGCGCCTTCACGGGCAGCGACCTGTTCGGCCTGTCGATCGCCGCCGATCCGCAGATCAGCCCGGACGGGCGGACGATCGTCTACGTCCGTCGCACCGCCGACGTGATGACCGACCGCATGGCATCGTCGCTGTGGCTGATCGACGTCGCCACCGGTCGTCAGTCGCCGTTCGCCGCGCAAGGCTCCAGCCCGCGCTGGTCGCCGGACGGCACGCGTGTCGCCTATGTCGCGGGCGATGGTGATCGGTCGCAGCTGTTCGTTCGCTGGATCGCCACCGGCGCAAGCGCGCGGGTGACCGGTTTCCCCGGCGATCCGCAGGCGCTGACATGGTCGCCGGACGGCACCCGCCTCGCCTATGTCGCGACCGTCGCCGGAGAGGCGACCACGCTCGGCAAGGCGCCGCCCCGTCCGGAAGGCGCGAAATGGGCCGAGCCGCTGACCGTCATCGACCGCGTCAACTATCGCAACGACGGCCCCGGCTACGTCAAGCCCGGTCGCGATCATCTGTTCGTCGTCGCCGCGGATGGCGGGGCGACGCGGCAGCTGACCTTCGGCGCATTCGACGATGGCGGTCCCCTGTCATGGGCGCCGGACGGCCGTGAGATCGTGTTCGCCGCCATTCGCGGTCCGGACGCGGAACGTCAGGTGATGAACTCGGACGTGATCGCGGTCGACGTGGTCAGTGGTGCGCTGCGCACGCTCACCACCCGCGACGGGCCGGACGCGCAACCGCGCGTCTCCCCCGACGGCACGCGCATCGCCTGGCTCGGCTTCGACGACCGGCGACGCAGCTACGAGAACACGCAATTGTACGTCGGCGCACGCGATGGTGCCGCGCCGCGATCGCTGACCGCCGCGCTCGACCGGTCCATCGAGGATGCGGTCTGGGCCGCGGACGGGCGCAGCCTCTATGCCAGCTACGACGACCACGGGCACCGCAAGCTCGCGCGCGTCGCGCTCGACGGCCGGCTGACGCCGCTGGTCGACAATGTCGCGGGTGGCGGGCTCGACCGTCCCTATACCGGCGGCGAGTTCTCGGTCTCGCGCAACGGCACGATCGCCTATACCGGCGGCGACGCGGGGGCGCCGGCGGACATCTGGGTACGCACCGGCGGGACGTCGCGCCGCCTGACCCAATTGAACGCGGTGATGACCGCTGCCAAGGCGCTCGCCCCCGTCCGAAAGATCGCGGTCACCGCGCCGGACGGCCGGCCGATCGACGCGTGGCTTGCCACGCCCCCGGGCCGCGCGCCCGGTGCGCGGCTGCCGCTCATCCTCGAAATCCACGGCGGCCCGAACAGCGCCTATGGACCGGGCTTCGCCACCGATGTGCAACTATACGCCGCGGCCGGCTATGCGGTGCTGTGGACCAACCCGCGCGGGTCGACCTCGTACGGGGCGGAATTCGCCAATCTGATCGACAAGAAATATCCCGCCGACGATTACGGCGACCTGATCGCCGCGGTGGACGCAGCGATCGCGGATGGCACCGCCGATCCCGACAATCTGTTCGTCACCGGCGGATCGGGCGGCGGGGTGCTGACCGCCTGGATCGTCGGCAAGACCGACCGCTTCAAGGCAGCCGCCACGCAGAAGCCGGTCATCAACTGGACCAGCGAAGCACTGACGATGGACAATACGCTGTTCACGTCGCGCTACTGGTTCGCGAAGCTGCCATGGGAGGATCCGATGGATTACTGGAACCGCTCGCCGCTCAGCCTCGTCGGCAACGTCAAGACGCCGACGCTGGTGGTGGTCGGCAGCGACGATTACCGCACGCCGGTTTCCGAATCCGAGCAATATTATGCCGCGCTCCAGATCCGGGGGGTGCCGACCGCCTTGGTCAAGGTGCCCGGCGCCAGCCATGGCGGCTTCACCGCGCGCCCGTCGCAATCGGCGGCCAAGGCATCGGCGATCGTGGCGTGGTTCGACCGTTACCGGGCCGCCACGCCACCGAAGTGACCGTCAGTGCGTCGACGCCGTGGCCGCGCCGATCCCGGTCTCGGCGCGGACGCGCTGCGCCAGATACCCGCCGCGGTCGATCGCCGCGCGCGGGCTGCGGTCCAGCGTCGACACCAGCCAGATCGTGAAGAACGCCACCGGCATCGAGAAGATCGCCGGCGAGGAATAAGGGAACACCGCGGTCGCATGGCCGAGGATGGTCACCCACACCGCCGGCGAAAGCACCGTCAATCCGACCGCCAGCACCAGCCCCAGCGTCCCGCCCGCCACGACGCCGCGCGTCGTGCACCCCTTCCAGAACAGCGAGAGCAGCAGCACTGGAAAATTCCCCGACGCCGCCACCGCGAACGCCAGGCTGACCATGAACGCGACATTCTGCTTCTGGAACACGATCCCGAGCAGGATCGCCGCCACCGCCAGCACCAGCACGGTGCGCCGCGATACGCGCAACTCCGCTGCGGGATCGGCATCCCCCTTGCGGACCACCGTCGCATAGAGGTCGTGGCTGACCGCCGACGCACCGGACAGCGTCAATCCGGCCACCACCGCCAGGATCGTCGCGAACGCCACCGCCGAGATGAAGCCCAGGAACAGGTTGCCGCCGACCGCATGCGCCAGATGGATCGCCGCCATGTTGCCACCGCCCAGCAATCCGCCGGCCGCGTCGAGATAGCGCGGCTGCGTCGCTACCAGCACGATCGCGCCGAAGCCGATGATGAACGTCAGCAGGTAGAAATAGCCGATCCATCCGGTTGCCCACAGCACGGAGCGCCGCGCCGCCTGCGCGTCCGGCACAGTGAAGAAGCGCATCAGGATATGCGGCAAACCGGCGGTGCCGAACATCAACGCCAGCCCGAACGACACCGCCGATACCGGATCCTTGATGAAGTTGCCCGGCCCCATGATCGAGCCGCCCCGCGCGGCCGCCTCGGCCGGGCCGATGCCGGCGGCGGTCGCCAGCCCGGTCTTCACCGCCACGGCGCGTGCGAACAACGCCTCGAACGAGAAGCCGAACTGCGCCATCACCACCAGCGCCATGAACGTCGCGCTGCCCAGCAACAGCACCGCCTTGACGATCTGCACCCATGTCGTCGCGGTCATGCCGCCGAACAGCACGTACAGTGTCATCAGGACGCCGACGATCACCACCGCATATTCGTAACGCAGCCCGAACAGCAGCTTGATCAGCTGTCCTGCGCCGACCATCTGCGCGATCAGGTAGAACAGCACCACCGTCAGCGTGCTGATCGCCGCGAACGTCCTGACCGGCGGTTGCGCGAAGCGGAAACTGGCGACGTCCGCGAACGTGTAGCGGCCCAGATTGCGCAGCCGTTCGGCCATCAGGAACAGGATCACCGGCCAGCCGACCAGAAAGCCGATCGAGTAGATCAGCCCGTCATAGCCATCCGCGAAGATTTGCGCGGAGATGCCCAGGAACGAGGCCGCCGACATATAGTCGCCCGCGATCGCCAGCCCGTTCTGGAACCCGGTGATCCCGCCGCCGGCGGTGTAGAAGTCGTTGACCGTGCGCGTCCGCCGCGCCGCCCAGCGGGTGATCGCCAGCGTCAGCAACGCGAAGACCGCGAACATCGCGATCGCGGTCCAGTTCGTCGCCTGCTGCACCGTCTGCCCGGCGATCGCATCCGCCGATGCCGTACCCGGCAGCAGCGCCACGCCCGTCGCGACGGCCCGCACGGCCACCGCCCTCACGCGCGTGTCTCGCCGCGAAGCGCTTGGGTCAGCGGATCGAACACCCGCGCGGCGCGGCGCACGTAGATGCCCGTCAGCACGATCGCCAGCACGATCACCCCGAAGCCGATGACGATCCCGATCGAGGTCACTCCTGCGCCGATCGGTCGTGCAAGCAGGTCCTTGTCGAATGCGATCAACAGGATGAAGCCGAGGTACGCCGCCAGCATCACGCCCGTCAGCGTCCAGGTGAACCGCCCGCGCTGTCGCACCAGCGCGATATAGCGTGGATCGGCGGCGATCCGCTCCGCATCGGCATCGGCATCGTTCATCATCGGCCCCTTCCCTGAGTTACATACCATGCAGAGAAGCCCGCGCCGCGCAAGCGCGTCGCATGTCGGGGGTACGATACCGGCTGAGGGGATGCCCATCACGCCCGGCCCGCCGCACCCGGCATCGAACGCAGAGCCGCCGTTTCGAACGAACCGACGAACCGCTGCCATCGATCATTGCTTGCTGGAAAGCGTAAGTGGCGGAGAGGGTGGGATTCGAACCCACGGTACCCGTGAGGGCACGCCGCATTTCGAGTGCGGTGCATTCGACCACTCTGCCACCTCTCCGCGAGGGTCACCAGGGGGCCGGTCGGCGCACCCGGTGGCAGGTCGAGGCGCGGCCCCTACCCTGCCGTCGCACCCGACGCAAGCGCATCTCGTGTTGTGCGGCAAGATTTCCGCACTAGATACGAACCATGACCTGCGACACGCTGGCTGACCCATGCCCCGACAACGATCCGGTCGCTCCGCCGATCGCCCATGCCCGCTTCGCGATTGGTGAAGTGGTGCGCCACCGCATGCTCGACTTCCGCGGCGTGATCTTCGATGTCGATCCGGTCTTCGCCAACAGCGAGGAATGGTATCAATCGATCCCCGAAACGCTGCGCCCGCGCAAGGACCAGCCGTTCTACCACCTGCTCGCCGAGAACATGGAATCGAGCTACGTCGCCTATGTCAGCCAGCAGAACCTGGAGCATGACGACAGCGACGAACCCGTCGAGCATCCCGCGATCGCCGGGCTGTTCGACCGGCTGGCGGACGGGCGTTACGGATTGAAGCCGTTGCACCGCCACTGACCGGCGGCGCGCGGTTCCTTTCAGGGAATCGGTTGACACCGGCGGGGTCGCACCTTACTCGCCGCCCTTCAACCGCATCGGCGCGCCCGACGCGGTCCATGACATTTGGGAAGCAATTCCCGTTGAAGGAATGAACGTAGCCATGTTCGCAGTCGTGCGCACGGGCGGCAAGCAGTATCGCGTCGCCGCCGGAGACAAGATCGTCGTCGAGAAGATCGAGGGCGAGGCCGGCGCGTCCGTGACGCTCGGGGACGTGCTGCTCGCTGGCGAGGGCACGGAACTGAAAGACGTCGCGGGCCTGACGGTCGCCGCCGAGATCATCGCCCAGGCAAAGGGTGAGAAGGTGATCGTTTTCAAGAAGCGTCGCCGTCACAACTATCGTCGCCGCAACGGCCATCGCCAGAACCACACGATCCTCAAGATCGTTTCGGTCGGCTGAGCCAGTAGCGCGAAGGAGCAAAAGCAATGGCACATAAGAAAGCAGGCGGTTCGTCGCGCAACGGTCGTGACTCGGCCGGTCGTCGCCTCGGCGTGAAGAAGTTCGGTGGTCAGGAAGCGATCGCCGGCAACATCCTCGTGCGTCAGCGCGGGACCAAATTCTATCCGGGCCGCAACGTCGGCATCGGCAAGGATCACACGCTGTTCGCGCTCGTCGACGGTCGCGTGGTGTTCCACGATGGCAAGCTGGGCCGTAAATTCTGCTCGGTCGATATGATTGCGGCTGCGGCCGAGTAACATGGGGTGACCACACGGGTTGCCCACCAGGGTGACCCGGGGTTCCAGACGGAACCCAGCCAGACAAGGGAGACGGGTCCGCCCCGGCTCCCTTTTTTTCATGCTCCCTGCCCCTGATGCCCGTTGTCGCGCCATCGTCATGGTTGCGTGGCACGGCCTGTCGAAGGAGATGGAGCATGTTTGCGTTGACGCCCCGTTTGACGTTGCGGCCGGGCTGGCTGGAGGACGCGCCCGCACTCGCGCGCGCGATCGGCCATGAGGCGGTCGTGCGCCGCCTTGCCCGCGCGCCCTGGCCCTACGCACTGGGCGATGCGGAAGCGTTCCTGTCGTTGCCGCACACCGCCGCCGACGCACGCTTCGTCATCATCGAGCGTTGCGCCGGATACCGCCTGATCGGTGGGATCGGGTTGCAACGCACCGACGCGGGCGATCACGAACTCGGCTATTGGCTGACCCCCGACGCCTGGGGCCGCGGCTACGCGACGGAGGCTGCGCGCGCCGTCATCGACATCGCGCGCCACGCCCTGCCCGTCACGCGCATCGCCGCATATCACCACGCGGACAATCCGGCGTCGGGCCACGTCCTGCGCAAGCTCGGCTTCGTCCAGACCGGTCGGTCGCAGCGCCACGCGCTGGCACACGGCGGCCTGGTCGAGGCGATCGACTTCGCGCTCGATCTCGACGCCGATGCCGCGCGAAACGAACTGGCGATGCCGATCGCAGCGTAAGATAAGGCCGCACCCCGCTCCATCACGGCCGGCGACGCCGTCGTAGCGCGCACCGACGATGCCTCGATCGCGGTTCCTCAAGTGGTCGACACATCATCGCCCGCTTCCCCGCCCCGGACATATTGCAGGACGATTCCATGGAAGGGAGGCATCACATGTGCCGGAGATGATCGGGCCGGAATAAAGCCGGCTTCTATTCGCAATGCCATCCAAGCGACCGTGCTGGGGATGTGCCATGCTGTCCCGTGGTCTACTTGTCTTGCTATGCCTCGCCGGCTGTGTTTCCGACCGTCATCGACTTCCGACCTCGGCCACTCCGGTGTCGTTGACGCTAATCGACACAGCCCGACAACGACCTGTGACTATCCTGATGTTCGGCAAGGTATCGACGGTACTGCCGAAACCTTTGGCTGTCATATCCCATGGCCATGGCGGGCACGCGAAGGACCATACATTCATCGCAAATGACCTGGTCGCAAAGGGTTATGTCGTCGCCTCCGTTGAGCACGAGGAGCGGCCCGGTGATCCGCCGATGGCGAACAGTGGCGACCTCGCGAAGCTGCGGCGGCCGGTTTGGCGGATCGGAGCCGACAGCATCAGGTTCGTGATCGCGGAGATGGCGCGCCGGGGCTTTGTCGATCCGAGCATCCTGAAGCCGTGACGGCCGCAATCTCGCTGGACAATCGAAGGATGCGGTTGCCGCGAACAAGTCGCCCAAAGGTCTGCTCGCTTCGATCCAGCGACTTCGAGGTCGATCGGGGCGTTCTGCCATCATGGACCGAGCAGCAGGCTATGGGCATGCTGATCGTCGACGTACCTGCGAAACATGATGACATGTGGGATGGAGGTACGTCCGGGCAGAAAAAGGCGATTTTGAAGGTCATCGCGGATTGTCTCGATCACGCTGCGGTGCGGTGACCGCCCCCCATGACGGACGTATGACGGGCGGCGGCACCGGCGATCTCGCCGCAGACTGCGGATGTCAGCCGCTTTCCCGGATGCCGTTCGCCGGCCGCGCGCTGTCCTACACGGCCGTCCGCGGCTATCGTCCGCGACGATGGCCGCCCGTCACATCCCGCTACGCATGTTACGCGAGCCGCCGCCCTCGCCGGCCGCGCGGGGGAAGTGTTGCGGAGCGCGACGTGGTGTAAGCTTTGTCAACTTCCAGCCGTCAGCCCAGGCGTCGCGCGCACAGGTCGCCGCGCTATGCCGCCGCGCGCGGCAGCACCGCCGCCTCGTAATCGCTCTCGGCCAGCGCGATCAGCGCACGGTCGTCGTGCTGCCATGGGTGGAAGCCGGGCAGAAAATAAGCCGCCCACACCCGCGCCACCTTTCGCGCCATGCCGGGGTTGCCGAAAGCGTACCAGAACATCCGCGCCCACACCTTCGGCCCGGTCAGGCCGTCCTGCCGCAACAATTCGGCCATGCCGCGCGCGCGGCCATGGACGAATCGCCACGTCGTGATCAGCATCACCAACGCCTTGACCCGCCAGCGGGTGAAGCGGGGCCAGTCGCGCGTCGCGTGCAGCCACGTGTCATATGCGACACCCTTGTGCTCGATCTCCTCGGCGGCATGCCACAGCCACAGCGCGCGTGCCTGCTCGTCGCCGCCCGCCAGATGCCGGGGGTCGGCGATCAGTTCGTGCGCCAGCATCGCCGTGAAATGTTCGAGCGCGCTGGTCGCCGCCAGGCTTCCGATCGGCGGGCGTCCCTTCGTCAGCGCCAATGCCGCATCAACGTCGCGCTCCAGCAGGGCCGTGTCATACCCCTGATCCACGACGTGGCGGTTGAACGCGACATGCTCGCGCGTGTGGATCACCTCCTGCTTCACGAAGGCGTTGATCTCGCGCGCCAGCCGCGGCGGCGTGCCCTCGCGGAACCGACGCACGCTGTCGACGAAGAACCCCTCTCCCTTGGGGAACGTCACCGACAATGCATTGTAGAAGGCGGTGGCATAGGGATCGTCGTTCAGCCACCAGCGCCGAATCGACCGACCGCGACCGAACCGGCGGTCGCGCGGGCTGATCGTCAGGTCGGCCGGGGTGGTTGCTTTCGCCACGGAAACCTCCACTACGGACGAGTGCGTCCGTTAACTTACACTGGTGTCAATTAGGTGCCGTCGGTATCCATTGCAACCCCGCGCCGGCGGCTCAGTCCCGCGGCGTCGCGCGATGCGGCGCTGGAGGCGGCGCGCACGTTGCTGGTCGAGCAAGGGCCGCAGGCGGTGACGCTGAAAGCGGTGGCGGCGCGAATCGGGCGCACGCATGCCAATCTGCTTCACCATTTCGGCTCCGCCGCCGGCTTGCAGCAGGCGCTGATCGAACGGATCGCCGCGCATGTCGTCGGCACGATTCGCGAGGCGGTGCGCCGGTCGCGCGAACGCAAGGACCCGGCGGAGCTGGTAGACGTGGTCTTCGACGCATTCGGCCGCAACGGCGCAGGCGCGCTCGCCAGCTGGATGATCCTGAACGGCAACCAGGACGCGCTCGATCCGATCCTCAGCGCGGTCCACGACCTCGTCGAGGATTTGTCGCGCGAGGAACAGCGCCCCGACGCCCCGATCAGGGACGAGACGTTGCAGCTGGTGCTGGCGGCGCTCGGCGACGCCTTGCTGGGCGGGCCGATGGCCCGCGCGCTGGGCCTGCCCCGCGACCGGGCGCGGGCGCTCGCGGGGCAGATGCTGTTGCGGGATCGGGCCGCGACCGAGTAGCGCGCCGCCGCTGGACGATCGATCAGCGTTGGACGGTCGCTTTCGGCTTTGTCAGGCTGACTTCCGCATCGAGCGCGGCAGCCAACACCTTGGGCCGGTTCCGCGCTCCCGGCGGGGTTGTGCGTTGCGGGCGGCACCCAAGTGCCTGGAATACATCAGGCAGGTCGTCGCGCGTCTCGGGGTCGGGGTGCAGCATCGCGGTTTCGATGCGGGCGCAACGCAGGTCGTTCCAGTTCGCCTTCTCCAGTGCGCGGGCCGGGATGATGACCAACGCGATCAAGGGGATGATCATGTAGATCCAGAACACCACACGGCGGAGGCGGTCCGGCCGCACATAGCGGGCGCCTGCCAGCATCGCGATCGCTCCTGCACCCCATAGTCCGGCATAGAAAAGCCAGTCCGGATCGGCAAGGCGAAGCAAGGGCTGGGTGACGAAGGCCAGCACCGCCGCCGCTGGAACGGCTCCGACGTAGATCACCTCGATTGTGTCGGCGAACGAACGCTGCCCGGTTGCGGGCATGGGATGGTCACTCACGAAATTTCCTCTTCATCGCTGGCGGGCGGCCCGACCCTATGCGGGCTGCGTTCCGGGCACGCTCCGATGTCGCTTTAGCGGCGCTAAAGCGGTACGGGACGTGCCATGCATTTTCTCGATCAAGCCAAAATCTTCGTCCGCTCTGGTGCGGGTGGTCCCGGCGCCGTCAGTTTCCGGCGCGAAAAGTACATCGAATACGGCGGCCCCGATGGCGGGAACGGCGGCAAGGGCGGCGACATCGTGTTCGAAACCGTCGCCGGGCTGAACACGCTGATCGACTTCCGCTACACCCAGCATTTCCGCGCACCGCGCGGGCTGGGCGGGTCGGGCAGCAACCGCACCGGCGGCGGCGGCGACGATCTGGTCATCCGGGTCCCCGTCGGCACACAGATCCTTGCGGACGACGAGGAACGCACGCTGCTGGCCGACCTGACCCGCGTCGGGGAGCGAATCACCTTCCTTCGCGGCGGCGACGGCGGGCGCGGGAACGCCAGTTACAAGACCTCCACCAATCGCGCGCCCCGCCAGCACGGCACCGGCTGGCCGTATGAGGAGGCGTGGATCTGGCTGCGGCTGAAGCTGCTCGCCGACGCCGGCCTGGTGGGGCTGCCCAACGCCGGCAAGTCGACCTTCATCAACCAGGTCACCAATGCGCAGGCGAAGGTCGGTGCGTATGCCTTCACCACCACCCGTCCGCAGTTGGGCGTGGTCCGCCACAAGCAGCGCGAGTTCGTGGTCGCGGACATCCCCGGCCTGATCGAGGGCGCCGCCGAGGGTGCCGGCATCGGTGACCGGTTCCTCGGTCATATCGAACGATGCCGCGTGCTGCTCCACCTGATCGACGCCAATGATGCGGACGTCGCCGAAAGCTATCGCATCGTCCGCGGCGAACTGGCGGCCTATGGCGGCGGGCTGGACGAGAAGCCGGTGGTGGTCGCGCTCAACAAGATCGACACGCTCGACGACGAACTGATCGCCGCGCTGTCCGCAGAACTCGAAGAGGCGAGCGGTGCGGAGGTCATCCCGATCTCGGGAGCTAGCGGCGTGGGCGTCGACTGGGCGCTGGATCGCCTGCTGGAGGCGATTCCGACCGCGGATCGCCCGGTCGACGACGATGGCGAGGAAGCGACGCTGGAATGGTCGCCGGTCTGACCGGCCAACTGAAATAACGCCCCTTCCTCGCGTCCGCCGATCCACCACCCTATAGATGCAGGGGAAGGGTGGATTTATAATGCAGATTATGACTCGAACGTTGGTCGGGTTGGCGGGTCTCGCTCTACTGACCTCGTGCGGTGGCGGCGACGGTGGCGATGGGGGCCAGCCCGCGGGTGGCACGACTCCGGCGCCCGCGGCGTCCCCGTCGCCCACGCCGACGCCCGCACCGTCGCCCACCCCATCACCGGTGCCGACGCCCTCGCCTGCGCCGACGCCGGCGTCGGCGCCGTCCCCCGTCGCCGTGGTACCCTATACGCTGGGCTCGCTGGGCTACACGCTGGCGCCAGACACCCCGGCCGACAAAGCAGCCGCGATCCGCGACGCAATGGATTTCGCGGTCGATCACGCCAATGCGCTCGGCGCGTTCTACGGCAACGTGAACGTCGCCTACAATGCGGGTGTGCGGACGGCGGACGCGAGCTATCTCGGCACGATCCGGTTCGGCGGGTCGATCGGCCGGCGGGTGGCCCTGCACGAACTGGCGCATTGGCTCGGCTCCGGCTCGGTCGGCGAATGGGGCCGGCAGGTACAGGCTGGCCGATTCACCGGCGCGCTGACGGTCGCACGGATCACGGCGTACGAAGGCCCCACGGCGTGGCTGAACGCCGATGGCCAGCATTTCTGGCCGTACGGACTGAACTACGACAACGAGTTCGGCGAGACCCAGCGCAACACGCAGTTGGTAAGCGCACAGGTCGTCGACATGGGGCGCGGCGGCGACGCGACCGCGGCGATCGCGGGAACTCGCCGTTTCCAGAACAGGTCGAGCAGCATCGTCCTGCAGGCGGCCGCCGCCGCCGACGTACCGTCGCAGGGACCTTCCGTCGGCGGGGGCATTCAGCAATGGCGCACCGTTTTCGCGGATGGGTTCATCACGCTCGCCAATGTCGCGGATGGCCGCATGATCCAGGCGAGCGGCACCGGCGACGGCGTCGCGGCGACCCTCGCCGCACCCGCGACGATGCCCGCGCAGCGATGGGAGATGATACCGACCGGCGACGGCTGGTTCCTGCTGCGCAACCGCGCGACCCGCAACTGCCTCGACAATGCCGGTAACCTTGCCGCGGGCGCGGCGATCCGGCTGTGGGGCTGCGGCTCCTCTCCAAACCAGCATTGGCGATTGATCCGCTGACGCCATTGCTGGGCGCGGGGGGCATGGCTAACGCTGTCCGTGTCATGACGCTGTTCCCTCCCGCCACCTGCCCGCGGCTGATCGTGAAGATCGGCTCGGCGCTGCTCGTCGATCCGGCCGGCGGGGTGCGGCGTGCGTGGCTGGAGGGTGTCGCTCGCGACATCGCGAAGCGGGCCGCCGCAGGTCAGCAGGTGGCGGTCGTGTCGTCGGGCGCCATCGCGCTGGGTGCGCGGCGGCTGGGCCTCGCCAAGGGCGGACGCGCCAGCCTTGAGGATGCGCAGGCCGCCGCCGCTACCGGGCAGATCGCGCTGGCCGGCGTCTGGGCGGACGTGCTCGCGGCGCAGGGGCTCACCGCCGCACAGATGCTGGTGACGCTGGGCGATCTGGAGGAGCGGCGCCGTTACCTCAATGCCGCCGCAACGCTGGGTCGATTGCTGCAACTCGGCACCGTGCCCGTCATCAACGAGAACGATTCGGTCGCTACCGAGGAAATCCGCTTCGGCGACAACGATCGGCTGGCGGCGCGGATCGCGCAGGCGGCGGGCGCGCAGGGCGTGCTGCTGCTGTCCGACATCGACGGTCTCTACGATCGCAACCCGGCGCTTCCGGGCGCACGGCACATCGCCCGGGTCGAACGTATCAACGGCGTGATCGAGGCGATGGCCGATCGCGGCTCCGCATCGGGAATGGGTTCGGGCGGCATGGTGTCGAAGATCGCGGCGGCGCGAATCGCGAATGCGGCAGGCGCGGGCCTTGCGATCGCCTCCGGTCGAATCGACCACCCCTTGTCCACCGACGCACGCCACACGCTGTTCGTTGCCGAACGCAGCGCTCCGGCGCGCAAGGCGTGGCTGGCGGGCGGGCTGACCGCCGCCGGTGCGATCCATGTCGATGCCGGCGCGGCGCGCGCATTGACCGAGGGGCGCAGCCTGCTGGCGGCGGGCTCGATCCGCGTCGAGGGCGCCTTTGTGCGGGGCGACCTGATAACGATCGCCGGACCGGATGGTGCGATCGCCCGCGGCCTGTCCGAATATGACGCCGCCGATGCCATGCGGCTGCTGGGGCGGCGCAGTGACGAGCATGAGGCGTTGCTCGGCTACGCGCCGCGGGCGGCGCTGGTCCATCGCAACCACATGGCGCTGCTGTGATCCTCGCGGTCACCGGCGGCACCGGATTCGTCGGCGGCCATGTGATCGACGGTGCGCTGGCCGCCGGGCATCAGGTTCGCGCGCTGGCCCGCCGTCCGCAACCGCCCCGCACCGGCGTCACGTGGATCGCGGGCGCGCTGGAGGATGCCGATGCCGTATCGGCGCTGGTCTCGACCGCCGATGCGGTGATCCACGTCGCGGGATCGGTCAACGCGCCCGATCGCCCCGCCTTCGCCGCCGCCAATATCGCGGGGACACGGGCGGTGGTGGAGGCCGCACGCACCTGGAACGTGCGACGCTTCGTCCATGTCTCGTCGCTGGCCGCGCGCGAGCCGTCGCTGTCGCATTACGGCTGGTCCAAGGCGGGGGCCGAGGATGTGGTCCGCGACAGCGGCCTGTCGTGGACGATCGTTCGCCCCCCCGGCGTGTACGGCCCCGGCGACATGGAGCAGCGCGATCTGTTCCGCGCCGCGCGGCGGCTGCGCATCGTGCCGTTGCCGCCGCGCGGGCGGCTGTCGATCATCCATGCCGCCGACCTGGCCGACCTGCTGCTCGCGCTGGCCACGTCGCCGGGCGACGCGGCGACCTACGAGCCGGCGGATGCCAGCGGCGCGATCGGCTATACCGCGTTCGGACGGGCGATCGGACGCGCGGTAGGGCGACGGGTGTTGCCCGTCCCGCTTCCCGCCGCATTACTGCGCACCGCCGCGGGCGCCGACCGGTTGGTGCGCGGCCACGATGCGAAGCTGACCGCCGATCGGGTCGCCTATATGATCCATCCCGACTGGAGCGCCGACCCCGCCAAAGCGCCGCCGCCTGCCCTTTGGCGTGCACGGATCGCCACGGACGACGGCCTGTCCGACACGGCACGATGGTATCGCGCCCACGGCTTGCTATAGCGAAGCCCGACAAACGCCGCATTTCGGGGCCAAAGCACACCCATGACCGATCGTACCCACATTCTCGACACGCTCCGCGCGCAGATCGAACCCTTCAACAAGAAGGGCGTGACCGTATCCGAAGCGACCACGTTCCAGGGCGACCTGGAATGGGATTCGCTGACCGTCATGGACTTCGTCGCCGCGATCGAGGACGAATTCGAGATCATCATCACGATGAACATGCAGGCCGAGATCGAGACGGTCGGCCAGTTGGCCGATGCGGTCGAGAAGCTGAAGGGCTGAAACGGATGACCGAAACCGGCCTCCAGCCCGAAGCACTGCCTGCCGAGCCGGCCGTGGTGCCGGCCTCGCGCGATCTGTTCGCGAAGTTCGATCCGCTGCTCGCCGAACGCGATGCGTTGATGGCATCGGGCGTGCGCGATCCGTTCGGAATCGTGATGGAGCAAGTCCTCTCCCCCACGACGGCGGTGATCCGTGGCAAGGAGACGATCCTGCTCGGCACCTACAATTACATGGGCATGACGTTCGATCCGGACGTGATCGCGGCAGGTACCCGTGCGCTGGAACAGTTCGGCAGCGGCACCAACGGCAGCCGGATGCTCAACGGCACGTTCCGCGACCATGTCGAGGCAGAGGACGCGCTGAAGGAATTCTACGGTGCGGACGGGGCGATCGTCTTCTCGACCGGCTATCAGGCGAACCTCGGCACGATCTCCACGATCGCGGGACGCGGCGAATACGTGATCCTCGACGCGGACAGCCACGCGTCGATTTACGACGGCTGCAAGATGGGCGATGCCGAGGTCGTGCGTTTCCGGCACAATTCGGTGGAGGATCTCGACAAGCGGCTCGGCCGCTTGCCGAAGGAGCCGGGCAAGCTGGTGGTGCTGGAGGGCGTCTACTCGATGCTCGGCGACATCGCGCCGCTGCGCGAGATGGTCGAGGTATCGAAGAAGCACGGCTGCATGGTGCTCGTCGACGAAGCGCATTCGATGGGCTTCTTCGGGGAGCACGGCCGCGGCGTATACGAAGCGCAGGGGCTCGTGCTGGGCGAGGACGTCGATCTGGTGATCGGCACCTTCTCCAAGTCGGTCGGGACGGTCGGCGGCTTCTGCATTTCCAACCATCCCAGATTCGAGGGCCTGCGCTTCTCGTGCCGGCCGTACATCTTCACCGCGTCGCTGCCACCGTCGGTGGTGGCGACCGCCGCGACGTCGGTGCGCAAGCTGATGACCGCGCACGACAAGCGCGCGCGGCTGTGGAGCAATGCGCGCCAGTTGCACGCCGGACTGAAGCGGCTCGGCTTCGCGCTCGGTACCGACACGTGCGACTCGGCGATCGTGGCGGTGATCCTGCGCGATCAGCAACAGGCGGTGGTCATGTGGCAGGCGTTGCTGGAAGCCGGGCTGTACGTCAACGTCGCCCGCCCGCCCGCCACTCCCTCGGGCACCTTCCTGCTGCGCTGCTCGATCTGCGCCGAACATACGTCGGATCAGATCGTCCGCGTCATCGACATGTTCGAGGCGGCGGGTCGACTTGCCGGTGCGACGGGATGACGCGATGTTTGCCTTTCGTTAACGGTTGTTAACCTAGAATCCGCGCGTGATCGATCGCGACGACCTCATGCAGCGGCTAAGCCAGTCCTGGCGCACGATCGCGCTGGTCGCGATGGCGATCGCGGGCGCGGTGGTGCTGGGTCTGCTGGTCATTACGCTGTCGGAGGCGAACGGTCAGCGCGATCGGGCGCTGGCCTCGCAACGGCACAGCTACAACGTCATGATCCTGGCGCGCACCGCGCAAGGGACGATCGCGCATTCAGAAGCATCGCTGGGCCGCTATGTCATCTCGGGCGATCAGCAGCTCGGCCAGATCTATTACGACGACTGGCGCGGCGCGCAGCAGGCGGTTCGACGGCTGGCCAAGCTGACCAGGGACAATGACGCACAGCGGTGGCATGTCGCCGCGCTGTTGGTGGCGTTCGACAAGCGTGGCGAGGAACTGGCGCTCACGGCGCTCAGCACCAATTACGGGCAGAACAGCCAGGCGCTCGCCCGCTTCTACCAGGTAAGGCGGAGCGATTCGCTCACCCGCATCAACGACGCGCTCAACGGCATCATCACCGACGAGCGCTTGCTGCTGGAGATGCGCACGACACAGGCCAAGGCGTCGGTCCGCCGGTCCACGACGATCGCCAAGGTGCTGGCGCTGTTCGGCGTCTTGCTGGTCGGCGGCGGCATTACGATGGCGTGGATCATGATGGAGGCGCTGGCCGGTCGCACGATCGCGCAGGCCGAGGCCGACAGCGAACGGCTCCGCGCCGACGAACTGGCCGCGGCGGTGGCCCGCGCGACCGAGGAGTTGCGGGCGCAAGAGGCCCGATTGCGCCAGGTGCAGAAGATGGAAGCCGTTGGCCAGCTGACCGGCGGCATCGCGCATGACTTCAACAACATGCTGGCGGTCGTTGTGAGCGGGATCGAGTTGGCCGGACGCAATCTTCCGCCCGGCGCCGTGGAAGCGGCACGCCATCTTGAGGGTGCGCGTGACGGCGCGGACCGTGCCGCTGCGCTGACGGGGCGATTGCTCGCTTTCGCCCGCGAAACCGCCATCAATCCGGAACCGATCGCCGCCGCGGGACTGTTCGCCGGTCTGCAGGACATGCTGGCCCGCTCGCTTGGCGATGGCATGACGTTGCGGCTTGAGGACGACAGCGGCGACTGGCGCACGCGGGCCGATCGTGTCCAGCTTGAGAACACGCTCGTCAATCTGGCGGTCAACGCCCGCGACGCGATGGCCGGCCGCGGTACGCTGACGATCCGCGCCGCCCGCGCGACCGTGGCTACGGACGAGTTCCTGTCGCTGGCGGTCACCGATACCGGCTGCGGGATTGCTCCCGACCTGCTCCACCGCGTGTTCGAGCCGTTCTTCACGACCAAGCCGCTCGGCAAGGGCACCGGGCTGGGGCTCAGCCAGACCTTCGCGTTCGTGCGGCAGATTGGCGGCGACGTCACGATCGAGTCAGAGGTCGGACGGGGGACCACCGTGACGCTGCTGCTGCCGCGCGATCATGCCGCGGCGGTGACCGCGCCTGCGATGGTGGCTCCACTGCCCGAACGTCCCGCCATGGCCGCCGGATTGGCGGTGCTGGTTGTCGAGGACGATCCGCGGGTTCTGGCGGCGACGATGGAGGCACTGGCCGAACTCGGCCACCGCCCGACGGCGTGCAACGACGCGACCTTTGTCGCCGAGACGCTGGCGTCGATGACGCACGTCGACCTGATCCTGTCCGACGTCCTGATGCCGGCGCTGACCGGCCCCGAGATGGTGGCCAGCCTGCCTTGCGACTTCGCGCACATTCCCGTCCTGTTCGTCACGGGCTTCGCGGGGGAGGCGAACAGCGGCGTCGCTCTGGGCGATCGTCCGGTGCTCCGCAAGCCGTTCACCCTGACGGCGCTCGATCGCGCGGTCGTCGCCGCTGCCGCCCAGGACTATTCGACTTCCCTGGCGGCCGAATAGCTGAAATCGCCTGCTGACGCGCCCCGGTGTGCGCCCTATAGCCGGTCGTCCCGTCACCCGCCAAAAGGCAGCGTTGCCCCGCCCATGACCTCGATCGACCGCTACATGGCCCGGCTGATCGCGCTGCCGCTGTTCTCGACGTTGCTGATCGCGGCGATGCTGCTGATCCTCGACCGAATTCGCCGTCTGTTCGACTTCGTTGCGACGCAGGGCGGCCCGGTCAGCGTGGTGTGGAAGATGCTGGCCAACCTGCTACCCGAATATCTCGGGCTCGGCATCCCGATCGGGCTGTTGCTCGGCGTGCTGCTCGCCTTCCGCCGCATCGCGACATCCAGCGAACTGGACGTCATGCGGGCGGTGGGGATGAGCTATGGTCGATTGCTGCGCGTGCCCTTCTATTACGCGATCGTGCTGGCGGCGCTGAACATCGCGATCGTCGGCTATGTCCAGCCCAAGGCTCGCTACGCCTACGAACAATTGCGATTCGAGCTGCGTACCGGCGCGTTGGGCGCGTCGATCAAGGTTGGCGAGTTCACCCATCTCGGTGATCGCATGACGCTGCGCATCGAACGCAGCCAGGATCGTGGGCGCAAATTGTCGGGCATCTTCGTCCACGCCCTCACGCCGAAGGGCGACTGGGTCGGAGTGACCGCCGCGACTGGGCAGTTCCTGGCGACCGACGATCCCAACGTCATCATCTTCCGCCTGACCAACGGCACGCTGATCCATAATCGACCGGATTTCACGACGCCGCGTACGCTGACCTTCACCGCGCACGATCTGCCCATCAACCTGCCGCGCTTCGAGAGCTTTCGTACGCGTGGCGGCAAAAACCTGGAATACACCCTGCCTGAACTGGCGAAGCTGGGCCACGCGCCGACCCTGAGCGAACAGCAGCGCGACGGCAGCCGGGCGGAATTCCACTTCCGTCTGGTGGAAGTGGCCTCCATGTTCCTGCTTCCGCTTCTGGCGGTGGCGCTGGGCGTGCCGCCCAAACGCTCCACATCCGCGCTGGGCGTGTTCCTGTCGATCGTAATGGTCGTCACGTATCACAAGATCAATCAATATGCCGCCTCGCTGGGCGAACGCGGCGCGGTGGACCCGGCGCTCGCGCTGTGGGTGCCGTTCATCGTCTTCGCCGTCGTGATCCTGTGGATGTATCACACGATTGCCAACGTGCCCGGCGGGCAGCCGATTGGCGCACTGGAACGATTCTTCGGCAAGGCATGGGCGATGGTCGCGCGCTACCTGCCCGGCCGTCGCCGCAAGGAGGCCGGGGCATGAACGCGCTGTTCCCGTCGCGCACGGTCGCGATCTATATGGCGCGGCTGTTCCTGACGCGGACCTTCGGCATTCTGTTCGGGCTGGTACTGGTGCTTCAGACGCTCGACCTGCTGAGCGAGAGCGGACGTATTCTGGCGACCGCCGGCAATGGCGATGCGGAAGTGTGGCGCTACGTGTCGTTACGTGCGCCGCAGCTGATCTCGACCTTCCTGCCCTTTTCGGTGCTGCTGGGCACGATCCTGACGCTCATCACGATGAACGCCAACAGCGAAGTCGTGGCCTTGAAGGCATCGGGCTTGTCCGCACATCAGGTACTGGCCCCGCTGGTGATCGCCAGCGTCGGCATCGCGATCGTCACCTTCGCCTTCAACGACCGTGTGGTCAGCCGGGCGACCGCGGAACTCGGCGCGTGGCAGAAGGTGAATTACGGCACGATGCCGATCGACCGCGGCAATCGCAGCAACGTGTGGGTGCGCGCAGGCGACGACCTGATCCAGGCGGACACGATCAGCGGGCGCAGTACCGGTGCGCGGCTGGGTGGCGTCACCCTTTACCAACGCAATCCCGATGGCGGTTTGCGCGGGCTGATTTCTGCACCCAACGGCGTTCGGGACGGTGATGGCTGGCGCATCTGGCCCGCGAAGCGCTTTGATGTCGCATCCGGCAAGGTGACGCCGCTTGGGGCGACGATCGTCGGGCGCGGCGTGACGCCCGATCAGTTCACGCTGGCCAATGTCGATGGCGATGCGCTGTCGTTTCGCGGTCTGCGCGAGGCGATCGGCGATCTCGAAGAAGCGGGGCGACCGACCAAGGCGCTGGAAGGCGTGCTGTGGCACAAGCTCTCCGGGCCGCTGTCGTCGGTGTTGATGCCGTTGCTGGGGGCGGTCGCGGCGTTCGGGATCGCGCGATCGGGCGCGTTGTTCGTGCGCGCCGTGATCGGGATGGCGCTGGGGTTCGCCTATTTTGTCGCGGACAGCTTCGCGCTGGCGATGGGCAATCTCGGCGCGTACCCGCCGGTTCTTGCTGCCTGGGCGCCGTTCCTGCTGTTCCTGCTGATCGGCGAGGCGGTGTTGCTGAGGACGGAGGAGTAATCCGGTCGTGGGTAGACGATGCGGATACCAACCCGGTCGCCTCGCCGTCTCAACGGTGTTTCCGGCGGATCAGCGCAGCCGCATCGTGGCGGACGCCAGCTTCCCGACCAGCCCCGGCAAGCCGCGATAGTTCGCCTTGTAATAGGGCGAACCCGGCTCCAGCACGTCGCTGAGGCGGCGATGCGCCTCGCCCAGCGCGTGATACGGAATACCGGGCAGCAGATGGTGCAGCGCGTGATAACGAAGGCCGATCGGCGCCCACAATGCAGGCAGCAGCGCCGGCGGCGGCACGTTGACCGAATCGAGATATTGTGCGGTCACCGTCATCACCTCGCCCTCGTTCTCCCACAGATGTGCGACCAGCGTCCGGACCTGATTGATCAGAGCCACGCCCGAACCGACGGCAAGGAAGATCAGGAAAGCTTTCAACGGCAACACGCCCGCAGCGGTGCATGCGATCAGCGCGATCGCCCACACGGCGGTTGCCGTCTCGACGCGATCCCAGCGTGCCTTTTCGTCGCCCTGAGGGAGGCGGCGGCGGAATTGCGGATTGATCGAAAGCGCCGAATAACGGGAAATCACCGTTGCGCGCAGCTTTGGCGACAGCGCCGACAGCGGAGCCAACACCGCAAAACGGATCAGCAGCCCGACCGGTGCCAGTGCGGAAACGAGGATGAAGGCCGGTAACGTCCACGGCTTCATCAGCGCAAGCGGCAGATACTCGGGATCTTCCGACGTGCCGTACCGCGTCTTGGCGTGATGAAGGTTGTGGACGCCTTCGTACATGAACGACGGGATCATCATCGGCACGCCGATCAACGCGTTCCAGCCGGCGCGAAAGCCGGGCAGCGCAGCGTGTTTCATGTGCGTCAGTTCGTGGATCATGCTCATGCCGCGATACAGCGCGAACACGGCCACCGCGCCCGCGGCCACCGCCGCCCACATCGATGCCGCCATCACCGCCGCCGCCAGCGCGGCGTAACCGACCAGCGAAGAGGCGATCAGGTCCGCCCAGTAGATCGCCGGGCGCGGCTTCACCAAATCGCGGGTCAGCTCGGCCGCGGCCTTCAGCATCGCCTTGTCGTCGGCGATCGCGGCACGCAGCTGACGCGGGGTGACGGCCGCACGGTCGAGGGTGATGGTGTTCATGGTCGTATCCATTACCCTAACATAGTGGCGAGACGGTGACGCGAACAGGACCGCCATGATCGCCATTTCGGTCAATTGTTCACTCGCCATGATCGAACCGGCCGCTTACATATCGGCGATATGGCTGAGCTTTCGATCACTCCCGTCCTGACCAAGAGCGACCGGAAGGCGTTCGTCGACTTGCCGTTCCGGCTCTATCGCGACGATCCCTACTGGATACCGCCCTTGAAGGGGGAGGCGCTGGGCCTGATCACGCCGGAAAAGAATGGCTGGTTCAGCCACGCCACCGCGCAGTTGTTCCTGGCGCGACAGGACGGAAGGGTGGTCGGCCGCATCTCCGCCCACATCGACACGCTGGGGCTGACGATGCCGGTCGAACGCGGCTTCGGTCCCGGCTGCGGGCAATGGGGGCTGATGGATGCCGAGAACGAGCAGATCTTCACCGCTTTGCTGGCGCGTGCCGAGGGGTGGCTGCGCGAACAGGGGATGACGCGCGCGCTCGGCCCAATCAGCATGTCGGTCTGGGAGGAGCCGGGCCTCCTCATCCAGGGATATCAGCAGTCGCCGACCGTCATGATGGGGCATCACAAGCCCGAATATCGCGGCTGGATCGAGCGCGCGGGTTATGCACCCGTCAAGCAGCTCGTCACGTACGAGCTGGACATTACGCAGGAATTCCCGCCGCTGGTGAAACGGATCATCCGGTCCGGCGAGGGCAATAAAAGCATCGTCATCCGGGAGGTGGACAAGCGCCGGTTCGAGGACGAGGCGGCGATCATCCTCGACATCCTCAACGATGCCTGGTCCGACAATTGGGGGTTCATTCCCTTGACGCCGCCCGAGATCAAGGACGTCGGTGTCAAGCTGAAACCGATCGTCTTCAATGACCTGATCCGCATCGCGGAACTGGACGGACAACCGGTGGCGTTCATGATCACCCTGCCCGACCTGAACGAGGCGATCCGCCCGCTGAACGGCAACCTGCTGCCGTTCGGCTGGGCGAAACTGCTGTGGTGGCTGCGCAAGCCGAAGGTGCAGACGATGCGGGTGCCGTTGATGGGTGTGCGCAAGGAATTGCAGAGTTCGCGGCTGGCCGGGCAACTGGCCTTCATGATGATCGAGGCGATTCGCCGCGCTTCCATCACACATTATGGTGCGTCACGCGGCGAAATCGGATGGGTGCTCGACGACAACCAGGGCATGAACTCAATCGCCACCGCGATCGACAGCCGCGTCAACAAGATCTACCAGATCTACGAACGGACCTTGTGAAGCCTGAGTGAGGTCAGCGACGGGCACCGCTGGTGCCCGTGCGACGTTGATCGGTCACAAGCCGGCGGGAACGATAACGCCCACGTTCTTCCAGTCGGCGCGCGTCTTGCAAACCTTCGACAGGATGCGCGAGCCGGTCATCTCGGTCTTGTAGCAATAACGGGTCGCGGCATTGGTCGGGGCCTGGAGCTGAACGGCGCGGTCGGTACTGGCTGGCGACGGTGCGGTCTTCGGTGCGGCCGTGGCGGGTGCGACGGCGAACAGGCTGGCGACGATAGCGGCGGCGATGGTCTTCATGGCGTATCTCCCTGCCCCGTTGATCGGGGACACAGGACACATTGCAGCTACTGTGCCAAATGACTTTATCTAGCGAATACAATGCGTTGTGCGAATGACAGGTGTGTTACACCAGCACAGCACGCCAATATCCGGCGCAATACGCCGAACGATGGTCAGAACAGCACGGCACCGCCGAAAGTGACGCGCGCATCCGGCGCTTCATGGTTGAGTCCGGCCACCGCCAGCACGTCCAACTGCGTTCGCTTCGTTACGCGCCACGCCACCGATGCCGCCGCCAGTGTCCGGACGTCATGATCCGCCGGATCTCGATCACGCTCGACGGAGAACTCGGCGGTGGCGGTAACAGCGTCGTTGATCGCGTAGCCCAGCCCTACCACCCCGGTCGCGTCGAAGTGGCGTCCATGCCCATCCTCGTCGACTGCGGCGGCCGCCTGTCCGGTGAAGTCTACGCTCCACTTCTCATCGATCTGCCAATAGACCGGCACCACCATTCCCGCGGCCCAGTCGCCTGCCCCGATCTCGCGTCCACCGACCGGCAGCGTCGCGTACGGTTGGATCGCCGCGGAAATGCCTTCGCCGTCGGGGTGGCTGATCGAGCGCCGCCAGCCCAATGTCACGTCGCCGCTCCCCGTCGTCCGGCTTACCGCTCCGGTCAGCCTGTCACGGGTTCTGAGCGAAGCCAGCGGGGTCCAGCCTACCTGGAGCTCGCTGTTTCCGCTCACCCCGATCCTCGCGACGAGGTCGCCGTAAAGCGTCAGATCCTCACGGCTGTCATCATCGCCCTCCCGCTGCCAATCGATGCCCGAAAGTTCGAGCTGGATTTGCCCCGGCAGGGTGGTGCAGCCGCTCGCGCCCAACGACGGGCGGTTGGGGCAAAAGCGAGGACGCGGCTCGTCGGCCCCCTGCGCGATCGCGGGAACGGCGATCATCGCCAGCCATCCGGCGGCGATGCCGGTGCGGATCATCGCAACCGTACCCAGGTCGGCGCATGGTCGCTGGCCTTTTCCCGACCGCGATATTCCTTGTCGACACCCGCCTCCGCCAGCCGGTCGGCGACAGAGGGGCTGAGCAGAAGATGGTCGATCCGGAAACCGGCATCGCGCTGCCACGCGCCTGCCTGATAATCCCAGAACGTCCACACACCGCCCTTGGGAAAACGGGTGCGCAGCGCATCGGTCCATCCCTGCGCCAGCAACGCACGATAACCGTGGCGGCTCTCGGGCTGCATCAGGGCGTCGCTTGCCATCGCGCGGACCGAGAACGTGTCGTCGTCATTGGGGATGACGTTATAGTCGCCCGCCAGCACCGCGGGCGCTTCCTCGGCGAGCAGTGCACGGGCGCGCTCCTGCAATCGCGCGATCCATCGCAACTTGTAGTCGAATTTCGGTCCCGGCTGCGGATTGCCGTTCGGCAGGTAAATCGACGCGACGACCAGCCCGAAGACGGAGCATTCCAGATAGCGGCTGTGCTCGTCCTCCGGCTCACCGGCGAGACCGCGCTGGCGCTCGACAGGGTCGATCCCCTTCGCCAAGACCGCGACACCGTTGAAACCCTTTTGCCCGTGCCACAGCGCACCGTAACCTGCGGCACGGATATCGGCCTCCGGAAAGGTTTCGTCGCTGGATTTCAGTTCCTGAAGGCACACCACATCGGGCTGCCCCTCGGCGAGATATTCCAGCAAGCGCGGCAGCCGCGCCTTTATGCCGTTGACGTTGTAGGAGACGATCTTCACGCCGCCCGGTCTATAACGGCGACCGGCGCTTGTCTAACTACACCGAGAAGCTGGTACCACAACCACAGCCGCTGGCGGCGTTTGGGTTCTCGACCTTGAACGACGCGCCACCCAGCGACTCGACGTAATCAACACTCGCTCCGCGAACAAGGTCGAGGCTCATGTCGTCGACGACCAGTTGCACACCATCGGTTTCGGTGACCAGATCGGCCGCTTCGGGAGCATCAGCGAAGCCGAATCGATATTGAAATCCGGAACAACCGCCCCCCTCCACTGACAACCGAAGGATCGCGGGCTTGTTCTGCCGGGCCGCGATCGCCGCGACACGGGCGGCGGCGGCGGGAGTCAGGGCGATGTCGGGTATCAGGCTGGCCATCACGTGAAGATAGGCGCACGCGACCGGAACGGAAAGGGCCGGCCCGCATCTCGCGAACCGGCCCATTTCCTTGTCACGATTGCGGCGATCAGTCCTGTGGCACCGGGCCGGTCGTCGACACCGGGATTTGCCCGACTGCGCGATCCTGCGCCGCCATCAGATAGTCGGCGGTGGTCAGGAACGGCACCGGGTTCACGGCATGGCCATCGATGCGGACCTCATAATGGAGGTGCGGGCCGGTCGAGCGCCCGGTGGAACCCATTAACGCAATCAACTGACCGCGCTTCACGCGGGTGTTGTCGGCGACGATGATCTTCGACAAGTGACCATAACGGGTGGCGATGCCCTTGCCGTGGTTGATTTCGACCAGATTGCCGTAGCCGCCCTGTCGTCCGGCATGGCTGACGATGCCGTCGGCCGTGGCATAGATCGGCGTGCCGCTGGGGCCGGGGATGTCGACTCCGGCGTGCATCGCGGCGGTGCCGCGAAACGGATCGGAGCGAATGCCGAAGTTGCTGGTGAACTGCAGCTTCTGCACCGGCTGAACCGACGGGATCGCGATCACGCCCTGTTCCAGCCGATCAAGCTTCTTCCAGGTCATGAACAGCGACCGGAACTGCTGGTCGGCGGCGAGATCTGCACGCGCTTCGACGCTGGTGGCCTCCACCAGCGGGCCACCCATCGCCGATCCGGCCTTGGCGACGCGGCCCGGCGCGATGCCGCGCTGGCGCAGCTGGCGTGCGGTCTGCGTGTAGCGATCGAGCAGCTGGCGCTCGGCAACGTGCGCCAGTTCGACCTGCCGGCTTTCAACCTTCAGGAATGGTCGGATCGCGTCGGCGGCGACGCGCGTCGCCTGCGGATCGATCGCCAGCGTGGCGAGCGCCAGCCGCTTGGCATCGCCCTGCCCGGTCAACGCCGCGGTCAGCAATTCCTGCCGCTGCTCGATCCGGTCGGCATGAAGCTGTGCAGCGGTGCGGATCGTCGCGACGCGCGCCTGCATCCGCTCGACCTTGTGCTCCATCGTTTGCAGCCGCTGCGCCGATGCGGCGGCCTGCGGCGTCAGCCCGGCGGCGGCGGCAACCTGCGTGGACGCCTGCAACGCACCATAACCGGCAAAGCCAAGGAGCAGCGCAGCGCCACCGCGCAGCATCATCGTTCGTGCGGGAATGGCAGCGCCGTTGCGCGCGGTCGGCCGCATGGCCGGCAGAGAAGCGGTGTCGGTCATCGAACCCCAGATCAAGACTGTGGCCGGCACACACGCCCGGCCTTCCCCTTTTCCGTGTCCGCACCGCGAGAAACCCGCCGCAGCGAACGCAATGGTTTGTGCCCGCGAGAAGGTTAATTGCGCAATAGCCCCGCGCGACGCCCGCGTCCAAGCGCCGGAGTCGTGCGCCGAGCCGTTGCAAACGGGGGGCCTACAGCCCCTTCGCCGCTTCCAGCACCGCCGTCGCATGGCCCGCAACCTTCACCTTGCGCCACGCCCGTGCCAGCCGCGCATCTCCATCGAACAGGAAGGTCGCGCGCTCCACGCCCATGTAGGTGCGGCCGTACAGTTGCTTCTCGCCCCACACGCCGAACGCCTCGGTAACGGTGCCGTCGAGATCGCTGGCGAGCATAACGGTCAGCGCGTGCTTGTCGCGGAACTTGCCGTGCTTCGCCACGGTATCGCGGGATATGCCGATCACGCAGACGCCGGCTGCGGCAAAGTCCTCGTGCAGCGCCGAAAAATCCTGCGCCTCGCGCGTGCAGCCCGGCGTATCGTCCTTGGGATAGAAGTAGACGACCAACGGGCGCGGCAAGTCCATCAAACGCAACGGCGCGCCATCCGCGCCGGTCGCGGTCACGTCGGGGAGGATGTCCATGCGATGCTCTCCTGCCAGCTTGCCGCGACGCTCTCGCGCACCGTTTCCAGTGTGGCAAGCACCGTCGCCCAATCCGGCAGCATCACCGCCCGCGCGATCAGCGCACGGGTCGCCGTCGCCGCCGGCTCCTGCGCGTCGGGCGCGACCAGCCGTCCGGTGACCAGCAGACGCGCGAGCAGATCGTATGCGGGGCGCAGTTCCGGCCGGAACGCTCCGGCGGCGATCAGCGCGTCGATCGCCTTGCCCAGTTCCGGTGTGAAGGCGATCCGGCGCGTCAGCTGCGCGACATGCACCGCGAACTCCAGGTCGACCAGCCCCCCGGGCAACAGCTTGGCATCGATCGGGCCTTGCGGCGGCTTGTGCTGGGCCATCTCGGCGCGCATTGATGCCGCGTCGGCGGCGATGTCGCGCGGCCGGCGCGCGCCGGCGAGCACGTCGGCCACGATCGCCTCCACCGCCGCGCGTGCTTCGGGACCGCCATACACCGCGCGTGCGCGGGTCAGCGCCATATGCTCCCACGTCCAGGCCTCCTCGCGCTGGTAGCGCGCAAAGGAATCCAGGCTGACGACCAGCGGCCCCTGCGTCCCCGACGGCCGCAACCGCGTGTCGACCGTATAGAGCGGCCCCGCAGCGGTCGGCACCGACAGCGCCGCGGTGACGCGTTGCGCCAGTCGCGAGAAATACAGCGTCGCGCCCAGCGGCTTCGCACCGTCCGACTCTGCGGTAAAATCGCCGGTGAACAGATAGATCAGGTCGAGATCGGACGCGTGGGTCAGTGCCGCACCGCCCAGCCGGCCCAGCGCCAGGATCACCAGTTCGCCACCCCGCACCCGGCCATGCGCGTCCTCGAACGCGGCGACCGTCGCATGGGTCAGCACCTCGACGGCCGCTTCGGCCACCCGGGCGTAACCGGCGGCGACGTCCAGCGGGTCGGCGCGCCCGGCAACGATCTGCGCGCCGAGCGCGAAGCGCCGGTCGCCCACGACACGGCGGACATGTTCGAGCATCGCCTGATAGTCGGCTCCCGCCTCCGCCGCGCGCATCGTGGCGGACAGCGCCGCCACGCTCCCGACCGGTTCGAACGCACTGGCGTCGATCAACCCGTCGAGCAGGTCGGGGCGGCGCGCCAGCGCCTCGGCCAGCGTCGACGCATGGCTCAGGATCTCCGCGAGCAACGTCGCCAGCGCCGGGCGCGCTTCCAGCAAACGGAAAATGTTGATCGCGCTCGGCAACCGCTCAAGCAACCGATCGAGCCGGTTCAGCGCCATCATCGGCACCGGCGATTGCGCCAGCGCCTCGATCAGTGACGGCAATACCGCCTCCAACGCACTTTGCGCCGCGGCGCTGCGCAAGGCGGGGTAACGCCCCTCCCGCCATGCGGCGACACGCCTCGCCGCGTCCTCGGTCTCCGCGAAGCCCGCCGCGCCGAGATAATCCGCCAGCCGCGCCGCATCGTGCGCCACCGCAGCGACCGGCGGCGGTGCCAGCTTGTCGAAGGTAGCGGCGACCCGCGCGACATGCGGGCGCAACTCAGCCAGCAGTACGTCGCCGTCCGCCGCTCCGTGCAGGCGCGCGACCCGGTCGAGTCCCTCGCCAGTCGGTAGCTGGTGCGTCTGGCGATCGTCGATCATCTGCACGCGGTGCTCGATCGTGCGCAGCAACATGTAGGCTTCGGACAACGCCCGTGCGTCCTCCGCATCGATCCGCCCCGCTGCGGCGAGCGCAGCCAGCGCGTCGCGGGTCGCGGGCGCACGCAGGCCGGCCTCGCGGCCACCGTGAATCAGCTGGTGAATTTGCGCGAAGAACTCGATCTCGCGGATACCGCCGCGCCCGCGTTTCAGATCGTAACCGGGGCCGAACGCCTGCCCTTGCGCATGATGGTCGCGGATCCGGCGGGTGATGTCGAGGATTTCGCCGACGGCCCCGAAATCGAGGCTGCGCCGCCAGATGAACGGCCTGATCGTATCGAGGAACCGCTGCCCGAGCGTCAGGTCGCCGGCAGCGGCGCGTGCGCGGATGAACGCCGCCCGCTCCCACGGCAATGCCTGCGATTCGTAGTAAGCGATGGCGGCATCGATCGGGATCACGATCGGCGTCGCTTCGGGCGATGGCCGCAAGCGCAAGTCGACGCGCAGCACATAGCCGTCCGCATCGCGGGCTTGCAGCAGTTCCAGCACGCGTCGTCCGATCCGGACCGCCGCGTCGGCGACATCCTCGCGCGCGCGGTGGGGCAGTGTCGCCGGGTCGTAGATCAGGATCGGGTCGATGTCGGACGAGTAATTCAGCTCGCGACTGCCCTGCTTGCCCAGAGCGATCGCCGCAAACCCGCGAGGCACTGCATCCGGCGTCCGCTCGGCGATCGCGGCAACGATCGCGCGGTGAAGCGCGCCATCGGCGAAGTCCGTCAGCGCCGCGGTAACCGCGGTCAGGTCCAGCGTCCCCGCAAGGTCGCCCTCCGCTACCGCCAACGCCAAGTGTCGCCGCTCCAGACGAAGCCGACGCCCGACCGGCATATCGGCGATGGCGAGTGCTTCCTCGGTCGCGCCGCGCCGCGCGAGCAGACCGGCCAAAAATGGCGCGTTTTGGGTCATCCGCTCATGGGCGGAGGCAAGAGCGTTCGTCATCAGAACGCAACCCTACCCGGAAAGGCGCGTTCGAGCATCATGGTACATGACGTCGTCCAATCCACCCCCGCACGCGGCGCTTATATCGTACGCGCGCCGCAGCAGACGGACGACCTTACCGCATCGTTGCGTGCGGCCTACAGTAAGACACCGTCTCTACCCGATGATATGGAAGCGTGCCTGGCGCGACTACGACTGATCCGCGACCACGCCTGACGACATCAGGCGTCGCGATCACGGCTCAGCTCGTCCACTTCGCTCATGATCGAATCAAGCGTGGACCGCTCGGTGTCGACCTCATGGTCGCGACGTGACGACAACGTGCTGCCCGCCATCAACGCTTCCAGAGCCACGCGCCCGCGCGCCACTCGGCTCTTGATCGTGCCGACGGCCACGCCGCAAATCTCGGCGGCTTCCTCATAGGCGAAACCACCGGCACCGACCAGGATCAGCGCCTCTCGCTGCGGCTGCGGCAAGTGCATCAACGCCCGCTGCATGTCTGCGAGTTCGACGTGCTTGTCCTGACTGGCCGGCGCGGCCAGAACCCTGTCGGCGACCAGATCGTCCCATTCTCCCTTGAAACGGGCGCGCCGCATCTGGCTGAGGAACAGATTGCGGAGAATGATGAACGTCCATGCGCGCATGTTCGTACCGGCCTGGAAACGCTTGCGCGCCGCCCAGGCCTTCAACAGCGTCTCCTGCACCAGATCGTCGGCCAGATCGCGATTGCCTGACAACGAGCGACCGAAGGCGCGAAGGTGCGGGATGACAAGCGCGAGCTGCTTCTTGAACTCCGGATCCGAGAGCGAAACATGCTCGACCGGAGGCGGCGCCGGCGCGTCGTCCGCAAGCGAGTGGGGTTGGGTCATGCCGCTCCGTTATGCTGGATCTGCGCCGGCCTGGCACTGGTCCGAGCCGCCAAGATAGGTAGCGGAAGGCCACTTGGCCAGTCCGCCGATCGATATCAGTGCGTCAAGACAACAAGATCGCAGCGAAAATCGCGATCACCAGCAACAACGAAGCTGCCAAGATGTACCGGGTCATACCCGGCGTGCTGCCCGCGCGCGCCTCATCGGTGTCGAGGTGGATACGGTCGTTATCGTCTGCCATACCCGCTCAACCCCCCAACGATGTTTTGGGTCCGTATCGATAACGGACCCAAAACGTCCTGCCACAATGACACGCCATCGCCGATTTAGGCCGGAACGGTGCTTTCGTCGAAGAACAATGCCTGGCTGATCGCAGCCTTAACCGTAGAACGCTGAAACGGCTTGGTAATCAGGAACGTCGGCTCGGGCCGCTCACCCGTCAGCAACCGCTCCGGGAAAGCGGTAATGAAGATCACCGGCACGTTGAACTCGGCCAGGATGTCCTTCACCGCGTCGATGCCGGAACTATCGTCGGCCAGCTGGATGTCGGCAAGCACCAGGCCGGGGCGGTCCTCCATCGCAAGTGCCACGGCCTCGTCGCGGGTCACCGCGACGCCGGTCACCTCGTGGCCAAGATCACGAACGATCGATTCGATATCCATCGCGATGATCGGCTCATCCTCGATGATCAAGACGCGCGCACGCGTCTGCTTCTCGATCTCCGACAGCGCCTCGGCGACCAGCGCATCGACTTCGGCGGCATCCACCTCGATCAGATACGCCGCATCCTCCGGCGTGAATCCTTCCATTGCGGTCAGCAGCAGCGCCTGACGCGACAGCGGCGTCATCCGCGACAGGCGCGCGCGCGCCACCGCTTCCTGATCTTCTGCCGGCGATTCGTCGGCGGTCTCGTCGAAATTGGCCGAGTTCCAGATCGCCTGAAACGTCCGGTAAAGTCCCAACCGGGGATCGACATCCCGCGGAAATTCTTCCGGCGCCGCCACGATCGCCTCCAGCGTGGCACGCACGTACCGGTCGCCCTGCGCCTGGCTGCCCGTCAGCGCACGACCATAGCGGCGCAGGAACGGAAGGTGCGGCGCGAGTTGTTGTCCGAGCGACATGTGTAGATAGCCCTCCCTACGACCCGCAGGCCCATGCCGCGGTCGCTGAAACCAAAACGTTCGTGGACGCCGTTCTGGTCGCAGATGAAATCCCCCGACCGGCGAAATTCGTCGCACGGGCAGGGAACCAACGACGCCAGCTTTGGTTTCATCGGCCATAAGCGCAATCGCGCCAGTCCGGTCAGGGCGCCCGGTCCGGGACAGGCCGCCGGGACACATTGATCCGCGTCGACCATGAGGGTCGGGATGTCTTGGGGGGTTTACGTTGACGTCGGATAAGGAAGCGCCTGAACAGCCGAAGAAGGGCACCGCGGCGCAGTCGAAGAATCGTGACATGGGGTCGGCGTTACGCTCCGTCTATCAGAAGACGGTCGACGAAGTCGTTCCCGACGATCTGCTGTCGCTGCTCGGCAAGCTAGACTGACGCGACGTGGCGACAGCTTCCGCCGCTGACGCCCCCCGGCGCGCAGCGGGGCGTTCGGACATGTTCATGCGCTGGCCCACCGGCGCGAAGCTTTTCCTGATCCTGAGCATCGCGCTGTTGCCGCTGGCGCTGATCGCGATCTTTGCGACGCTGCGCGTGACGCAGATCGCCGACACCGAACTTCGCTCGCACCTGCGTGTTGCCGCATCCGAGGCGAGCCGCGCAATCGCGATCGAACTTGTCGGCGATATGACAGCGTTGCGCGTCGCGGTGGACGCGCTCACCGCGGATCGGGGTGATGCACCCAGTTGTGCACGCGCGCAGGGCGTGTTCGCGCAGCAATCCGCTGCGGGCACCGGGTTCGTCATCCTCGACCGGCGCGGCCGCGCCATTTGCGGCGAGCCGTTTCCCGGCGCCGCGATGTTCGCGCGGCAGTCGCCGGACGATGCGGTCAGCGCCAGGATCGTCGAAGGACGCGGGCTGATGCTGCGTTTCGCCGGTCGGAATGACGGACTTACCGCCGCCGCCTACTTTCCCGCCCCTTTCCTCGCCCAGATCGGGCGTCCAAGCGGCTTTTCTCCGGATTATGGTCAGGCACTGACGCTAGGCGACGAGCGGCTCGAACTCGACGCACTCGCCCGACGCACCGCGCTGGAACGGCGGGAGAGCCTGCGTAGCGAACTCGGCATCGGCGGGCTCGTCCTCGATATGCAGGTGCGCAGTGCGCCGATCGGTTCACCTTTGCTGGTCGCGCTCACCCTCCCGTTACTGATGTGGGCCGCCGCGGCGGCGATCAGCTGGTTCGTGGTCGATCGACTGCTCATCGCGCCGTTACGCGCCCTGCGCGGCAGTATCGCTGCCTATTCGCCTGGCGATCAGCCCGACCCCGCCATGCTGCGCGCACTGCCGGCGCAGGAGATTCGGGATCTCGGCGACACATTCCGGGCACTCAGCCACACCGTGGCGGTACACGAGGCCGGGCTGGCGGAAGGCTTGATGCGGCAGACGAAGCTGACCCGCGAAGTGCATCACCGCGTCAAGAACAACCTGCAGGTCATCTCCAGCCTCATAAACTTCCACGCCCGCGGCGCGCACAGCATCGAGGCCACGCAGGCCTATGCCTCGATACAGCGCCGTGTCGATGCGCTCGCGGTTGTACATCGCTATCACTATGCCGAGATGGAAGAGAACCGTGGCGTCGGCTTGCGCGCGGTACTTGGCGAACTCGCGTCGAGCATACGCGCCACGGCTCCGGAGGGAGTTCGCGTCGGCATCGTTCTCGACATCGATCCTTATTACGTAACCCAGGATGTCGCGGTCGCCGTCGCGTTCCTGGTCACCGAACTGGTCGAGCTGGCGATGACCTGCGCACCGGAAGCACAGATCCGTATGACCTTGAAACCGGTCGCCGATCCCAATCGTGCGGTGTTGCGCCTTTCATCGCGGGCGTTGGTCGACACCGATCACCTGCGTGATGGCCTGAAGCACCGTTACGGCCGCGTGATCGAGGGGCTTACCCGTCAACTTCGTTCCAGTTTGCAGCATGATCCGCTGACCGGAGCGTATGAGATCGCAATTGCCGTCACCGGGCGCGAATAACCACCGGTTTTTTATACAAAGAGCGCCGGTTTGGCGGAACCGGATCGACGCCTCCCCGTTCAGAAGAGCGGGTAGCGAATTTATGCCCCCCCCGCTCTCGCTATCCATAGGCCCGGAAGCGTCACCCTCCCCCCCCCTGGTGACGCTTTCGGGCCTTACTTTTTTCCTTATTATTTCACTGGTTGCTGGCGCGGAACGAACCGGGCCGGTCGGGCATTTTCCGATCAGGTTTGTTCAGGAGATTCGTTCGATGCGTAAGGTTTTGACCGCGATGGCCCTGGCGGGTGCGATATTGGTATCGGCATGCAACACGGTACACGGCGTCGGTCGCGACGTATCGTCGGCAGGTGATGCGGTGGCCGGAGCAGCCGACAACACGAAGTAAGGGATCGCGGCGTGAACGACCCTAGGGACGGGCTGCACGGCAGCCTGTCCCTTTCGCTTATCACGAGTCGACGGGTGTCAGGCTTGCGCTTGCCTCGTAATTCGGAAAAGCATTTTTAGTCAACGTTGGTAGCTGCCAAATTTTGCGTTACCGAAAGCGATATCCGCGCTGATGCAAATAGGCTCGTGTGAGTCGAGCTGTTGGCTCCTGCCCTGTTGCAGCGTAGCAATATGGCACGGCAGCACGAACGGCGCCGCCCGGGTCGTCCGGCCCAGCGATCTTCCACAAGCGGCATCGATCGTGCCGTCGCGACTTCTCATCTGATCGAGACAACGGGCCTCTTGGTCGCGGCGAATGCAACCGCGAGCCTCCTCCCCGCCGCTACGCAGGGATTGGTCCAAGTCCCAAACCCGCACGGCATCGCTGCTGAGTTCGGTAGTTCCCGGCACCGCTTCGCATCTTCGGCCACCACCGAACGGCTGGCATCGACCACGCTGGAGCCGATTACTCGCGGATGCCGGGGGAGAAGGATGGCCGGCCTGGCGAGGCGCGGCCAGTAGCCTCAGGTCGCGGTCGCGGCGTCCTCACGCGCTCGGCGGCGTTCGGTGAACCAGATACCGATGATTGCGGCTTCGTACAGGATCACCAGCGGGATCGCGAGCAACAGCTGGGAACCGACGTCCGGTGGGGTCAACACCGCGGCGATCGCGAAGGCACCGACGATCGCGTAACGGCGCGCGCCGATCAACTGCAACCGCGTAACCACGCCGGAACGCTCCAGCAGCATCAGCAAGACCGGGAGCAAAAACGCCGCACCGAAGCCGAACAGAAATTGCATGACGAAGCTGAGGTAATTGCCGATCGCTGGCAATGCCTGCTGCTGTACGCCGCCGATCATGCCGGAATATCCCAACAGGAAATGCAACGCCATCGGGATGGCGATGAAATAGGCCATCGACGCGCCCATCAGGAACAGGACCGGTGTCGCGAGTAGGAATGGGAGCAGTGCGCGCCGCTCCTTGCGGTACAAGCCCGGTGCAACGAACTGCCACAATTGGTTGGCGATCACCGGAAAGGAAATCATCATCGCCGAGAAGAACGCGACCTTCACCTGAACGAAGAACGCCTCGAACACTTGCGTGTAGATCACCGTCTTCTGCCCGGCGTGTAGCAGAGGCTGCACCAGGAAGGCGAAGATATCTTCGGCGAAGTACCAGCAGGCGAAGAACGCCACCAAGACCGCGGCGACGCAATACAGCAGGCGGCGGCGCAGTTCGAGCAGGTGATCCAGCAACGGCGCGCGCGAGTCTTCCAGTTCGTCGACGATCTCGGTCACGATGCTGCCTTGTCCTGAAACGTGCCGCGCGGCGCTTCGACGTCACGCTCGCCGGCGTCAGCGGAAACATGCGGATCGGCGGTCGTCGGCGCCGCCGCTTCCGCCGGAACCACCTCCGGCTTTTCAACCATCACCGGCAATTGCGTGTCGTCATCGGCGGTCGGGGATTCTGGCTCCGGCAAGGCGGGTGGCGGCGGGACGAAGGGATGCTCACGCATGATCCGCTCGTTTTCCGCCTTCCACTTCTTCTCCATTTCCTCCAGCTCCGCCTCGCGCACCATCTCGTCGAAGCCCGCGCGAAACTGTCGGCCGACCGCGCGAGCGCGGCCCACCCAATAACCCAGGACGCGCATCGCCTTGGGCAGGTCCTTCGGGCCGATTACGACCAGCGCGACGAACGCGACCAGTAGGAATTCGGATGTGTCTATGCCGAACATTCAGCGGGAGCCGGATCGAGTTCGAAGGATCAGCGGCGTTCCTCGCGCACGCGTTCGGCGTCGCGATCGAACGCCGGCTCGGCGTGGCTCTTGGCCTCGATCCGCGGCTTCGGACGGCTATCGTCCTCCTCCTCTTCGGCCATGCCCTTCTTGAAGTTCTTCACGCCCTTCGCGACGTCGCCCATCAGGCTAGAGAATCGCCCGCCGCCCAGCAGCAGGATCGCGACGACCGCGAGAATAAGGATGTGCGGAAGACTGAAGCTGCCCATACGGTATCTCCTGAGATGCTAGGGTATCTAGTCGTCCTCGCGCTGGTTTACCACCGTGAGTTCGTCAAACGCCAGATCGGCCGGTTCGAGCAGGCCCGCAGCGCGCAGGTCGTCGATGCCCGGCAGGTCCCGTCGGCTGCCAAGCCCGAAATGGGACAGGAATTCAGGGGTCGTGGCAAAGGTTAGCGGACGTCCGGGCGCATCGCGGCGCGCCGCCGGCCGCACCCATCCGGCTTCCATCAGGACGTCCAGCGTGCCACGCGCGGTCTGGACGCCGCGGATCGCCTCGATCTCTGCGCGGGTCACCGGCTCGTGATAGGCGATGATCGCCAGCGTCTCGATTCCGGCGCGACTCAGCTTGCGTATCTCGTCCCGATCGCGGCGAAGCAGATGGGCGAGGTCCGGCGCGGTCTGGAATTGCCAGCGTCCGCCACGCTCGACCAATTCGATCCCGCGCCCGCGATATCGCCCCTTCAATCGGGCGAGCGCCACCCGCACGTCGCCGTCGCCGGCATGGCTGCGGATCGCATCGACGGTCAGCGGCTCCGTTGCCGCAAACAGCACCGCCTCGACCGCGCGCTCGTGCTGATCGTTCATACGGTCGTCCGGCGCAGATAAAGCGGCGAGAATGGCCCGTCCTGCCGCAAGTCGGCCCGCCCCTGCCGCGCCAGTTCCAGCGCCGCAACGAAGCTTGAGGCCAGCGCCGACCGCCGCAGCGCCGCACCGTGCACGACCGGCAGGAAATGCTCGATCGCTCGCCAGTCAGGTACGGTGCCAAGCAGCGCGGCCAGCCGCGTCAACGCCACTTCCAGCGTCACGACTTCCCGGTCCGGCACCAGGTGCAGCACTGGTCGCGACCGCGCAGTCGCGCGGCCATAGGCGGAGAGCAAATCGTAATATTCGACCGACCAGAACGCCTTGCGCACGACATGCAAGCCCTCGGGGGCGCCACGCGTGAAAACATCTCGCCCGATCCGGTCGCGCGCCACCAACCAGTCACCCGCCTGACGCATCAATTCCAGGCGTTCGAGCCGCATCTGCAGGCGCAACGCCAGGTCGTCGGCATCCTGCTCGACCTCGGGTTCGCGCGGGAGCAACAACGCCGATTTGAGATAGGCCAGCCATGCGGCCATCACCAGATAATCAGCGGCCACATCGAGCTGCAGCACGCGCGCCTCGTCGATATGGGCGAGATATTGCTCGACCAGATCAAGGATCGAAATCTCCCGCAAATCGACCTTTTGCGCGCGGGCCAACGACAACAACAGGTCGAGCGGCCCTTCGAAGCCGTCGAGGTCAAGCGTCAATTGCTCGGGCACGCCGTTCACCGGGTGACTTGATCAAATTTTGGAGCACGCAAGCGGTTCACGATGCCAAGCTTGGCACAAGCTGCGCGGTGCGGCCAGACCCGCGGACGAAGTGGTCAGCGACGAGACCGGGGCGGAAAAGCCCGGTCGTTCCGTGGCGTGCGATAACCTTCGGCGCGGTTACCACGACGCAGTTCGCGATAGTCGCGCCTGACATCCTGCCGGTAATCGCGGCCCGCGCTGCGCCGCTCCTGCCGGAACCGCTCACGTGTGAGTCGGCCGTCGCGATAAGCCTGACGATCGGTGCGCACCGCGCCGCGATATTCGCGCCGCTCCCGCCGAACATCGTGCCCGAAATCGCGCCAGTTCGCCCGAACGTCGCGGTTCGCCGTGCCATGGCGTCGTTGCTCCCAGTACCGGCGTTGACCGTCGTTCCACGCATACGCGCGACGGCCCCGATCGAAGACATAGCTGCCGGTTCCGGGGTAGTAATAGTCGCCATACCAGCCGTAATAGCCATTGCCGTACCCACTGGCGAACGATGGATCGCCATAATAACCGGAACCTAAGCCCGCCCCCGAATAACCGTACCGACCGGTACACGCCGCAGTGGCAAGCGATAATGCGCCCAGCAGACCGGCAAACAGCAGACGAGCCGACAACATGGCGATCCCTTCATGATGAGAGCCGCAATGGAAACTTGGCCTCGGCAGTAACTTACAACGATGTCAGGCCTTTACCGTTCCCAATGACAGGCGGCGCGTCGTTGCGCGCCTGCGCGGCATAGCCTTCGCGGTGGCGTCGCCGCGCTCAGGAACGGCGCGGCGTCGATTGGAATTGAGCGCCAGACACGCTCTCCCGGTCACCCCGGTCTTGCCATGGGTCCGATACTGTTCCCATTGTCCGCGATGTCGCAGCTCTCGCGAACAGCGGGAACCAGCCACGTCCGAAGCTATGCTGGTCCCGCAGATTGCAGACAACAAACCGCTGTCTATTCAGCCGCGATCACCGCCTGCCTCACCTCGTGTGCGGAATCGGTCAATGTCCGGGGTAGGCGACTAGCGACGACACGCCGATCCCGTCCGCACGCAACAGATCGGCGCCGCCCAGATCGGGCAGATCAATCACGAACTGCGCCTGCATCACCGTCGCGCCTGCTTTACGCAACAATCGAACCGCCGCGCGCGCAGTCCCGCCGGTGGCGATCAGATCGTCGACCAGCAACACGCGCGCTCCTGGCGCGCAGGCGTCGGCGTGGATTGCGATCCGGTCACGACCATATTCCAGAGCATAGTCCTCCGCGATCGTCGCGCCCGGCAATTTGCCGTCCTTGCGGATCAACAGCACGCCGGCGTTCAGCGGGATAGCCAGCGCGGCCGCGAACAGGAAGCCGCGCGCCTCCACGCCGGCGACCAGATCGACGGGACCATCTGCCACCGCCACCATCCGCTCGATACAGGTCGCCAGCCCGGTCGGTGACAGCAGCAAGGTGGTGATGTCGCGGAACTGGATACCGGGTTTGGGGAAATCCGGGATGGTCCGGATCAATGCGCGCAGTTCGTCGGCAGGGTCGTCATTCATGCGCGCCCGCCTACACGAAAACGGCGACCGGGTCAGGTACCCGATCGCCGTTCGCTCTTCAGGCCGATGTCGGCCCGCTCAATGTTTCACGTTGCGCCACACGTTCTGGTACGCGCCCCAGGTCAGATAGACGAAGATCAACAGGAAGATCACCACGGCGATCCCGGCCGCGTGCCGCGCTTCAAGGTTCGGCTCCGCACTCCACGTCAGGAATGCTGCGACATCGCGGGACATCTGGTCGCGAGTCGCTTTGGTACCATCCGAATAAGTAACCTGACCATCCGACGTGATCGGCGGCGGCATCGCGATGTTGAGGTTCGCGAAATAAGGGTTGTAGTGCAGCCCCTCCGGCGTCTTGGCGTCCGGGAATTCCTTCAGCAACTCGGCCGGCTGATCTCGATACCCCATCAACAGCGCGTGGATGTAGTTCGAGCCATCCTCGCGCGCCTTGGTCATTAGCGAAAGATCCGGCGGCAACGCGTTGTTGTTGGCGGCGCGCGCGGCGACCTCGTTGGCGAACGGCGACGGGAAATGGTCCGACGGCAGGTTCTTGCGCGTCGCCGCCTCACCCGTCTCCGGGTTCACGCTCGGCTGCTCGATCACCCAGTTCGTGGCGATCGCCTTCACCTCGGGCTCGTTGTAGCCGATCTCCTGAAGGTCGCGGAACGCGACATACTTGAGCGAATGGCAGGCGGCGCATACTTCCTTGTAGACTTGGAAGCCACGCTGCAGCTGCGCGCGATCGAACTTGCCGAACATCCCCGCCGACGACAACCCGATGTCCTCGGGATGCTGGTGGAACGCGTGTTCCGCAGTGTGCGGTGCCGGATTCTGGATCGCGTCCTTCGCGGTGAAGAACAGCGCCAGCGCGAGCACGAAGACGAACCCCGCGCCGACCAGCAGTGAAATGAGACGAACCATTGCCTATCGAATCCCCTCTTCGTCTCGTTCTCAGCTCGCCATCGCGGTCTGGGCGGGCGACGTGCCGCCATGCTTGGCCAGCACCGCCTCGGTGATCGAATTGGGCAGCGGGCGCGGGCGCTCGGCTGCCGACACCAGCGGCAGGATGATGAGGAAGTGCGCGAAATAATAACCCGCCGCGATCTGCCCCATCATCACGTTGCGGGCCGATGCCTCCGCGCCACCGACGTAGCCGAGCACCAGCACGTCGAACAGCAGCACCAGCAGGAACCAGCGATAGGTCGGACGATAATTGGCCGACCGCACTGGCGACGAATCCAGCCACGGCAGGAAGAACAGCAGCAGGATCGAGCCGAACATCGCCAGCACGCCCCACAGCTTGGCCGGCAGGATGAAGTCCGCCGTGAAACTCTTCAGGATCGCGTAGAACGGCAGGAAATACCATTCAGGCACGATGTGCGCCGGCGTCGAAAGCGGGTTGGCCTCGATGTAATTGTCCGGGTGACCCAGCAGGTTCGGCGAGAAGAACACGAAGAACGCAAAGATCAGGAAGAACACACCCACACCCACGCCATCCTTGGCGGTGTAATAAGGGTGGAACGGCACCGTGTCCTGCTCACCCTTCACGTCGACGCCGGTCGGGTTGTTGGAACCCGGAATGTGCAGCGCCCAAATGTGCAGGATGATGACGCCCGCGATCACGAACGGCAGCAGGTAATGGAGCGAGAAGAAGCGGTTCAGCGCGGCATTGTCCGGCGCGAACCCGCCCAGCAGCCACACGCGGATCGTTTCCCCGACCAGCGGGATCGCCGAGAAGAACCCGGTGATCACCTGCGCGCCCCAGAAGCTCATCTGACCCCATGGCAGCACATACCCCATGAAGGCGGTGGCCATCATCAGCAGGAAAATGACGACGCCCAGCAGCCACACCATCTCGCGCGGGGCCTTGTACGAACCGTAGTACAGCCCGCGCCCGATATGGATGTAGACCACAGCAAGGAACATCGACGCGCCATTGGCGTGCGCATAGCGCAGGAACCAGCCGGCGTTCACGTCGCGCATGATGCTCTCGACCGAACCGAAGGCCACGCCGGCATTTGCGGCGAAATGCATCGCCAGCACGATGCCGGTGACGATCTGCAGCACCAGCGCCGCGCCCGCGAGCACGCCGAAGTTCCAGAAATAATTGAGGTTGCGCGGTACCGGATAGCCCGCACCGATCGCGTTGTAGACGAGGCGAGGCAGCGGCAGCTTCTCGTCCATCCACCGCATCAGCGGCTGCTTCGGCTCGTAATGCTTGGCCCAGGGAAAGCTCATCGATCGTTCTCCCTTAGCCGACCGTGACAACGGTGTCGGAATTGAAGGTATAGTCGGGCACCGCGAGATTGGACGGCGCCGGCCCCTGCCGAATTCGCCCGGCGGTGTCGTAGGCCGAACCATGGCACGGACAGAAATAGCCGCCGAACGGCCCCTTGTTCTCACCCTCGCCCGCGCCGAGCGGCACACAGCCAAGGTGCGTGCAGACGCCCAGCGTGATGAGCCAGTTCTTCTTGCCTGCCTTCGTGCGCTCTTCCAGCGTCTGGGGATCGCGCAGCGAGCCAACCGAAACCGCATCGGCCTCGGAAATTTCCTTCGGCGTCAGGTTGCGGACGAACAGCGGCTGCTTGCGGAAGCTGGCCTTGATCGCCTGACCGGGCGCGATCTTCGAGATATCGATCTCGGTCGTCGACTGCGCCAGCACGTCGGCAGACGGGTTCATCTGATTGACCAGCGGCAGCACGATCGCGACCGCCCCGATTCCGGCGAAAGAAACCGCGGCGATGTTAATGAAGTCGCGACGACGTGGGTCGTGCGCATCCTCGCGATAGGGCGCGGGATCTTCGCCGAGGGGGATTTCCTGCTCTGCCGTCGCCATTCGCGTCAAACCTCTGCCCGTTCATTTGTCCGGCGGTTGGTTCGATGCCGCATGCGACACAGAGGCTCCCCGCCGTCTCGACCTGCCCGTCCCCACGGCGGCCTTACCGGCCTGATAGCCGCGCCTCCGCCGCTTTGCCAACAGCATTTTGCGCCGCTAACGGTCTGGGCCATGCGGATCGCGCTCTTCCAGCCCGACATTGCGGGCAACGTCGGCACCCTGTTGCGGCTGGGCGCATGCCTGGGCGTCGGCGTCGACCTTATCGAACCGATGGGCTTTCCATGGAGCGGTCGCGCGCTGGCCCGCTCCGGCATGGACTATGCCGGGCAGGTCGAGGTGCAACGTCATGTCGACTGGGAAACATTCTTCGCCGCGCGCGGCGGGCGGATCGTGCTGGCGACCACCACCGGCGCGCATCCCCTGCCCGACGTGCGCTTCAATGCCGACGACATTTTGTTGCTGGGCAGTGAGGGGGCGGGCGTGCCGCGCCACGTCCACGATCTGGCCGACGTGCGCGTGCGGATTCCGATGCGTGCCGGCCTGCGCTCGCTCAACGTCGCGGTCGCAGGCGCGATCCTGCTGGGCGAGGCGCTGCGCCAGACGGGGCAATGGCCGACGTACTGACACGGCACATAGGCGGCGTGCGAAAGGTGCCCCTCTCCGGCCAGCGCCATGCTCGACGGGGCGGCCCGTCTTTGGCTAAGGCACGGAGCATGTTGACACTGGATAACGAACAGGCCGCCGCCCGTCATTGGTTCGAGGAATTGCGTGACCTGATCTGCGCCGAGTTCGAGGCGATCGAGCGGGAGGCGGGATCATCGGCGCGATTCGACTATACCGCCTGGGACCGGATCGATCCCGCGGGCGGGCCGGGTGGCGGCGGGGTACGCGGCGTCATGAAGGGGCGCGTCTTCGAAAAGGTCGGGGTCAACGTCTCCACCGTCGGCGGCACGTTCGAGGGGGATTTCGCGCGCACCATCCATGGCGCCGGTGAGGACCCGCGCTTCTTTGCCACCGGCATCAGCCTGGTCGCGCACATGGCCAATCCGCACGTTCCGGCCGTGCACATGAACCAGCGCTTCCTCGTCACGACCAAGCGCTGGTTCGGCGGCGGCGCGGACCTTAATCCACCGCTGCCGGTCGCGGAGGATACCGAGGATTTCCACGCCACGCTGCGCCATGCCTGCGACGCGCATGACGCCACGCATTATCCGCGCTTCAGCAAATGGGCCGACGATTATTTCTATATCCCCCACCGTCAGGTGCACCGCGGCGTCGGCGGGATTTTCTACGATCACCTGGAGGGGGATTTCGCGGCGAACCTCGCCTTCACGCAAGACGTCGGCCGCGCATTCCTCGACACCTATCCGCGGATCGTTCGCCGTCGCATGACGATGCCGTTCACCGACGCCGACGTGGCGCAGCAGCGCGCGTGGCGCGGGCGCTACGCCGAATTCAACCTGGTCTACGATCGCGGTACGTTGTTCGGGCTGAAGACCGGCGGCAACATCGATGCCATCCTGATGAGCCTTCCGCCGCTCGCGACATGGGAATGAAGGCGGTGGGGCCGACAGCGCTTCCCGACGATCATGTCGGCACCATCGTCACGACGCTGGAGATGGCAGCGCGCCCCCGCCCGCGACCGATCCCGGACGCTACGTTGCGACTGACCCGCTGGGAACGGCCCGCGCCGGAGAAATATCGCGCGCTGTTCCGGCGCGTCGGCACGCGCTGGCTGTGGTATTCGCGACTGGTGATGGACGATGTCGCCCTGACCGCGATCGTCCACGACCCGCTGGTCGAGGTTTATGCCGCGGTCGATCGTGCCGGCATCGAGGTCGGCATGCTCGAACTCGATTTCCGCCGGCCGGGCGCGTGCGAGATCGGCTACTTCGCACTGGTTCCCGAACTCGCAGGTCGTGGGCTGGGGCGCTGGCTGATGGCGCAGGCGCTGCTGTTGGCCTGGCGTGGTCAGGTCGAGCGGGTATGGCTGCACACCTGCACGCTCGACCATCCCGGCGCGCTCGGCTTCTACCGTGCGCAGGGCTTCGTCGCGACGCGGCGGACGATCGAGACGTTCGTCGACCCCCGCACGATCGGCGTCCTGCCCGTGGACACCGCGCCTCAGGTACCCTTGCTGGCGCGCACCCGGTAAGCGACGACGCCCAGCAGCAGCGTCGCCAGCGCATAGACGGTCCCCACCCCCGCGATCAGCGCGTCGACCAGCGCCAGCGCCAGCGGATTGGTCGCGCCGCCGCGCAGCGTCTCGTCCGCCAGCAACAGCGGCGACACCGCGAACCATTGTCCAAGGAACAGGGCAACCAACGCGCCCGTCAGCGCGCGGTCCAGCCCCTTGGTCATCTTCCAGCTGAGCCGCAGCGCGGCGATCGGACGCAGCGCAGGGTGGCGGGCCATCGCCGGCACCGCGACGATCAATCGCGCCTGAAGGTACAGGCCGGGCAGCACCAGCATCCACAGCCCCAACGCCACCGGCACGGCGATCGCCATCGTCGCCACCGTGAACGCCACCAGCCGCACAATCGCCTGCCCCAGCGACTGCCCGATCGTCAGCCGGTCGGGCTCCAGCAGGAACAGCGCGATCGCAGCGATGCCATAGGTACCGATCACCTCGGCCAGCAGGAACCAGATGCCGTTGCCTTGACCCCACAGCGCGACGGCGTTCATCCACGCCTCCATCACCACCTCGTCGCGGGGCGCGGGTGGCAAGGGCGGCACCGGATCGCACAGCAGCAGCGCGGCGAAGGCGGGAAGGAACACGAACGTGCCGACGATCGGCAGCACCAGCGCCGCATCGCGCCGGAATAATCGCCAGACGACGGACAGAAGCCCTGCGAAACCGATCGTCATGTCAGCGATGCCGTCGGCTGGTCGTGCGTGACGGCGGTGACGTAGAAGCGGGCGTAGAACACGCTTTGCAGCACGGTAGCCCCGGCAGAGATCAACGTGGTGACCACGGCCACGACGAATTTGACACTCGCTACGGCGTCGCCGCCGAGCGCCAGCCGCGCCACGACCCCGACTACGGAGGTGGCGGCAAGCATCGTAACGGACGTGACCACGAAATACAGGATCAACACGCCGATGAGCCGAAGCGTGGCACCGCGCGTCAGGACCATGCTGCGCCGCAATGCGCCGAAGCCACGCCGCTCGTTCACGACCACGCCGAACAGCGGCACGATCCGCGCGCTGAACCACAGGCCCAGCACCGCCGCCAGCAACACCGCCAGACCGGCGCCCGCGGTATAGCCGCGCGCCGCCTGGCTGACGTCGATCGCGCCGGCAGCGGTCATCGTCGCGCCCGACAGTGCCAGAAGCATGCCAGCCGGGACGAACAGCAACGCCGCGGCCAGCACCAGTACGAGCAGCGCACCCAGCGCCGGCAACAGCCGTCGCGCCGCGATCCGCAGCGCCTGCGGTCGATCGACCGCCGGGTCGCTTGCGACCGCGGTCACCGCCAGCATGCCGAAGATCAGCAGGATCAGCGTCGCCAGCCGCACAAGCGACGTGAGCGGCGGCGCAACACCCGCGATCACAGCGCCCAGCACGCCGGGCAGGATCAGCGTCAGGGTCGCGAGGCCGGCCAGGATTTCTGCACGCCCACGCAGGACGTCGACCGTCTGATCCCAAACATCGCTGATCCTGACCGCGATCTTCACCTTGTCACCTCGATATCGCCTGCGGGTTCATGCGGTGCGGCCTACGGCGAGTCCCGTCGCTCGGCAATGGCCTCGGTGGAACGCGACTTGCCAAGTGGATGGAGCGACCGCATCTGGGCGGGGTGCAGACGAACAACGAAATGGGTACCGACGGGCCGGAAGGCATCGAATGGCGGGTCACCGCGGGGCTGACCGATTACGCGCAGGCGCTGGCGACGATGGAAGCACGGGCCGCGGCGGTGGCGGCCGGCGATGCGCGCGAACTGGTGTGGCTGCTCGAACACCCGCCGGTCTACACCGCGGGCACCAGTGCCGACCCCGACGAGCTGATCGATCCTCGTTTCCCGGTCGTTCCCGCGGGCCGCGGTGGGCGTTATACCTATCACGGGCCGGGGCAGCGGGTCGGGTATCTGGTGCTCGATCTCAACCGGCGCGGCCGCGATGTGCGCTGCTTCGTCCACGCGGTGGAGGGTTGGGTCATCGCCGCACTCGCGCGGATCGGCATCGTCGCCTTCCGTGCACCCGGCCGGATCGGGATCTGGACCCACGATGCTGCGGGGCGGGAGGCGAAGATCGGCGCGATTGGCATTCGCGTCCGCCGGTGGGTGACGCTGCATGGATTTTCGGTCAACCTCTCTCCCGACCTCGGACATTTCTCCGGCATCGTGCCGTGCGGGCTGGCGGAATTCCCGGTCACGAGCGCCGACGCCTTGGGGAAGATCGCGGATCACGCAACTTTCGACGCTGCTCTCGCGTTAACCGCCGACGCCTTTCTCGATAGCCTGATTTGTGCGGGTGAAAACGAGACTTGAGGGGCCGGTCATCTGTGATTAATGTCTACGTCGGTTTGGGTTAAAAAAACGACCGGTTGGTCGCCAAATCCACAGTCAAGGGAGCAATTTCATGCGTGCAGTCATCACCAAGGTCCTGAGCGGCTCGGTTCTTGCGGCGGCCGCTCTCGCGGTTTCGGCGTGTGGTTCGAAGACCGAGGGCACCGAGAACACCATGGTCACCGACATGAACGCCACCGAGGGCATGGACACCATGACCGACAACATGACCGCCGTCGACGGCGCCATGAACGGCGGGATGATGGCCAACGACACCATGATGAGCAACGACATGATGATGTCGAACATGGGTGGCATGTCGAACGCGATGTAATCTGCCGTACAGGCGATTGTATCCGAAAGGCCGTCCGGGCGACCGGGCGGCCTTTCTCTTTGTTTACGCGACCGTTACGGAGCGCCAACAAGTTCCGTGTTCCGCAACTCGTTTGCGCCGAACTGAATCCTTTGCACGCCAGATTACGCTTGGGTCGCACCATGAAGTTATCGTAAAGCGGTGGCGCGGCGTAGCCGTGTGCGAGGAGTGTTGGGGAATGCAGAAGGTGGGGTTCGCCGGGGCCGTGGCGGCACTGGCGGCAGGTGCGTTGATCGCAACGCCGGCGACGGCGCAGTTCTTCATGAAGAGCAAGGATCTGCGTGGAGAGCGCATTCGCGGTGACGAGACGGGTATCGGACAGATGCTGCCCGGCGCGACGGCGGACGAGCAGCGGGCGGCGGTCGTCTGGAACATGCGGGCGGCGTTGAATGTGGCGGCATTGCAATGCCAGTTCGAACCGTCGCTGCTGACGGTGCAGAATTACAACGCGATCCTGGCCGATCACAAGCAGGAGCTGGCGACCTCCTACACCGCGCTGACAAAGTATTTCGAGCGTATCGCCAAGACCAAGAAGGGCGGTCAAAACGCGCTCGACCAGTTCGGGACGCGTACTTATTCGGGCTTTGCCACGGTCGCGGCGCAATATGGTTTCTGCACCACCACCTCCAGCATCGGACGCGAGGCGCTGTATACGCCGCGCGGCGGGTTCGGCGACGTGGCGCTGTCCCGGATGCGCGAAGTACGCAACAGCCTGACGCCCTGGGGCGAGCAGCAGTTTCCGCGCATGGAAGTCTATCTGACGCCGGCATACCTGCCGCGCTTTGATAAGGCTTGCTGGAAGAAGGACGAGTTCGTCGTCAAGAAGTGCGGTCAACCGTTCGGCCAGGTCGCCTACGCCGCACGCTAGGACGAACCGACGCTTCTGCACACGAATGCTGCCCCGGACGCGATCCGGGGGGTATCAAATGCGACCGGGTCGATTTCTCGGCCGGGCAGTGCCGGCACAGCGATCCCGTTGAAAATCAGCGCCGGTCGAGCTTGCAAAGCCAGGCGTAGGTAGCAGCAACATCCGCTTCGTCGGCGCGCCGCTTGCACCGGCGACCCGATCACCGCAAGCCGAGCAGCTTGTGCGTCTGGAGCGACAGCCGCCAGCGCGGCCGCTCCATTACCGTCGCCATCGCCGCGGCGACGTTGGCCTCCCCCGCCGCATCGTCGAGCGGCTGGAGCAGGAAATGCACGAAATCCCAACCCTCGATCGCTACGATGTCGGTGCCCGGCTGCGGCCACACCAGCTTCAGCTCGTCGCCGCTGCGCTGCACCGTCTCGCTGCCCGCCTTGGGACTGATGCACACCCAGTCGATCCCCGGATGCACCGCAAGCGTGCCGTTACTCTCGATCGCAATCTCGAATCCGCCGTCGTGCAACGCATCGATCAGTGCATCGTCGACCTGCAACATCGGCTCGCCGCCGGTCAGCACTACGAAGCGTCGTGCATCGCCCAGCCCCCAGAAACCGATGACGGCGTCGACCAGTGCAGCCGCATCCGCAAAGCGCCCGCCCCCAACCCCGTCGGTGCCGACGAAATCGGTATCGCAGAAGCGGCAGATCGCGCGGGCGCGATCCTGCTCGCGCCCGGTCCACAGATTGCACCCCGCGAAGCGCACGAACACCGCCCGCCGACCCGCCTGCACGCCCTCACCCTGGAGCGTCAGGAACATCTCCTTGACCGCGTAGCTCATGTCACGACGTCGGCGGCACGACCGCATAGTCGGTCGGGTCGGGGATGCCGGCTTCGACGAAGCCCTTGTGGCGCAACCGGCAACTGTCGCACCCGCCACAGTGAAGCGCACCCGGCGCCGGATCGTAGCAGGACCAGCTCATTCCCATGTCCAGCCCCAGTCGCGCACCCTCGCGCACGATGTCGGCCTTGGTCATATGCTGGAGCGGCGCGCGAAACCGGAACGGTGCACCTTCGACACCGGCCTTGGTGGCGAGCTCCGCCATATTCTCGAACGCCGCGATGAACTCCGGCCGGCAATCGGGGTAGCCCGAATAATCCAGCGCATTCACCCCCAGGTAGATGTCGCGCGCGCCCGCCGCCTCTGCCCAGCCCAGCGCCAGGCTCATGAAGATCGTATTGCGCGCCGGGACATAGGTGACCGGGATCGTCGCCCCGACCCCGTCCTTGGGCACCGCGATCGCATCGTCGGTCAGCGCCGATCCACCGAACACCGACAGGTCGATCGGCAGCACGACGTGACGCACCGCGCCCAGCGCGCGCGCGACACGGCGCGCCGCGGCAAGTTCCACCTGATGTCGCTGGTTGTAGTCGATCGACAGCGCGAGCAGCGGATGCCCGGCCTCGCGGGCCAAAGCGGCGGACACCAGAGAGTCTAGCCCGCCCGAGACGAGCGCGACGACGGGAATGGGTTGGGTCATGATGGCTGGCGAGCTAGGCGCAGAGCGGCGCGAGCGCAACCGTCGGACGTTCGGCGACATGCGCAAAAAAGAACGGGTCGCCGTGGACGGCGACCCGCAGGGTGCCCTGGTCGGGCGGGGAGAGAGCATGCCGCCGAAACAGCATGCGATCCTTATGCCGCTGAATAGTAAACGAATCACTAAGCCTGCTGCCCGACGAAGAGCGGCAGCCGCTCACGCCGCGAGGTTAGCGGCCTGCATCGGGAACACCGTCGAACAGAAGGCGCAGTCGACCGAGATCATGCCGTCATCGTCCGCCATCTCCAGCCGCTGCTCGACCGGGAAGCGCGCCAGTACCGACCGGATATGATCCAGCGTACACCGGCATCCCTTTGCGATTGGTTGCCCGTCCAGCACGCGCACCTCGCGCTCCTCGTTGAACAGCCGCCACACCAACGTCTCCAGCGGCAGCGCGGCATCGGCGAGTTCGTCGGCACCCACTGTCTGGCCCAGCGCCTCGACATGCTCCCATTCGGGGTGGTCGAGCTTCGTATGCAGCCGCTCGCGCCCTTCTTCGCCTTCGGGCAAATGCTGGATCAACACCCCGCCCGCCACGCAGCGCCCGTCTGCATCCTTGCGCATGCCCGCGCGCACCAACGTCGGGATCTGCTCGGACTGGTAGAAATAGCTTTGCGCCGCCGCTGCCAGCGTATCGCCATCCAGCGGCACGATCCCCTGATATCGCTCGCCCGTGGACGCCAGGTCGAAGGTGATCGCCAGATAGCCCGCGCCGAACAGCGCGAACAACGTCGGCTCGGCCGGCGCAGCCGCCAGCCTCTCCGCATCATATTGAACGTAGCCGCGCACCTCGCCCCCGCGCCAGTCGCACACCAGGAGCGTGACGATGCCGTCCTGCGTCTGCGTCTGCATCGTCAGCTGCCCCGCCGGATCCTTCAGCGTCGACCCGATCAGCGCGGTTAGCGTCAGCGCCTCGGCCAGCAGCTTTTCGATGGCGGGGGGATAGGCGTGAGCCGAAAGGATCGCGTCCAGCGTCGGCCCCAGCCGCACCACGCGCCCGCGCGCGTGCCGCGCGGGGATCGTGAAGCCCAGCGCGCGGTCGATGTCGGTGTTCGGCACATCTGGATCGGTCATCATATCTTCCGTCACCCCGGCTCTGGGCCGGGGTCTCGGGCGGCAAATGCGCGCCGGGTGGTGAGAGAGCCCGGCGTCCGCCGGGGTGACGGTTATCTGGTTATCGCGGTCGCCCCGATCAACCGATTTGCCCGAGGCACCAGCGCAGCACCGACTTCTGCGCGTGCAGGCGGTTCTCCGCCTCCGCCCAGATCAGCGACTGCGCGCCGTCGATCACGTCCGGGGTCACCTCCTCGCCGCGGTGCGCGGGCAGGCAGTGGAGAAATTTGGCATCGGGCTTTGCTGCGGCCATCAATGCGGCATCGACCTGATAGGGCATCATCGCCGCCAGCTTGGTCTCGGCGTGCGACTGCCCCATCGAGATCCATGTATCGGTGATGACCACGTCCGCCCCGGCCACCGCCTCCCGCGGATCGGCCACGACCCGCGCCCGCCCGCCGCCGCGCGCCACGACGTCCTCGTCCGGCTGGAACCCCTGCGGGCAGGCAGCGACCACGTCGAAGTGCATCAGCCCCGCCGCCTCGACGATCGAAGCCAGCACGTTGTTGCCATCGCCCAGCCACGCGACTTTCAGCCCGGGCAGCGACGTGCCGCTCTCGATGATCGTCAACAGGTCGGCCATGATCTGGCACGGGTGCGACTCGTCGGTCAGACCGTTGATGACCGGCACGGTCGCGTAATGCGCCATCTCCTCGACCTTGGCATGGTCGTCGGTGCGGATCATGATCGCGTCGACGTAGCCGGACAGGACACGCGCCGTGTCCGCCACCGTTTCGCCGCGCCCGAGCTGCATCTGCCCGGCCTCCATCACGATCGACTGCCCGCCAAGCTGGCGGATCGCCATGTCGAAGCTGACGCGCGTCCGCGTGGAGTTTTTCTCGAAAATCATCGCCAGCACGTGGCCGGCCAGCGGCGCATCGGCATCGACGCGCCCTTTCGTCCAGCCGGCGCGCGCCTGCTTACGCGTCAGCGCATCGTCCAGCATCGCCGCGATCGCATCCGGCCCGGCATCGGTCAGGTTCAGGAAATGGCGCATTGTCTCTCCCCCGCTCCGCCATCGGCGGAGATCAGGCCATCAATCGTCGGCGACAGGCACGTACAGGCGCGCCGCTTCGCTCAGCTTCTCGACACATTCCGCGATGTGGCTGTCGTCGATCACCAGCGGCGGCAGGATGCGCACGACGTTCTCGCCCGCCGCTACCAGCAGCAACCCGTGGTGGTCGCGGCAATGCGCGACGAAGCGACGGCTGTCGCTCTTCAACTTCAACCCCTGCATCAACCCGTGCCCTCGCACCGAATCGAACAGCGCATCGTGATTGGGGATCAACTGCTCCAGCGAGGAACGCAGCCGTTCGCCCATCCGCGCGACCTGATCGAGGAAGCCGTCCTCCAGGATCACGTCCAGCACCGCCTCGCCCGCCGCCATCGCCAGCGGGTTCCCGCCATAGGTGGAGCCGTGCGTCCCGAACACCATGCCCTTGGCCGCCTCGGCGGTGGCAAGGCACGCACCCAGCGGGAAGCCGCCGCCGATGCCCTTGGCTGCCGCCATGATATCGGGCGTGATGCCGTACAGTTCGTGGGCGAAGAACTTGCCGGTACGGCCGTATCCCGCCTGCACCTCGTCCAGCACCAGCAGCAGGCCGTGCTCGTCGCAGGCCTTGCGCAGGCCGTGCAGGAACTCCTGCGTCGCCGGGCGGATACCGCCCTCGCCCTGGATCGGCTCGACCAGGAAGCCGGCGGTGTTGCCGTCGATCATCGCCAGCGCGCCGTCCAGATCGTTGAACTGCGCGTATCTGAATCCGGGCAGCAGCGGCTCGAACCCGTCACGCATCTTCGGCTGGTTGGTCGCCGAGATCGTCCCCAGCGTCCGGCCATGGAAGGCGGTGTCGAAGGTGATCAGATCGTGGCGCTCGGGATTGCCGTTGGCGAAATGGTAGCGGCGGGCGGTCTTGATCGCGCATTCCACCGCTTCCGCGCCCGAGTTGGTGAAGAACACCGTGTCGGCGAAAGTGGCGTCGACCAGTCGTTGCGCGAACTTCTCTCCCTGCGGGCTGCCATAAAGATTGCTCACGTGCATCAGCGTCGCGGCCTGATCCGCGATCGCCTTCACCAGCGCGGGATGCCCGTGGCCCAGCGCGTTGACCGCGATGCCGCTGGCGAAATCGAGGTAGCGTTCGCCGTTCTCGCCGTACAGGTACACGCCCTCTCCGCGCACCGGTCGCACGCCGCACCGCGGGTAGACGGGCATCAACGGCGGGATGGTTGCGTCAGGCGACACGGCGACCTTCTCCTTCACGAACGAACGAGGGCGGCCCGACAGGACCGCCCGGAGCCGCCTGATAAGGGCAAAGCGCGCGGCGAACAACACCGTGCGGGGCGGGTTTTAACCGTCGCGCCGCCTCGGGCCGGCGCCCACCCCCGCAAGTGCCGCCACAACCGCCAGCGCAAGCGAAAAGCACGTCGCACCCCATAGCGCATCGGTGCCCCATGCCGTGTACGTCACTGCACCGCCTGCTGCCCCCGCCATCAACCCGCTCCACAGCAGCAGGTACGGCAGCCAGCCGGCGCGCGGCGCGATGCCCATCAACGCACCCGCCAGCGACTGGCCCAGCCGCACCAGCGTGCCGGTCATATAGGTGATCGGAATGCCGACCGCGCCGCCGCGCTGGAACACCACGTTCAACGCGCCCATCGCCGCCGCCAGCAACACCGCGCCCGCCCCGTCGACCATCAGCAGCGCCGCCCAGGCGAGCAGCGCAGTGCACAGCAGGATCATCCCCGCCCCCGACCATCGCCCGAGCCGCGCCGCAAGGATCGCCGCGACCATCACGCCGGCAACGAAGCCGAGGATCAACGCGACCGGCAACGCCCACCGACCGCCGCGTTGCGCGACCTCGACCGCCAGCTGCGTCGAATTGCCGCTCATGAACGACACGAACAACCCGCCGATCCGCAGGAACCCGACCGCATCGACGAACCCAGCCAGCACCGCCATCGCGACGGCGAGCGCCCAGTCGGCACTACGCCCCGTCACGCGTCGATCGCCTCCTCGTCCAGCCGCGCCGCATTTTCCTGTATAAAGGCGAAGCGGTGCGCCGGGTTGGTGCCCATCAGCCGATCGACCAGATCCTTGACCACCGCGCGCTCCTCATACCCCTGCGGCAGGGTGATGCGGATCATGCTGCGCTTCGCCGGGTCCATCGTCGTCTCGCGCAACTGCGACGGATTCATCTCGCCGAGTCCCTTGAAGCGCGCGACCTCCACCTTCTTGCCCTTGAACGCCGTCCGCTCCAGCTCGGCGCGATGCGCATCGTCGCGCGCGTACAGGCTTTTGGTGCCCGCAGTCAGGCGATAGAGCGGCGGCTGCGCGAGATACAGATGCCCTTGCCGCACCAGTTCCGGCATCTCCTGAAAAAAGAACGTCATCAGCAACGTCGCGATATGCGCGCCGTCCACGTCGGCGTCGGTCATGATGACGATACGTTCGTAACGCAGCTGCTCGGGCCGGCAATCCTTGCGGGTGCCGCACCCCATCGCCAGCGTCAGGTCGGCGATTTCCTGATTGGCGAGAATTTTCGCGGAGGTCGCGGAGGCGACGTTCAGGATCTTGCCGCGGATCGGCAGGATCGCCTGCGTCTTGCGGTCGCGCGCCTGCTTCGCAGAGCCGCCCGCCGAATCACCCTCGACGATGAACAATTCGGTTCCGTCGGGGCTGTCGGCCGCGCAATCGGTCAGCTTGCCCGGCAACCGCAGCTTGCGGGCCGAGGTGGCGGTCTTGCGCTTCACGTCGCGCTCCGCCTTGCGCCGCAACCGCTCATCCATCCGCTCCAGCACATAGCCGAGCAGGGCCTTGCCGCGGTCCATGTTGTGGCCCAGCCAATGGTCGAAATGGTCTCGCATGGCCTTTTCGACCAGCCCCGCCGCCTCGGGCGAGGTCAACCGGTCTTTGGTCTGCGACTGGAATTGCGGCTCGCGGATGAAGACGCTCAGCATCAACTCGCTGCCGACCATCACGTCGTCGGCGGTCAGGTCCTTGCCGCGCTTGTTGCCGACCAGATCGGCGAACTGGCGCAGTCCCCGCACCAGCGCCTGACGCAGCCCCTGTTCGTGGGTGCCGCCGTCCGGGGTCGGGATCGTGTTGCAATACCAGCTATAGCTGCCCTCGCTCCACAACGGCCAGGCGACCGCCCATTCTACCTTGCCCTGGCCGTCGGCAAAATCCTGATGGCCGGCGAAGAACTCGGCGGTGGCGCATTCGCGCGCGCCGACCTGCTCCTTGAGGTGATCGGACAAACCACCGGGAAACTGGAACACCGCCTCGGCCGGGGTGTCGTCGCCGATCAGCGTCGCGGCGCATTTCCAGCGAATCTCGACGCCGGCGAACAGATACGCCTTCGATCGCGCCAGCTTGTAGAGGCGTGCAGGCTTGAACAGCAGCTCCGGCCCGAAGATCTCCGTATCGGGGACAAAGCTGACCGTGGTGCCGCGACGGTTGGGCGCCGCGCCGACGGTTTCCAGCGGCCCCATCGTCTTCCCGCGCGAGAAACGCTGACGATACAGCTGCCGGTCCCGCGCCACCTCGACCACCGTCTCGCTCGACAGCGCATTGACCACCGACACGCCCACGCCGTGCAGCCCGCCGGACGTGGCATAAGCTTTCCCGGAGAATTTGCCGCCGGAATGGAGCATCGACAGGATCACCTCCAGCGCCGACTTGTCAGGGAACTTCGGGTGCGGATCGACCGGCATCCCGCGCCCGTTGTCGACGATCGTCAGGCGGTTACCCGCCTCCAGCGTGATCTCGATCCGCGTGGCATGACCCGCCACCGCCTCGTCCATCGCATTGTCCAGCACCTCGGCGGCGAGATGGTGCAGCGCACGCTCATCGGTGCCGCCGACGTACATGCCGGGACGGCGGCGTACCGGCTCCAGCCCTTCCAGCACCTCGATCGACGATGCGTCGTAACTGGCGGCGGGAGCGGTGGCGGACGCGAAGAGATCGGACATGCCGGGTATATACGCTGGCGGCGACGCGCACGCCACCGGCGCGACAGCAACCCTTCGTCACGCAACCTAACGCAGGATACCTTTGTTGCCCGCGCGTGTACTCAGGGAGTTATTTGAATGAAGACGTACCTTCTGGCCGCCGCCGCCATGTTCGTGGCCGCCACGCCCGCCCTTGCGCAGGATGGCGCGGACAGCGATCCGTCGGTGACGACCGGCTTTTCCGGCATCTACGTCGGCGCATCCGGTGGCTATGACGTGCAACCCAACGACGGCGGATCGACGATCCTGTTCGACCGCAACCTCGACGGTCGCTTCGGCGACACCGTGCTGACCGGCACCGGTGCGAACGCCTTCGCACCCGGCTTCTGCGGCGGCGGCGCGCGCGCCGCGACCGGCCCACAGAACAATGGTCCGGGTTGCGGCAACGACAAGGACGGCTGGTCGTACAATGCACGCGTCGGCTTCGATCACCAGAGCGGCCCGATCGTGTACGGCGTGGTGGGCGAATTCGGCAAGACGCACATCAACGACCGCGTGACCGGCTTCTCCTCGACCCCGGCCAATTACGTGATGACGCGCGAGATCGGCTGGGAAGCCGCGGTGCGCGCGCGCGCCGGCTTCACGCCCAACGATTCGACGCTCTTCTACGGCACGTTCGGCCCGTCGCTGGCGAAGATCGACCGCGACTTCTCGTCGAGCCAAAGCACCAACACCTTCTCGCAGAGCGGCAAGCGCAACCAGTTCGGCTTCCAGGGCGGCGGCGGCATCGAGCAGCGGTTCGGCGACCACTTCTCGATCGGCATGGAATACGTGTACCACCAGTATCAGGACAACGATTTCCGCGTCCGGGCCGCCGGTCCCGCCGGCACGCCGTTCACCAACGCCACGAACGGCGGCACGGTGAGCGGCACGGACTTCCGTCGCTCGGACGACAAGTTCAACTGGCACAGCCTGCGCGCAACCGCGGCGTTCCGCTTCTGAGGTGAACGGCGGGTTCTGCGCCACAGCGGCGCGGAACCCGCTTGAGCCGAGCCGCGTGACGGATGACGGCACAGTCCCACCAGCGGCAACACGCGGGCACCGCGTCGTTTAACAAACCGACTAATCTAGGCCGGTCACGTCCGCTCGCACCGCGCTTGTCGCACGTCGGCAACCAGCCGCTCGCCCAGGTGCGGACGGTAAGCCAGCCACGAAGGGCGCGCATGACAGAAGGCGCATCGTACCGCCCGATTGCGTAGGAAACACGCCGCGAACCTCGGCATCCGCCGAAGCCCGCGCTCAAGACATCAACGCGCCCGCGGGCCGCCGAATGGCAGCGGTGCAGCGCGGCGATCGCGCCTGGGCAGTTGCGCCTGATACGCATGCCCGCAATGCGTGACGCAATACGGAAAGCCCGGGTTCACCTTGTCGCCGCAGAAATGGAAGTCCGGCTCGCCAGGGTGGCCGAGCGGCCATTTGCAGATACGGTCGTTCAGATCGAGCAGCGACGTCTTGTTCGCGAACTCGGGCGATGTCCGCGCAGGCACCAGCCGGCGCGGCGGCGCGGGGGCGATCGGCGGCTGCTGCTCGCCGGGCGACTGACGCACGAAGCCGCCCGGCCCGACGGAGCGCAGCACCGGCTGGCGCGGCTTTTCGGGCACGGGCGCTGCGGCGGTGTCCTCGCCGTCATCATCGTCGGCGTCGACCGTCTCGACAGCCGCGAACGGCGAATCGTCCTCTTCCTCCTCCTCGACCACCGGGGCGGGCGGCGGGGCCGGCGGGGGCGGGGGAGCGGCGACGATCACCGGCTTCGGGCGCGGCTCGGGTTTGGGCTCGGGGGCTCGGGCGACGACCGGCGGTGTCCCTCCCGCGGGAGCGGCGGCAGCTGCCTTTTCGGCGGCGGCGGCGCGCGCCTCTTCCTTGCTGACCACCGGCGACGGGCGCGATTGCAGGCCGAGGCGGTGCGCCTTGCCGATCACGGCATTGCGGCTCACCCCGCCCAACGCTTCGGCGATCTGGCTGGCGGTCTGGCCACCTTCCCACATCGTCTTGAGCGTATCGATGCGCTCCTCGGTCCAGGACATGATCGTCTTCCTCGTTCGCGTTCCGGTTGCGGGCGGCGGCAGCAGCGGGTACCCGCGTTTGCGATGAGCAGCCAACCCCCTATCGGACAAATTCCATCAGGCGTCAGGAACGCCCCCGGCGTCCCGGTCATCCGGAACGTGAACTGGGGCGGCCTGCAGACCCTCTATGTGAAGGAAGTGCGCCGTTTCTTCAAGGTGCAGCTCCAGACGATCTGGGCACCGGCGATCACCACGTTGATGTTCCTCGTGATCTTCACCGTCGCCAATGGCGCGCGCAATCCGGTTCGAGTCGGTGGCACCGACGTACCGTTCGCCGATTTCATCGCGCCGGGGCTGATCGTGATGGGGATGCTCAACAACGCCTTCGCCAATGCCAGCTTCTCGCTGCTGGTCGGCAAAATTCAGGGAACGATCGTCGATTACCTGCAACCCCCGCTGTCGACCGCCGAACTGCTGGCGGCATTGACAGGCGGCGCGGTGACGCGCGCCTTCTGCGTCGGGGCGACGGTATGGCTGGCGATGGCGCTGTGGCCCGGCGTCCATGTCGCGCCGCTTCACCTGTGGGCGATCCTGTGGTTCGGACTGCTCGGCGCGATCTTCCTCAGCCTGGCCGGAGTGCTGACCTCGATCTGGGCGGAGAAGTTCGACCATGCCGCAGCGGTCACCAATTTCGTCATTGCCCCACTGACGCTGCTCAGCGGCACTTTTTACTCGGTCGACAACCTCGCACCGGCATTTCGCGCATTCAGTCACGTGAACCCGTTCTTCTACGTCATTTCAGGTTTCCGTTACGGGTTCCTCGGCACCGCCGACTCGCCGATCGCGACGGGCAGCGCGGTGATCCTGGCGATCGACGTGGCGCTGGGGCTGCTATGCTACACGTTGCTGCGCCGCGGCTGGAAGCTGAAGAGCTGAGCGACCAGCTTCCTCCGGCGGAGCCGCGCGCCGCGCCCCCTGCCCCGCCGCTGGCGTGGATCATGCTGGCGATCGCCGGGCTGATCGCCGCCGCCCTACTCGCGCTGAAAGTGCGGGACGGCGGACCGCTCGGCTGGGACCGCGCGATCATCCTCGCGCTGCGCACCCCGGGCGACAATGCGCAGCCGATCGGTCCGGCATGGCTGCACGAAGTGATGGTCAACGTCACCGCATTGGGCAGCGGTACGGTGCTGACGATCGTGGTCGTCGCGATCGTCGGGCTATTCCTCGTGCAACGCCTGTGGCTTACCGCGGCGCTGGTCGCGGTGGCGACGCTGCTCGGCTCCGGCATCGCGGCGCAGGCCAAGTATTGGGTCGGCCGTCCGCGCCCCGATCTGGTCGATCATCTGGTGCAGGTCACCGGACTCAGCTTTCCCAGCGGCCATGCGACGAACAGCGCGATCGTCTACCTGACGCTGGCCGGACTCGTCGCTCAGGTCACGCGCGGGCGATCGACGCGCCTCTACGTGCTGGTGCTGGCGATGCTGCTGGCTGGCGCGATCGGGTGCAGCCGCGTTTATCTCGGCGTCCACTGGCCGTCCGACGTGCTGGCGGGCTGGTGCGCCGGCACCGGCTGGGCGGCCATGTGGTGGTGGATCGGCGCGGCGGTGCGGCAGCGACTGGCCGCCCGCCGCTCCCGATAACTTACGACGCGCGCTCGGCCAGCTGGCGCTCCCATGCCAGCGCGTCGCGGACGATTCCGTCCAGGTCGTCCCGCTGCGGCGTCCAGTCGATCGTGCGCAGGATCGCGGCATTATCCGCCACCAGCTCGGCCGGATCGCCCGCGCGCCGGCCCTGCAGCTTGCGATCGATCGTCAGGTTCGTGACCCGGTCGACCGCGTCCAGCACCTCCAGTACCGAGAAGCCGCGCCCGTAACCGCAATTGAGCACATGGCTCTCGCCCGGTTGCTCCACCAACAGTTTCAATGCCGCGACATGCGCGTCGGCCAGGTCGCTGACGTGGATGTAATCGCGCACGCCCGTCCCGTCGCGGGTGGCGAAATCGGTGCCGTACACGCCGACGCTTTCGCGCTTGCCCGTCGCCGCCTCGACCGCGATCTTGATCAGATGGGTCGCCCCCACGGTCGACTGTCCGCTGCGCCCCTGCGGGTCGGCACCCGCCACGTTGAAGTAGCGCAGGCAGCAATGATTCATCGGGTGCGCCGCCGATACGTCGCGCAACATGAACTCGGTCATCAGCTTCGACATACCGTAAGGATTGATCGGCACCTTGGGATCGCCCTCGGCGATCGGCACCTTGTCGGGCGTGCCATAAGTGGCGGCAGTGGACGAGAAGATGAAGTGCGGAACGCCCTCGGCCACCGCGCTTTCGATCAGCGTGCGCGTCGCGGCGGTGTTGTTGCGATAATATTTCAGCGGATCGCTGACCGATTCGGGCACCACGACCGATCCGGCGAAGTGCATGATCGCACGCACATCGTGATCGCGAATTACCTTGCGAACGCCGGAATCCTCCACCGCGATGTTCACGAACGCCGCGCGCCCGTCGACCGCCCAGTCGAAACCGGTGACCAGATTGTCGATCACGACGACCTCATAGCCGGCATCCAGCAGCGCCAGCACCGCATGGCTGCCGATATAGCCAGCGCCGCCCGTCACCATCACCTTGCCGTTCAACGTCGTCATGCCAGTCTCCCAGATGTTGCCGCCGCCTAGCCGCTTCCTACATGGGACGCAAAGGAGACGAACTTCATGACCGAATATGCGACACTTGCCGGAGGCTGCTTCTGGTGCACCGAGGCGGTGTTCAAGGACGTCATCGGCGTCGAAAGCGTCGAAAGCGGCTACATCGGCGGCCACGTCCCCAACCCCACCTACAAACAGGTGTGCGGTGGCGACACCGGCCATGCAGAGGCGATCCGGGTCGGGTTCGACCCCGAACAGCTGAGCTACGCCGACCTGCTCGACATCTTCTTCGCCACTCATGACCCGACGCAGCTCGACCGCCAGGGCAACGACGTCGGCACGCAATATCGCTCGGCGATCTTCCCCGAGACGGTGATGCAGGAGGAGCAGGCCAATCAGGCTATCGAGCGGGCACAGGAAACCGCCTCGGATCGGATCGTCACCACGATCGAGGAATATTCCCACTGGTACCCGGCCGAAGGCTATCACCAGGATTATTGGGACGGAGAGGGACAGCGCAATCCCTATTGCATGGCCGTGATCCCGCCAAAATTGCAGAAGCTGCGCAAGAGCTTCGCGGCGCGCAGCAAGGCGGTGACCGCCTAGGATCAGCGACGCCTCGTCCGATCGTCACCCCGGGACCGATCCGTGGTGACGAACGGGCGGCAGCACGAACACGCATGTCGGTCGTTGGCGACCGTCCGACGATCAACGATGCGCGGCGCGCCGTAACCGGTCGTTGATTGCCGCGCCGATACCCGCTTCGGGGACGGGCGCCACGGCGATGCGTGTACAGTCGCTTGCATCGGCCCGGTGCAGCGTGTCGAACAAGCGCGCCGCCGCCTCCACCGGATCGCCGCCCGCCGACAGGGTGTCGTCGCCCGTCACCGCGCCGAAGCCGATCAGCCACTCGCCCGCGCCGCCGGATACGGCGTCGAGCCTCAGCGGCTTTGCGGGGGCGTAATGCGTCGCCAATTGCCCCGGCGCGCTGACATGCGCGGTCGCACCAGCCATTACCGGCAGCACCTCCGCCAGCATTTCCGCGGTCACCGGCCCGGGGCGCAGGATCGTCCGCCCCGCCACGATCGTCGACTCCACCCCCTCGGTGGTCGCGCCGTCATCCAGGATCAATGGCACCGCCGCGCCCAGGCTGGCGGCGACATGTTCCGCACGCGTCGGGCTGATGCCGTTGCTCGCATTCGCCGATGGCGCGGCAAGCGGCGCAGCGGCCTCCGCCAGCAACGCCCGCATCGCGCGGTGCGCCGGCACGCGAACCGCAACGGTCGCCAGCCCGGCGGTCACCAGCGAGGCAATCCCTGCCCCCTCCCGCAACGGCAGCACCAGCGTCAGCGGCCCCGGCCAGAAGCGCGTCGACAGCACGCGCGCATCGTCGTCGAACACGGCGATCCGCTCCGCCGCGGCCAGATCGGTGACATGCACGATCAGCGGATTGAAATCCGGCCGCCCCTTTGCCGCATAGATGCGCGCCACCGCCGCCGAATCGCGCGCATCCGCCGCCAGCCCATAGACGGTCTCGGTCGGCACCGCGACGATACCGCCAGCCCGAATCATCGTGGCGGCTTCACGCAGGGCAGCCATGCCGTAGCGTCGAATGACGGGGGATTGAGCGTCCATTCCCAAGGGCTATAGCGGCTGCACAGGAGAGTGAGAAATGTCCTTCGCCTTCGCCGCCGCCACCGCCGACCAGCGCTTCGTCCTCGACCATGTCGTACGTCTGGACGAGATCGCCGCGACGGATCGCTTCGCCGCCGCCAGCCCGGACGTGATCGAGGCGGTACTGGACGGCGTCGCGCAATTCGCCGCGGGCGAATGGGCGCCGCTGCTGCGCGCCGGCGACACCGTCGGTGCGAAATGGACGCCCGGCGGCGTGGTCATGCCCGAAGGTTTTCGCGCCGCGTATCAGGCCTATGTCGCCGGCGGCTGGGGCACGATCGGCGTGGACGAACAATGGGGCGGACAGGGTCTGCCGTTCGTGGTGCAGGCCGCTGTACTGGAAACGCTCGGCACCGCCAACATGGGCTTCGCGCTCGCCCCCACGCTGACGGTCGGCGCGATCGAAGCGCTGGCGCACCACGGCTCGCCCGAACAGCAGGCTGCGTATCTGCCCAAGCTGGCGACCGGCGAATGGACCGGCACGATGAATTTGACCGAACCGCAGGCAGGCAGCGACGTCGGCGCGCTGCGCTCCACCGCCACTCCCATCAAGAAGGATGGGGCCGGTGACGGCACGTTCTCGATCAAGGGCACGAAGATCTTCATCAGCTTCGGCGATCACGACATGGCCGACAACATCGTCCATCTCGTGCTGGCGCGCACGCCGGACGCCCCCGCCGGTACGCGCGGCATCTCGTTGTTCCTGGTGCCCAAGGTGCGGCTGGACGGCACGCCCAACGACGTCCGCGTCGTGTCGATCGAACACAAGATGGGGCTGCACGCCTCACCGACCTGCATCCTGTCGTTCGGCGACCATGACGATTGCGTCGGCGAGCTGATCGGGCCCGAGTTCGGCGGCATCCGTGCGATGTTCACGATGATGAACAACGCGCGCCTCAACGTCGGACTGCAGGGCGTCCAGGTGGCCGAGGCCGCGACGCAGGCCGCCGCCTCCTACGCCCGCGACCGCGTACAGGGCGCGCGCGACGGCAAGGCGGCGGCGATCGTCGAACACGCCGACGTGCGCCGGATGCTGTTGCGGATGAAGGCGCAGACGATGGCCGCACGCGCGTTGGTCTATTACGCCTGCGGGCAGGTCGATCGCGCGACGCTGGGTGATCCCCGCGCGAGGGAACGGCTGGAGATCATGACTCCGCTGGCCAAGGCGCACGCCACCGATCTCGGCAACGAAGTCGCCAGCATCGGCGTGCAGGTGCACGGCGGCATGGGCTATATCGAGGAGACGGGCGCGGCGCAGTTCTTCCGCGATGCGCGCATCACCCCGATCTACGAAGGCACCAACGGCATCCAGGCCGCCGATCTGGTCGGGCGCAAGCTCGCGCTGTCCAACGGCGGCGCGTTCGCGGACCTGGTCGCCGACCTGCGCGCAGAGGCGCGGCACCCGGCGCTGGTGCGCCTTATCGACGCGTGCGAGCGGGTCGGCCGACGCTTGCAGGGCGCGAGTGCCGACGATCGGCAGGCAGCTAGCTATCCATTCATGACAATGCTGTCGGTCGCGGCCTGCGGATGGCTGATGGAGCGCCAGTCGCGCGTCCCGGCCGCGGAGGCGGTGAAGAAGGTGGCCGGCACCTTCTACCTCGATCAGATCGTGCCGGAGGCGCTGGGTCTGGAAGCCGCTGCGAACGCCGATGCATCGGTGCTGTACGCCTTGTCCGCGGAGGCGTTCTGAGTCGCTGCCCCTCATTCGTCGCGCAAAGGCAGCTCCCAGGATGAACCGCCAGTCCTTACCTCTTCATAGCGCAGCGTTGCCCCGGACTGATCCTGGCTCGGCGATCAGCCACCGCAAGTACCAGCGGGCTCGCGACTTGAAGGCCGCCGTGCCGGGTTCCCGGTACGACGGTGCTGGTCCAGCGTGCGGTGGCGAACGTCGATCCGCTTTCGATCGACCGGCTACGCTCGCGACAATGCGGATGCCCGCGCTCACCAGCGCGGCCGCCCCCTGTTCAGGGATGCACCGGCAAGCAGTGCCCTGACCCCGCACCGTCGCGCCAGACCGACCCGGGTTCCACCTTTACCGACCGCAGTGCAAGCGGCCGCCCCTCAGTCCCCTGACGGGCATCCGTTCACCGGCGCCGGCCCGGCGCCCTGGGGATACCAGCGCGCCACGCGGCGGTCCTGATCGTAATAACATACCGCCGGCGCACTGCCGTCGGGCTTCACCGTGACCGCCCAATTGTGCGGCCCGCAATTGTGCGGCTCGCACCCGAACGCCACCAGCTTGCCCTCGACCATGGCGATCGGGGTGGCGGTCACGTCGCTGCCCAGCACCAGATCGCGCACCACGACGTCCTTGACCACTTCGGCCACGCCGCTGCGCACCGCCGGATGCCGCAGGAAGCTCGGCCCTCCCGCCGCGGCTTCGGTCGGGTACGCACCGACGTAGCGCGACAGGTCGTCGGTCATCACCGCAGCAGGTGATGGGGAAGGAGTCGCTACAGGGGTCGGCGTCGGCACAGCCGTCGGCGCATCGTCGCGCTGCTGACAGGCGGCGAGCGCGAGCAGCGTGAGGACCGGAAAGAAGCGTCGGATGGTGCGGGTCAAAACGTCACGCCGTCTCACGTTCCAGCAACGTCGCTACGTCCAGCCCCAGCAGATCGATCCGCTCACAAATCCGCGGCCATTGCTGCGCGATGAAATCGGCGCGCTCCGCGGCGCGCAACCGGTCGACCGCCCCCGCGAGCACGAACATGCCCACACCGCGCCGGACCTCCACATAGCCGTCGTCCTGAAAGCTTTGATACGCCTTGGCGACCGTCAATGGATTGGCGCCATGCTCGGCGGCCAGCGCGCGTACCGAGGGAAGCTGATCGCCGGTCCCGAACTCACCACGCAGGATCGCCGCCGCAATCGTGCCGCGTAGCCGGAGGTACACCGGCGAGTCGTCGTTGCTGAGCACTGCCATGCTGCCTTAATACACCAACTGGGGCGTCTGTCGAGACTTCACCGCCTTTACGGCACCTTGCGAAACCGCAGTTTCGCCATTTAGCCCTGCCAGTCGCTCCACAATCGCGCTTCGTCCGGGCGTGGGCGCTCGTCGAGCTGGCGCGACGGCGTACCGATGAAGAAGAATCCGGCGATCCGCTCCGGCGCGGCCCCGAACGCGTCGCGGACGCGGTCGGAAAACGCCGGCCACCCCGTCAGCCACCCGCCGGCATAGCCATGCGCATGAACAGCATGGAGCAGGTTCATGCACGCCGCGCCCGCCGACAATTCCTGCTCCCACAACGGGATATGGCTGTCGGTGCGCGGGCTGGACAAGGCGATCACCAACGTCGGCGCCTGCCGCGCGAACTGTTCCATCGCCTCGATCTCGGCCCGCCCCGCGGCAGGCCGTTCCTCCCGATAAGCCCCGACCAGCAACGCGGCGAGCGCGTCGCGGCGATCGTCGCCGACGATCACGAAGCGCCACGGTGCCAGCTTGCCGTGATCCGGCGTGCGTCCTGCCAGGCGGATCATCTCCACGAGTTGCGCATGATCCGGCCCCGGCCCGGCGAGATCGCGCGGCTTGCCCGAGCGGCGCGTGGTCAGCAGCGACAGCGGCGAGGAAAGGTCGTTGAACATCGCCGCGCGGGATAACGCATGTGACGGGATATTTACAGCGCGCGCTTTGCCGTTAGTCTCCGCTGCAACCTTGCCCCGCGGAACGTCGCGGGCCGCGTTCCGTATTCAGGAGAGCCTTTCCCCCATGGTGGACACCCCTACCGCGGATTCCCCGCGCGAGCCGGATATCAGCCACGTCAATCCTGCGGCGGAGGCGACGTGGTTTGGCCACCCGCGCCAGCTTGCGCGGCTGTTCACCACCGAAATGTGGGAGCGGTTCGGCTTCTACGGCATGCGCGCGCTGCTGACGCTCTACCTGACCCAGCACTTTCTGTTCGGTGATCGGCAGGCGACCGGACTGTACGGCGGTTACACCGCGCTCGTCTATCTGACACCGCTGATCGGCGGCTATCTCGCCGATCAGTATCTGGGGTCGAAGCGCGCGGTGAAATTCGGCGCGGTGTTGATGGCGATCGGCTATTTCACGCTCTGCTTCGGCGGTGAGACCGCGCGTCCGTTCGCGACGATCGACGGCGAGCGCTACGAAGTGGCGATCGAGAAGAACGTCGCGGGCGTCGAGACGCGCTACGTGATCGACGGTGCGCAGCGGCTGGCGATCAAGGGCAATGACGACGGCACCGTCGCGCTGCTCGGCGCGGACGGCCAGCCCGCGCGCGTCGTCGCCAAGGGCGGCTTCCAGTCGGACGGGGAACGCAGCCCGTTCCACGTCACGCTGATGCTGCTGGCGCTGTGCATGGTGTCGGTCGGCAACGGCTTTTTCAAACCGAACATCTCGACGATGGTCGGGGAATTGTACCCGGCCGGGGACCGTCGCCGCGATACCGGCTTCACGATCTTCTACATGGGCATCAACATCGGTTCGACGCTGTCGCAATTGCTCTGCCCGCTGCTCGCGACGATGGTCGGCTGGTGGGCCGGGTTCGGCCTTGCGGCGGTCGGGATGCTGGCGTCGTGGTCGCTGATCCAGTTCGATGGCGGCCGGCTCAACGGCTATGGCGAGCCGCCGCTGCGCACCGGGCAACCGGATCGCGCCATGGGCATCTACGCCGCCGCCCTGATCGGCGTGCCGATATTCTACCTGCTGTTCACCAACCTGATGAACGCGCCCGATCCAGTCGCGGGCGCAGGGATAACCGGCTATGTGCTGGCGCTGCCGCTGATGGGCAAACTGCTGTTCGGCACCTTCCTGATCGCGGTGCCCGGCATTCTGATCTGGTCGTGGAGGAACGGTTCGCGACCCGAATTCCAGATGATGCTCGCGGCGATGATCCTGATCGTCTTCAACGTGGTCTTCTGGACGCTCTTCGAACAGGCGGGGTCCAGCCTGACGCTCTATGCCGATCGCAACACCGATTTGTCCGTGTTCGGGCTGTTCTCGCTCTCGGCGGGGCAGACGCAGTTCTTCAACGCCTTCTTCATCGTCGTCTTCGCTCCGATCATGGCGGCGATGTGGACGACGCTGGCGGCGGCGGGGCGGGAGCCGTCGATCCCGGTGAAGTTCGCGATCGCGCTGATCCTCGTCGGGCTCGGCTTCCTGTTCCTCGTCTTCGGCGGCCGGTTCGCCAGCCCGGACTTCAAGGTCGCGATCTGGTGGCTCGCCGGCCTTTACCTGATCCACTCGGTGGCGGAATTGTGCATCTCGCCGGTCGGGCTGTCGATGGTCACCAAATTGTCGATCGCGCGGGTGGTCGGGCTGATGATGGGCGTGTGGTTCCTGTCGGTGTCGGTCGCGCAATATGTCGCGGGCATCGTCGCGCAGGTCGCCAGCGTCGAGACGGTCGGCGGACAGGTCACCAACCTGAAGGTCAGCCTCGATACCTACAACGGCGTTTTCTGGACGATCGGTCTGGTCGCGATCGGGGTCGGCATCGTGCTGATGGCGCTGTCGCCGCTGATCCGCCGGTGGATGCACGGCGTCCGCTGAGCGGCGGGCGACCGACATCAATCGACACGCGACAAGCGCGCGTCGATCTGGCAGCACCACCTGCCGCAATCGACGATGACGATTGCGGCAGGAGAGGAGCACCGATGCCGGAATTGTTCGGATTGATGCAGGATACCGCGCTGACGGTCGATCGCTTCCTCGATCACGGCGCGACCTGGCACGGCACGCGGGAGATCGTTTCGCGTGAGGGCGACGGCACGATCGTACGCAGCGATTACCGCACCCTCCACCATGTCGCGCGCCAGGTATCCGACGCGCTGCTCGCCACCGGGATCGGGCGTGGGGACCGGGTGGCGACGCTCGGCTGGAACGGCGCGCGCCACATGGCGGCGTGGTACGGCACCACCAACATCGGTGCGGTGCTCCACACGCTCAATCCACGGCTCTTCCCCGAACAGATTGCGTGGATCGCCGCGCATGCCGGCGACCGATTGCTGCTCGCCGATCCGGCCTGCGCTGCGCTGGCGGCGCGATTGGTGCGCGACGTACCGACGATCGAAACCGTCGTCTTCCTGTGCGCGCGCGACGCGCTGCCCGCGGTGGATTTTCCCGCCATCGCGTTCGACGACTGGATCGCCCCGCATGCCGGCACCGCGCAATGGGGCGGGTTCGACGAGCGGCTGGCCTGCGGCCTGTGTTACACGTCGGGCACGACCGGCAATCCCAAGGGCGTGCTCTATTCGCATCGTTCCAATTACCTGCACACGCTGATGGCGCTGCAGGTCGACGCGCTGGCGCTGACCGAGCGAGAGACCGCGCTGCTGGTCGTGCCGATGTATCACGCCAATGCGTGGGGGGTCGTCTATGCCGCGCCCGCCGCCGGAGCGAAGCTGGTCCTGCCCGGCGCGCGCATGGATGGCGAATCTCTTTACGAATTGATCGAGGAGGAAGGCGTCACCTTCTCCACCGCGGTGCCGACCGTGTGGCAGGGGCTGCTGCAATATCTACGCGGCACCGGGCGCGGCTTCTCTACGCTTCATCGCGTCATCATCGGCGGGTCAGCTCCGCCCCCCGCCTTGATACGCGCGTTCCAGGACGATTACGGTGTGGAGGTCGTGCAGGGCTGGGGCATGACCGAAACGTCCCCGCTCGCCACGCTGTCGGCCCCCACCGCCGCCGTTCTGGCGCAGCCCTATGACGAACAGGTGCGCCGCAAGGCGATGCAGGGCCGGTTGCAGATCGGGCTGGACGTCAGGCTGGTCGACGATGCCGGCCGGTCGCTGCCGCATGACGGCAATACATCGGGGCGGCTGCTGATCCGCGGCGCGACCGTCGCCAGTGGTTACTTCCGCGACGATACCGTGGTGCTCGATGACGAAGGGTTCTTCGACACGGGCGACGTCTCGACGATCGACGATGCCGGCTACATGCAGATCACCGACCGGGCCAAGGACATCGTCAAATCGGGCGGCGAGTGGATCAGTTCGATCGAGATCGAGAATATCGCATCGGGCCACCCGGCGGTTGCGCTCGCCGCGGTGATCGGCGTTCCGCATCCCAAGTGGGACGAACGCCCGGTCCTGCTGGTTCAGCCCGCTCCCGGCATGTCCATCGACAAGGCCGCATTGCTGGCGTTCCTCGACGGGCGGATCGCCCGCTGGTGGATGCCCGACGACGTAGTGGCAGTCGATACGATCCCGCTTGGCGCGACGGGCAAGATCGACAAGAAACTGCTACGGCGGCAGTTCGCGGACTATCGGCTGCCGGATGTGCCGGAATAACTGCTCGCCGCAGCCTCGCGGTAACGAACGCTTTTCCGGAACACCCCGCCCCGCCGCATCGTTGCGCTGCCATCACCAAATGACATGAGAGAGACGATGGCCGACTGGATCAGGGCCGCGCGGGGATGGCTGCACGACCTGCCGGGCTGGCTGATCGACATGTTGTACGTGGCGGCGGCGTTGCTGGTCGCGCTGGTCATGCACCGCGTCATCATCTGGGTCGCGCGACGCGCCACCGCCGCCCGCCCCGACAGCGCCTCGGCCTTGTTCGTCGAGCGAATCCGCAAGCTGCTGCGCTGGCTGATGCTCGCGATCGCGCTGGCGGCGGTGCAGCCCGCGCTGGACCTGACGCGCGGGCAGGCGACGTTATGGGCCCGGATCGCGGCCCTGCTCGTCCCCGGACTGATGGGGTGGTGTGCGGTGGTCGCGGTGGGCACCGCCACCGACGTCATGATCCGCCACGCCGATATCAGCGTGGCCGACAATTTGCGCGCACGGCGCCGCCGCACGCGGCTCGGCATCTTCCAGCGGATCTTCGTGTCGCTCATCCTGCTGGTCACCGTCTGCACGATGCTTATGACCATCCCCAGCGTGCGCAGCCTGGGCGTGACGCTGGCCGCCTCGGCGGGGCTTGGCGCGCTGGCGGTCGGTGCCGCCGCGCAGCCGGCACTCAAGAACCTGATCGCCGGCTTTCAGATGATCTTCACCGAACCGATCCGCATCGATGACGTCGTCATCATCGACGGCGAATGGGGGAGGATCGAGGAGATCCGCCTGACCTATGTCGTCGTGAAGATCTGGGACGAGCGGCGGCTGGTCGTCCCGGTCTCCAAGTTCCTCGAACAGAGTTTCCAGAACTGGACCCGTCAGTCCAGCGCGCTGCTCGGCAGCGTGTTCTGGTACGTCGACGCGGCGACCGATGTCGACGCGCTGCGCGTGAAGCTGGGTGAGATCGTCACCGCCAACCCGCGTTGGGACGGGCGCTTCTGGAACCTGCAGGTCACCGACGTGAAGGCCGACGGCTCGGTCGAATTGCGCGGGCTGATGACCGCCAAGGACGCCTCCACCGCCTTCGATCTGCGCTGCGACATACGCGAGGCGTTACTGGCGCACATCCGCGCGGAACAGCCCGCCGCGCTGTTCCGCCACCGCGCCTATGTATCGGGTGACAGCGCCGGGTAGATCCGGTCGCGACCGGCAGCCTTCGCCTCATAGGTGCGGCGGTCGGCGCGATCGAGCAGACTCGCCAACGTATCGTCCGGGCGCAGCGTGGCGATGCCGCCGCTAACCGTCACGGGCGGCAGGAGCGGGCCCAGTCCGGCGACGGCGGCGCGGATCGCCTCGCCGGTCAGCACGGCGCCGCGCAACGTCGTTCGGCTCAGCAATGCGACGAATTCCTCGCCGCCCAGCCTCGCGACCAACGCATCGTTGGGCACGGCTTCGCAGATCGCCTGCGCCACGGCATGAAGCACCTTGTCGCCGGTCGCATGACCGAACCGGTCGTTGATCTGCTTGAACAGATCGATGTCCAGCATCACCGCGGCCATCGGATCGCCCTCGCGGCGGCTCGCGGCGATCCGCCGCACCGCCCGCCGCTCGAATCCGCGGCGATTGGCGACCTCGGTCAGCATGTCCGTTTCGGATTCATCGCGCGTCGTCTGCAACGCTGCCCGCACGATCATCAACAACACCGTCAACGCGGCCATGATCGTCAACAACCCGCCGAACGCCTGCGAGAACAACGCGTAGGAACTGGTGGTATACTCGCGCACCGTTGCGCCCGAACCGAACGCGGCGGCGAAGAACGGCTTGATCGCAAAATAGCTGGCGGTGATCGCGAACAGCACGCCTTGCGCCGCCCACATCGGATCGCGCGTGCCGCGTACCGCGCCGATCGACATCGAGGTGCACAGCAGAAGCATCGCACAAAACGGAAATTGGTAGATCAGGCCATAGCCCAGCGTGTTGCGCGCCCGATCGTCGAGCGACAGCCGCCCGGCCGCTGCGACCACGATGATCGCCGGCAGCATCATGCGGGGCAACGGCCGCCCCGAAAGCACCGCCACACCCTTGGTGAAGCACGCCGCGGAGGCCACGAGCGCCACGTAGCTGGTCGTCGTGAACACCGGGGTCAGCGGGCTGAATCGCACGCCCAGCTCGCTCAACGGCGAGAAGATGCCCAGCGTGTAGGTGGCGCAGAACCAGCCCGGACCAGGCTGTCGCGGGTAGGACGCGCGAAGGACGGCGAACGTCGCGGCGAACAACACCGCGACGCAGACATTTACGATCAGGGCATAAATCGCACCGTCCACGTACCGCTACCGTGCTGTTGCTCCGCATCGCAGGTTGTGCGGCAACCGGCGTGAACTGACAATCGGCCCCGCAGCGTTAACGGCGTCCCGGTTCAGATCTACCGCCGGGGATCACTCCACCGAAGCGGTGGTTGCCTCGGCCCGTTCCAACGCGGCGAGGAACGTCGCCGACCACCATGTGACGTCCTGTTCCTGCACGCTGGCCATCAACGACTGCCAGCGCCGCACCCGTTCCTCGCGCGACATGCGCAACGCCTGGAAGATCGCGTCCGATACTTCCTCGGCGCTATATGGGTTGACCAGCAATGCCTCACCCATTTGCTCGGCCGCCCCGGCGAAGCGTGACAGCACCAGCACGCCCGGATCTTCGGGGTCCTGCGCGGCCACATATTCCTTCGCCACCAGATTCATCCCGTCACGCAGCGGGGTCACCAGCCCGATCTTGGCGGCGCGGTAGATGCCCGCCAGCTGGTTACGCGGATAGCCCTGATTGACGTAGCGGATCGGCACCCAGTCGACGTCGGCATAAGCGCCGTTGATCCGCCCGGACAGCCCTTCGAGCGATTGGCGAATGCGCTGGTAGCTTTCCACCGACACCCGGCTGGGCGGCGCGATCTGGAGCAGGAACACCTCCTTGCGCTCCTCAGGATGCTCGTTGAGGAACCGCTCGTACCCCAGGAAACGCTCTTCCAGCCCCTTCGAATAATCGAGCCGGTCGACCCCGACGATCATGTCCCGTCCATCGGCGCTGTCACGCATCCGGCGATAGGCGAGCCGCGCGGGTACGCTCTTCGACATCTCGGCGAATTCGACCGCGTCGATTCCGATCGGGCACGCGATCAGCTCGACCTGACGGCCGTTGTAATGCGCGACATTTCCCTCGATCGTCGCACCCATGTCGTGGCGGGCGAAGTCGCAGAACGACTCCAGCCATTCCTCGGTGTGGAAACCGATCAGATCGTAGGAGAACAGCGATTCGACCAGCGCCTGCGCATTGGGCAGCGTGCCCAATAGCCGGCGCGGCGGCCACGGGATGTGCAGGAAGAATCCGATGCGGTTCGTGCATCCGCGGTCGCGCAGTTCCGCACCCAGCGGAAACATGTGATAATCCTGAATCCAGATGACGTCGTCCGGCTCGATCAGCGGGCGGACGGTGTCGGCGAACCGCTGGTTCGTGCGCTTGTACCCGCCTGCGAAATCGCGCTCATATTCCGCAAGATCGATGCGATAGTGGAACAGCGGCCATAACGTACGGTTGGCGTAACCGTCATAATATTCCTGGACGTCCTGCTCTTCCAGATCGACCGTCGCGGTCGTCACGCCTTGATTGCGCTGGAAATTGATATGGCCGCTGAACTGATCGGTCTGCTCCCCCGACCAGCCGAACCACATGCCGCCGCGATCGCGCAGCGCGGCGGCGAGCGCGACCGCCAGCCCGCCCTGCGCGCCGGCAGTGGAACCCTGCGGCGCGGTGACCCGGTTGGAGATGACGATCAGGCGACTCACCGGATACTACTCCACGGTTTGCTCAGCATGGCGGCACAATTGATCATGCCGACCAACGAATAGGTTTGCGGATAATTTCCCCACAATTCCCCACTCTGGGGATCGATGTCCTCGGACAGCAGCCCGGCCGCGGTGCACCGCGTCAGCATCTCCTCGAACAGCACCCGCGCCTCATCGGTACGTCCGGTCAGGAATAGCGCCTCGATCAACCAGAAGGTGCAAACGTTGAACGCGGTCTCCGGCAGCCCGAAATCGTCCTCCGTGTCGTAACGCAGCATCGTCGACCCGCGCCGCAATCCCTTCTCGATCGCCACCAGCGTGTCGAGGAAGCGTGGATCGTCCGCCTCAAGGAAGCGAAGGTCGAGCAATTGCAGCACGCTGGCGTCCAGATCGTCGCCGGCGAAGGTCGCCGACATCCGGCGCGTATCCTCGCGCCACGCCGCGCTTTCGATGCGGTCGCGGATCACCTGAGCGCGTTCCGACCATAATGCCTCGCGATCGGCCAGCTTCAGCCGTTCGGCGGCGTTGGCCAGCCGGTCGCACGCCGCCCAGCACATCGCGCTCGAATAGGTGTGGACGCTTTGCCGGGTACGCAATTCCCACAGCCCCGCATCGGGCTGATCGTAATAGGCCCAGGCCCGCTCGCCCACGCGCTCCAGCGCCTCGAAATCCTCGCGCCCGCTCAACCGGAACAGCCGCTGGTCGAAGAAGGCGTGGACCGAACACAGCACGATCTGGCCATAGGCGTCATGCTGGATCTGCTCGGCGGCCTGGTTGCCGACCCGCACCGGACCCATACCACGATAGCCCGGCAAGGCTTCCTCGATCCGTTCCGGCAACTGCGGCTCGCCCAGCACGCCGTACAGCGGCTGGATATGCCCGCCCCGCGCTCCGTCGACGATGTTGCGGAGGTAACCCAGATACCCCTCCAGGACATCCAGCGCACCCAGCCGGTTCAGCGCCTGAACCGTGTAATAGGCGTCGCGGATCCAGCAGTAGCGATAATCCCAGTTGCGCTGCGACCCGGCGTGTTCCGGCACCGATGTGGTCAGCGCGGCGACGATCGCGCCGGTTTCCTCGTGCTGGCACAGCTTCAGCGTGATCGCGCAGCGGATCACCACCTCCTGCCATTCCAGTGGCACCGCCAGCCCACGTACCCAGCCCTGCCAGTCCTGCGTGGTGCGATACAGCATCAGGTCGACGGTGCTGGCCAGATCGCCTTGGAAACCTTCGTCCGGCCCCAGGAAGAAGTGCAGCGGACGCTCGACGCGGAACGCATGTTCGCCCTGCACCATCGCGATCGGGGCAGTGGTGGTCAGCCGCAGCGCGATCGTGTCGAGCAACAGGCGTAGGTGGTTCGATCCGCCGATCTGCTCGCGACACCCTCCGCCCCAGCCGCAGGTCGGGCGCAACGACACGCGCACGCGTGGGCTACCCGCGATCGGGCGCACGATCCGCGCGTAGCCGACCGGGCGATAGGTCCGCCCCTCGCGCTGGAACCGCGGGCAGAAATCGATCACCTCGATCGCGCCGCCATGCGCGTCGCGGTGGGTGGTGACCAGGATCGGGGTGTTGCGGATATATTCCTGCTCCACCGATACGCTGTCCTCCAGCGTGATCCCCCAATAACCCGTGTCAGGTGCGTCGCCGCCCAGCAGCGCGGAGAACAGCGGATCGCCATCGACGCGCGGCACGCATCCCCAGACGAAACGGCCCTGCCGATCGACCAGCGCACTGACCTGGCAATTGCCGATCGGCCACAGATCCAGCGTCGTCGTCATGTCATCTCCCTGCAGGCGGCGTCGAGCCAGGCGAGCACGTCGGCGACGCAGTCCACCCGGTAAGTTGCGGCAGTGGCGCGCGCCGGGCCGACCAGCACGCCCGCGCCGCCCAGCGCGACAGCGGCGGCGAAGCCGGCTTCGTCGGTCACGTCATCCCCCACGAAGACAGGAACCGTGCGGTGGCGTGCAGGTTCCGCCATCAACCAGTCGACCGCCGCACCCTTGTCCCGCCCGGAAAGCCTTAGTTCGACGACCATCTTGCCGTGCTGAAGGTGCAGATCGTGGGTCGCGGCCAACTCCTCGGCCAGGGCGGTCACCGCCTCTCCGGTCGAAGGCGCGGCGCGGTAATGCAGTCCCACCCCGAACGGCTTGTCCTCGATCAGCGTGCCGGGATGTTCGTCCGCGAACGCGCGCGACGTTGCCAGCGCCGCATCCAGCGCCTCGGGCCGTTCGGGCGCGGCGATCGTCCCGTCGACCGCGGCGATTTCCAGACCGTGGCTGCCCGCGATCGCCAGCGCCGCCGGGGCGATCAGCGTACGCACCTCATGCACCGGGCGACCGCTGACGATCGCCACGCCGCCCGGCAACGCGTCGCCCAGCCGCGTCAGCAACGGGGCGACATCCGCGCCCACCGCCACCGCGTCGGGGGTATCGGCGATCTCCACCAGCGTCCCGTCGAAATCTAGGAACAGGCTGGCGTCGCTTAGCAGCGCGGGCGGCGGGGGGGCGAGATCGCTCATCCGGCCTCAAACGACGCGCGCGGCGTTTCGATGCAACAGCGCAACGATCATCCGGCGGCGGCGACCTTTTCCCCTGCCGCCGCGGCTGGCGCGGGCGCGCGCACCAGCCCGCCCGTCTGCCAGCGATCATAGGCGGTGAAGAAGTCGGTGAACGGCGCTTCCAGTGCAGGCAGGCGCTGCGCCGCGAACGCCGGCAGCCCCGCGGGCGGCACCGTCGCCACCGCGCTCAGCGCATCCTGCGCCGCGCTGCAAAAGCCATTATGCGCAAAATCCTGGGCAAAGAAATTGTAGAGCCGCGTCATCTGGTCATCGAACGCATCCTCCCACGCCTTGCCGCGCGTGGCGCGATACTCGCCCTGCAATCCACTTTGCGCATTGGCCAGTTCCGCTTTGCGGCTGTTGAGCAACGCGTTGTAGGCGTTGACCATCTCGGTCTGCTGCGGCCCCCGACACGCCAGCACCGCGACGTTCAGCGCGGCGCGCAGGTGCCATGTCGTCCCCGATGCCGACAGCCCGGCGTTGGGCGTCGCCCAGCGTCCGTCGGGCAATCGCGCCGGAATTCGCATCCCCGGCCGCGCACCCGCCGGCATCGGAGCCGGCACCATCGCCGTCACGGGCGGCGGCGGCGGTGCAGGCGGCCCCGGCGGGGGCGTGCGCGAACAGGCCGCGGCAAGAATGGACGCCGCAACCGCGGCGAACAGGCGCAGGCGCATCGTGAAATCCCTTTTAAGACGCGTGATGCACGCGTTCCCATCCTGGCACGTTCGGCGGAAGACGCCACCCGCCGTGCCGTGCGCCAGACGCGGCCAAGCGAGTCGTTGCCCCTCGAACCGGCTCCGTCGCTCCGGCAACGCCGGCCCAACCGCACCGGCCGCCTCACCGGCACTCGCTTCACGGATGGGAGACTATCCCGCGCGGCGATCGAACGCCTGCGCGGCCTCCTCCATCAATGCCGCGATGATGTCGGCGATCGGCTCTTCCTTCGTCACCATGCCCACCGACTGCCCTGCCATTACGCTGCCATGCTCGACATCGCCGTCGATCACCGCGCGGCGCAGCGCACCTGCCCAGTAATGTTCGATCTGCAACTGCGCCTCGGCCATCGCCAGCCGGCCTTCGTCCAGCGACTGCGCTACCTCGCGCTGCCGGGCGGAGAACAATTCGCCGCCGGCGTTCTTCAGCGCGCGCACCGGGATCACCGGCAGCCGCGGATCGATCTGCACGCTCGCCACAGCGTCGCGCGCGGATGCGCGGATGAACGCCTTCTTGAAATTGGGATGGGCGATGCTCTCGCTCGCGCACACGAAGCGCGTGCCGATCTGGACGCCCGCCGCCCCCATGTCGAGATACCCCGCGATCGCTTCCCCACGCCCGATCCCGCCCGCGACGAACACCGGCACCACGCCGGCCAGTTCGGGCAGCATCTCCTGCGCCAGCACGCTGGTCGATACCGGGCCGATATGCCCGCCCGCTTCCATCCCCTCGATCACCAGCGCGTCCACGCCGCTCCGGATCAGCTTCTTGGCGAGCGCCAGCGTCGGGGCGAAGCAGATCACCTTCGCGCCCGATGCCTTTATCTCCTCCAGCGACCCCTTGGGCGGCAATCCGCCGGCCAGCACGACATGTCCGACGGCGTGGCGCGCGCACACCTCGATCAACGCGGTCAGATCGGGGTGCATGGTGATCAGGTTCACGCCGAACGGCCGGTCGGTCATCGCCTTCGTCGCGGCGATCTCGGCATCGAGCAGCGCCGGCGTCATCGCGCCGCATGCGATCACCCCGAAGCCGCCGGCGTTCGACATCGCCGACACCAGATGCCGCTCCGACACCCACGACATCGCGCCGGCCATGATCGCCACCTCGCTACCCAGGAACGCCGCGCCGCGCTCCATGCGGCTGGTCAGGCGGCGAGCGCCGATATCGGTGGTTGGGTCAGGAGAAGCGGCGGTCTGGGTGTTCGTCATGCCCCTGGTTACGGGGGGCGCTGCGCCATGGCAACATGCCGGCGATTGCCGGTGCGTAGCAATCGATTCCACTGATCGCAATAATCTGGCCGAAACGGGTCAGTTTGCTCTTTTCGAGTCCCGAAACCTGTGTCATCCATGTGTCATAACAAGAAGGGTGAGGATTGCTGAAATGGTCTCGGGCTACAATTTTTCGCCGCGTCGTCGCTTTGCCGTTCTGACGGCTTTGGTGGCGGTCAGCTGGGGAATGGTCGGCGCCGCCGCCGACGCGATCGCGCAGCTCGCTCCCTAGGTTCACCCGGCGCAACCGGTCGAGGCACGACGCGAAAACGTCATCGATCGGTTACGCACCCGTCACCACAACGAGACGCGGGCGTCACATCAAGGCGGCATAACGGCGGCAAGGGAGAGCCGCCCATGCCGCCGATCGCCGACCCGCTCGACATACGCCCGCGTTCCTTGCCCGCTTCGGCGTCCTTTGCGCCAGCACCCGCCAGCGGGCATCTTGCCCCTGCCGCCGGGTATCTCGCCGACGTCACCGATCTGTTCGACTTCGCGAACTCGCGCCCACATCGTCCGGAGGAGCCAGCGGGGGAGCGTCGCCGCTACCGCACGATCTGGATCAGCGACGTGCATCTCGGCACCCGCGGCTGCAATGCCGATATGCTGATCGACTTCCTCGATCACGTCGATAGCGAGACGATGTATCTGGTCGGCGACATCGTCGACGGCTGGCAGATGAAGAAGCGCTTCTACTGGCCCGCCGCGCACAATGACGTCATCTGGCGGCTGATGAAGCGCGCGCGGCGCGGCACGCGGATGATCTACATTCCCGGCAATCATGACGAGATGTTCCGCCAGTTCGCAGGGCTGGATTTCGGCGGGATCAGCATCCGGCGCAAGGCGGTGCATGAAACCGCGGACGGACGCCGTCTGCTGGTGCTGCACGGCGACGAATTCGATGCGATCACGCTGTCGCACCGCTGGCTCGCCCACGTCGGCGACGCCGCTTACACCGGGTTGATGACGCTGAACCGCGCGGTCAGCGCGGTACGCCGCAAGTTCGGCATGCCCTATTGGTCACTCAGCAAGCACGCCAAGGCGAAGGTCAAGAACGCCGTCGCGTTCATCTCGCGCTTCGAAGAAATCGTGGCGGAGGCGGCGGGCAGCCGCGGGGTCGACGGCGTCGTGTGCGGCCATATCCACACCGCCGAGATGCGGGAGATCTCCGGCATCTCCTACTACAACGACGGTGACTGGGTGGAGGGGTGCACCGCGCTGGTCGAACATCTCGACGGGAGGATGGAGATCCTGCATTGGGGTGACGAGATCGCGCGTCGCCACGGCGTGCCGGTCGCCGCGCTGGCGGCGTGATGCGGATCGCGATCGTCACCGATGCGTGGACGCCGCAGGTCAACGGCGTCGTGCGGACGCTGGAGTGCGTCATCGCCGAATTGCGCGGTGGCGGCCACGACGTACTGGTCGTCTCGCCCGCCGATGCGCCGTCGCTTCCCTGCCCGACCTATCCCGAAATCCGGCTGGCGTTGATGTCGCCCGCCGCAATCGGTCGGCGCATCGCCGCATCCGGCGCGCAGGCGGTGCACATCGCCACGGAGGGGCCGCTCGGCGTCGCGGCGCGGCGCTGGTGCCTGTCGCGCGGGCTACCGTTCACCACCGCATATCACACGCAATTCCCGGACTATGTCGCGGCGCGCACCGGTGCCGATCCCGAATGGATCTGGCGCTACGTCCGCTGGTTTCATGCGCCCGCCGCCGCGGTGCTGGCGTCGACCCCGACGATCGAGCGCGCACTGAACGCTCACGGCCTCACCCGCGTCCGGCGCTGGGGCCGAGGCGTCGCGCCGGTCTTTGCCCCCGCCGGCCCGCGCGATGCCGCGATGGCCGCGCTGCCCGGCCCGGTGCTGCTCCACGTCGGGCGGGTCGCGGTGGAAAAGAACATCGCCGCCTTCCTGTCCGCCGACATACCCGGCACGAAAGTGGTGGTCGGCGACGGCCCGGCGCGCGGCGCGCTGGCACGCCAGTTCCCGCATGCGATCTTCCTCGGTGCGCTGTTCGGGGCGGATCTCGCCGCCGCCTATCGTACCGCCGATGCGTTGGTGTTCCCGAGCCGCACCGACACGTTCGGGCTTGTGATGATCGAGGCGCTGGCCTGCGGCACGCCCGTCGCCGCCTTCCCGGTGCCCGGCCCGCTCGACGTGCTGACCCCGGCGACGGGCGCGATGCATGACGATTTGGCGCACGCCATCACGCAGGCGCTGGCGCTGGACTGCGCCGCCTGCGCCACGGCCGGCGCGGGCTTCACCTGGCCGGCCAGCGCGCGACAGTTCCTCGACGCACTCGAACCGTTCGACACCGGCCTGTCCCGCGCGGCCTAGGCGGTCATCCCGTTGCCGTGTGAGCGCGCTTGCCCTAGCCCGCGCCACGCACTAAGTCCGTCTGCAACAGGCGGCCGCTCCGGGAAGGGGCGGCCCTTTGCATTTATGGAGACTTTCCGCATGGCCCAGCCGCTCATGCCGCACGCGACCGCCTCGTGGCTCGTCGACAACACGGCGCTTTCGTTCGAGCAGATCGCCGATTTCTGCGGGCTGCACATCCTTGAGGTGCAGGCGATCGCCGACGACACCGCCGCCACCAAGCTGACCGGGCGCGATCCGGTTCGCGCGCACGAACTGACGCAGGACGAGATCGACAAGGCGCAGGCCAATCCGAAGTATCGCATGACGATGACCAAGGGGCCGGACCAGGTGCGCCGCACGAAGGGTCCGCGCTACACGCCCGTGTCGAAGCGTCAGGACAAGCCCGATGGCATCGCGTGGATCATCCGCAACCATCCGGAGATCACCGACGGCGCGATCAGCAATCTGATCGGCACCACCCGCACCACGATCGCCGCGATCCGCGACCGCAGCCACTGGAACATCGGCAACATCACGCCGAAGGATCCGGTGACGCTCGGCCTCACTACGCAGCGTGAGCTGGATGCGGCGGTCGGCAAGGCGGCCAAGGCAGCGGGCATCGAAGCTTCGCCCACCGACACCCGCCTCGACGGCGATCGCGAGGCGCTGATCGCCTCGCTGCGTGCCGAGCGCGAGCAGGCGGCGCGCGATGCGGAGGCGTCGGTCGATGGCGTCGCCCCGGTCCGCCCGGCGTTCGAGGATCCGTTCCGCCGCTGACCCGCCGGGCGCGTTCGCCGAACCCAAACGCACGGACACTACATCGGCCCCGGCAATCGCCTATCGCAGGGGCGGAGGCCGGGGCCGTGTCGTTTCACGCGTATCTGCGCGACGCTGGCATTCCGTGCCCCGCCGCCCCACATCGGTCGTGCATGATGTACCCCCGCCGCACACAGTCGCAGATCATCCGCGTCATCGACCTCGAAACCACCGGCGCTGCCCCGCCCGCGCATGCGGTGTGCGAAGTCGGCTGGCAGGATGTCGCGCTCGGCACCGACGGTCGTTGGGATTTATACGGTGAAGGCGGCAGCATTCTCGTCAATCCGGGGCGTCCGATGCCGGCGATCACCCAGGCGATCCATCACATCCGTGACGAGGATGTCGCCGACGCGCCGTGGTGGCACGATGTCGCCCGACAGGTGCTCGATCCCTATCCGCGCCGCATCGCGCTGGCGGCGCACCGCGCCGCGTTCGAGGAGCAATTCTGCACGCCGGCGCTGACCCATGGCGCGGACTGGATCTGCACGTGGAAGTGCGCGCTGCGGCTGTGGCCCGATATGCCCAGCTACTCCAATCAGGTGCTGCGCTACTGGCGCAAGCCCGATGGGTTGGATCACGAACGCGGCCTGCCCGCGCACCGCGCCTTCCCCGACGCCTATGTCACCGCCCACCATCTGCGCGACCAGCTGAACGAGGCCTCGGCGGCGCAGTTGATCCAATGGTCCGGTGAACCCGGTCTGTTGCCGCGCGTCCGCTACGGCCCCGATCGCGGCAAGGACTGGCGCGAGATCGAGGAGGAGAGCCTCGTCAAGTTCCTCACCGATCGCGACCCGGATGTGCGCTTCACCGCCGAAACCGAGATGGCACGTCGGCGCGGCGGCGGTCACGTCGGCCGCATGACCGCGCAGGAATTGCTGCTGTAAGCGCAGAACGGCGTTCGCCGTCCGGGCTCGCCTTTTTCGCGCTCAGAACCAGACCTCGCTCCGCGATCGATCCCGCATCCCCGTTCGCGGTAGGACGTGGCGGAAGCCGGACTGGATCGTAACGGCAGCGAACCGACCAACATGCATGAGGAACCCCGCAACACGCGCTGGCGCAACGTCGCGGCGCACGATAACGCAGTGACGATGGCCGATCTGTCCGCCGACACTCCGATCACGCGCGCGTTGCCGCGCCGCATGACCACGCTGATGGCGTTCGGGTTCATCGCGCTGGTGCTGGTCGGCTATGCCGCAGTGCGCGTCATGCAGCGCAACGAGGTACATACCCGGCTGGTCGAACATACCTATCAGGTCGAAAACGTCGTCCTGAACGTCCGCCGCCTCGTCGAGGAAGGCGAGGCGGCGCGTCGCGGCTACATGCTCGTTCCCAGCCGCTCTGCCACGCTCGCCAACTACCGGCGCACGCAGGCGCAGCTGCCTGTCGCGCTCGCCCGCCTCGACGGGCTGGTCCGCGACAATCCGGTGCAGCGTCGCTTCCTCCAGGGACTCCGCCTCCAGCTGGCGAGCCTGACGCAGCGGCGCGCGAACACGATCGCGCTGCTGGAACGCGGCGACCAGCGCGGTGCCTTGCGCGCGTTCGGCGACGATGCGGAGATTCGCGACATCCGGACGGTGCGCAACCTGCTCGACCGGATGGCCGCAGTGGAGCGGCGATTGATGACGCGGCGCGACGCCGAACTGCGCGCCAGCGAGCGTGCCTTCTACACGATCATCGTGCTCGCCGGTGCGCTGCTGGCGGTGGTCGCCGTCATATCGCTGCTGACGATCCTCTCCTACACCCGCAACCTCGCCCGCTCGGACGAGGCGCTGCGCGAGATGAACGCCGGGCTGGAAGGGATGGTGCAGGCCCGCACCGCCGACCTGACCCGCGCGAACGAGGAGATCCAGCGCTTCGCCTATATCGTCAGCCACGATCTGCGTTCCCCGCTAGTGAACGTCATGGGCTTCACCGCCGAGCTGGAAACCGCCGCCGGGGAGCTGCGCGCGCTCGTCGACCGGGTGGAAACCGATGCCCCCGCGCTCGCCACCGACGGCGCGCGGCTGGCAGCGCGTGAGGATTTGCCGGAAGCGATCGGCTTCATCCGCACTTCGACGCAGAAGATGGACCGCCTCATCAACGCGATCCTGCAATTGTCGCGGCAGGGCCGCCGATCGCTGACGCCCGAGAAGATCGACGTCGCCGCGCTGGTGCGGCAGGTCGGTGAGACGCTGTCGCACCGGTTGACCGAGACCGGGACGACGCTGACCGTCGAGGGAAGATTGCCGGTGGTGGTCAGCGACCGGCTGGCGCTCGACCAGATCCTGTCGAACCTGATCGAGAACGCGGTGAAATACCTGCGCCCCGGTGTGCCCGGCCGCATCACCGTTAGTGGACGGCGCGAGCGCGATCGCGCGGTCTACATGATCGCCGACAACGGCCGCGGCATCGACCCACGCGACCACGCCCGCGTGTTCGACCTCTTCCGCCGCTCCGGCGCGCAGGACCGTCCGGGCGAGGGCATCGGCCTCGCCACCGTCCGCGCGCTGGTTTTCCGGCTCGGCGGCAACATCGACGTCGCCTCCACCCTCGGGCAGGGTGCGACCTTCACCCTTTCGCTTCCGCTCGTTTTAGCCAAACAGGAAATCGCTGCATGAACGCCCCGCAATCCGTCAACATCGTGATGATCGAGGATGACGAGGGTCATGCGCGGTTGATCGAGAAGAACATCCGTCGCGCAGGGATCATGAACCCGATCCGCCATTTCACCGACGGCACCAGCGCGCTCGACTATATCTTCAATGATTCCACCGGACCGCAGCTGAACGGCCCCGCGCTGGTGCTGCTCGATCTCAACCTGCCGGATATGAGCGGGACAGACATCCTCACCCGCATCAAGGGCAGCGACGGCCCGGTCAAGCGCACGCCGGTCGTCGTCCTGACCACCACCGACGACAGTCGCGAGATCCAGCGCTGCTATGATCTCGGCGCCAACGTCTACATCACCAAGCCGGTGAATTACGAAAGCTTCGCGCAGGCGATTCGCCAGCTCGGACTGTTCCTGTCGGTCATCCAGGTGCCCGATCTGGGCGACGGTCACTGACCATGGACGCGCCCCGCATCCTCTATATCGACGACGATGCGGGTATCCGCCGCCTGGTGTCGCGCGCGCTGGAGCGCCGCGGCTACGCGGTGACGGTCGCCGACGGTGGCGAGGCGGGCGTGGCGGCGGCGCGGGATGCGCGGTTCGATATCGTGGCGGTCGATCACTACATGCCGGGGATCGACGGGCTGGAGACGATGGCGCGGCTTTCCGCGCTGCCCGATGCACCGGCGATGGTGTATGTCAGCGGGTCGGAGGAGACGCAGGTCGCGCTCGCCGCGCTGCGCGCCGGCGCGGCGGACTATATCGTCAAGACGCCGGGCGAGGACTTCTTCGATCTGCTCGATGCCACGTTCCGCCAGGTCATCGCGCGTGCGCAGATGGCCCGGGCGAAGGCGCGTGCCGAGGACGATCTGCGCGCCAGCAACGCGCGGCTGGAGGCTCTGCTGGCGGAGGTGAACCACCGCGTCGCCAACTCGCTGCAACTGGTCTCCGCGATGGTGCGGATGCAGGCCAGCGCATTGACCGACGAGGCGGCCCGCGCGGCGCTGGAGGATACGCAGGCGCGGATCAGCGCGATCGCCCAGGTCCACCGCCGCCTCTACACCGGCGACGATGTCGAAAGCGTCGACATGCTCGACTATCTGACCCAGCTGATCGACGAGTTGACCAAGACATGGTCCACCAACGATCGGCCACGCGCGCTGTTGCTCAGCGCCGACCCGCTACGGCTCCCCACCGACCGGGCAGTATCGCTCGGGGTGATCGTCACCGAACTGGTCAGCAACGCCTGCAAATACGCCTATCCTTCGGGTAGTGGCGAGGTGCGGGTGCGACTGTCGCGCGAAGGTGACGAACGCTTCCGGCTGACCGTGGAGGACGACGGTATCGGGCTGGGCGACGCCACGCCCAAGGGCACCGGCGTGGGCACCCGTCTGATCCGCGCCATGGCGCAGAGCCTTGATTCGGTCGTCGAATACGACCGCACACACACCGGCACCCGCGCCACCGTCGCCGCCGCCCTGGGCTGATCGCCTACCTCGTCTTGGCGGGCGCGGCGAGGCGGTCGGACGCTGAAGGAAGCTATGGCTACTCCGGAGATACGAGGCGTCGGACGACCAAAGCCGTCCGTGAACCACGCCCCGCCTTAATCCAGATTCGGCCGCAACAGCCGCGTGGCGTCCTTCATCTCCACGCCCAGCCGCTGCGCGTAGTCGGCGACCTGATCCTCGCCGATCCGCGCGACGCCGAAATATTCTGCCTGCGCGTGTCCGAAATAGAAGCCGCTGACCGCCGCGGTCGGCAGCATTGCGAAGCTTTCGGTCAGCTCCAGCCCGACCTTCGCCTCCGCGTCCAGCATCTCGAACAAGCGCACCTTTAGCGAATGCTCGGGGCACGCCGGATAGCCCGGCGCCGGGCGGATGCCGCGATATTGCTCGCGGATCAGCGCGTCGTTCGTCAGCTGCTCGTCGGGCGCATAACCCCATAGCACATGACGGACGTGCGCGTGCAGCGCCTCGGCGAACGCCTCCGCCAGCCGATCGGCCAGCGCCTTCAGCAGGATGTCGTTATAATCGTCGTTATCGGCCTTGTAGCGCGCGATATGCGCATCGATGCCGTGGATGCCGACCGCGAAACCGCCGATCCAGTCGCCCGCCGGATCGATGAAGTCGGCCAAGCACATGTTCGCGCGCCCCTCGCGCTTGGCGATCTGCTGGCGCAGGAACGGCAGTCGCGTCGAATGTTCGTTGCGACGGTCGAGGTCTGGCAGGTTGAACCCGGCTGGCACGCTGCCACCGTCCGGCGAGCGTGTGTCGACCACATGGCGGTCGTGAACCCAGACGTCGTCGTCGTGGCGATGGCACGGCCACAGCCCGGCGACACCGCGCGCGGTAAGCCACTTTTCCGCGACGATCCGGTCGAGCATCGCCTGCGCGTCCGCGAACAGCGACGTGGCGCTTTCGCCGACCACGTCGTCGGTCAGGATCGCGGGGTAATTGCCCGCCAGCTCCCACGCGCGGAAGAACGGCGTCCAGTCGATATACTGCCGCAGATCGGCCAGATCCCAGTCGTTGAACACATGCACGCCCGGCTGTTTCACCGGTGCCGCCTTCAACGCCATGTCGGCCGCGAAGCCGCGCTTGCGCGCCTCGTCCAGCGGCAGCAGCTTGTTCTGCCCCTTGCCCTCGCGCGCGTCGCGCACCGCCTGATAATCGGCCGCGACGCCCGCAACATACTTGTCGCGGATCGTATCGCTGACCAGCGTCGTCGCCACGCCGACCGCGCGGCTGGCGTCCAGCACGTGCACCACCGGGCCGGTATAGGCCGGCGCGATCCGCAGCGCGGTGTGAACCTTGCTGGTCGTCGCGCCGCCGATCAGCAGCGGCATCTGCATCTCCGCGCGCTGCATCTCCTCGGCCACCGTCACCATCTCGTCCAGCGACGGCGTGATCAGCCCCGACAGCCCGATCATATCGGCGTCGTTCTCGTTCGCCGCCGCCAGTATCTTCGACCACGGTACCATCACGCCCAGGTCGATCACCTCGAAGCCGTTGCACTGGAGCACGACGCCGACGATGTTCTTGCCGATATCGTGAACGTCGCCCTTCACGGTCGCCATCACGACCTTGCCCTTGCCCTTCGCGCCCGGCTCCTTCGCGGCCTCGATGAACGGCATCAGGTGCGCAACCGCCTTCTTCATGACGCGCGCCGACTTCACGACCTGCGGCAGGAACATCTTGCCCGATCCGAACAGGTCGCCGACCACGTTCATCCCGTCCATCAACGGCCCCTCGATCACCTCGATCGGGCGCGGGAACAGCTGGCGGCATTCCTCGGTATCGTCGACCACATGCGCGTCGATGCCCTTGACCAGCGCATATTCCAGCCGCTTGGCGACCGGCAGGCTGCGCCATTCCGCGGCCTGCTTCTCGGCGACCGCATCGGTACCGCGGTATTTCTCCGCCAGCGCGACCAGCCGGTCGCCAGCTTCGGCGTCACGGTTGAGGATGACGTCTTCGCACGCCTGCCGCAGTTCGGGGTCGATCGTGTCATAGACGTCGAGCTGCCCGGCGTTGACGATCGCCATGTCCATGCCCGCGGGGATGGCGTAATACAGGAACACGGAATGCATCGCGCGGCGCACCGGCTCGTTCCCGCGGAAGCTGAACGACAGGTTCGACAGCCCGCCGGAGATATGGACGTGCGGGCAGCGCGCCTTGATCGCCTTGCACGCCTCGATGAAGTCGACGCCGTAATTGTTGTGCTCCTCGATCCCCGTCGCCACCGCGAACACGTTGGGGTCGAAGATGATGTCCTCCGGCGGGAAGCCGATGCCGATCAACAGATCATAGGCGCGGGCGCAGATCTCGACCTTGCGCGCCTGCGTATCGGCCTGCCCCACTTCGTCGAACGCCATCACGACGACGGCGGCGCCATAGTTCATGCACTTGCGGGCATGGGCCAGGAATTGCTCCTCGCCCTCCTTCATGCTGATCGAGTTCACGATCGGCTTGCCGCTGACGCATTTCAGTCCGGCCTCGATCACGTCCCACTTGGACGAATCGATCATGACCGGCACCCGCGCGATATCGGGTTCGGCGGCGATCAGCTTCAGGAACGTCGTCATGGCATGGTGCGCGTCGAGCAGCCCCTCGTCCATGTTCACGTCCACGACCTGCGCGCCATTCTCGACCTGCTGGCGCGCGACCTCGACCGCGCGATTATAGTCGCCCGCCATGATCATCTTCTTGAACGCCGCCGATCCGGTGACGTTGGTCCGCTCGCCGATGTTGACGAACTGGGTGGCGGTGCTGGTGGTCATTGCGTATCCGAGAAACGAGCGAACAGTTCGACGAGTGCGGCTTCGCCCGCGATCTCGCCGGCAGAGGTATAGCGTTCGATCTCGACGTGCCCGTCCTCGAACACCTCGATTTCCCAACGCTCGCCCGGCACCGCGGCATCGATCATGATCGCATCGTCACGAATGCTGGTGATGGTGTGGTGGATGCGTGCGGCATTGAGCCGCGCGATGATGGCAAAGGGCGTCATGCGGCCATCGTGAACGGTTCGAGCCCGGCCAGCCGTGTCTTCACCGGCGGCACCGCCACCCGGCGTGGCGCAAGGTCACGCACGCCATCGGCGATCGCCCTGATGTGCGCGGGCGTCGATCCGCAGCATCCGCCCAGTACGTTCACCTGCCCCGCAAACGCCCATTCGCCGACCAGCCCGGCGGTGGTCGCCGGCTCCTCGTCGTACGCGCCCAGTTCGTTGGGCAAACCGGCGTTCGGATAGACCATGATCAGCGTGTCGCACAATTCGCTCAGCACCTTGACGTGTGGGCGCAACTGCTCGGCACCGAACGAGCAGTTCAGCCCGATCGTCAGCGGTTTGGCGTGCCGCACCGCGTGCCAGAACGCCTCGACGGTGTGTCCGGACAGGTTGCGCCCGGACAGATCGGTCAGCGTCATCGACAGCATGATCGGCAGGTCGCGGCCCAGCGCCTCGCCCGCCTCGATCGCCGCCATGATCCCGGCCTTGGCGTTCAGCGTGTCGAACACCGTCTCGATCAGCACGAAGTCCGCACCGCCCTCGACCAGCGCGTCGATCTGCTCGCGGTACACGTCCTTCAGGTAATCGAAGTCGATCTCGCGATAGCCTGGATCGTTGACGTCGGGGCTCAGCGACAGCGTCTTGTTGGTCGGTCCGATCGCGCCGGCCACGAAGCGCGGGCGGCCGTCCTTCGCCTGATATTCGTCGGCGATCCGCCGCGCCAGCTTCGCGCTCTCGACGTTGATCTCGCGCACCAGCCCTTCGGCGCCGTAATCGGCCTGGCTGATCCGGTTCGCCGAAAACGTGTTGGTCTCCGCGATATCCGCCCCTGCCTCGAAATAGGCACGATGGATCGCCTCCGGAACCTCGGGCTTGGTCAGCGCCAGGATGTCGTTGTTGCCCTTCTGGTCGTGGCCCAGCGTCAAATGCCCGGCGTAATCCGCCTCCGATAGCTTCCAGTTCTGGATCTCCGTGCCGAACGCGCCGTCGGTGATCAGGATGCGCTTGGCCGCTTCGGCGTTGAAGGTCTCGCGTATGGTCATATGCGTGCCCCCGGGGTGAGTGCCGGGGCTCCTTGTGATACGGCATGAGGCTCCGGCCCGCGGGCCGAAGCGACGATCGGCTTACGCCGCGACCCGCCCCTGCGACGGCCGCGCCCGCGCGCCCAGCAGGTGACAGATCGCGAAGCTCAGCTCCGCCTTGTTCATCGTGTAGAAGTGCAGCTGCTTGACCCCGCCGGCATACAGCTTGCGGCACATTTCCGCCGCCACCGTCGCCGCTACCAGTTGCCGCGCGGCGGGCAGGTCGTCCAGCCCCTCGAACAGCCGCGCCAGCCAGCCGGGCACGTCGGTGTTGCACATCGCGGCCATCCGCTGGACCCCCGCGAAGCTGCCGATCGGCATGATCCCCGGCACGATCTCGGCGGTGATCCCCGCCGCCGCCGCCGCATCGCGGTAACGGAAGAACGTCTCGGCCTCGAAGAAGAATTGCGTGATCGCGCGGTTCGCGCCGGCATCCAGCTTACGCTTCAGATTGTCGAGATCGGCGGCAAGGTCCGACGAATTGGGGTGCATTTCCGGATAAGCCGCGACCGAAATCTCGAACGGGTGCAGCCGCCTCAGCCCGGCGACCAGCGCTGCGGCATTCTCATATCCGCCGGGATGCGGCGCGTAATCCGCCGCGCCCGCGGGAGGATCGCCGCGCAGCGCGACGATGTGCCGCACCCCCGCCGCCCAATATTCCTGTGCGACCGCGTCGATCTCCTCGCGAGTCGCCTCGACACAGGTCAGATGCGCCGCCGCCGGCACGTCGGTATCGCGAGCGATCCGCGCCACGGTGGCGTGGGTCCGGTCGCGTGTCGATCCGCCCGCGCCGTAAGTCACGGACAGGAAACGCGGATTCAGCGGGCACAAAGTCTCGATCGACTGCCACAGGTTTTCCTCGGCCTTGTCGGACTTGGGTGGTGAAAATTCGAAGCTGACGTCCACGTCGCCGCCGACATCGGCATAGAGGGGCGCGCCGAGCGCCACCGCACTCTCGCCATCGGCGTGGACACGCCGCGCTTCCTCAAGCTGGTTGACCGAGAACGTCATGCCGCCTTCACCTCCCGAACCGCGACGCCTTGTTTGCGCCCCAGCCACAATTTCACCGTCAACTCGCCGCCTTCCAGCGTCTGCACGCGCTCCAGCGTCAACCCGGCAGCGTCGAACCAGCCCGCGATCTGCGCATCGCCGAACCCCAGCCGGGTATGCGCCGCACGCGTGCGCAATTCCTCGCGATCATGGCTCGCGAAATCGGCGATCAGCAACCGTCCGCGCCCCGCCAGCACGCGCGCCGCCTCGGCGATCGCCGCGCCGGGCTGTTGCGCGAAATGCAGGACGTGATGGAGGATGGCGACGTCCGCACCGTCGTCCGCCAGCGGCAGCGCATACAGATCCGCCTGCCGCAACTCCGCACGCTCGCCGATCCGCGCCCGCGCCAGCCGCAGCATCTCGCTGCTCTTGTCGATGCCCAGCGCCGAATGCGCCGCCGGTGCGAACAATTCGATCATTCGCCCGGTGCCGGTGCCGATGTCGATCAACCGGCCCAGCGGCTCGCCGCCCAGCACGGCGCGCATTGCCGCCTCCACCTGCTCCTCGGCGACATGCAGCGACCGGATCGCATCCCATTCGCCGGCATGCGCCTCGAACCATGCCGCCGCCGCCGCCGCACGATCGGCGCGCACCGCCGCCAGCCGCGCCACATCGGCCTCGACATCCGCCGCCACGCCGTAAGCGTCCAGCGCCGCCATCACCGGCGCGACCCGCGCACGGTCGCCCAGCGCCACGAACACCCAGCTGCCTTCCTTGCGCCGCTCGGCCATCCCGGCATCGCACAGAATCTTTACGTGCCGCGACACACGCGGCTGGCTTTGCCCCAGCACCTGTGCCAGCTCGCCCACCGACAATTCCATCGTGCCCAGCAGCGCCACGATCCGCAGGCGCGACGCGTCGGCAAGGGCGCGAAAGATGTCGAGAGCCTGCTTCATCCCACGACATATAAAGATATCTTTATATGCGGTCAACGGATCTGCGATGGACCCTTTTGCCGCGATGTTTCGTTCGCGTGACCGCTACGGCAGTATTGCCGGCGTAACGAAACAGGGGAGAGACCCAATGAAGCGTGTTCTGACCACAGGCCTGATCGCCGCCGCCGCCCTCGGCCTTGCCGCCTGCAGCGAGCGTGCGCAGAACGAAACCGCAGAGGCAGGCAACGCGATCGCAGCCGACACTTCTGCGACCACTTCGAACGCCGTCAACGACGTCGACGCTGCCACCGATCGCGCGCTGAACAGTGCCGAGAACAGCCTCGATCGGGCCGGCGCGACGTTGCAGAACAGCGGTGACCGCGCCGCCGACGCGACCGGAAACGCAATGGTCCGCGCGGGCGAGGATCTGCGCGACAACAAGTAAGCGGGTCGGGCGGCCGCCGCCGCGCGCAGCGGCCGCCCGCAACGAAGGAAATGCGATGACCGACCTGCGGCGCCTCGGCGCTTCCGACCTGCGGATCGCGCCACTGGTGCTTGGCGGCAACGTGTTCGGCTGGACCGCCGACCGTGCCGCGTCCTTCGCGGTGCTCGATGCGTTCGTCGCGGGTGGCGGCACGATGATCGACACCGCCGACGTCTATTCCGCCTGGGTCGACGGCCATGCCGGCGGCGAATCCGAGTCGATGATCGGCGAGTGGCTGAGGGCGAGCGGTCATCGCGACAAGGTGCTTATCGCCACCAAGGTCGGGATGCTCGGCGAGGAAAAGCTCGCCCCCGCCGCGATCGTTGCGGCATGCGACGCGTCGCTGCGCCGCCTCGGCACCGATCGGATCGACCTTTATTTCGCGCACCGTGATGACGAGAGCCAGCCACAGGAAGTCGTCGCCGAAGCGTTCGCGACGCTGGTGCAGGCCGGCAAAGTCCGCGTCCTCGGCGCATCGAACTTCCACGCCGCCCGACTGAAATCCGCGATCGAGGTCGCGCGCGCCGCCGGGCTGCCCCATTACCAAGTGCTGCAACCCGAATACAACCTCGTCAGCCGTCACGCGTTCGAGGGCGAGTTGCAGGATTATTGCATCGTCGAAAATATCGGCGTGACACCCTATTACGGCCTCGCCTCCGGCTTCCTGACCGGCAAGTACCGCACCCGCGACGATCTGTCGCAAAGCGTGCGCGGCGCGCGGATGGGCGACCTGCTCGCCGGCAAGGGGCGCGCGGTACTCGATGCGATGGACGCGGTCGCGGCGGAGAACGGCGCGACGTTGGCACAGATCGCGCTCGCATGGCTGATCGCCCAGCCCGGCGTCACTGCCCCGATCGCCAGCGCCACGTCGGCACGGCAGGTCGGGGAACTGCTCGGCGCGGTCGATCTGCGGCTGAGCGACCTGCAACTCGAACGGCTGACCGTCGCCGGTGCCTGACGCGGCGCGGCGGTGGGTGTTGCGGCTGGCGCTGGTCGTCACCGCCTTCGCCGCGTCACCCGCGCACGCCTCGATTACGATCACTTTCTGGAGCCGCGACTTCGGCAATTACTTCCCGCATGCGTTTTTCATGCTGCGCGGCACGCCCGACGCCGGAGGAGCGCCAGTGGACGCCAGCTACGGCTTTACCGCAAAATCGCTCAGCCCTGCGTTGCTGTTCGGCAACGTAAAGGGCAGGGTCGAGCGGCCGAAGCCCGGTTACATCGCGGGCAGCCACGTCCGTTTCGCCCGCACCCTCACCGATGCGCAATATGCCGCGATCCTGTCGCTGGTGCGCGAATGGGACGAACGCACCGGCGATGCCACCTACAACCTCGGCAAGCGCAATTGCGTCACCTTCGTGCGCGAGGCGGCGCGACGTTCCGGCCTGACGATCGTCGAATTCCCCAAACTCATGAAGAAACCCAGCAGCTATCTGCGCGCGGTCATCGCCGCGCAGCCGCAGGCGGTGACGGTGATCGACCGCACCGGCAAGGAGTTTCTCGCCACGCTGCCCCCCCTGAACGGTGCCGTTCCGATCGACGCGCCGATCTCCACCCCCGGCACCATGCCGGGCAAGAAGGACGAATGATCCGTGCCGTCCGTGCCACGCCGTCCGCGTGACTTCCGCGCCAACGCCCCTACCCGGCCGGCACCAGTTCCAGCACGTCCAGCGTCGATTCGAATGCCGGATAGGGCATCGCCACCCTCCACCGCTGCGATTCGATCCGCTCGACCCAGCCCGCCACGTCGCGGGTCCGGTCGGCGCCATATCGATAGGCACGCGCCTCATCCCCCAGCATCAGCGTGCCCAGCAACGCCGCGCGATCCCCTTCCGCAGGGTAGATCGTTCCAACCTGCCGCTGCGATCCGTTCAGCTTCACCAGCCGCACCTCGCCCTGCGCGGAGGGCGTGATGCGACAGTCGAACCATGGGTAGGTGACGAACCCGCCCACACCCGGCTCAACGGGCGGCTTCACCCCCAGCCTGAACGTGCGACAGCGATACGCCCCGGCCGGCGGCACCGGATCGGCCAGCGCCGCCTCGATCGTGAACAGCGCGCCCTGACCGGCCAGTTCAGCGCCGTCCGCCTGCGCCAACGCTTGCGTCCATGCGTCACGCCAGCGCCGCATCCGCGCACGGTCCGCGGGGGTCGCCCGCATGCGCCACGATTCAGCGGTGCCGGCCCCCAATGGCAACGTCGCCGCCGCCCCGCCTCCGCATACCGCCAGACATAGGAACAGCGCGCCCGCCGCGCGCTTCACGCGGCGGTCCAGCCACCATCGACCGAAAGGTTCGCACCGGTGATCGCCTTGGCCTCATCCCGACAAAGGAACAGCGCCAGTGCGGCGACCTGTTCCGGCGTCACGAATTCCTTGGTGGGCTGCGCGGCCAGCAGCACGTCGTCGATCACCTGCTCGCGCGTCAGCCCGCGCGCCGTCATCGTATCCGGGATCTGCTTTTCGACCAGTGGCGTCCATACATAGCCGGGCGAGATGCAGTTCGCGGTGATCCCGTCGGTTGCCGTCTCCAGCGCCACGGTCTTGGTCAGCCCGACCAGCCCGTGCTTGGCCGCGACATAGGCCGATTTGTTGGGACTCGCGACCTGGCTGTGCGCCGACGCGGTGGAGACGATACGGCCCCAGCCGCGTGCGCGCATGTGCGGGATCGCGGCGCGCATCGCGTGGAACGCGCTCGACAGGTTGATCGCGATGATCGCGTCCCACTTCCCGACCGGAAAATCCGCCACGCCGCACACATGCTGGATACCGGCGTTATTGATCAGGATGTCCGGCCCGCCCCATGCCGAATGCGCGCGCGCGACCATCGTCGCGATTGCCGCCGGATCGGTCATATCCGCCGCATCGTACAGCGCCTCGCCCGCGCCCAGCGCGGCGACGCTTGCGCGCGCCTCCTCGACCGCATCCGCCTCGCCCAGCCCGTTCAGCATCACGTGCGCACCCGCGTCGGCCAGCGCGCGCGCCACCGCCAGCCCGATGCCCGACGTCGATCCCGTCACGATCGCGCTCTTGCCCTTCAGGAACATTTTCGGCCTCCGGTATCGTGATCGTCGTCTCTCCATCGCCGTGCGCGCCGGACGTTGCAACCCGCACGGCGTGGCGCGCATTCATGCCGTATCGGCAACGACCTGCGTTTCGGGGGAGACCAACCATGCGGCTCGACGATTACGACAATGATATCAACGTCGGTGAAGCGCGCGGCGGTGGCGGTGGGCTTGGCGGTGGTGGTGGCGGCGGCGGCTTGCTGCTCGGCCTGTTGCCGATGATCGGCAGCCGCTTCGGCTGTGGCGGGGTGGTCGTCGTGCTGATCCTGCTGGCGGTATTCGGCGGCCTCGGCAATCTTGGCGGGATGCTCGGCGGCGGCACCGGCGGCAGCAGCGTACCGCAGGTCGGCAGCCCACCATCGCGAGAGACGATCCAACAGGTCTGTGATGCCTCGCCTGCCCGTCGCGATACCTGCCGCGCGTTCAGCAATGCGCAGAATACGTGGGAGAAAATCTTCGCGAGCGAGAGTCAGTCGTTCAGCCCGCCGAAATTGCAATTCTTCACCGGCAGCGGCGAGTCAGGTTGCGGCTCGGCAATGTCAGCAATGGGGCCGTTCTATTGCCCCACCGACCGCGGCATATACCTCGACACGAGCTTCTTCGATGAACTATCCAGCAAGTACAAGGCTGGCGGTGACTTCGCGCAATATTACGTGATCGCGCACGAATTCGGCCATCACATTCAGAATCTGCTCGGCACCTCGTCGCAGGTGCAGCAGGCACAGCGCCGCGCGGGCGAAGCGGAAGGCAATGCATTGTCGGTGCGGCTCGAGCTTCAGGCCGATTGCTACGCCGGCGTCTGGGCCTCCCTGAACCGCGACCGTCTCGATCCGGGTGACGTGGAGGAGGGGATGCGCGCGGCGCAGGCGATCGGCGACGACACGCTGCAACGTCAGGCACAGGGTCGCGTCGTCCCCGACAGCTTCACCCACGGCACATCGGCACAACGTCAGGAATGGTTGCGCAAGGGCATGGAAAGCAATGGTAATCCAGCGGCCTGTGACACCTTCTCGGGGCAAATATAGTATCGCACATACCGGAATCGTATTCGCTCATCACGCCGAGCCAACATCGTCACCGTTGGTTCGGCGTAACGATAATGTAAATAAAAACACTTCCCTGAAACAGGGTTGCGCATCATGGAAGCCTACGATTCCGGGGATGCGCGACAATGGCCAAGGCAATTCTGTTACCGAACGTGCAGGTCGCGCGCGGCCTGGCTGCGGCCATGGTCGTCGCCCAGCACGCGTTCGACCAGACGCACAATCATCCGATCGCCGGCATCGCCGAAACCAGCTTTTTCAACAAGACGTCGCTCGGCAATGGTGTGGATATCTTCTTCGTCATCAGCGGATTTATCATGGTGTATATCACCGGTAGCGACAAAAGCGACGAGGTGCGGCCCGGCACTTTCTTCCTGCGCCGCCTGCAACGGGTAGCGCCCCTATACTGGTTGTTCACGTTGCTGATGATCGCAGCGGCACTCGCCAACCCCGGCAGTGTAAACAAGGGACTGGGATCTGCATGGCACGTCGTGTCGTCGTTCCTGTTCATTCCGTCCGAACGGCCGGACGGCATGCTGCACCCGGTGCTGGGATTGGGCTGGACGCTCAATTACGAGTTCTTCTTTTACAGCGTCTTTGCGTTGGCGCTCTTTGCAGGACGCCATCGGGCACCCTTTATCGTCAGCGGCCTGTTCGTTCTGCTCGCGATCTTCGGCTCCTACGCCCCGCACGGGGCGCTGTCGTTCTGGAGCAAATCGATCATCCTCGAATTCGTCATGGGCATGGCCCTCGCCGGACTTTTCCTGACCGGCCGACGGATGAACATGCCGGCTGCGATTGCCGTGGCAGCGATCGGCATCGCCGCGACGTTGTTCTTCCCGTTGCTAATCCCCGAGGCGCCGCGGTTCGTCGTCAGCGGCCTGCCATCGTTGGCAATCGTCGCGGTTGCCGTTCTTTCGGCCCAGCGTGCATCGGCACGGCTGCCTGCGATGATCGGCGACGCGTCCTATGCGATCTACCTCAGCCATCCATTCGCGCTCAACATCACCACCGCCATCTGGCGAAAGGCGCATCTACCCGCCGTCACGGCGCTCTATCTCGCCGCGCTCTTCTGCGCCTCGCTGATACTTGGCTATATCGTCCACCGCCTCGTCGAGATGCCGATCGCCAGGTACGTCAAGCGCCTGCGCCCGTACATCGAGCGGTCCGGCAACCCGCATCCCGCACTGGCCGGCTAACCCTGGCACGAAAACCCCGAGCCTTGCGGCCCGGGGCTTCCTCACGACAACTACGCCGCGAGAGCGGAGTGGGCGTCACCGGCTCAATACGTGCCGGAGAAGCTGCTGTTCAGGTTCGTATCCTTCCCCGTCGTGTCGGTGCTTGAGGTCGACGCGCCCGTGGACGTCCCGCTGCTCGCAGTTGAACCTGTTCCCGCGCCAGTGCTACCGGACGCGCTCGACGATCCCGCCTGGCTGCCATAGCCGGTCGAGTTGCCTGACCGCTGCGACGCGCCGCGCTCGTTGTCGCCGTAACCGAACAGCGCCTGATTCTCCTCCTCGTTGCGCCAGTGGCGCTTGGCCTCGTCAGCGGTTTTGGACAACGTCACCTTCTTGTCCTCGACCGACGTGATCCAACGCGACGGGATCGAGTGGTGCTGTCCGCCGGCATCGCGGTCGGTCTTGGTCAGCAGGATACGGTCGCCACGCACCTTGTCGACGGTGCCGACGTGGCTGCCGTCGGAGCCGAGCACTTCGTCATGCTCCTTCACCTTCTCCAGCGATGCGCGCTGCGTCTGGCGCTCACTGCGGAACGACGAGAACTCGTTCTCGAACCGGCTCCGGTTTTCCTGCCGATACTCGTCGTAGTCGCGGTCGAGTGCCGCGATCTGGCCAGAACGCCAGCTGTGGTAATCGCCGTCGCGGTCGCGCCCGCCCTGCTGCTGGTAATAACGGTCGTCGTAGCGGCTGTCCGCCTCGCGGCGCCGTTCGGCATCCTCATCGCCGAACCAACTGCGGACCTCGTCGCCCGCCCGCGCCAGGAAGCCACGGTCCTCATAGTCATAGCCTTGCGGCTGCCGCCCGTAATCGCCGCGATCGCGGTGCCGGCCGCCCTCACGTCCGCCACGATAATTGTCGTCGTCAGCATGCCGCCGGGAACCGACATCCTCGAACCGCCGCCCATCGGAGGCATAGCTGCCGTGATATTCGCTGTCCCGGCCCGGCCGCGACTGACCATATTGCTGGGCACCATAGCCGCCGTACCGCTGCTCGCCGTAACCGCCGCCCGACTGGCCGCCGCGCTGGACGCCGTAATTGCCCGAACGCTGGCCGTACCCGCCGCGATCGTCGTCCCGCTGGCTGCGATAGCCGCGCTCGTCGTCACGGTCGTAGCTGCCGAAGCCGCCCCGCTGCTGCCCATATCCTTCGCGCTGGCTGCGGTTGTCGCTTTGCGCGTAGCTGTCGCGCTGGCCGTATCGATCGCGCCCACCACGCGCACCGCGATCGTCGTCGCGGTCGAACGCCCCAGCCGCCGCGTAATCGCGGGCGCTGGAATAGCTGCCTTGACGGCCGGAGCCATAATCGCGGCCGTAATCCTGAGTCTCGCTGCGACCGTAATAGTCGTCCTGCGGGTTGGTCCCGCGCGGGTAGCGTTCGTAGCCCATGATGTTTCTCCTGCGTCCAACACAGTCGCGCTCCGCTTTGCGGCGTCACGACGGTACGCTTAGGAAAGCTGATCTGGCGCAATCGTTCCTGTCGTTACGGGGACTTAACGGACTTTCGTCGCGCTGCGCCCCGCTCGGTCGACATTAAAAAGTGATGATGCGGCCAGCCTCGGCGGTTGCGTCGCCCGACGATCGCGGTTAAGGGCGGCGCTCCCGGCATCTGCCGGGCTTGGCGGGCGGGGCTGTAGCTCAGATGGGAGAGCGCTGCAATCGCACTGCAGAGGTCAGGGGTTCGATTCCCCTCAGCTCCACCACCCGCCCGCAAGCTGCCGAACCGCAGTTGATCCGTGACAACCCGGCGAATTTTACGATCGCTTGTTACATTCAGAGCAGGGTGCTGCAGACCGGTGGGCGTACCGCGATCGGATCGACAGCAGTTAACATTCGCGCCGGGACAGTCGCGCCGGGTCGTGCCGCTTGAGCTTCACCAAGCCACTCGCACCAGATCGAACGGGCGGCGTGGCCATTGCAGGATCCCGCCCGGCGTACGGTTGATCAGACCGCAGGCACCTTTCCGGATTGGGACAGCCAAATCACCGCGAAGATTGACTGGACCTGTCCCGAACAGGTGGAGAGGCACGTGTTCAGCATGACGCGGTTCGTTCGAACTGCGCTGGACTGATGTGGTCGAGCCCGCAGTGGCGCCGGACCGGATTGTAGAAGGCGTCGATGCAGCGGGCAATGGCTTGGCCTGCCTCGTTACGGGCGTAGAAGACGGTGCGCCAGACCAGTTCGGGTTCGATGGCCTTGAAGAACGTCTCGGCCATGGCGTTGCATCAACGTGCCAACCAAACAGAACAACAGCGGCGACGTGCTGACGACGTGATGGATACCCGCGACAAATCGTACGTTTAGAGGAAGCTTGCCGCTCTCCGGCAGGCTTGCTGTCGCGATGGCCATGCTACCGTAGCGAAGAGGAGGTGGCATGAAGAACGAAACGCTACTTGGGGCGGTCGCACTGACCGCGTTCGTCGCGGCTCCGGCGTTGGCTCAGGATCGCCCCTCCGGCGATCGCCCTTCCTGGCAGAAGGCGAGTTTCGAAGGCGACAGCGCGATCTCTCCATCGAGCGCGACGGCAACCGTCTCGGCGAGCAGCGTCCCGCAAGCGATGGAGCGGCTCGGCGGCAACGATACGAGCCTCGACCTGTCGTTGGGCACGCTGTACGGTGCCGGAAAGTTCGGGACGAACTCTACCACCACCATTTGGAGCTCCGCGCTGAGCGCCCGGGTTCATGTCGAGAACCTGACCGTGTCCGCCTCCTTGCCGTGGATGCAGATCCGCAGCCGGTCGACGATCTTCACCGGCATCGATGCGACGCCGGTACTGGTCGCGCCCAATACGTCGGCCACGAAACGAACAGCAGAGGGATTTGGCGACCTGACGCTCGGAGCCGCTTACACGATCGCGCCGGCGGGTTCGCGGCTTGAGGTCGAGCTTTCCGGGCGCGCCAAAATCAACACCGCCAGCAGCAGTAGCGGCCTCTCCAGCGGCGCAAACGATTACGCTGTAGGGGCTGACGTGTCCGTGCCGTTAGGCGCAGTGACGCCTTTTGCCTCGTTTACCTATCGGTTCCTGGGCGACACGAACGCTTTCACCCTTCGTGACGGACCGGCTGCCTCGACGGGCGCGTCGATCGCGCTTGGCAGCGGGGCGTTCCTCGTCGGTTCCTACCATTATTCGAGCGCCGCGACACGACAGGTCTCCGCGGCGCACGAGTTGTTCGCGGGCGTGTCGCAACGGCTTGCGGGAACACCACTTCGCCTGACCGGCTTTCTCACCACCGGCCTATCGCGCGGTGCCGCCGCGATCTCGGGCGGAGCCGCGCTTTCGATCGGACTTGGCCCGCGCACCGGGATTTAGTGTGCGCCTGTACGAAAATAGTGGATGATCGCCATGCAACGTGACCTTCCAGACGAAAGGATCGAGCGCGTCTACGCAATCGGTGACGTGCATGGTCGTCTCGACCTGTTTACCAAGCTGATCGGACGCATCGGCCGCGACCACGAAGTCAGGTCGTCGGGCGCGGCGAAGATCATCCTTCTGGGCGACATCATCGATCGTGGCGCCGATGGCGCGGCGATGGTGCATGGGTGCATGAAGCTGACCGCCGCAAGCGATCGCTTCGTGGTTTTGAAGGGCAATCATGAGGAAATGATGGTACAGGCGTTGGACGGTGATCTGAAAACCTATCGCGCATGGCTGGAGTTCGGCGGCCGGGAGACGCTGATCAGCTGGGGTGTGGACCTGGCTGCCGTCACCGCGGACGCCACCAAATCCGATCTGCGCAGGGCGGCCAGAAGGGTCGGTCCTGCGGTGCTGACGTGGCTTGACCAACTGCCACTCTACTCCCAGCACGACAGCTTCGTATTCGTACATGCCGGTATCAGGCCCGCTATACCGCTTGGGCAACAAGATCCTGGCGACATGCTTTGGATCACCGATGATTTCCTCGAGTCTGAACTGGATCATGGCGTGACGGTGGTGCACGGGCATTCGATCACGGACGATGGGCCCGATGTGCGAGCAAACCGCATCGGCATCGACACCGGCGCTTTTCGAACCGACCGCCTGACCGCCATAAGGATCGAACGGGGTGATGTCTGCTTTGCCGACACATATGGACACGATGACTTCGTGCCGCTGTCTAGCGACCGCTTCTTGGGCCGGCCACGATGAACATTCCCCGCGCCTTTGAAGATGATCGGTTGAACGCCGATCTAGCGGCGATCCTTCGCTTGCGCGACCGCGCAGATCCGCCCTTGATCGACCATCCACCTCATCGGGCGCGAAATACCCTCACGAGCGCATTACGATCGCCCCGAGCATCGGCGACGATTGGTGTGTCGTTCTTCATCGCCATGCTGGGAACCACCGCCTTTCTGATGTACCATTCGCCCGGCAAAGAACTAGTCGACGCCGTTCCAGTACCTTCCACGCCCCAGCTACGCGCAGACAAGGCGCCAGCAAGTCACCCGGCCTCTGCGGCAACCATCGGCGACGCCAAATCTGCAACCGTGCTTGCTGCGGGTTCTCGCATTATCCAAGGAGCGGGCGGAGCAAGCCAGGACAGCAGACACGGTCGATCGGCGCTCAGGTCACGATCGAAAGTCCAGTCACGACGAAGCTACCCAGCGACCGCCGTTGCGGATTCTGAAGGCAAGTTCAGCACGCCGGTCTTGTTGGAAAGTCAAGGAAAGCTCGAAGCCCGGCCCGCAACCGATCTGGCGCAGAATTTTACGACGCTTCCGCTACAGCATGTCAAAGTTTATGTTGACCAAACAAGCGATGCATCACCCACTTCTCCTGACGCCGGCGGGGAAGATCAATCGGCGCAGGCGCGACGGAATAGCGTCGCTGCTATACGGGCTCTTCGTCGCCAGTGGTAGCCTTGGAAAAACAACAATTCGCCTAAGCGTCATAATAGTTCGAGAAGCCAATACGTCTTCTTCGGCTCCGGGTTTTGAACGCCCATGCTGATAGCATGGCGCCGGTCAACGGCGGCAGGGACATCAAAAGGGTAACGTCACTTGGATCCCTGACGTTGGCGATACCGCACGAGAGCGCGGTAGCCGCCGTGTAGAAGATACATGCGACCATCACCCTGCTTCGTCTGACACGCTCATAGGCGGGAAACGGCAGAACTACGATCAAGGCCAGCACACCGAAGCATAGCGGGGCCAGCGCAAAGATTGGCACGCTACTGACGTATGCCGACCCGCCAATGACCACCGCCATAATAACCGAGATCAAACAAAATGCTCTCAACAATCCCATTGCAGCTTCCCTGGGCAATTGATCTAACGCCGATTTATCCTCACGCCGCCGGCTACATGGAGAGGATAATAGCGATATTCCAGACTATTTTATGCGGCCGCTGCACTAATTAAAAATCCCGCCCGCTTCTAATCAGCCTGAGAATCGCGCAAACTCCTGCCACGTCTTTCCGCATGCATCACCTGCCACATGCATCGGTGAGAGGCCGTCGGTTTCTCATCCAAGTTGAGGGTGAGCATCAGGCGTTCATTCGGCGGCGACCTTGGCCATGGCAGCACCATATTCGACTGGCGTCAGCCAGCCAAGCGATGTGTGAGGACAGCTCTCGTCATAGCCGCGCCGCCAAGCCTCGATCTTGGCCGGGCGTCCTCCAGCGACAGGAACCAGCGCGGGTTCGGCGCGCAGGCCAATTTCACCTATATCGACGTGAGCAGGTGGTGCCGGCGGCAGCGAACTTCGCGGGCGGGCGCGACACGCTGCCCGGCGTGTCGAAGTACAGCTTCGACGTCATCGGCCTTTGCGAACCGGGCCCGGCAAGCGTGCGGCTGGCCTATAACTACCGCAGCGCCAACGTCGACGGCTTCGGCGCGCGAGGCGTATTCACGACCGTCTATTCGGATGCGGTCGGCCGCCTCGACCTGTCGGCCAGCTACAATGTACACGACAACATCGCGCTGACGGTCGACGCCACCAACCTGGTGCGCACGCCCTACCACAGCTACGTCAAGGACGCGCGCTATCCGCGCGACGTGCGTTGGGAAGCCAGCCTGTTGTCGGCGGGGGTGCTTCCGCTTCTGACCGACGGCGGCGAGGAGAAGGTGGATGTTCGGATGCTCGGCGCGTCCGGCCATCACCTCCTCCCCCTTCGACGTCAGAAGCGCGCCCGCACCACGCCGAAGACGCTGCGCGGATCGGCCGGCGCGTGCAGCCGCTGCGTGCCGTCGAACCAGACATATTCGTAGCGGTCATTCGTCAGGTTGCGCACCTGCGCGGACACTTCGATCGCCTTGGTCATGCGATAGGCAAGTTCGGCGGTGACCTGAAAATAATTGCCATAGCGCCCCTGGCTGTTCGCGGTATCCAGTTCGTAGGACGACTGGCCGTTACCCCATAGCGAGGCGCGCCACGGCAGTGTGTCCGGTGCCCATTCCACCCCGGCGGTAAAGACGTCGCGGGGCACGTGATCGATCTCGTTACCCGCGGTCAGCGGAGCGGACGGGTCGGCGACGCGGATGACCGCTTTCTGGTGCGACCAGCTGGCCCATGCCGACAGACCCGGCACCGGTTGCACGCTGGCCTCAAGATCGAGGCCGCGCCGGCGCGTCTCGCCGAGGTTGTCGAACTCGCCCGAGGGATCGTTGAGCCGCCGTCGCAACTCGCCGCCTGCGGTCTGTTGCCAGATCGCCGCGCGCGCGGTCAGCCAGCGCCCCCGCGCCAGCTTCACCCCAGCCTCGAACCCCTCGTTGATCGATGGTTCGACGTCGCGGACCCGTGGCGGCACGACGAACGCACCCGAACCGGCCCCGATCTGGAAGGTGCGGCCGTAATTGGCGTACGCGGCGAGCCCGGCGAGCGGTGCCAGTGCCACCGACAGCTTGGGCTGGCTGATTGTGCCATAGTCGTTCAGCGGATAGTCGCGACCGTTCAGCCGGTTGGTGTAACTGCCGCCGACGCGATCGATCCGCCATGCCGGGGTGATCGTCAGCCAACCTAGCGGCGTCACGATCGCCTGCACGTAGCCGCCGCCCACCGTCAGGTCGAAATCCTGATCGCGCGTCGCCGCGATGATCGTACGCCGATTGGTCGTCCAGCGCAGGCTGCGATTGTGCTGCCATTGCACGTCGCCGCCCACCTCCGCCATCAGCCAGTCGGCGGCATGCCAGTGCAATCCGGTGACGATGCCATATTGCTGCTCATCGGTCAGCCGCTGCTGCTGCGCGACGTTGGCGGAAAAGCGAACGTAGCGATTGTCGTCGATACTGTTGGCGTAGCCGACCGCGGTCAACGAAACGCGCGACGTCAGATCGGCATCGAGGTGCAGGCTGTATTGCGACAGCTCGCGGATGCCGCCATCCGTCTCCGACACCGCGTAGGAGCGCCGTCGATCCGTGCTCGCGTCGGCATCGGTGAGATAGCCGGGCTCCTCCGCATCCGCGCGGCCGTGACGGACGGTCAGCCCGAGCCGCGCCGGGCCGAAGTCGTAGAACCACTTGCCCGCGAAGTTCAGCCGTTCGAGGTCGGCATGTTCGCGATAGCCATGCGAGCGCCGATAGCCGAGCAGGTAGTTCTGGCTGAGTCCGCCCGCCTCTACCCCTGCGGACACTTGCGCGTCATAGGTGCCGAACGCCCCGCCGATCGCGCGCGCATCGATGTAGGTGCCGCCGGTGCGCGTCTTGATGTTCGCGCTGCCTGCGATCGCATGCAGACCCCAGCGCGGGTCGGATGTTCCCCTCACCAGTTCGACCGAGGCGATGTCGAGCGGAGAGATCAGGTCGATGAAATCCATGCGCCCGGCATTGTCGTTGGCGGGAACGCCGTCGATCAGCAGCTTGACCGCGTTGATCTCACCCTCGCCATTGAACCCGCGGATCGAGAACCGGCCCGACGTCGTTCCCTGATTATAGTCGGTGAGCACCACGCCCGGCAGCCGTGCGAACAGCTCCCACGCGTTGTCGACATTCTGGCGTTGCGCCACGTCGCCGCCGAGCACGTCGACGGAGGTCAGCACGTTGGCGGTCGACCGCGCCATCGAACCAGCGGTGACGACGATGTCGCCGGAGCCGATCGCGACCTGCGTATCGGGGCGGGTTCGATCATCGGATTCCGGCGAACGATCCTGCGCGATGGCCGGGAGGGTGGTCAGGAAGGACGCGGCGACGCCCGTCAACAACTTCATGCGAGACATGGATGTACCTTGGAAGATGGCGGCGTAATCGCCGACGATGGTCGGCGTGATGCCGCCGGCACGCACCCGACCAGCGGCAAGGGCGCGGTCGTCTGGCGGTCGGGCGGCATCACGCCATGGTGCAAGGCCCGGCTCTCCGGCGCGGTTGTTCGCGCAGAGGCTGTCGAGCGGTATCCGACCACGCATCGGCTCCCGCGCTTCGGCGCAGGAGCAGGCGGCCGTCAGGTCGACGGCAGCGGCGGTCCGCGCAAAGGCGGGCGTAGATACGGCGCGACCGGGAGCAGCGCCCGCGGTCTGGTCCGCAGCGCCATGCCCGCTACCACGGCGAGCGCGGCCACCAGCATGACGGGATCGACCGCACCCAGCACCTGCGCCGAAAGCCCGGCGTAGGCACACGGCATGTCGACCTTCCCGTGATCGGTTGGCGCGCCACGATCCGGCGCGTCATGGTGCATCGCCGCCATGTCGTCGTCCACGGTCGTGGTCGCGGTGCCCGGGCATACCATGATGGTGAAGGAACTGTGATCGTTGCCGATCATGTAGCCAGCCGGCACGATCAGCTTCATCAGAAGCGCCGCCGCGCAGATCAGCACGGCCAGGTGGCGTAGCGCGAGGAGATGCCGGACGACGGTCACGCAGACAGATTACGGCGATCGGGCGCAGGTGTCACTTGTGCATTTTCCTTCGAGCCGCGCGCCGACTACATCGAAGGAAGAGCACCGCATCCGGCGGTTATGGGTTGCGCCGGCAGACGCGCGATGCGACATTCCATGGCGGGTGGCCGGCTCCTTTTCACTGGGGACGGGCAGGTTTTCACGCTGGTCGGGCCGCCAGCGGCGTCACTCGGCCGGAAACCTTCATGACCATCACCCCTCACCTGCGTGCGAGCGCGATCCGCCGCTTCCTCGCCTCGCAATCGTCCGCCGGGCTGATGTTGATGGGCGCGGCCCTTGCGGCACTGGTGATCGCCAATTCTCCCTGGGCGGCGGACTATGACGCCATACTCCATGCGCGCATCGGGTCGCTGAGCGTCGGTCATTGGATCGACGACGGGTTGATGGCGATCTTCTTCCTGCTGGTGGGGCTGGAGATAAAACGTGAGATGGTGGACGGCCAACTGTCGACATGGTCGCGCCGCATTCTACCGGGCGTGGCGGCGATGGGCGGCATGATCGCGCCGGCGCTGGTCTATCTGGCGTTCAATACCGGCGCCACCGCTGCCGGCTGGGCCATCCCCGCAGCGACCGACATCGCCTTCGCCCTCGGCGTGATCGCGCTGCTCGGGGACCGCGTTCCCGCGTCGCTGCGCGTGTTCCTCGCGGCGCTGGCGATCATCGACGATCTGGGTGCGGTCGCGATCATCGCGCTGTTCTACACCAGCGGCGTGTCGCTGCCCGATCTCGCCGGGGCAGGCGCCGTGTTGATCGTCCTTGCGTTCATGAACCGCCTCGGCGTGCGGCGACTATCGCCCTATCTCCTCGTCGGGATAGTGCTGTGGGTGCTGGTGTTGCGATCCGGCGTCCATGCGACGCTGGCCGGCGTGATGCTGGCCTTCACCATCCCGATGGCGCGCACGCCGGCACGGCCGGATGCGGGCTGCGCAAGCCCGCTGCACCGGCTGGAGCGGGCGCTGCATGTCCCGGTGAGCTTTTTCGTCGTTCCCGTGTTCGGTCTGGCGAATGCGGCAGTGCCGGTCCTCGGCCTTCCCGCCGGTGCGCTTCTCGCGCCGGTGACGCTGGGCGTCGCGGCCGGCCTGGCGATCGGCAAGGTGGTTGGCGTGTTCGGTGTCGCGAGCCTTGCCATCCGGGCCGGACTGGCGGACATGCCCGCGCACGCCGGGCGGCGCCAGTTGCTGGGTGTCGCCATGCTGTGCGGCATTGGCTTTACGATGAGCATCTTCATCACGTTGCTCGCCTTTCCCGGCGATCCGTTGCTCCAGACCGAGGCGAAGATCGGCGTGCTGGCGGGTTCGTTCCTCGCCGGGACGATCGGCTACGCCATCCTGCGGTTTACGCGATCGGAATAGCGGGCCCGGCGGCTTCGTTGACGGCGCGCGTCTTCACTGCCTTGTCGCGGATGTCCCGATGTCGCCCAAGATCGGTTGCAGCGTCAGCAACGCCTGCGTCCGATTGACGACGCCCAGCTTGCGAAAGATCGCGGTCAGATGCGCTTTCACCGTCGCCTCGCTCACGTCCAGGTCCCGTGCGATCTGTTTGTTGGCACGGCCGTCCGCAAGCGCGACCAGAACGCGCATCTGCGCGGCGGACAGGGTCGACAGACGCTGGGTCATCTCCTGGGCATGGAGCGACGGCTCGGCATCGCTGGGGAACACCGTACCGCCGGCGAGCAGCCGTCGCAGGATCGCCACCGTCTCGTCCATGCTGACGCTTTTCAGGATGAAGCCCGCCGCCCCCAGCGCCTTGGCGGTGCTGACGAGGATCGGTCCGTCGCGATCGGAGAACAGTGCGATCGGCGTGCGGCCAAGCCGGTGCTGGATCGCCATCAACCCCGAAAAACCGTTGCTGTCGGGTAGCAGCAGATCAAGGATGCAGCATTGATAGCCGGCCGTGCGCGCGATCAATTGCTCTGCCTCCGCGACGCTGGCCGCCTGATCGACGACCGCGCCGGGTAGCGCGAAGGAGGAGGCGAGGCGCAGTCCCTCCCGCATCAGGGGATGATGTTCTACCACCAGCACACGTGACGTCGGCACCCCTGCTTCTCCCCTGTATCGATCTCCGCCGTATGTGCGGGCGACGGACCGACCTGACACTCTCCGGAAATTATCGTGCGATTTTAACGACGTGAAACGAAAAATGATTCGTGGCTAGTACAAAACTACCATCCACCGCACGCGCCAGTCGGGTGAAGGTTCCCGTATCAGCCAAAAAAGGTGCCGGCGACGTTAGACATCGGTCTAATCCGCAGGGTGTTGAGAAAGGCAGGTAATCACCTGTTTACCTAGGGAGCGCCAGATCCAGCCCATCAATCGGGAGGACAGGCACTTGTTTAGGTTGCATTTTTTGGCTTCCGTCGCGGCATTCGCCACGATCGCGACCTCTGCCGGTGCCGACACCGCAGGCACGATCGACGTATCTTTGAACGTCACGAGCGCCTGCGTCATTAACGGTGCTGCGGCACTTCAGGCGAACGCCGGCACGGTCGGCACGCTGCGCTTCCCCGATCAGCCCGGCGTGTTCGGCACCGCCGATGCCGAACTGGTCGGCGCAGCTGGCACCGGCGCCATGTCGGTGCTGTGCTCGCCGGGTGTGTCGCCCAAGCTGACGATCGGATCGGGCAGTCACGATGCGGCCGGGCGACGCCAGCTGGCGTATAACGGCATGTCGGTTCCGTACCGACTGTTCACGGATGCCAGCCGCACGACCGAGATCGGCATCGGCCAGCAGATCGCACTGCCGGTTGCGACCAACACCGCCGCCGTCGTGCCGATCTACTCACGGATCAGCGGTGCCGGCTATGTGCTTCCGGCCGGCGCGTACGTGGACACCGTTCAGGTCACGCTGAGCTGGTGACGATCATGACCCGGTCGCTTCTCGGCCGCGCCGGTCCGGCACTATTCCTCGCCTCCGCGATGGTGTTACCGGCTGCGGCCGCCGACCGGCGTCAGTCGTTCGAAGTGTCCGCCTCCGTCGTTCGCGGCTGCGTCGTCACCGCCGAGGCGGGTGGGCGCTGGGGCGCGATCTCGCTCGGCACGGTCAACGGACTGCCGGGCACCAGTGCGACGGGCACGTTGCTGTCCGGCGGGGTAGCCGGGCTGGCATTGTCCTGCACACCCGGCACGCGCGTCAACGTGACGGCCGATGCGGGCGATCACGCCGTTGCCGGGCAGCGCCGTCTGCAGCGCAACGGCGGCAACGAGGCGCTGGGCTACGCGCTCTATGCGGATGGCGGGACCACCGCGTGGACGACGCAGGCGGTGACGCTCACCTTCGCCGACGACGTGGCGCGTCGCATGTTGCCGGTCACCGCCTCGGCGACACTTGCGCAGGCGATGCCGGCCGGAACCTACACCGACACCGTCCGCGTGACGCTTACCTTCTGAGGATCGGGCCGATGTCTTCGCGCTTCCTGTCACTGGCATTCGCCGCCCTGCTGTCGATCGCGACAGCCGCGCCGGCCGCCACCGTCGTGATCTGGCCGGTCGACCCCGTGCTGTCGGGAACGCAGCAGGCCACCGCCTTGTGGCTGGAGAACAAGGGCGACACGCCCGTCACGCTACAGGTCCGCTCGCTGGCATGGACACAGGCCGGCGGCGAAGACGTCACCATCGATCAGGACGAGGTGGTTGCCAGTCCGCCGATCGCGAAGGTCGGACCCGGCCAGCGTCAGATGGTGCGGATCATCCGTCGGCAACCCGCCGCTGCGCCGCAGGAGCGCAGCTACCGCCTGCTCATCGACGAACTGCCGCCGCCGCCGGGCACACCGTCCGGCGACGCGGCCAGCGCACACCTCTCGGTGAAGATGCGCTATGCGATCCCCCTGTTCGTGCAGCCCGCCCCGGGGGCCCCTGCCCCGCGCCTGACCGCGCGGCTGGTGGTGCGCGATACCGAGCGGATGCTGGAAGTGAGCAATCAGGGCACCGGCCGTGCCCGGCTGACCGACCTGCGCGTCGCCGCCGCCAAATCGGACGGTCGCGCGCCGGGTGGCCTGATCGGCTATGTCCTGCCCGGCGCGACGATGGCTTGGCCGGTTCCGCCAGGCGACATCGCCAACGGTGTGACCGTGGCGGTCAATGGCGTCGACCAGACGCTGCTGCCGACGTCCTGAGCGTGGCGTGAGCCAGCCATGCGCATCGCCGTTCTCCTTGCCGCACTGCTGCTTGGCTGCATTCCGGCGAGCGCGCGTGCGGACGATGCAGCATCGGTGGCCGTCGCCGCGCCGGCCGACCTGATCGTGGAGCTGGTCCTGAACGGCGTCGGCAAGCCCGATCTGGTGCCGTTGCGCGTCGATGGCGCGCATCTGTGGATCGATGCCGCCGCGCTGCGCACCGCTGGCCTGTCGCTCGACACGCCCGGCGCGATCGACGTCGCGGCGCTCGACGGGTTCCGCTCCCGCTACGATCCGCTCAACCAGCGCCTGCTGCTCGACGCGCCGCCCGAATTCCTGCCGGTGCAGCATGTCGCCAGCCGTCGCGCCACACGCACACCCACCACCGCCGATACCGGCGCCATGCTGGCGTATGAGGCCTTCGGCTATCATGGGGGACGCAGCACGAGCGCGTCGTTGTGGACCGAGCAGCGCTTCTTCGGTAATTTCGGCGTCATCTCCAATCAGGGTACATTCCGCATGGGCGGCATGGGCGGGGCGCGTTACGTGCGGCTCGACACGCGCTTCCGCCACGTCGACGAAGACCGGCTTGTCGAGGCGACGGTCGGCGACTTGATGACCAACGCGCTGAGCTGGACACCGTCGGTGCGGCTGGGCGGCGTTCAGGTAGCGCGCTCGTTCCGCGCGCGCCCGGACCTTATCACCACGCCCCTGCCACGCTTTGCCGGACAGGCGGCGGTGCCGACCGGCGTCGAGCTGTTCGTCGACGGTTATCGTCAAAGCCAGACGCAGGTGCAGCCCGGGCGGTTCGTGCTGGACGACATTCCGGTTGTCAACGGCGCCGGCGCGGTGACGGTGGTCACCACGGATGCGGTCGGCCGGCAGGTCGCCACGACGGTGCCGTTCTACGTCGCACCCGAATTGCTGAAGCCCGGCATGACCGACTTCTCGGCCGAACTGGGCAAGCTGCGTCGCGGCTATGCGCTCGACAATTTCCGCTATGGACGCGCCGCCGTCAGTGGCTCGCTGCGCCACGGCGTTTCCGACCGGCTGACGATGGAATTGCACGGCGAGGGCGCGGCGAGGCTCGCCAACGTCGGCGCCGGGGCATTATGGACGCCGGGACATGTCGGCGCGCTGCGGGGCGCGGTGGCGGTGAGCCGGCGCGACGGCGTGATCGGTCACCAGATCACCGCCGGCTACAGCTACACCAACCGCCGCTTCGCAATCGGGGCCGAACACAATATCCGTAGCGAAGGCTATGCCGACCTCGGCACCTTCGATCTGGCGCGATGGCGCGGGCGTGGCAGCAACGATCGCGTCAGCGGCAGCATCGCGCTGGAGCGGGTCGGCAGCTTCGGCGCCGGCTACGTCGACGCGCGGTCGCGCGACGGCTTTCGCGTGCGATTGGCGTCGCTCTCCTGGTCTAAGGCGCTTGGCCCGCGTATCTCCGCCTTCGCCAACGTCAATTACGATGTCGATCGGGCGCAGGCCAGCGGCCAGGTGCGGTTGGTGATGGCGCTCGGCAGAGCCAGTGTCCACGCCGGGGTCAGCGCCGATCGCGATCGCGGCGCGGTGATGCAGGCCGGCTTCTCGCGTGCGATCCCGACCCAGGGCGGGTTGGGCTTCGCAGCCGATGGTGCGGTGGCAGAGGACGGCGCGGGTTACGGTCAGGCCAACGTCGGCTGGCGCGGTCGCGCGATGAACGTCGAACTCGGCGCGTCGGCCGCGCGTTCCGCCGCGTCGATTTACGCCGGCGTCAGCGGTGCCCTGGTAATGCTGGCCGGCGAGACCTTCGCGGCGGCGACAGTGCCCGATTCCTTCGCCGTCGTCGACACCGGCGCGGCCAACGTCCCGGTCCGCTACGAAAACCAGCTGGTCGGTCGCACCGGCGCCAAGGGGCACCTCTTCATCCCCGGCGTGGCGGCCTTCTATGCCGCGCATTATTCGATCGACACGCTGGACCTGCCCGTCGACAACACCGCCGAGCAGGTCGAACGGCATGTCGCGCTGCGGCCCGGCACCGGCGCGATGATCCATTTGCCGGTGCGCCGGACACGCAGCGTCATGGTGCTGTTGTCCGACGCGAACGGTGCGCCGCTGGCGCCCGGCGGCGAGGCGCGCGTGGCGAATGGCGACGCGTCGCCGATCGGTTGGGGCGGGTTGCTGGTGCTCGACCGTGTGGTGGCGAGCGGAGTCGAGCTGGACGTCGTGCGCGCCGACGGCGGAACGTGCCGCGCACGCGTGGCCGTGCCCGCCGACCTGCCGTCGTTTGGGCGGATCGGGCCGGTCGCATGTCGTTGATCGTGCGCTTCATCGTGTTGCTCGGGGCGCTGTTGGCCGCATCCCCCGCGCTGGCGCTGTGTTCGGTCGCAAGCGGCGCGCTGACCTTCACGCCGCGTTCGACCTATGACGTTCGCGAAAGCCGCGTCGACGGGGTGGCGGGATCCGCGGGTTTTACGTGCAGCGGGTCGCTCATCAGCATCATCTCGTCCAACCGGGCCCGTGCCACCGCGACCAGCACCAATGGCTTTACCCTACGTAGCGGCGGGGCGAGCATCCCCTATCGGCTGTCCGCCGACGCCGCCGGCAATTATGCGCTCAACGGCGGCGCGACGATCGATTATTTCGACCCGGCGCTTCTTTCGCTGCTCGGCATCCTGAACGCGGGCAGCTTCAACCCCACGATCAATGCCGCGGTGACCGCCGCGCCGAACGTGCCGCCGGGCACGTACACCGACATCGTCACGATCCGCTGGGACTATGCCATCTGCCATGGCATCGGCCTGGGCGGCCTGTGCATCCTGAGCGAGACCGGCACCGCGAGCGCCGCCATCACCGTCACGCTGGTGGTTTCCGCCGACTGCCGGATCGCCGCGCCCAACCTGTCGTTCGGTGCCGCGCCGCTGGTCAGCGGTTTCGCGACCGTTCGACAGGCCGTGGCCGTCGACTGCTCGCTTGGCACGGCATATTCTGTGGCCTTTTCATCCGGCGGGTCGGGTTTGTCGCGTCCGTGGCGCGCGATGCGCAACTCGGCAGGCAAGCCGCTGTACTACAATCTGTACCGGTCGGACGGCACGACGATCTGGGATGAGACATCCCCGCTGGCCGCCAGTACGCTCGGCGTCGCCGGCACCGGTGCGACGACGCCGCTTCAACTCTATGGCTATGTCGCGCGCATCGATCCGTCGCAGGCCGCAGTCGGTGCGGGAAGCTATACCGATACGGTCAGCGTCGTGGTGACCTTCTAGGCGGGATCGACATTCGGCGCTTCACGGGTGCCGGACTGCTCGCCAAAGAAGATGATCCGTTTGTTCGGCCATCCGCGCTCGCACGATCGGGCAGATCTGCTCCGTCCATCCGTAATTGCTTCGCTACGCTCGTCAGGACGGCGTTTGCAGGGGACGGGGCTGAAAGTCGGCCGGCCATAGATACCGTTCTCCCGACTTTTTACCGCGACCCGGCGTGCCGCAGAACCGCGCGAGAGATGACGGGTGAATCCACTTTGCGAGGTCGGCGATCTTGAATGCGCGGCAATGTCCGCGCGCTGTGTCACCGACCCGGCATCAAATCGGCAGGCGGCAGTCGCTGGACGGCTTCCCGCGCGTCGGGGAGAAGGTGCCTTGCGATCTGACGAGCAGATTATCATGATAGCTTCAACACTTAGGGTGAAGGACTCTCGCCATGGCGGTAGCTGACGTTCATAAGATCGCCGGTGCGATCGAATCCGTGATGCACCAGGCGGACACCGCTTACATCGGTGTCGTTGCGTTGTTGCAGACGCTCCATAATCGCGGCGCGTTGACGCAGGACGAGATCAAGGCGATCGCCGACGCGATGGTCGCGTCGGTGCCGACCGAACGGCACCATGCCTTCGCGCAATCCTTCGCGGGCATGCTGCCCGGCTACAAATCTCCGAAGGCCGGCAAGATCGCGCAGGACTGACAGGCGGGCGAGCGCCGTCCGACGCTCGCTCCACAATCAGACACCTTAGAACTGGTAGCCGATGCCCACGTTGGCACCCACACGCTTGCGGCTATTGTAGGTCGCCCCGAGCTTGATGATGGTGTGGCCGTCGCTCATGATCCGCGACACGCCCATCGCCACCGCCGACTGACCCTGGAAAGTGCCGGCCCCCAGCGAGAACATGCTTTTTCCTTCCTCATAGGGCTGCGGCATGCCGGCCATTGCCAGCGCTCCGGCAACCCCGGCGCTGAGATCGCGGTTCACGCGGCCGAGATCGAACGACAAGGCGGCGACCCGCTGGTCGGTGTAATTGTTCGCCGCAGCGACCGCATTGTTCATCGCACCATTCAGCTGTGCCACGTTCACCGCGTCATTGTCGGCGACGCCGGGCGCGAGGTTGTGCAGCGCGACCGGCTTCTCACCGCCGAGCGTCACCGACGTCCCATCGCCATCGTCGTATTTGATCGACCGGTTGCTGGCGGCGAGTGCCTGATCCGCTTTCGTCTCGACTGTCCCGACCCGGGTTTCCACGGCGGCGACACGGGTCGTTGTGGCGGCAAGCTGCGTCGTCGTCGCCGCCAGTTGCGCGTTGGTGGCGCCCGACCCGACGCCGGACCCTCCATCGGACGGCACGCCGGTTGCCGGCGGCGTACCGACGGCTACGGTCGTGTCGGCCGGCGGCGCGCCGATGGTGCCGCCATTCCCCGGTGTGTCCGCATCGCCCGAACCCGCGGCGCCGTTCAGACGCGCATTGATCGCCTGCAAGGCGTCGCCGACCGACGAATAGGTGACCCCGCCCAACGTATAACTGGGTGCGGCGAGCGTACCGGTCGCGCTGTCGTAGCGCGCACCACCACCGAACCCGGACACGAACGCCGCGCCCATCATACCTGACACACCGCGAAGCTGCGACACGTTGACGGCGTCGGTGTCCTCGGCACCGGCTGCCAGACCGGTGATCTGCCGGTTGCCGGTGGGCGAGTACAGGTTGGTAGCAGGATCGAGATAGGCCAGGTTGCGCGCGATCGCGACTTCACCGAGCGATTGCTGCAACCCGCGCACGCCGAAGGCGCTGTAACCATTCACTCCGCCGCGCAACGTCTGCGATGCCGAACCGAGCGCGACGCTGCCGTCCTTGTCGGCGATCGCGCCCGAGCCGAGGGCGCTGGCGGCATAGCCGCTGGCGCTGGCCAGTGTGCCGAGCGCGGTGCCGCCAAATCCTTCGGCACGCGACAACGTACCCATAGACGTCGAATATTCGGCCTTCGCCTCCGCATCGTAGCCGAAGGCCGCGGCATTGGTGGCGGTGGCCGCCGCGCTGTTGCCGATCGCCAGCGCGCGCGTGCCATGGGCACTTGCGGCGTTGCCGAGGGCGAGCGTGTCGGCCGCGCTGGTCATGACGTTGGAACCGATCGCCAGCGCACCGTCGCCGATCGCGCTGTTGTTGGTGCCGATCGCGATCGCGCCCTTGCCGTCGGCGATGTTGGTGAAGCCAAGCGCCGCGGCCCCCAGCCCGCTGGATCGGTTCATGGAGCCGATCGCCGTGCTGCCGTTGCCGGTCGCCACGTTGACGTTGCCCAGCGCGATCGCACCGACGCCAGCCGCGTTATTGTCCTTGCCCAGCGCCGTCGCGCCCTCTCCGGTCGCGTAGTTCGGATCGCCGATCGCGACCGCGCCATCGCCGGACGCGACGTTGCCGAGACCGATCGACACCGCCTTGCCGTTCATCGCCGAGGCGCCGTCACCGATCGCGACCGAACTGTCGCCACCGGCGACGGCGTTGCGGCCGACCGCGATGGCGGCGATACCCGAAGAGGTCGAGGCCGGTCCGATCGCCGTCGAATCGAAACCGGACGCCTCGCTGTCGAGCATCGTCGAATTGGCGTGGAAATACTTCATGCCGTCCAGATCGGCGGCGGGGACGCCGGTGCCCGGCTGGCCGCCGGCCGAACTGCCGAGCGACGTCTCGATCGCGCCGAACACCGACTGTATCGAAGTGAACGACTGCCCCTTGAACGTGTAATCGCCGACAAAGCCGCTGAGCGGATCGTAGCGGAAGCCAGATCCCAGCGCGCCGGCCATCGCCGAGCCGAGCGAGAAGAGCTGATTTCCGCTGACCGCGTCGAGGGAACCGGCGGCGATCACCCCGTTGGCGATGTTGTGCAGACGGACCGGTCCGCTGCCAGCGCCGACGAGCGTCAGATCCTGCGACCGCACGCCTCCGTTCGGCGTCGTCGGCGTGAGGGCGTCTGCGTACCGCATCGGACCCCGCGCACCGTTGTCGAACGCCTGTCCGAGCTGGTCCACGTCCTGTGCCAGCGTGCCGATCTGCCCGGCGTGAAGCGTGGCGAAACCGGAGAGCGCGTCGACATTACGGTTGGTGTCGAACAACTGGCCTGCAGTAGCCGCGTCGCCAGAGCCGGCCGCAAGCGTTCCCGCCGCCACGTTGCGCAGTGCAACGGGCACCCCCGACGCGCCCAGCGTGATCGATGCCTGCGCGGCGTCGTCGTACCGGATCGCGAGATCGGCAAGCCCCTGATAGCTTTGCGCCAACGCGAACAGCTGCCCGCCATTGACCGCATCGGTCGATCCACCCGCCAGGCGTCCGTCGGCGACGTTGTGCAAGGTCACGGGCGCAGGGTCACGTCCGATCAACGCCAGCCCCTGACTGACGACGCCGCCATTGGGCGTCGACGGGGTAAGCGGATCGGAATAGCGTACCGGGCCGATCGATCCGTTTTCCATGTCGCTGCGGAGCGCCGAAGTCGCGGTGGTATTCGAGCCGATCAGCACGGCCTGCGCATTCAACGAGGTGCCGAGCGCGGCAACCGCCGAGTTCGTGTCGTACAACTGTCCGCCGTTGACTGCCTCCATCGACCCCGCCGCAATGCGGCCCGACGCGATATTGCCGAGCACGACCGGCGCGGCGGCGGCGCCGCCCAGCGTGATCCGGGCGCGAGTGACATCGTCATATTGCACGGTCGCCGCGGCAAGCCCGCCGACTTGCTCGCCGATCTCGAACAACTGTCCACCGTTGACGGCGTCGGTCGAACCGGCGGCGACCAATCCTTCCCCGACGTTGTGGATCCGCACCGGACCGGGCTCCGCCCCCAGCACGGCGACATCGTTGGTGGCGGTGGTCGTCGCCACCGTCGGGGCGGCCAAGGTGGTGTATTGCAACGGACTGGCGTTGCCGGAAACCGCCATATTGCGCAGCGACAGAATCGCGTCGGCATTGGCGACGATGCGAGCGTCCTGCTCGCTGAGCAACGTCCCTTGCGCAGTGACGGTCGTGCCCAGCGAACCCAACGTCCCCGCTTGCGTGTTCACCAGACCTTGCAAGCTCGCGATGTTGGCGGCGGCGGTCGCCAGATCGCCACCCTGCGCCGTCACGGTCGCACCGAGCGTACCGATCGACGCGGTGTTCGCGCCGATGCGAATTTCGTGATCGGCCACTCGCGAGGAAAGATCCACGACATCGCTGGCGGCAGTGCCAAGCGTCACGCGCAGGTCCGCGAGGTCGACAACGTTGGCGCCGACACTCGCCTGAAGCGCCCCGATCTCGGTGGCCTGCTGCGCGATCTGCGTGCCCGCCACCGCCACATCGCCGATGAGGCTGCCGACCGTGCCGGCCAGTGCCCCGACATTGGCCGTGACTGTCGTCACGCTCCCCTGCAACGCCTGCAGTGTCTGATCCTGATCGATCACCGAGCCGGCAAGCGAGGTCACGTCTTGGGTAAGCGTGTTCAACGCACCAAGACTGGCGGTGAGTTGCACACCCTGCTGGTTCAGCGTCGTGGATAGCGAAGCCACGTCCGTGACGTTGGCGGAAAGGCTGGTCTGCAATCCCTGGAGGGCGCTGCCCTGCGTCGTGACGATCGACCCGAGCGTGTCCAGCGCGCCGAGGCTGGCGGTAAGTTGTACGCCCTGCTGGTTCAGCGTCGTGGAAAGCGACGCCACATCCGTGACGTTGGCGGCGAGGCCGGTCTGCAATCCCAGGAGCGTGGTGCCCTGCGCAGTGACGGTCGATCCCAGCGCGCCCAGCCCGGTGTCGATGGTGTTCAACAAGCTGCTGTTGACGGCCAATTGAGTTTGCTGCTGGTTAACCGATGCGGTGACGGTCGCGAGGTTGCTGGCCGTAGCCGTCGCAGCGGTCTGTACGTTCTGCAGCAGCGTCGACTGGGAGTCGACGGTCGTGGTGAGCGCATTCAGGTTCGTGCTCAGCGTGTTCGTCAGGTTCGTGTTCGCCGTGATCTTGATGCCCTGCTCGGTTACCGAGGTCGTCAGAATATTCAGGTCGTTCGCCAGCCCGGTAAGCGACAGCAACTGGGCGTTCGCTGGCGAGGCTTGCAGCATCGTCACGCCCGCGAAAAGCGTCGTTATGCATGTCGTATGACGCAACCGCCGACGCGCTGTCCGGTCGTTCGTAGAGATAAGAGCAGACACAACAACCTCCCCCGGATGAAGCTCCTCGATCGCCCGGCCTGGTTAACAAACTTCAATTTTCATGATTAAGCAGTCTAAACTTAGACCAAAGTCTCACCAAAAACCTATTTATTCTAGTTTGTTAGGCGGAACACTCGGCGTAAAGCCCTCTCACGCACACACCTCGGCAAGTGGCGCGGAACACGCGCGGCCTGATCCCGCCGTCGCCCGACTGGCCAAGCCGCGCCCGGAGATTAGACGTAAGTATAACCACTTGTGACGTAACGACTTTATGGAGCCGCCACGGTACGATGAGGTCAAACCGGGGGAGTTGGGACGTGCAGCGGTCGGGGCGAATAAAGCGACGGTTCAAGGACGGTGCCACTTCGGCACTCACGAAACCGCCCGGCGCCACGCGGATCGAAGAAGCATGCGCCGGACTTCACGGCAGTGAGCATTACCGCATCAGTGTCGAGCTGGCTCACCACATCAGCTGGAGCGCGGACCCGGGCGGGGCGATCCGTACGGTCAGCTCGCGTTGGGAGGAGGTCACCGGCATAGCCCCGGCGAATGCACTCGACAACGGATGGATCGACGCGCTCCACCCTGCGGACGTGGAACCGACGCTCGACGCCTGGGCGCATGCGGTGGCGGCTCAATCGCCGATCGATGTCGATTACCGGCTCCGCTCCGCCGGGGGCAGCTATCGCTGGTTCCGGTCGCATGCATCCCCGTATCTGGATGAAGCAGGGCTGGTGCTCGCCTGGTTCGGCACGTTAGACGACATTCACGACCGCAAGCGCGCCGAAACTGCGCTGGTGGCCAGTGAAGAGCGCTTCCGCCTTGCGGCGCAGGCGGCGGGCATCGGGATCTGGGACTACGACGCGCTGCTGCACCGGCGGACGTGGTCGGACGAATTTCGCGGCATGCTGGGCCTGAAGCGTGACGTCCCGGCCGAGCCGGCGACCGCGCTGGCGCTGGTGGTTCCGGAGGACCGGCCGTTGCTGCAGAGCCTCATCAACTCGATCCCGGACGGAAACGCCGACGCGCGGTTCGATGTCACGCTGAGGATCAGGCGCGCCGACACCGGCGTGATACGCTGGATGCAGACGAGCGGCTGGCGGGTCAAGGCGGCCAACGACCGGATCGAGCGCGTGCTGGTGACCGTCCGCGACGTCACCGAGCAGATCACCGCCGAGCAGCGGATCCGCTGGGCGGCGGAGCATGATCCACTTACCGGACTTGCGAACCGGACGACGTTCAACCGGATGCTGGAAGAAGCGATCGTCCGGCGAAGCGGCGACGACAGCGCGGTCCTGACGCTCGCATTGTTCGACGTGGATCACCTGAAGGACATTAACGACACCATGGGGCACGACGCCGGAGACCGGCTGCTGTGCGCCGTGGCCGACCGGCTTGGTGCTGCGATGGGGAACGGAGCATTGCTGGCGCGACTGGGCGGCGATGAATTCGCCGCCCTCATCGAAACGAACACCGACGGGGCCGCGCACGCCCGATTCGCTGCGGCGCTGCAATCGCTGCGACAACCGCTGATGACGGAGTTGATGACGCTCGACTGCCAGGCGACCGCCGGCACCGCAGTCTTTCCACGCGACGGTCGCGATGCGCACGATCTGTTGAAGGCGGCGGATATCGCCCTCTACGCCGGCAAGGCCGGTGCGCGCGGTGCTATCTCGAACTTTCAATCCGAGATGCGCGCGGGGATGCAGCGCCGCGCGTCGATGCTGTCGGTCGCGCGCATGATCGCACGCGACGATCGCATCATGCCGTTCTATCAGCCGAAGGTGACGCTGATCGATGGTGGTTTATCCGGTTTCGAGGCGCTGCTGCGCTGGCGACACGACACCCTCGGCGTGCAGGGACCGGACACGATTACCGCCGCCTTCGACGATCTGGCCGTCGCAAGCGAACTGGGCGAGCGGATGCTGGAGCGGGTATGTCTCGACATGGCGCGATGGAGGGACGCGGGGCTGACGCTCGCGTCCGTCGCCATAAACCTGTCACCGGCGGAATTCCGGCGGGACGACCTGTTCGACAGGGTCATGGCCCAGCTTCGCCAGCATGACTTGCCCGCGACGTTGATCGAGCTGGAGGTGACCGAAACGGTGTTCCTCGATCGCGGCAACGAACTGGTCGGCGACACCTTGTCGGCGTTCCACGACGCGGGCGTCAGCATCGCGCTCGACGATTTCGGCACCGGCTATGCTTCCCTCAAGCACCTCCGGGAATTTCCGGTCGACGTGATCAAGATCGATCGCAGCTTCGTTGCGGATCTCGCCGAGAATACCGGCGATGCCGCGATCGTCGATGCCGTGCTCGGTCTCGCGCAGCGGTTGGGCATCACCGTCGTCGCCGAGGGCGTCGAAACGCAAGAGCAGGCCGCATATCTGCTGTCTCGTGATTGCGCCCTCGCCCAGGGATATCTGTTCGGACGTCCGATGCCCGCTGCGCAAGCCGCCGAACTATTACGCAGCCGAATGTGATGCCATGACGGGGTCGGCACGCCGCATTACCGTTCGCGCTGCGCGCGGCTCCTCGACCAGTCAGGAAGAGGGCGAGGTGATCCCTTCGCGTTGCGCACCCGGCGTACCGGGAACGGGATCGCCGTAGAATAGCCCGCGTCCATCCGTGCCGACATAGACGCGGCCGGGCCGGCGCGGATCGCCCGAGATAACGCGGAAACGCCCGCCCCAGCGGTGGGCGTCGTCGTCGATCCGCGTCCACCGCCGACCCTCATCATGGGAGCGCCAGATGCCGCGCACGCCGTCCAGCGTTCCGATCGCGAATAGCGCGCCCTGTCCCAACCCATACAGTTCGACCGAAAGCGTGCCGCTGGCCGGCACGAACCGGGCGCCGCCGTCGCGGCTGTGGAACAGCCGTTGGCCGGCCTGAAGCCAGATCTCGCCCGCGCGGTCTGTCGCGGCGAGCAGCGCGCTCTGCGCCTCGCGTCCGCGCCGTCCGGCCGGGGCAAGATCGCCCGGCAAGCCGTGTCCGGCGACCGGCGCGAAGCTGGCCGCGGCGTCGGTCGAGACCAACAGGCGGCCATGTTCGACATCGACCGCGTAGAAGCGCCGCGGATCGACCTTGTCGGCGACCGCGCGGGTTCGGCCGGGAAGGCCGCGCACCGCCGTCCAGCTCCGCCCCTTGTCGCGCGATACCTGCGGCTCGCGCGTGGCGACCACCATCGCATTGCCGTCCGCCGACACGGTGATCGCGGCTTCCCCGACGAGATCGTCACGCATCGGGGGGGTGCCGAGCGGCGGCACGCGCACCGGGGTCCAGTGACGACCGCCATCGTCGGACCGACCCAGCGTCGCGTCGCGCGGGCGGTCGGCGTAAAGGCTGCCGCTGCGTACCACGATGTGCGGCGCATGACCGGCGTAATCCAGCGTGTTGGTATTCGACAGATAGGGATGGGCGAAGCTTGGCACGGGCGAGCGATCGAGGTCGGCGTGGACGAAACCCGCGAGGTCGCCGAAGCCCGAGATCAGCGGCGCGCCGCCGGTCGGGGAGATCAGCGTGATGATCGCGGTCTGCTCGATCCCGGCGGTCCACGGTGCCCAACGTACCGCACCGTCGCGCCCCAGCCGGTCGGTTGCATAAACCGTGGCACCGGTGGTGTAGGCGACATGATCCGGCGCGAACGGGTCGATCGCCAGACCTGAAATCCAGTGGCCGAAATCCGCGCCCTTGCCTTCGTGAAGCAGGAACGGGGTTGCCGAAACGTCCCGGCGGCTACGCCGCCCGACATCCTCCCAATGTACGCCGTCGTCATGGCTGATCCATAGCGAGTCGCCCGCACGGTAGCGATCGATGGTGGAGACCGCCACGGTGCCCGGCGAGGAGCGCGCGATCGCCACGCCCAGAAAGCCGCCTTCGGCTCCGGCGGCGCGCCACGAATGCGGTGTGACGTCGCGCGCCTCGCCGCCGGGGGTATAGCGCCAGACTGCGCCCGTTCTGGCGTCGCTCGGCCCGATGCCGCTGGCATAGCCGACCCAGAGCACACCGCGCGGATCGAGCACGCCCTTGGCCGCGAGCAGCGGCGGCGCGGGCATGGGCGACCATGTCGCACCGCCGTCGTCGGAGCGGTACAGCGGCGCGCCGCCCGGATCGGCGATGCCCGCCCACAGCCGACGCGACGGCTGGCCGCGTGTCCCGCTGGTCGGATCGATCGCGACGAACGAGACGCCGCCGTGGCTGGTGCGCGGCGCGGGCGTGCCGAGACCCGGCGCCGGGAAGTGCGCGACCTTGGCCCAATGCGCACCGGCATCGTCGCTGCGCCATAGCCCATCGTGGCGAGAGCCGAAGAACAGCCGACGCGGATCGTTGGGGTCGACTGCCAGCCGCTCGCCCAGCCCCCGTCCCGGTTCATTGCCGCCCATCGCGAATGGCACCGGCGTGACGCGCCATGTGCGACCGCGATCGGCCGAGCGCAGGATGGCCGCGGGTTGCCCCGCGTTCATCCCTGCGGCCAGATAAACGATGTCGGCATCGACCGGATCGGCAACGACGCTCTCGATTCCCATGTAGCTGGAGACGGCATTGCCGTCCTGTAACGGTACCCAGCGCCGCGCCGCGTCGTCCCAGCGATAGGCCCCGCCCATATCGGTGCGCAGATAGGCGAGACCACGCTCTACCGGGCTGAAGACGATGTTGGGCGCATAGCCGCCGGCCCCCACGGTTACATTGCGCCAGACGTAAGGCGCAGGCGCTTCCGGCGTGGCATGGACCCCCGCGGCCACGCTTGCGGTCACGACGAAGGCCGCCCATGCCCGCGGATACCAGAACCTCAACGCCACATCCTTCCACCACCCCGATCGCGAGAGACGAGCCTTGCGATACCGCTACCAGTCTGATTAGTAAGATATTTAGGACGCAGCAAGGCGAGCGAGCCGACGGAGGGGAAGCGATGGCCAGTCTGATCACGCAGCTCGCGGCCCGGCCGTCGATCCGGATGCGATCGCGCTTTCCTGCGACAAAGCCGATCGGCACGATGCCGATTATGGCGATGTCATCGCGCCATCCGTGCCGCATGGTCCGCATTTCAACGTTCCTCCGACCCGATCCCACCCTCCATCGCGACGGCTCGATCCGGCGCGCCGGCCTGTAAAGGAATATCGTGCTCCTCCTCCGCCCCCGCACCGCCGATCGCACTTCCGCCCGCAGCCTGCGCTCCGCCATGTTGCTGGCCTGCACCGCCATCGCGGCGACGCTGGCCGCGACCATTCCGGCGGGAGCGGCGCCGCTGGCGACGCTCGACCGCAATGGCGGGCTGGTGTCGATCGAACCCTACGCGCCCAACATCGTGCGCGTGACGATCTCGCTGGACCGGTCGCAGGCCGAAGCGCCACCGGGCGACGGCCCGAACGCCGCGCCCGATGTCGCCGGCTGGTCGCATAGCAGCGACGCAGCCGGCGACGCCTTCGCCTCTTCCGCGATGACGCTGACCGTCAAGGCGCAACCATGGCCGGGAGCGCCCAGCCAGATGCAGCGCTATTTCGCGCCCTCGCTGCCGCCCGTGTCGATCCGCGTCGCGGATCCGTCTGGCACGACCGTGACCGAGATGACGGGCTGGGAAATGGCTCCGCATGTCGTCAACGGCGAAAAGACGTTTCGCGTCGGTGCCAGCTTCGCAGTTGCGCCGGGCGAACATTATTATGGTTTGGGACAGAACCAGGAGGGTCAGCTCGACCTGAAAGGGCGGACGATCGACTGCCGGCATAATTACGACGCGCCGGCCGGAGAAACGGTGTGCGTGCCGTTCATGGTCACCAACAAGGGCTATGGCATCGTCTGGGACAATGCGTCGGTGACCACGGTGTCGCCGGGGCTGCACAACGCGACCCGCTGGCAGTCCGAGGTTGGGGAGCGCGTGTCGTTCTTCGTCATCACCGGGCGGACGACCGACGACCTCTATGCCGGCTACGCCAAGCTGACCGGACGCACGCCCTTGCCGCCGAAGGCCGCATTCGGTCTGATACAGAGCAAGGCACGCTACGAATCGCAAAAGGAACTGCTCGAGGTCGCCGAGGGGTATCGCAGCCGCGGGCTGCCGCTCGACGTGATGGTGCTCGACTGGTTCTACTGGACGCGCATGGGGCAGCTCGACATCGACCGCGCCTACTTCCCCGATCCCAAGGGGATGAACGACAGGCTGCGTGCGATGGGCATGCGCTCGATCATCAGCGTGTGGCCGCGGTTCGAGCGGGAGTCGCGCTATTTCGACTTCCTCGACAGCAAGGACTGGCTGCTGAAGGACAAGGACGGCAACCCGGCCGATGGGCTGGCGATCCGCTCGGACCGCGCAGGCGCGCTGATCGACAGCACCAACCCGGCGGCGCGCGCCTGGTTCTGGGATCGGCTGCGCGACAATATCGCCAGTCAGGGCTTCGACTGGTTCTGGCTGGACGAAACCGAGCCCGATCTGGTGCCAGACGGCTATTTTTACTCGATCGGATCGGGGGATCGTTTCCACAATTTGTTTCCGCTGGTGCACACCACCGGCGTCGCCGAAGGCTCGGCGCGCGATCGGCCGACGCTGCGCAACCTGATCCTCTCGCGTGCTGCCTATCTGGGCGTGCAGCGCAACGGGGCGCTGTTCTGGTCGTCGGACATCAAGTCGACATGGGAGGCGTATCGCCGCCAGATCCCGGCGGGTCTGGGCTTCACCGCGACCGGCATGGCCTATTGGGGCAGCGACATCGGCGGCTGGCAATGGCCGAACGGGCCGAAGGCGCAGAAGCCGGTGCTGCTCGACCCGGCCGGCGCCACCGCCATGGCACCCGATTACGCCGACTATCCCGAACTGTTCACGCGCTGGTTCGCCTATAGCGTGTTCACGCCGACGCTGCGCATCCACGGCCAGCGGCCGGGCGCGTCGTTGTGGGAATATGGCCGCGCGGCGGAACCCGTGCTCGCCGGCTTTCTGAAGCTGCGCTACGCGTTGATGCCGTACATCTATGCGCTGGGCCGCCAGACGTACGAGACGAACGCACCGTTCATGCGGGCGCTGTTCATGGACTTCCCGAACGATCCCAAGGTGCTCGACATGGGCGACGAGTACATGTTCGGCCCTGCCTTCCTGGTCGCGCCAGTTACCGAACAGGGGCAGACCAGCCGCCAAGTCTACCTGCCGGCCGGAGCGGACTGGTACGATTACTGGACGAACCAGAAGCATCGCGGCGGGCAGACGGTCACCGTGCCGACGCCGATCGACCGTATTCCGCTGTTCGTGCGCGCCGGATCGATCGTGCCGATGGGCACCGCCGTCCAGAGCACCGCGACGCGACAGCAGCTGGATAGCATCCGTGTCTATCCGGGCGCCGACGCGCGCTTCACGCTGTATGACGACGACGGCGTGACCAACGCCTACAAGGACGGCAAGAACGGCAGCAGCGCGACGCTGCGCTGGGACAATACCGCGGGACGTCTGACGGCATCGGGCAAGCTGCCGACCGGGCAGGACGCGGCACGGCTGGTGCAGGTGGTGGGAACGCGATGAGGACGCCGCGCGCGATCGCCGCCCTCTTTCTGGCGGCACTGCCCGCCGTTGTCGCGGCGCAGGTGCCGGCCGCGGGTGACCCGTATGCCGGCGACCCGACCGGGATCGTCGACGACCCCTGCCCGGTCGATCCCAGGCCGGCAAACGACGCGGAATGGCAGCGGTGGAACCGACACGTGCTGACGCGCGACTTCGGGCAGCATTGCCGCTATTCAGCGGATAATGCCGCACTGAAGCGCAGCGGGAAGCCGGTGCGGGTCGTCTTCATGGGCGACTCGATCACCGACAATTGGATCAACCTGGATCCCGGCATGTTCGCGAACGGCCTTGTCGATCGCGGGATCAGCGGACAGACAACACCGCAGATGCTGGTGCGTTTTCGCGCCGACGTGATCGCGTTGCGCCCGCAGGCGGTGCACATCATGGCCGGCACCAACGACATCGCCGGCAACACCGGCGCGACCACGCTGGAGCGGGTGCAGGGCAATATAGCCACGATGGCGGAGCTGGCGCGGGCGCACGGCATCAAGGTGATCCTTGGCGCCATCCCGCCCGCCGGCGCGTTCGGCTGGGCCAAGGACAAGCGGCCCGTGGCCCCGATCCGCGCGATGAACGCGTGGCTACGCGATCATGCGCGTGCCAACGGCTTTGCGTTCGTCGACTATCAGGCTGCGATGGCGACGCCCGACGGAGCGATGAAGCCCGGTCTGTCGAGCGACGGGGTCCATCCGACCGCGGCAGGCTATGCCGTGATGCGGCCGCTGGCGCTGGACGCGATCAGCCGCACGCTCGACGGAAAGGCGCGACCATGACCCCGGCGCTGTCGCGGCGCGCCGTGCTGGCGGGACTGGCGGCGAGCGGCATGGCGCAACGGGCGCTGGCGCAAAGTCCGATGGGGCTGGCGCGCGGCCCGGTTCAGCCGAGCTGGTCGTCGCTGGTGGCGCATTATCGCTATCCGGACTGGTTCCGTGACGCGAAGCTCGGCCTGTGGTCGCATTGGGGACCGCAGTCGGTACCCGAACAGGGCGACTGGTATGGCCGCTTCATGTACATGCAGGGCCACCCGATGTACGAGCATCACCTCAAGACGTACGGCCATCCTGCCGACGTCGGGATGATGGAGATCCAGCGCCGCTGGACCGCCGAGCGCTGGGACCCCGATGCGCTGATCGCGCGCTACAAACGAGCGGGGGCGAAGTATTTCGTCAGCCTGGCCTGCCATCACGACAATCTCGACTGCTACGACAGCCGCTATCACGCGTGGAACAGCCTGCGCGTCGGTCCCAAGAAGGATGTGGTCGGCATCTGGGCGCAGGCGGCGCGCCGGGCCGGGATGAAGTTCGGCGTGTCGAACCATGCTGCTCATGCCTGGCACTGGTATCAGACCGCCTATGGCTACGACCCGGTCGGCCCGCGCAAGGGAGAGCGTTACGACGCATACCGGCTGCGCAAGGAGGACGGGCGCGGGCGCTGGTGGGAGGGGCTCGATCCGCAGCACCTCTACACCGGGCGGCACATGGTGGCACCCGATGGCATCGACAGCGTGGCGGCAATGAACGCGTGGCACGACCGCCACGACGGGCAATGGATCGAGAGTGCGCCGCCGGGAGACGCCGCCTATGCGGCGCGATGGTTGCTGCGGCAGGCCGATCTGATGGAGAAGTATCGCCCCGACTTCTGCTATTTCGACGATTACGAGCTGCCGTTCGGGCCGATCGGGCTGCAGGCGGCGGCCGATTACTACAACCGCTCGCTGCAATGGCACGGCACGATCGACGTGGTGCTCACCGCCAAGCAACTGAAACCCTATGCCCGCTTCGGCATCGTGCAGGATGTCGAGCGCGGCTTCACCGACCATCTGTGGGACGAACCGTGGCAGACCGATACCTGCATCGGCGATTGGTTCTACAACGTCGCGCGGCTGAACGACAAAAGCTACAAGAGCGCCGAGCAGGTCATCCAGCGGCTGGCCGACGTGGTGTCGAAGAACGGGAACCTGCTGCTGTCGGTCCCGCAACCCGGGGACGGCTCGATCGATCGCGAGGAGGAAGCGATCCTCGACGGCATGTCGGCCTGGGTGGCGGTGAACGGCGAGGCGATCTTCGGATCGCGGCCGTGGCGCGTGTACGGCGAGGGGCCGACGCGGTTGCAGGTGGGGATGCAGAACGAGCAGTCGGCCGGTGCCTTCACCGCAAAGGACGTCCGCTTCACCACCAACCGTGGCGCGCTCTATGCGCTGGCGCTGGCGTGGCCGACGCGGCGGCTGTCGATCGCCTCGCTTGGCACCGATCGACTGAAGCACGCGACGGTCGAGCGGGTCACGCTGCTGGGCGGCGGACCGGTCCCCCACCACCGCGATGCGGCGGGGCTGCACGTCGATCTGCCGCCGCCGACTGGCGCGCGGTTCGTGCCGGTATTGCGCATCGACGGGCGCGGGCTGGCCTGACGATAGCCTGCGCCGTCAGCGCAGGCGCAGCAAAGCAATCCCGGGCTGGACCGGAACGCCCCGCTTTGCGTTCGCCATCACGCGCAATGCGGCATCACCAAAAAAACCCGCCCGTCCGGTGGAAAACCGGGCCGACGGGCGGGCAGGAGGAACAGTGCGGCGGAGTGAACCGCCGCCCCGGTCAGTTGCGCATCCGGAACGAGATGCCGAAGCGGCGATCGTTCAGTTCGAAGTTGCGCGGATTGCCCGGATAATATTGGTAGCTGTCGAAGCGCGATCTGGTCAGATTGATCGCGTCGATCGTCACGGACACCTTCGGCGTGAAGTTATAGCCGATCGACGCGTCGAGTTGACCGTAGGCCCGATTGTAGATCGGGACGCCGCCGGTGCCGTTGCTGGCTGGATCGAACAGGTAGCTGCTGCGCCAGTTATAGGCCGCGCGGGCGGTGAAGCCGTACTTCTCGTACAGGCCGACCAGATTGTAGCTCCACTTTGACAGACCCTGCAGCGCAGTCGGCACCTGATCGCCGTTCAGTAACGTGCCGGTCACGCCGGGAGCGCTGCTGTCGACATAGGTGACGTTCGCCTGCGCACCGATGCCGGACAGCGGGCCGGGCAGGAAGTCGAAGAAGGTGTTGCCGCCGATCTCGAACCCCTTAACCTCTCCACGCGCGCCGTTGACGAACGCGGTGTACCGGAAGGTCTGGGGCGCCTGCCCGGGCACGTCGATCTGCTGGTTGAACACCTGCGAAGTCGTGAAGTTCGTCAGCTTCTTGTAGAATGCGGTCCCGTAGAAGAAGGTGGTCGGCGCGACGTTCCATTCCAACGCGAGATCAGCCTGATCGACGGTCAGCGGCTTGAGCGACGGATTGCCGCCCGACCCGGTGTTCGTCCCGTTCGGCTGATAACCGATCACGGTCGAGCCATCCAGCAGCTGCACATAGCCGACCGAGAACTGCCGGTTCGGATTGAGCTGCGAGAACTCGGGGCGCGACAGCCCCTTCGACGCGCCCAGGCGCAGTTGCAACCGCTCGGTCAAATGCGCGCGCAGATTGATGCTTGGCAGCACCTTCGTATACGATTGATCCACCGCATACGGCTGATCCAGCGTCACCTGCTGCGAATCCGCGCCAAGCGTCGGGCGGTAGTTGAGCCGGGTGGTACCCGCCGCGTCGTTTTCGGTCTTAACGAAGCGCACTGCGATGTTGCCGTCGATCGGCAGCCCCGCATCGACCTTGAAATAGGCGGCGAGATAGCCGGCATAGGTCTTTTCGCGCTGCGTGTTGATGTCCTGCGGAGCGAAGGTGGTGATCGGACGGCCGCCGATCGTGCGGAACGCCGCGGCCGCATCATCGAACAGCCGAGCCGAGGCATAGGGAACCGGCCCGATGATCGCGCCGCCATTACCATCGAACAGCGCGCCGTACGGCGACACCTGTCCCAGCGCGATGGGATTGGCGAGGTTCAACGGCGTGCCGTCCGCGTTGGTGGGCGACGCGGACGTCCAATTGTATGGCGTGCTGCGATTGATCGCCTCGCGATCGGTGTAGCGGATGCCACCCTGGATCGAGGTCAGGATGCTGTCGTCGAAATCCCATTCCAGGTCGAGCCGCGCCGCCTTCTGCGTGGCGACGCTGTCCTCCAGATGGTCCATGATCGCAGCGAAACGATAGGCGGCAGGGTCGGAGATGGAGCCGGTGCCCGGCGCGCTCTGGAACGAAATGGCTGGCAAGTCGCCGCTCAGGTCGATCGTGTATCCGGCCAGATCCTTCTGCGCGAAGGCGGTGTAGCTGGATACTTCCGCCGTCGCCCGCTCGTATTGCAGGTCGAGGTTGACGTGCAGGCGGTCGGTCGGCTGCCACTTCACCCCGCCGGCGTAGTCGGTGGTCTTGGTGCGCGAGAAGGCGACCTGGGTGTTGTTCTGCACGTTCAGCGCCGTGTTCACATACGGCGGCACCGAATAGGCGGGCGTGAAGCCGTTGAACCCACCCGACACGAAGCGCCCGTCATCGAAGCGGAACCCGCCGGCATTCGGCTGGAAGTTGCTCAGGAAATCCGGGCTGGTCCCATTCGTGACGAAGCTGGAATAGTTCGGGGTGTACAGGTCGTAGTTCGACTGGAAAAAAGTACCGTAGAACTGGAGGTTGGTCGTCGGCTCCCATTGCGCGGCGGCATAATAGCCGCGCCGCTTGCGGCTGCCTTCGGTGACCTGAATGCCTGCACCGACCGGCATCGACACCGTCTGACCAGCAGAGCCAGGAACGCCCGTGACCGGAACATAGGGCTCGATCGTCGCCTGGTCACGCCGGAACGCGGATTCGTAATATGCGACGTCGAACAGGATACCGAAGTCGCCGATAGCGGTATCATTCCACGTCTTGCTGACCAACGCCGACCCGTTGAAGCGCGCATCGTCCGACAGGTCGAAGTAATTGGCACCCATGTTCGCCGAAAGTACGAAGCCCTTTTCGTCGAACGGCATCCGCGTGCGCAGGTTCACCAGGCCGCCGATGCCGCCCTCGATCTCCTTGGCCGACGGGTTCTTGTAGACATCCACGCCCGCCAGCAGCTCCGACGGAACGTCCTCGAAGCTCAGCGAGCGACCGCCGCTGCCGCCGAACACGTCGCGGCCGTTCAGCTGCGTCTTTACCAGCGTCAGACCGCGGATGGCGATGCCCGAGCCTTCGCCATAATTGCGGCTGATCTGGATGCCCGACACGCGCTGCAATGCCTCTGCCACGTTCTTGTCGGGCAGCTTGCCAATGTCGGTCGCGGTGATCGAATCCACGAACTGATCCGAATTGAATTTAAGTGCCTGCGCGGTGGCCAGACTCTGCCGGAGACCGGTGACGACGATGTCCGTTGCACCATCGTCCTGCGGGCCGGCACCCTGCTCGACCGTGGCAGCGTCGGCCGGCGCGACGGCGGCCACCGTGCCACTGGCGTCACGCGGCAGCGATCCGGCGGCAGGCGTCCCCTGCTGCGCGGCCGGCGAGCCGCTCCGCTCCGATTGTGCGGGGGCACCGGTGCCGGGCTTGCCTGCATCCTGCGCCCAAGCCGGTGCGGCGACGAGCGCGAGCGTCAACAGCGACGCACCGGCGGTTGCGGCACGGACGCGGCGCCGGAGCGATATAGGCGTATCGATATGCATCATTCTTCCCCAAGGTTCCGGATCGCGCCGGCGGCGTCGCAAGGGGGAACGATCGCAAGCCCAAGGGGCTTGCCTCATCCTCTCCGACACCGGCCCGGCAGCGCTTTGACGCGATCGCCCGGAATGATGTTATCGGTACCTTTGCGAAAAAAGAGCGTCAATCCGGATAATTACTATTAATATGCCTTATCGGTGCGATGGTGCTTTCGCACCACAGTGGAAGAGGATGAGCGTGTCGTTGAAGTTTGCCGCCGAGCCGATCCGCTCTATCATCGTCGTCGGTGGCGGCACCGCCGGGTGGATGACGGCCGCCGCGCTCGCCCGTTCGCTTGGCCCCCAACGCCCGTCCATCACGCTGGTTGAATCGGATGCATTGGGGACGGTCGGCGTAGGCGAGGCGACGATCCCGCCGATACGCGAGATGAACCGGCTGCTCGGGATCGACGAGGATGCGTTCGTGCGCGCGACGGCGGCGACCTTCAAGCTGGGCATCGCGTTCGAAGACTGGCGCGCGATCGGCCACCGCTATTTCCATCCATTCGGACGAATCGGCGCCGCGATCGGCCCGTTGCCGTTCCATCATTACTGGCAAGCACTGGCGGCGGCCAACCCGTCTGCGGCGGGCGCGTTGACCGACTATAGCTTGCCCGCGGCCGCGGCGACCGCGGGCGTATTCTGTCGACCGAGCGACGATCCGCGCAGCACCCTGTCGACGATCAGCTATGCGTTTCACTTCGATGCGGGCCGCTACGCCAGGCTGCTGCGGCAGCGTGCGGAGGCTGACGGCGTGGTGCGGCACGAGGGCCGGATCGTCGCGGTCGAGCGTGGGGACGGCGGCCATCCTGCCGGGCCGATGGTCCGCGCGATCCGGCTCGCGGACGGTGGCGAACTGGCTGCGGACCTGTTCATCGACTGCTCGGGGTTCACCGGGCTGCTGATCGGCGATGCCGCGGACAACCCCTATCAGGACTGGCGGGAGTGGCTGCCGTGCGACAGCGCATTGGCGATGCCGACCGCGCGCACCGCCGAACCGTTGCCCTATACCCGTTCGATCGCGGAGGCGGCGGGATGGCAATGGCGCATCCCGCTCCAGCACCGCATGGGCAACGGCCATGTCTTCGCCAGCGCGTTCGTCGACCGCGAGGCGGCGGAGCGTGTGCTGCGCGACAGCGTCGACGGCAAACCGCTCGCCGAACCCAAGCTGCTACGCTTCACGCCGGGGCGACGGTCGCGCGCGTGGTCGGGCAACGTCGTGGCGATCGGTTTGGCCGCCGGCTTCCTGGAGCCGCTCGAATCGACCAGCATCCATCTGGTCCAGTCGGCGATCACTCGGCTGCTGGCGCTCTGGCCGGACCGGGCGTTAGCCCCCCCGGACATCGCCTATTTCAACCGCGCTACTGCGAGCGAGTACGAGCGGATCCGCGATTTCCTGATCCTTCATTACCATGCGACGCAGCGCGACGATTCCGCATTCTGGAACCACGTCCGTACGACGGCGATCCCGGATACGCTCGCCAGCCGCCTTGAGCTGTACCGCAGCCGCGGGCGCTTCTTTCCCGAGGCGTTCGACCTGTTCATGGAGCCGAGCTGGATCGCGGTGCTCGACGGTCAGGGTATCCGGCCTGAACGGCCCGACCCGCTGGCGACGGGTGCGATCGATACGCTGGCCGACGTGCTGCCGCGGATGCGCGCCGCCATCACGCGCGCCGTGGCGGCGATGCCGCGCCACGGCGACTTCGTCGCAGGTCTCAGGGACGACCCGGCGGACGGCGTCTGACGGCGCCCGCCTTCGTCGTCGGTAACGTAGCAGGTCGGCGAACGGGATCTTGCCCGACCGCCGCATCAGCTATCGATAACGGCCCATCGTCACCTTCAGAATGGCCGGGCGGTCGATCAGGTTGATGCCGTAATCGGTCTGGTCGCCGTTCCAGACCCGATCCATGACCCAGCGGCCATCGGTGAAATGCCCCTCCTCCACCTTCACGACCATGCCGTTTGGCGGACCGCCCGCGCGCGTGGCGAACGACAGCCGGACGTGATCGCCGGTAAACAGGAACTCGTCAGGCGACAGCTGCGCCACCGCGACACCGCCGATCGGCTCCTTCGCCCACGGCGCCGGTTCCGACTTCAGCCACGTCCAGTCCTTCATGCCGAACTGCCACTCACCCCAACTGGCCGTGATGGTCCAGTCGCCCATGGTCGTGGAGACCGCCGCACCGTCGTCGGGCTTCGCCGTGCCCCACGTCGGATGCTCGAAGGCGATGCGCGCCCACTCGCGCTGCATCCCCGCGAACACGCCGTATGGCAAGGCGAAGGCATCGAGCGTCTCCGCATCCAGTGCCTGCGCACCGAGGGGATAGTTGAAGAAGCCGGTGTCATCCATGCCGAACGGCGAAAAGCCGATCGCGCCGCGACCGACCGCCGCGTAGAAATAGCGCGCGAAGGTGCGTGCATTGCCGATCTCGGGCACCATCAGCGCGTTGTCCGGCCGGCGATAGGCATCCAGGTACAGATCGACGTTCTTGCTGACCTTGTCATAAAGGTCTGGCGCGGCGAAGTCGATCGACGGCGCGGCGGCTTTCCAGATGTCGAGCACGTCCTGCTGTGGCCCGCCGCTGGCGACACCGGTCGGGTCGGGCACGTTCGACGGCCCGGCCAGTGATGCGTTGACGTACATGGGCAGCGGCTTCACCGCCTTGCCCGCCGCGGCGATCGCATCGATGTAGCGTGCGGTGTACCAGGTGTTGAACGCACGGTCGGCCTGCCCCGCGAATACCTCCGTCCAGTTTCCCGATTTGCCGATCGCGCGCGCCAGCGCGGGCGGGATCGGACGCGCGAACTCGGCGTTGGCGGCGGCACTGTAATCGCGTGGGTTGCGATAGCTGCCGACCTCGTTCTCCGGCTGTACCAGGATCACGGTGTTTTGCGGATCGTGGTCGCGCAGATACGTCATCAGCGCCACGAAGGCGCGCTTGTCCGCGTCGCGCGTCGTCTCCGCCATCGGCGTCAGAACGTAATGGTCCTTGCCGCTCTTGTCCTTCATGCGCGGAAAGCGCCGGTTGTTGAGCTTCACCCAATCGGGCGTATAGCTGGGGGACGTGTTCTTCCAGGTGCCGAACCATAGCAGCACGACCCGCTTGTCATGCGTGCGCGCCTGGTCGAGCAGCTTCTGGACGAAGCCGAAGTCGAACTGCCCCTCGCGCGGTTCGATCTGCTGCCAGGCGACGGGTATCTCCACCGTGTTTGCATGGATGCGGTCGAGCATCGGCCATACCTTCGGCAGCGACACCGCGTAATTGCTGCTGTTGTTGACCTGCCCCGCCAGCATCAGGAACGGAGCGCCATCCACGATCAGGGCATGGCGGCCGTTGCGGCGTTGCAGATACGGCACCTGGGTCTTCGTCGCGCCCACAGCGGCCTGAGACGGTGCCTGCGACAACGGCCGGGCGAAAGCCGGCGCCACATTGATCAGGAGCGCGGCTGCCGCGATCGTACGTGTTAGCGTCATTCTACCTCTCTTGCGCCGCCAGCGCAGCGTTTCAAACGGCGGGACCCGAGGTCCACCCTTCATCGCTGCGGACGACCGTCATCGTCGCCCGCCTTCTCCTTGCGTCATCGTAGGGAGCGCTAACAAGTGATTTCAACTCTTTACCGGTAACAATGAGCGTCCGCGACCGCCTGCGTCATGAGCACGGACATGTTCGCCGCATGGCCGTTCCGCGCCTGGTGCTCGCCGGACTACGCTCTCGCGCCACCTCATGAAGCAAATTTCATCCTCCATCCCTGACGCCGCCGACTGACGATATCCCGATCCCGACATCGTGAAAACCGCCCGTTGCACACGGGCGGCAAACCTGTGCCACGATGGGGACGGTAATCGATGCCGATCCTGACCGATCGCATCGACGATCACTTGCCCTGGGGCGAGGAAGGTCGATGTCGATGTCGATGACATCGCCTTCACCTCGACGCCTCTTATGGCCTTACCTCCTTTGGTCGATCAGAAGCTCTTGCGGATGCGTTGCACGCCGAGAACGACGCCGGTGATGCTGAACAGGAAACCGAAAACCATCGGTATCAGCACCAGCGTCTGCCGCAGGACCGGTCGTGTGGTCAGCCCCGGAAAATTGAAGGTGTGAAGTGCGTAATAAATCCAGGCGTAGCTTGCCCGGCTATTGCCCATCACCGTCAGCAACCGCCCGTCAACGCCATCGACATAGACATCTGGCTGCCCCTCGCCAGCGAGCGCCACGCGCAACGCCGTCCGGGGCCATCCTTCCGCCGAGGCGTAGGTCGCGCTGGCGTCGATCGGCTCGACGCTGACATTCGTCGCGCCTGAAAATGCACGCATGACGGCGTCCCCTATCAGACGGCGGACGACCGCCGGGGCAACAGGTGCATAGTCGGCATCGTAGTTCACCACGGTCCCATCCTGCTGCCAGACACCGATCAGGCAACGGCCGCCGACCATCGAAAAGTCGACTTCTCCGGTGCCTGTGGGAAGAGCCGCAGGAACTGATGCCGGAAGCGATGCCGACAACCGAGCACCGGCATATCTGATCGCCTGAGCGGCGGTCGGCTGGCCGCGCGAGAACAACCGGCCATGATCCATCGACAGCCATCCGCTCAACATCCAGCTCAGGACGAAGGCGCTGGCGAACAAGCCCAGAAGGTGGTGCCACCGCATCCACCGCATCCGATAGAAGGTCAGCGACGGCGTGCGCTGACGTCGAGCCGCCATCATCCGGACAATCCCGAGAATCGTCCCCGCGACCGCCACCATGAGCGCGACGAACGACACGATCCAGATCGTTCGGTCCCACGCCGTGAAGCTGGACCGCAACGGCGTGAAATAGGCCCAGTGCAGGACGGCGCCCACCCAGTTCCAGCCGCGGTCTGAGGCGTTGGTCCGCTGAACCAGCTCGCCGGTTCTGGCCGATACATACAGGCTGGTCCGCGCGTCGTCGGCTTCATCCAGACGATAGAAAGGGCGCAGCGGATCGAACCGATTATGGACGACCCACTGGTCATAGGTGAACAGCGCCGACATGGTCGCGCCGGCCGTCGCGGTTCCGGACGTTGCCACCGCAGCGGGCCCAAGGTCGCCGAGTTGCCGGCCCGACCGCGCATCGATCGCGATTGTCCCGGCATCCGTAGTCGCGATGTAAGCTGGCGAGCCGCCGCGCTGGACCAGCCGCAACGCCGTTATCGGCCGACCAGCAGCGTTCGACGCTGCCCTGGGGGTCACAGTCACTGCGGCAAGGTCGATCGGTGCCTGAAGCCTCAACTGCTCAATCCGCGACAGCGATGGAAACGGCTTGAACAGCAGCACGGCACCACTTGCAAACCAAAGCGCGAACACCAGGCAGGTTACCACGCCAAGCCAGCGGTGGAACCAGACCAGCTTTCCTGTCGCCTGCTTCGTCCATGATCTCGACTTAAAGACGGGCAAGAATGCTCACCTCGAACCGGCGCGGCTCACCGAGCATGACCTGTGCCGGATAATAGATGTCCGCCCACTGGACGAATGTCCTGTTCCAGACATTGTTTACTCGTCCGGTTAGCGACAGGGTGGGCGAAAGCACGTAGGTCGCATAGACGATCCCCGTTGCATACGGTTTCAACACCAGATTGTTGGCGGTATTACCGAAACGTCTGCCGACATATTTTACGCCGCCGCCTGCTTCCAACGGCAGACCGCCAATGCGTTGCACCGTCGTCCAGAAATTGCCGACCCATTGCGGCACATTGGGCGGCGTGTTGCCCGAAGCGGCGATACCATAGTTCGGATCGACGAAATCACCATATGCTGCATCGACGTAGGTGCCACTCGCGGTTACCGCCCAGGCCGGGGTCACCCGCATTTCGCCCGACAGTTCGATCCCGCGTGATTTCTGGCTGCCGACGTTGCTGACGGTGTCGATCGCGACCTGGGTGAGGATATTCTCGCGTTTGATATCGTAGGCCGCGAAGGTGACCGAGCCGCGGCCGTTCATCAGATCGGCTTTCACGCCCGCCTCAAGCTGACGCGATGAACTCAACCCGAAGTTCTGCCCGGCGTTGACCAGGAAGATATTGGCGCCGACAGGGTCCTTGCCGGTGCTGTACGACGCATAAGCGGTGACGCCCGGCACGATATCGTAAGTCAGGCCCGCACGCCAGTTGAACAGCTTGTAGGTACGAGTGAAGCTCGTCCCTTCATCGAAGCTGCCATCGACATTGAAGTTCTCGCGCGTCAGATAGAGCCGCTCGGCGCGTAATCCCGTTACCAGCTTCAGCGTCGCCGTCAGATTGAGCGCGTCCTCGACGAACAGCGCCGCTTGATCCCAGCGGGTTGGACTGACCCGCGAAACGATCGGTCCGAAGTTTCCGCGAGCGGGCATGAACGGATCAACGCTGTCGCCATCCGGGAAACCGCGGCTGCGGATGAAGTCGAGGTGGCTGTAATCGATGCCGGCGACCAGCTTGTTGTCGAAGCCGAACAACTTATGCCTGAACGCGACGGAGAGCTGGTCGCCGATCAGATCCTGGTCGTGGAAGACGAAGAACCGGTCGCGATCGATTTGGTTGGTCGCTCTATCGAAGACGTAGTTCTCGGCGTTGACCCATTGCCGTTCGGCGTGAAATGCATACGCGGTGTTGATGACTGTTACGGCGGCTGAAGGCGACCAGGTGACCACCGTCCGCGGCCAAACCTGCCAGCTTTTTGCGCGGTTATCGGCGACATTGTAGTTCTTGAATCGCAAGCGTTCGTCGATGACGAAGCCGCTGGCGGCCGAGAGAATGCCCTTGATCGGGTCGGCTGCGTAGGAGGAAGGGACGAGCGGCGTGCCGTAGTACGTCGACAGATTGTCGCGCAGGTAATCCACGCTCACGTCGATCGACAGATTGTCCCTCGGTTTGAACACCACCGCGCCGGTCACGTTCAGCGAGTTTGATCCGGCGTCGTCGACATAGCCGCTCGTACGATGATAGCTCCCATCGAGCCGGCTGGCGACGCTCTCGCTGAACACGTGATTGCCGCCAAGACCCATGCTCGCGGTGTCGAAAGACGCATAGGACGCCAGCGCCTGGAGGCTATCGCCGGCGAAGTCGGGCGATTTGTTGACGATGTTGACCGCGCCCCCGACAGCACCCTGGCCGTAAAGAACAGATGCAGGCCCCTTGAGCACGTCGATGCTGTGGATATTGAAGGTATTGCCGGGGCGATTGATCATGTTTGCGGGCCCGAAATACAGCCCGTTGTGCAACACCGTGATCTGTTCGCCCGTGAAACCGCGCATTGAGAACAGCGAGGGGTCGCCGGGCGAACCACCCGAGATGACGCCCGGCAGGCTGACGGTGGCCTCCTCGACGGTTCGGAAACCGCGGGTCAGGATCTCGTCGGTGCCGATCTGGTCGATCGTTGCGGGCGTTTCCCGGATCGATAGCCCGAGGCGACTAGCTGTCGAGGCGCCGACGTCAAGCTGGCGCAAGCGCCAGCCGGTGACGGTAATATCTTTTTCCTGCGCGATGGGATACGCCCTCGTCACACTGTCTTCCGGCGCGGGAGGAGAGAGATCCTGGGAAAAAGCAGGCACCGCCCACGCGCCTGCCAACGCGACCAGCGACGTCGGGATCAGCAATTCCGATAGCGCAACCCGCATTGTCCGAACCCTTCGAAAGATCGAATATTCCCTCTCCACGCTGATTTTGGTTGGCGTATTCAGATCAAGCTGACGTGCGTCAGCAAATGCGTCAAGAGTGCAGCACACCGCCTTGACGAGTACCGCTGACGTTTGCCGATCGTAGTGCGATAGGGCGGCATGTTCGACGATTTGAAAGGCCAATATTCATGACATTCATCCGGAATCCCGATGCGGGCTGAAGCGGCGACCCCACGGGCAGCGCCCGTCGTCGACGAACAGGTTCGGGTGCCGCCGCTCGATGGTGACGGGCCGATGTGGTTGCAGATTCGCCGTTCGATGGCGCTGGCGATCTTGACCGGAGACTGGCCGGCAGGAACGCGAGTGCCCGCAGAGATGGCGCTGACGGACCATTACGCCACATCGCGAATGACAGTGAACAAGGCGATCCAGAGCCTTGCGTCGGAGGGATTGGTCGAGCGCCGTCCGAAAACCGGCACCGTGGTGACGTCGCGCGCGCGCGAACGGCCTGTCATGGAAATCTGGGATGCGGCCGATATCGTACGCCGGGAAGGGCGACAGTACGGCTACCGGTTCCTGTCGTGCGAAATGTTGACGGACGACGCGCCCGAACGCGCCGACTTGCCGACAGAACCGTCTGTGCCGATGATGCGGATGCTCTGCCTTCACCTATCCGATGGCCGCCCCTTCCAGCTTGAGGAACGGCTCATCAATGTCGAGGCTGCGCCACGCATCACCCGCCAACCGCTCGAAAATGTGAGTCCGGGATCGTGGCTGCTTGCCAACGTGCCGTGGACCGACGCGCGGCACCGCATTTCGGCGCGCGGTGCGACCGAGGCCGTCGCCGCACATCTGGCGATCGAACCGGGGGAGGCTTGCCTGGTGGTCGAGCGCCGAACCTGGAACGATACGGTGCCCGTCACGATGGGCCGCTTCTGGTATCCCGGCGACGATCATCAACTGGAAGGGCAGTTCCGCCCCTCGTGGTGACACTCACCGGATCACCGGCAGCGCCGCGGCGAGCGATAATGCGAATGCCTCGATCGTCGATCAGAATATCAATCGATCGATGACGGTCGCGAAGCGCGCCTCGATCCGGGCACGATCGTGATGACGGCCGTCCGCAACGACCTTCCGTCCGGAGCGCCATACCGCCTCCACTGTCGGCCCACCACCCGCGAATATCCAGCGGTCCAGAACGCGGTCGCCCGACCCGACCATGTCTTTCGACAGAGCGACGATATCAGCGGGCGCTCCCTCCACGAGCGCACCTGTGCAGCCAAGGGCCCGGCCACCACCGTCGAGCATCGTTTCGATCAATGACCGTCCGACCGAACTCCCCGGCAGGGCAAGCACGGTACGTCGCTTCTTCACCAATCGCTGGCCGTATTCGAGCAACCGCATCTCTTCGGCAGCGTCGATGCGTACGTTCGAATCACTACCGATGCCGAAGCGGCCGCCGGCCATGAAATAGTCGTCCGCCGGGAAGATGCCGTCACCCAGATTGGCCTCGGTGACGGGACAAAGGCCGACGATCGCACCGCGGGCGATGATGGCCCTCTGCTCGTCCGGATCGATATGCGTGGCGTGCACCAGACACCAGCGTCCATCGACCGATGCGTGATCCATCAACCATGCAACCGGGCGCTGGCCGGACCATGCCACACAATCGGCAACCTCCTTGACCTGCTCGGCGACATGGATGTGGATCGGCTCCGACGGTGCCATGGCTTCCAGCACCGACAATTGGGCGGGCGTTACCGCTCGCAAGGAGTGCGGCGCGATCCCGACGACGGCATCCAGCAGGCAGGCGACGGTGTGGCGGCTTGCGTCCACCAAAGCCGCGAAATCGTCGATGCTGTTCACGAAGCGGCGCTGACCAACACTGGGCGCGAGAGCGCCGAAACCGGCATGTGCATAAAAGACCGGTAACAGCGTCAGTGCGATCCCCGTCTGCGCAGCCGCGGCAGCGATCGCCGCTGCCATCTCCGCCGGATCGTCATAGGTTCGTCCGGACGGTTGATGGTGGAGGTAGTGGAACTCACCGACGCGCGTGAAACCCGCCTCCAGCATCTCGACGAATGCCATGGCAGCGATCGCGGCGACGTCGTCGGGCGTCAGCGTCCCGACCAGACGGTACATCAGCTCGCGCCAGCTCCAGAAATCATCATGCGCCGGGCCGCTCCGCGACTCCGTCAGCCCCGCCATCAATCGCTGGAAGCTGTGGCTGTGGAGATTGGGCAGGCCGGGAAGCGCCGTGGCATATCGTGGTTCGTCGGCCGCCGGGACGGTGCCCGCGAGGACGCTTGCGAAGCGACCATCTACGATCGAGAGCCGAACGTCCTTTGCCCAGCCTCCGGGCAGCAAGGCCTGTCTGAACCAGATCGTCTGCATCCGTCCCTCCAACAGGACTGGACAGTAAAACCGGTCCGTGTATTTGTATATACAAATAGCGGGGGCCATCACATGCGCTGCGATACCATCTGGCGAAATGCACGGCTGGCGACGATGATGGGCGACGGGCTTGGCATTGTCGAGCATGGCGTGATCGCCGCAACGGCGGGCCGGATCGCTTATGCAGGGCCGGCTGCGGACGCCCCGTCACTGGTCGCAGCGGACGATGTCGATTGCGACGGACGCTGGATCACCCCGGGACTGATCGACTGCCACACGCATCTCGTCCACGCCGGCAACAGGGCGGGCGAGTTCGCCGCGCGGCTGGCCGGCGCCAGCTACGAAGAAATCGCCCGGGCGGGTGGTGGAATCGTCTCGACGATGCGCGCGACGCGCGACGCGAGCGAGGATGGGTTGGTCGCGGAGACCTTACCGCGGCTCGATGCGCTGATCCGGGAAGGTGTCACCACGGTCGAGATCAAGTCAGGCTATGGCTTGACCGTCGATCACGAGGCCAAGATGCTGCGGGCGGCGCGTCGTCTCTCGCACATACGAGACATGCGTGTCGCGACGACGTTCCTCGGCGCGCACGCGCTGCCCCCCGAATATGCCGACGATGCCGACGGCTATATCGACAGCGTCTGTGCGCAGATCCCTGCCCTCGCTTCGACCGGCCTGGTCGACGCCGTGGACGCCTTCTGCGAGGGGATCGGCTTCCTTCCCGCGCAAGTTGATCGCGTCCTCGCCGCGGCGCGCGCCGCAGGGCTGCCGGTGAAGCTGCACGCCGAGCAACTGTCGGCGCTTGGCGGGGCGACGCTGGCAGCGCGTCACAGCGCCTTGTCGGCCGACCATCTCGAGCACGCGACCGATGCCGATGTGGCGGCGATGGCGGCGGCCGGAACGATCGCGGTGCTGCTGCCCGGTGCCTTTTACTTCATGCGCGAGACGCAAATGCCACCGATCGCGGCCTTGCGCGCTGCCGGCGTCCCGATCGCGCTGGCGACCGACTGCAACCCCGGCACGTCACCGCTGACCTCGCCGCTGCTGGTGATGAACATGGCCGCGACCTTCTTTCGCCTGACCGTCGAGGAAGCCCTGCGCGGCCTGACCGTAAACGCCGCCCGCGCGCTCGGCCTCCGCCCCGAGATCGGCACGCTGGAGGCCGGCAAGGCGTGCGACCTCGCCATCTGGGACGTCCTGGACCTCGCCGAGCTGGTTTACCGGATCGGCTTCAACCCTCTCCACTCCCGCATCAGGAACGGTCGATGATCCTCCATCCCGGCACCATCGCGTATGACCAGTGGCTGGCCATCTATCGCGGCGCGGCTCCCCGGCTCGATCCGGCCTGCGCGTCCGGGATCGCTGCCAGCGTCGCGGCGGTCGCGCGGATCGTCGCACGTGGTGAGCCGGTCTACGGCATCAACACCGGTTTTGGAAAACTGGCGAGCGTTCGCATCGACGCGTCCGACCTCGCCACCCTCCAGCGCAACATCGTGCTCAGCCATGCGGCGGGGGTGGGCGAAGCGATGCCGGTGCCGGTCGCCCGACTGATGATGGCGCTGAAACTCGCCAGCCTTGCACAGGGCGCATCCGGCGTGCAGCCGGCGACCATCGCGCTGATCGAGGCGATGCTGGCGCGCGGCCTGACGCCGGTGGTTCCGGCGCAGGGCTCGGTCGGGGCAAGTGGCGACCTCGCTCCCCTCGCCCACATGACGGCTGCGATGATCGGCGTGGGCGAGATGATCGTCGACGGCAATGCGGTTCCGTCCATGCGGGCGCTGGAAGATGCCGGTCTCGCACCGCTGGTGCTGGGCCCGAAGGAGGGACTCGCGCTGCTCAACGGCACGCAGTTCAGCACCGCCTATGCCTTGGCCGGTCTGTTCGAGGCAGAGCGGCTGTATCGATCAGCGCTTGTCACCGGCATCGTATCGACAGAGGCCGCGAAGGGCTCCGATGCACCGTTCGATCCACGCATCCACGCGCTTCGCGGTCATCGCGGGCAGATCGATACTGCCGATGCCCTGCGCGCGATGATGGCGGGGTCGGCGATCCGCGCGTCGCACCGCGAGAACGACGTCCGCGTGCAGGACCCTTATTGCTTGCGCTGCCAGCCCCAGGTGATGGGCGCGATCCTCGACCTCCTCCGCCAGGCTGCCGCGACGCTCGTCACGGAGGCGAACGGGGTCAGCGACAATCCACTGATCTTCCCGGAAACCGACGAGGCTCTTTCAGGCGGCAACTTCCACGCCGAGCCGGTCGCCTTCGCCGCCGACATGATCGCAATGGCGCTGTGCGAAATCGGCAGCCTGTCGGAACGCCGTATCGCGATGCTGGTGGACCCGGCGCTCTCGGGGCTGCCGGCGTTCCTGACGCCCAGGCCGGGCCTCAACTCCGGTTTCATGATCCCGCAGGTAACCGCCGCCGCGCTGGTCAGCGAAAACAAGCAGCGCGCCTTCCCCGCCTCGGTCGATTCCATCCCTACGTCCGCCAATCAGGAGGACCACGTATCGATGGCAGCGCACGGCGCGCGCCGTTTGATCGCGATGGCTGCCAACGTCGACGCGGTGATCGGCATCGAACTGCTTGCGGCTACGCAAGGATGTGACTTCCACGCGCCGCTCACGTCGAGCGCACCCGTGGAGCGCGTTCGAGCGCTGCTCCGCGCGCAGGTGTCGACGCTGCTCGACGACCGCCACATGGCCCCCGACATGGCGGTGGCCACGGCACTGGTGGTCGAGGGCGCGCTGTTGACGGAAGTCGGCGCGCTGCCCGGGCTGGCCGCATGACTGCTGACTGGTTGCATGTCACGCGGGCCGACACGCCGTTGATCCTTGCCATGCCACATGGCGGAACGGCGCTGCCGACCGGCGGTTTTCGATCGGACTGGCTGGCTCGCCGCGACACGGATTGGCATATCGCCGATCTGTATGCGGAGTTGGCCAATGCGACGATCGTGGCGACCGACATCTCGCGCAGTGTCATCGATGTGAACCGCGATCCCTCCGGCGTGTCGCTCTACCCGGGGGAGGCGACGACGGAGCTTTGCCCGACGACCACATTCGACGGCGATCCGCTATACGGAGACGCTCCGCCTCACGCGGACGAGATCGCGCGACGCCGGACGCTCTATTTCGATCCTTACCATGCGGCGCTGGCTGGCGAGATCGCGCGGCTGCGCAAGCGCCACGACCACGTCGTCGTCTACGACTGCCATTCGATTCGCAGCCGGATACCGCGCTTGTTCGAGGGCAATCTGCCCGAACTGAACATCGGCACCAACAACGGCGCCACCTGCGCTCCCGCGCTCCGCGATGCGGTGGCGGAAGTCACGGCGAGTTCAGGCCGCAGCTACATCGTAGATGGCCGGTTTCGTGGCGGCTGGACCACGCGCCACTATGGCCGCCCAGATGCCGGTGTCCACGCGATCCAGATGGAGACGGCCATCCGCGCCTATCTTCGCGAGCCGGTGGGCGACGTGACCCCGGCCACGTGGCCGCCCGTCTTCGATCCCGCCTATGCCGTCTCGTTGCGCGAAACGCTGAGCCCGATCCTGTCCGTATGTCTGGAGTTCGCCCGATGATCCGCATCGATCCCAACCGTGTCATCGGCGCCGCCACCGGAACGACGCTGACCGCGAAAAGCTGGCTGACCGAAGCGCCCCTGCGGATGCTGATGAACAATCTTCACCCCGACGTCGCCGAGCGTCCGGAAGAGCTCGTCGTCTATGGAGGCATCGGCCGCGCGGCGCGCGACTGGGAAAGCTATGACCGCATCGTCACGGCATTGCGTGCGCTAGCCGACGACCAGACGCTGCTGGTGCAATCGGGCAAGCCAGTCGGCGTATTTCGCACGCATCCCGATGCACCGCGCGTGCTGATCGCCAATTCGAACCTTGTGCCGAAATGGGCGAACTGGGAACATTTCGACGAACTCGATCGCAAGGGTCTGGCAATGTACGGCCAGATGACTGCGGGATCGTGGATCTACATCGGCACGCAGGGCATCGTGCAGGGAACGTACGAGACATTCGTCGAGATGGGGCGCCAGCATTACGGTGGCGATTTGTCCGGACGGTGGCTGCTGACCGCCGGCCTTGGCGGAATGGGGGGGGCGCAGCCGCTCGCCGCGGTGATGGCGGGCGCGTCGTGCCTTGCGATCGAATGCCAGCAGAGCCGGATCGAAATGCGGCTGCGCACCGGCTATCTCGACCGCGCCACCGATAGCCTCGAAGAGGCGCTGGACATCGTGACCAGCGCGACGACGCCGGTTTCCGTGGGCCTACTCGGCAACGCCGCCGAGCTTCTGCCCGAGATGTTCGCCCGTGGCGTGCGGCCCGATCTGCTGACGGACCAGACCAGCGCGCATGATCCGGTCAACGGCTACCTTCCCGCCGGCTGGAGCGTCGAGCGCTGGGTGGCCAGCCGCGAACAGGATCCGGCCGGGGTGGCTGCGGCGGCCAAGGCGTCGATGGCGCGCCACGTCAAGGCGATGCTCGATTTCCAGGCGGCAGGCGTGCCGACGGTCGACTACGGCAACAACATTCGTCAGGTCGCGAAGGACGCGGGCGTGACCGACGCCTTCGCCTTCCCGGGGTTCGTCCCGGCCTACATCCGCCCGCTCTTCTGCCGCGGAATCGGCCCGTTCCGCTGGGTCGCCCTGTCCGGCGATCCGGAGGACATCTACAGGACCGACGCAAAGGTGAAGGAACTGCTGCCCGACAACCCTGCCCTCCATCGTTGGCTCGACATGGCGCGTGAGAAGATCCGGTTCCAGGGCCTGCCGGCGCGGATATGCTGGGTGGGACTCGGCGATCGCCATCGTTTGGGTCTCGCGTTCAACGACATGGTGGCACGTGGCGAATTGAAGGCGCCGGTCGTGATCGGCCGCGACCATCTCGACAGCGGCTCCGTCGCCTCGCCCAATCGCGAGACCGAAGCGATGCGCGACGGATCGGATGCGGTGAGCGACTGGCCATTGCTGAATGCGCTGCTGAACACCGCGAGCGGCGCGACCTGGGTGTCGCTGCATCATGGCGGTGGCGTCGGCATGGGTTACTCCCAACATTCCGGAATGGTGATCGTCGCCGACGGCACGGCCGCCGCCGCACGGCGGCTGGAGCGCGTGTTGTGGAACGACCCGGCCACCGGCGTCATGCGCCACGCCGATGCGGGCTATCCGCTCGCGCTGGACTGCGCACGCGAAAGGAGCCTCGATCTGCCGGGTATATTGTGACCCCGTCTATCGTCCGGTACGCAGATTCGCCTGAGGTGCCGTGGGCGAACGGATGCGGATCGACGCGGCTGCTCTGGTCCGATCCGTCGCGTGAGCGCCGGATCAGCGTGGCGATGCTGGAGCGATCGGCACCCTTTTCGGTGCTCCCGGGTAATGCGCGCCTCCTGCTGGTGCTCGACCCGATCATGATCGAACTAACCGTTCGCGGTTGTCGCAGCAGCTTGCGCCGGCATGATGCCCTCGCGTTCGCCGGGGACGATCCGGCGACACTGAGCCTGGTCGACGGGCCGGGGCGCGTGCTCAATCTCATATGCAGGAGCGATCGCTGGATTCCCGCCGTCGATCGTCATGGGTCCGCGCCAATCGGCTGGCTGGCATGGGGCGACAGCGAGGTCGCGAAGACCGGCGACATGATGTTCGGCGATCAAGCCCTCCCCTGTTCCACATCGCTTCACTTCGTACAGATTGATCGCACCCCGCCGGTAGGGTAAGGGGGTATGGTATGTCTCATCTAGCCGCGGACAGGGATCCGCTGATCAAGCGAATCCACCGCATCGTCGGTCAACTGCAGGCGATTGAACGTGGTCTGCTGGACGATGCCGATTGCGCGAAGACATTGCATCTGACGGCGGCGGTACGCGGCGCGGTGGGCGGGTTGATGGATGAGTTGATCGAGATGCATGTGCATGCGCACGTCGCAGACGATGCCCTGACCCCCACCGAACGCCGCGAAGGCGCCGACGCTCTTGTCGCGGCCATTCGCCGCTACGCGAAATAGGGTCTTCAGATGGGCACCGAACCGAACTGCTGGCCCACGATCATGTCTTCCTGGGCGCTGCTCATGACGAGAACGCCCGGCGCACGCGTCGGGTCGTGGTGCTGACGGCCCTGATGATGGCCGGCGAGGTTCTCGCGGGCTACGTCACCGGCTCGATGGCCCTGCTTGCCGACGGCTTCCACATGGCGACCCATGCCGGTGCGCTCGGCGTCGCGGCGGGAGCATACGCCTATGCGAGGCGGCACGCATCGGACCCCGCCTTCAGCTTCGGTACGGGGAAGGTCGGCGACCTCGCGGGATTCGCCTCGGCGATGGTGTTGGGTTTGGTCGCGCTCGGCATCGCGGTCGAATCCTTGCTGCGCCTGTTCCACCCGTCAGCCGTGGCATTCGGCGAGGCGACGATCATCGCCGTCATCGGCCTCGCCGTGAACCTCGCCAGCGCGTTGCTGCTTTCCGGCGGCCACCATCACCATCATCATGGTCGCGACCATCCGCATGGTCATGCCCACAGCCATGCCGGCGACAACAACCTGCGCTCCGCCTACGTCCACGTGCTGGCGGACGCGCTGACGTCGGTTCTGGCGGTCGCGGCGTTGCTGGCGGGCAGGTACCTGGGGTGGGTGTGGATGGACCCGGCGATGGGGATCGTGGGTGCCGTCGTCATTACCCGTTGGTCCTGGACGCTGATCCGCGACACGGCGGCGGTGCTGCTCGACCGAACCGATCCCCATGTCACAAAGGAAATCCGGGAGTTATTGGAAGGTCCCGGCGACGCGCGCATCAACGACTTGCACGTCTGGCGGGTGGGACCGGAAGCCCATGCAGCGATCGTGAGCGTGTGCGGCGTTACAGACGCCACCGTCCGCCAGCGTCTGACGCCCGTCCATGAGATAGCCCATCTGACCGTGGAGGTGCGGTGATGGTTTACCTCGCAATCGAGGCGAGAAGCTCCGGCGTCAGCATTGCGGTCGCGTGCGAAACGGCGGAGCCCTTTTCCGGATTCGGCGCGCTGGTCGCCTCGCAACCGCTCGTGTCGGCCCTCGCATGATCTGGCTGGGGCGCGCCGCGGCCCGGCATCAGGTTGTGGCAAGGTGATGCCTGCCACCCTTCGCCGCGTCACGTCGCGCAGCACCGGCTGCCTCACGTGACCGCATGGCGTCGTGTATCGGCATCGGTGATCGGCGCCTTGTTCGCGCTCATCGCGGTGCTCGGGCTGATCGCGCTCTCCACTTGGCACGGTTCGATCGTGCACGACGATGCCTCGCTTCACATGGTGCAGGTTCATGACGCCGGGTTCGACGACGATGCCGACAGCCTGATCCATGTCGCAGCTCATTCCGCCGGTCATGGGTTGGCGATGCCTTCCTCCACGACGCCGCTTCCCCGGCTGACGTCGGGCGGCCAGCGCTGGCCCGAATGCTTGACTGCCATGCTGTCCGGCCTCGATCCCGGCTCGATCCTGAGGCCCCCGCGCGCCTGATCGCAGCTGCGCGGCGCCAGCCGCGGCGGATCAATCGTGACGAGGATCGACACACATGAACGGCACATCATGCCGGCAGCGCACTCGCGCGCTGTTCGGCGGGCTTGCAGGCGTTCTGCTCGCCAGCGCCGCCTGGGGGCAGACCACGCCCGACGGCAGGGCGCCGCCTTTTGCGCAGCTTCTTCGGGAGAGCGCATCATCGCCGCGACTGGCCGCGCTCGACGCCGATGTCGATCGGGCCGAAGGACTGGCGCAGCAGGCGGCCGCCCGACCCAACCCGACCATCAGCGTCTATGGCGAAAACTTCGCCGGCAGCTCACCTTACGGGGGCTTCGGACGCACCGAGACGACGTTGCAGGTCAACCAGCCGATCGAAATCGGCGGGAAGCGAGCAGCCCGAGTTTCGGCGGGCGACGCCGGCGTGGTCGCCGCCATGGCCCGAAGCGTGGAGGCCCGGCTGGCTTACGCCTATGATCTGGCGCGCGCCTACGCCGCGGCGGACATTGCCGACCGCCGGATCGGTCTGGCTGAGGACGAGGTGGAGGAGGCGACCGCCGACCTCAAGGTTGCCCGTGCTCTGGTGACGGCCGGTAAGGAGGCACGCTTGCGCCAGCTACAGGCCGAGACGGAGTTGAGTACGCTCCAGTCCCAACTGGAGACCGCCAGCGCCGATCGCGCCGCAGCGTTGGCGAGACTCGCTGGGATGGCCGGAGCGGTCACGCCCTATACCGGCCTGTCGGAGTCGCTGCTGGATCGCATGGCGACGCAGCCGCCCAGCGGCCCGCCCGATCCCCTGCACAGCATTGCGGTTCGTGCTGCGGAAGCGGAGCGCGATGCCGCCGCGCGACGGGCCGCCGCGCAGCGCAAGGCAGCCATTCCCGATGTGACGGCCCAGTTCGGCGTCCGGCGGCTGGAACTCGACAATGCGACGGCAGTCGTCGCGGGCATCTCCATGCCGCTCAACCTGTTCGATCGTAACACGGGCAACATCGCCGCAGCAGATGCCGAAGCGCGGGGAGCGGAGGCACGAGCGGCTGCCGCCCGCATTGAGGCGCAGGCGAATGCGCACGCAGCGCACATCCTTGCCGCCGCCGCCGACGCCCGCACCGCCGCGGCGGCAAGGACGATGACAACGGCCGAGGAAGCCTATCGCCTCGCGCGCATCGCCTATGAGGCCGGCAAGTCGCCGCTCATCGAACTTCTCGCTGCGCGTCACGGCCTTGGCGTGGCCCGTGGGGTCGTGCTCGACGCTATGGCAGCCCGACTGGACGCGCGCGCCGCGCTGGCTCGTGTTCAGGGCCTGACCCTCACCGGAGACGTGGTCCGATGAACGACCGGAATCGCCTTTACGCCGGCGCAGCCCTTGGCCTTGCCGCGGCGGCAGCCCTGGGCTTCGGGGCCGCCCGCCTCACCCAATCGACGCCATCGGCATCTCCCGCGCCGCAAGCCCCTGCTGCGGACGCCTTCACGAACGAGATCGCGATCTCGGAACAGGGTATCGCCCTGTCGCAGATCGGGACCGCGCCGGCGACCGCCGGCGAACTTGATGCCGCCATCCCGGCATCCGCCATCGTCGAGACGACGCCCGATGCCGAGGCAGTGCTGACGGCGCGCGCTCCGGGAACCGTCACCCGCATCCTTAAACGCATCGGCGACCCCGTTCGACGGGGCGAGACGGTGGCGCTGGTCGAAAGCCGCGATGCATCGCAGATCGCTGCGGACCGTGCGGCGGCATCCGCACGTGTCACGCTGGCAAGCCGGCAGGCAGCGCGCGAACGCTCACTCGTCGGGCAAGGTGTCTCCGCACGGGCGGACTATGAAGCGGCACAGGCCAACCTTGCCGTCGCGCAGGCGGACGCGCGACGCGCCAGCGCTGCCGCCGGTGCGGTTCGACTTGCCGCCGACGGTCGCTCGGTGGCCGTGGTCAGCCAGGTGACCGGCCGCATCACCGCGGCACCGGCCAATCTCGGCCAGTATGTGGCAGCGGAGACCGAGCTGTTCCGCGTCGCCGATCCCCGTCGGGTTCAGGTCACGGCCAGCCTTCCAGCGGCCGATGCGCCGCGGGTGCGCCCCGGCGACCGGGTGGAAATGACGACCAGCGACGGTCGCAAGATCGAGGGCCGGGTGCGAGCATCGACCGGCGTCGTGGATACCGAAAGCCGGGCAGCCACCATCGTCATCACCCCGGGCGACAGCCCCCTCGCGCCCGGTCAGACGGCGCAGGCACGCATCTTCGCCAGTGGCGGTGCACGCAAGGACGGCGTGATGGTGCCGCAGGATGCGGTGCAGACGGTGGGTGATCGCAGCGTCGTGTTCGTGCGGACACGAACCGGCTTCCGCGCCCGGCCGGTCCAGGTCGGCGATCGGTCCGGCGGCCTGATCGCCATCGTGTCTGGCCTCGCCGCAGGCACCCCGATCGCCACCACCAACGCCTTCCTGCTGAAGGCCGAGATCGAGAAGGATGCCGCGGAATGATCGCCCGCATCCTGTCGCTGTCGGTCCGCTACCGTTGGCTGGTCGCGTTCCTGACCCTGCTCGTCATCGGCTTCGGTGCCTGGCAGATCACCAGGCTGCCGATCGATGCGGTTCCGGACGTCACCAATCGCCAGGTCCAGATCAGCACCTTCGCTCCCACTCTCGGTCCGGTCGACATCGAGAAGCAGGTGACCTTTCCGATCGAGACCGCCCTGGCCGGCATATCGGGGCTGGAGATGACGCGATCGTTTTCGCGCAACGGCTTCAGTCAGGTCACTGCCGTCTTCACCGATGCCACCGACATCTATTTCGCGCGGGCGCAGATCATCGAACGGCTGGCGCAGGCGCAAGACAGCCTCCCCTCTGGCATCCAGCCGAACCTCGCGCCTCTCAGCACCGGACTCGGAGAGATCTTTTTCTACTCGGTCGCTTTCCGTCATCCCGATGGCCGGGGCGGCGCCGAACATGTCGACGGCAAGCCGGGCTGGCAGTCGGACGGCAGCTACATGACGCCGGAGGGCGAGCGGCTCACCAACGAGCTCGCCAAGGCAGCCTATCTGCGCACGGTGCAGGACTGGATCATTCGGCCGCAGATGCGCAACGTGAAGGGGGTCGCGGGGGTCGATTCCAACGGCGGCTACGTGAAACAATATCTGGTCGAACCCAATCTGACGGCCCTGTCCACCTATGGCCTTTCGATCACGGAACTGGCGGACGCACTGGAGCGCGCCAACGTGTCGGCGGGTTCGAACTACGTCAGGCGCGCGGGCGAGAGCTTTCTGGTCCGCGCCGACGCGCGACTGAGATCGATCGACGACATCCAGGAAGCGGTTGTCGCGACCCGCGGCGGGGTTCCGGTCCGGGTGAAGGATGTCGGCGACGTCGTGATCGGCGGTGCCGTCCGCACCGGCTCGGGCAGCCGGATGGGTGCGGAGGCGGTGATTTCCACCGTGCTGATGCTGGTCGGCGAGAACAGTCGGATCGTGGCCAACGCCGCGGCCGACAAGCTCACCCAGATCAACCGCACGCTCCCCCCCGACGTCTTCGCCGAACCGGTCTACAATCGCTCGAAGCTGGTCAACGCGACGATCGCCACGGTCGAAAAGAACCTGATCGAGGGCGCCTTGCTCGTCATCGCCGTGCTGTTCCTGCTGCTGGGCAACATTCGCGCAGCCCTGATTACGGCGACGGTGATCCCGATCACGATGCTGATGACCGCGGCGGGCATGAACGGCCTGGGCGTGTCGGGCAATCTGATGAGTCTCGGCGCACTCGACTTCGGACTGATCGTCGATGGCGCCGTCATCATCGTCGAAAATGCGTTGCGTCGCCTTGCCGAGCGGCAGGAGCATGAAGGGCGGCTGCTGAGCCGATCGGAGCGGATGGAAGAAACGACGCTGGCGGCACGGGAGATGATTCGACCGACCTTGTATGGTCAGCTCATCATCTTTCTGGTCTTCGTTCCGCTGCTCACCTTTCAGGGTGTAGAGGGCAAGACCTTCGCGCCCATGGCGATCACGCTGATGGTGGCGCTTGCTTCCGCCTTCGTCCTTTCGATCACGTTCGTCCCGGCGATGATCGCGCTGTGCATCACGGCCCGTGTCAGCGAAACGGAAGTCAAGCCGATCCGCTGGTTCAAGGATCGCTACGCACCGATGCTCGGCAAGGCGGTGGCGCGGCCGATGCCATTCATTCTAGGTGGTGTAGCGGTGCTCGTCGCGGCGGTGCTGGGTGTCGGAACGTTGGGCCAGGAATTCATGCCGCAGCTCGACGAGAAAGATATCACCGTCACCAACTTCCGCGTGCCGTCCGCCTCGATCGATCAATCGACGCAGATGCAGCTTCAGATCGAGAATGCGCTGAAAACGCTGCCGGAGGTGGCGCTGGTCTTCTCCAAGAACGGCAATGCCGACCTCGGCACCGACCCGATGCCTCCCAACGCATCGGACACCTATGTCATTCCGAAGCCGGAAAGCGAATGGCCGGCGGCGGTGAAGTCCAAGGACGACATCCTGCGCCGTATCGAGGCGAGGATGAAGCCGCTGATCGGGAACCGCACGGAAATCCAGCAGCCAATCCAGATGCGCTTCAACGAGCTGATCGCAGGCGTTCGCGCCGACGTTGCGGTGAAGCTATACGGCGACGATCTGGACGCCATGAGCATACAGGCGAAACGCATCGCTGGCGTGCTGCGATCAATCCCCGGTGCCGGCGACGTCAACGCCGAGCAGACATCCGGTGCCCCGACCTTCGACGTGAAGATCGATCGGCAGGCTGCCGGTCGATACGGCCTGTCGGTGGAGGAGATCGCGAACACCGTATCGGCGGCACTTGGCGGGCGAGAAGCCGGGCTGTTGTTCGAGGGCGACCGGCGGTTTGCGGTGGTGGTCCGTCTGCCGGATGCGCAACGCGACGATCTGGAGACGCTGGGCGCGATCCCGGTGATACTCCCCGCAGCAGAGGGGCAGACCGCCAGGTCGATCCCGCTGCGCGAGGTGGCGCGGTTCAGCTACACGCAGGGGCTGAACCAGATCAGCCGAGAGAATGGCAAGCGCATGGTGGTCGTGCAGGTCAACGTGCGGGGCCGCGACATGGGCGGCTTCGTCAAGGAAGCGAAAGCCAGCATCGGGGCGCTCGATCTGCCGCCCGGGATGTACACCGGTTGGGGTGGTACGTTCGAAAGCCTGCAATCGGCGAGAACTCGCTTGCTGATCGTCGTGCCGATCTGCTTCATCGCGATCTACGCGCTGTTGTTCATGGCCCTTGGCGGGTTCGTGCCGGCTGCGATCGTGTTCTCGGCAGTGCCGATGGCACTGGCCGGCGGCGTGTTCGCGCTGCTGCTCCGCGGCATCCCGTTCTCGATCACCGCTGCGGTCGGCTTCATCGCGCTCTCGGGCGTGGCCGTGCTCAACGGTCTCGTCATGATGAGTGCGATCCGCAAGCACCGCGAGGACGGCGACGACGAGGATCAGGCGATCATCGGCGGGGCGATGGAACGCGTCCGCCCGGTGCTGATGACCGCGCTCGTCGCCAGCCTTGGCTTCGTGCCGATGGCGCTGGCCACCGGCACCGGGGCAGAGGTTCAGCGTCCACTCGCTACGGTCGTGATCGGCGGGCTCATCACCTCGACCATCCTGACGCTATTGGTGCTGCCCGCGATAACCGCCTGGGCGTCGCGACGCCGACCTGCGGCGAAGCCCGAAGCGGCATAGGTCGGCGGTGCCCGCCGCTCGCGCGGGCGGCTGGGCACCTTTTTCATGATGTCTGGCGCTACTGCATCGACCGGAAGTCAGCGCGATGATGCCCGTATGCGCTCCTGTTCCGCCGAAATTGAATGACGGAACCGTTCGATCACCCTTGCACCCCGTGCGCGATCATGAACTCGGAGCCGGTCGTTTGGCGAAGGATGCGTTCAGCTCCAGCTTGCTTGCTCTGGCGATCTCGGCGTGATGCTCCGCAGCCCGGAGGTGAATGGCCCGTATCGCCTCGATCGGTGAAGCGACGGCAAGCGCGATCTGCTGCCGCATCACGTCGCGAGGATCGTCGATAAAGGGACTCTTCGGCATATCATTATCCTCTGCGGACCAGCCGGATGTGTCGTCTCGCTTCATCAAACGCCGAACCGGGGTCTTTGCTCCTCCCGTATCGTGGCCTCACCTGCTGATGGCCGCGCCAGGCGGTCAGGCCGCTTCGCGCATTTCCGCCGGGCCGCCGATCGCGTCGAGCGACAGCATGAGCACCATGTTGTCGCCCTGATTGGTCAACCCGGTGATAAAGCCCGATCGCTCGCTACTTCCCTCCGGAACCGGCTGGACGTCCGCATGGTCGATCGTGACGATGTCGTTGACGGCATCGACGATCAAGCCGCGTTGTTGCGCACCCACCTGGACGACGATGATGACGTGGCGGGCGGTCGGCTCGGTGCTGCCCCAGCCTAGACGGTAGCGCAGGTCGAGAACCGGCAGCACCACGCCACGCAGGTTGACGACGCCTTTCATATAGGCCGGCACCCCCGGCAGCGGAGTCGACGGCGTCCATGCGCGAATTTCGCGGATCGCCATGATATCCACGCCCAGGCACTGCTCGCCGAGCTGGAACGTGATCAGTTGTTGGCCGCTCATGTCGTCGTCTCCCGCTCGATTACCCACGTCAGAAAGACGACCAGTCATCCACGGCGACTGCGGCATTTCCCTCGGTCGCGTGCGTTACGGCAGGGCGCGCGGCAGTGGCAGCGATGCGGCGACCGGCGTGCGCGGCGCGTGCCTGCAGCTTGTGGACCGGTGACGCGGCAGGAGCCGGTGCGCGGCCCGAACCCTGCGCGAGCGTGAAGCGGGCGACCTCACTTGCGAGCGTATCGGCTTCCTCGGACAGGCTGCGCGCCGCCGCCGTCGCTTCCTCGACCATGGCGGCGTTCTGCTGGGTCACGCCGTCCATTTCCGAGACCGCAGTGTTCACCTGATGCAGTCCGACTGCCTGCTGCTCTGCGGCGCTGGCGATCCCCGATACCAACTCGTTGATCTCGGCGATACGTGCGATGATACGGGTGAGCGACTTCCCGGTTTCGCTCACCAGTTCGACCCCGAGGTGGACCTGCTCAGACGATGCAGTGATGCGCGTCTTTACGTCCTTGGCCGCATCCGCCGAGCGCTGCGCCAGCGCGCGCACCTCGGAGGCGACGACGGCGAACCCCTTGCCCGCGTCGCCGGCGCGGGCCGCCTCGACGCCGGCGTTCAGCGCCAACAGGTTGGTCTGAAAGGCGATACCGTCGATCACCGCGATAATCTCGCTGATCTCGTTGGACGAACGCTCGATGCCGCTCATGGCGTCCATCGCTTTCTGCACCACCCCGCCCGACTGCTCCGCATCGCGACGGGTCTCGCCGACCATCATGTTCGTGCGCCCGGCGCTCTCGGCCGTCTGCTTCACCGTCGAGGTAATCTCATCCATCGCCGCGGCTGTTTCTTCCAGCGAGGCGGCCTGCTGTTCCGTGCGGCGCGACAGGTCGTCCGACGCCTGGCGGATGTCGCCCGCGCCGTTGGTGATACCAAGCGCGCTGACCGACACCGCGCCCATCGCAGTGGAAACCGCCGCCATGGCGTTGTTGAAGTCTGTTTTAAGCTTGGCGAATGCCCCCGTCAGATCGGCATCGACACGTGCCGTCAGGTCTCCGCGCGCCAGCGCATCAAGGCCGTTGCCGATGCTGCCGACGATCAGGCTGGTCTGCTCCTGCTTCGCCTGCTCGGCAGTCGCCAGCTGGTTGCGCAGCCCCATCATAGCGGTGGCGAGATCGCCGACCTCATCTGCGCGCTGGTCGACGGGCACCTGTACGTCCATTCGCCCGGCCGCGAGCTGACCCAGCGCCCCGGACATGGCGCGCAGCGGCTGAGCGATGCCCCGGATCAGCGCACTAAGCATGATGGCTACCAGAGCGCCCACGCAGACGATCATCGCCAGCATCAGGTTGCGGCTCCAACCGTGCAACGCCTGTGCATCGGCGACGACGCCGTTCATGATGTCCGACTGCGCCTCTTGCATCGCGCTCGCCTCGACGGCAACACGGTGGAACACCGCTTTATTGGCGCGGAAGCCGGCCAGCGCCTGTTCGTTCTGGTCCAGCCGCGAATGGGCGAGCATCGCGTCCGACTTCAGCAGGTAATCGGCCCAGAGCGGCTTGAACCTTTCGAAGGCGGCGCGTGTCGTCGCCTTGTTGAGGCGAGGTTCAAGGTACGCGACCTTCTGGGCGATGAAGGCGCGCTGCGTCTTTATGACGGCCTCCGCCAGCTGCATATTCGCCGCATCGGCGGACAGAATGTGGTTTGCTTCGCCGATGCGATGATCCGACAGTGCTGTCTTCATGGCGGCCGTAGCTTCCAGCTTGAGACGACGTTCGACGCCGAGTTCGGTGGCGATGCCGCTCAATCGGCCCTGATTGTAAAGCGCAAGTCCGCCCAGCGCGAGAATCGCTGCGAACAAGATCGAGAAGCACAAGGTCAGCTTCTTGCCGATTCGAAGGTTTTTCATGCGTGGTCTGTTCCGCGTGGAGGAGAAGCCATCGTATCCGGGAGTCGTTAAACCTTTGATGCTGGCTTGTTAATTCCGCATCATTCGATGATTGATCGTCATCAATCGACAGGGATGGCGTGGTCAGACTGTAACGTGCGCCAACGCTCCTCGTCTTCGCCGCGCAGCAGTGCACGCATCGCTTTCAAACAAATTGGGCTACAAATGGATCTTGGCTCATCTCCTCTGGGGGAAAAATTCAGGCCATAAGGCAGCAGCGCCCGCTCACTCATCGCGAAAGAAAGCCGTAGATGCCGAGATCCTCCGCTCTTCACTCCCCATGGGCTTCCACCACGACACTGGCAGGCACCGAACTCTTGGTGCTGAATGCGGACTGCGCGGGCGCGGACGATCCGACACTCGACCTGTCGGCCGCCGCTCGACACGGCAACACCCTGTTTCTTGGTAGCGACGAGGGTGTCTGTCTTGAACGATTGAGTCGCGACCCGGCAGCATGGGTGGATCATCGGCGCTTTCCGCTCGACGCCATCCTGGATCTCGATGCATCCGGAGAGGCCGATATCGAAGGCTTGGCCGAAGATGATGGCTGGCTCTGGGTGCTGGGATCGCATGCGCGAACGCGGCCGAAGGTCGGGAAAGCGGGCGACGACCGGATCGACCTGTCCGTATTCGCGACACTGAAAGATACCCGTCCCCGCTGTCTGCTCGCGCGGGTGCCGCTGGCGCCGGACCCGGACGCGGCCGACACGATGCGGCCCGTCCGAACCAACGGAGATCGCCGCGCGGGCATGGTGCGCCAGACCAAGCACGGTAACCGGCTGGCGCGGATGATGAACGATAGCCCGCTCCTGAAGCCATTCACCCGGATCGCAGCAAAGGAAGGGGGCGTCGATCTGGAGGGGATCGCCGTCGCGGGCAACAGGGTGGCGATCGGCATGCGTGGGCCGGTGATCCAGACCTATGCCGTGCTGCTGGAAGTGGAGATCGTCGCGAAAGCTTCGGGTCGCCTGAAGATCACCGGCCCGCTCCACAAACGACTTCTCGAGCTGGACGGACTGGGTATTCGCGACCTGAAGCGCGATGGGGCGGATCTCTTGATCCTTGCCGGACCGACGACCGGCCTCGACGGGCCATGCGCCGTCTATCGCTGGACGGATTGGCTCGGCGATCCGCCGCAGGACAACACGGTGGTTCGTCGGCACAAACCGGATCGGATCATCGACCTCCCGTTCGGTCGCGGAGACGATCACCCCGAGGGGTTGGTGTTGCTGGAGGGGATCGACGGCGCGCGCGAGCTGCTCGTGATCTGCGACAGCCCCGCCGCGAGCCGCGTCGATCCAGGGACGCGCGGGATCACATGCGATCGATTCCGGCTGCCCGTCAAACAGAACGGCTAGCGAGCGGGGCGTGGCGCAAAGTCGGGCGTCTACGGCCGGTCGCGGTTGCCCGTTTACCGACGAGAAGATGCCGTGCCCGATCTCGATTCAGCGCGGCGCCGTTCCGGCGTGATGCGGGTGGTGGTAGCCCGGCCGTCCATGCAGACGTCGGCAGCGTCGGCAATTCAGGGAACGTCCCCGTCCGGGGCGGCCCGTTCGCCGGCCCCGTCGCTGTCGACGGGTGACGGCGACGGGCCTTCCCTTGCGTGGCTTAACGAACCGAGCCGCGTCGAAAGAGGTTGAGGATCGCGAGCAGGACGATGGCACCCAGCAGTGACACCAAGACCGACTGGACGCTGATGATGCCGCTGGTGATCGGGGCACCGCCGATTAGAGGCGTCACGACGAATCCGGCGAGCAGCGCCCCGACGATTCCGACGACGATGTTCAGGAAGATGCCCTGCTGTCCGTCGGTGCGCATGATCATGCTGGCAACCCAGCCGATCAGGCCACCCACGATGAGTAGTACGATGAGGCCCATGGTCGTTCCTTTTACGTGATTGACGATGACAGCAGAACCTGCGGCGATGCCTGCTTGTTCAAAAGGCGCATCAAACGGGCGGTGCGTCGCATGGTGCGGCAGCACTATTTCGGATAGTATCGGCTTGGGAACGCTGCGACGACCATGCGGGTTGACCGGTCATGTCGAACAGGCCCTCATCCGATGCACAGCCTGCATTGCGTCATCTCGAACAACTCATGGCGCAGCTGCTCGATGGCGTGATCCTGATGGACCCCACCGGCGTGATCCTGAGCGCCAACGCCGCCGCGCTCCAGATGCACGGCGTAGCGGAGGCGGCCGATCTAGGTGCGACCGCAGAGGATTACGCCAGGCGTTTTTCGCTCCGATCGCATCACGGACGCGCGCTGAAGACGCGCGAATACCCTCTCTTCCGCCTGCTGGCGGGCGAAAGCTTCCCGGACGAGATCGTCGGAGTGGTGCCGGATGGAGACGACGAGGTGCGCTGGGTGCATCAGGTCCGCGACGTGAGCATGGACGTGGACGGAGGCGATGCCGACTATCTGGCGCTGGTCATCTCCGACGTGTCAGCCCGTTTCGACGCCGAGGCGCGCTTCGATGCCATGTTCCGGGCGAACCCCGCACCTGCGCTCATCGTGCGGCTAAGCGACCTGCGGATCGTGCAAGCCAATCAGGGTTTTCTTGCGCTCACCGGTTTCACGGAGGGCCAGCTGAGGGGAAAGCCGATTTTCGGCCTCGACCTGCTCGGCGCGTTGAAGGATGTCGATGGCGTGCGTAGCTTGCTGGAGGCGGGACAGATCGTCCCTCAGTCGGAAGCCGAGCTGCGCGTGGCGAATGGTTCCCGGCGGCTGGTGCTGTTCGCCGGTCAGCCGATCGACGTGACGCAAGAAGATGCACTCCTGATCACCTTCGCGGATCTGGAGCCTCGACGGCAGGTCGAGCAGGCGCTGGCGGCGAGTGAACGGGATCTTATGGCGGTATTCGAGATGGCGCCGATCGCGATGGCGATCACCCGCGAAAACGACGACACCATGTTCCGCGTCAACGCGGCGTTCCGCCAGATGACCGGGGTTGACCTCGCCGACCGCACCGCCCGACCGGCTACCGACATCGTGCGCTGGGCCACCGGGGAAGAGCGGCGAAGGGCCATGGACGACGTGCTGGAGCAGGGAAGCCTTCGTGGACGCGAGGCACGCCTGCGAATGCCGTCCGGCGAAGAGGTCGACTGCCTGGTTTCGGCTGAGACGATCAGGGTCGACGGTGCTGGCTGCACGCTTTGGGTGTATCAGGACGTCACCGAGTATCGGCGTAGCGAGCGGGAACTTGGCGTTGCGATCGACGAGGTGATGAAGGACGCGAACTGGCTCAGCCGGTCGATCCTCGACAAGCTTGCGACGTTGCGTCGACCGCAACCATCGACGCCTGCCGCGGAGTTGACGCAGCGCGAACGCCAGGTTCTGGACCTGATTTGTGATGACCTGGACGACACGACCATCGCCGAGCGGCTGGCTCTTTCACGCAACACCATCCGGAACCACGTGGCCAGCATCTACGCCAAACTCGGCGTCAATCGACGCAGCGGCGCGGTCCTTTGGGGGCGGGAACGGGGCATGGGCTCTCCAGGCATCTAGCATCGGTCGGCCGTCGCCAGGCACGACCGACCGATCATACCGCGACACCCGCTCGCCGGCTCCTTGCTTCCTCAATCCGGGTCGGTCGGATCCTCATCAAGCGTGGCGACACCCATCATCGGATGCATGACGAACGTCCAGCCGTCACCGCCGACGATCATCAAGCGCAGTGACTGCCGATCTGCAGTGCCGAGCAGCGATGCCGCTCCCGACGACGCCGGCAACGTAACGGTTGTACCATCCTGCCGAATGCCGGTCGCCCAACCACGGCGTCCATCGCGGATTTCGCCGGCGAGACGCCCAAGCGCCGTCTCCAGCGCGGTGCGAGCGCGGGAACCGGTGGCCCACGCATGACTGGCGGGTGCCGGCTCAGTCGGCGCCGCAACGGTTCGGGTGGCGGTTGCGCGCGGCACCCCCGCGGATCGGCCGGGCGTCTCTTTCGGCCGACCAAGCGGACGAACGCCCTCCATGCTCATCATTCGTGCAAATTCATCCATCGCCGTTCCTCTGTTCGCTGCGTCCGGCGCGCGCGGGTTCACTACGCTCCTTCGATGATTGTTGAACGTCCTGTCCAGCCGCTGCGTTGACCTCGAACTCGCGCGTGCGATGACGCCGCTTCGCGAAGCGCTCCGTTCGTGGGCGCTGGCCGGCGTGGTGTACGTCGTGGACGAGCGAAAACAGCCACCCCGCTGTTCCTCCAGCGCTGCCGGCCCGGTCACGGGTCGGCCCCATCAGCGAACGCTTGCCGCCGCTGCGCCAATTTTCATAACCAGCCGCGCGTCCATACAGCTGAAGGTCGGGCATACGATCCTATATCCGGGACATGTTCATGTATCCCTTCGTGCTCGCGCTTGGAGATAGTCTGACGGCTGGTTACGGGCTGCCAGCAACCGCGTCGTTCAGCGTAAAGCTGCAGCATTCCCTGAGAGAGAGCCATGCCACCGCGCTCGTGCAAAATGCCGGCGTGTCCGGCGACACCACCGAGGATGCTCTTCGCCGGCTCCCACGGGTGCTAAGCAGCCTCGTTCGCAAGCCCGATCTCGCCATCGTCGAACTTGGCGCGAACGACTTGCTACGCGGCCTTGCCCCCGTCCGAACCAGGACGAACCTCGACCAGATCCTCGCGGTTCTGAAATCGTGCGGGATCGCCACCTTGCTGGCGACGTTCGAGGTGCCCCCGTTTTTCAGGACGCTTGCCGCGCCCTACGAAGGCATGTTCGCCGACGTGGCCGCAAAGCATGGTGCCGATCACGCCCCCTTCTTTCCGCCCGGCGTCCTTGGCAACCCACAGCTGACCCTGCCGGATGGCCTCCACCCGAACGGCAAGGCGATCGAGATGGTCGTCACCCATTTTCTGCCAAGTGTCCTCTCGGCGATCGGCGATCGGCCAGCTAACCTGAGCATGCGCAATGAACGGTGAGCGCCGTTCCCGACTTTCGCTATTCGGTCATGCCGGTCTTCACCGATAGCGGGGCCCCGGAATGGCTATCAGGACGGCTTTGAACCCATACGGTGAAAACATTGTAATGAGCGGCCCGCTGCTCCGCCGCGCCAAAGACCCGGCAAAGGTGCGGTCATGCTCGGGCTGCGAGGCATAGCCGACCCATTCGCCGCTTGGCTTCGGCGTTGACGCCGCACAGTCCCGAAGAATCTGTCATCGTCAGATGCCTCCAGCATCAGCCACGGCTCTTTCGTCCCCGTGATCCGGCAGCTGCTCGCCGGATGACAGATAGATGATCGCTGCCAAGATCGCGACAATGCCGCGCCTGGCGAACGTCGGAAATCGAGCATTGGCCGAAGTTATCGGGTAAATCCGTCCTGAACCCGCAAACAGTTCAAAACACGCCTCTTCACAGTTTGATGCGGTACCGTTACGACCCTCGACAGCTTTGAAAAGGTGGCTGATGGCTCTGCGTGGGATTTGGGTGGCGGCGCTGATGTCGGCCGCGGCGGTAATGGGCAATGCCGGAGCTGTGGAGGCACAGTTCGGCGGACTCGGCGGTTTGGTGAAGCGCGCCGGCATCTCGCTACCCAGCCTTCGTAAGGAGCCGATCTCTACCAGTCTTGCCGATGCCCGCTGGAGCGACCCAAGCCGCGACGGCTTCGTACCTTCCTCCCCCAAGCGCAGCCTGTCCGAATTGCAGCGGACGCCCAACGGTGGCTTCGTCCTCCAGGCCGGCTATTTCAGTTTCCACGGCCAGAGCTATTGCCTGCACGCTGGCACCCATGGTCCCGGCAACGGCGATGGTTACTTGTACGCGCCGCCGCTGGGTAGCGCCAGGGACGCCGTGATCGCGATCGTCCGCAACTCGGTGCAGCATCCCGAGATCGATCAGCATACGATCCAGGCGCTCCTCTGGGCGATCCTCTCACGCGCGAAAATCGAGGATCTGTCGAACGATCAGAAGATGGCGGCCGCCCAGCTGCTGACGCCACGACAGCTCGCCGGCCTCAACCGCAACGTGCTCGACATGCTGGGATCGGGTCCGATCGCCGACCACCTGCCCAAGGAAGTCCGGTCGGCCATGCAGGCGGAAGCCGATCTGCGCCGTATGCTCGCGACGCCGGGCACCAGCTACGGCGAACTGGAGCGCGTCGCCGTACTTGCCGGCATCGCACCCGTCGGTGCCGGCAGCATCGGCGTGCCGACCGGGCGCTGGAGCCAGCATCCCGACGGATATTGGATCCGCTACCTTCCGGGAAGCTACACGAATACCGTCGTCGAGATATGGGTGCCGAGCGATGCGTCCGGCATCGGCAAGGAATATGATCCGGCGACGCATATCGCCGTTCCCGGCAACACCGCGCGCCAGCGGCTCATCCAGTCGGGACGGCCCTATCGTTCTTAGAGCTTATCTGAAAATCGTTGCGCGGGCTGGCTGGTCTTGATTCACTGTCCGGATGTCGACCCGCGAGAGCGGGCGCCGGCAAGCCGAGGCGGGGGACAGGACGAGGCGCGCTCCCGGTGACCTGCCCGCCTGATCGCCCACGACGTTCGATCGTTACAGCCTCTACGACGCCGGGCTGTTCAGCCACTTCGCGGACACCACCAACTGGCTCAGGCGATGGACGATCGGCGATCCTTCCTTGTGCCAGATCAACGCGGTATCGATCCTGTCCGTAAAGCCCTCGATCGGCCGCGCCGTAAGTCCCGCGATCCCCGACCGGATCAGCGACGCCGGCGCGAGCACGACGCCATATCCTGCGGCCGCCATGCTGGCGGCGCTGATGAAGTCGCTGGTTCTGACGATCCCGGGCATGGCGAAGCCGCTGGCAGCGGCGAGGCGCTCGACGGTTTCGACCAGCCCGACCCGCTCGTTGAACTGCGGAAGCAGAAACGTCTGCGATGCCAGCGCGGCGGCCGGCACCACCGGAAGGTCCGCCAGCGGATGAACCGTGGCGACCAGCAACAACAGTGGTTCGTCGACGACCGTCACCGCCTCTACGCCCGCCGGGTAGGACGGACGCGTCCGCACGATCCCGACGTCGAGCCTCCGTTCGGCGACCGCCACAATCTGGTCGGGCGTTTCGGCCTGCCGCGGCTGTACCTCGACCAACGGCATCGTGCGGCGGATGAGCGCAAGCAGTTGCGGCAACACACCACTGGTCACCGCCGAGAAGATATAGCTGAGCGCCATTGATCCTGCCTCGCCGCGCGCCATCGCCCTGCCGATCGATTCCGCACGCGACAGATGTTCCAGAACGTCGCGCGCCTCGATCAGGAAATGGCGTCCGACATCGGTGAGTTGTACCGCCGCGCGCTTGTTCCGCATGAACAACGGCGCACCGATGATGTCTTCCAGCCGCCGCAACTGCGCGGATGCTGACGACTGGGCGAGACTGGCGCGCTCCGCTGCACGTCCAAAATGCCGTTCCTCCGCGAGGAGAACGAACAATCTGAGAAGCTGCGGGTCAAGCATCGCGACTTTTAATCGGCCGCGCCGATGAAAGACCAGCATTTAGTTGATTGAACATCCTCACCGGATGACCGACCTTCCGCCCGATCAGGAGAAGACGATGTCTGGAATGGGTAAGTTCGACTGGGCGGATCCGCTGTTGCTGGACGACCAGCTTACCGGTGACGAACGGATGATCCGCGATACCGCGCGGGCCTATGCCGAGGACAAGCTGGCGCCGCGGATCGTCGAGGCGTTCGCGCACGAACATACCGATGTCGAGATTTTTCGCGAAATGGGCGCGCTGGGGCTGCTCGGCCCGACCATCCCGGAAGAATATGGCGGCGTCGGCGCCAGCTACGTTGCCTACGGCCTGGTCGCGCGCGAGGTGGAGCGCGTCGACTCCGGCTATCGCTCGATGATGAGCGTGCAGTCGAGCCTGGTGATGTACCCGATCCACGCCTTCGGCTCGGAGCAACAGAAGCGCACATACCTGCCGAAGCTAGCATCGGGTGAGTTCATCGGCTGCTTCGGCCTGACCGAACCGGACGCCGGCTCCGATCCGGGTGGCATGACGACGCGCGCGCGCAAGGTCGATGGCGGTTATGTCATTTCGGGCGCCAAGACGTGGATTTCGAACTCGCCGATCGCCGACGTGTTCGTGATCTGGGCGAAGTCCGATGCCGATGGCGGTGCGATCCGCGGGTTCATCCTCGACAAGGGGATGAAGGGATTGGTCACGCCCAAGATCGAGGGCAAGCTTTCTCTGCGCGCCTCGATCACCGGCATGATCATGATGGACGACGTGGAGGTAGGAGAGGATGCGCTGCTGCCCGACGTCACGGGTTTGAAGGGGCCGTTCGGCTGCCTCAACCGGGCGCGCTATGGCATTTCGTGGGGTGCAATGGGCGCGGCGGAGTTCTGCCTGCACGCCAGCCGGCAATATGGCCTCGACCGCAAGCAATTCGGCACGCCGCTCGCCGGTCGCCAATTGTACCAGAAAAAGCTCGCCGACATGGAGACGGAGATCGCGCTCGGGCTTCAGGCGTCGCTGCGCGTCGGGCGCCTGATGGACGAAGGCAGGTTCGCGCCCGAGATGGTCAGCCTGATCAAGCGGAACAATGTCGGCAAGGCGCTCGAAATCGCCCGCATGGCGCGTGACATGCACGGGGGCAACGGCATCTCGGGCGAGTATCAGGTCATGCGCCACATGATGAACCTGGAAACCGTCAACACTTACGAAGGCGCACATGACGTCCATGCGCTGATCCTCGGGCGCGCGATCACCGGCATCGCGGCGTTCTGATGCCCGGGTTGCCACTGGCTGGGGTCCGCGTGATCGAGCTGGCACGTATCCTCGCCGGCCCGTGGGCGGGACAGGTGCTTGCCGATCTCGGGGCGGAGGTGGTGAAGATCGAGAGCCCGGCGGGCGACGACACGCGTCAATGGGGCCCACCGTTCGTCGACAATGGCGACGGCACGCAGGACGCCGCCTATTTCCACGCCGCCAACCGCAACAAGACGTCGCGTATCGTCGATTTTTCCACCGTCGAGGGGCAGGCGCAGATACGGGCGCTGGCGGCCACGGCGGATGTGGTGATCGAGAATTTCAAGGTCGGCGGGCTTGCCGCCTACGGCCTCGATTATGCCGCGCTCGCCGCGATCAATCCCGGTCTCGTCTATTGCTCCATCACCGGCTTCGGACAAGACGGCCCCTATGCCGCGCGTGCGGGCTACGACTTCATTATCCAGGGCATGAGCGGGATCATGGACCTGACCGGCGATCCGGATGGACCGCCGCAGAAGATCGGCGTCGCCTATGCCGATATCATGACCGGCCTGTACGCGGTGATCGGCATTCAGGCCGCGCTGCGCCAGCGCGAACAGACCGGCCGGGGCCAATGGATCGACATGGCGCTGCTGGACGTGATGGTCGGCACGCTCGCCAATCAGGCGATGAACGCGCTGGTCTCCGGCACCAGCCCACGGCGGCTGGGCAACGCGCACCCCAATATCGTGCCATACGAGGTCTTTCCGGCCGCGGACGGCTGGTTCATCCTCGCCGCGGGCAACGATGCGCAATTCGGACGCGTCCGGGCGCTGCTCGGCCTGCCCCATGACGACGCGCTGTCCACCAATCGTCAACGGGTGGCGGAGCGCGAGCGCGTCAGCCAGACCATCGCCGCCGCGACGCGGCTGTGGCCGCGCGACGACCTGCTCGCCGAACTGGAGAGACTGGGCGTGCCCGCAGGACCGATCAACGATGTCGGGCAGGCGCTCGCCGATCCGCAGGTCCGCGCACGCGGCATGGTGGTGCCGGCGGAACGGGACGACGGACTCGCCTCCGTGCCGGGGGTCAGAACGCCGATCCGCTTCGTCGGCGCACCGCCCGCGGATCATCACGCTTCGCCTCGCCTTGGTTCGGGTTGAACGACCACCCGCCGTGACGCCATCGGGGTCGCTGCCGAGCAGTTACCTGGCCAGCGACTTCAGCGGCACTCCGGGATCGGCCAGTGCCGCGGGCGCAACCCGCCGGCCGAGCAGCGCCCTGCCCTGCACGTAGTCGCGGGTCGCATTGACGCAGTCCAGAGCGAGCACTTCGCCGTTGCCGAGGTAGACCACCGAGAAGCTGCCGGTGGCCGGATCGCCGCGCACGATCTCCTGATCGAAGCCGCCCGACAGCCCGACCGTCTGGAGGTTGAAGTCGAACTGGTGCGACCAGAACCAGGGCACGGCCCGATACGGCTCTGGGTTCCCCACGACCGCTTTCGCGACGGTTCCCGCCATATCATTGGCATTCTGCACCGATTCCAGCCGGAGTGCCCTGCCCTGCGCGAAGCGGTTCTCGTGAAGAGCGCAATCGCCGATCGCGAACACATCGGGCAACGACGTTCGGCCATGATCGTCCACCGCCACGCCGTCGCCGCCATCGGCACCGGCCGCGATCAGTGGCGCGATGTTCGGGACGATGCCGATCCCGACAAGCACTAGCTCGGCCGGAACCACCTCGCCATCGTGCAGCCTGACGCCGCCAGCACGACCGTCTGCCTCGACGATGCTGCGAACCTGTGCGCCCAACCGGACGTCCACCCCGCGCTCACGATGCGCCTGCGCGAAGAAGCGTGACAGGAGGCCGCCGGCCACGCGCGCAAGCACGCGGTCCTGCGCCTCCAGCACCGTCACCGCCTTGCCCAGCTTCGTCAGCACCGCCGCCGCCTCCAGCCCGATATAGCCGCCGCCGACCACCGCGACGCGCGCGACGGCGGGCAGTTCGGAGATGATCCGGTCGACATCGGCGCGGCTGCGCAGGGCGTGAACACCGGGCAGGTCGTGCCCCTCGCACGTCAGGCGGCGCGGCTGGCCGCCGGCCGCCCAGATCATTCGCCCATAACCGATCGCCTCACCGTCTTCCACCGTGGCGACATGCGCGGCGGCGTCCACCGCCACGACACGCCGCCCAAGCAGCAGATCGATGTGACGCTCGATCCAGAACGACGCCGGGCGCAGCAACAGTCGCTCGAACGGCTTGGTCTGTTGCAGATAATCCTTGCTGAGCGGCGGGCGCTCGTACGGAAGCTCGCCCTCTTCGCCGACGATCGCGATCGTCCCGGCATAGCCGCGCTGGCGCAGCACGGTTGCCGCCTGCGCCCCGGCGTGCCCGCCACCGACGATCAGCACATCGTACCGCATCATCGTCTTTCTTCCTTCTTGCTGGTCAGCGGATGCCGGTCTCCGGGTGCTTGTCGCGGAGGATCGATGTCAAGTCATCGTCAACTGGGCGCGAATGATGAATTGGCAAGTGGCCGCCGCAAAGGTAATGCGGGCACGAGGGCCGTTCCGGCTCTCGATGATCGCGCCGGTGCCCCGAAAGGGGCTTGAATGGGAATGCGGTGCGGGGTTCGCCCCAAATCCGCGGCTGTCCCTGCAACTGTAAGCGGCGAGCGAAGGCGTCATGCTCCCTGTCGGAGCGGCCACTGGGACGGTGCATCCGCGGATGCCCGCCTGGGAAGGCGATGCCCCAGCTTTGACCCGCGAGCCAGGAGACCTGCCGGCGATAAGGTCGCTCTTGCTTCGGTCCAGGGGATGGCCGCGGCACGGTTCTCCGTCTGAGCGACGAACCTGTGTGGCTGGGGCCGCATCGGTGCGCGTGGCGGAGGGCATTTCGGCGCCCCGACGACAGCGCGCGCCGGCCGACATGTCGGTCCCCGCCGGTCGCTGCGCATGCCGAGGGGGGAACACATGTCCGATCTGTCAAAGGTGCCCGTCACCATCGTCACCGGCTTTCTTGGGGCAGGCAAGACGACGCTCATCAGCCACCTGATTCGTCAGTCCGCCGGGCGCCGGCTGGCCGTCGTCGTCAATGAATTCGGCACACTGGGGGTGGACGGCGACATTCTGAAGGGGTGCGCGATCCCGGATTGCCCCGCCGAGAACATCGTCGAGCTGGCCAATGGCTGCATCTGCTGCACCGTCGCGGACGATTTCATCCCCACCGTCGAGACGCTGCTCGCGCTCGATCCGCGTCCCGATCACATCCTGATCGAAACCTCGGGACTTGCCCTGCCCAAACCGCTGCTGAAGGCGTTCGACTGGCCGGCGATCCGGTCGCGGATCACCGTAGACGGCGTGATCGCGCTGGCGGATGCGGAGGCGGTGGCGGCCGGTCGCTTCGCCCCCGACGTGGCGGCGCTCGACGCGCAACGCGCCGCCGATTCCAGCATCGATCACGAGACCCCGCTGTCAGAAGTGTTCGAGGACCAACTCGCCTGTGCCGACATGGTGCTACTGACGAAATGCGACCTTGCCGGACCGGACGGCATCGCCGCCGCGCGCGCGGTGATCGCGGCCGAAACCCCGCGCGTGCTGCCCGTGATCGAACTGATCGACGGCGTGATCGACCCGCGCGTCGTGCTCGGCATCGGTGCCGCTGCGGAGGGCGACATCGCCGCCCGCCCGTCGCACCACGATGGCGAGGACGATCACGAGCATGACGATTTCGACAGCATCGTCCTGGAACTCGGCGAGATTGCCGCGCCGGACGATCTCGCCGCCCGGATCGAGGCGCTTGGCGACGGTGGCGACGTGCTGCGCGTCAAGGGCTATGCCGCGGTTGCGGGCAAGCCGATGCGGCTACTGGTACAGGCGGTGGGCGCACGGGTTCGCACGCATTACGATCGGCCGTGGCGCAACGACGAACCGCGTGCCACCCGGCTGGTCGTGATCGCGGAACGCGACCGGCTGGAGCCCGCCGCCGTGCGGGCCGCGCTGGAGGGCTGATCCCGCGATGCACGTCGTCTTCCGCGAAACCCACGGGCTGGAGGAGAGCGCATCGCCACGCGATCTGGGGCAGGACGCCGCCGATCTCGTGATCCTGTCATTCTCCGACAGCGATCTCGGCGCGTTCGCTGCCGGGTGGCGCAGCGCCGTGGCCGATGCGGGCACGGCGGCCATGCCCAGCCTGCGGCTCGCCAATCTTGCCGAACTGACCCATCCGCTGTCGATCGATACCTATGTCGAACGCACGCTGTCCGGCGCGAAGGGCATCCTGATCCGGTTGATCGGCGGCGCGCCTTACTGGTCCTACGGCCTCCAACAGGTGGAGGCGCTCGCCCGGCGGCAGGGCATCGCGCTGGCCGTCGTGCCGGCGGACGGCCGCGCGGACGAACGGCTCGACGCGGTGTCCACCGTGCCGCCATCGACGCTGCACCGGCTGGCACAACTTTGCGATGTCGGCGGGGTCACCGCAGCCCAAGCGGCGCTGGCGCAGTTCGCGCTGGCCTCGGGCTGTTATGTCGGCCCCCTAAAGGGCGCACGCGCGGTCGCAACGGTCGGCGGATGGCAGGCGGAGCGCGGCGTGGCCTGCCCCGCCGCCTTCGCGCTGACCGCATCGCGCCCGCGTATCCTGATCGTGTTCTATCGATCATATCTGACGGCCGCCGATCTCGATCCGTTCGCGGCGCTGCAAGCGGCGTTCGAGGCGCGGGGCTATGACGTCTTCGCCCTGTTCGCGCCTTCGCTGAAGGATATGGAGGCTGCGCCGTGGCTGAGGCGCTGGCTGGTGGCGCTCACACCGGCAGCGATCGTCAACGCCACCGCCTTTTCCGCCAAAGACGCAACAGGAACGACGCCGCTGGACGATGCCGGGGTTCCGGTGTTCCAGGTCGCGCTCGCCACCTCGAACCGGATGGCATGGGCAGCGGCCCCACGCGGCCTGTCACCGGTCGATCTCGCGATGCATGTCGTCCTGCCGGAGGTCGATGGCCGGGTGTTCGCGGGCGTGGCGAGCTTCAAGGACGACGCGCCGCGCGATCCGCACCTGCAATTCGCCCGTCGCGAACACCGCGCCGATCTGTCGCGGATCGCGGCGATCGTCGCCCGTATCGACGGCTGGATCGTGCTGGGGCGGACCGCACCGGCGCATCGGCGGCTGGCGATCGTCCTGTCGACCTATCCGGGCAAGGCGCATCAGATGGCGCATGCGGTCGGGCTCGACGCGCTCGCCTCCGCCACCGCGATCCTGCACGACATGGGCGAGGCGGGCTATGCTCGGTCGCCCTGCCCTGCCGATCTGGCGAACGCGCTGGCGACGCAGGCGCTCGACTGGCCGCTCGCAGATTACCGCGCGGCGCTCACGACGCTGCCTGACGAATTGCGGGCGGAGCTTTTCGCGGTCTGGGGCGAGCCAGAGGACGATCCCGCCGTCAGTGACGGCCGGTTCCGCTTCGCCGCATTCGATCTGGGCGGAACCGTCGTCGCTCTGCAACCCGAACGCGGCGGCTCCTCAACGCGCACCGAAGAATATCACGATCTCTCGCGTTGCCCGCGCCACGCCTATGTCGCCTTCTACCTGTGGCTGCACGCACGCGGCACGCACGCGCTGGTCCATGTCGGGGCGCACGGCACGCTCGAATGGCTCCCCGGCAAGGCGGTCGCGCTGTCGGGTGCCTGCTGGCCAGAGGCGCTCACCGGCGCCCTGCCGATCGTCTACCCCTTTATCGTCAACGATCCCGGCGAAGCGGCGCAGGCCAAGCGGCGGATCGGCGCGGTGACGATCGGTCACGTCCCTCCGCCGTTGAAGCGGGCCGATCGCGGTGCGGGTCTCGGCCGGCTGGAAGCGCTGCTGGACGAATTCTCCAATGCCGACGGCCTCGATCCACCACGTCGGGCGCGGCTGCGCGCCGACATCCGCGACGAGGCGCGGGCAATCGGGCTGGACGGCGCGCTCGGCCTGGATGCGGCGCGTTCCGATGCGGAGGCGATCACGCGGATCGACACCTTCGTGTGCGACGTGAAGGACAGCCAGTTCGGCGACGGGTTGCACGTCTTCGGCCGCGACGAACAGGGCGCAGCGGAGCGTACCGGGCTGCTCGCCGCGCTGGACGGACGCCGGGTGCCCGCGGGGCCGTCCGGATCGCCGTGGCGCGGGCGGCGGGACGTGCTGCCAACCGGGCGCAACCTCTACACCACCGATCCCCGCGCGGTGCCGTCCCGTTCCGCCCATGCGCAAGGGATGCGGCTCGCCGACGAATTGCTTCGCCGCCACCTGCAGGATCACGGCGATTACCCCCGTACGCTCGTCATCGACCTGTGGGGATCGGCGACGATGCGCACCGCCGGCGAGGAGTTCGCCATGGCGCTCCACCTGCTGGGCGCGGAGCCGGTGTGGGACATAGGATCTGAACGCGTGACCGGGATCGAGATCCTGCCGCTCCTGCTGCTCGATCGCCCGCGCATCGACGTCACGCTGCGCGTGTCCGGCCTGTTCCGCGACGCTTTCCCGACCCTGTGCGCGATGTTCGGGCAGGCGGTCCGTGCGATCGCCGCCCGCGACGAGCCGAACGATCGCAACCCGTTCGTCGGCACCCCTGCCACATCGCGGGTCTTCGGTCCCGCGCCGGGCCGCTACGGCATCGGGCTGGGCGATGCGGCGGACACTTACACGGCCGAGGCGCGCCGATCCGCCGGCGACGCATGGCTGGCCGCGTCGTCGCACGCCCTCGACGGATCGCAGGAGTGCAACGATCCCGCCGGCCTGCGTGCCCGCGTCGCCGCCGCCGATCTGTTCGTCCATGTTCAGGACCTGCCCGAAACCGACCTGCTGCTCGCCGCCGATTACGCCGCGCACGAAGCCGGCTTCTTTGCGGCTCAGGCCGTGACGGGCGGCAGCGCCAGCGCCTGCCACCTCGACGCGACCGATCCCGATCGCCCCCGCGCCCGTCCGCTTGCCGAGGAGATCGCCCGCGTCGTCCGCGCCCGCGCCGCACACCCCGGCTGGATCGCAGGCATGATGCGCCATGGCTTTCGCGGCGCGGCGGAGATCGCCGCGACGCTCGACCATCTCGGCACCTTCGCGCATCTGGCCGGCGCGGTGACGGCCGAGTCGTTCGACCTCTATTTCGACGCGACGCTAGGTGACGACGATGTCCGCGCCTTCCTCGCCGCCGCCAACCCCGCAGCGCTTGCGGCGATGGAAGCGCGGTTCGCGGCGCTGCACGCGGCAGGCCTGTGGCAGACACGGCGCAATTCGATCCTCGCGCGCATCGGCGACGCGGCATGAGCATGGTCCGTGGCTGGTGCCCCACCGCATGGCGGCCGATGGCGGCCGGCGACGGCCTGCTGGTGCGCGTCCGGCCCCGCCTTGCCCGGCTGGACCGCGACGGGATGCTCGCTTTATGCGCCGCCGCCGCGCGCCATGGCAACGGCCAGATCGACGTCACCAACCGCGCCAACCTCCAGATCCGCGGCGTGACGGATACGACATGGCAGACGCTGTTGGCCGATCTGGTGGCGCTCGACCTGATCGATGCCGATCCGCAGCGGGAAGCACGCCGTCAGATCCTCGTCGCGCCCGACTGGTCGGCCGGTGACGACACGCACCGCATCGCCACAGAACTGGAGCGCCGCATCGACGAGTTGCCCGCACTACCCGGCAAGTTCGGCTTCGCGATCGATGCCGGACCCGCACCGATGTTGACCGGTGCGCCCGCCGACCTCCGCCTGGAACGCGCCGCGTCCGGCACCCTGATGCTGCGCGCGGACGGCCGCGATACCGGCATGGCCGTCGCGGCGGGCGGCGAGGTCGATGCGCTGATCGCGCTCGCCGACTGGTTCGTCGCCACCGGCGGCCACGAAGCCGGACGCCTGGCGCGCCATATCGTAAGCCTTCCCTACTGGGCCGCTGGTGACGATTACCCCGCCACGCCCGCAAAATCGCTGGTCACCGGACGTCATCCGGTCGGCGCTGCGCAGCCCCTGCCGTTCGGCAGGATCGACGCCGAAACTTTCGGCGCGGCGCTCGACGCCAGCAGGGCGTTTGCCGTCCGCACCACCCCATGGCGCATCCTGTTGATCGAGGGCGCCGACTGCGCCCCCGCGCCGGACCCGCTCGCCGCCGTCGACGCCTGCGTCGGGGCACCCGCCTGCCCGCAGGCCAGCGTGGAGACGCGCGCGCTCGCCACCCGGCTCGCTCCCTTCGTGGCGGGCCGGCTGCACGTGTCGGGCTGTGCGAAGGGTTGCGCGCGCGCCGCTCCCGCCGCAATCGTGCTCACCGGCCGTGATGGCCGCTACGATCTCTCGTTCGACGGACGCGCCGGTGCGCCGCCCGCGCATGGTGGTCTGGACGCCGCCCACATCCTCCAGCGCTTCGGAGCCGCCTGATGCCCCATGTCTATGAGACAGACGGCGCCGCCATCTATCGACAGTCCTTCGCCACGATCCGGGCTGAGGCCGCACTGGCCCGGTTCGACCGTGACGAGGAAATCGTCGCGGTACGCATGATCCACGCCGCCGGGCTGGTCGAACTGGCCGGGCATATCCGCTTTTCGCCGGGCTTCGCGACGATCGCGCGCGCCGCGCTCGAGGCAGGCGCACCGATCCTGTGCGATGCGCGAATGGTGACGGAGGGGATCACCCGCGCGCGCCTGCCCGCCGACAATCCGGTGATCTGCACGCTGCATGCACCCGAAACGGTCGCGCTCGCCCGCGCGATCGGCAACACCCGCTCGGCGGCGGCGCTGGAATTGTGGCGTCCGCATCTCGCCGGAGCATTGGTGGCGATCGGCAACGCGCCCACCGCCCTGTTCCATCTGCTCAACATGCTCGAAGACCCCGATTGCCCCCGCCCCGCCGCGATCATCGGCTGCCCGGTCGGGTTCGTCGGTGCGATGGAATCAAAGGCGGCGCTCTGGGCGGAACAGCCCGTGCCCTGCGTCATCGTCGAGGGACGCATGGGTGGCAGCGCGATCACCGTCGCCGCGATCAACGCACTGGCGAGCCGCGCCGAATGACGCCCGGAACCATCCACGGCGTCGGCCTCGGCCCCGGCGCGCAGGACCTGATGAGCGTCCGGGCCGACCGGCTGGTGCGCGGTGCACGCCATGTTGCCTTCTTCCGCAAGGCGGGACGTGCGGGCCATGCGCGCCGCATCGTCGATGGCATGCTCCGCGACGATGCGGTCGAGTTCGCGATGGAATATCCGGTCACGACCGAAATCCCGGTCGCCGATCCGCGCTACAACGCGTGCCTGAGCGCGTTCTACGCCGATTGCGCGCGCCACATCGGCACGCTGGCGCAGGCGGGCGAGGAGGTCGTCGTGCTGTGCGAAGGCGATCCGTTCTTCTACGGATCGTTCATGCACCTCCACAGCCGGCTAAGCGGGATCGTGCCGGTGCAGGTCGTCCCCGGCATCACCGGCATGTCCGGCGCATGGACCGCCAGCGACAGCCCGATCACGTGGGGCGAGGACGTGTTGACGGTGTTGACCGCAACCCTGCCCGAAGCCGACCTCGCCCGGCGGATCCGCGACACGGATGCGCTGGTGGTAATGAAGATCGGCCGTCACCTCGGCAAGCTGCGCCGCGCCGTCGCCGCCGCCGGGCGTCTGGACGCCGCGTGGCTGGTCGAACACGCCGCCATGCCCGATCAACGTGTCACCCGGTTGGTCGACGCAGACGGAATCGCGCCCTACTTCGCGATCCTGCTGATCCATGGCCAGGGACGCCGTCCATGACCGGCTGGCTGGCGATCGCCGGACTCGGCCCCGGCGACGACGCGCTGGTCACGCCGGAGGTCACCGCCGCGCTTCGCGGGGCGACGGATGTCATCGGTTACATCCCGTATGTCGCGCGCGTCGCCGCGCGTGACGGGCTGACGCTCCACCCGTCCGACAATCGCGTCGAGATGGATCGCGCCCGCCACGCGCTCGGCCTCGCGCTCGCCGGGCACCGCGTCGTCGTGGTGTCGTCGGGTGATCCCGGCGTGTTCGCGATGGCGGCTGCGGTGTTCGAGGCGATAGAACACGGCCCGCCGGCATGGGCGGCTCTGGACGTGCGCGTGCTGCCCGGCATCACCGCGATGCTCGCCGCCTCCGCCCGCGCCGGTGCACCGCTCGGCCATGATTTCTGCGCGATCAACCTGTCGGACAATCTGAAGCCGCAGGCGACCATCGATCGCCGTGTCAGGCTGGCGGCGGAGGCGGATTTCGCCATCGCCTTCTACAATCCTCGCTCCCGATCACGCCCCGACGGCCTGATCGCGGCGCTGGCGATCCTGCGCGACACGTGCGCGGACCAGCGCCCGGTGCTCTTCGCCCGCGCGGTCTCGACCCCGGACGAACATCTGCACATCGTCGCGTTGCGGGACGCGCGTGCCGACATGGCGGACATGCGAACCGTCGTGATCGTCGGGTCCAGCCGCACCCGCATGGTTCCGGGAACCCGCTTCATCTACACGCCGCGGTCGGCGTCATGACCGATCCAGCGCAGCACCGCCGCGACGTCATGCACCTCGACCCGCTCGGGCACGGCCGGTCGGTCGATCATGACGACCGGCAAGCCAAGCTCGCGCGCGGCGATCAGCTTGGCCTGCGCCCCCACGCCACCGGCGTTCTTGCAGACCACCAGGTCGATCGCATGCGCCCGCATGAGCGCGCGGTCGCCCGCGACCGTGAACGGTCCGCGATCGACGACCAGCCGGTGGTGCGGAAGTGCGACGGTCTCGCGCGGTGCATCGACGAAGCGCAGCAGGTAACGATGCTGCGGCTGAGCGGCGAACGCCTCGACGTGCATCCGCCCCAGCGCCAGCATCACGCTGGCAGGAGCGCCGGTCAAGGCCGCGGCCGCGCCGGGGATGTCGGCGACACGGGTCCAGCGGTCGCCCGCCTCCGCCACCCAGCCCGGCCGGGTCAGCACGATGTGGGCGACGTGCGCCTGCGCGGCGGCCGCGACCGCATGCGCGCTCATCTGTGCCGCAAAGGGGTGCGTCGCATCGACAAGGTGGCTGACGTCTGCGCGCTGCAGCCAGGCGACCAGCCCCGCGACCCCGCCGAACCCGCCGACGCGCACCGCCACAGGTTGCGCCTTCGGGTTCGCCACGCGCCCGGCATAGCTCAGCGTCGCGCGGATACCGCGCGCGGCCAGCGCGGTGGCGACGGCGCTCGCTTCGGTCGTGCCGCCAAGGATCAGGACGTGGGTCATGGCTGAAGGGGTCGGCAATCCGTGGCTGACGATCGTCGGGATCGGCGAGGATGGACCGGCCGGCCTGTCCGCCGCAAGCCGCGATGCGATCACGCGCGCCGACTGGCTCACCGGCGCGGCGCGGCATCTGGCGTTGCTGCCCGATCCGGGGTGCCCGGCGACGCCCTGGCCGGTGCCGTTCGCGGACGGCATCGCGCCTCTGCTCGCACGGCGCGGCAGCCGGGTGGTGATGCTGGTATCGGGCGATCCGTTCTGGTTCGGGGCGGGCTCGGTCGTCGCGCGTCACCTGCCCCCCGACGAGTGGGTGGCGCACCCCGCGCCCTCTACCTTCACGCTCGCCGCGGCGCGTCTCGGCTGGGCGGTCGAGGACACGCGCTGTCTAGGCCTGCACGCCGCGCCGTTCTCCCGCCTGCGGCCCCATCTCGCCCCCGGCCGGCGCATCATCGCCACGGTTCGCGACGCAGCCGCGGTGGGCTCTCTCGCGCGCTACCTGAGCGACAACGGGTTCGGCGACTGCGACCTGTGGGTGTGCGAGGCGCTCGGCGGCCCGCGTGAGCGCATTCGCCGCAACGACGCCGCGACCTGCACGTTCATCGACATTCGGCATCCCGTCGCCGTCGCCATCGCGGTCGCGGGATCGGGTGCGATACTCCCCGCCGCCAGCGGCCGACCGGACGAATGGTTCGCGCACGACGGGCAGATCACCAAGCGGCCGGTCCGCGCGCTGACCCTCTCCGCACTTGCCCCCCGCCCCGGCGAGCTATTGTGGGACATCGGCGCGGGTTCGGGATCGATCGGCATCGAATGGCTGCTCGCCGACCCCGCCAACCAGGCCGCGGCCTTCGAGGCCCACCCCGGCCGCGCGGTTCGCGCGCGCGCGAATGCCGACGCGCTCGGCATGGATCGCCTGCTCGTGATCGAGGGTCGCGCGCCCGACATCCTCGCCGGTCAGCCCGCGCCGGATGCGGTGTTCATCGGCGGCGGCCTGTCCGGCACTTTGCTGACGTGGCTATGGGCGCATCTGCCGCCCGGCACCCGGCTGGTCGCCAACGCGGTCACGCTGGAATCCGAGGCGCTGCTCGCGCAATGGCAAGGTGAGAAGGGCGGCCTCCTGATGCGGATCGAACTGGCGGACGCCGCGCCGATCGGCACACGGCGCGGCTGGCGGTCGCATTATCCGATCGTGCAATGGAGCGTGACGCTGTGATCGTCGCCGGCTTCGGCTATCGCAGCGGCGCGACCCCGGCGTCGCTGCACGCCGCCTTGGCGCTGGCGCAGGCCGGGCACGCCCCGGTCACCGCATTGGCGGCCCCGGCCGACAAGGTCGCGTCGCTAGCCACCCTCGCCGTCACGCTGGCGCTTCCCGTGATCGCGATCTGGCCTTCGGACCTGCGCACGCCGCTCACCCCGACGCGATCCCTCGCCAGCCTCGCCGCGCGCGACACCGGCAGCGTCGCGGAAGCCGCGGCGCTCGCCGCCGCTGGCAAGGGCGCGCGCCTGCTCACGCCTCGTCACATTTCCCCAGACCGGATGGCGACGTGCGCCATCGCCGAAGGACCTCATCGATGACCGTCCACTTTATCGGGGCCGGCCCCGGCGCACCCGATCTGCTGACGCTGCGCGGGCGCGACCGCATCGCCGCCTCGCCTGTCTGCCTCTACGCCGGATCGCTCGTGCCGCCGGCCTTGCTCGACCATTGCCCGCCCGGCGCGCGCATCGTGAACACCGCCCCGCTCTCACTGGACGCGATCGTGGCCGAGATCCAGACGGCGCATGCTGAGGGGCAGGACGTCGCCCGCCTTCATTCGGGCGACCTGTCGATCTGGTCGGCGATGGGCGAACAAGTGCGTCGCCTGCGCGCGCTCTGCATCCCGTTCACGATCACCCCCGGCGTTCCCGCCTTCGCCGCCGCTGCCGCCGCGCTGGAGGCGGAACTGACGCTGCCGGGGTTGACCCAATCGGTGGTGCTGACGCGCACCCCGGGGCGCGCCAGCACCATGCCCCCGGCCGAACGCCTCTCCACGTTCGCGGCCACCGGCGCGACCCTGGCGATCCACCTGTCGATCCACGCGCTGGACCGCGTCGTCGCCGACCTGATGCCGGCTTATGGCTCCGATTGCCCGGTGGCGATCGTCTGGCGCGCGACGTGGCCGGACGAGCGCATCGTCCGCGCGACGCTCGCCACCATCGAGACGGCGGCGGCGGGCGGTCCGGAGCGCACCGCACTGATCCTCGTCGGCCCCGCGCTTGCGGCAGACGATTTCGCCGAAAGCAGCCTCTACGCCGCCGGCTATGATCGTCGCTTCCGCCCGCAGGGCGCGGGATCGCGTTTCGCGGACCCGCAGGCATGACGCCCGGCCTGATGATCGCCGCCCCGGCGTCCGGGACCGGCAAGACGACGGTGATGCTCGGCCTGCTTCGCGCGCTCCGCGACGACGGCGTGGCGGTGCAGCCGTTCAAGAGCGGTCCCGATTACATCGATCCCGCTTTCCATACCGCCGCCAGTGGCCGGCGCTCGTTCAACCTCGACAGTTGGGCGATGCCGGAAGACATGCTCCACAGCCTTGCCGGCCATGCGTGCGACGCCGACCTCGTCCTCGCCGAGGGATCGATGGGTCTGTTCGATGGTGTCGCCAGCGCCGGGGCGACCGGCAACGGTGCCAGCGCCGACGTCGCACGCCGTATGGGCTGGCCGGTCGTGCTGGTCGTCGACGTGTCCGGACAGGCGCAGTCCGCCGCCGCCACCGCGCTCGGCTTCGCGCGCTACGACCCCGACCTGCGGATCGCCGGCGTGATCCTGAACCGGGTCGCCAGCCCGCGCCACGAACGCCTGGCGCGCAGCGGCATGGCGGCGGTCGGCCTGCCGGTCCTCGGCGTGCTTCCCCGTCGCGGCGACCTGACCCTGCCGGAGCGGCATCTCGGCCTTGTCCAGGCGACCGAACATGCCGACCTGGATACCCGCATCGCGGCCTATGCGACCTTCCTGCGCGCGCACGTCGATCTTCCCGCGTTGCGTGCCGCCGCCGCCTGCGCGTCGCGCACTCCGACTGCGCCGTGGCGCTTCGCCCCGCCGGCGCAGCGGATCGCGCTGGCGCAGGATGCCGCCTTCTCCTTCACCTATCCGCACATCCTCGACGCATGGCGCGGTGCCGGAGCCGAAATCCTGCCGTTCTCGCCGCTGGCCGACGAAGCGCCCGGCCGTCATGCGGATCTCGTCTGGCTGCCCGGCGGCTATCCCGAACTCCACGCCGGCCGCCTCGCCGCCGCCGCCACCTTCCGCGCCGGTCTGGTCGATCATGCCCGCACCCGCCCGATCCATGGCGAGTGCGGCGGCTACATGGCGCTTGGCGAAGCGCTGATCGACGCCGAAGGAACCCGTCACCGCATGGCGGGGCTGCTCGGCCTCGTCGCCAGCTACGCGCAACGGCGCATGCACCTCGGCTATCGTCATGCGACCCTGCTCTCCCCGATGGCGGGCCTGCCGGGCGGCACCGCGTTGCGCGGCCACGAATTCCATTATTCGACGATTCTCGATCAGCCGGATACAGCGCTCGCGCATGTCGTCGATGCCGAAGGGACCGCTGTCGCCGAAACCGGATCGTGTCGCGACCGCGTGTCCGGCACCTTCTTCCACCTGATCGCGCCAGCGCAATGACCGGCTTCGTGTCCTTCGTCGGCTCCGGGCCAGGCGACCCCGAACTGCTGACGCTGAAGGCGGTCGCGCGGCTTCAGGCGGCGGACGTGGTGCTGTTCGACGACCTGTCCTCCGGCCCGCTGCTGGGCCACGTTCGCCCCGGCGCGAACCTCGTCGCGGTCGGCAAGCGCGCCGGGCGGCCGTCGCCGTCACAGGCGCACGTCTCGCAGTTGCTGGTCGATCACGCCGCCACCGGGGCGCAGGTGGTCCGGCTGAAGTCCGGCGATCCCGCGATCTTCGGCCGGCTGGAGGAAGAGATCGTCGCGCTGCGTGCCGCCGGCATCCCGTTCGAGATCGTGCCAGGCGTCACCTCCGCCTCCGCCGCCGCTGCCGCCGCCGCGATCCCCCTCACCCGTCGGCTCAGCGCGCGACGGGTCCAGTTCGTCACCGGCCACGACGTCACCGGCGGCCTGCCCGGTGCGCTGAACATGGCCGCGCTCGCCGATGCGGAGGCGACGACGGTGATCTTCATGCCCAAACGGACCTTCACCGCACTGGTCGCGCGGCTGGTAGAGCACGGCCTGTCGCCCGCCACGCCGGCGTTGCTCGCCGAACAGGTCGGCCACCCCGAACAGCGGCTGACCCGCTCGACCATTGGCGCGCTGGCGCAGGCGCTCGCCGCCGACGTCGGCACCGCGCCGGCGCTGATCCTCTACGGTCCGCTGATGGACGATGCGGCATGATCGACCTCCACCTGATCGGGGTCGGCACCGGCAATCCCGATCACCTCACGCGGCAGGCAGCCGTGGCGATGAACGCCGCCGACCTGATCCTGCTGCCCCGCAAGGGCGACGCCGCGTCGGACCTGATCGATCTGCGCCGGACGCTGTGTGCCACCGCATTGACGCGGTCGGTCCGCATCGTGGAATTCGACCTGCCGGTCCGTGCCGCGACCGGAGACTATCTGGCCGCCGTGGGCGACTGGCATGACGCCATCGCCGCGGCGTGGGCGACCCAGATCGCCCGACACCTTCCGGATGGCGGACGACTTGCGCTGCTCGTGTGGGGCGACCCGTCGCTCTACGACAGCACTCTCCGCATCGCCGATCGGCTGCGTACGGGCGGCATGGCAATGCGGGTCCATGTCGTTCCCGGCATCACAAGCCTTCAGGCGTTGACGGCGGCCCATGCGATCCCGCTCAACGCGCTGGGCGCACCCGTCGTCATCACCACCGGCCGCCGCCTGCGCGAGGGTGGCTGGCCGATCGCGGCGGACAATGTCGCGGTGATGCTGGACGGCGATTGCGCCTTCACCACGCTTCCGCCGGCCGAAATCGCGATCTGGTGGGGCGCGTATCTGGGCATGACGCACGAAGCGCTGATCGCCGGTCCGCTTGCCGACGTCGCCGCGCGGATCGTTGCGCAACGCGCTGCGCTCCGCGCCCGACATGGCTGGATCATGGACACCTATCTTCTGCAACGCGCGGGCGTCGCGGCATGATGCCGCCGCTCTTCGACGCCGACTTCGTCGTGCGGTTGGACGAGCTGTTCCGATGGCGACGCGATGTCCGGCATTTCGACACGCGACCGATCCCCGACGCCGATCTGCACGCGCTGCTCGCCACCGCCGCCAGCGCCCCGTCGGTCGGCAATGCCCAGCCGTGGCGCTTCGTTCGCATCCGCTCCTTGCCCTTGCGGCACCGCCTCGCCGCGCATGTCGACGCCAGCAGCCGCACCGCCGCAGCCGCCTTCGCCGATCCCATCCGTCGCGATGGCTATGCGGCGTTGAAGCTTCACGGCCTGCGCGAGGCGCCCGAGATCCTGGCGGTGTTCAACGACGACGATCCGGCGGCGGGCTACGGCCTCGGCCGCGCAACGATGGCGGAAACGTTGCGTTATTCCACGGTCACCGCGATCCACACGCTGTGGCTGGCCGCCCATGCGCGTGGCTATGGGCTGGGCTGGGTATCGATCCTCGATCGCGACGTGGTCACCGCCATGCTGGACGTGCCCGCCGGCTGGTCGTTCGTCGCCCTGCTGTGTCTCGGCACGCCGCTGGCCCCCTCCGACGTTCCCGAACTGGAACGCCGCGACTGGCAGGCACGCGAACCGATCGCCGATCGGATGTTCGAACGATGACCTGTTTCCTCCCACGAAGGCCCATGACCCGATGCTGACCCCGGTCGATGACACGCTCGCGATCGTCGCGTGCAACACCTGCCGCTTCGCACCCGACCAGCGTGAGAACGGGAGCGGAATTCGTGGCGGCGCGGCATTCGTCGCGGCGCTCCTGGCGGTCAGGGCCAGCGACCCGCGCTACGCGGGCATCGCGGTGCAACAGATGCCATGCCTGTTTTCCTGCACCGAACATTGCTCGGTCCACCTGCGCGCGCCGGGTAAGGTCGGGTATCTGCTGGGCCGCTTCCAGCCGGACGAGGATGCCGCGCGGGCGTTGCTCGACTATGCGCTGGCATACGGCGAAAGCGAGCAGGGCCGCGTCCCGTTCAAGCAATGGCCGCAAGGGGTCAAGGGTCACTTCATCGCCCGCCTGCCGCCCGCCGGGTTCGTCACGGACAGCTGACGGGTGGCGATGTCCGCTTGCCCGCTGCCGGTCGTTTCGATAGTCGGTCGGTCGAGGTTCACGGTCCATCGGACCATGCGCCTCATGATCGCGCCGGTGCCCCGCAAGGGGCTTAAAAGGGAACGCGGTAAGGGACCCGTCCCGAAGCCGAGGCTGTCCCTGCAACTGTAAGCGGCGAGCGCGATGCACAACGCCCCGATCGAACGGGGCAGCCACTGGGTCGGGCACGCATGCGTGATCGTCCTGGGAAGGTCGTGCATCGTGGCGTTGACCCGTGAGCCAGGAGACCTGCCGGCGTGGGTCGCTCTTGCCCTGGCCCAGGGGTTGGCCGCGGCACGGTGAAGTCCGTCGAGCGACGAAGGTGCGGGGGGCCGCACGGGCAGGCGTGCCGGTCGCGATGGCGTCCGATCGGCGCGACTGCCGCCGTTCGCACGGAAGGCCCGCCGCGTCGTCCGACGCCCGGGGAATCACGCATGCCACTTACCGACGAAGGCGAACCGGCGACGATAGCGCGGGCGACCGGCCCGGCCCGGCTCAGAACGCGTATCGGCATCTTGTTCGCACTGCTGTTGGCCGCAAACCTCGGTGCATGGTTATGGGCTGGGAGCCTGTTCCATGCGGCGCCCGCGATGCTCGCGACGGCGTTGCTGGCGTGGACGCTGGGGTTACGCCACGCCGTGGACGCCGATCACATCGCGGCGATCGACAACGTCACCCGCAAGCTGATGCAGGATGGTGCCCGCCCGATCGGTGTCGGGCTGTGGTTTGCGATCGGGCACAGCGCCGTGATCCTGATCGCCTCGGTGGCGATCGCCGCCACCGCCACCGCGCTGGCCCGTTTCGAAACGCTCAAGGCGGTGGGCGGCGTCATCGCCACGCTGTTTTCCGCCGGGTTCCTGTTCGCCATCGCAGCGATCAACCTGATCATCCTCCGCTCGGTCTGGCGCACGTTCAGGCATGTCCGCGCCGGCGGAGACTATGACCAGGACGATCTGGACATGCTGCTCGCCGGACGCGGCCCGCTCTCGCGCCTGTTCCGTCCGCTCTTTCGTCTGATCGACCGGCCGTGGCACATGGCCCCGCTCGGCTTCCTCTTCGGGCTGGGTTTCGACACCGCCACCGAGATCGCGATCCTCGGCCTGTCCGCCGCACAGGCGGGTCAAGGCTTCTCACTCGCCGCCGTGCTGGTGTTTCCGGCGTTGTTCGCGGTCGGCATGGCGCTGGTCGATACCGCCGACGGCGTCCTGATGCTGGGTGCCTATGAATGGGCGTTCGTCCACCCGATCCGCAAGCTCTACTACAACGTTACGATCACGGCCGCTTCCGCGCTGGTCGCGGTGATGATCGGCGGCATCGAAACCGCAGCCCTGCTCGCCGACAAGCTCGAGCTGTCCGGCGGCGTATGGGACCTCGCAACGGCATTGGGAAGCCGCTTCAACATGCTGGGATTCATCATCATCGGTCTGTTCGGTGCGGCCTGGCTGGTCAGCTTCGCCGTCTATCGATGGATGCGGTTCGAAGATCGTCCGATTCGCGGATAACCGAACGGAACCGTCGCGCCCGCCGGTCGCCGGCCTCAGGCTCGACCTTCGCGCCGCCAGGGCCGCGCCTGTACGCGAGTGACGCCGCCTCGTTCACCGGGCGGCGGGGCGCTGACGCCTGCCCTGCGGCGGGCGGGGACGGCGACCAGGCGATCACGTGCCCACCATCATCGGCGCAGAAGCCTCCGCCAACAGGCGCAACTGAGGCAAACCGTTCACAAAAAAAGATTTTATAAGTAAGATTTAACCGAACTCGCTCAGCTGAAGCGTTACGTTCAAGAAATAAAATAACGAAATATATCGAGATGACACTGACGTCACGGTACATTTTTTCAAACAGCCGTCGCGATCCCAAACGGAGCAGCTTTCAAGCTATTGTACTATAACAATTATAATTCGTTTGGCCACGATTAGAACCGCGTAACCTAGTATTTACGTTATTCCGCCATTTAGGACGAACAGCAAAGTTGTTCGTCACAGGTGCAATCAAGCATGGATGCAAACACGGTCGATCTTCGCGATCACGCCGGAAAACCGCTCGTCGAGATCCTTAAAGATCTTACCCTCGAACTCCGGTCGGCATTGTCATCGAGTGACATCGTCCGGCTCGACCTTTCCGATTTGACCGATCCCGACATCCGCATTGTGCAGATCGTAGCAGCAGCGCGCCGCCATGCCGCAGAGAGCGGCGTGGATTTCGCGCTCGTCCGCCCTGTCGACGACCGGTTCACCGATCTGCTCGCCCGCGCCGGCTTCGCCGTGGGCGAAGACCCATTCTGGTTTCAGGGAAATGCATCGCAATGACCGCCTCCATCCTTACCGTCGATGACAGCGCCAGCCTGCGGATGGCCATCCGGATCGCGCTGACCGGTGCCGGCTATTCCGTGACGGAGGCCGGCGACGGCGTCGAAGGGCTGGCCAAGGCGGCCGAGAGCAAGTTCGACATGATCGTCACCGACCTCAACATGCCCAACATGGACGGGCTGACGATGATCCGCGAGCTGCGCAACCAGCCCGAACAGGCCGGCGTGCCGATCATCTTCCTCACCACCGAATCCGATGCGGAGATGAAGGCGCAGGCCAAGTCGGCGGGCGCGACCGGCTGGTTGGTGAAGCCGTTCGTGCCGGATCAGCTCGTCAAGGTCGCCCGCAAAGTGCTCGGCCGGTGAGCGCCGACGATCCGATCGCAGCCTTCCGGGTCGAGGCGGCGGAAGTGCTCGACCAGGTCGAGCAAGGCCTGCTGGATCTGGGTCACCGGCTTGACGACACCGACCTCGTCGATGCCGTGTTCCGTGGGCTGCACACGCTGAAAGGCTCGGGCGCGATGTTCGGCTTCGACGCGCTCGCCGCCTTCACCCATCATTGCGAAAGCGCATTCGATCAGGTGCGCAAGGGCAGCGTTCCCGCCACCGCGCAACTGGTCGCCGTCATCCTTTCCGCGGGCGATCATATGCGCGCGCTGGTCGACGGCGACGCGCCCAAAGCGGAGGGCGACGCCATCCTCGTGCGCCTCGCTGCGGCGGTAGAGTCGGCGCGCGGCGAACCGGCACTGCCGTCGGCCGCGCCGGCGTTGCTAGGCTGGGCCATGTCGTTCCGCCTGCCCGCGAACGCGATGGTCAACGGCTCCAACCCACTGATGCTGCTCGACGAACTGCGGGAGCTCGGCGAATGCACGATCGTCGCGCGCACCGACACGGTGCCGCCGCTGGACAAACTCGTCGCCACCGACATCCACCTGACGTGGGATGTGACGCTGACCGGCGACATCTCGCGCGATGACATCGAGGACGTCTTCATCTTCGTGATGGACGACATGACCTTGTCGATCGAGCCGCGCGGCGCGATCGTCCACGAGGGCGACGACGCGGCGGAGACCGTACCCGAGCCGACCTTTGAGGCCGCCGAACCCGAGGCCGCCGCAGCCCGCAGCGCCGCCAAGCCGGCCGGCGAAAGCGTCCGCGTTCCGGCCGAGCGGCTGGACGCGCTGATGGACCGCGTCGGCGAGCTGGTGATCGCGCAGAGCCGCCTGTCGCAGCTGGCGCATCAGGACGGCGGCGTGGCGATGCGCTCGATCTCCGAGGAAATCGAACGGTTGGCCGGCGAGTTGCGCGATACGATGATGGTGTTGCGCATGGTGCCGGTCGGGCAGTTGTTCGGCCGCTTCCGCCGCCTGATCCACGACCTGTCGCGCGACACCGGCAAGGCAATCGAACTGGTCACGGAGGGCGAGGCGACCGAGGTCGACAAGACCGTGATCGAACGCCTGTTCGATCCGCTGGTCCATCTGATCCGCAACAGTTGCGACCACGGCCTGGAAATGCCGGAGGATCGCCGCGACGCCGGCAAGCCGGATGCGGGGACGGTGCGCCTGTCCGCGCATCAGGCGGGCGGCGAGGTGGTCATCACGATCCGTGACGACGGCCGCGGCATCGACCGGGCCCGCGTCCGTGCGAAGGCCGAGGCGAACGGGCTGATCCAGCCCGATCAGCCGCTGAACGACGGCGAACTGCTGCAGATGATCTTCCACCCCGGTTTTTCCACCGCGGCGCAGGTGACCAACCTGTCGGGGCGTGGTGTCGGCATGGACGTGGTGAAACGCACGATCGAAAGCCTGCGTGGCACGATCGACGTTGCCAGCGTCGATGGCGCCGGATCGACGATCACGTTGCGCATCCCGCTGACGCTGGCGATCATCGAGGGATTGCTGATCCGGGTCGGCGAGGGCCGCTACGTCGTGCCGCTGTCGGCGGTCGAGGAATGCCTGGAACTGACGCGGGAGGAAGACGGTCGCTCGCGAGGCCAGAACCTGATCACGCTGCGGGACCGGTTGATCCCGTTCGTCCGACTGCGTGAGATGTTCGCCACCGGCACCAGTCCCGACCCGTTCCAGAAGATCGTCGTGGTGTCGGTCGGCCAGGAACGCGTCGGGCTGGTCGTCGACCAGATCATCGGCAACCACCAGACGGTCATCAAGCCGCTGACCGTCCTGCACCGCGGTGTCGGGTCGTTCGCGGGTGCGACCATCCTTGGCGACGGCAGCGTCGCCCTGATCCTCGACATCGGCCAGCTCGTCGCGGCCGCCCAACCCCGGGAGGAGCGGCTGCGTGCCGTCGGCTGACATGATCCATTCCTCATCATCCACATTCGCGGCGGCCGCAGATGGCATGCTGGAAGTGCTGACCTTCGGCATGGGCGGCGAGACATTCGCGCTCGACGCGGTGCTCGTGCGCGAGATCCTCGACATGGTGCCGCGCACCGCCGTGCCCGGCGCGGACCCGCTGGTCGGCCATGTCATCAACTTCCGCGGTCGCGTGATCCCGCTGGCCGACCTGCGCCCTGCCTATGGCATGGAAAAGCTCGCCGCCACGCTCGACAGCCGCATCATCGTGATCGAGCTGACGATCGACGGCGAGGCGACGCTGGTCGGTCTGACCACCGACCACGTCGACGAAGTCACGACGCTGGATGCCGCCGTGTGCGAGCGGCCGCCGGCGATCGGCATGCGCTGGCCGCAAGAACATGTCAGCGGACTGGTGCGACGCGCGCACGACATCGTCGTGCTACCCGATCTGGACGCGCTGTTCCGGGGGTTCGGCCAGCCTTCCGTGGCGCGGGCGGCGTGACGACGCCATCGATCGCTCCGCGCCGTGCCGGAGCGGAGCGAACCCTTATAAGTCTGACCGCTCTCTTCGCTGCCGCGGTGTCGATGGTGGAACCGGTACCGGCCGGGGCGCAGGCCCAGGCACAGGCTGGCGCACAATCTGCCACGGGAGTTCGCGGCTATTGCTCCGATCGTCCGGGTCTCGGCACGCCGTCGTGCACGATCGATCGCGGTCGCATTTCGGTCGAAACCGGCCTGGTGGACTGGCAGCGCGATCGCAGCACCGGGTCGGTGTCCGACCTCGCCCTGATCGGGGAAACCCTGGTGCGGATCGGCGTCGGCGACGCCATCGAAATCTTCGGCGGTGCCCGGCCCCTCGCCGTTGCCAGAATTCGCGAGAACGATGCCGGCGGCTCCACCATCCGGGGCACGGGCGACGCTCTGATGGGGGTGAAGGTCAATCTCGCGAACCCGGATGGTTCGGGATTTTCGGTCGCCGTCATGCCTTTCGCCACGTTGCCGCTCGGCAACAAGGCGCTCGGCGCGGGACGATGGACCGCAGGGATCAGCGTACCGCTTTCCTATGCGATCCGGGACGACATCAGCCTCCAGCTGACGCCGCGGATCGACGCATCTGCCGATCAGGCTGGCTACGGCCGCCATCCGGCCTGCGGCCTGGTCGCCGGTGTCGGCATGGCATTGCGCGACGCGGTCTCGATCACCCACGAACTCGCCGTGGAGCGCGACCACGACCCCGGTGGCCCGACGACCCGCTCCTATCTCGCGTCGTCCCTTGCGTGGATGTTGCGACACGATCTCCAGTTCGACTTCGGGGCCGTACTCGGCCTCGATGCCGCCTCACCCGATGCCCGCTTCTACGTCGGGATCGCCCGTCTTTTCTGAACCCAACATCTCCCAAATCGGAGCCATTGCCATGCGCGCAACTATCAAGATGAAGCTGGGGGTCACGTTCGCGATCCTCGTAGCGTTACTGATCGCCGTCGTCGGCGTCGGGATCACCCGGATGTCGGCGCTTAACGACGCGATGAGCGACGTCATCGCCGGACCGGCGGCACGCCTCAGCCGCGCACAGACGATCGATTCGAAGATCAGCATGACGATCCGTGCCGAGAAGAACCTGACGATGACGCGGACGGAGGCCGAGAACCGCGAAGTCGAAGCGTCGCTGATGAAGAACCGGAACCAGGTGACCGCACTGATCGGCAGCGCCGTGGCCAACGCCACGGTGCAGGGCAAGCCGATCTGGCTGCAACTGCAGCAGAAGTGGAACGAGTTCCTGCCGGTCAACGAGCGTGTCCGCATTTTCGCCATGACCAACAAGAATGCCGAAGCATCGGCGCTGTCGATCGGCGAAGGGCGCGCCATCGCAAAGGTGATGAGCGAACTGACCGACCAGATCGTCGAGCTTTCCGAGCTGCAGATGAAGGAAGCGCAAGCCCAGTCCGAGAAGCTGTACAGCGCTGCAAGGACGATGCTGTTCGTCGTCGCCGGACTGGCATTGCTGATCGCGGTCGGCGGCGCGGTTTGGATCTCGCGCGTGGTGTCGAACGGGCTTCGCCGCGTGGGCACCGCCATCGATGCGGTAGCGATCGGGGACCTCGACAATGAAGTCGTGGTGACCAGCAACGACGAGATCAAGGATCTGGTCGACACGGTCAACCGCATGACCGTCAACCTGCGCAAGTCGGCCGCGCTGGCCGACACCATCGCGCGCGGCGACCTGACCGTCGATCACCAGCCTTTGTCGAACAAGGACAAGCTGGGCCATTCGCTGGTGTCGATGGTCGAGCGGCTGCGCGGCGTCGTCGGCGACGCTACGCTCGCGGCGCAGAACGTGGCATCCGGCACGCAGCAATTGTCGTCGACCGCCGACCAGATGTCGCAGGGCGCGACCGAGCAGGCCGCCGCCGCCGAGGAAGCCTCCGCGTCGATGGAGCAGATGACCGCCAACATCAAACAGAATGCCGACAATGCGGCGCAGACCGAGAAAATCGCGCGCCAGTCGTCCAAGGATGCCGAGGCGAGCGGCCAGGCCGTCGACAAGGCCGCAACGGCGATGCGGACTATCGCGGAGAAGATCGGTATCGTGCAGGAAATCGCGCGCCAGACCGACCTGCTCGCCCTGAATGCGGCGGTCGAGGCGGCACGCGCCGGCGAACACGGCCGAGGCTTCGCCGTGGTCGCATCGGAAGTGCGCAAGCTGGCCGAGCGTAGCCAGACCGCCGCAGCCGAGATCAGCGCGGTCTCGTCAGACACGGTCGCCGCAGCGGCGCAGGCCGGTGAGATGCTCGCCCGGCTGGTTCCCGACATCCGCCGTACCGCCGAACTCGTTTCGGAGATCAGCGCGGCCTGTCGCGAGCAGGATATCGGGTCGAGCCAGATCAACGAGGCGATCCAGCAGCTCGACAAGGTAACGCAGCAGAACGCCTCCGCGTCGGAGCAGATCTCCTCCACGTCGGAAGAACTGGCCGGTCAGGCGGAGGAACTGCAGGAGGGCATCTCCTTCTTCCAGGTCGAGACCGTGCGTCCGACCACGGCCGCCGCGCGCAAGGCACCGTCGGCCGCGACGAAGAAGGCACCCGCGCGCCCGGCTGCGAAGGTCAAGGCCAGGCCCAATTCGATCGCCGACCAGCAGGCGCGCGCCCGCGGCTTCGCGCTCGACCTGAACCATGGCGGCGCGGATGGCGAGGACGCCGAGTTCGGTCGCGCGGCATGAACGCGCAGGCCGACGTACAGGCGGTCGTGTTCAACCTGGGGGGCGAGACCTTCGCCCTCCCGGTCGGCAACGTCCGCGCGATCATGGATCATCGCGAGGCGTTCCGGATGCCGCAGGGTCCGGAATGGCTGTTGGGGCTGATCGAGGTGCGTGGCGAGGCGATCCCGATGGTCGACCTGCGTGTCCGGCTGGGCCTTCCGGCAGCCGCCATCGGTGCGACGACGCGCATTCTGGTCGTCGACGTTCCGATGGAGCACCGCACGCTGGCACTGGGACTGGTCGTCGACCGCGTGCTCGACGTCGCAAGCTTCGCGGCGGGCGCGGTCGAGACCACCCCCGACATCGGCGTACGCTGGCGATCGGAGTATATCGAGGGCGTGGTGCGCCGGCAGGACGGCTTCGTCGTCCTGCTCGCCGCCGCCCATATCTTCTCTGCCGAGGATGGCGTGCTCGCGCAGGCCCACCTCGATCGGGCCGCCTGAAAACCCGTACCGGAAGATCATCGATGACCCTCACTTTCTCGCCCTTTCCACGGTCGGAGCCGAACGCGTGAGCACGCAGGTGGCAACGAACGACGCCGCCTCGGACCGGCTGGACGCGCGCGACTTCGCCCAGCTGGCCGCCCTCATCGGTGAGGTGGCCGGGATCAAGATGCCGGGAGGCAAGGCCACGATGCTGGAGGGCCGCTTGCGCCGCCGGGTACGCGCGACCGGTACGGGAACCATCGCGGCCTATTGCGACTGGTTCTTTGCCGAGGGACACCAGGGCGAGGAACTGACTCACCTCATCAACGCGGTAACCACGAACAAGACCGACTTCTTTCGAGAGCCACGCCATTTCGACTATCTGCGTGACCACGTTCTGCCCGCATTCCTGAACAATGGCCGCCGAAAGATCCGGATGTGGAGTGCCGCCTGCTCCACCGGTGCGGAGCCCTATACCATGGCGATGGTCGTCGATGCTTTCGCCGCACAGCACGGCGCGCCGGATTACAGCATCCTCGCGACCGACCTCGACACCGAAGTTCTCGAAGCGGCGCAGCGTGGTATCTATCCGGCCGCCATGGTCTCGCCGGTGCCGCCCGCCCATCGCCAGCGCTACGTGCTGGGCGCGAGGGAAGCGGGGCGCATGGACGTGCGCATCGTCCCGGCGCTGCGGGCAGCGATCGGCTTCGCGCGTCACAACCTGATGGACGAACGCTACGACGTCGGTGAGCCGATGGACGTGATCTTCTGCCGCAACGTGCTGATCTACTTTGACAAAACCCAGCAGGAAAAGGTCGTGCGGCGACTTGCCGAGTGCCTGCGCCCGGATGGCTACCTGTTTCTGGGCCATTCGGAATCGATCGCCGGCTTCGACCTTCCCCTGGCCTCCGTGGCCAACACCGTCTTCCAGCGGATTTGATCGATATGAAAAAAGTCCGAGTGCTGGTGATCGACGACAGCGCCAGCGTGCGTCAGGCCATGACGGCGATCCTGTCCGTCGATCCCGAGATCGAGGTCATCGCCGCCGCCGCCGATCCCTTCGCCGCAGCGCGCTACATCCAGTCCGAGGTTCCCGACGTCATCACATTGGACGTGGAGATGCCGCGGATGGACGGGATCACCTTCCTGCGCCGGTTGATGAGCCAGTGCCCCACGCCGGTGGTGATGTGCTCCTCGCTGGTCGAGGACGGATCGGAAACGCTGCTCCAGGCGCTGGAAGCGGGCGCGGTCGACATCATCCTCAAACCCAAGATGGGCGTCGCCGATCACCTTGCCGAGGCGCACCTGCACATCTGCGAAACCGTAAAGGGCGCCGCGGCCGCGCGGCTGGGCGCGCGGCGTTCGTCGCGGGCATCCGCCCCGGCGGCGAAGCTCACGGCCGACGCCGTACTGCCGCCGCCGACCGGTCGCGCGATGAGCCGCACGACCGAGATGGTCGTGTGCATCGGCGCCTCGACCGGTGGGACGGAAGCGCTGCGGGAGGTGCTGGAGGCGTTGCCCGCCAACTCGCCGGGCATCGTCATCGTGCAGCACATGCCCGAAAGCTTCACCAAGGCGTTCGCCAAGCGCCTGAACGGCCTGTGCGAGGTCGATGTGAAAGAGGCGGAAGACGGCGACACCGTCATGCGCGGCCATGTGCTGATCGCCCCCGGTGGGCTGCGTCACACGATGCTGGAACGCCAAGGCGCGCGCTATGTCGTCGCGGTGAAGGAAGGGCCGCTGGTCTCGCGTCACCGCCCATCGGTGGACGTGCTGTTCCGGTCGGCCGCGCGCAACGCCGGTGCCAACGCGGTCGGCATCATCATGACCGGCATGGGCGACGACGGCGCGCGCGGCCTGCTCGAGATGAAGCAGGCCGGTGCCCGCACCATCGCGCAGGACGAAGCCACGTCGGTGGTGTTCGGCATGCCCAAGGAAGCCATCGCGCGCGACGCGGCCGACCGCATCGTGCCGCTGGGCACGATCGCGCGCGAATTGCTCGCGGCATCGGCCCGCTAACAGACTTTACGGAGAGCGTTATGTTCCTTGAGGCGATCAAAGTCGAATTGCCAGCCCAGCCGACCGATTGCACGATCCGCAAGGATCTCGCGCAGCTCGCCGCCAGCCTCGACAAGCAATTTCTGCGCGTCGGCACGACGCTGGCCAATGCCGTCGAGATGATCGACCGCGTGATCGCCGGACTCGACGGCGTCGCCGCCGCGCTCGACGAACGCACCGCGGGGGCCGCGGTGGCGGATCTGCGCCAGGTCGCCGTCGACCTGACAAACCTGCCCGTTCGCCAGGCCGGCCGCGCCGAGCATATGGCCGGCGTGGCCACGATCGCGCGATTGCTGAACGAACATGTGCTGGAAATGCACCAGACGCTACGCGTGCTCAGCATCTACGGCATGAACATCAAGATCGCCGCGTCCGGAGAAGAGCAGTTCGTCGGCTTCGTCGAAGGGATGAAGGTCAAGCTGGGTGTCGGCGAGCAGGAACTGGGCAAGTTTATCGCGCAACTGAAAGAACTGATGAGGTCCGTCGCCAGCGTTCAACAAGCCGATCGTTTGCTCGCCGCCGAAAGCGCGAAGGTCATACCCGCCATTCCAGCCCAATTGTCGAGCGATGCTGCGGCACTGGCTGCGCATCTCACCGGCGTGGCGACGCTGGCCCGCTCCGTCTCGTCGATCGCGCGCAGCGTTCAGGGCAAGGTGGTCGTGGTGCTGGGCGCGCTGCAGGTCGGCGACAGCACGCGCCAGCGCCTGGAACACGTCGTTTCCGCCTTGCAGATGCTGCAAACGAGCGCCGGGGAAGGCGCCGTGGATACGGCGATGGTCGGCCACGTCGAACGCATGCTGGCGGCACAGCTGGAGGCGGCAGCGACGGATTTCGAGCGCGAGACGCAGGCGATGATGTCCTCACTTGCCGATCTGGTGCCGGATACCAGCAAGCTGCTCGATCTGATCGCGGAGCAGAATGACGGTGGCGGGCGCGACTTCCTGAACCGGCTGGAGCGCGGGATCACCGACGTGGAGCATCTCACCGCGCGGCTGCGCGACACCGATGGACGGTCGAGAGCGATGATCGGGATCATCACCGACACGGTGGCGGAACTGTCGGTGCGGCTGGTCAGCGTGCAGCGTATCCGCGTCAACGTGCAGGATATCGCGACCAACACGCGTCTGTTGTGCCGCCGCCATGGCGCGACCGGGCGCGCCGTGTCCGTGATCGCGACCGAGGTCGATGCCAATGCCATCCAGCTCGGCACCGCCACGACACAGGTGGCGCGGGCGATCGGCGATCTCGGCGCGATCGAGGCATCGTTGCGTAACGGCATCACCGATGCGGACGAGCGCGATATGGGCAAGACGCTCGACGGTGCGCTGGGCATCGTGCGACGCGCGTGTCAGCGTACCGAGCAGGTGGCCATGGAGGGTAGCGACGACATCGGGCATCTGATCGAGATGCTGATCGTCACCGGCGACGAACTGAAGCAGGAACTGGGCGCCGCCGGAATGATGCGCGATGCCGCGGCGACGCTGTCGCAGCGGACGCCGGTGGCGGAAATGAACGAGAGCGCGGAGGCGGCCCTTCTGCGACTGCTGCCCGACATCGCGCGTCTTTATACGATGGCGCAGGAGCGAACGGTCCATGCCGGCTTCCTGCTGCCCGGCATGGCCGCCGCCGCGGAGCCGGTCGCGAGTGTCGACGATGATGACGACGACGGACTGTTCTGACGGTCACCGATCAATCACGGCCGGGCCGGACGGTATCGGATTCCGCCGCGCGCGCGACGGTACGATAACGGTTCCATCCACGGGACTACGACCGCTCGAACGATGTCAGGATTGGACACGGACCGTCCGAACCTCTGGCGCACTCGGCGGCCAGCCGGCGTAGTGATGCGCGAGCGTCCTCCAGTGCGGCGATCCTCGCATCAAGGGCGGTGATACGTTCGTTCGCCAGCTCGCGCACCCGCGCGCGATCGTCCGTCGCATCTAGCGCAAGCAACTCGCCGATTTGTTCGAGCGTAAAGCCCGCCGCCTGCCCCGATCGGATGAAGCGCAACCGGCGAACGTCGGCGTCACCATATCGACGGATACTGCCCGCCCGATCGCTGCCCGCTGGCCGGTCCGGGGTCTCCAGCAGCCCGCGTCGCTGATAATAACGGACGGTTTCCACGCAGACCTCGCCGGCGCGCGCCAATCCGGCAATGGTCAGTTCGGCCACACCTTGACTCCGTACTATGGTACGGCACTTATATGGGAGGCAGACACCCGATCGCCATGGGAATTTGCCATCATGTCCGCCCAAGCCACCCGCAAGCACGCCACCCTCTACCGAATGGTGATGGAGAAGCACGTTTGCCCCTATGGCCTGAAAGCCAGGGATCTGCTGCGACGCGAAGGGTATGCAGTGGATGACAGATGGCTGACCACCCGCGCGCACGTCGATGCGTTCAAGGATGAACATGGGGTCAGGACCACGCCGCAGATATTCGTGGAGGGCACCCGAATCGGCGGATACGACGACCTGCGTCATCATTTCGGCAAAAAGGTCGTCGACCCCAAAGCGACCACCTATAAGCCGGTGGTGGCGCTGTTCGCGATCACTGCCTTGATGGCGTTGGCGGCAAGTCACGCCGCATATGGCGCCCCTTTTACCGTTCATGCCGCCCGATGGTTCATCGGTTTCAGCATGACAATGCTCGCACTGCTCAAACTGCAGAATGTCGAGAACTTCGCCACCATGTTCCTCAACTACGATCTGCTGGCGAAACAATGGGTGCCGTATTCCTATATCTATCCTTTCGCGGAGGCGCTGGCCGGGGTGCTGATGATCGCGGGCGTGCTGACCTGGCTCTCGGTGCCGATCGCGCTGTTCATCGGCGGCATCGGCGCCGCGTCGGTCATCAAGGCGGTCTATATGGACGGGCGCGCGTTGAAGTGCGCCTGTGTCGGCGGGTCGAGCAACGTGCCGCTCGGCTTCCTGTCGCTTACCGAGAACCTGATGATGATCGCGATGGCGGTGTGGATGACCTTCGGCATGGCCGGGTGACGGTGCGGCGCTGCGGCGGTGTCGCCGGCACGCTGCCGGCGCCGCATAACGTCCGCCCGGGCGAGCGGGATGTCGCCGCCCGGTCCCGTTGCGCCGACCTGATCGCCGGCGAGCGACCGCGCCACCATCTACCGGACCGTCACCGTCATCGTCACCGAACGGTTGGCGGGCGCGACCTCTTCCCCGGCGGTCATGTCCAGCAACGGGCGACCATCGGCGGCCCAATGGACCCGCCGCACGCGCGTGTCGCGGCCGTCACCACCGACGCCGTTGCCCCATGTGTGATAGACGTACAGCGCGTTTCCGTCCTCATCGGTCGTGAAGGACCCATGGCCCGGACCCTGTTCGTACCGCCGGTAATCGACCACGCCAGCGGGCATCGGCGCGCTTTTCTGAAGCGGAGCACGCCACTTGCGCCAGGAGTCGATTCGGGTGAGGTCGGCATTCCGGTCTGCGGATGCGCCGCCGACGACATAGGTCGGGCTCACGCTGGAGCTTGAATATACCAGCGTTACCCGGTTGCCATGCTGGAGCGCGAACGCACCCTCCGCCAGATTTTCCTCCACCGACAGGTCGGGGGCGATGATCGGCGTCGGTACCGATGCAAGCGACGTCGGCCGCGAAGGATCGACTTTGGCGATCCATGTCAACGGATCACCTAACGGGCCCGCATCTGTCAGGTAACGCTGCGACCATGTGTAATAGGCCTGACCGCCCACTTCGAAATAGGACATGTCGAGGCTGATGTTGCGGTCCTTATCCGGGCGGCCGAGAAACGATCCGTCCGCCTTGCGCACTGCCGATGGCTTCGACCAATCCGCGGCATTCGCCGGGTCGCCGCCGTCGCGCAGCCGCATGATGTGCGATTGCACCGTCACCCAGGTGCCGTTCTCGTTCGATTGGTCGTCCTTGGGGTTGAAGCATGGCGCGAACAGGATCGACAGCTTCCCGCCGATCTCGTGCAGTTCCGGCGCCCAGTAACAGCCGGCGATGACGCGACCCTCGGTGGTCCGATCACGGCGGGTGCGGCGGTTGAGCAGGTCGACCTCGCGTGCGCGACCGCCCTGTTCGTCGGCGAGCTGCGCGATGGTGTCGGCAACGCGGATCGGCAGGTGGGGCGATGACACGTTGCCGTTGTTCGTGTCGTCGGTGGCGACGAACAGATAACGGACCTTGCCATTCCGCTCCCAGCGATAGACGTCGGGATCGGCGCGGTTATAGGCGAATATCGGCGGATAGGCGGGCTGACGTACCGTGCCGCGCACGACGTATTTTCCCGGTCGCGCGCGTGCGAGACGACGAAGGTCGGCGACATTCCAGTCCACCGCGCGCGTCGCATGGGAACCGTCCGAATAATCTAGCTTCGCGCGTACCGATTGCAGGGCTGCCACCCGGCCGGCCGTGACCGTCTGGGGTGCGACCGAGGCCGCGACGTTGACGATCCGGCCGAACCGCCGATGCAACGCCGCGGCAGCGTCGCCGTCGATCGGCAGCGACGAGGCGACGCTTGCTGCGCCGCCGGGGTGCGGGACCGATCCGGTGCCGTCGATCGTGGCGACATCTCCCGACCGCACCTCGCCGACATTGCCAGCCGACACGATCCGGCTGCGGCGACCGTCGGTTTCGGGGAAGAACGGCGTCTCGTGCCGCTCGGTCCGCGCAAGATCCTTCACGGTCGTCCAGCGCGGCTTGCCGGAGCCGTTGATCCACGACACGACATAACGGTTCGCCGCTGCGTCCCACACCGCCCTCGGCCTGCCCACCCCCTCGGTGGTGCGCAGATCGAGCGGGCCGAGTTCGGTGAAGTCGTCCGGATGCGCCCGGTCGGCCTTGAACAGGATCGTGCCGGTCGAGGGCGGGTCGACCTTGCCGGCCATGTCGACCCGCGTCGCGATGATACCGAGCGATCCATCGGCGAAATAGAATAACGACGGATCGATGGTCCCCCGCAGGGCGACGCGATCGACCGCCACATAGTCTCCGCGCGCGAACACCGCGCCGTAATCGTCGTTCAGCGGGGCCGCCGCCCGGTCCCCGCCACGCAGGGCGAAGTGGACGCTGCGCGCGACCTCCGGCTGATTGGCGTCATGCGCGCTCGTCGGCACGCGGGCGTAGGACAACAAGTGGCTGGCGGCCTTGCCGAGCAAGCGTACCGTGAAGCGCTTCTCGATCTTTCCGCCGTCCGGCCTCATCAGCGTGCCGGCGATCCGCACGACCTTCGCCTCCACCCCCGCGTTGACCAGAACGCCACCGGGCAGCGCGACGCCGTCGACGCTCCATGTCACCTCGTGGTCAGCGGGCACGGGCAATCGGGTACCGGTGGCGAGGACCGGCGGAACCACCCAGCTATCGGCGATCGACACCGGATCGATCGTCCGGGAACCGCCCGGCGCGGCCATCGGCTGTTCCGCTGCAACGGCAGCCGGACCGAAGTGCGCCGTCGCCCCTACGACGACGAGCGCGACGACCCTCATCATGACGGCTGCGGGGAGGCTACGTTTCTTGACAATCGACGACATGAAGTTCCATCCGGGCAAGATCAATCTGGGCGCCGATCAGCGCAATCGTTCCATCGGCAACATGTCAGACATCGGGCACACCGCAAGCCCCGAATGATCGGCACATCGGAAGATGACGGCATCCCATTTGCCTGGCTGGATTTTCAGCCAAGCTCTTTTCAACTGTGGGCATCTACGGATGACATCGCTGGAGGAGATTCCACATCGATCAGCCGTCAGGATTGTTCGGCACACAACCGCTTGAAGCCGCTGATGATATTCCGAGATGTGCATCCTCTACGCTCGTGCTCACCAGCCGCTGCTTGGTCCGCCCTCCCTCCCGCGAACGCACGCGCAGGGGAACACCAGCGCCATCAATCCTTCTGTAGCGTTCGGAAAAATAACAGAAACAATTCAGCAACTGATATTGCTAGTGACTCGCAACTTCGACCCGACTAATGGGCTTCCGATCGAAGGGGAAAGTCGTGGTTTATTTCAGCGTTCTACTGGCCGGCGTGGCTGCAATCGGCGGGGTTGGACCTGCTGCCGAAGGATCGGCGCCGGCAGCATCCGCGGACGTGGACAGCGCGGATCAGGCCCGCGAGGGTGACATCCTTGTCGTCGGGAAAAGCTACGGGCGCGCGGTCGGGAAAACCGTGACGCCGCTCAAGGACACGCCGAACACGATCACGGTCATCGACCGCGACCAGATCGAGGCGCAGAATCTGTTCACGCTGGAAGACGCGCTGACCGCCACGAACGGCATCACCGTTAACGGCGTGGGCAGCGAAGACCCATCGTTCCTGTCGCGTGGCTTCGCGATCAACAACTACCTGATCGATGGTGTCCCGACGCTGTCGGTGAACTTCCCATCGGCGGTACCTGACCTGTTCTTCTACGACCGGCTGGAGGTGTTGCGCGGCCCCGCCGGCCTGTTCAGCGGATCGGGCAATCCGGCGGGCAGCATCAACCTCGTGCGCAAGCGGCCGCTGGATTCCGCGCGAATGCAGGCCAGCGCCGGCTATGGCAGCTACGAAAATATTCGCCTCGAACTCGACGCCTCGACACCGATCGGCAGCACCGCGGGCCTTCGCGCCGGAGTGATGGCGCAGGATCAGGATCAGTTCTTCGACACCGCACACCGCAACCGGCTCGACGCCTTCGTGGTCGGATCGCTGGAAATCGGCACGCGGACGACGCTGACCGCGGGCGTGAACTACGATCGTTTCCGTCCCGCCGTCCAGTCGGGCCTGCCCGGCTATGCCGGTGGTGCGGACGGCAGCGACGGCCGTCTGCTCGATGTGCGGCGTTCGACCTATCTGGGTGCGGATTGGAACCGCTTCGATGCGACCACCTGGTCGGGCTTCGCCGAATTGACGCACCGTCTGTCCGATCGCTGGACGCTGCGCGCGACCGGGCTGTATACCGATGTCGATCGCGTCGACATCTACAGCTACATCGGCGCGCAGCCGGTGACCGCGGCCAATCGCGGGCTCACCAACCAGATCGCCTATCGCGGCGACAGCAAGCAGCAGACGCGCTCCTTCGATTTCAACGGCATCGGCAGCTTCCCGCTGTTCGGGCGCGACCAGACGCTGATCCTGGGCGCGGACTATCAGGCGAGTTCCGGCACGTCGTATTTCACCCGGCTGTCGAATTACGCCCGGATCGACGTGTTCAACCCGGTGTCGCCCGCCGAGCCGCCGCTCGATCCGTACGGCCCCCTGCCCCCGTACCCGGTGCAGGGCACGCCCGGCATCTGCACGCCGCCGCAGACACCCGTACAATGCGTGACGCAGGTTTACGGCGCGTCGGCGACCGAGGTCGAGCAATACGGCATCTATGGCCAGACGCGGCTCAGCCCCCTGCCCGGGCTGACGCTGATCGGCGGTGGTCGCCTGACCTGGTACGACACCGATAGCCAGACGTTGTTGCCGGCCGTCGGCATGCGAACCGGCTATACGATCGAGAACCGCTTCACCCCTTATGCCGGGATCGTGTGGGATGTGACCCGCGATCTGAACCTGTATGCCAGCTATGCCGACAGTTTCACGCCGCAGGCACAGCCGGTCGGGCGTCAGCGCGGTGATGGCGAGGGCATCGAGCCGATGATCGGCGAGCAGTTCGAGGTGGGCAGCAAGCTGTCGTTGATGAACAACCGGCTGTTGCTGTCCGCGGCCGCCTATCAGATCACGCAGACCAATCGCCTGTTCAACGATCCGGTCGACACGACGCTTTACTATCAGCTCGGCAAGGTTCGTTCGCGCGGGGTCGAGGCCGAGGCGAGCGGCGAAATCCTGCCCGGCTGGCGCATCAACGGTGGCTATAGCTACACCCGCACCAAGCTGCTGGAGGACATCAATCCCGCGATCGAGGGCACGTCGCTGGTGCCGGTCATCCCGCGCCACATGGGCAAGCTGTTCACCAACTACGCGCCGACCGACGGCCCGCTGGCGGGGGCGAGCATCGGCGGCGGGGTGACCGTTTTCGGCGAAACGTCCGGCGGCACGCCATCCTTGGTCGCCGCGAATGGAACGCGCTCAGTGTCGACACTGGTCCGGCAGGGCAGCTATGCGGTCGTCGACCTGCGCGCCGGGTACAAACTGACGGAGCAGCTCGGGATATCGATCAACGTCAACAACGTGCTCGATCGCAGCTACTACGCGCGCATCTTCTCCACCGCGCGCGGCAATTACTACGGCAGCCCGCGCACCGTGTTCGCCACGTTGCGCTACACCATCGGGTGAGCGGCGAGTTCTCCGCCCTGCCTCTCACCCGGTTCGTTGCGACAATCCCATTCCGGAGGAAATAAACCATGCGCCTATCATCCCTGGCCGCCGTCGTCCTGGCGATGCTCCCGTCCGTTGCGGGTGCGCACGAGATCTGGATCGAACGCGACGCCGCCGGTCCCGCGCGGATCTATCTGGGTGAACCAGGCGAGGCGCCGCCCCCCGGTGGCGACCCGGAATTCGCCAAGCTGCAGAAGCCGAGACTGCTTGGCACCGCTACCGCCCCGCTCGTTCGGCGCGCCGGTTTTCTGGAGGCAGCGGTTCCTGCGGGTGACGTGCGTTTGTGGGACGACACCGTCTTCGCGCCGTGGGGTCCGACCGAAAAGCGCGAGGGCGTCGTCTATTACGCGCGCGCCGGTCGTGAACAGCCGGTCGCGGCGCTCCCGTTCGAACTGGTGCCGGTCGCCCCGAACGCGTCCCGCTTCATCCTGACGCGTGATCGCAAGCCGGTGGCGAATACGGCCGTCACCCTGTTCGCGCCCGATCGCGCGAAAACGGAATTGCGAACCGACGCAGCCGGAATGGTGGCGGCACCGACCGCGCGGCCGGGCCGCTACCTGCTGGTCGCCGCGGCGCGGGACGATGGCCCCGCCACGCTGCCGGGTGGCCCGGTGCATGTGGTGCACCACATCACCACCACGTCGTTCGTCGCCCCCTGAACGTCCAGCGTCCGTTTTGGCGGACAGGGCTGCGGGACACCGCGATCACGAGTCCCGCAGCCCTTTGCACATCGATGCGAAACCATCGTGCCGGCAGCCGCGCCGCGACTCTCCTGGCCGCACCGGGTAGCAGCCGTGCCTGCCAGACCGCCGGAATTGCGAAGCGGGGGCGTCACCGCGTGACCGTCGGCGCTGGGCCGCCCTCATGACCCCGCCATCATCTTCACGAAGCGGCGAACCGGATTTCTTGACCTGTGTTCGTGGTGGATCGCACAATGGCTTGCCACGCGACCGCGGATCGCGAGAGATTACGAAGCATTTGAGATTACCGGATACATTCTGATCAATCCGGTAAAATGGGAGGCTCGGAATCCATGCCGAAACAGCGCCTTGACTGACGGGGATGCCGGGAGCGCGACACCGGCGGAATCCTGGCTCCTGACGCTTGTCGAGGGCATGCCGCAGATGATCTGGCGGGCGATCGATGCCGGATCATGGACGTGGGCCAGTCCACAATGGCAACGATATACCGGGCAAACCTGCCAGGATAGTGAGGACTGGGGCTGGCTGGACGTGGTCCATCCCGAGGACCGGGGGGTCGCGCGCTGCTCGTGGCAGCAGGCGCATGCGCAGGGCGAGTTCCACGCCGATTTGCGGCTGCGATCGGGAAGCGGCGATTACAAGTGGTTCCAGACACGCGGAAAGCCCGTTTTCGACCCCAACGGGCAAGTGATCGAATGGATCGGAACGTCGACCGATGTCGACGACCTCCGCCGCTTGCAGGCCGAGCAGAAAGTGCTCGTGGCCGAACTCCAGCATCGAACGCGCAATCTAATCGCGGTCGTCCATTCGATTTGCGCACAGACGCTCCAGCGCGCGTCCTCTCTCGACGATTTCAGGGACCGCTTCGAAGATCGCCTTTCCGCGCTCAGCCGCGTGCAGGGATTACTGTCGACGTCGGAACATGATCCGATCACGATCAGACGCCTGCTGGAGATCGAGCTGAGCGCGCTGGGCGATGGAGAGATCGGAAGCAAGATCGTGCTGGATGGTCCCGATACGATCATCAGGAACTCGACGGCGCAAACGCTTGCGCTCGCCGTGCACGAATTGTCGACCAACGCATTGAAATACGGTGCGCTTTCTTCTTCTGCGGGACGACTGGACGTCACCTGGCATGAGGAGGAACGCGATGGCGCACCGTGGCTGAGCCTGTTGTGGCGCGAAACCGCTCCATCGCGGCCGCCTGCGGCACCTCAGCAGAAACGTGGCTATGGCCGCATCCTCATCGAACAGGCTTTGCCCCTTCAGCTGGGTGCGCGCACCGACCTGTCGTTCAAGGAAGGAGGACTGTCGTGTTTGATCGACCTGCCCCTGAAGCTTGCCCACGAGAGCGATCTTTCATGAGCGGCAGCGTGTCCCCGCCCACGACGACGTCGCGGCGCATCCTCGTCGTCGAGGACGATGCGCTGGTCGGCTTGAACCTCACCGCCTATCTGGAGGATCTCGGCGCGCAGGTGACATGGGCGACGAGCGTCGAGGATGCGATCCCGACCATCGAACGCAACGCGCCCCATCGACATCGCGATCGTCGATCTGAACCTGCACGGCGTCAGGAGCGATCCGGTGCTGGACCATTTGCTGTCGCGCAACGTCTTCACGATCCTGTGCACCGGCTACGACGGGTCCAGCGTTCCCGATTGTTTCAGGGCGCTGCCGCGGTCGGAAAAGCCGTTCACGCTGTCGAAGATCAGGACGTTGTTGGGCGCACACCTGTAGCGCCGGTTAACCGTGGCGCGGATCGCCTGTCGGAGCGATCCGGCCGCGGTGGCAGCCACTGCCCGTCAGGGCTGGCCGACACCATCCTTACCGAACGAGCCGATCAGGCGGCGGTATTCCAGTTCGGGAACGCCATAACCCTCGCCTGCCATATCGATCAACTTCGCACGATCGACGATCAGGACGCGCCCGCGCGTGGAGCGGATCATCCCTGCACCCTCAAGGATGTGCAACGCCACCGTAACGCCGCTACGCTCCGCGGCGATCATCATGCCGATGAACTCGTGAGTCAGCCGGATCTCATCGCCTTCGACCCGGTCGTGACACATCAACAGCCAGCGGGCGAGGCGGGATTCGATCCGCTGGTGCGCGTTGGTCGCCGCGCTCTGCGCGGTCTGGACGGTAAGGGTCTGGACATACCGCAACAACAGGGTGCGCATCGTCCGGCTCTGCTCGATCGCCTCAAGGTAACGATCGGCAGCGATACGCAGGGCAAATCCGCCACCGACCTGGATGAAGGTTTCGTGCGGCGATCGGTCCGATCCCAACAACAGAAACGAAGCGGACACGCCTTCATAACCGAAGATGCCGACCTCGGTTCGCGACTTGCCCGGCGTGTCCGACACGATCGAGGCGATCGCCTCTTCCATGAAATACACGTGTTCGACGGGTGTATGGGCCGGAACCATCACCATCTCGCGCTCGACCGCTACGCGGCGCAGGTGCGGCTGGAGCACGCCGTAGTCGTCCGGCGACATCGCGCGCAGCAGGATGTTTCTGGTCGACGACTGGTCCGGATGCGGCATGGTCGCCCCACAATCTCAAGGGCGAAAGCGCACAGGTCTTCCAGTCGCTTGCGCCCCTGGACATTGGCAAGCGATCAGGAGCACCTATGTAGCTGGTCCGTCATTGCCTACCAATTGTGCGATAGCCCACAGTTCCCGTTCGGATGCATTTGGGCTTGACCGGCATTCGATCGCCGTGGCCGCACCGGTCGGCACCGCCCCCGTCCGGCACCCGACCACCCCGCTCACGATGCCGCGATCCACGGATCGGTCTTGCCGAACGGCGCGATCATCGCGCGATACTCCGCTTCCGACCGACCATAGCCATCCCCCGCGAGTTCTTCCAGCAGATTACGGTCGAGAATCGCCACCCGCCCGCGCCGCGAGCGGATCATGCCGGCACCTTCCAGCACGTGCAGCGACACCGTGACGCTGGATCGTTCGGCCGCGATCATCATCGCCATGAATTCATGCGTCAGCGGTATCTCGTCAGCATCGTAGCGGTCGTGACACATCAACAGCCACCGCGCGAGCCGGGCTTCGATCCGCTGATGCGCGTTCGACACCGTGCTATGTGCAAGCTGGACGATGAACGTCTGCACGTAGCGTAGCAAGGTCGTCCGCAACGTGGCGCTCTGGTCGACTGCCGCCATGAACGGCGCTGCCGCGATGCGCAGCCCCATGTGCCCGTCCACCTGGATGAAGGTTCGATGGGGCGAGGCGGTGGCGCCCAGCAACAGCGGTATGCCGGAAAACCCCTCCCTGCCGAAAATACCGATCTCGGTCATCCCGTGATCGGCGGTGTCGACGACCACCGAGGCGATGCCCCCCTCCGGAAACCAGAGGTGTTCGATCGGCCGACCCGCTTCGATCAGCACCGCTTCGCGCGCAAGTTCCTCGCGCACCAGATACGGTTCGAGGAGCGCCACATCTTGCCGCGACAATGACGCGATCAAAATATTCGTAGAATGTAGCCTGTCCGCTTCCGCCACGAGATCGCCCTTGCACATGGGGCGAAAGCGCTGACGTCTTTCAGTCGCCCGCGCCCTGATCGTCGGCAAACGATCCCCGGAACGTACAACTATGGCTCACGCTCTTCCAGCGTTCGTCGTCAACTGTGCGCCATCGCACATTCAATCGACCGACCGCAGGCGTCGCCGCTGAAAAAGCGGGAGCCCCGCAGGTTTTTGTTCCGGCGAAAACGCCACCGTTTGCAAATATTGGATATATAACAGAGGGTTGGCCAGTATCGCTCAAACGCCGACATCTTGCGACGGCCCGGTGACCGTCACCTCGAACGGCAAGGTCGCCTGCAGTCGTCCGGCCTCATCCTCGATAAGGAACACGATCCTTATGCTCGTGCTGCCACTCGCAACACCTTCCGCCAGCAGTGCGGTGCTGGCCCGGACCGCGGCCCGACGAGCCTCCGCCAAACTCGCGAACGCCTGCCCCTCCTCGTCTTTCGCTAGGCCGGAAGCCATATGAACGTGGGTGTAAAAAATCGGCATCACTGCTCAACCCACTGACAAGCTTGAATGTTCTGTCTAATTATCACAGAGCCGCATACTCCCGCTTACGGCACAGCAGCGCCAGTTCCACACGGCGCTCTCAGGCGCAAACTGCAAGCTTCGCGGCCGACATCGGCTCACGAATGTGGCCGCCGCCCTCGCCTGCCCCCGAAGCCGATGTGATCGACCCGCCGTGCCTCGGTCGCCGATGCGCATGCGTTCGGATCGGGCATGACCGGACCGGTGCTGGTCGAGGAGATTCGCGAAACAGGATCGCGAAGACCGTAGCCGGTCGCGACGCCGTGCCGTGGCGGCAACCATTCAGCGCGTCGAGCGGATAAGCCGCCGCCGATGGTCCACGCGCGCTGGCGTCGGGCGTCGCCGGCGACCGTCGCTCCCGCCGTCGGACGACGCGCTGCGCGTGGCCGCCCACCGCTCAGCTTTTCGAAGCGTGCTCGACCTTGCCTTTGCGCTTGGTGTGCGCAAGCTCCTCAAGCTGTGGCTCGGTCATGGATTGCTCCATGCTCTTCGCCGCGTCGCGCAATTTCGATACGGGCTGGTCGCCCCGCCTGGCGCTAAGGGCTGCGCCGGCGGCTTTTTGTTGAGCGGCGGATTTTGCTGGCATGACGGATCTCGCTGACCGGTTTCCAGGCATCAACGATCCTGTCGGTCGCCGGTGCCCATGTCGTGCCACAAACAGACCTGTGTTATTGTGTTCCGTCGATAGTGCCGGGGATGGATTGTTCGAACAGGTCGCCCCCGGCGGGATCGGTCGTATCCGTTCAGACCGTCAGGCCGACGAATATCGCGCCGGTACGCCGCCGGTCCTGCGCAACCTCGAACGCCTCGTTGATCCGGTCCAGCGGAAAGCGATGGGTAATCAGTTCCTGCGTCTTCAGCTTGCCGCGCGCGACCAGCTCCAGCGCCTCGACCTGCTCGGCATCGATGTCATGAAACGCGAAGCTGGCGCTGGGAATCAGCGTGATTTCCGACATCTGGATGCGCTGCCATTCCAGCGCGATCGACGTGGCACCAGCGTCGAAGCCGCCGACGATCACGACCTTGCCGCCGCGCCGCGCCAGCGTCGTCGCAAGCGGCAGCGTGTCGGGCATCGACTCGCCGCCGGCGCACTCGAAGACGATGTCGGCACCGCGCCCGTGGGTGAACGCCATGACCGCGTCGTAGGGATCTTCGCTGGCAGAATCGACGACGCGATCCGCGCCCAGCCGCTCGGCAAGCGCCAGCGCATGCGGAACGGTGTCGATGATCAGCACGTCGGCACCGCTCGCCTTCGCCAGCATCAATTGACCCAGGCCGATCGGCCCCGCCCCGATGATCGCCACCCGTGCGTTGATCGTCAGCCCCGACAGATGCTGCGCGTGAAGCGCAACGGCATAGGTATCCAGCAGCGCCGCATCGTCATACCCGATCGAATCGGGCAGCGGGTGGAACTTGTGCGCAGGTCCGACGACATATTCGGCGTAGGCACGCGACACGCTGGCGCGGCGCGTCGCGTACAGATCCGGACAGCGGTTGTACTGCTGGACTCGGCACCATTCGCAATGACCGCATCCCAGTACCGACTCGATCAGCACGCGGTCGCCCACGGCGACATGCGTCACCTCCGCACCCGCCTCCACGACCTCGCCCGCCAGTTCGTGGCCCATGATGCAGCAGTGCAGTTCCTCCTCCGCCTTCTTCCAATGGCGAAGGTCGGTGCCGCAGATCCCGGCCATCCGCACGCGCGCCTTGACCCAATCGGCGGCGGGCAGCGTCGGCTCCTCCACCTCCTGCACTTCGAAACGTCCATCGGCGGTCTTCAGCGCGGCTTTCATGGCAGAACTCCCAGAAAGGCGGGACCGGGCACATCGACGCGACCGTCGACGGCGCATGGCACCCCATCCCTATCCAGCGGCAGCATCGTGACGCCGCCCGCTTCCTCATGGGCGACCAGCAGCCGCCCGTCGTCGATCAGCAGGAACCGCGGCGATCGACCGCCGCTGTCGTGCACCGCCAGCAGCCGCACGTCGCCGGCATCGTCGATCGCGAAGGTGGCGATACTGTCGTGCCCGCGATTGCTGACGTGAACACGGTCGGCGTGAAGCAGGATCGCCCCGCCCAGCGTCTCGCCTCGCTCCACGCCCGGCGGCAACGTCGATGTCACGCACCGCTCGCTCAGCGTCCCGTCTTCCGCCACATCGAGCACCGTCAACGACACCGCCAGTTCGCTGACGAGATAGGCGATCGGCAGCGACGGATGAAAGGCGATCTGCCGCGGACCCGATCCGGGCGGCGCGACGTACGCGATGCGCGGCACCGACAACGACTTGTCACCGTCTTCGAACAGCAGGATCTGGTCGGTGCCCAGATCGGTGACGTAGAGCCGCCCATGGGCGTCGAAGCCAACCCAATGCGCGTGCGCGCCGTCTTGCCGGTCGGCTACGGGACCATGGCCGTGATGCTGGTACAGCGCGGGTGCCTCGCTCGGCACGCCGTTTGCGTCCAGCCGAAACGATGCGGTCGTGCCACTGCCGTAATGCGCGACGGCAAGCCGGCGACCCGCGTGGTCCAGGGCGAGGTGACAGGGTTCGCGGCCCCCGATGCCACGCGGGCAATCTCTCTCCAGCCCTGCGCGCTGTCGTACAGCAGCAGCGTGCCCGTCATTTCGTCGACGAAGAACCATCGTTCGCCGTCGATGCCGGCGACGCCGGCCGAGACGTTGCACGCCGGTGCGACGATGCCCGCATCCATGAGCCGCCCGGGCTCGTGCTCCAGCAGATAGAGCCCCTGCGCACCCTGCGCGGCATAGCCGCCCGCGATCACGCGTCGCATCGCCCCGATCCCGTCCGTGTCACACCTTTGCGGTGATCGATCCGGCCTCGGCGTACAGGCCGGCATAGCGCCGGGTGACCATCGGCAGCGATTCGTCGATCCATGCTGCCATCGCCTCTTCCTCGGACAAGGATTGCTGCAGCAGCGGGATCGCCTTGGCAAAGCCGCCATCCTCGGCCAGTACGAGCAGCGATTTGTAGGCCGCGATCTCGAAATGCTCGAAGGCGTAATTGGCGAAGCTGTTCTTGACGATCTCGTCACCCGCCGCGCTGTGCACGATCGCCGCCATGCTGCCCGACATGCTGAGTCCCAGATCCTTTAACGTGGAGCCGGTGGTAGCGAAGTCGGCCAGTATCTCGTCCAGCCTCGCGATCTGCGCGTCGGTTTCGTCGATGTGCAGCCGCAGGCGATCGGCCACTTCCGGATAATTGACGATCCGCGACACTTGCGGCGTCATGATCGACAAGGCCTGCTTCTCGACGGCATGCGCGTTGGTCAGCCCGGTGACGAACAGTTCGCGCAGCGTATCGGATGGTACAGCCATCGGATCAACTCCTCTCGTTGGCGACCGGAGCCCATAAGAGGCAGCGCCGGTGTTATTGAACGGATCAGCCTAGAGACGCGCGATGGTCGTCCGACGATCCGACAAATTATCCATATTTTCCCGCAACATGAATCAACATGTCCGTTATGCGTGACGCGAAACCCTGTCCGGCATGGCGACGTTTCGCGGAGTGATGGGCATCTATCCGCAAAGCGAGATGACCCCCGCCGAACAGGAGCGCGGGTTGCGCCTGCTCGTCATCGAGGCGCTCTTCTCGGGCGGCACCGCGGCGCTCACCACCGGCGTGATCCTGACCGCGTTCGCACTCCATCTGGGCGCATCGACCGCGATGGTCGGCGTGCTGGCGAGCATCCCGTTCCTCGCCCAGTTACTGCAACTGCCCGCGATCCATCTGGTCGAGCGCTGGCGCCGTCGCAAGCAGATCGCTGTGGTCACCAGCCTTGTCGGCCGCACGATGCTGGTGATCATGGCGGCGGCGGCGTTTTTCAGCGGCACCGTTCCGCTGCTCGTCTTCCTGGTCGCGCAACTGATCCTGTGCGGGCTGGGCGCGATCGGCAGTTGCGCATGGAACGCCTGGATGCGCGACCTCGCGCCGGAGGAGCGGCTGGGCCAGATCTTCGCGCGACGCAGCGTGTGGCTGACCGCGATCAGCCTGTTGCTCGGGTTGGTCGCGGCGCTCGCGCTGGAGATGACCGCACCGGGCTCCTCCGGGCGCGATCTCGCCTTTGCCGGCATGTTCGCGATCGGCTGCGTGACCGGCCTGGCCAGCGCACGCGTGGTTGCGATGATGCCCGAACCGGCGATGCCGCCCGCCGTCCAGCGGCTCGACCTGCAACAGCTTCTGCGCCAGCCGCTGCTCGACGCCAATTTCTGCCGCCTGCTGGTGTTCGTCGCCAGCTGGCAGTTCGCGATCAACCTCGCGACGCCGTTCTTCACCGTGTTCATCGTCCGGCAGCTGCATCTGAACATCAGCTTCGTCATGCTGCTGAGCGTCGCCAGCCAGGTCGCCAATATCCTCGCACTCCGCCTCTGGGGCACGCTGAGCGATCGGTTCGCCAACAAATCGGTGCTGGCGATATGCGCGCCCGCCTACATCCTTGCCATCGTCGCGATGATCGGCGCATCGCAATTTGGCGATCGCACCACGGTCAAATTGTGGCTGATCCTGCTGCACCTCGTCATGGGCGCTACGATCGCCGGCGTGACGCTGGCCAGCACGAACATCGCACTGAAACTGTCGCCGAAGGGGGCCGCCACCGCTTACGTCGCCACCAACGCGATGGTCACGGCGATCGCCGCGGGGGTCGCGCCGGTCATCGGCGGGCTGCTCGCGCAATTCTTCGCCGTCCGCCGGCTTGAACTGGTGGCGCGCTGGACCGGGCCGAACGGCGATTTCGCAGTGCCGGTCGTGCTGAGCCAATGGGACTTCTACTTCCTGATCGCGGGCGTGATCGGGCTGTACGCCGTGCACCGCCTGTCGCTGGTGGAGGAACATGGCGAGATCGAACGACGCGAGATGGTCGGGCAATTGCTGAGCGAGACCCGCCGCACCATCCGTAACATCTCGAGCGTCGCGGGACTGCGCGCGGCGACCGACCTGCCGGGCGCGTTGCTGCGCGATGCCCGACTTCGCGCACGTCTGCGGCGCGCGCAGGCGACGAAAAGCCGCGACCGCGAAAATATGTCTAGCCTGAATTAAGAAATCGCCGGACCGTCGCATCATCGAGGAACCGGCCTGTGGCTGACGTCTTGAAATGCCGATCCTTTGGTTATTTGGGAAAGGCTCATGCCGAAAACGGCGACTATCCAGGCATCGCCTCCGACCAGCCCCTACGCACTTGCCTTGCGCGCGGCGCTGAAAGACGGACACTCGCCGCTTCACCAATTCGCAATCGGGGAGTTGAAGGTCGACGTCGTTGTCACGAACGACTCGGTGTTCGCGATCGTGCGGCGGCCGGGTGCGGGCGGACTCGCGGTGCGCGCCGCCTATCTGCCGGTCCCGTTCGAGACGCATATGATGCGCGCGGAGCCGGGCGAGGCGACGCGGCTGCGCCTCACCAGCGCCATGGGCGAACATGTGCTCAGCTTCAGCGCCTGTCAGGACGCGCTGGAGCAATCGCGGATCACCACCGCTTTCACGCCCGCACGACCCATGGTCATCCCCTTTGCTCCGCGCGACCTGTATCCGCTCGACGAGGACGACGATCCGCTGCCGGCACGTGGCACGGTGGAGGCGTCGCAGCGCGGCATCAACACCGGGCTGCTGTACTTCCACATCGACGAGCCTGCGTTCGGCAACATCCTGTACGTGCAGAATCTGACGGCCTCGAACGATTACTTTCGCGCCACCGGCACCAAGCCGCGCGAAGCGATCGGCGGTGCCTGGCCAGAGCTGGGCTACGACCTGCCGACCCCCTCCGCGAAGGCCGACCCGGACAAGGTGGCGCTACGCCCCGGGGAAGCCGTGACGCTGTCCGACACGATCATGGTCTTCCGCCACGACGTGCCGACGCACGAGCGCGAGAGCGCCCGCCAATTCGTCCAGATGCTGGGCGCGGCCTACCGCATGATCGAGCTGCCGCCGGTCGAGTACCGTGATTGGGTCGACCGCGCGGATCGCTCCGCGCGCGATCTGGCGGACGCGCCGGAGGCGACGATCCGGCATTACGGACACCGCTATGTCCATCCCTATGTCGCGGCGGAATATCCCGACATCATGGTCCAGATGTCGGTGATCGCGGCGCTGCATGACTGGGGCAAGTGGCGCGGCGAGCCGCACCCGCTGGAAGAGGAATTGAAGGCGGGCCTGCGCAAGTTCTTCGATCCGAAGCTTGGTGCGCTGCGCCGCTACCTGCCCAACGTCGGCGCGGACAAGACGGCGGATGCTGTCGACAGCTGGTATCTGTATCATCCGCTCGTCAACCTGGGCGCGCTGGCGCTCGACGGTGATGAGGACGCGCACGCGCTTTTTCTCGATGCCATCGACTACGGCATCAAGGCGGCACGGCATTTCGACTACCGGTGGCCGGTGCAGTACGACATCACCGACTTCTCGATCATCGAGGAAACCGCGCCGGTCGATGGCCGCGGCCAGACCGATGTCGGCGGGATCTACGCCTGGCTGATGCTGCAGGCGTTCGAGCTCACCACCGACAAGACTTTCCTCGACGAAGCGCGTGCCGCGCTCGACGCGGCGATGGGGTTGCGCTTCAACATCAATTATCAGGCGAACCTCACCGCATGGGGCGCGGCGGCGTGCATGCGGATGTGGCGGATCACCAACCGCGACGTCTATCTCGAACAAAGCTACGTCTATCTGGCGAGCTTCCTGCACAATGCGGTGATCTGGGAGAGTCGGCTCGATCATGCCGCGTCCTACGAGACGTTCCTGGGCGTCACCTGCCTTCAGGATGCGCCGTACATGGCGCTGTACGAATGCTTCGACAGCTTCGTCGCCTTCGAACACTATCTCAGTGACAGCGGCCCCGATCTCGATCCTGCGGCGCGGATGCTGATCAGCGAATATTGCAAATACGCCCTGTCGCGCGCCTGGTTCTATTACCCCGACGCGTTGCCGGCCGAGGCGGTCGCGGAACAGCAGCGCGAGCCGAACGGACATGTCGATCCCGCGCTCTCCTTCCCGCTTGAGGACCTTTACCCCGACGGGCAGCAAGCCGGACAGGTCGGGCAGGAAGTGTACGGCGCGGGGGCGGCCTTCATCTTCGCGTCACGCGCGTTCCATCGCATCGACGGCGCGCCGTTCATGCTGTTCTGCGACAACTTGCTGCGGGCGGTGGAGCGGACCGGCGACCGTGCGCTGACGATCATGCTCGATGGTGGCGAAACCTGCATCGCGAACCTGCGCCTGATCCGGTTAAAGCGGCGAAGCCTTTCCAAAAGCACCGTGACGACGGCGGGCGGCGACGCCATCCGCCCGCATTGCTCGACCCGCGACCGCGTCGACTATCACGTACCGGCGAACGGCCGGCTGATCCTCACCTGGGAATGACGATGAGCACCAGCACCACGAACCTCGCCGGCAAACGCATCCTGCTGACCGGCGGCACCACCGGCATCGGGCGCGCGACCCTGCTTCGGCTTGTCGCGGCGGGTGCCCGTGTCCTGACCTTTGGACGCGACCAATCGACGCTCGACGAAGCGCTTTCGTCGGCCGATGGGACGGAAGCCCCGATCGGCATCGCCGCCAACGCCGCGACCCGGCAGGGCATCGATACGGTGTTCGCCGCCGTCGACGAACGGCTGGGCGGGATCGACATGCTGGTCGCGTGCGCGGCACTGGGCGCGCAGCCGATCCACGAAATGGCTGATGACGACTGGCGCTACGTGATCGAGGCCAATCTGACCGGCTATCTCGCCTGCGCGCGCGCCGCGATTCTGCGCATGGAGGAAAGTGGCGGACATCTGCTGTTCGTCGGCTCGATCAGCACCGAGATCAAAGCGGCGGGGGAGAGCGTCTATGCCGCGACCAAGGCGGGCGTCCAGGCCTTCGCCGAAACGCTGCGCAAGGAAGTCGCGGACAGGGGCATCAAGGTCAGCGTGGTGCAGCCCGGCTCGGTCGACACCGACATGCAGGAATGCAGTGACACGGAGAAGAACGACGCGGTCGCCGGCGGGCAGATGCTGGTTGCGGACGAGATCGCCGACGCCATCGTCTTCGTGCTCACCCGCTCGAAGACGTGCGACGTCGTCAACCTGCGGATCGAGCCCATCATCCAGAAGACCAGCTGAGCGCGCGGTCAGGCGATCACGCCCGATCCGCCGCTCCGTCGACACGCCCGACGATCCGCGCCACCGCCAGATCGGCGGTGACGTTGCCGAGCGTGCGGAAGATGTCGGGCAGCGTCTCGATCGCGAGCAGAACGGGTAGCAGCACGACGGGCACCCCCATCGCGATGCAGACCGGGGCGATGATCGCGAAGAACGATACCTGCGCCGGCAGCCCAACCGCGGCGACGCTGACCGCCGCGGCGACGATCGCACCGCCCACCAGCGTCGTGACGCCAAGCGGCACGGCGTGTACCTGCGCGAGGTAGATCGCGACCGCCACGTTCGCGGCGGCGCTGGCGGCGCGGAACAGTGACACGGCAAGCGGCAGCACGATGCCGGCGGTGGCGGGCATGACGCGGAGCGGTGCCGCCGCGCTGATCATCGCCGGCAGGGACGCCAGCGATGATTGGGTGCTCACCGCGATCACCTGCGAGGGCAAGGCGGCCCGCGCGAAGGTCAGCGGGCTGATACGGCCGAACAACGCCGCCGCCGCATAGCATAACAGCGTTGCGAACAGACATGCGGCGATCACCACGAACACGTAGTGCGCCAGCACGCCAGCCGCCGCGCCGCCCATACGGCTCCCGACCCCGACTGCCAGCGCGAACACGCCGACCGGCGCGATCCACAGCACCCATGTGACGATCCGCAGCATGGTCTGTCCGATCCCGCGAAACACACGCTCCAGGGCGGCACGCGGCTCTGCCTCGATCCCGCTTGCGCCCAGTCCGAACAGCAGGGCGAAGATCACCAGCGGCACCATCGCTGTGTCCGCCGCCGCCCGGATCGGGTTGGTCGGAATGATGTTGTCGAGCCAGTGCGCATCCCCGAGCGGAACCGGTCCCGCACCCCGCGCCTCGCCGAGCGCCGCCGCTCCCGGCGGCAACGGCACCCCGCGCAGGACCAGCGTCGTCGTGACGGCCGCCAGCAGCGTCGAGGCGATCAGCAGAATCGCGAACCAGCCGATCGCGCGCGCCGCCACCTTCCCGCCCGACGCCTCCCGCGCTGCCTCCATGACGCCCGTGACGAGCAGCGCGAACACCAGCGGGACCACGGTCATCGTCAGCGCGTCGAGCCACAGCTTGCCGACCGGCTGTGCGACGCGCACCGCGACCTCGCCATGGGCGGTGCCCGTCAACCAGACGCCGATGGCGAGGCCCGCGACCAGGCCGATCAGGATCCGCGCAGGTGGCGTGTTCAGGATCGCGGCGACCCTTCGCTCTCCAGCGTCCCGGCTTCCGCGTGGGTGATGCACATGCCGACCGCCGCGATCCGATCGACCTCTAGATAGGCCGGCTGGTCGAGATCCTCGCTGAAGATGTCGGGGTCCAGCTCGTGATAGTCGATCGTCCACTCGGGCCCATCGAGCCGCGCCATGACCTGTTCGCGGAACAGGTCGCGCCCGCCCACGATCGAGATCCCGGTGTGGAGTATCAGCTGCCCGCCAGGTGCTAGCTTTTTTACCCCGGCCAGCACCCAGTCGAGCGACAGTCGCGCGCCATACAGGTCGCCGCCGTCGCGATAGGCACGCTTGTCGCTGTCCATCATGAAGGGTGGATGGGTGACGATCAGGTCGAACGGACCGTCGACCTGCGACGGGCTGCTGGCCTGGACCGCGACGTGCCTGACGCCGGCGACTTCCGCGTTGACCGACGCGAGGACCAGCGCCTTGGGATTGATGTCGGCCAGCGTCAGCGTGGCATCCGCTATCTTACTGGCCGCGGTGATGCCGCCCACCCCCGCGCCGGCACCGTAATCGAGGATGCGGCTGCCCGGCAGCCGTCGCGATTTGGCGGCGATATAGTCGGCAAAGCGATAGCTGTCGGGGCCGAGGAACACCGCATCGGCCTGGAGCGTCGGAAAGGCCGAGTGCACGAACAGGATGTCATGCACGCTGGAGACGCGGACCCGTGCCTTCAGGAGTGCGTCGGGGCCGTGATCGATCGCTTCGGCGACTTCCAGCGCATCCATGATCCCGGTCGGCAGCACCGCCGGATCGAACGGCAGGCTCCACCCCAGCACATCCTCCAGCGAACGCGCCCGCTCGCGTCCCGCGCGCTTCACGACCCGCGTATGTGTCGCAGGAGTCGGCGTGACGAAGCGATAGCCCGTATCATGCAGACGGCGCAGCAACTCAGCGTATGCGCGATGATTATTGTCGCCCGTGCGAAGCTCGGACGGACGGGTCAGAACCTGATCCACGTAGCTTACCCGAAAATCTGCGATATGTTAGTGGGACAGATATCATCCAGGTAGGTCATCGACACACGTCTTGCTTGATAAAGACGTTCCCTGATCCCACCGTCGCTGGCGAGACTTCTATAACCTGAATCTGAAATGCCGGATTATTGTGCCTGACCTGTGCTGCATCATCCGGTTCGCGGCAATGCCGATCGTGCGCGATCGAACCATCCTGCGGCGCTGGTTTGGCCTGTCCTCGCCATGGCGCCACGGTGCGGAGCGATCGGGATGGGCGGACGCTTCACGGCGTGATCGCCGCGCGCAACGTGCGCACGAAGATCGCAGGCGCCTCGACCTGCGGCGAATGCCCCAGGCCTTCGAGCCGGATGAGGCTGGCCCTCGGTATCCGCCTCGCCGCCTCCTCGGCCGCTTGTGGCACGGTCCGGATGCGCGCGCGCCGGGCCGGCGGTGCCGTGTTGGCGCGAAAGGCGGTCAAGTCGCGCTGGCCGATGATGAGAGACACCGGCATCGTCAATCGCGGCAATTCGGCGGCGACGGGCTGCGTCTGGATCATGTCCGACAAACGCGCCTGCGCATCGCGTACCACATCGCCGTCGGGGCTGGCATATTGACCCGCCAGCATCGCGACCCACCGATCGTAGGCGGGACGCCACTCTCCATGATAATAGGTGCGCAGTTGGTACGCCTTGATCGATGCGGCGTCCGTCTTCGCCTCCTTGGCGCGCAACACTCCCAGATCCGCATAGGGCACGCCCTCGGCCAGCGTATCGTTCAGGCCGAGCGGATTGACGAGCACGAGCCGCGACACCCGATCGGGATAGAGCAGCGCGAACCGGGCAGCCAGCAACCCGCCGGTCGAGTGACCGACAAGGATGACCTTCGTTGCGCCGGCTCGGTCGAGAAGCGCTGCCGTCAACGCGGCCATCGTATGGAGACTATATTGGTAGCCGGCGGGCTTCGATGACTTGCAAAAGCCGATCTGGTCCGGTGCGATCACGCGATAGCCGGCGGCGGCGAGGCCGCGCATCGTGTCGTCCCACGTCGCCGCGCAGAAGTTCTTGCCGTGAAGAAGAACGACGGTCGCGCCATTCGACGCCGCGGAAGGCGCGACATCGAGATAGGCCATCTGAACCGCTCCGCCCTGCGATCCGGTTTCGAATCGATGAAGCGGTGCGGGGTAGGCGAACCGCTCCAGATTGGCACCGAGCGGCGTGGTCTGGGCCGCAGCGGTGGACGTGACGATGGCCGGCCAGGCAAGAGCCGCAAGAAGGATCTGAGGCATGGCACACCGAACGATCCATGTCCCGGCGATATCCCCGCTTGGCAAATGGCTTCGGGAACCGTTTGGCTTTCGACAGAGCGGCCCACGGGTGATTGCCTGGGGGATATCGCCGTCAGAGCGGTGGTCGATCATCGGCGTTTCGGATCTCGGGCGCGAACGCGTGTCCCCGCCTGAAGTCATATCACTCCCGCAGCTGCGATGCTCACTCCGCAGCCGCATCTGCGATTACGACAGGATCTCCTGCCGGCACCAACTCGCTTAGTTTCGATTTGAGCCGTCGATATGTTGCAAGCGCCTGTCCGACGACCTGGTCCATATTGTAGTAGCGGTACGTGGCGAGACGCCCGACGAAGGTTACGTTGGGTTCGGCCAGAGCCAGCGCCTCATAGCGCTTGAACAACGCCTGATTTTCCTCACGCGGGATCGGGTAATAGGGGTCTCCGGTCGCACTTGGGTATTCGTACGTTATACTGGTTCGATCCGCGACTTGCCCGGTCAGATGCTTATACTCGGTCACCCGGGTATGGGGTACGTCCTCTCCGGGATAGTTGACCACCGCGACCGGTTGATGCTGCTCCTCATCCAGCGTTAGATGTTCGAAACGCAATGAGCGATAGGGTAGCCGTCCGTAACGATAGTCGAAATACTCGTCGATCGGGCCGGTAAAGACCAGATGGTCGTGCGGATAGGCCGCACGTACGTCCGAATAATCGACACCTAGCAGCACGTCGATGTTAGGATGGTCGAGCATCGCCTCGAACATCCTGGTAAAGCCGTCGCGCGGCATCGCCTGATGCCGATCACTGAAATATCGGTCATCGTCATTGGTACGGGTCGGCACACGTGCCGTCACCGACTTGTCCAGCTCCGACGGGTCCATACCCCATTGCTTGCGCGTGTAACCGCGGAAGAAGGTTTCGTAGAGTTCCCGTCCCACCTTCGATATCACGACGTCCGCCGAGGTGAGGACCGCATCTATCGGTTCGGCACGCGCGGCCAGAAAAGCTTCGACCTCGGCATCACTCGACAGGTTCAGCCCGTACAGCAGGTTCAGGGTCGTCCGGTTGATCGGCATCGGCACGCGCCGGCCATCGACATCGGCGAGCACGCGATGCTCGTACGGCCGCCATTCCGTAAACCGGGAGAGGTAATCGAATATCTCGGTCGAGTTCGTGTGGAAGATGTGCGGTCCATATCGGTGCACCAATATGCCGGCGGCATCATAATGATCATACGCGTTGCCGGCGATGTGCGGACGGCGGTCGACCACCAGCACGCGCTTGCCACCGTCCGCGGCAAGCCGTTCGGCCATCACCGCGCCGGCAAATCCCGCGCCGACGATCATGACGTCGTACTGCTGGCGAACCGGCGGCCATGTCACGGGCGACACGATCGGTTCGTGACGGTTGCGGCTCGCGATCTCCGCGTTGATCAACGCCGCCATTTCGAGCGTCGTGCTCCGCCATGATCCCCGTGCGAGCTGCGTATCGGCTTCCTCGCGCCATGCATCGCCGGCGGCGCGCATCTTCAACGCCTCTTCGCAAGCGACGACGAACTCCTCGGCCGTATCTGCGATGCTGACACCCGGCAGATCGCCGTAATGACGAACGACGTCGGTGATCGGGGTGCTTACGACCGGGCATCCGGCGGCCAGATACTCCGGCGTCTTGGTCGGACTGATGAAGCGGGTCGCTTCGTTGATGGCAAATGGCATCAAGGCGACATTCCAGCCCGCCATATAGTCCGGCAATGCCGTATAAGACCGGCCGCCAAGATAATGAATATTGGCGCGGCGTGGCAGGGTTGCCTCGTCGATCTTCACGATTGGCCCGATCACGACGATCGACCATTCCGGATGTGCATCGGCAACGGCGGCAAGCAGGTCCAGGTTCATTCGCTCGTCGACAACGCCGGCAAATCCGAGCCGTGGCGAAGGGAGGAGCGACTGGTCTTCCGGCTCGACCACGGGTTGCTTTCGCGCGCGTGCGAAGTGCGAAACATCGATGCTGGAGGGAAAGGCATGCACATTACCGTGGCGCTCCCGCTTCGCCTCGTACAGGCTGGTCCCGCCGGTAAAGACGAGGTCGGCTCGCTCAATCAGCAATTGTTCACGCGCAAGCAGCTCCGGCGGCGCACCCTTGAACGCGGACAGTTCGTCCATGCAGTCGTAGACGACGCAGGCAGCCGCCACATGATCCGAAAACGGCAACATCATCGGCGTGTAGTACCAACGGATCACTTCGGCGCGGTCCGGCCCGAGTTCGTCATCGAGGAGCGCAGCAAGCGTCGCATCCTCGCTCCCGCGCAGGCTTTCGTCGAGTTGCGGCGTGAGAACGATCACGCCGCTGTCCGGACAGATATGGCGACTTAGTGTGGATGCTCCCGACCGATATTGCGGCTCTTCCCAGAACAAGACGTCGTTGGTCACCGCGAAGCGGGTCATCAGGTGCTGCGGACGCTGAAACACAAAAGCCCAACGCAGATGACTAAAACAGATCACCGTGGGACGACGCGGGCCCTTTGTGAAAGCGGGCGCCAAGGCCGGATCGGAAGACTGCTCGGTAGGCACAATTATCCCCTCTTTCCCTAATTGCATCGGGAAACTTGGCAGCGCTGTAGCGGGTTCCGGCTAAGCTATTGATTCCTGCTGCAAATCAATATGATTTCAGGAACGATGCCGTCTGGCGCCCGTTCAGCGAACGGGAGGGGGTATCGATGGTTCTGCAACTTTGGGGCGGGCCGGAGTGTACCGTAAATCGCACCGCGGGCGGCTATCACGACCAGACGCGACTAAGCGGTCATCATGATCGCCTGAACGATCTGGAGATCTTCTCGTCATTGGGGATGGCGGCCATTCGTTATCCAATTCTATGGGAACGGGTGGCGCCCGACCCGATGAAGGAGGCCGACTGGTCATGGACGGACCGGCGGCTATCGCGGCTTCGCGAACTCGGCATCCGTCCGATCGCCGGGCTTGTGCATCATGGCAGCGGGCCAGCCCATACCAACCTTCTCGACGATGCGTTCTCCGCCGGGCTCGGCCATTATGCCGGACAGGTTGCGCGGCGCTATCCGTGGATTCAGGATTGGACGCCGGTCAATGAACCGTTGACGACGGCGCGGTTCTCGGCGCTGTACGGGCACTGGTACCCTCATGCTCGTGATGAGAGGTCGCTCTGGTGCGCGCTCCTGAATCAGGTCGATGGCACGCGCGCCGCCATGCGGGCTGTTCGCGAGATCAATCCTTCAGCACGGCTCATCCAAACGGACGATCTCGGTCGAACGTACGCGACCCTGAACCTGGCGGAGCAAGCGGCCTTCGACAATGTTCGCCGCTGGGCGAGTTGGGACCTGTTGTTCGGTCGCATCGTACCCGACCACCCGCTTTGGAGCCGGCTGGTCGGGTTGGGCTTTGCCGAACGACTTCGCCGGATTGCCGATGATCCCTGTCCACCCGATGTTGTTGGCGTGAACCACTATCTGACGAGCGATCGTTTTCTGGATCATCGTCTGCAACGATACCCCCGGCAAACTCACGGCGGCAACGCCTGCCATCGCTACGCAGATATCGAAGCTGTACGCGTCCTCGATCCACCGCCCGCAGGCCTTGCCGGCACCCTTCGCGAAGCGTGGGAACGCTATGCCACGCCACTTGCCGTCACCGAGGTCCACAATGGGTGCACCCGAGAGGAGCAACTCCGCTGGGCTGCGGAGGCATGGGATACATGCGTGGCCCTGCGCGATGCAGGAGTGGACATTCAGGCGGTGACAGCCTGGTCGCTGCTTGGCAGTCATGGCTGGAACACCCTGCTGACCGGACCCGGCGTGTACGAGCCGGGCGTGTTCGACGTGGCGACCGGCACGCCGCGACCGACGGCCCTGGCATCGCTGTGGCAGGGGCTGCCGACAGGTACCGCGCGCCACCCGGTGGCGGATGAGCCGGGCTGGTGGCGCCGGGCGGATCGGCTGATCTATCCGGCGCTGAGTCACCCTGCCCGGCCAGACGTGCGAGTAACGCCCTCGACCACGCCGACGCCGGCGCCGACGCTATTGATCTGCGGCGCCGGTGAGGCAATGGGACGGTTGTTCGCGCGCGCTTGCCGCCAGCGTGGCATCGGGTATCGTTTGATCGACCAAGGCGCGCGGGATCTCGAACGTCCCTGTGCGATCGGCACCGTCCTGGATCAGGTGAAGCCGTGGGCGCTCGTCAACGCGGCCGGCTGGGCCCGCATCGACGATGCCGAAGACGATGAGGCCACATGCCATGCGGCGAACGCGACGGACGCGATCGCGCTGGCCGAAATTTGCGCCGATCGGGGCATTGCGAGCCTCAACTTCTCCAGCGAGCTGGTCTTCGATGGCACCATCGATCGATCGTACGTCGAGTCCGATGCACCGAATCCACTCAACGCGCTTGGCCGGAGCAAGGCAGCCATGGAGCGGGGATGTGCAGACCTCCCGCTCGCGCTGGTCGTGCGAACCGCCGCGCTCTTCTCCACGGAAGACCAGCACGATTTCGCCGTCTCGGCGGCGAATGCCCTTTCGGAGGGCCGAATATTTCGCGCCGCCGACGATCATGTCGTCAGCCCGACATTCGCACCGGCTATGGTCGATGCCGCGCTGGACCTGCTTATCGACCAGACGGTCGGCGTTTGTCACGTGGCCGGGGCGGAGGCGATGAGCTGGGCAGGCTTTGCCCATCGGATCGCCGACAAGCTCAACCTCGATGCGAACCTGATTGAAGAAGTTCCCGGAGACTTACTAGGCTGGCGAGCGACGCGACCGCTTCGCGCAGGTCTTTCGAGTGAGCGTTGCGCGTCGATCGGTCTCGATGAAAGCCTGTCTCGCTTTGCGAGCGACATGGGCGCGACCGGCAGACGATCGAAGGCAGCCTGAAGCTTGTCGCGCCTTTGCCGGGGCGCACGGATTCTCGACTTGCAAACGGATCGCCGGGCGATCAGCGAACATGATCCCGAACAGGCGACGAAAGAACGTGCGGCCGAATCGGGAAGGGCCGCGACGCTGGAGGGGCGAACGCGCCTTCCCATCACCGGCGCGCGCCGCCGACCTTGCCATCGCGGACGCGTAAGCGCCGCCCCCTGCTTAAATGTCACCGATCATCAAGGCGTTATCCGCGCCGTTAACCAAAGCTTGAGATCACATCCCGTAGGCCGGTTTTCAGCGAGGTCCCCGCGACCCGCCAGTCTGCCCTTCTCACGGCGATGGGAGGGCGGCCTGCGATGTTTATCGGCTGAAGAGGTTGCGATGGCTGAGGCGGAAAAAGGAAAGCGGCACGCTCGCCAGCCGGGCGAACTCGTCCGTGCCCTGCGATTGCTTGCCGTCGAGCGCACCCGGGCCTTGGCTATCGTAAGCGCGAGCATCGTGATCGGCTTGCTCCATGTCGCCGAACCGTTGCTGTTCGGCGCGGCGGTCGATGCCCTCGCGCGCGGTGCGGATCCGCTCCGTCATGTCGGCATGTGGTCGAGCCTGAGCTTCGTCGTGTTCGTCTCCGGAATGGTCGTTGCGCTCACAGCCGATCGGCTGGCGCATCGCCGCCGGCTCGCGGCGATGGCAAGCTTTACCGAGCACCTTCTCGCCTTGCCGCCCTCGTTCCATACCAAAGCCCGCTCGGGCCGTATGCTGCGCATCCTTAACTCGGGCATCGACGCCCTGTTCGGCCTATGGCTGCCCGTCCTGCGTGAGCAGATGACCAACATCGCCTGCCTCGCCGCGATGTTACCGGCGGCATTCCTGCTGAACTGGCGACTTGCCTGTGTTCTAATGGTCATGATGACGGTCTATTTCGGCGTCACGGCGTTGGTATCGAGCAAAACATCGGCGGGGCAACGACAGGTCGAAGAAAACTTCACCACCCTGTCCGGTCATGTCGGCGACCTGTTCGGCAACGTCTCGGTGCTGCAAAGCTTCCTTGCGGCCAATAGTGAATTGCGCACGATCCGTGACTCGCTACAGCAGGTTCTTGCCGCGCAATACCCTGTGCTTAACTGGTGGGCGATCGCCAGCGTGCTCACGAAAGGGGCTTCGTCGCTCTCGATCGTGCTAATTTTCGCTATCGGCGCATGGCTTGCCGCGCGCGGTCAGGCGAGCATCGGGGACATCGTATCGTTCATCGGCTTCACCACCCTGCTGATCGGTCGGTGCGACCAGCTCGCCGGCTTCTTCATGCAAACGATGCTGCGGCGGCCGATGCTTCAACAGTTCTTCGCGGTGCTTGATGAGGAATCGGCAATCGCCGAGCATCCAGATGCGCGTCCCCTCCACGTGACGAACGGCCATGTGCGTTTCGAGCAGGTCAGCTTTTGCTACCCGAGCGGATCGGGCGCGGTGCATGATCTGACCTTCGAAGCGCATCCCGGTCAGACCGTTGCGATCGTCGGCCCCACCGGATCCGGCAAGTCCACGGCAATGGGTCTGTTTCAGCGCGCCTATGATCCCGGCCGCGGTCGCATCCTGATCGACGGTCAGGATATCCGCGCGGTGACGCTTGCTTCGTTACGGGCCGCGACCGGTGTGGTGTTTCAGGAAGCCGGGCTGTTCAACCGCACGATCGCCGAGAATATCGCCATGGGTGATCCATCTGCGACACCTGAGCAGATCGAGGATGCCGCTCGCCTGGCGGGTGCCTATGACTTCATCATGCGGAAGGCGGGCGGTTTTCAGAGTCCCGTCGGTGACCGCGGACAGGGTCTTTCGGGCGGCGAGCGTCAGCGCATTGCGATCGCCCGTGCAATCCTGAAGAATGCACCGATCCTGCTGCTGGACGAGGCCACGTCGGCGCTGGATGTCGAGACCGAAGCCAAGCTCCAGGCAAGTCTGGATCGGCTTCGGCGGGGACGCACCACCTTCGTCATCGCGCATCGGCTGTCCACTATCCGCGCAGCAGATCGGATCATCGTGCTCGATCAGGGCCGGATCGTGGAAAGCGGCACGTTCGACGATCTGGTGAACATGGGCGGCATGTTCGCGAAACTGGCGGCGGAAAGCGGGATTGGGCCTCGCCCGCTCCCGCAGCTGCTGGCGGCCTGATCCCTACCAGCCGCTGTCTCTGTACATCGGCCGTCGTCTCCCCGCCGCCCGACGCTTGCCGACAAGGCGGCGAATACCCGTCGGGCGGCGGGAATAATGACGCGGCGCTACGCCTGCACGTTGTAACTCTGCACGCCGCGAGCATGCGTCGTGGAGCCACGCAGCCAGGGTGCCGTCGTCGTAGCTTCGACGTCGCCCGGCTCGTCGGCCTGAAGATATCCCTCATCAAAGCTGGCGATCCGCCGTAGCGCCGCCATGTTCGGCAAGGTCACCCGCCGGGATTGCGTCACAAGCAGCCCTTCACGGCGAAGCTGCTGGATCATTCGGTTGACGTGCACCGCGGTCAGACCCAGGGCGTCCGCGATATGCTCCTGCGTGATAGGCATGTCATAGCTGGCCCTGTCGCCTTTTGCGCAGCCCAGCCGGACGGCAAACTCGCAGAACAGGTGCGCCAGACGCTCGTGTGCCGTTTTCCGGCCCAGCGACAGCGCCCATTCGCTCAGGATCGCATTCTCGACGATCGTCAGCCAGGTGAATGCGCGGGCGATCGCGGGGCTGTCGGCCGCGAGCGCCTGCACACGCTCGCGGGGCAGCCCGATGGCGACACCCGGCGTGATCGTCCTCACCGCGTAGTTCACCTGGGGAAGCATGAACGAATCAAGATTGCACACGTCGCCCGGCACGACGATCCCGGTAATCTGGCGAGCACCCTGGCGCGTTATCTTGTAACGGCACGCCCATCCGCGCGGGATGATGAATATGGTGTCGGTACGGCCACCTTCGACGATAAGATCCACTCCGGCCTTGAACGGCCGCGGCTCCGCGGCAATCTGTATCAACGCTTCACGGTCCGCGGGTGAAAGCATCGGCGACCGAACCAGCGCGGTTTCCCACAATGCCGAATGGGCGGAGGACGTGTTCATGCCGTCACCTGCTTGTTGTTGTTTGAAAACCTGAGTTCGAAGGCCTTGCCAGTCCCGGTCGGCTCGATCAGCTGACCATCGATCGACGTCATCAATCGTCTGGCAAGTCGGAGACCCAGCCCACTACCGCCTGGCGGTGGCTGGTCCGGAAACGGCATGCCATCGTCGACGACGGCCACCACGGCGGCTCCATCAGCGCTGCGGCCGACAGTCACCGTGATCTGTCCCGGTACCCCAGCCTGAAACGCATACTTGATCGCGTTCGTTATCAGTTCGTTGGCAACGAGGGTGACCGCGGCAATGCGGTCCGCCGGCATGTCGCCGACCGGTTGATCGACGCGAAACGTGATCGCGATCGAGCGTGGCTCGGCATGAAGCGAGAGCGCATGGCACACGCGGCGGAGCGCGATTTCCAGGCTCGATGTTCCCCCATCGAACATGGCCGATCGTGCATGGGCGAGCACCGCAAACCGGTCGGCGGCGTCGCTCAGCGCCACGCGGGTTTCGTCGCTTCTGGCGCGACGGCTCTGAAGCGACAGCAGGCTTACGATCATCTGAAGGTCGTTGCTGCACCGGTGATGCGTCTCTTGCAGCAGCGTGTCGCCCACGCCGGCATCGCGCCATCTCGCTTTCGCTCGCGTCGGTGCTGCCCGGCCTGTCGATGCGTTTGAGATACGCTTCGGCAAGTTGGGCGTGTGCCCTCACCGCCCTTGGATCGGCCGCGTGCTGCGCTCGCTCCCGTTCCGTTTCAGCGCGACGGTAGAAGTAGCTTTGTTCGTCGATCATGGTCGAGGGCCCACCGTAAGACCTGATTCAAAACGATTTTCTACGTTAATGAATGCCACCGCCACCCTTTGTGGGACGCGACACGATCACGATTGCGCAAGATCAAGCAGCGTGGTGCGCCCACCGATCAGGCACCGCCGGGCAGCCGCTCCCGATCAAGTCGCCGCCCGCCACGATTGTGCGATGTCGCACAGAGACTGGCCCGGTTCTGGTAAATGCGCGAGATCAACTCATCATCCACATCGATCTCGAATGATCGAGGCGAGATCGACTGAAGGGCCGCAGCGCCCTGTCGCGAATGAAAGGGCGGATGTGTCGCATTCAGCCGAACGTTACTCAACGAACATCTTGCTCGAAGCGCTTTCGCCGCAAGATCTTGAACTGCTCAAGCCGCATCTGGTGCGCGAGGAACTCCATCGCGGAAAGGTGCTGCTCGAACGGGGGCAACCGATCTGGTCGATCTGGTTCCCTGAAGGAGGCGTGGCGTCGATCATTTCCGAGACCACCGATCATGGCCGTACCGAAGTCGGCATCTTCGGGCGGGAGGGGTTTGCCGGAACTCCGGCTCTGCTCGGCGAAAATACGTCACCGCACGAAATCTTCATTCAGGTCGATGGCCCCAGCGCGCTTCGTATCGAAACATCCAGGTTTCTGGCAGCGGTCGAGGAAAGTGCGACACTACGCAGGATAATGTTACGTTACGTCCAGACCTTCCTTGTTCAGGCTGCGCACAGCGCGGTATCGAACGCGCACCAACGCATCGAGGCGCGGCTCGCGCGCTGGTTGCTGATGTGTCACGATCGGCATGACGGCGACGAGATCCCGCTGACCCACGAATTCATGGCGATGATGATCGCGGCGGAGCGCTCCAGCGTGACGATGTCGCTGCACGTCCTGGAGGGCGCCGGTATGATCCGGGCCACTCGCGGACTCGTCCGCATCCTCGATCGCCAAAAGCTCGAAGATCTGACGGGTGAAGCATATGGGCAAGCGGAAGCGGATTATCGGCGACTGATTGGACCCTTTGGCAAGCACCATCCCCGGCGTGTGCCGGTCGATTGAACGCAGTGCCTTTTCGCGAAGACCGGATCGGCTGCTGAAGCGTCGGCGGTTGGCCGGGCGAACGCGACAGCGGCGGCGGAGCGGGTATATGCGCCCACCACCCTGGCAGCGCACGGGCGAGGTGGCTCTCCCCCCGACTAGGCCGATTCACCGATAAGGGGGCTAACCCGACGTATCCGCCGGAGCAACGGAGATCAGCCGGGGGCGGGATATCGCGGCGATGATCGTGATGATGGCGGGGAGTATCATCGCCGGGAGGCTGATCGCGGCCGACGCCTCGTAGATGTCGGCGATGACGAACGTCCGTTCCCCGACGCTCGTCGTACCCGGCGCCGCGACAGCGTATTGAAGGAAATAGCTCAGCGCAGTGCCGATCCAGATCATCGGCGGCAGGAGCGCGAAGGTCATGGTTTCTGCCGCGGACGTTCGTACGAAGCCTCGCTGCACTCGTGCGAGAATCTGGAACGCGACCCAGCCGGTCACGAGCCAGCCCAGAAAGTTGCTCAGCGGCACGCCGAACAGGCCGCTCGGATCGCGGAAACCGTGGACCTTGAGGACGGTCGCGCCGATCGGGTCCCAGGGATAGTCATAGCCGGCAAGGAGGAAAGTGCCGACGACCGGTGCACTTAGCAACGCCGTGCGGCTTGTGGTGCCAAGGCTGCGCATCAGGGTCATGGTTTGTGCCCAGGCCGGCCAACCGAACACCGCATAGCCGATGGGAACGGCCATAGGCACGCCCAGCAAGCGCGGACCCGCCGTATTGTGGTGGAAGAAGCCGAACGGCACCCCCGTAGCGATGCTGATCGCCTCCAGCACGAAACTGGCGGCCCCCATGATGGCGAAGAAAGCGAAGGCGCCGGGCCAGCCGCCCGCGAGCGAGGCGTGGACGAGAACGAAGCCAAGCAGTGCCAGAAACTGTATCCCGGCCGCAGCGCCGCCAGCGGACGATTGCGGGAACAGGCTGGCGATGATCGTGGCAGCGAACCACGCGAGTACGAATATCCGGCACAGCATGAGCCGGCGGAAACCTGCATGATCCGGGTTTCGACGTTCTTCGCTCATGAAGGCTGATTATGATCCCATGTCGGGGATGGCAACGTTCGGAGCATCAGGCAAGCTGATGCTCCTGCCACTCGATCCTAATCGGTCATGAGCAGATGCCCTTGAACCTCTCGTAGCTATCGCCCCCGATGCCCTTCCCGGGCGCACCGGCCAAAATTCGTTCGCCAGCGTCAGCGCGCCGAGCGTTGCATGCAGCACCGTTCCGTCGACAGCCGGCTCGGTCGCGGCGTGATCCGCACCGTACACGTCTGCCGCACCCTCCAGCAGCCGCGACCGCCATTGATTGATGAGGTTCGGGTGAACGTCATACTGCTGCGACATTTCGGCCATCGTCCTCTCGGCTTTCACGGCGGCCAGCGCCACCTTGGCCTTGAACGCCAGGCTATCGTTTCGGCGCGGTCGCTTGCTCATCTTGCCTTCTGCTCGCGGCTAACATGGCCGCTGTCAGACCGGCAAACGTCGTTCGCGAGCGCGGCGCGTGCACGCCAGCACAGCGCCGTCACGCCCGCGACGGCTTCGACCCCGAGTACGCCGGCGCTGATCACGAACACCACCCACCGCACGACCCGCCATGCCGAACGGCGTCATGGCGATGGGACGGCGCAACCATCACGGCTCTCCTGCCATGTCGACAAGCCTTCAACCTGGGCGCCCCCCCCGGTAAGGTCTGCAGCAGTTGGAGGGGTCGAGAACACGGCGTTGACGATCGCCGATCTGGGCAAGGCAACCAACACGAAGGTCAAAACGACGGGCTATTACCCGCGTATCGGCCCGTTGCCGAAGCCCATCCGCTGTGCAGGCAACTACCGCACCAATGGCGTGGACGAGATGGGATGCCGGTCTTTCATCCGACGCACCCACGATCTGGGCCTTTCGCTCGATCAGGTGTTCGCGCTGGTGGACTCGTCGGATGATCGAGCGTGCGACTGTGCTGGTATCGGCCCGATCGCCAATGAACGTTTGCAACACGTGGATCGCGAGCCCGCTGATCTGCCCGCACTCCGGCGCGAATTGAAGGTGTCATCTATTTCTGTGGCGGCGGCACCGTTGCCGGATGCCGGATCATCGAAGCGCTGGGCCCACTATCGACAGTGAAAGGCACCGCTGAATTTGTCGCTCGCGGCGACGAACGAGGCTCGCTGTTTCTCTTTTCCGCTCTTGGCTGGCAACGGCCGCTAGGCTCTCCATCCGCAAGCGCACGGTTGCCCCGCTCGGGCGCGGGCCGCGTGGCAAGCCGAGGATCAGGCCGGAGTTGCCGGCCCGCATGGCCAGGCCCTGGATACGCTCGGCGTCGAGCAGATTGCGCACCCAGACCATCACCTCGATGCCGTGGCGAAGCGATAGCCGGCATTGGCTTTGGTCAGGTTGGAGCCGCGGATATAAGTAAAGTGTGACAAGCTCGGTCGTCGCTATAGCCGCTACGCAAGGCGGCACCGACAAGGACGAACGCCTCGCCGCTGCCGACCGCGCGCGTGTAAGCGAGCCGAGCAGTGAGCGCGAGGCGCAGTAGCGAGGCGAGGCGGCGGCCAGCGAAGCTGCATGCCTCGTCGCGGCGGTCGGCGCGTTCGCCGGATCGTCCGGCAGGCAAGGGCCGGCGGGATCGTCGCACAACCCTCATCCGACTAGGCGAAGCTGGAACGCGCGCTGAGGCCAAGCAGCCGGATCATGGTGCCATCCGGCGCGATGTCCTTCACCGTCACCATGGGGATGGTCGACAGATCGCGGTGCAGCAGCACCGGGGCGCATGGGTCGAGGTGCTCGGCAAGCGTGATCGCTTCCCGCGCCTCACTCCGGATGCGGAGAAGATCATCAGCGATGCACTGCCGCCACGCATCATGGCAGGTATGGAGGACGACGATGGCGCTCGCGCCCACTGACGACCCGACTAAAGCAGGTGAGAGCCCGGGGGCACGGGTGAAGCGAAGCGCCGGCCCGTCCAGCTCGACGGTGGCCTGTACCGGATGCTGGCGTTCGCGCAGGGCCTGCGCCCCGAACGCAGGAAAGCCCCGGACCGTGTGGTCTGGGGCGTTTGTGTATTGTTGGTTGCGGGGACAGGATTTGAACCTGTGACCTTCAGGTTATGAGCCTGACGAGCTACCGGGCTGCTCCACCCCGCGCCGAGGTATTCCTGCCATGGATGGGTGGTTGCGGGGACAGGATTTGAACCTGTGACCTTCAGGTTATGAGCCTGACGAGCTACCGGGCTGCTCCACCCCGCGCCGAGGTATTCCTGCCATGGATGGCGGGATGGTRTKTGGATTGTGGATGGGTTCTTTGTGTTCGTGCTGGCTTCAATGCCTGGCGGCGACCTACTCTTCCATCGCTTGAGCGATAGTACCATTGGCGCGGTCGGGTTTCACGTCCGAGTTCGGGATGGGATCGGGTGGGACACCGACGCTATGGCCACCAGGCAATGGAGCCAGCACGGATTTCNCTTCCATCGCTTGAGCGATAGTACCATTGGCGCGGTCGGGTTTCACGTCCGAGTTCGGGATGGGATCGGGTGGGACACCGACGCTATGGCCACCAGGCAATGGAGCCAGCACGGATTTCSTTGCCGGCTTTTRTGCCGGKTCGGAGAGGTTCAAAATCGATGCACTGATACTGGTTGTGAGATGATCACCCACGCCCAACGCTGTTGTTGGGGGTGTGAGCTCATCAAGCGCGAATAGGANTCGGAGAGGTTCAAAATCGATGCACTGATACTGGTTGTGAGATGATCACCCACGCCCAACGCTGTTGTTGGGGGTGTGAGCTCATCAAGCGCGAATAGGACGATTAGTATCGGTTAGCTTCACGCGTTACCGCGCTTCCACATCCGATCTATCAAGGTCGTGGTCTCCGACCGTCCTGTGAAATCTTATCTCGAGGGAGGCTTCCCGCTTAGATGCTTTCAGCGGTTATCCCGTCCGTACATAGCTACCCTGCTGCGCCGTTGGCACGACGACAGGTACACCAGAGGTACGTTCAACCCGGTCCTCTCGTACTAGGGTCAACTCCTCTCAAATTTCGACGCCCACGGCAGATAGGGACCAAACTGTCTCGCGACGTTCTGAACCCAGCTCACGTACCACTTTAATTGGCGAACAGCCAAACCCTTGGGACCTGCTCCAGCCCCAGGATGTGATGAGCCGACATCGAGGTGCCAAACAACCCCGTCGATATGAGCTCTTGGGGGTTATCAGCCTGTTATCCCCGGCGTACCTTTTATCCGTTGAGCGATGGCCCTTCCACGAGGGACCACCGGATCACTATGACCGACTTTCGTCTCTGCTCGACTTGTCAGTCTCGCAGTCAGGCTGGCTTATGCCATTGCACTCTAACAGCCGGTTTCCAACCGGCCTGAGCCAACCTTCGCGCGCCTCCGTTACTCTTTAGGAGGCGACCGCCCCAGTCAAACTACCCGCCACAGAGGGTCCCTGTACCGGTTTCACGGTACGAGGTTAGACAATAGACAACAACAGGGTGGTATTTCACCTGTGGCTCCACACCGGCTGGCGCCGATGCTTCAAAGCCTCCCACCTATGCTACACAGTTCTTGTCCACTGCCACTCTGAAGCTGCAGTAAAGGTGCACGGGGTCTTTCCGTCTAACCGCGGGTACTCCGCATCTTCACGGAGAATTCAATTTCGCTGAGCATGTCCTGGAGACAGTGGGGAAGTCGTTACGCCATTCGTGCAGGTCGGAACTTACCCGACAAGGAATTTCGCTACCTTAGGACC